>QCHA01000019.1 GCA_003279685.1 Pelagibacteraceae bacterium AG-390-L03 | reverse complement strand
ACATGGAATACTTTTAATTTTTGATGAAGTAATTACCGGCTGGGGTAGAACAGGATCTAAATTTGGTTCACATGAGTTTGGTGTAACACCTGATATTATGACAATGGCAAAAGCTACAACAAATGGAGTTGTGCCGATGGGTGTTGTTGCATGTAATGATAGTATTTATGATGCAGTAATGGATGCTTCACCAACAGGTTCTGTTGAATTATTTCACGGATATACATATTCAGGTATTCCTGTTGCAGTAGCAGCTGCTTTAGCTGTTCAAGATATTTTTGAAAAAGATGATATTTTTAATAGAGCTAAAAACCTAGCACCTTATTTTCAAAAAGGTTTGTTCTCTCTACAAGATTTAGAGTCTGTAGATAACATAAGAGGTTATGGAATGATGGGTGGTATTGATATGAAACTAAATACTAAGCCAGGTAAAGCAGGTTACGAATGTTTTAAAGCTTGTTATGAAGCTGGGGTAAACTTTAAAGCTACTGGTGACTGTTTAATTATAGCCCCACAATTTATTTGTGAAGAAAAACATATTGATGAAATTATTGATAAACTAAGAATCGGTATCACTAACTATCAAAAGAACCAAAAAAACTAATAAGTTTTTTTATATATAACAACAAAGATAACTGTAATGAAGATAGGCGTACCTAGCGAAATAAAACCACAAGAAAATAGAATAGGTCTTACTCCAGAGAGTGTTAAAACCTTGGTTTCCGAAGGCCATGAAGTAATTGTTGAAAACAATGGTGGTTTTGAAGCAGGCTTTGAAAATGAACAGTACAAAAATGCAGGTGCTAAAATTGCAAGTACCGCTGCTGATATTTTTAATGATGCAGAAATAATTGTTAAAGTTAAAGAACCTCAAAAAATTGAAGTAGATATGATTAGAGAAAATCAAATCATTTATACCTATCTTCATCTTGCTGCTGCAAAAGAATTAACTGAAGGGCTTATTAAATCTAAAAGTATTAATATAGCCTATGAAACTGTAACGGATGATAATGGAAGATTACCTTTGCTAGCACCAATGAGTGCAGTTGCAGGAAGAATGTCTGTTCAAGCAGGAGCACATTGTTTGGAGAAAAATCAAAAAGGAAGAGGACTTTTGTTGGGTGGAGCACCAGGAGTAACAGGTGGTAAGGTTGTAATTTTAGGTGGTGGAGTTGTTGGAGAAAATGCAGCTGTCATTGCAACTGGTATGCAAGCTAAAGTTCACATTGTTGATAAATCAGAAGCAAGATTAAAACAACTTGTAGAAATGTTTGGTAACAAAATAATTCCCGAACAAAGTGATAAAATTGATTTAAATAAATTAGTTTCAGAAGCTGATCTTTTAATTGGAGGAGTTTTAATTCCTGGAGCAGAAGCTCCAAAATTAGTTACTAAAGATATGGTTAAATTAATGAAAAGAGGATCTGTTATTGTTGATGTAGCAATTGATCAAGGTGGATGTGTAGAGACAAGTAAACCAACAACACATGGAGATCCAACTTATATTGTTGATGAGGTAGTTCATTATTGTGTTGCAAACATGCCAGGTGGAGTTCCAAGAACTTCAACCTTAGCACTTAATAATGCAACTTTACCTTTCTTAGTTAAACTTACAAATAAAGGTTATCAAAAAGCTTTAGGTGAAGATAAAAACTTTTTAGCTGGTTTAAATGTTCACAAAGGTGATGTTACTTATAAAGCTGTTGCTGATGCATTTGGTCATGAATATGTCGATCCTATTTCTGTAGTTTAATTTTTAATTTCTTTTCCCAGATTATTGAACTTTGAATAATTAATTTTATATCATTATATCTTGGTCTCCATTTTAGTGTCTTTTTAAATTTTTTAGTATTTGCATATACTTGTGCAATGTCACCAGGTCTTCTTTTTTGATATTGAACTTTAACATCTTTTTTTATTTTCTTAAAAATATCTACTACTTGTTGAACAGAGTATCCTTTTCCATAACCACAATTTAGTAAAATTGATTTTTTATTTTTTGTTAAATATTTGATTGATTTTATATGTATATCTGCCAGATCTGAAACATGTATGTAATCTCTTATGCATGTACCATCTTTAGTTTTATAATCGTTTCCATAAATATTTATTGTTGATTTTTTTTTTAAGTATTGAATTGCTATATTCTTAATCAATTGACCGTGTGATTTTTCAATTTGCCCTATTTTTCTAGATGAACTTGCACCAGCAACGTTAAAATACCTTAATATTGCATATTTATAATTATATATTTTTGAATATT
>QCHA01000018.1 GCA_003279685.1 Pelagibacteraceae bacterium AG-390-L03 | reverse complement strand
TGAAGTAATCAGCTGGAGTATCATGAAGAATTACACCATGATTTTGAGTTAAATCAATTAGTGCTTTTCCATTTTCAACTGCTCTGTTAGTGATATTTCTAGTAATCATAGCTTCAGAAGCAACTTCCATAGCATATTTTTGATGATCAGTTAGAGAATTATAAACGTCACCGTTTATGTAGATATCACCATTTACAACGTTTTGGTGTAAACCTTGTAAGTAGTAGTTTTTAAGAACTTTCTGAAAACCGAAAACAGAATCAGGCTTTGGACAACACCATTCTGCAGCATCGATTGTTCCTTTTTCAAGTGCTGGCAATATATCACCACCTGACATAGAAACTGATGCAACACCAATGTCTTTGTAAGTTTGTCCAGGAATTCCCGGAGGAGTTCTGAATCTGTATTTTCTGAAATCAGCCATACTGTTGATCGGCTCTTTAAACCAACCTAAAGCTTCTGGACCAGATGATGCCATAACGAAACCTTTAACATTCATACCCATTTCGTCCCACATTCTGTCGTAAAGAGCTTTACCACCGTTATCAAAATACCAAGCTAACCATGATTTAGTACTTAAACCAATACCACCACCTGCAACTGGCGAACCAAATAACATTGCAGCTGGGTGATAGTTAGACCAATAGTGAGTCCAAGCAGCACCACCATCAACAAGACCTTTGTCAACAGCTTCTAAAGTTTCTTTCATACCAACAACTTCACCTTTAGATAAAAGTTCAAATTTTAACTCACCTCGAGTTAATTTTGTTACTCTATCAGTCCACATCTTAACAATTTGTCCATCGTAAGAAGTTTTTGGAAAAGTAAGTTGGATTTTTAATGTTTTAGCAGAAGCAGATCCAATTAGTGATACTGCAAATACTAAAGCTAAAATCATTGAAGTGATTTTTTTCATTATATTTCCCTCTCGTTTTTATTTATTAAGTCTTAATAAGAAATGAAATAAACCTTAATTTTACTCAAATGTAAAACTTTTTATTCTAATTTTTTTATTTTTTACAACTTTGGATGTATTTACTAATTGTAGTATTGTTTTAATACTATCTTGTTTAGATTTATTTTAATCTTTGCCTTTTGGATCAAATGGATAATCCCAAGCATCACCACCAATCATCTTTGAAATACCCGAATAATCTGTCTCACTGTCACCATCTTCACAAAACTTAGAAAAAATATCTAAAGCAGCTTTACCAAGCGGAGTAGATGCATCGACAGATTTTGCAGCATCTCTTGCTAAATTTAAATCTTTTTTCATCATAGCAGCTGTAAAACCTGGTCGATATTTATTGTTTGATGGAACACCTTCAGTAAGATTCGGTAATGGTGTATAATTAGTCATAGCCCAATTATTTCCTGAAGCCTCCTTAATAATAGAGTGAACTTTTTTAACATCCATTTTTAATCTTTTAGCTAACATTAAAGCTTCAGCAGATGCTATCATTGAAATTCCCAAAGACATATTGTTACAAATTTTAACACCTACTCCACTCCCTTGAGCACCAGCATGTAGAATTTTTTGTCCCATTATATCAAACAACGGCTTAGCTAAAGCTACCGCTTCATCACTTCCACCAACTAAAAAATTTAATTTTCCAGCTCTTGCACCCATCACTCCGCCTGTAACAGGAGCATCAATCATGTTAATTCCAATTTTTTTTGCTTCATTACCTAGAGCTAAAGATGTTTCAATATCAATAGTTGAACAATCAATTATCAAACAATCTTTTGGGATGCTTTTTAATATTCCATTATCTCCCAAATAAAGTGAACGAACATGTTTGCCTTCTGGCAACATAGAAATCACTGTAGTTGCCCCTTCAAGTAATTCTTCCATCGAATTGATAACATTTAAACCTGACTGTTTTGCAATTTCAATTACATCTGAAGAAACATCAAAAACTTTTACATTTTGACCAGCTTTAACTAATTGGTTAGCCATCGGATTTCCCATGTTACCAACTCCAATAAAAGCAATATGATTAGACATCTATATTCGATTTCCCTCTATTAATTAATACTGTTTTACTTTGTGTAAAATGATTCATCATACTGTCAAAAGCATACTCTTTTCCCAGACCACTCATTTTAATTCCTCCATAAGAAACATTTGCTCTAGGAGCAACACATTGATTAACTTGGACAAATCCTGCTTCTATTTCATCAACAAACTGTAAAGCTCTTGATAAATCTTTAGTCCATAAAACTGCTGATAAACCAAATTGTGTGTCATTCGCACTTTTCATAACTTCATCAAAACTTTTAAATGGAATGGCACAAGCAACAGGGCCAAAAACTTCTTCTTGGCAAACTGGAGAGCTAACTGGTAATCCTGAAAGTAAGGTTGGTTCATAATAAAAGCCATCTTTATACTCTCCTCCTTTTGATTGATTTCCACCATGTAAAATCTTTGTTGAAGGATTTTTTTTTGCAATATCCATATAATAAAGTGTTCGTTTAAGCTGTTCTTCTGAGATAATTGCACCAATATCTGAATTTTCATCCAGTGCATTTCCCATTTTTAGTTTACTTAATTTTTTAACTGCTCCATCCAAAACTTTGTCATAAATTTTTTCATGTATGTAAACTCTAGAACCAGCTGTGCATGCTTGTCCCTGCCTCGTGTATCTCATCCCATCTATTACTCCTGGAATTGCAATCTCTAAATCTGCATCACTCATAATAATATTTGGATTTTTTCCACCTAATTCTAAAGTAACCGGACATAATTTAGGTGCAGCTTTTGAAGCTATAATTTTTCCTACAGAAAAAGAACCTGTAAATGTTACTTTTCTAATTTTTTCATGAGTAATTAAAGGTTCACCGCATTCTTCGCCATAACCTGATATTACATTTAAAACTCCAGGAGGTAATTCTTGTTGAAGAATTTCACAAACTAGTAATGCACAAAATGGAGCTTGTTCAGCTGTTTTTAAAACGATAGTATTACCTGCAACTATTGCAGGTGCAATTTTTGCAACAGTTAGAAATAATGGAGCGTTCCAAGGAATTATTGCACAGACAACACCTATAGGATCTTTAGTTGTGTAGTGTATTGTATTAGGAATATTTGGTGGATAATTTTCACCTTTTATTTCTCCAGCAAGACCAGCAAAC
>QCHA01000017.1 GCA_003279685.1 Pelagibacteraceae bacterium AG-390-L03 | reverse complement strand
AGATAAAATTTTTCAAAAAAATTAATGCTAATACCCCATTTTAATAAAAAAATTTTATTACCTTTACTACCTAAATAAGTAAATAAAGATTTATCTTTTTTTCTAGTTGTAATTGACCCAAAATGATAAGCTAAACTTTTACCTAACCCTTTAAATATTCTAACATCATAGCACCATAATTTCATAGCAAAATCAGTATCATCACCTCCTGTTGGACTAAATTCTTCACTCCAACCACCTACATGTTTCCATGTGTCTTTGTGGACCAAGCCTGGGCATTTTGTTGTTCCCTGAAAATTAAATGTTTTTATATTTTCAATGTTATCTAAAAGTTTTTTTTCATTAAAATTATCAATTGTTTCACCTGCATTAAATTTAACTTGCCCTGCCCCAACCATAGTACCAGACAAGTAAAATTTTTTATGATCAATTTTTTTTAACTCGTTTACAAACTCAACATCCCATCCAGGACAATAATAAAAATCATCATGTGAAATCAAAATATAATCATAAATTGCTAACTTAGATGATTGATTTAAACCTTTAGGCATACCAATATTTTTATTACTGAAAGTGTATTCTAGATTATTTTTTTTAATATATTCTATTGTTCCATCACTTCCCTCATTTACATGAATAATAATTTGATGATCAAAATTTGAATTTTTATTAATACTATTAATGCAAACTTTTAAATATTCTAAATTGTTAAATGTGGGAATTAATATTGAAAACATTTATATTTTGTTATGCCAAAATGGATTTGTGTGCTCAATAAGACCAACTGAATTTAAGATATAATTTGATATTATCTTATTATTCATATGTATATGATATTTGTTGTAGGCTGCTTTTGCTATTTTCTTTCTCATTTTATCATTTAAAATATAATATTTAATCTTATTAATTAATTCCTTTTCATTATTATAAAATATAATTTCCTTGTTGGTAAATAACTTATTGAAATCTGTTTTTTTATTTATAAAGGTTAATAAGCCGTTTCCGATTAAGGATGATATTCTATCACTTGAATAAAGTTTTTGGTATGAACCACGACTTATATTTAAACCAATTTTAGATTTAGATAAGTAATAATAAAAATTTGCTCCCCAGATAGGTTCAACATTGTCCATTCCAAATGAAGCAAATTTAATCTCAGGTAAATTAAATATTAACTTATTAATAGATTTTTCTCTTTCGTCAAACTTTCCCTTTTTAAGGATACCCCTATTTTGGCCATGACTAATTGCAGAAAAAATATCAAAACTAAGATTACTTTTTTCAAAATTTTTAAGACTATCTATAGATGAATCAACAGGATTTGGGATAAATCTTAATTTTTTAAAATATCGATTGTTTTTAAAAATTTTTGGAGAAGATGTAATAAAACACATATCAACAACTTTAAGATTTGATAAGAATTTTTGCTTTTTATCTTTATTTAAAAATTCCTGAGATACTGAGTCGATAAACCATGAACATATCTTGATATTATTCTTTTTACAGTAATCAAAAATATGTTCACTAATATTAAAGACATGACCAATTAATAACAAATTAGGTGAAAAATTTTTTAAAGTGTTAAGTATCTTTTCATTAAATTTCTTATTTTCATTAAATGGATTAATTATAGACCTATTTGATTTTAAAAAAAATCTATCACTAATAGTTTCAACAATATGATTATTTTTAATAAATCCAGTATTTAATTTATTAGCAAATGAGTAAAATAATCTACCATCAGCATTTTCATTAAAATTTGCTATATGCAAAACTTTTTTTACTTGAGATATAGAGAAATTATTTTTAACAAAAAAACTATCTCTTATATCGTCTAGTTTCTTAGATAATTTTTTTAAATCAAAATTATTATTTTTGTAAAATAAATTTTGCTTTTTTCTTCTTAATTTATGATTTTCTGTAATTCTAATTAAATAATTATATATTTCAATTGCAGTATTTTTTTTTAAAACGTGTGCAATTTTTTTTGACTCTGAAAGACCACCTTTATTTGTAATTATTGGGAAACATTTCCTGCTACTCGCCTCTATAGCTATTCTTCCAAGAGGCTCATTCCATACCGAATTACCAATAGCAATTTCAGATTTCTTATAATAATTTAAAACATCATGATTTTTTAAATACCCTAATTCTGTAACAAAGTTCTTTGATGGAAATATTTCTTTTCTAGTTTCGTTACCAATAGCTATAAATTTCCAACTAGGGTCATGTTTTTTAAATTTTGAAGCAACATTACAAAATATATGGTATCCTTTAGCTTTATTTAATTTACCTACAAATAAAATCTTTTTTTGTTTTTTTTTAAATGAAATTTTTTTTTCTTTAATAATGCCAACAGGTAATGTTTCTACATTATGATAATTTGAATTTTTTAATCCAGAGAAAAACATTTGATGTATCCAGTTGCTAAGAAAAATAATTTTATCTGAGTTTGATAAAATATAATCACGTTCTTTAATATTTTCAGATCCTCTTAATGACAAAGGATCATTATGGAAAAATATTTTAACCTTAGTATTAGGAAAAAATTTTTTTATGTAAGCTAAATATTCAGGTCTATTGTGTATTTCGATTACATCTATTTTCGTTTTTTGATATTTTTTACAAAAATCTAATATATAATTTCTATTTCTAAATATTTTATTTTTATCAAAACTATCTGATGAAATAATTTTTATATTTTTTTTATATTTGGAGTATTTAGTTGTATCCTGGGCATAAATTGAAACTGCTCCAGCAAAATTTGGTTTTAAAGTTTCTTTATAGGGCAATATGATAAATATTTTTTTATTCATTATTAATAAAATCTCGTTTAATTTTTGTTCTTAATTTGTAATTTTTTTTTAATTTATACTCATTTTTCATCGCATCTACTTTATTCTTATATTTTTCAAAATAAATTAACTGCCATTTTTTACCTTTTGTAAATTTGGCTCCTTTAGAAGAATTATGGAGTGAAATTCTATTTTCAATGTTATTGGTGTATCCAACATAACTAATCCATTTTTCATTTTTTTTTGACAAAATCATATATACAAAAAATGACATAAATGGCGGTCCCTGGGGGAATCGAACCCCCCTTTGCAGGATGAAAACCAGCTGTCCTAACCGATAGACGAAGGGACCATTGATGGGTCTTTTATTTTAAAAGTTGATATATTTCAAGACTTATTAAGTTATAGAATTAAATCTTTGATGTTTAATTGAATTGTTTTTTTATTATTCCAAATATTTTCCTGTATTTGAGCAATAATATTAATATTTTTTTTATAGTTTAATAAATGATAACCAATTTTTGTATTTAAGCAATTAAACGATATTGCTTTAATAGATTTTCCTATCTTAGGTTTAATTATAGCAGATATATGTTTGTTTTTTATTATATCTAATTTAGTTATTTTAACATTTTTTATTAAAATAGTCGGTAAAAAATTAAAATTACCAAATGGTCCTAGTTTAATGAGATCTCTTAAAAATTTAACATTAAGTGCTGATAAAGATAGCTCTATATCATATTTTATAAGATTACTTGAATTAGAAAAATTTTTCGAATAATCATTTTGAATAAAATTTTCTAGCGATTTAATATTGCCTTTTTTAATTGTAAAACCAGCGGCCATATTATGACCTCCACCATTTTCAATAATTTTATTTTGCATTAATGATCTAATTAAACTACCTATATTATAAGCAGGTGTAGATCTACATGATGCCTTAAGTTGATTGTTAGAAGTTGTAATAACAATAGATGGTTTATTAAAATAATCTTTTAATCTTGCGGCAATAATACCAATTAATCCTTCGTTAATATTATTTTTGTAATAGATTATAATATTTCTATTTTCATCATTAATTTTTTCAAAATCTATTTCTTTTAAAATATTTTGTTCTATTTTTTTTCTCTTATCGTTTAGTTTAATTAATCTAATTGACCTATCTTCAATGATTTTTCGATTATCTGATGATAGTAATTGAACACCATATTGAGAATGACCAAGTCTACCACCTGAATTTATTATTGGTCCGATTAAAAAACCTAAATCTTCTACTGTAATATCTTTTTTAAGATGATATTGATCAA
>QCHA01000016.1 GCA_003279685.1 Pelagibacteraceae bacterium AG-390-L03 | reverse complement strand
TTAGATTGGAATGATAAATTATTAGAAGATTGTCAAAACACAATTGATAAATGGTACAATGTGTATTTACCCTCAAACAAAAGTTTGGAGGATGAAATTATTCAACCTTTATATGACGATATAAATACACCAGGTTATATTGCAAATTTACATAAACTTTATGATAAAGCCAACAAAGGAAATGATGAGGATAAACAAATATTTAATTCAGCATGTAATTTTATAGGTTTGCTTCAAGAAACCAAAGAAAAGTGGCTAAATTATAAAAAAGAAAAAGCAGATATTACAGAGACAGAAATTGAAAATAAAATAGATCTTAGAAATAAAGCAAGAGCAGATAAAAACTTCAAAGAAGCTGACAATATTCGAGACTACCTTTTGGACAAAGGTGTTTTAATAGAAGATAAAGATGGTAAAACAATTTGGAAATTTAAATGAGTAAAGAAAAGTTATATATTTTTGACACCACATTGAGGGACGGTGCTCAAACACAGGGTGTTGATTTTTCAATTGATGACAAAGAGAAAATATCAAGCTCTTTGGACACCCTAGGCGTGGATTATATTGAAGGCGGATGGCCTGGAGCCAATCCAACAGATACTGAATTTTTCAATAAAGATCATGGTTTTAAAAACGCAAAACTTACAGCCTTTGGAATGACTAAAAAATTAGAACATAGTGCCAAAAATGATCCAATGTTAGCATCATTGATTAATTCAAAAAGTTCTTCAGTATGCCTATTTGGTAAATCTTGGGATTTTCAAGTTGATGTAGCACTTGGAATTACTAATGAAGAAAATTTAGAAAATATTAGTGAAAGTGCAAAACACATTATTGGTTCAGGTAAAGAATTTATGTTTGATGCTGAACATTTTTTTGATGGTTACAAATCTAACCCTGATTATGCATTAAAGTGTTTAAAAGCAGCATATGATCAAGGGGCTAGATGGATTGTTTTATGTGATACAAATGGTGGAACTCTTCCACATGAAGTATCTAAAATTGTATCTGAGGTTATAAAAAATATACCAGGTGAAAATTTAGGTATCCATGCTCATAATGATACTGAAAATGCTGTAGCAAATAGTTTGGCTGCTGTTCAAGCAGGGGCTAGACAAATCCAAGGAACTATCAATGGATTAGGAGAGCGATGTGGTAATGCAAATTTAATGTCTTTAATTCCATCCTTATTTTTAAAAAAAGATTTTAGTGAAAAATTTGAACTTAATATTAAAAGAGAAAACTTAAAGAATTTAACTCAATGCTCAAGATTATTGGATGAACTGTTAAACAGAAAGCCTAATAAACATTTACCTTATGTTGGAGCCTCAGCTTTTTCTCATAAAGGAGGAATGCATGTGTCAGCAGTTCAAAAAGATCCAAAAACGTATGAACATATTAATCCTGAAGAAGTGGGAAACTCAAGAAACATTATAGTTTCTGATCAAGCAGGACAATCAAACATAATGTCTAGATTAAAATCAATTGGTATCCAAATTGAAAAAAATGATCCAAAAATTAAAAAACTTTTAAGCGAGGTTAAAGATAGAGAATTTATTGGTTATAGTTATGATGGTGCAGATGCTTCATTTGAATTATTAGCTAGAAGATTGATGGGTGACATTCCAAGATATATTTTAATTAATGAATATGATGTATCAGTTAAAAAAGATAGTGCAGGTGAAATTATTTCTCATGCTAAAGCACAATTGGAAGTTGATGGCCAAAAAATATTATGTGAAGGCCAAGGGAATGGTCCTGTAAATGCACTGGATAATGCGATTAGAAAAAATGTAAATAAACTTGCTAAGTATTCTGAGTATTTAAAAGATTTAAAACTAGTAGACTATAAAGTAAGAATTCTAAATACAGGTACAGAAGCGGTAACCAGAGTTTCAATTGAAAGCACAGACTCTAAAGGTGTTAACTGGTTTACTATAGGAGTTTCACCTAATATAATTGATGCATCTTTTAAAGCATTGGTTGATAGTTTAGATTATAAATTATTTAAAGATAAGGCTCCAGCTAGTCTATAAGTTTGATTTGTTATAAATAATGTCAACAAATAATATTACTTTTATTCTACACAAGCCCCAGTTATCAGAAAATATAGGTGCATGTGCAAGAGGGATGAAGAATTTTAATTTTCAAAAACTATCAGTAATTGATCCAAAACCTATTTTTCCAAATGATAAAATTTTAGCAACTTCAGTTGGCGCTAAGAATATAATTAATAGAAGTAAAATATTTGACAATTTAGAACCTGCATTAAAAAATATAGATCATGTGATTGCAACATCTGCAAGATTTAGAAATAAGAATATAAAACATATTCAATTAGAAGATTTAAAAAAAATTGATTTTACAAAAAAAGTAGCATTTCTATTTGGATCTGAAGCATCAGGATTATCAAACAATGAAATTAGTTATGCTAATTATACATTGCAAATTCCAACTAACCCTGAGTTTAAATCTTTAAATCTATCTCACAGCCTAATTATCATTGCTCAATATGTTTCAAGTATCATCAATTCCAAGACTTCCAATTTTAAAAAATCTAAAAAGGTTAAATCTGCCTCTAAAAAAGAAATACATTCAATGACCAATCTATGTATTAAAAACTTGGATGAAATAAACTTTTTTAAACCTAAGGAGAAGAGGCCTATTATGCTAGAAAACTTACGAAATATTTTCTATAGAATGGAGTTATCAGATAAAGAAACTCGTATATTATCTAGTGTATTTGCTAGTTTAGGTAAAAAACGTTGATTGACAAAATATTCTGTAAGCTTATAAACCCCAATATCAAATGACAAAAAGATTAAACTCTAAACATAAAGTAGACAGAAGATTAAAGGTTAACCTTTGGGGAAGACCAAAAAGTCCTTTTAACACTAGAGCTTATGGACCTGGTCAGCATGGTCAATCAAGACAAGGCAAACCTTCAGATTATGGAATTCAATTACAAGCAAAACAAAAGCTTAAAGCTTATTATGGCAATATAAACGAAAGACAATTTAGAAATATTTATAAAAAAGCTGTTATGCTTAAAGGTGATACTGGTGAAAACTTAATTGGTTTACTTGAGAGAAGATTGGATGCAGTAATTTACAGAGCAAAATTTGCAACTACAATATTTTCAGCAAGGCAACTAATTAATCATGGTCACGTAAGAGTGAATGGTAAAAAAGTAAATATTGGAAGTTATTTAGTTAAAGAAGAAGACACAATCGAAATCAGGGACAAGTCTAAACAACTTGCTATCATTGATATTGCTTTAGCTAACAAAGAAAGAGAAGCTCCAGAATATATTCAAATGGACGAGAAAAACAAAAAAGTTAAATTTGTAAGAACTCCTAAATTTGAAGAAGTTCCTTATCCAATCGTGATGGAACCAAACTTAGTCATCGAATATTATTCTAGATAATAATAATTAATTTTTAGCTTTAAAACTTATACCTTTAGATTCAAAAAGTTTTGATAATTCTCCACTCTCGTACATTTCTTTTACAATGTCACATCCACCAACAAATTCTTTTTTAACATATAATTGCGGGATAGTTGGCCAGTCACTAAAAACTTTAATCCCCTCTCTAACATTTTGATCTTCTAAAACATTTACACTTTGAAAGTTTACTTCAAGAAGTTTCAACATGTTTGTTACTGCCATCGAAAAACCACACTGAGGAGCATCAGGTGTTCCTTTCATAAATAAACATACATCATTATTATCAATATGATTTTGAATTAAATTTTTTGTATTGTCGTCCATTATTGCTCCTTTGTTTTAATTGCTAGGGCGTGTAATTCATTCCCCATTTTACCTTTTAGAGAATTATACACCATTTTATGTTGTTCTATTTTACTTTTACCTGAAAATTGACCAGATGTTACAGTCGCTGAATAATGATTGCCATCACCAGCTAAATCTTGAATTTCAACAGTAGCATCAGTTAACGCTTCTTTAATTAAACTCTCAATTTCTTTCAAATCCATTGCCATTATTTGCTCATATAATTTGTTAACCAATTTGTATTAGATGTCTTTAATTCGTCAATTGATACTTTTGTCTTATCATTAATAAACAATTTATCTTCATTAATAGTTCCAAGTTCATCAAAATGTACAGCATTTTTGTTTAAAACATCAGTCACTTTTTTTAGACTATCTTTGCTAACTTCTATTATGTATCTACCTTGATCTTCAGCAAAAAAATATTCAATTTCATTAATTAAATATTTTGGTTTTTTGAGGTCAATACCCTTGTTACCTTTAATACACATTTTTGAAACAGCAGTAATTATTCCACCAATTGATACATCGTGGGCACTTTTGACATGACCGGCATCAATTAATTTCAACAAAGTTTCACCGTTATTTTTTTCATTGAATAGATTAATCTCTGGTGGAGGACCATTTTTTTCATTCAATATATGTCTTGCAAATAAACTTTGATCAATATGTCCTTCAGTTTTTCCGATAGCTAAAACAATATTATCAACTTCTTTAAAATCCATTGTAATCATTTTTTTATATTTTTTAATCAAACCAACACCACCAATAGTTGGAGTAGGTTTAATTCCTTCTTCTTTAGTTTGATTATAAAAAGATACATTTCCAGAAACGACTGGAAAATTTAAATATTCAGCTGCTTCACCAATACCCTGAACACATTCAACAAACTCACCCATGTTTTCTTCATTTTCAGGGCTTCCAAAGTTTAAACAATTTGTAATAGCAACTGGTTTTGCTCCAACAGAAATTAAGTTTCTAAAACTTTCACAAACTATTTGTTTTCCACCTGTTAACGGATGTGCCCAACAATAAACCGCAGAACTATCAACTGATGCGGCAACAGCTTTATCAGTTCCATGAACACGAACTACTCCAGAATCTCCACCTGGTTTTTGAATAGTATCACCCATAACTGTGTGATCGTACTGTTGCCAAATCCATTCTTTACTACAAACATTTGGATTAGATAAAACTTTTTTTAAAACATCTATAATTTTTAAATTTTTTAGATCTTCTTTTTTTATTTTATTTTTTTTTGGTAGTTTTGCTTTTTTCCATTTACGATCATACATTGGTGAATTTTCAACCAATGTATTAACTGGAATATCAGCTACTTTCTCATCGTCAAAATAAAGTTCAATTTTTTTGGATTTAGTTGTTTTACCAATTACTGCAAAATCTAAATTCCATTTATCAAATATCTTTTTTGCTTGGTCTTCCTTACCGTTTTCTAAAACTATCAACATTCT
>QCHA01000015.1 GCA_003279685.1 Pelagibacteraceae bacterium AG-390-L03 | reverse complement strand
AAAAACCAGCCAGAGGAGGTATTCCAGCTAACGAGAACAATATAACTAACAATGATAGAGATAATAGTGGATGATTTTTTGACAAACCTGATAAATCATCGATTTCTTCGTAATATTGATTATTTCTTTTCAGCATTAATAAACTTGAAAAAAATGCCAAATTCATAATTACATAAATAGTTATATATACTATTGAACTTTGAATCCCTTCATTAGATCCAGTAGCTAATCCAGCCAGTGTATAACCAATATGACCAATCGAACTATAAGCGATAAGTCTTTTAATATTAGTTTGACCTATTGCTGCAATCGCTCCAAACAGCATAGAGGCAATTGATAGGAAAATTATAATCATTTGCCATTGATCAATTAAATTTAAAAAAGGTACATATAAAAACCTTATAAATACAGTTAATGCAGCAATCTTTGGCACCATTGTAAAAAATAATGTAACTGATGTTGGTGACCCCTCATAAACATCAGGCGCCCACATGTGAAATGGTACAGCAGAAATTTTAAATGCTAATCCAACTAAAATAAATACAATTCCAAAAGTTAGCACATAATTTGTTGAATTAAGCTGATTTGAAATTACATCAAAGTTAGTTGAACCTGAAAATCCATAAATTAGTGAACATCCATATAAAAGCAATCCTGATGATAAAGCGCTTAAAACAAAATATTTTAAACCTGCTTCAGATGATTTCAATTGATCTCTATTAAAGGTTGCTAAAACATATAATGCTAAAGATTGAAGCTCTAAACCAATATAAAATACCATTAGATCATTTGAACTAATCATTACCATCATACCTAAAACTGAACTTAAGATTAGAATGGGATACTCAATCTTAAATATTTTAAATGTTTTGAGATAGTTAGATGAAATTACCAAAACTAAAAAAGCTCCTACAAGAGTAATAATTTTCATTAATGAAGACATGTAGTCTATTACAACACTACTATTAAACAAAGTTGTACGATTAATATTAGATGTTTCGTTTAAGGTAATAGTAGCTGTAATTAAAAGTACCAAAAGAGAAATATTAAAAATTAATTTTGAACTATCTTTCTTAAAAACACCTAAAACTAATAAAAACATAATTGATAGAGAAACAAAAATTTCAGGCAATATTAAATTAAGATTTTCCATTTTATTTACTTATAAGATTGTTGTTATACGAATTTATTAAATCATTAACAGAAACTTCAATTGTATTAATCAATGGGTCTGGATAAAACCCAAAGAATAAAGTTGGAACAGCCAAACAGGTTAAAATAAAATATTCAGATTTATTTAAATCAACCATTTTTGTTAGATCAGTATTAATCAGTTTCCCAAAAACTACTCTTTTATATAGCCAAAGCATATATGCGGCTCCAAGAATTACTCCTAGGCTAGCTATAACAGCTACTAGAAAATTATCTTTGAAAGCACCCATTAAAATCAAAAACTCTCCTATAAACCCACTAGTTCCAGGCAAACCAAGAGCAGCTAGAGTGAATAACATGAATAAAACTGAGTATTTTGGAATGATAGTCACAATTCCACCATATGAACTAATCAGTCTTGAGTGCATACGATCATAAACAACTCCGACGCATAGAAATAATGCAGCTGATACTAAGCCGTGACTTATCATTTGTATTATACTTCCTTCTATACCTTGCTGTTGGATTGTAAATATACCTAAAGTTACAAAGCCCATGTGGGCAACTGAAGAATAAGCAATTAACTTTTTCATATCTTCCTGCATTAAAGCAATCAACGATGTAAATACGATTGCAATTACACTTAAGGTATAAATTAAAGGTGTAAATATTTCTGATGCAATTGGAAAAAGTCCTAGAGAAAATCTTATAAACCCGTAACCTGCCATTTTAAGTAATATAGCAGCAAGTAATACTGATCCAGCAGTAGGTGCTTCGACATGAGCGTCTGGTAACCAAGTATGTGCAGGCCACATAGGTGTTTTAACAGCAAAAGAACTGAAAAAAGCAAGCCATAAAAGATTTTGATATTTTGCGTCTATTCCAAGTTCATAGAGTTTCATTACATCTGTTGTACCTGAAATCCAATATATAGAGATAATAGCAACTAACATTAAAACTGATCCTAATAGTGTGTATAGAAAGAATTTGAATGCTGAATAAACTCTCTTAGGTCCGCCCCAAATACCAATAATTAAAAACATTGGAATTAACCCAGCTTCAAAGAATAAATAGAACACAAATAAATCAAGTGCACAAAATACTCCTATCATGAAACTTTCCATGATTAATATTGCTATTAAAAAATCTCTTAACCTAACTTTTATAGTATTGTTTACAGATATAATACAAAGCGGTGTTATAAATGTAGTTAAGATTATAAATAAAATTGAAATTCCATCTACTCCTACTTTATAATTTATAAATCCATTAATCCATTCTCTATTTTCAATGAATTGAAAGTTTGAAGTAGATTGATCAAAAGAAATCCATAAATAAATTGAAATTAAAAAATTTACAATTGTTGTGAATAAAGAAACATATTTTGCTGTTAAATTATTTCCATCTTTATCTTTGGTAAAAAATAAAAATAAAGCACCAATAACAGGTAGTAGAATTAATGAAGATAAAATTGGAAAGTTCATTATTTAATAATTAAAAACGTTAATAAAGCAGAGAAACCTAATAGCATTACAAAAGCATATTGATATATGAAGCCACTTTGAAATTTATTAGCTTTAATTGAGCATTTTTTTATAAGTGATGAAACTCCATCAGGACCAAAACCATCAATTAATTTACCATCACAAATTTTCCAAAGAAATAATCCTATTTTTTTCGATGGTTTAATAAAAATAACCTCATAAAGTTCGTCAAAATACCATTTGTTGATCAAAAAATTGTATAAAGGTTTATTTATATTCGCTATTTGATTTGATAATTCTTTATTTTTGACGAATAGATAAAACGCAATTGGAATAGATAATAGCACTAAGCATGGTGTTAATAGTAGAAACCAAGTTGGTGGATGTTCGGTACTTAATGGAACTAAAAATTTAATAGAATCAGCCCAAAAATTATTATCTCCTGCATGACCTACAAACAAATCTTTAAATAGGAAGCCAGCAAATATTGCACCTATTGATAATATCATTAAAGGTATCAACATTACTAATGGTGACTCGTGTGTTTCTTCAATTTTAACCTCTTTATTGTTATATTCACCATGGAAAGTTTTAAAAATTAATCTCCAAGAATAAATTGAAGTTAAAAAAGCAGTAAATATTCCAATTCCAGCTGCGTAAAAACCAGTAGTGTTTCCTTTTAAATACGCAAATTCTATAATTGCATCCTTAGAGTAAAAACCTGATAAAAATGGAAAACCAGTTAAAGCAAGAGTTCCTATAATCATTAATGCGTACGTGTAAGGTAATTTTTTCCAAACACCACCCATATTATTGATATCTTGCTCATCTTTAAATGCATGAATTACTGATCCTGATCCTAAAAAGAGTAGTGCTTTAAAAAATGCATGAGTGAACAAATGAAACATGGCAACATTATATGCACCAACACCAGCTGCAAAAAACATATAACCTAGTTGGCTACAAGTTGAGTATGCAATAATTTTTTTAATATCTGTTTGAACTAAGGCTACAGTTGCAGCAAAAAAAGCTGTGGTCATACCTACAATAGTAATTAAGTTTAATATTAAAGGTGAATACTCATAAATTGGTGAACATCTAACAACTAAGAATACTCCTGCCGTTACCATTGTTGCAGCATGGATTAATGCTGATACCGGAGTTGGTCCTTCCATTGCATCTGGTAACCAAGTATGTAGTAAAATTTGAGCTGATTTACCCATAGCACCTATGAATAATAATAAACAAATTAAATCTATTGCTTTAACCTCAAAGCCTATAAAAGATAAATTTTTATCCACTACAGTAGGAATTTGTTGAAAAACTTCTGAGTAGTTAACAGTTCCAAATAAATAAAAAATTAAAAATATTCCTATAGCAAAACCAAAATCTCCCACTCTATTTACAACAAATGCTTTGATTGCTGCAGCGTTAGCACTTTCTTTTTTAAACCAGAAACCAATTAAAAAATATGAACATAAACCAACTCCTTCCCAACCAAAAAATAATTGAATAAAATTGTCAGAAGTAACCAACATCAGCATTGCAAATGTAAATAACGACAGATATGCCATGAATCTTGGCTTATGTGGATCGTGAGACATGTAGCCAATTGAATAAATGTGTACTAAAGATGAAACAGATGTAACAACAACTAACATCACAGCAGATAAAGGGTCAATTAACATTGACCAATTTACATCCAATGATCCAGAATTAATCCAAGTCGCTATAACGATATTTTCTTCATATTGGTTAACAATTACTTGATATAATACAAATACAGACAAAAGTGCTGAAATTGACACAAGAACACTAGTCACAATTTCGGAATTTCTGTCGCCAATATATTTTCCAAAAAAACCTGAAATTATTGAAGCTATAAGTGGAAGAAATAAAATTGAAATTTCCATAATTACCCTTTCAATTGATCTATTTCTTCAACTCGAATAGTTCCTGAATTTCGATAATAAACAACTATAATTGCTAAGCCTATAGCTGCCTCTGCTGCTGCAACTGTTAAAATGAATAATGTAAAGACTTGACCTGTTAGATCCCCAAGAAAAATTGAAAATGCAACTAGGTTTATATTAACGGCAAGTAATATTAATTCTATACTCATTAATATTACAATAATATTTTTTCTATTTAGAAAAATTCCAATAATACCTATTGAAAAAATAACAGCCCCTAATGTTAGATAGTGTCCTAAACCAATTTCAGTCATCAATTTTAACTCCTTTGTTGGTTTCAACGTCTAATACTTCAACTCCTTCAGATCTTTCTCTAGATATTTGTTTTAAATAACTTTGTTTTTTAACACCCTCTCTTTTTCTAAAAGTAAGAACAATAGCACCAATCATAGCAACTAATAAAATCATACCACTTAGTTGAAATACATGAATATAGTCTGTGTATAATACTTGACCAAGTGAATGAGTATTACTAACACTAAAGTTATTTGTTGTATTATTTATATCAAAAAGATCAGGTTTATATTTCCATCCACCTATAACAATAATCAACTCAAAAAAAATAATTGTACTGATTATTAAACCTACAGGAATATGTTTTGAGCTTGCTTCAGATGCAAACCACTGATTTTTTTGTTGAGCTACATTTAACATCATAACAACAAATAAAAATAAAACTGCTACTGCTCCAACATAAACAATTAACATTATCATTCCCAAAAATTCAGCACCTATCATTATAAAAAGACAAGATATACTTATGAAATCTAAAATTAGAAAAAAAACAGAATGGACAGTATTTTTAGAAACTGTAACCATAATTGCTGAGATTACAGCTATGATTGAAAATGTATAAAAAAAAATGGAATGTGCTATCATTGATTTATCTGTATGGGTTATCTGCTTTAATATTTGCAGCTAAAATATTCTCCCATCTATCACCATTATCTAGAAGCTTATCTTTTGTATAATATAGCTCTTCTCTTGTTTCTGTAGAAAATTCAAAATTTGGTCCTTGAACAATTGCATCAACCGGACAAGACTCCTCACATAGACCACAATAAATGCACTTCATCATATCTATATCATATCTAGTTGTTTTTCTGCTTCCGTCACCTCTTTCAGCAGACTCAATCGTAATTGCTTGTGCTGGACAAACAGCTTCACATAATTTGCATGCAATACATCTTTCTTCACCGTTTGGGTATCGTCTAAGCGCGTGTTCACCTCTAAAACGTGGGCTTATTTTTCCTTTTTCAAAAGGATAATTGATAGTTTTCTTTGATTTAAAAACTTCTTTAATTGCAACGATTAAACCTCCAACAAAGTCAGTCATAAATATTGTTTTTAAAAATCTTGATAATTTCATAATTAATTTGTTGGTAAAAGATTAAAGTAAAATAAATAGCTCGAAGTTAAAACCACCCAAGTTAAAGATAATGGCAAGAAAACTTTCCAACCTAGTCTCATTAATTGATCATATCTATATCTTGGAACAATAGCTTTAACTAGCGCAAATAAAATAAAAAGTAATAGTATTTTTAATATTAACCATATTGCACCTGGAACAAGTGTAAACGGATAGATTTCTATAGGAGACATCCATCCTCCCAAAAATAAGATAGCACCCATTGCGCACATCAATAAAATATTAGCATACTCACCCAGCCAAAACATTGCATACATCATTCCAGAATATTCTGTTTGATAACCTGCTACTAATTCTGCTTCAGCCTCTGGTAAATCAAAAGGTGGTCTGTTTGTTTCAGCTAAAGCTGAAATAAAAAAAATAACAAACATTGGAAATAATGGAATTATAAACCAAAGGTTTTGTTGAGCTTCAACAATATCATTTAAATTTAATGATCCAACACATAACAATACATTAATAATTATTACACCTATAGAAACTTCATAAGATACCATTTGAGCAGCTGATCTTATCGCTCCAAGAAAAGGATATTTTGAATTCGAAGCCCAGCCACCCATTATAATTCCATAAACACCTAAAGATGAAACTGCAAATAGATAGAGTATTCCAACATTAATATCAGCTAAAACCATTGTTGCACTAAATGGTATCACTGCCCAAGATATTAAAGCTAATGTCATTGTTACTATTGGTGCTAATATAAAAATGACTTTATTTGAAGTAGATGGGATAATTATTTCTTTGAATATATATTTTAGCGCATCTGCTAGTGATTGTAGTAATCCAAACGGCCCGACAACATTTGGTCCTTGTCTTTTTTGAACAAATGCCCAAACTCTTCGATCCAACCAAACTATCATAGCAACTGATACAAGGACTGGCACCAATAAAAATAAAATCTTATAAACTTCCAGAAAAACTATATTAAAGTATTCCATTTTATCCTTCCGTTCCTGTGGATTTAAAATTTAACTTTGAATTATTGCATTCAACCATTGTTTTTGAAGATCTAGCGATTACATTAGAAAAATAATAATCTTTAACATTAACCTTTAAAGTCTCATTTTGAAAATTATCTGATTTAATATCCTTATTTTGATCAACAAAGCTATTCTGTTTTTCTTTTTGTAAATTAAGATGGTTAATCATGCTGCTTTCTAATTCATCCTTGTCATTAAACAATTTTCTATTATTCATAACTTCAGCAAGCTCATTAATGATTTGCCAATCTTCTTTTGCATCTCCTGGAGGATATGAGGCTTTATAAGCTTTTTGAAGATTGCCTTCTAAATTTGTAAAAAAACCATCTTGTTCTGTATAAGCAGAGCCTGGTAAAATAATGTCAGCCATTTCAGCACCTTTATCACCATGGCTACCTTGGTAAATTATGAATTCATCTTTTTTATCAAAATTTAAATTATCTTGACCTACTAAATAAATAATATCAAATTTATGATTTTGTAAATCTTCTAATAAATTATTATTTTCATTAACTAAACCAAGATCAAAATTACCCACTGTTGCGGCATCAGAAGATAAAATATTAAATGAATTCCAATCATCATTAATTTTGTTATTTGAAAAAAGAAATTCCTTGATTTTGTTAAAGAAATATTTTGAAGATTTTAAATTTAACAATGACTCTCCCAGTATTATCATAGGTTTATCTGCTGCTATAATTTTTTTTGAAATTTCATGATTACCTTCAAAAATATCTTTTAATGTTTGAATTTGACCATCTAAACTTTCATACGAGAAAGTTAAGTCTCCTAAATCATTTAATGAAATAACTTTAGTATTATTGTTTAAAAAAGATTTTCTAATTCTTGCATTTAAAATAGTTGCTTCATATCTAGGATTTGTTCCAATTAGAAAAATTAAATCAGAATCTTCAATTCCATTAATAGAAGAATTAAACAAATAGTTTTCTCTTTTATTTATATCAACAAATCGATTATCTGATCTAGAATCATAATTTTGTATATCTAACGTTCGATCAAAAAATTCTTTAAAAATATAACTTGTTTCCATGTTTGTTAAATCACCAACAAATCCACAAACTTTTTCTTTTGAAGTATTTTCAAACTTTGATTTAATAATTTTATAAACTTCTTCCCACGAAGCTTTTTCAAATTTTCCATTATATTTAATAAAAGGTGTGTCTAATCTTTGATTTAAAAGACCATCACAAGCATATCTTGTTTTATCTGAAATCCACTCTTCATTAATATCTTCGTTAATAATAGGTAATACCCTTTTTACTTCCCAGTCATAGGTATCAACTCTTATATTTGATCCAACAGCATCCATAACATCTATGGATTCGGTTTTTTTGAGCTCCCAGGGTCTTGCTTCAAATACATAGGGTTTTGAAGTTAATGCACCAACAGGACATAAATCTACTACGTTCGCAGAAAGCTCAGATTGCATTGATTGCTCTAAATACGTTGTGATTTGCATATCTTCTCCTCTGCCAATTGCACCAATTTCTGGAACACCTGCTATTTCTGTGGCAAACCTTACACATCGCGTACAATGGATGCACCTTGTCATTTGAGTTTTAATTAAAGGGCCCATATTTTTTTCAGGAACAGATCTTTTATTTTCTTTGAATCTTGATTTATCTACCCCATAAAACATTGATTGATCCTGAAGATCACATTCTCCACCTTGGTCACAAACTGGACAATCTAGAGGATGGTTAGCTAGTAAAAATTCCATTACACCTTTTCTTGCTTTTTCAACAAAGGCTGTATTTGTTTTTATATTCATCCCTTCTGCTGCAGGCATAGCACAAGAAGCTACTGGTTTTGGAGATTTTTCCATTTCAACTAAACACATTCTGCAATTTCCTGCTATGGAAAGTTTTTCGTGATAACAAAATCTAGGAATTTCAACTCCTACTTTTTCACACGCTTGAAGAACAGTTAAACCCTCTTCAACTTCTACATCAATATCATTTACTTTAAGTTTAAGCATTTTTTTTATCCAATAAGTGTTGATCAACTAAATAAGGAATATTATTTTTTTTCTCATGAATAGGACTTAGGTTATTTCTATCTTCAATTTCTTTTTTAAAGTGTCTCAACAATCCCTGTACAGGCCAAGAAGAACCTTCTCCAAATGCACATATAGTGTGACCAGCTATTTGATTTGTCACATCACCTAACATGTCAACTTCATCTTTTGTTGCTTCACCTTTTGCCATACGCTCTAACATTCTCCACATCCATCCAGATCCTTCTCTACATGGTGTGCATTGACCACAGCTTTCGTGTTTATAAAATCTAGCAATTCTTGCCATACATTTAATAATGTCTTGATCTTTATTTATTACAACTATCCCAGCAGTGCCTAGTCCACTTTTTTCAGCCATTAAAGAATCAAAATCCATAGTTAGTGTTTCACATTTTTCTTTAGGTATTAAAGGCATTGATGAACCACCAGGAATTACTGCTTGTAAGTTATCCCAACCTCCAATGACACCACCCGCATGAACTTCAATTAATTCTTTTAAAGGAATATTCATTTCTTCTTCAACATTACATGGATTATTTACATTTCCTGAAATACAAAAAATTTTAGTACCTGTATTTTTTTCTCTGCCCAAAGAGGCAAACCATTCTCCACCACGTCTTAAAATGGTAGGAACTACTGCTATAGTTTCAACATTATTAATAATTGTTGGACACCCATAAAGACCTATTAAAGCTGGGAATGGTGGTTTTAATCTTGGTTGACCTTTTTTTCCCTCAATACTTTCAAGTAATGCAGTTTCCTCACCACATATATATGCTCCAGCACCATAATGAATATAAATATCCAGGTCCCATCCTGTACCAGCTGCATTTTTACCGATTAATTTTTTTTCATAAGCTTCATCTATTGCAGATTGAAGTTTTTGACCATCAACAAAATATTCGCCTCTAATATAAATATAACAAACATGTGCTTGGACAGCGTAAGAAGCAATTAAACAACCTTCTATTAATTTATGAGGTTCAAATCTTAAGATATCTCTATCTTTACATGTACCTGGTTCAGATTCATCTCCATTAATTACTAAATAATGAGGTCTTGACCCAACCTCTTTAGGAGCAAAAGACCATTTCAATCCAGTTGGAAATCCCGCTCCACCTCTTCCTCTTAATTGTGAAGATTTAATTTCATTAATTATCCAATCTCTTCCTTTATCTATTAATTCTTTAGTATTAACCCAATCACCTCTTTTTTGAGACGAAGAAACATCTGATCCCATATCATTGTATAGGTTTTGAAAAATTCTATCTTTGTCTTTAAGCATTTTTTAAATCCATCAATGTTTTTCTATTATTTTCAGGTTCATTATTTACACGTCCTCTATAAGATCCTGGTTTTGGTGTTTTACCACTTAAAATTTGATCTAAAATTTCTAAAGTTTTTCCTTTATCAAGATCTTCATAATAATCATCATTAATCTGCATCATGGGTGCGTTTACACATGCTCCAAGACACTCTACTTCCATCCAAGAACAACTTTTATCAGATGATAGCTCTGATTCGTTCTCAGAAATTTTTTCTTTGCATGCTTCAACTAACTTGTTGGCTCCTCTAATCATACATGGGGTAGTTGTACAAACTTGTACAAAATATTTTCCAACAGGAGATAAATTATACATCGTGTAAAAAGTAGCAACTTCATAAACTTTTATGTACGGCATCTCTAAAAATTTAGCTATGTACTTCATTGCAGCTAATGGTATCCAATTATTATTTTGTTTTTGAGCTATATATAATAAAGCCATAACAGCACTTTGTTGTTTTCCTGTAGGATAATTTGAAACTATAGTTTTAGCTGCATCTAATGATGAAGAGTTAAATTCAAAAGTTTCTGGTTGATCTTTTGCTGGTCTTCTTAAACTCATCTGTCAACCTCTCCAAAAACTATATCCATAGACCCTAATACAGCAGGTACATCAGCTAACATGTGTCCTTTTATTAAATAATCCATAGCTTGAAGATGTGAAAATCCAGGTGCTCTAATTTTACATTTATATGGTTTGCTTGAACCATCAGAAATTAGATATACACCAAATTCTCCTTTGGGCGCTTCTACAGCAGTATAAATTTCATCTTTTGGAACTCTATAACCCTCTGTAAAAAGTTTAAAATGATGAATTAAAGCTTCCATAGATTGTTTAATATCTTTTTTAGGTGGGGGGCTTATTTTTCCATCTAAAGATTTAATTGGTCCTTTTTCCATTTTTGAAAGACATTGTTTAATTATAGAAACAC
>QCHA01000014.1 GCA_003279685.1 Pelagibacteraceae bacterium AG-390-L03 | reverse complement strand
ATTGTTCTAAAAAAAATAATTCTGGACTACTATTTATTGATCTTGCAAATGATACAAAATTTTTAAGTAAAGTTGATTTAGTTGATATTTCTATTTGTGATGCAACTAGTTGATTTTTGATAAATGAATATAGTGAGATTTGAGTTTTAATATATTCAAGCTCAATTAATTTACCCTTAAAAAATATCTTTGTATCTATTGTTTTTGCATTAATCTTGAAATTTACTGGGTCTAAAGTAAGTTTTATCTTTTTTAAACTAGTATCAAGTTTATCGTTTTTTTGCTTTACAAGATATTGGATTTGTTTGTTAAATTTTTCTGTCTCAATACCAATAGTGCTTAAATAAATAATTAATAAAACAAAAACTCCAGCTAATATAGATATGTATTTTGCAAATTTTTTGCTCATCTAATTTGATATAAAGATTGTTCTAAAAATTCATCTAATTCTCCATCCAAGACTTTGTCAGGGCTTGTACTTTCAAAATTTGTTCTATTATCTTTTACAAGTCTATACGGTTGCAAAACATATGATCTTATTTGGTGACCCCATCCAATTTCAGATTTAGAGTTTTCTGTATTTTGATTTTGCTGTTCCTTTTTTTTAATTTCATAATCATATAGTCTTGCTTTTAACATGTTCATACATGTTTCTTTATTTTTATGTTGAGATCTCTCATTTTGACATTGAACAACAATTTTAGAAGGTATGTGAGTAATTCGTACAGCACTATCTGTAGTATTTACATGCTGGCCACCAGCTCCACTAGATCTATAAGTATCAATTCTCAAATCCTTTTCAATAATTTCGATGTTTATATTCTCATCAACTACTGGGTATACCCATATACTTGCAAAACTTGTATGCCGTCTCGCTCCAGAGTCAAATGGAGATATTCTGACAAGCCTATGAATTCCAGATTCTTTTCTGAGCCAGCCAAAAACATAATCACCTTCAACTTTAATTGTTGATGATTTTATTCCAGCTTCATCGCCTTT
This sequence comes from Pelagibacteraceae bacterium AG-390-L03, assembly GCA_003279685.1. Classification (GTDB taxonomy): domain Bacteria; phylum Pseudomonadota; class Alphaproteobacteria; order Pelagibacterales; family Pelagibacteraceae; genus Pelagibacter. Next base: position 11,767 of record QCHA01000014.1, on the reverse strand, counting down.
GTGTTCACTAATTAGGTTTGATTTAAAATTTTTTTGATCTGCCCATTTTAAGTACATTCTTCTTAACATTTCTGCCCAGTCTTGACTTTCTGTGCCACCTGCACCAGCGTGTATCTCTATGTAACAGTCAAGAGAGTCTGCTTCATTTGATAAAAAACATTTAATTTCATTTTTTTTAACTAAAGTCCTAAGTTCTTTAATATTTTGCAACAGTTCCTTTTGTACTGACACATTTTTTTCTTCTAAGGCTAGCTCACTTAAATCATTTAAATCTGAAAGTTTTTCTATTGATACCTTGTAAGTGTTTAGTAGATCCTCAAATAGTTTCTTTTCTTTAATTACTTTTTTAGAATTTTCTTTGTCTTGCCAAAAATTGGCTTCTAGCATTTTAGTGTTTAATATTTCAAGTTTTGAGTTAATATCATTTTTTTCAAAGATACTCCTTAACTCTGTTGTTAATCTTTTCTATTTCTTTTTTGTAATTTTGATATTTGTCGTCCATTAATAAAACTTTAATATATTATTAAAGTCTAATCTATCATTATTTGAATATAAAACTTTTCCATCAATGACATTTTGTTTTTTATACACTTCAATAATAGTGTTTTTAGAATTAAATTTTGCTTTTTGACCAGTATTTGGATCAACCACCATCATCACTGTACCCTCTGCAGCTTTAAATGGTCTTGCATCTGATTTATTAACCGTCTTTTTAATAAATTCTTTAAAAATAGGTAAGGCTGTTTTTGAGCCAGTTTCATACCTTCCTAGTGGAGAAGGGCTATCTAAACCAACATAAACTCCAATTAAAAGCTTAGATGTATATCCAATAAACCATGTATCTGTGTTTTTATTGGTTGTGCCAGTTTTTCCTGCAATGTTTAATTCAAGATCTCTTAATTTTTTAGCAGTTCCTCTTTTAACAACTCCTTCTAGTATTGAGGTCATTTGGTATGATGTTTGGGGAGAAAAAATCTGTTGATAATCATCTTTAACAATTGGATAATCTTTTCCTAAATAAGAAATTTGATCACAATTAATACATTTTCTTTTATCATTATTAAAAATAGTTTTTCCTTCACTATCTTGAATTCTATCAATTAATATTGGATCAACAAGTTTACCACCATTAACAAATACAGAATATGCTGAGGTTAATTTTAGCAATGTTGTTTCAGCAGAACCAAGTGAAATAGATAAAAGTTCTTCAGGATTATCATATATACCTAGATTTTCTGAAAAATTTATAATTTTTTTAAGACCCAAGTTTTGAGCTATTCTCACTGTCATTAAATTTCTCGATTTTTCTAACCCTACTCTCAAAGTTGATGGTCCATAAAATTTTTTTCCATAATTTTCTGGTTTCCACATCTTAAGATCTTCCCCTTGATCTAAAACAATTGGAGCATCTAAAATTAAAGATGTTGGAGTATAATCATTTTCAAGTGCCAAAGCATAAACAAATGGTTTAAAAGCTGAACCAGGTTGTCTTAATGCTTGTGTTGCTCGGTTAAATTCACTTTTTTTGAAACTAAACCCACCACTTAAAGCCAACACTCGACCGGTATAAGGGTCCATAACAACTATTCCACCGTTAACTTTTGGTAATTGTTTTAAACTAAAGTTTTTCTCACCAATTTTTTTGACATAAACTATGTCACCAACTTTCAATAATTGACTAAATTCTTTTTTGGTCCAAGAAATGTCTTTAAATTCAATTTTTCCATTTAATTTACTCTCTGTTTCAATATTTGCTGAAAATTTATTTATTTTTTTAACAATTGCTAGATCCCAATTAATTGAATTTTCTAAGTAAAATTTATCAAGATTCTTATTCCAATTTTTTGAGTATTTTTTATTGGTAAGCGCTCCCCTCCAACCTTTTCTCTTATCATAGGATAATAATCCATTCCTTAGTGTTTCGGTTGCTATCTTTTGAAAATCTAAATTTATTGGGGTATTTATATTAAATCCTTGTTTGTAAACTTTGTCATAAGTTAAAATGTTAATTACATTTTTTCGAACATCTTCAATATAATATTGGGCATCTTCTAAAAAAATTTTTTTTGTTTTATTTAATATAATTTTCTTTTTTTTTAGATAACTATATTCCTTCAAATCGATGTATTTATTTTCAAATAAATTTTTTAAAACTAGATCTCTCCTAAATTTAGCTAAATCAATATCTCTATAAGGATTATATCTACTTGGAGCTTTTGGAAGAGCAGCTAAAAGTGCAGCTTCTCCGTAATCTAAATTTTGAATTGATTTATCAAAATATTCTAAACTTGCAGCAGCAACACCATACGCACCACTTCCAAGATAAATTTGATTTAAATACAATTCTATAATTCTTTGTTTTGAAAACGCCCTTTCTAATCTAAATGCCAAAATAGCTTCTTTTATTTTCCTATTAATACTAACTTCATTTGTTAGTAAAAAATTTTTAGCTACTTGTTGCGTTATAGTTGAAGCACCCTCAAGTCTTTTGGATAAAAGAATGTTGGAAATATTGTTAATTACTGCTCTCAAAACTCCCTTAGCATCAACACCGGGATGAGAAAAAAAATTTTTATCCTCTGCTGATAAAAATGAGTTAATTACATTTTCAGGAATTGAGTTAAATGGAATAAATATTCTTTTTTCTTTTGAAAAATCTGCAACAAGATCTCCGTCACCTGAGTATACTTTGCTTGATACTGGAGGCTTGTAGTTTTTAAGAAATCTATAATCAGGAATGTTGTTGGAATAAGACCATAAAATTCCAAATATCAAAATACCCAGTAATAAAAGAAAAGATAATGATATAAACAGTATATTTTTAAAAATTTTATTCATTTTATTTCCATTATATCTTGGAATTTGTTAAAGATAAGGCACTATAATTAAACAAAATTTTATAAACAGTTAAAAAAATTAAATGAATCAATCAATCAAATTATTATGGAAAAAAATTTATACATTGATGCATCGCATCCCAATGAAACAAGAGTTGTTCTTAAATCAGAAGATAATATTGAGGACTACGAGTACGAAGGTTTAAAAAATAATTTAATAAAAAATAACATATATCTTGGCAAAGTAAGTAGAATAGAGCCGTCTCTTCAAGCTGCATTTATTGATTTTGGACGAGAACGACACGGTTTTCTATCTTTTAATGATATTCAATCTGATTATTATCAAATACCAAAAGCAGATTTGGATAGAATTAAAGAGGAAGAGGAAAAAGCTAGAGAAGAACTTTCTAAAGAAGTTGAAGCCAAAGAGGAAGAGAATATTGCTGAAGGAAAACTTGAGATTGATGACCCTATTAATATTGAAAAGGATCCAACTGAAGAAAATGAAATTGGGTCTGATGAAAAAAATAATCTAAGTGAGGAAAAAGAAAAAAAGAAAGAAAATAAGTTTAAATTTAAAAGATATAAAATACAGGAAGTTATAAAACCAAACCAAGTAATCTTAGTACAAGTCATCAAAGATGAACGGGGGCAAAAAGGTGCAGCACTTAGCACGTTTATTTCAATTGCTGGTAAATATATTGTTTTAATGCCAAATACCCCTAAAGGTGGTGGAATATCTCGTAAAATATTTAATCCAGCAGATAGAAAAAAAATAAGAGCTATTCTTAACGAAATTGAGATTCCAAAAGAAATGGGATTAATTGTAAGAACCGCAGGAAGCAACAAAACTAAAAATGAAATTAATAATGATTTAGAATCTCTTGTCAAAACATGGGGCCAAATCAGAGATACCGCTATCAATTCTATAGCCCCATCATTAATTCATCAAGAAAGTGAAATTATAAAAAGAACTTTAAGAGATATGTTTGATGATAATACTCAGAATATAATAGTTGAAGGTAATGAAGGTTATAAAAAAGCACAAACATTTATGAAAATGATTATGCCATCAAATGTTAAAAAAATAAAAAAATATAGAGGAAAAGTTCCACTATTTATCGAAGAAAATATTGAACAAAAATTAAACCAGATATTTGACTCTGAAATAAAACTAAAATCAGGAGGATATTTAGTAATAAACCCAACAGAGGCACTTGTATCAATTGATGTTAACTCAGGTAGTTCAATTAAGGGTAAAAATGTTGAAAGTACTGCGTTAGATACGAATATTGAGGCAGCTGAAGAAATAGCAAGACAAATAAAGATACGGGATTTATCTGGTCTAATCATTATCGACTTTATCGATATGCTTAGTTATGGAAATAGAAGATTGGTTGAAAGAAAATTTAAAGAAAAATGTAGAACGGATAGAGCAAGAATTCAAATTGGAAGAATTAGTAATTTTGGCCTTCTTGAAATGTCTAGGCAAAGACTAAGGGAAAGCGCAATAAAATGGAAAGTGACTCTTACGGATGAGTCATTTGCCCAAAAATTACTTAAAACAGTTGAATTAAAGGCTATTATTAATAAAGCTAAATTTGTTGAACTTAAAGTTTGTGAAAAAATTTCTGATTTTTTAAAAGAAAATTTTGTTGATGATTTAACTTATTTTGAGAAGAAAAATAAGATGACAATAGATATTGTTAGTGACCCAACACTTATTATTCCAGAATATATTATTAATATTCAAAATAAATCGAAAAAAATAATTGAATTAATTGAACATTTTGAAAAATTAAAAAATTTAGAAATACAAATTAAAGAGGATAAAATTGTTGAAAAAAAAGAAGCTAAAAAATTTCACAAAAAGACTTTTAAAAAGAAGCCTTACTTCAAAAAAAAGTATGTCAAGAAAACAGCAACTATTTAATAATTCCTTTTTTTGGTGAAGATGCATTACCGTATAAATATTTATTAATACGTCCTGCTAAAAAAGATTGTCGACCAGCAACAACAGCATTCTTGAATGCAAGAGCCATTTCAAATGGTTTTTTTGCTTTAGCAATCGCTGTATTAACTAAAACACCATCACAACCTAATTCCATTGCAATTGTTGCGTCAGATGCTTGACCTAAGCCTGCATCTATAATAAGTGGTAATTTTGTTTGATGTCTAATAATTTGAATATTCGTTTTATTTTGAATACCTAAACCCGAACCAATAGGTGCAGCTAATGGCATTATTGCATCAGCTCCTGAGTTTTCTAGACGTTTTGCCATAAGTGGATCATCGTTACAATAAACCATAACTTTAAAACCTTCTTTAGCCAAAACCTCCGTTGATTTCAAAGTCTCAATCATATCAGGAAATAAATTCTGCTTATCTCCTAAAACTTCTAATTTAACTAATTTCCATCCACCTATTTCTCTAGCTAATCTAAGTGTTCTTAAAGCTTCTTCTGAAGTAAAACATCCAGCTGTATTTGGTAAATAAGTGATTTTCTTTGGATCAATATAATCCATAAGAAGAGGTTTTTTTTTATCAGTTATGTTTACTCTTCTAACAGCAACGGTTACAATTTCTGCTCCAGAAAGTTTAATTGCTTTTGCACATTCAGACATGCTTTTATATTTCCCAGTGCCTACGATTAATCGAGAGTTAAATTTTTTGTTTGCTATGACTATTTTATCATTTTTCATTTAACCACCTCCAATAAAATGGACTATTTCAATTTTATCATTTTTTTTTAAAATTATTTTACTAATTTTTTTTTTATCCATTATCTCTTGATTGAGTTCAATTGCCACTTTTTTTAGGGGAATTTTAAGATCTTTTACTAAATCTAAAATTTTATAATTGTCAGAAATAGATTTAAATTTACCATTAACTTTAATTTTTATTTTTTTTATTTTTTTCATCGTATATAAGAGTTGAATGAATAATAAAATTATTATTATTAATGGTCCAAATCTTAATCTATTAGGTGAAAGAGAACAATCACAATATGGTTCAACTACTTTTGACCAATTAAAAGAAAATTGTTTAAAAGAATCAAACAAAATTGGTATTGAGGTAGAATTTGCGCAATCAAATATTGAGGGAGAACTGGTTAATATAATTCAAGATGCCAGAAAAAAATATGACGGTATGATAATTAATGCTGCAGGTTTTACGCATACATCAGTTGCAATCAGAGACGCTCTGGATTTATTTAAAAAACCGATAATTGAATTACATATATCAAATATATATAAAAGAGAGGAATTTAGACACAAATCTCTCATAAGCGATATAGCAACCGGTGGAATTTTTGGATTAGGGGTTGAGGGTTATATTTTGGCCATAATTTCAATAGAAAAGATTTTAAAAAATGAAAATAGATAAAAGTATCATTAAAGAATTGAGTAACTATTTAGATGAGTTCAATCTTACTGAAATAGAAATTACTGAAAAAGATACTAAAATTAAAGTTTCAAAAAACAATGTATCTATCAGCAATCAACCAGTTGTAACATCGGCAAATATTCATACTGGAAGTGAAAATGTTTCTGAAAAACCAAGTTTAAAATCAGGTACTGAAATTACTTCACCAATTATCGGAACAGCTTACCATGCACCAGAACCTGGGGCAAAAAAATTTATTGAAGTAGGTAAAAAAATTAAAAAAGGTGACACTATAATGATTGTAGAAGCAATGAAAACAATGAATCATGTTCCTTCAACTTCAGATGGCGTGGTAAAAGAAATTTGTGTTGAAGATGGTCACCCTGTCGAGTTTGGTCAAACTATTATTATTCTAGAGTAAACAAATGTTTAAAAAAATCTTAATTGCAAACCGTGGGGAAATTGCAGTTAGAATTATTAGAGCATGTAAAGAATGGGGAATTCCAACCGTAGCTGTGCATTCTGATGTTGATAGAGAAAGTATGCATGTGAGAATGGCTGATGAAAGTGTATGTATAGGATCTCACCAACCTGCAAATAGTTATTTAAATATTCCAAATTTAATGTCAGCAATAGAACTTACCAATTCTGACGCAGTCCATCCTGGTTATGGGTTTTTATCAGAAAATGCAAGTTTTGCAAAAATTCTTGAAGAAAATAAAATAAGTTTCATTGGCGCATCATCTAAACATATAGAAATGATGGGTGATAAAATTCAAGCAAAGAGAATTGCTAAAGAAAATGGTTTGCCTGTAATTGAAGGTTCTGAAAGTGGTGTTACTGATATTGCTCAAGCTAAAGAACTGTGTAAAAAAATAGGATTTCCTGTCTTAATCAAAGCATCAGGGGGTGGTGGTGGAAAAGGCATGAAAATTGTTCATAAAGAAGAGGAATTTGAAACTTTATTTTCTACTGCAAAATCAGAAGCACAAAAATATTTTGGTAACGATGAAGTTTACATTGAAAAATTTTTTCAAAATCCAAGACATATAGAAGTTCAAATTTTAGCAGGTAAAAATAATATTGTTCATCTTCATGAAAGAGACTGTTCTGTCCAAAGAAGACATCAAAAATTAATCGAAGAAACACCAAGTCCAGTACTTAATGATGAAATAAGAAAAGATTTATTTGAAAAAACAGTCAATATGGTTGCTAAAATTGGTTATATGGGTGCTGGAACTGTAGAGTTTATTTATGAAGATGGAAAATTTTATTTTCTAGAAATGAATACAAGGGTTCAAGTTGAGCATCCTGTAACAGAAATGGTAACTGGCATTGATATTATTAAAGAACAAATTTGGATTGCTTTTTCTGGAGAAACTGCACTAAAACAGAGCAATATAAAACCAAGAGGTCATGCAATTGAGTGTAGAATAAATGCAGAGGATGCAAGTAAAAATTTTCAACCATCGCCTGGAACAATAGGTATGTGTCATCAACCATCAGGTTTTAGAACAAGAGTAGATGGTGCGATTTTTCAAGGATATAAAGTTACTCCTTATTACGATAGTATGGTTTGTAAACTAATTTGCCACGGAAGAAATAGAACTGAGGCAATTCAAAGAATGAATAGGTCTCTTGATGAATTTGTTATAGAAGGAATTACAACAACTATTCCACTACATAAAAAGCTACTAAGTCATAAAAAATTTATTAATTCTGATTTTAACGTAAGCTGGTTAGATAAAGATACTATAGTCTAATAGCATTTAACAAGCCAAACATCGTACACCGGATGATCAAATGGAGTAATAGATGGGCTAGATGAAAACATCCATCCATTAAATACAAACACCTCATTATTGTTTTCATCGGTTAGATCTTTGACTTGTATATAAGCTGTAATTTCAGGATTATCATCAAATTCTGAATTTTTACATTTTAAACTTTTTATAGAGAGGTCTTTAAAAGTAATTAACTCTCCATTTTTTAATTTCACTAAATTATTTTTTGAACTAATTTTATCTAAAATTTTTAAATCTGTAAAAGAGCCTTCTGTATTATCTTTTGCAAATGAGAGATTTATAAAAAAAAAATAAATTAAGAAAATAAATACATAAAAGTTTAATTTACTGTTTCCAACTAGAGTATTTCTTTTTAATTCCATCTGTATCTTTATTTGGATAATAAGCCTTTTCTGTGCCAGTTAAATTAGATTGATGAGGTTTTTGCCAGTCATATTTTTCAAATTTATGAGTTTTTTCTATTTTATTAGGAGTAAAATGAATCCAAGAGTACCATTCAACCGGTATTTTAGAAGCATCAATAGTATTTGCATAAATGACCCATCTTTTTCCATTTTTGCTTTCATAATATTTGTTACCAAGTTCATCACTACCAACTAATTTTCCAAAAAAAATTGTTTTTAATCTAGTGCCAAAGGTATCTTGATTCCACCAAGTGAAAATTTTTTTTAAAACTGTCAACATAAAATTTTTTTATTTATTCAATTAAAAATTGTATAATTTAAATTAGACTAAAATATGAATTTGTATATAAATTAATTGATTCAATATTCAAATTAAAATTTAAATTGGAGTTAAATGGCAAAATATTTAGTTGAGACTTACTACACATGTACGTTTAAGGTTAATCATTATTTGGATGATATAAATGAAACAGAGTTAAAAAATCTTGAAAAAAGAGATGATGGAAAATTCGAGGTACTAGACGTAAAACTTGATAATCGTAAAACAAAAAGTCTTGATCCAAATAACAATAAAGTCATTGAAAGTAAAAAGGTAGAAGTCGTAGCTGAAGTAAATCAAGCTGGTACAGAAAACAAAGAAAACATTATTGCAAACTTTAATAAGTCATCTGAAAGAGGTGGTAAAAGATTTGGAATGCCTGATAGAAGAAAAGGTTACATCCAAAAAGCTACTATTGGAGATCATAAAGTTTACCTACATACTGGTGAGTACGAGGATGGCAAAATAGGAGAAATTTTTATTGATACAAGTAAAGAAGGAGAGCTAGTAAAAGCTCTAATGAATAATTTTGCTATCGCTATTTCTTTAGGGCTTCAATACGGTGTACCACTTGACGAGTTCATAAGTGCTTTCGTTGGTACAAAATTTGAACCATCTGGAAAAGTACATGGTAATGACAGAATACTAAGTGCAAGTTCAATACTAGATTATATTTTTAGAGAACTAGCAATATCTTATCAAAATAGAGAAGATCTAGCTCATACACCCTCTATTGGTGGAAGCGAATATCCTACAAATGAAGGGTCTCAATCTGAAGATCAAAACCAACTTTTAAAAATTGTTAAGGATATAACAAGCAAAGGTTTTGTAAGAAATAATTATAAAAAAAATTTGGTAGATCTTTCAGATGTTAAAATAAGTTTAAAAGGCAAAAAATAGTTTTATTTGTTATTTTTTAAAACTATACTTAGCTCTTTCAATTGCTCTTCACTGACATTAGATGGGGCTTTCATCATTAAGTCTTGTGCGTTTTGATTCATTGGAAACATTGTCACTTCTCTAATATTTTTTTCATTTGCTAACAACATTACTATCCTATCAATTCCAGGTGCGATTCCTCCATGAGGTGGAGCCCCATAGCTTAATGCATTGATCATTCCACTAAATTTTTCATTTACTTGTTTCTTGTCATAGCCTGCTATTGAAAAAAGTTTATACATAAGTTCTGGCTTATGATTTCTTATAGCTCCAGATGACAGCTCAATTCCATTACAGACGATATCATACTGATAAGCCAATATGTCTAAGGGTTTTTCAAAATTTTGTTCAGTTAAATCTCCTTGAGGCATAGAAAATGGATTATGGCTAAATTCTATCTTATTAGTTGTCTCATCCTTTTCAAACATTGGATAATCAACAATCCAGCAAAATGCAAATATATCATCATCAATTAAATCTAAATCTTTAGCTATTTTATCTCTAGCTAATGAGGTAATTTTTTCTAAATTTTTTTGTTTTCCACATGCCATAAAAATACTATCTCCAATTCCTGAGTTAGTTTTTTTCATAATTTCTTCCAAAGCTTCTTTGGAAAAAAACTTTCCAATAGGTCCTTTTGCTGAAAGATCACTATCTTTTTCAAAAGTAAAATATGCCAATCCTGAAGCTCCTTGTTCTTTTGCCCACTTATCAATGTTATCAAAAAAACTTCTTGGTTTATCCTTTGTATTTTTAGTTGAAATACACCTCACATTAGAGCCAGATTTTATAAGTTTTTTAAAAATTTCAAAAGAGACATCTTCTCTTGTAAATATTTCAGTAATATCATTAATAACTAATGGATTTCTTAAATCTGGTTTATCGCTTCCATATTTCAACATAGCATCAGCATACGAAATTTTTGGAAATTTATCATACATTAGTTTTTTATTTGAGAATTTTTTAAAAGTATTAACCATTAAAGTTTCAACAACGTTAAAAACATCTTCTTGTTCTACAAATGACATCTCTAGATCAAGCTGATAAAATTCTCCTGGACTTCTATCGGCTCTTGCATCTTCATCTCTAAAACATGGGGCAATCTGAAAATACTTGTCAAAACCAGAAACCATTATTAATTGTTTAAATTGTTGAGGTGCTTGTGGTAATGCATAAAATTTTCCAGGATTAAGTCTACTTGGAACTAAAAAATCTCTCGCACCTTCTGGACTTGATGAAGTTAATATTGGTGTTTGAAATTCTAAAAAACCAAGTTTAGTCATTTCGTTTCTAATATATGAAATCACTTTTGACCTTAAAATTATATTTTCGTGAATTTTTTTTCTTCTTAAATCTAAAAATCTATATTTTAACCTTATTTCTTCAGCGTATTCTTGATCACTAAAAACAGGCATTGGTAATTCTTTGCAAGTTCCCAATATTTCAAATTCTTTTATAACAACTTCAATTTCACCAGTTTTAATATCTTTATTAATCGTCTCATCAGAACGACTAACAACCTTCCCATTTACTTTTATAACTGTTTCGAGCTGGGTCTTTTCAAGATCTAAAAAATTTTTATTCTCTTTATCAATAATACACTGAGTAATTCCATAGTTATCTCTTAGATCAATAAATAAAAGGTTTCCATGATCTCTTTTTTTATTGATCCAGCCAGATATAGAAATGTCCTCATCTAAATCTTCTTTTCTTAATTCATTGCAATTATGTGTTCTATATTTATTCAATTATTCTCCCAAAGCTTCTTTTATAATTTTAAAATCTATTGGTTTTTTTCGTTTTAAACTAATTTTGTCGATTTTATATATGAAATCAAAAATTTTGCCATACGATCTATCAATTCTTTTAATAATAAAATCTATTAACTTTTTATCTATAGATATTTGACGATCTGATAAGTTTTTCAATATAAGAGCAAACATAAGGTCGTCTCCTGGTTTTTCTATATTAGATAATATAAAATTTTTAGACCTTGAGTTTAAATCATCTAATTTAAACAAATGATCTACAATTCCTATTTTCGAAGTTAAAATTAAATATTTATTATCCTGATCA
>QCHA01000013.1 GCA_003279685.1 Pelagibacteraceae bacterium AG-390-L03 | reverse complement strand
GCCTGACGAAAGTATGAATGATATATCTATAAGATACCCAAGGGGCAAAACCTTAGGTGGAAGCTCATCAATAAATGGTCTTTTATATGTAAGGGGACAGCATAGAGATTATGATGTTTGGAGACAGTTAGGAAATACTGGCTGGAGTTGGGATGATGTTTTACCTTATTTTATTAAAGCAGAAAATCAAGAAAGAGGTAAAAACGAGTTTCATGGAGTTGGTGGTCCATTATCTGTTTCTGATCAAAGAATTCAATTACCATTATTAAATGAGTTTCAAAACGCAGCTGAAGAATTTGGTATCCCTAAAACAAAAGATTTTAATACAGGAGACAATCATGGTTGTGGGTACTTTCAGGTTACTGAAAAAGATGGATTTAGATGTAGTACAGCTGTTGGATATTTAAATCCTATTAAAGATAGAAAAAATTTAAAAATAATAACCAAAGCTCATGTTAAAAAAATAAATTTTGAAAATAAAACCGCAAAAGAAATTGAGTATTGGCAAGATAATGAACTAAAAAAAGTTCAAGCAAATAAAGAAATTATTTTATCCTCTGGTGCAATAGGATCTCCTCAAATATTGCAAGTATCTGGAATTGGTAATTCAGATAAACTAAAAAATTTAGGTATTGATATTGTGCATGATCTAAAAGGAGTTGGAGAAAACTTACAAGATCATTTAATGTTTAGACCTATTTATAAGATTCATGGAATAAAATCACTTAATAAGAAAATTAACAGTTTATTTGGAAATTTAATGATTGGGTTAGAATATATTTTTAAAAGAAGTGGCCCTATGACTATGGGCGCAAGTCAGTTATGTATGTTTGCAAAAAGTGATCCCTCTTTAGAACTTCCTGATTTACAATGGCATGTTCAACCAATGAGCATGGATACTTTAGGTGCAACAAAAAACCATGATTTTCATGCTTTTACTCCAACAGTATCTAATATAAGACCCTCAAGTAGAGGACACGTTAGCATTGTTGACCAAGACTCAAGAACTTATGCAAAAATAAAAATGAACTATCTTTCAACTGATGAAGATAGAAGAATAGCTGCCAAAGGATTAAAATTAACAAGAAAAATTGTATTAGAATCTGAAACTTTCAAGAAATATAACCCAGAAGAGTATAGACCAGGAATAAGTATCAATGATGATGAAGAGTTAGTCAAAGAGGCATCTAATTACGCCCAAACTATCTTTCATCCTGTTGGCACTTGTAAAATGGGCCAAGATGATATGGCAGTAGTTGATGAAAAATTAAAAGTTAAAGGAATAAGAAATCTTAGAGTAATAGATGCATCCATAATGCCCAACATAACTTCTGGTAATACTAATGCACCAACAATAATGATTGCAGAAAAAGGCGCAGATATGATACTAGAGCACTAAATGTTTGCAGAATTAATTACACCTGAGCAATTAACAATTTTAGGTCAAATCATATTTATTGATCTTGTTCTTGCGGGTGATAACGCAATTATTATTGGAATGGTCGCATCAAAATTTCCAGTTGAACAAAGAAAAAAAATTATCTTTTGGGGCATTGGAGGAGCAGTAATATTAAGAATAATATTAACTTTATTAACTGCCTATCTTTTACAAATTACAGGCCTTCGACTAATTGGTGGATTATTGTTACTTTACATAGTCTACAAACTTTACGTAGATGTTATCAAAGGATCAGGGGAAGAAGATGATATTAAAGTTGATAATTCAAATTTTTTAAAGGCTATTTGGACAATTCTATTAGCTGACTTTACAATGAGTTTAGATAATGTTCTAGGAGTAGCTGGCGCTGCTGGAGATCATTATACTCTACTGATTTTTGGCTTAGTTTTATCAATAATTTTAATGGCAACAGCTGCAAATTTAATATCTAAATGGATTAAAGAGTATAAATGGATTGCATGGGCTGGTTTAGTTGCAATATTAGTTGTTGCTGTTGAGTTGATTTATACAGATTTTAAAATATTATTTCTATAATGTATTTACAAAAAATTAACTTTAAAAATAAATATGCACTAGTAACAGGTGCTGGTAAAGGATTAGGTAGAGCATGCGCTTTAGCGTTAGCAGAGGGTGGTGCCACAGTAGTTGCTTTAAGTAGGACTACAAAAGATCTTAGCAGTCTTGAAAAAGAAATTAAAAAAACTAAAGGTAAAATTATTAAAGTCAATTGTGATGTAATGAATTATTCAAGTTTAAAACAAAAATTAGATAAGATAAAGATAATTGATATACTTGTTAATAATGCTGGAACAAATATTCCTGAACCCTTTGAAAAAATAAAACAAGAAAGCATGAACTACATGGTTGATCTAAACTTAAAAGCAGCATTCAATGTTGCACAACTAGTTGTAAAAAAAATGCTAAAAAATAAAAAAAGACCAGGATCAATCATAAACATGTCTTCTCAACTTGGTCATGTTGGTTGGGTGGATAGAAATGTATATAATATGACCAAATTTGGCTTAGAAGGACTGACAAAAGGAATGGGTGTAGAATTAGCTAAAAAGAATATTAGAGTTAACACAGTTGCTCCAACATTTGTGGCTACACCTATGGTAAAAAATTTTTTTAAGAATAAAGATTTTAAAAAAAAAGTTTTAGAAAGAATACCAATGGGAAAATTGGCAACTGAGAGTGATATAGCTACTGCTGTTTGCTTTCTTGCATCCTCAGCTTCATCGATGATTACAGGCACATCAATCTTGGTAGATGGTGGATGGACAGCTCAATAATTAATAAAATTCTTATAATATTATTTGTTTTTACAGTATCTAAAGTTCACGCAATAGAATTTCAAGGCAGTTTCATTCAAGGCCATTTCATTTTAGGTAAAACGGATCCAAAAGCTCAAATTAAAGTTAATAAAAAAGATGTAAAAGTATCTGAGGATGGTTTTTTTGTTTTTGGAATTGATAGAGATAGAAAGTTTGATCTAACTTTTATGAAAACTTTAAATGGAAAAAAATCAATAATTACAAAAAAAGTTTTAAAGAGAAAATATAATATACAAAGAATTGATGGACTGGCAGAAAGCAAGGTTACTCCACCAGAGTCAGTTTATAAAAGAATTAAAAAAGAAAATAATGCTATTGGTGAAGCTAGAGCCATCAACTCTGATTTAATTTTTTTTAAAGAAAAATTTATTATGCCAGTAGAAGGAATTATTAGTGGCGTATATGGTAGTCAAAGAATATTAAATGGCAAACCTAGATGGCCTCATTATGGAATTGATATAGCTGCAAAGTTAGGAACAATGATAAAATCTTCTGGAACTGGAATAGTTACAATGGCAGAAGATGATTTATATTATACAGGCGGTACAATCATTATGGATCATGGTCATGGTATATCAACAATTTATTCTCACCTTGAAAATGTCTTAGTTTCAGTTGGAGACAAAATAAATCAAGGAGATATAATAGGTACAGTTGGATCAACTGGAAGATCAACTGGTCCTCATTTAGATTTTAGAATTAATTGGTTTCAAACAAGACTTGATCCTATGTCTGTATTAAAATAATAAAGTTGAATGAAAAAAACATTAAAAGATAAACTTTCTGATAAATTAGTTAACGCTTTTCTAAAAAATAAGATTATTTCAGCAATACCTAAAAAATTTACAAAAAAACTTACTGAAGCAGACAAATTTAGAAAACTATGTGAAAGTAAAATTAAAGAGCCTGTTATTGGTTTTAAGGTAGGAGGAACCGGGTTTCCCTTAATGAAAAAATTAAAAGAAAAAGAACCTTTTTATGCATCAATTTATAAAAGAAATTTTTTAAAAAGTGGTAAACGAGTTAAAATCAATAAATATGTATTAGGTATTGAAGTTGAAGTTTGTTATTTGATTAAAAAAATATTTTTTACCTATAAAAAGGTAATTACTATGAAAAATGTTACAAAATTTATTTCTCACATGGCTCCATGTATAGAGGTGGTTGGATACCGACAGAAAAGAAAAGGTATCACTTCATATGGTGAATTAAGTAGTGATTTTGGTGTTAATGTTAAGTTTTTAATTGGTAAAAAGAAAAAATTTAAAAAGATTAATATAAGTAATTTAAAAGCAAATATTTCAAATAAAAAAATTAAACAAAATATCAATGGAAATACAAATGCTGTTTATGTTAATCCATTAAACTCATTAAGGTTCGTGTTGAATAAAATCAAAAAAGATAAAACTAATTTAGGTAAAGACTTTTATGTGTTTACAGGATCAACGGTAGGAGTAGTACCAATTTTAGGCAAAGGTCTTTATACTGGAAAGATTGAAAAATTAGGATCTGTAAAAGCAATTATTTCATAATGGCTCTTCATTTTAGCAAGGAAGAATTTTCTAAAAGAAAAAAAAATGTTTTAATATCTATGAAAGAGCAAGATCTTGATGCTCTTTTGATGTTTAGACAAGAGTCTATGTATTGGCTAACAGGATATGATACTTTTGGATATGTTTTTTTTCAAAGTCTTGTGCTTGATAAAAAAGGAAATTTAATTCTATTAACGCGTGCACCCGATTTAAGACAAGCACAAAATACATCTAATATTGGTGATATTAGAATTTGGGTTGATAAAGACGGAATCAATCCAACAGATGATCTAAAACAAATATTAAATGAGCTTGATTTGAAAGGCAAAAATATTGGTATTGAATATGAAGCATATGGAATGACGGGACGCAATGCCTTAAGATTAAACAAATCTTTGGACAACTATTGTAAAGTTGAAGATCAATCAGAATTAATTACAAAATTAAGAGTAATTAAATCTAACGAAGAACTAGTATATGTTAGAAAAGCTGCAGAACTAGCTGACAAAGCTCTTAATGAAGCCTGGAAACATTCAAAAGCTGGTGCAAATGAAGGAAAAATTTTAGCTGAAATGCAAAAGACAGTTCTTGAAGGTGGTGGTGATTATCCTGCAAATGAATATATCATTGGTTCAGGATCTAATGCATTGCTATGTAGATATCAGTCAGAAAAAAGGAATTTATCTGATAAAGATCAGTTAAGTTTAGAATGGGCTGGGACTTATAAACATTATCACTCCGCAATGTTTAGAACAATTCCTATTGGAAAAGCTGATCCTAAACACATTAAGATGCATGAAGCTTGTGTTGAGGCTTTAAATAATTGTGTAAACAATTTAGTTCCAGGAAAAACTGCAGGTGAGGTTTTTGATACACACGCAAAAACTTTTGATGATTTAGGATTTAATAAAGCAAGAATGAATGCTTGTGGATATTCGTTAGGTTCAACTTTTTCTCCTAATTGGATGGATTGGCCTATGTTATATACTGGCAATCCCTACATAATCACTCCGGGTAACGTTTTCTTCATGCATATGATTTTAATGGACTCAGATAATAATTTAGCGATGAATTTAGGTGAAACCTATTTAGTAACCGAGAATGGTAATGAAAGATTAGGTAATCAGAAATTAGATTTAGTTGTTCTATAAATTATTCCTATCATATTATTCAATAAGGATTAGAAATTATAACTAATGATTAATAACTATATTTTATTTTTGATAACTCTCTTTTGTTGGTCACCCACTTGGTATCTAATTAAGTTTCAATTAGGTTATGTAGATCCATTAATATCAGTTTTTTATAGATTCTTAATCGCAGCGATAATTATTTTTATATACCTGGTAATTAAAAATAAAAATTTGAAATTTTCTATTAATCATCATTTTTGGTTTTTATTTTTTGGAACTTGTCTTTATTCAATTAATTATGTTTTCTTTTATCTATCAAATACTTATCTAATTAGTGCATTTCCTGCGATTGTTTTTTCAACTGTTGTTATAATGAATATTTTAGGAGAAACATTTTACTTTAAGAAAAAACCTTCATTAAAAACCTTAATTGGTGCAACAATTGGAATGATTGGAGTTATAATTATTTTTAATGATGAAATATTTAATTTTAGCTTATCAGAAGGTACTCACGTTGGTTTGTTTTTAGCTTTAATTGGAACTTTTTGTGCATCAACTGGCAACATGGTGCATCAAAGAAACTTGAATAACAATTTTCCACCAATTCAAACAATTGCATATGCAATGCTATATGGTTCGCTTGTTACCCTTTTTGTTACTCAAATTCGTGGTGCTGAATTGTTGTTTGAAAATAGTGTAAGTTATATAAGTTCTTTACTTTATCTTTCCATCTTTGGTTCAATATTTGCTTTTGTATCCTATCTTAAATTACTTGAGAAAGTTGGTCCTGGTAGAGCTGGATATGTTGGGGTTGTTATGCCAGTTTTAGCATTAATAATCTCAACAATTTTTGAAAAATTAGAATGGCAAATAGATTTAATTATAGGCCTTCCTATTTTAATAGTTGGAGCAATTCTTGTTATTAATCAAAAAATAAAAGCTAACTAGACACTCATAAAATTAAATATCTGATTTTGCTCTTAAACGTTCGTAAATTAATCGAGTTTTGACACCTATATTTAAAAATGGTTGTGGTGGTAACCAGGTTGGTTTATTTCTAGCTTCTATAGTTTCTATTTCTTTAGTGTTTTCATTACTTGCTTTAATAGCAATTTGCTCACCAAATAAAGTACCTACACCAATACCTGAACCATTATAACACCCTGCAGCAAAAATATTCTTATCAATTTTTTCAAATATTTGAGAGCTATTTCTTGTTCTTGATACAATTCCTGACCATGAAGATTGAATAATGTCATCGGGTAATTGAGGAAATCTTTTTTTTATTCCAATTTTTTGTTTTAAAGATCTTTTTTCCAAATTTAATTTAGACATTTTAAATGGATTGTAAACTTCAGCTGTATTTCTTATTAAAATTCTTCTATCTTTAGTCATTCTGATGGTGGCACCCATTGGTCTTACAGGTAAGACACCCCACTCTTTTGGTTCACCAATAGACTTAAATTCTTCATCAGATAAAGGTCTTGTCATGCTTGCAGTTAATGTAATTGGAAAATTATAGTTTGATTTAATTCCTAAAGATTTTAAAAAACCGTTTGTCGCAAAGATAATTTTCTTTGCTTTAATTTTTCCATTTTTAAAATCACAAGTAATGACATCATCATTTTTATTCCAGTTCAGTAATGATGAATTTTCATACAAATATACATTATTTGGCAAGACATCTATCATTGCTCTAACTAACTTTCCTGGATGTAACAAAATTCCACCTTTAGTATAAAGTGCAATGTTATAAAATTTAGTACCAAGTCTTTTTGATAGTTCGCTGTTTGATAGTAAATTATGATCAAAACCTAATTTTGAAAGAGTATCTGAAAAGTTTGTTAAAATTTTTTGATCCTCTAGTTTAGAAGATGCAAAATATTTTCCACATTCATTCCAGTCGCAATCAACTTGATGTTGGTCTATAAATTTTTTAACAACATTTATACCTAAATCGTAAATATCAGTTTTTTTTTTGTAATTTTCTAATTCTTTATTAGATGTAAAGCCGTCATTAAGTGTAGCATCAACTAAATACCCTGAGTTCCTGCTACTAGCACCTTCTCCAGCTAATTGAGCATCGACAAGTATAATTTTTTGATTTGGGTATAATTGACCTAATTTTCTTGCTGCAGATAGTCCAGTATAACCTGCACCTATTATTAACCAATCACAATCTTTGTTTGAATGAATAGTTTTAATATTTGTTCTTGGAATTAAATCATTAACCCAACTACAACCATTATCGTTAGTCACTTCCATGAAGTGACTTTACGATAATTGCAATAAATTTTAAAGTTCTTAAGAATTTAAAGAAGGTTGTTTCTTCATATCTGCTTTGTTGATACCAGCTACTTTAACTGGTTTCTTCATCGCATCTCTTCTAAATGGTTCACCAAGTTCTTGGTTAAGAATTACTTCTATAAATGTTGTAATTCCTTTATTTTGATCTTCACAAGATTGCTTAATTGCTGCAGTAGTTTCTTCCATTGATCTAACCGTTACACCTTTTAATCCACATGCATCAGCAACTTTTGCATAGCTTAGTTCTGGATCAAGTTCTGTTCCAACAAAATTGTCATCAAACCAAAGAGTAGTGTTTCTTTTTTCTGCTCCCCATTGGTAGTTTCTAAAAATAACCATAGCAATTGCTGGCCATTCTTCTCTGGCACATGAACTCATCTCGTTCATACTAATACCAAAAGCGCCGTCACCTGCAAAACCAATTACTGGAGTATCTGGACAACCAATTTTTGCCCCTAAAATTGAAGGGAAACCATACCCACAAGGACCAAATAATCCTGGTGCTAAATATTTTCTTCCTTTTTCAAAAGTTGGATAAGCATTTCCAATTGCACAGTTATTTCCAATGTCGCTTGAAATAATTACATCGTCAGGCATGCCTGCTTGAATTGCTCTCCAAGCTTGTCTAGGAGACATTCTATCTGAGTCTCTTTTTCTAGCTTCTTCATTCCAAACAGTACCTTCATCATCATCTTCATGATCAAGACTTGATAATTTTTGTAACCAAGCAGATTTAGTTTGATGAATGATATCTTTTCTTTTTTGTCTATCGGTGTCACCTGCTGTTGGTGAAAGCTGCGCTAAGATTTGTTGAGAAACTAATTTAGCATCTCCACAAATTCCAACTGTAACTTTTTTAGTAAGACCAATTCTATCTGAATTCATATCAACTTGAATAATACTTGCATCTTTCGGCCAGTAATCCATTCCATAACCTGGAAGCGTTGAAAAAGGATTAAGTCTTGTACCCAATGCTAATACAACATCAGCTTTTTGAATTAATTCCATACCTGCTTTTGAACCATTATATCCTAACGGCCCAGCTGCTAGCGGATGACTTCCTGGAAAACTATCATTGTGTTGATAACCAGAACAAACTGGAGCATCTAATTTTTCAGCAAGTTTTTTACAATCTTCTATAGCTCCACCTATTACAACACCAGCACCAGATAAAATTACTGGGAATTTTGCATTTGATAATAAGTCCGCTGCTTTTTTAATTGCATCCACACCACCAGCTTGTCTTTCTAATCTTACAATTGGTGGTAGATCAATATCAATAACTTGTGTCCAATAATCTCTTGGTACATTTATTTGTGCAGGAGCTGAACCTCTAATAGCTTTTTCAATAACTCTATTTAAAACCTCTGCCATTCTTGAAGGGTCTCTTACTTCTTCTTGATAACAAACCATGTCTTTAAACAAATTCATTTGTTCAACTTCTTGGAAACCACCTTGGCCCATAGTTTTATTTGCTGCTTGAGGTGTAACTAATAAAAGCGGAGTATGATTCCAATATGCAGTTTTAATTGGAGTTACTAGTCCAGTTATTCCTGGACCATTTTGAGCAATAACCATTGACATTTTGCCAGTGGCTCTTGTGTATCCATCTGCAATTAAACCGCCATTTGTTTCATGAGCAACATCCCAAAAAGTTATTCCAGCATCTGGAAAAATATCTGAAATTGGCATAAACGCCGAACCAATAATTCCGAATGCGTGTTCAATACCATGCATTTGTAAAACTTTTACAAAAGCTTCTTCTGTTGTCATTTTAGTCATAAAAACATACCTCTCTAAAGTGTAAATTAAAAATATTCAAAATTCGTTTTGTTAATTTGTGGGATTACTATATAAGTTTTTAGAAATTTCAAACAAACAAATCGACACGATATGGCAACAGATATAATTATACATGATAAAAAAGACAACGTTGGAGTAGTTGTTATTGAAAAAATCACTCCAAAACAAGACTGTGCATGCTGGATAATGGAAGACGACAGCTCAACTAATATTCAATCTATAGATGAAATTCCTTTGGGGCATAAAATTGCAATGACTGATCTTAATGAAGGTGACACAATCCTTAAATATGGTCACGATATAGGTAAAGTAGTTAAATCAATTAAAAAAGGTGAGCACGTACATGTTCACAATGTAAAAACAAAGAAGTGGTAATAATATGGAAATTCCAAAAAGTTTTTTAGGTTATAAAAGAGAAAATGGCAGAGCTGGTACAAGAAATCATGTAATTATTCTACCAGTTGATGATATTTCAAATGCTTGCGCTGAAGCTGTAGCAAATAATATTAAAGGAACAATAGCTCTTCCCCATTCATATGGAAGACTGCAATTCGGAGCAGATTTAGAACTTCATTTTAGAACTATGATTGGAACTGGTTGTAATCCCAATGTTGCAGCAGTAATTGTGATTGGTATTGAGCCAAAATGGACTAAAAAAATCGTAGATGGTATTGCTAAAACTGGAAAACCAGTTGAAGGATTTCACATTGAAAGAACTGGTGATATTGGAACTACAATGAAAGCCTCTAAAAAAGCTCAAGAATTTGTAATGTGGGCCTCTGAAAAGCAAAGAGAAGAATGTCCAATGAGTGATCTTTGGATTTCAGTTAAATGTGGAGAGTCTGATACAACTTCTGGATTAGCGGCTAACCCAACAGTTGGTAATCTAATGGATAAATTAGAACCAATGGGCGTTCATTTATGTTTTGGAGAGACATCTGAATTAACAGGTGCAGAACAAGTTTGTGCAACAAGAGGTGCAACTCCTGAAGCGTCAGAAAAATTTATGAAGACTTGGAGTTCTTATAATGACTTTATATTAAAAGAAGCAACAGATGATCTTTCTGAAAGTCAACCGACAGCAGGTAATATTGCTGGTGGTTTAACTACTATCGAAGAAAAAGCATTTGGAAACTTTCAAAAAATTGGAAATTGTAAATTTATAGATGTGCTTGAGCCAGCAGAAGAGCCAACTAAAGGTAAAGGTTTGTACTTTATGGACACTTCTTCAGCGGCAGCAGAATGTGTAACACTTCAAGCAGCAGCAGGTTTCAATATTCATTTATTTCCAACAGGCCAAGGTAATATTGTTGGGAACCCAATTGAACCAGTTGTAAAACTTACTGCAAACCCACTAACTGTTAAAGGTATGGGTGAACATATTGATTGTGATGTTTCTAAAATTCTTTCAAGAGAAATGAATTTATCAGAAGCAGGAGATGAACTAATTAAAACAACTTTAAGGGTAGCTAACGGAAGATTAACTTGTGCTGAAGCTTTAGGTCACAAAGAATTTGTGATGACTAAACTTTACAGAAGTGCTTAAAAATACTTCCTGTGCTTTTAAATTTTCAATACCTTAAATCTATTATTCCAGGTGTTGTATTAGCTTTAGTATTCTGTTTATTTTCACAAGGAATTAACAACGTACTAGCGATTGAAATTTTTGGTACCCCAAAAAGTCCTATTTCAACAGTATTAATTGCAATCCTACTTGGGATCTTAATGGGTAATGCATTTACTCCAAGACCAGGTATGATGATTGGACTAGATTTTACTCAACAATATATTTTAAAGTTAGGGATAATTTTTCTAGGGATAAGATTAAGTTTTTCTGATTTCATAAAATTTGGCTCTATTGCAATACCACTAATTATAATTTGTATTTTAGGTGTATTAATTTTAGTCAAACTTCTTATTAAAAAAGTTCCTATTTCTTCGAAGATGTCCTATTTAATTGCAATTGGAACAAGTGTATGTGGTGCAACAGCAATTGTAGCTACCGCACCTGTTATTAATGCAAA
Source organism: Pelagibacteraceae bacterium AG-390-L03 (assembly GCA_003279685.1). Lineage (GTDB taxonomy): Bacteria > Pseudomonadota > Alphaproteobacteria > Pelagibacterales > Pelagibacteraceae > Pelagibacter. Next base: position 3,669 of record QCHA01000013.1, on the reverse strand, counting down.
AAAATCTGAAGTGGCATACGCAATAGCTAATATTACTCTATTTGGTGTAATTGCGATGTTGGTTTATCCATATTTTGCAGAATGGTATTTTGATAATGAAGCTTTAAATGTAGGTCTTTTTTTAGGTACTTCAATCCATGAGACCTCTCAAGTTGCTGCTGCTGGATTAATTTATGACCAACAATTTAACAGTCCTGAAACTTTAAATGTTGCTACAGTAACAAAACTTATTAGGAATACCTTTTTGGTGATTTTAATACCATTATTTGCATTTTTATATAACAGAGGGGAATTAAAAGGGCAGAATTATTCGATTTTTAATATTTTTCCTTATTTTGTCTTAGGCTTTATTGGAATGATTATTATTAGAAATCTTGGAGATCAATTTTTTCCTCTAGGTAATAGTGATCATGAAATATGGCTTGGAATAATTGGATACTTAAAGACACTAGCAACTGTATTTCTAACAATGGCAATGGCTGCCGTTGGTATATCCATCAATCTAGGGGAGTTAAAATCTATGGGTTACAAACCCTTTGTTGTTGGATTAATTGCAGCGGTAACAGTTGGAATTATAAGTTTAATTTATATAGAAACTTTAAGTAAATTTATTTAATTTTTTTTTGTTATATATCTTTAAAACGAGATTTCTTTAATGGTTTAAGTAAAAGTTGAGATAAATATTTTTTCTTTTCAATCTCAATGTAAATATCTTTATGGCACAACTGCTCATTAGAAAATTCTGAATTTATGTAACCAAATGATAAATTCTTATTATAGTTAAAAGAATAATTTCCTGAAGTAGTTTTGCCAATAATTTTGTTTTCTAAATAAATTGGTTCTTCATTCAATAATAGAGGCATTCCAGGTATATTTTCTTTCAATACAATCATCACAAATCTTTTATCTAACTTTTGATTTTTTATTTTTAATAATTTTTCTTTTCCTATAAAATCAATATTTTTTTTATAGCTTATTGTAAAACTTAAGCCTGCTTGATATTGATTTTCTTCAGGTGAAATATCATGGCCCCAATGAAGAAAACCACTTTCCATTCTCATTGTATCCATTGTATGAGCGCCGCAATGACTTAAATCAAACTGCTTTCCAGTATCAACAATCATGTTGTAAATTTCTTTAGCATTTTCTTTTGGAATATATAGTTCATAACCAAGTTCACCAACATAAGACAGTCTTTGAGCCCAAATATCAATTGATCCAAATCTTACATTTTTACTTGTAGCAAATTTAAAATTTTCATTAGATAAATTTTCATTAGTAATTTTTGATAATAATTCTCTACTCTTAGGGCCAAAAATTCCAAGGCAAATTAAATCATCTGTTACATCTTTAAATTCAGTATGTTTGGACAAATGTTTTAAAATATGAGCTTTATCATGAGTTCTAACAGCTGCTGAACTTATTATTCTAAAATGATTTTTATCAATGCAAACAGTTGTCAAATCTCCTTCAATTCCAGCACCTTCATTAAGCATATGTGTATATGTGCACTTTCCAATTTCATTTTTAATGTTTGCTGTACATAATTTTTGTAATTCCTCATATGCTTTCTCCCCTTTAATCTCATATTTTGCAAATGGAGAAAGTTCAAACAATCCAACATTTTTAATTGTATTTTTACATTCATGTTCAACTGATGGATACCAATTTTGATAATTAAAACTATAATCGTATTCTGGTTTAGCACCATTTATTGCGTACCACATTGGTCTTTCGTATTCACCTGACTGTCCAAAACATGCTCCAGCTTTTTTTAACTCCTCATGATATGGAAGTAATTTTTGATCTCTCGAAGTTTTATGTTGCTTATAAGGCCAATGCATTCCATATAAATTACCTAATGTTTCTGTAACTCTATTCATTATAAACTTTTTTGATGAGTGAAATTTTTGAAATCTTTTTATATCTAATGAATATAAATCCTCATTCATATACCCATTAATCATCCATTCTGCTGTAACTCTTCCTGCTCCACCTGAACTTGCTATTCCAATACTATTAAAACCACAACATGTGAATAAATTTGAAACTTCTGCAGTTTCTCCTAATAAATACTGTGTGTCAGGTGTAAATGACTCAGGTCCAGAGAAAAACTTTCTAATCCCAGTATTTTCTAATAATGGAAGTCTATTAAATGATTTTTCTAAATAGGGTTCAAAATGATCAAAATCATCTGGAAATTCTCCAAAAGAAAAATCATTTGGAACAATCCCTTTTTCTTTAAAAGCATTCTTTGCTCCGGGCTCAAAAATACCCACAAGCATTTTTCCAGCATCTTCTTTAAGATAAAGACAGTCATTGTAATCTCTCAGCACTGGAAGATTTTTTGGAAGATTTTTTATTGACTCAGTTATTATGTAAAAATGCTCATTAGGATATAAAGGCACACTTACACCAATATCTTGACCAATTTGTCTAGACCACATACCAGTGGCAAGAACCACATATTCACACTCTATTTTACCTTCGGATGTTTCTACGCCAGTAATTCTATTATTTTTAATTAATATTTTTACAACAGGTGTTTTTTCAAATATTTGAACACCTTCCATTCTAGCTGCTTTAGCCAAAACATTTGTAACACCTACAGGATCTGCCTGGCCGTCCTCTGGCATATAAACACCACCCAATATATCTTTATCATTAATTACAGGATATAAATTTTTAATTTGTTGTTTATCTAAAACTTTTACATTTATATCAAAAAGTTGTGCAGAGGTTGCTTGTCTTAATAATTCTTGAAGTCTTTCTTTTGAGGTTGCAATTGTAATTGCTCCATTTTGTTTTAATCCTGTCGATAATTCAGTTTTTCTTTCAAGCTCTTTATAAAGATTAAGCGAATACTCTCTAAGTTTTGTTATTGTTGCAGTAGCTCCTAATTGACCAATTAATCCAGCAGCATGCCAAGTTGTGCCTGATGTTAACTGATCTCTCTCTAGTAAAATTGTATCTTTCCATCCAAATTTTGCCAAATGATATGCAACCGAACACCCAGCTACACCACCTCCAATGACTACAACTTTAGAGCTTTTTGGAAAAGATTTAACCATCTAAATCATTAATAAGTTTTATGATAGATTTAAATTCTAAAGCTAGCAGACTTAGCATCTTTATAAAAAGCTTTCACAGTTTCTATTGTCAATTGATCAAAAGATTTTCCAAATTTTTCAATTTTTTCAATCGTAGAAGGTGGAATTGTTATTATATCACAACCGATCTGTTTAGCTTGAGTATAATTATATGGTTCTCTCACACTTGCCCATAAAATCTGAATATTTTTAAAATTTTTTGCTAATTTAATGCTCTCTTTAAATTCAGGAACTGGATCTTTACCTGTGTCTCCTGCTCTGCCAGCAAAAATAGAAATAATTACTTTTGTTTTTTTATTTAATAATTTTAAAATTTTCTTTGTTTGTTTTGAGCTATAAATAGCAGTAATGTTTAATTTAACATTCATACTATTTAATTCTTTTATAATTTTACCCATAAAAACTCCTTTGGAATTTGTAACAGGAATTTTTACATAAACATTTTTACCCCAAGTATTTATTTTTAAAGCTTGATCTTTCATATTTTGATAATTATCTGCGAAAACTTCAAGAGATACTGGTTTGTTAGGACAAATTTTTAAAATTTTTTTTGAATAAG
>QCHA01000012.1 GCA_003279685.1 Pelagibacteraceae bacterium AG-390-L03 | reverse complement strand
TGAAAAAAATAAAAGTAATTTTTGGTCTGACCCTAATTTGAATATTTTAATACCAATGGCCGGTGCTGGAAGTAGATTTAAAGAAGCGGGTTATATTTTTCCTAAACCATTAATTGAAATAAACAACAAACCAATGATACAATGCGTCATTGATAGTTTAAATTTAGAGGGAAACTTCATCTTTATTGTGCAAAAAGAACATCAAGATAAATATAATATCAATAGTGTTTTGAAAATTTTAAAACCTAACTGTAAAATTATCGAACTAGATGAAATTACTGAAGGAGCAGCTTGCACAACATTATTAGCAAAAAAATATATAGATAATAATAATCCATTAATAATTGCAAACTCTGACCAGTATATTGAATGGGATAGTATTAAATCTATGTATAATTTTAACTCTAAAAAAATTGATGGAAGCATTTTAACATTTAATGCAATACATCCTAAGTGGTCATATGCAAAAACTGATAAAAATAATTTTGTTACTGAGGTAGCTGAAAAAAAAGTGATTTCAAAGAATGCAACTGTTGGTGTTTATTTTTGGAAAAAGGGTAATGATTATGTAAAATATGCTGAACAAATGATTAAAAAAAATATTAGAGTTAATAATGAGTTTTATGTTTGTCCTGTTTTTAATGAGGCTATATCAGACAAAAAAAAAATTATAATTGATCCAGTTCACAAAATGCACGGTTTAGGTACCCCTCAAGATTTAAATGATTTTTTAATTTTAAACAAAAATTAATTTAAATTAAATATGATTGATAATAAAAGATTATTTGTTGTTTCCTGTTATTATGATGGCTCTAATGAGGCTATATTTGATTGTACAAATTCAATTCTAACTTTTTATGAAAACCCAAAAATTGTAGTTGTTGATAGTGATTCACCTAATAAAAACTATTTTGAAAAACTTAAGTCTAAATCTATTGAAATCTTAGATGTTAAAAACAAAAATTATGATACTGGAGCTTATTGGATTGCTTTTAACAAGTATGATTATTTTGAGAATTATTATTTTTTACAAGACTCAGTAAGATTTAAAAGAAATTTTTCTAATCATGAGAAAAATGACTTCACAAGTTTTAGATACTGGCATTCTATTGATAAGGTAGGTGGCTTTATAATTGATAAAACTAAAAAAAAATTTTTTACTAAACTTTATGATTTTTTTAAAAATAATCCAAAAATACATGATATTTATGGTTTTGATAGTGAGGAACAACTAAATTGGTGTAGAGCACAACTAAAAAAAACAAATTATTTTTTTCCCAAAGTATGGTTAAATTTATTTGGCCCAATTTTTTTTTGTAAAAATAAAGTGATGAAATCCCTAAAAAAAAATAATTTTAACCATATTTTACCTACAAATAAGCTTGAACAAATGGGTATGGAAAGACTATTTGGTATTGCCTTACAGCAAGATGGTTTCGATGTCAGCAATTCTATACAAGGTGAAAATTTTACCAACCCATATGATACAATTGATTTTGAAAAATTTTTTTTTAAGAGAAAATGAAAAATTTTTTAATCAATTTTAAAATATTTTAATTAAATTTTTATTTTATTTAATGCATTATCTTTAAACAAATTCGCCTCTTTAATATAACGTCTCACCATTTCTGTAGACTTATGACCTGTCATAGCCATTATACTTCTTTCTTCTGCACCTGACTCAGCTGCAGATGTCGCAAAACCTGATCTTAAACTGTGCCCAGAGTAATTTTTACTTTCAATACCTGCTAATTTTAAATATTCTTTTATAAGTAAAGCAACTGATTGGTCGGTTAACCTATGTTCTGATAATTTTGACCCTTTTTTGAACCTTCTAAATAATGCTCCAGAACTTATTTTTGATATTTTAATCCATTTACGAATTGAGTCGACTGGACAATATTGTGAATTGTTAAAGTAGGGTAGTGCTTTTATTGATCCTTCTCCAAATTGGTCTGTTTTAGACCTTTTAAGATTAATTTTAAGACCTTCTTGTACAAATTCTAGATCTTCATAGTCTAATGAAACAATCTCATTTCTTCTAAATCCGCCCGAAAATCCAATTAAGATAATTGATCTATCTCTTAATTTTTTTATTTCTTCCTTTATTTCCTCATCAATTACATTAATTATTGTTTTTAAAATATTGATTAATAAAGGTTTTTTACCTCTTTGAATGCTTCCTTTTCTTCTTTTAATACCCATTACATTTTCAATAATTGATGGGTGTTTTGTATCTAAATAATGACCTTTAAGTTTATGTATGACGCCTATTGATACTAATCTTCGCTTTAAAGTACTCATTTTAACGTTTTTAGTAGACAAATAAGTTAAATATAGTGAAACTATTTTTGGTTCTGATGGTAAAGCTTTAAATCCATTTTGCGCACAGAATAATGCAAAATCATTGAAATCTGATTTATATGCTCTTACCGTATTGATTGCCTTTGAATTTTTTAGGTTTAATAGTGTTTCTTCTTGCAATGCTTTTACGTCAGTTATTATTTCATTCATATATTTTAGTATTGATAACCATTAATTATCGTTAGTAATATAATAAGTGATTTTTAATGTCAATAGTATAAATATAAAAATTATGGCAGGTTTAGATGGTAGTATTGAGCCGATATACTTTTTGATAACATCAATAGCTTTTATATTTTTAAGTGTAGTCCAATATAAGAAATCAGGAAAAACAAAAGAAACAATTTATTTATCAATTTTATCAATTTTTTTCTTATTTAGTTATTTTGCAATAATTTCAATGGGTTAAATCTATTAATTAATAATTATGATTAGATATTTGGACCATAAAGATAAGGATAAATGGGAAAAGTTATATCATGCTTATGCTGATTTCTATAAAGTTCCAATGAATTCTCCGATTTTAGATACTTTGTGGAACTGGATTCTCGATGATAATCATATTGTGAATGGTATTTGCTACGAATTAGAGGGAAATATTGTTGGAATAGCTCATTATAGATCAATGCCAAGGCCGATTAAGGGTCAATACATTGGCTTTTTAGATGATTTGTTCGTAGAGCCAGAATTTAGAGGTCAACAAATAGCTCAAAAGCTTATTAGCTATCTGAAATCCTTATCTAAAGCCAATAATTGGAATGGAATTCGTTGGATTACCCACTCTTCCAATGAAAATGCAAAGAAATTATATGATAAAATAGCAAATAATACAGGTTTTGAACTCTATGAACTTAAAGGGGACTAAGTTTCAGCTAAAAGTCTGGAATTATTTGAAGAAAATACCAAAAGGTAAAGTTAAAACCTACCTTGAAGTTGCTAAAGCAATTGGAAAACCTAAAGCTTTTAGGGCAGTTGCTAATGCAGTAGGCAAAAACCCCTATCCTCCTAAAATACCCTGTCATAGAGTGATAAGATCTGATGGAAGCCTTGGTGGCTACTCAGGAAAAGGTGGGATTCAGCAAAAAAGGCGATTACTGAGGTTAGAGAAGGTCTTAATAAAATAGAATTTTTTATATATCAAATCCTTAAATTAACCCCTAAAATAAACACTTTTAAGCCAATTTAATCCTTTTTCCTATAAATAGTTTTATGCACCCTTTAGTTGTACTAGATATCGACCTTTGCTTAAAATAAGGTGCTCTATGGCCGTTTAAAGCGCATATTCTAATAGTGCATTGCTTCAGTTTTCAATGATACCAATACTTTTAGAAGATTAAAAAAAAGGTTGTTTTTTAGTTATTTTTTCTCCCCTTCTGAACCTTGATATTAATTATTTATATTAAAATGTTTAAAAGTGTTGATATTAAACAATTCTAATCAATCACAAAAAATTTGATTTATTGATATAAATTTTATTAAAATAAAGTTAAACATTGGTTTAATTTTTATCTTATTATTGCTAATTATTGATGTTAATTAAATATATAGTAATGTTTTTTTTACTATATTAAAATAATTTATATATTTTTTATATATCAAATTAATCAATAATTACAATAGTTTAATAAATATAACTAATGTATTACATAATTATATAGTAAATAAATTATTACTATTAATTTAACTTGCTTAGGTAGTATTCTCTCCTAGAGATATATAGACCGCTTAATACAATAATAAAAAGACCCAGATATGTCCAATTATCAGGTAATTCATGAAAGAAATAGTAGCTAATAAGTATATTTGTAATGATTTCTGTATAGCCCAAAGGAGCTAATTTAGATGCATCAGCATATTTCAGGGATAAAATTATAAAAAGATGCGCTACAGAGGCTATAAGGCCGATTAAAGCCATTAAAATCCATTGATTTGATGTAGGATTAACCCAAACAGAGGGCACAAATAAGCTAATTATAATAGTTCCTATCAATCCTGATAATAAAAGAGTTAAAAGTGGGCTATCTGAAGTGCTCAACTTTCTTGTAATTATAAGATAAAAACCATAACAAATTCCATTACCTAACGCAGCCATTGTGGGTAAATTTAGCTCAATAAAACCAGGTCTTATTACTATCAATGTTCCAATAAATCCTAAGGATACGGCCGTCCACCTCTTCACCCCAACTTTCTCATTTAGGAAGAAAGGTGACAAAGCTGTTACGCATATAGGGGCAACGAAAGCTAAAGTTAAAGCTTTAGGAAGAGAAATCTCTGATATCGCATAAAAGAATAAATACGTGGAAAAAACAAATATTAATCCTCTTATTAGTTGAAGGGCAGGTTTTTTTGTCCATACCAATGTTTGTCTGTAGAAAATTAGCATTAAAAATAAAGTAAAGACCACAGTGAAGAAATATCTAGCCCATGTAATTTGGAGAACATCCATAGATGAACTTAAATATTTTGCAAAAGCATCCATAACTGGAACAATCATCCATGCAGAAGCATTTAAAATTATTGCCTTCATAATAGAAGGATACCTTTTAATAGAAGTATTTTAAAGCAAAGAATAAAGTAATTGGAATTGTGACTAATGACATAATAGTAGAAACAACAATTGTACTAGAAATATTATCAACAATGACTTTAGGTGAATACATTGAAGCAACTAAATAACATAATATAGCACTAGGCATTGAAGATTGAATTAAAATTACACCAGCTGAAACACCAGAAAGATCAAATAATTTTATAACTGCCAGTCCAATTAAAGGACCAATTATAACTCGACCCGTTGAAGTTATAACAGCATCTTTAAAAGAAAAGACTTTCATTTGAGTAAGCGCAACACCTAAAGACATTAATATCATGACAATCATTCCATAAGCCAGCAGCATTACAGTATTCATTACAAATTGAGGAAAAGGTTGTTCAAAGTATAAAAATAAAACTGTAACGATAATTGCATAAAAAGCAGGACTTTTAAAAATTGTTTGAAAATCAAAAGCTCTTTTAGCTAAAAAAATATTAAGGGTAAAATGTAACAACACAACTAATGAAGAAATAGCAGCTGCTATACCCATACCTAGCTCTCCATATGCAAATAAACAAATTGGAATACCCATATTTCCCGTATTAGGTAAAATAAATGTAGGTAATTCTCTTATATAATCTTTTTTCATTAAAACTAAAAAAATTAGTCCAACTATCCCAAATGCACTTAGAAGAATTAAGGCATAAAAAAAGAATTCCTTAAAAACTTGAAAGGTTACACCGCCTGCAGTAAGTGCGAATATTACAAGTGCAGGAGTTCCAAAATTACCAGAATATGTTGTTATAAAAGAGGTATCAAAATTTGGGTTCTTTTTTCCTAATATAAAGCCAATTCCAACTATAAAAAATACTGGAAATAAAACTTCAAAGAGTTTTAAATAAATATCCATTAATTATATAATCTTATTAATACGGGGGTTTTAAGAATATCTTTGTTTTTTTTAAATATAGACAAACAATTGTTGCAATTAAGCTCAGTTGTTTTGTGAGTAATTATAACAATAGTAGCTTTATTATCTTTTTTATTAGGTGTTTGAATAAGTCTTTTTACAGATATCTTGTATTTAGCTAAACGATTAGTAATTTTAGATAAAACACCTGGTTTATCTTTGACTTCAAATCTTAAATACAAAGAATTAATATAGTTGTTCACATTATATGGTTTTAAAGATTTAAGTTTATTAACAGAAACGCCTAAAGGTTTTTTTATATTGCCTCTCAAAATAGATAATAAATCTGAAAGCAATGCTGAAGATGTTGGTCCTGGACCAGCGCCCTCACCTTGTAAAATACTTTCACCAACAGGTTTTCCTTCAAGAATTACTGCATTCATTACACCAGTAACATTGCCGATATAAGAATTTTTACTAACAAGGCATGGATGTACAGTTTCAAACAAATGACCATTTTTTAATTCAGATATTCCAAGAAGTTTAATTCTTAAATCCAATTGATTAGCAATTTTTATATCTTTAAGATCAATTTTTTCAATTCCTTCCATTAAGCATTTGTGTTTAGAAATTTTACTATTAAATGATAATGCTGATAAAATTCTAACTTTTGCAAAAGCGTCAAAACCATTTAGATCTAATTTTGGATTACCTGGTTCTGCATAACCTAGTTTTTGAGCTTTTTTTAGAACATCAGCAAAACTTTGGTTCGAATTTTCCATTTCTGAAAGAATATAGTTAGATGTACCATTTAAAATTCCGTAAACTTTTGAAATCTTATTAGTAGCTAAACCCTCTTTAATTGATCTTAATATCGGAATTCCTCCAGCAACGGAGGCTTCAAATTCTAGATTGACATTATTTTGTTCCGCAATTTTTGTTAATTCGTTACCATGTTTTGAGATTAATGCTTTATTTGGAGTTATCACATGGATTTTACTTTTTAAAGCTGTTTCAACAATTTTTTTTGATACACCATCAGATTGTCCAATAGCTTCAAACAAGATATCAACTTTTGTTTTGTTAAAAATATCTAAAGAATTTTTATAAAATATTTTTTTATTAATCTTAAATTGCCTTTTTTTATTAATATTTCTTGCTGATATAGCTACAATTTTAATTTTCTTGCCAGTTTTAAGTTCAATATCTTTTTTTTTAGTGTTCAATTCATTCAACAAATAAATACCCACCTGACCTAAGCCTACTACTGCAATATTTATTGTATTATTCATTGATTGATATCTGGATATTTACTTGTTTTTGTAAAGTCATCTATATAAATCTTATATTCTTCATAAGTCATTGTTGTTATATCTGCTGACTTTTTGAGTACATTGGATAATTTTTTTTGATCTTCTATTTTTTTAACACCATCTTCTGTCCAATATTTAGAATCTTTACTTAAAGAACAGTTATTTAATAATAATATTATAGAAAAAATTAAAATTAGTTTCATGACAAAGCAGTTTTTAAAGGAAATCTAAATTTCATATTAAGGTTCTGAACAGCTTGACCTGCTCCTCCTTTAATCAAATTATCAATTGCAGATAAGATTATGATTTTATTTTTGTTTTTAGATTTGCAAACAGATATAAAGCAATTATTTGAATTAATCACATCATTTGTACTTATTAAACTATCTGCTTTTAAAATATTTACAAAGATATCTTTTTTATAAAAATCTTTAAGAATTTTTATAACTTTTGATTGAGTTACATTATTTTCTAAATCAATATAAATTGTACTTAAAATTCCACGGAACATAGGTGTTAAATGTGGAGTAAAATTAAAACTTAGCTTTTTTTTAGTAAATTTATTTAACATTTGATCAATTTCTGAATTATGACGATGAAAACCAACACCATAAGCACTTAAGGACTCATATAAATTTTTATCTCTATACTTTTTATGAACACCTCTTCCGGCACCTGAATAACCAGATTTAGAGTCAATTACTATATTATTTACTTTTACTAAGTTCTTTTTGAAAAGTGGAATTAAAGGAAGTAATATTGATGTTGGATAACAACCAGGACAAGATATAATTTGATATTTATTTAGGTTATGTCCGTTAATTTCTGGAAGAGCATATAAACTCTTTTTAATTAAACTTAATGCTTTATGTTTTTGTTTATACCATTTAAGATATTCAGATCCTTTTTCTAATCTAAAATCTGCTGCTAAATCTATTAAAGTAATATTTTTTGTTAAATATTTTGATATATCTTGAGCTTCACCATTAGGTAAAGCAGTAAAAACTATATCCACATCTTTTAAAAGTTTTTTGTCAAATTTTATAATTGTGGGTAACTTTTTTTTAGATAAAGATTTGTCATAATTAGAAATTTTTTTTCCAACAGAACTATTTCCACACAAATATTTTATATTAATATATTTGTGTTTAACTAATAATTTAATTAATTGAACTCCAATATATCCAGTTGATCCAGCAACTAATGCATTAAGCTTAGGCATAATTTATTATAACAGTTTAAATTTAAAAAAAAATTATCTTTTAGAGAATTGAAAGCTTCTTCTAGCTTTTCTTCTACCAGGTTTTTTTCTCTCAACTGCCCTTGAGTCTCTGGTTGTAAGTTTTTCAGTTTTTAATGTAGATTTTAAATTTTCATCAAACATAACTAAAGCTTTAGAAATACCATGCACTAAAGCCCCTGCTTGACCAGTGGGTCCTCCACCGCTAACACTGCATCTTACATCGTAATCTGTAGACTGATTAATTATATCAAAAGGTCTTGTTATTTGAAGATGATGAAATTCACTAGAAAAATATTCATTAAATAATTTTCCATTAACATAAATTTTGCCTGAACCTTTTTTTAACCAGACTTTTGCTATTGAAGTTTTTCTTCTACCAGTAGCATATTTACTATCTTTAAAATCCAATTTTAATTTAGGTGTTTTTGTTGAAGTTTGAATATTTTCCATATTAATTTCTAACTAAGTTTTTACTGTTTAATTTACCTAGCTCAATAACTTGAGGATTTTGAGCTGAATGTGGGTGATCACTTCCAGAATAAATCTTTAATTTAGTTAATTGTTTTCTACCTAATACTCCACCAGGAAGCATTCTTTTTACAGCAAGTTTTAAAGTTTCACCTGGTTTTTTTTCATGTAATTTTTCAGGTGATGTTTCTTTAATTCCACCAGGGTGTCCAGTGTGTCTATAATAAATTTTATCTTGAAATTTTTTTCCTGTAAATCTAGCCTGTTCAATATTTTTAACCACAACAAAATCACCGTGATCCATATGAGGTGTATAAGTAGTTTTATTTTTTCCTCTAATAATTTTAGAAATCACAGTAGCTAGTCTTCCAACTACGGCATTGGTCGCATCTATTTCATACCATGATGAATTTAGTTGGTCTTTTTTTACGAATTTTGTCATTGTGCGAGGATTAATACTATTATTAACTGCAAAGTCAATTTGATATTTAGCTTGTAATATAAGACTTATCTGATAAATTTTAATTGCCGATTTGATCCTATTGCGGGCATATAACTGCTAAACAGGAATATTCTTTACATTATCGGCAGGCATTTGAACTGTATTGTGCGCCTTACACTATGTTAAAGCACTAAAAAAGGAGAAAAATGAGTACAAAAAGAAATAATCCAGAAACAATAGCAATTCATGGTGGTGACTATAGAAGTGACCCATCAACTAACGCTGTAGCTGTTCCAATATATAGAACTACATCATATCAATTTGATAGCACTGAACATGCTGCAAACCTTTTTGCGCTAAAGGAATTTGGAAACATTTATACAAGAATCATGAACCCAACCAATGATGTCCTTGAAAAAAGACTTGCCGCACTTGATAGTGGCTTAGCTTGTTTGACAGTATCATCAGGACAAACAGCATCTACATTTGCAATTCTAAATGTAGCGCAATCAGGTGATAATGTTATAAGTTCAACAGATCTTTATGGGGGAACCGTATCGTTGTTTACGCATACTTTAAGTAAACTTGGTATTGAAGTTAGATATGCTGACCCTTCTGATCCAAAAAACTTCGAAAAAGCAATTGATGAAAAGACAAGAGCTTTTTATGGGGAAACTTTACCAAATCCATATTTAAGAGTATTTCCAATTAAAGAAGTGGCAGATATTGGTAAAAAATACAATATACCATTAATTGTTGATAATACAGCAGCACCAGTTATTTGTAACCCAATTGAGCATGGAGCAGCTGTAGTTGTTTATTCTTTAACAAAATATATAGCTGGTCATGGAACAGTTGTTGGTGGAGCATTAGTTGATGGTGGTAATTTTGATTGGACAGCAGATCCAAAAAGACAACCGCTATTTAATGAACCTGACGCAAGTTATGGTGGTGTAGTTTGGGGAAAAGCAGTACCTGAGTTAACAGGAGCAAATGTTTCTTTTGCAGTTAGAGCTAGGGTAACTTTGTTAAGAGATCTAGGATCTGCTTTATCACCTGATAATGCTTTTGGTGTAATTCAAGGCTTAGAAACTGTTGCTTTAAGAATGAAACAACACTGTGATAATGCTGCAAAAGTTGTTGATTATCTTAAAAAACATAAGGCTATATCTAAAGTAATCTATGCAACAGAACATAATAATGAAATTTCTAGTAGAGCAAAGAAATATCTTAAAAATGGTAATGGTGCATTAGTTGGTATTGAACTAGTGGGTGGAATAGAAGCAGGTAAGAAATTTATCGAATCTTTAAAGATGTTTTACCATGTAGCTAATATAGGTGATGCTAGAAGTTTAGCAATTCATCCAGCAACTACTACACATAGTCAGCTAACAGAAGACGAGCTTTTTGCAGCAGGTGTAACACCTGGCTATGTCAGATTGTGTATAGGTTTGGAGCATATTGACGATATTATTGACGACATAGATCAAGCCCTTGATAAATCTTCTAAAGGTAACCTAAAAGCTGTAAGCTAACTATAGGATTTATATGTCAACAAATCGAAATTAATTAATTTTTCTATAATTTGATAAATATAGAAAATACAAAGTTGATAAAATAATTAAAATAGAATTTATCTGGTGTAGGGATGCATAAAAAATCTTTACTCCAGATAAAAGAGTTAGTATTCCCAAAACAACTTGCATAGATAAACTAATTCCAATTATAAATATTGGTAATCTGAATATTTCATTACAGTCTTTGACAACATAAAAAAGGATGAAGATATAAATACCTAAAATTAAATAAGCTAAATTTCTGTGAATAAATTGAACTAAAGAAGGATTATCAAAAACTTTTACATTTAAAAATTCAATAAATTGACTATCGTCAGGAAAATAGGATGAGCCCATTAATGGCCAAGTATTATAAACTTTTCCAGCATCCATACCCGATACAAAGGCACCTATTATTAATTGTAAAAATAATAAAAAAAGAAAAACTTTTATTAAATTTGTATTAATTGAAATATATTGAGCTTGAATTTTGGTTAATTTAAGAAATTTCCAAAATATTATAGACAAAATTATAAATGCGGTTACCAAATGTAATGAAAGTCTATAATGACTAACGTCCACCCTATTTATTAAGCCACTAGATACCATATACCAACCAATAAAACCCTGAAAACAAACTAATAAAAAAATCAATACATAGTTTTTTAAAATTCTTAAACCATATTTGATTGAAAAAAATATAAGTGGTAACAATACAGATAAACCAATTAATCTACCCAATTGACGGTGACCCCATTCCCACCAAAAAATTACCTTAAATTCATTAAGGGTCATATTAAAATTTTGTTCACTAAATTCGGGAATATTTTTATAGAGTTCAAAATAATCAATCCATTTATCATTTGTAAGTGGTGGAATAAATCCCACAAATAATTCCCAAGTTGTTATAGATAATCCAGAGTCAGTTAATCTTGTTAAGCCACCAACTAAAATTATAAGTATTACAAGTCCAATTAATGTAAGTAACCAGATCTTTAATTGATTATTTAAATGACTATTCTGACTGTACATATATAGATAAATATAATAATTATTAATTAATCCAATAAATTAAATGTCGCCAAAAAATAAAAAAAAATTAGAGGAAATTCGAATAAAACTAGACAAATTAGATAATAAACTTCTAGCTTTAATTAAGTATCGAACTTCTCTTGTCAAAGAAGTACTTAAATTAAAAGAATTTAAAAAAGAAATAGTGGATCAAAAAAGAATTAATTTTATTTTAAATAAAATTAAAGGAAAATCTAAAAAACTTAAAATAGATCCAAAAATTACTAATCGTATATGGAAAAATATGATCTGGTCATATATTGATTACGAAAGAAGGAATTTCAAAAAGAAGTAATTACTTACTGTGAGGTGGAAGTTTTTTTTCCACAAATGTTTCGTGTTTTCTTGTAGCAGGATTATATTTTTTAGCTGAGAGTTTTACTTTAGCTTTTTCACCACCAGCAGGTTTTTTTACATAGTAAAAGAATGGGCTATCAGGTTTTGACTCTGGAACCAATCTTACTTTTACGTGTGTTTTTTTTGCCATTTTATTTTAAATCTTTTAAGTTTTTAACTATTTTAGAAATTTTAACTAATTTATTTCTTAAATTATCAGCTTTTATAGAATTATTTGCCATTTCGTCAAGTTCAAAAGATTGTTCTCCATTAAGTATCTTTTTAACACCATTAATAGTCATACCTTGTTCCTTAAGAAGAAATTTAACTTTTTTAAGAATATTAATGCAATTTTCATCATAATATCTTCTGTTTGAATTTAAGGTTTTAGGTTTAATTTGCTTAAATTGTGTTTCCCAAAATCTAATTATGTGAGTTGGAACTTCACCTTTTTTATTAGACTTTAAATTTAATATTTTGGCAACTTCTCCTATTGTTTTGTAAGCGCTATCAGACTTATCCATTATCTTTTAAATTGACAAATTCTTTGAATTCTTTTGAAGGTTTGAACAACACAACGTCTCTGCTTGAAATCATTTTAGTTTCTTTTGTTTTTGGATTTCTTCCTATTCTTTGTTTTTTTTCTCTAATAGAAAAAGTACCAAATTTAGATAATTTCAATTTCTTTTCTTCTTTAATATTTGAAACAATTGTTGATAAAAAGTCTTCGATAAGGTTTTCAGAAATTTGCTTAGAAAAACCTAGCTGCATATAAACTAAATTAACTAAGTCTTTTTTAGTTAAATTTATTCTCATTAATTTAAATATTTTGCTTAATCTTTTCTATCAAATTACCTTTTACAATTCTATGACAAACATCTAAAGAATTTGAAAATCCAATATAATCAGTACCACCGTGACTTTTTACAACTGGGGAATCTAGACCGATAAATATAGCACCATTATAAAGTCTTGGATCTAAGCGTTTTTTAAATTTATTTAAATTTGAGATGTTCAATAATGATGAAATTTTTCCAATTAAAGATCCTGTCATTGCTTTTTTAAGTTCACTAGTAATAAAATTTGCTGTTCCTTCGGCAGTCTTTAAAGCAACATTTCCAGTAAATCCATCTGACACAATCACATTAACTTCACCATCCATTAAGTGATTACCTTCAATGTATCCTGCAAAATCATAATTTCTAGATTTTTTTTCGTTTAAAATTTGATAAGTTTCTTTTATAGTTTCATTTCCTTTTAGTTCTTCAGAACCTATATTTAACAAACCTACATTTGGTTTATCCTCAGGATATAAGGAAGTGTAGAGAGAAGCACCCATTATAGAAAAATCTAATAAGTTTTTAGAACTACATTCAATATTTGCTCCTAAATCTAAAACAACACTCATTGATTTTTTATTTGGCCATAAAGCTGATAACGCAGGCTTATCAATATTTTCTATCATTTTAAGATTTAGTTTTGAAATAACTAACAAAGCGCCAGTATTACCAGCTGAAACAACAATATCTGCTTCTTTGTTCTTAACACTTTCAATAGCAAGCCACATACTTGTGTTTTTACCTCTTTTAGCACCCTCAAGAGGACTATCGGTACTCTTAACAACGTCTGTAGTATGAATTATTTCAAAAAAATCTTTATCAATTTTATCACCAATAAGATTAGAAATTTTATTTTTATCTCCAAAAATTTTATAAAATACATTTTTGCTTGATTTGTGATTAAGTATCACACCATCAATAGTTTTATTTGGTGAGTTATCACCACCCATTGCATCTACTGCAATTTTTATCTGATCTCTCATTTTAGATTTTTATACTATTCTTTTGGGTCTAAAACTTGTCTGCCCTTGTACATTCCAGTTTTTAAATCTAAATGATGAGGCAATCTATACTCGCCTGATTTTTTATCTTCAACAATGTTTTTAGTTGAATATTTCATCGTCTGGGCCCTTCTCATTCCAGTTCTGGATGGGGTTTGTTTACGTTTTGGTACAGCCATAATTATTGGTTACTTACACTTTTTAAATAAGAATTCAAAGTTTTTTTTGATAAATTTTCATCAAATAACTCAAAATAATCAAGCAAATGATCAATTTCTTTGAAATCAGTTAAAAAAATTGAAACCTTTTCAAGTTTTTGTCTTCTTGTTAAATTATTCCAAAAATGTATTTCTGAAACCATTGAATGAAATAAATTTATATAGTCTTTCATTTTCTTGTTAATTGATTGATCTCCATAACCTATCTCTCTAATACTAAGCTCAAGTTGTCTGAAATTAAAATCATAAATATCCTGTAAAATCATCTTATTTTGTTCGTTTTTAAAATTTTTTAAAAGAAAGGCGAAATGTAATAAAAACAAGGTTAAACGATCAGAAAAATTATCGTTACGATTTAATGATTTATATAAATCTTTATTTCTAGTGAAATTAATTAAATTGTTATAAATATGTATATAGTTTTTTTTCATGCCAAAAATATTATATATAATTTTTCTATCATTAATAGTTTCAAATTGTTCATTTAAAAAAGTCGTTAAACATCATGGTGTACCTTTTTTAGAAAAAAAACAATTATCACTTATAGTTAATAAAACTAACAAAAATGATATATTAAAAATTTTAGGAAATCCTTCAACAAAAAGTAAATTTGATAATGATATATGGATCTATATAGAAAGAAAACAAACTCAATCAAAACTAACTAATTTAGGAAAAATGAAAATTGATGAGAATAATGTTTTGGTTTTAGAGATCAATAATTATGGAATACTTGCTAAAAAAAAATTCTTTAACGAAGATGATATGAAAAATATAGAAATTGTAAAAGCTACTACTAATACTGGGTTTAAAAAAAACACGTTTGTTTATGATTTTATGTCAAGTATGAGACAAAAAATTAACGACCCTCTTAATAAGAGGGCCGAAAAACAAAAAGAAATTAGCCAGCGATAACTGCCAATAATAATAAAGCTACAATATTTGTAATCTTAATCATTGGGTTAATCGCAGGACCTGCAGTATCTTTGTATGGGTCACCAACAGTGTCTCCAGTTACAGCAGCCTTATGAGCTTCGGAACCTTTTCCACCATGATTACCATCCTCAATATATTTTTTAGCATTATCCCAAGCACCTCCTCCGGCTGTCATAGACACGGCAACAAATAATCCTGTAATAATAACACCTAGCAACATTGCTCCAACAGCAGCTAATGCTGCAACTTGGCCACCGATAGATAGAATTATAAAATATAATACAACTGGAGATAAAACAGGTAATAATGAAGGAATTATCATCTCCTTAATTGCTGCTACAGTTAAGAGGTCTACTAATTTAGCATAATCTGGTTTTTGTTTTTTCTTCATAATACCAGGAAACTTTTTAAATTGTCTTCTTACTTCAATCACTACAGCGCCACCCGCTCTTCCAACAGCTTGCATTCCCATTGAACCAAATAAATAAGGTAGCATACCACCAATTAATAATCCCACTACTACGTAAGGATTAGATAAATCGAATGTTACAACTATACCTTCTAATTTTGAACCAGCTACATTAGAAAAATGTTTGATATCTTCAACATAAGCTGCAAATAATACTAGAGCTCCTAAACCAGCTGATCCAATTGCATAACCTTTAGTAACAGCTTTCGTTGTATTGCCTACTGCATCAAGAGCATCAGTAGTTTTTCTAACTTTTTTGTCTAAGTTAGACATTTCAGCAATTCCACCAGCGTTATCTGTAACTGGGCCATAAGCATCAAGTGCTACAACCATTCCTGCTAATGCAAGCATAGTAGTTACTGCGATTGCTATACCAAAAAGTCCTGCGATAGCATTAGTAGCCAATATTCCAGCAACAATAATTAATGCTGGTACTGCAGTTGCTTCCATAGAAACAGCCAATCCTTGAATAACATTAGTACCGTGACCTGTTATTGAAGATGCAGCAACAGATTTTACCGGTCTATAATTTGTACCCGTATAGTATTCAGTGATCCAAATTAATAAACCTGTAATTACTAGGCCAATTATACCACAGTAATACAAACTCATTCCGTTAAAATTTTTACCATTAACATTATATTCTGTAGTAAAACCGATTACATAATCTGTTACTGGGTATAAAATAACTATTGAAGCAATCGCTGATACAACAAACCCTTTATATAAAGCATTCATTACATTTTTGTCTTTTCCAAGTTTAACAAAAAAAGTACCTAAAATTGAAGTTATAATACAAGCACCGCCAATTGTTAATGGATAAATCATCATACTCATATCACCTTGAAAGAAAATAGATGATAAAACCATAGTAGCTACAATTGTAACTGCATAAGTTTCAAATAAGTCAGCAGCCATACCTGCACAATCTCCCACGTTATCTCCTACGTTATCAGCGATTACTGCTGGGTTTCTAGGGTCATCTTCTGGAATACCGGCTTCAACTTTACCTACTAAATCAGCACCAACATCAGCACCTTTTGTAAATATACCGCCACCTAATCTTGCAAAAATTGAAATAAGAGAAGCACCAAAACCTAAAGCAACAAGTGCATTAACTATTTCTCTTTCATCAATGTTAAATTTTAATAAATAAAAATAATAAACAGCTATAGCCAACAATGCTAAACCAGCAACCAACATACCAGTTACAGCACCTGATTTAAATGCAACAGATAAACCTTGAGCAAGACCTTTTCTAGAAGCTTCTGCTGTTCTTACATTAGCCTCAACAGAAACTAACATACCAACATATCCTGCAATACCAGATAATGCTGCACCAACTAAATAACCTAATCCAACCAAAGGACTAAACGCAACGCTTACAATCACTAAAACAACCACACCAACAATTGCTATTGTTTTGTATTGCCTTGCTAAATAAGCTTTAGCACCAATTTGAATTGCAGATGCTATATCTTGCATTTTAGAATTACCTGCACTTTGACTTAAAAT
>QCHA01000011.1 GCA_003279685.1 Pelagibacteraceae bacterium AG-390-L03 | reverse complement strand
TTATTAACAAATTTATCAATGATATTTTCATGATTAATCCCTTTGTTTTTGAATACAAAATCATGAAAACTAATCATAAACTCGTTAAAATGAAGTCTTTGTTTTGAAAACTTAAAATTTTCATAGAAAAAATTTAAGATCATTGTTTTACCTACACCGACATCACCTTGTAAATAAAATCCAATATTAATATCTTTTGTAGAAAATATTTTTTTAAAAAAGGATTTATTAAAATTTAGATTATAAAAGTTATCAAGCTCTTCTATTAAATTGAGCTGATAAGGATTAATTTCTAAATTATTTTTTTTACAATGATTTAGAAATAATTTATTTAAATTCATTTTTTAGTCTTAAAATCTATACCATATTCTGACCTTGGACCTTTTCTTAATCCAAAAGGTCCTGATATAAATAATGTCAAAGGTCTTGTTCCTGGTTTAAGATCAACTCTATGTAAGTTATTTGCTGATCTAAAACCTATATATCCAGGAGGTCTCCAATATTTACCTGTAGTTAAGGTTTCCCAATATCCTCCTCTCAATATAATCGTTATATAGGGGAAAGTATGGTTATGAACTCCATCTCCATGATCGTCAGCCAACATTTCATGAATTAATATATTAAATGGAAACCACCTTGGTCGATACCTTAATAAAACATAATATCTATTCATCCAAGGTTTAGCTTCATCGTATCTTGGATGAGAAGGTCCTCTATCTAAAACTACTTTTTTTCTTCCTACTCTATCTAAAAAATTTAGGAACATTATTGATTGTAATGAACAATAGATCCATTTTTAATTATAAATAAATTTTTATTAAAAATAAATGGTTCAGACAATATACTATTTGAAACTTTAATAGTGCTAGTTGTATTTCCAGTAACTAAATCAACCACTATCATTTTACCATCATTATTTGATAAATATAAATTTGTCTTTCCAATAACGAAACCGATTGGTTTTATATTTTTACGTTTTTTTTCTTTATAATTTTCATAAATATTTGTTATTCGAATAATATTTCCATTATTTTTTTCTATCACATAAAAGTATCCTTCATTAGATATTGTAAAAATTAGATTACCTATGACATAAGGCATTATGTTTGAATCAATTTTATTTATCCAATTTGTAACTCCAGTTTTAAGGTCTAATGAATAAAATTCACCTTTATTGTTTGAAAAATAAATAGATTTTCCATCAGAAACTAATTTTGAAGTTTTAAAATTATATGACTCATTTATTATATTACTACTCTGAGTTGGAAGCTGCCATGTAATCAAACCCGATTCCATATTGATAGCAGTAATATCACCAATAGAGTTATTAAAAACAACCAAATCTTCAACAATAATTAAAGAGTTTTTATTATCTGATATTGCAAAAGAGTCTTCTGTTTGAAAATTCCATAACTCAGACCCATCATCTGTACTAAAGGATCTTAAAGTATTTTTATAGTCAACTATAAAAAATTTATTATCTTTTTTCTTTATGTCAGAGTTAAAAGAATAGGTTCCATTTTTTGACCAATTTAATTCCCCAGATTTAATATTAATTGAATAATACTTTGCAATACTATCTGCTACTAATAAATTTTGATCATCTAATAAAAAGTATAATTTTGGGCTTAGTTTTTTTTCCGACTTCGAGTAATGATTTTTTTTCCAAACTATCTTTTTATTATTATCATATCTAATAATCGTTCCTTTTTTATCAAAAAATATAAGTCCATCATTTAAAAAAATTGGTTTATAATTTAAATGATTAGGATCTTCAATTTTAGAAAATTTATAAGAACCTTTTTTTTGATTAAGACCACTATAATTTTGAGCTCCTAAATTATTTTTATTATCTATAATATAATTATTTAATTTGAGTTTAGAAAAATCAAGCTTTAACTCAGGATTTAACTCAGTGATTATTTTTTCTTCTTTAGCAAATAATTTCTTTGTATTTTTTTGATTTTCTAATTTTTCCTCTTTATCGGTCCAAATACGAGAATTTTCACTGATAGAGCAATTTGATAGAAATAATAATGTAAAAATTAATAAAATTACTTTAATCACTCAAATCTCTATTCAATCGTTTTTGTGCTTGAAGCTTTATATCTGGATTGGCGTCCTCTAAATTAGCAATTTGATTGAAAAATTCTTTAGATTTTTGTTTTTGATCTTTGGTATAGAAATACTCAGCCATTAAATATAAAGCATGTGATTTCCATACACTTTTAGAATTAATCAATGGATTTAAAATATTCAATAGTTCACTTTCTTGAGCCTGATCAGAGTTAAATAATGCTTTTTTATAAATAACTAAGTTTTTAATTTCTTCATCGAGCGACGTTTTTTCAATTACACTATCGAAATAACTGTTTATTTCACTTTGATTAGAAATTAGTTTGTTGTCGATGATAAAATATAGAGATAAAGGTGAATAAGTTGGGTCTTGTTCATTAATAATTTCAACTAAATTTCGAACTGTTATTTCTTTCGTACTTTCAGAATGATTTAAAGTAGTTGAATTAAATTTATTAGAAATTTCTTTTTTCTTATTAATTTTATAGCTATCAAAACCATAAGTACCTACTAGAATAATAATCAAGATTACTATTGTTGAGATAATTTTATTCTTATTATTAACAAGAAAGTTTCTTACTTTTTCATTTCTTGTATTGCTATTAATAATTGAAATATCTTCTTCCATAACTAAATCATATTCCTTAAAACATATTGGAGAATACCTCCATTTTTATAATACTCTAATTCATTTTTAGTATCAATTCTGCATAAAGTTTTAATTTTTTTAATATCCCCTGAAGCATATTTTATCTCAATAGTCACTTCTTCAGATGGATTTATACCTTTTTCAACGTCAAGAACACTAATCAATTCTGAGCCTATTAAATTTAAATTTTTTCTATTTACATCATTTGTAAATTGCAAAGGTAGAATTCCCATTCCTATTAAATTTGACCTATGAATACGCTCAAAACTTTCAGCAATTACTGCTTTAACACCTAATAATTTTGTTCCTTTGGCTGCCCAATCTCTTGAAGAACCAGTTCCATATTCCTTTCCTCCTATGACAACCAAATCAGTTCCTCTTTTTTTATATTCAACAACCGCATCATAAACAGGTAATACTTTTTCTTCAGGATAAATCTTAGTAAATCCACCTTCAGTTCCTGGCGCCATCTCATTTTTAATTCTGATATTAGCAAAAGTTCCTCTCATCATTACTTCATGATTTCCTCTTCTTGATCCATAAGAATTATAATCTTTAGGAAGTATTTGGTGTTCCATAAAATATTCTCCAGTTGGACTTTCTTTTTGGATATTCCCTGCTGGTGAAATATGATCTGTAGTAACCATGTCTCCTAAGATTAATAAAGGTCTTGCATCTTTAATCTCTTTAAATCCTTCTGGTTCATCTGATAAATTATCAAAGAAAGGTGGTTTTTTTACATATGTTGATCCTTCATCCCAACTATAAATACTGCTTTTTTCTGTTTTAATATCTTGCCATTGGCTAGGTCCTTCTGAAACATTTGAATATCTTTGAATAAACATTTCAGCATTTAAAGATTGTTTTAGAGTATCTTCAATTTCTTTATTTGATGGCCAGATATCTTTTAAGTAAATATCATTACCATCTTTATCTTTACCAAGGGCATCTTTATATAAATCAACTTCCATATGTCCAGCCAGAGCGTAAGCCACAACTAATGGAGGAGAAGCTAAATAATTTGCTTTGATATGAGGGGATATTCTTCCTTCAAAATTTCTATTTCCAGATAAAACAGAAACTGCATAAATATTTTCTTTTTGGATTGCACTTACTATATTTTCAGGCAGTGGTCCTGAATTTCCAATACATGTTGTACATCCATAGCCTACAAGATTAAAACCTAATTTATCAAGATAAATATTTAATCCAGCTTTTGCTAAATAATCGGTCACTACCTGAGAGCCTGGAGCTAAAGATGTTTTAACCCAAGGTTTTACTTCCAAACCTAATTCAACAGCTTTTTTTGCAAGTAATCCAGCTCCAATTAAAACATTTGGATTTGAAGTATTAGTGCATGATGTTATTGCTGCAATTAAAATTGAACCATCTTTAATTTCATAATCTGTATTTGAAACTTTAGATATTGAATGATCTTTTTTATTAGTTGCTTCTTCTAACACTTTTTTAAAGGAAGTAGGGGCATCTGTTAGTAAAACTTTATCTTGAGGTCTTTTAGGTCCAGAAATTGTTGGAACCACTGTAGACATATCTAAAGAGATAGTATCTGTAAATTCTATTTCATCGCTTGCCCATAAACCTTGTTCTTTTGCATAGTGCTCAACTACATCAACCGTATGCTGGTCTCTTCCTGAGAATTTTAGATATTTTAATGTTTCATCATCAATTGGAAAAAAACCACATGTTGCACCATATTCTGGAGCCATATTTGCTATTGTTGCTCTATCAGCAAGAGTTAAGTTTTTTAAACCTTCGCCATAAAATTCAACAAATTTTCCAACCACACCTTTGTCTCTTAACATTTTAACAACTGTTAAAACTAAATCAGTTGCTGTTGTTCCCTCTGGCATTTTATTTGTAACCTTAAATCCTATAACTTCTGGGATTAACATTGAAATTGGCTGACCCAACATACCTGCTTCAGCCTCAATACCTCCAACACCCCAACCTAATACGGACAAACCATTAACCATTGTAGTATGACTATCAGTACCAACTAAAGTGTCTGGAAATAAATATTTATCTCCTTCAAATTCTTCTGACCAAACTACCTTTGATAGGTATTCTAAATTTACTTGGTGACATATTCCAGTTCCAGGTGGAACTATTCTAAAATTATTAAATGCTTGTTGACCCCATTTTAAAAAAGAATATCTTTCCCCATTTCTTTCAAATTCAATATCAACATTGTTTTCAAAAGAATCTGATTTAGCAGATTGATCTACTTGAACAGAGTGATCGATTACAAGATCAACAGCTGACAATGGGTTAATAGTATTTGGGTCTTTATTTTTATCTTTTACTGCTTCTCTCATCGCCGCCAAATCTGCTACAGCTGGGATACCAGTATAATCTTGTAACAAAACTCTAGCTGGTCGATATGCTATTTCAGTATTTGATTTTTTTGATTTTAACCATTCTTTGATTGACTCAATTTGGTTTTTATTTACTGACAAATCATCTTCATATCTTAGTAGATTTTCTAAGAGAACTTTTAAAGATTTTGGTAATTTCGATATACCATCAAGACCATTTTGTTCAGCATTTTTTAGAGAATAAAATTTATAATTTTTGTCTCCAATAGAAATATTGGCTAAAGAATTGTAAGAATTTTTTGTTCCTGGCGTCATATTATAAATAAAAAGTTATTATGCTTAATAAAAGAAGCAGTGACATAGCATAATTAAAATAATTAATAAATTTCTGATTTGTCGCGAATTTCCTAAGAAATTTACCTAAAAATGTCCAAAGAGTGATGCTAGTGATAGAAACTAATAAAGCTAAAACAATAATTTGAATCGTATAGTTTATAAAATTTTCTCCTGGATTTATGTACGTAGAGACAACGATTATTGAAGCAATTACAGCTTTTGGGTTTAAAAACTGAAAAATAAATGTCTCTATAAATCTTACAGGATTTATATTTTTGTTTTCTTGATTTTGTGATCCTGAAAATGAAATTTTATATGCTAAATAAATTAAAAATATTGTTCCTAAATATTTTAATATTAACTGAATTAATGGATAAAGTTTAAATATATTAACCAATCCTAAAGCTACACAAAGTAAAAGAAAGGGGAAACCAAAAGTAACACCAAGTATATGTGGTAGTGTTCTTTTTATTCCAAAATTGAAACCAGAGTAAAACGCTACAAAATTATTTGGGCCTGGAGTAAATGCAGCTACAATTCCAAATAATGTTATAGATAAAATTTCTGGATGCATTTATTAAGCGATTGGTAAACCATTCTCAGACTTTTGAGAAGGATGAACTAATATTACTTTTCCTTCTTTATCAATTGATCCTAAAATTAGAACTTGTGAAATTACACCAGCAATGTTTTTTTCAGCAAAGTTGCACACTCCAATCACTTGTTTGCCCTTCAAATTTTCCTCTGTATAGTAATGTGTAATCTGAGCTGATGATTGTTTAATTCCAATTTCCTCACCAAAATCAACTTCTACCACTAAAGATGGTTTTCTAGCTTTTTCATTTTTTTTAACTGAGATTACTGTTCCAACTCTAATATCTACTTTATCAAATTCATCAAAGGTAATTTGTTCTTTCATATAATTAATATATAATAGATGAAAAATATGAGTACAGAAAATAATTCAGATCTTTTATTTAATAATTCTATTAAAATTTTAACAGACTTAATTGGTTTTAAAACTATATCTGGAGAGGATAATACTGCTTTAATTGACTACTGTGATGATATCTTAAAAAAATTAGGTGCTACTTCATTTAGAACTTACGATGATGAGAAAAAAAGAGTAAATCTATTTGCAACTCTTAAATCTAAAAATTCAAGCAATAAAAAACCAATAATTTTATCAGGCCATACTGATGTTGTTCCAGTTTCAAAAGGTTGGAGTTCAGATCCTTTTACTGCAACAATTAGAGAAGATAAACTATTTGGAAGAGGTTCTTGTGATATGAAGGGATTTATTGCCTGTGCATTGGCCTATGCGCCTACTTTTTCAAAATCAAATTTAGATAGAGATATTCATTTTTCTTTTACTTTTGATGAAGAAACAGCGTGTATAGGGGCTCCTATACTAATTGAAGAATTGAAAAGACGAAATATTAAAGATGGCATTTGTATTGTAGGAGAACCAACTAATATGAAAATTATTGATGCCCATAAAGGATGCTACGAATACACAACTTATTTTAAAGGCTTGGCGGGACATAGTTCTACACCCCACAAAGGGGTAAACGCTGTTGAATATGCATCAAGATATGTTAATAAATTAATTGAATTAAGAGAAAAACTTAAAGAAAGAGAACCCAAAGACTCCATTTTTGACCCTCCTCACTCTACACTATCAATTGGTGGTATATTTGGAGGTATTGCTCACAATGTAATAGCAGATAAATGTCATATTAATTGGGAAACAAGACCTGTGGTTAAAGAGGATGGAATATTTTTAAATCAAGAAATAGATAAATATGCAAATGAAGTATTACTCCCAGATATGAAAAAAAATTTTCCAAATGCTTCAATTGAAAAAAATATCATCGGTGAAATAGTTGGATTTGATAGAAAAGATAAATCAGATGCTTGTGAATTTATCTCAAGCCTAACAGGTGATAATTCTAGACAAGTTGTTTCTTTTGGAACAGAAGCAGGTTTATTTCAAGAAATAGGTATTAGTACAGTTGTATGTGGACCAGGTTCAATTGAACAAGCTCATAAAATTGACGAATATATTATTTTAGATGAATTAAAAAAATGTCTAAAACTTCTTGATGGAATTAAAGAAAATTCTACTTTAAATTAACTCCAGCCACCTACTGCTTTTACTTCCAAAAATTCCTCTAGACCATGTGCACCTGCTTCACGACCTATTCCTGAATGTTTAAAACCACCAAAAGGTGCATCAACAGCAATTCCGGCTCCATTTACATCAACCATTCCAGATCTCAATTTTCTAGCAACTCTTTGAACTTTTTCTGTATCTTGCGTTTGGATATAGTTTGTTAAACCATAGGCAGTATCATTAGCAATTTTGATTGCATCTTCCTCTGTTTCAAATGGGATAACAGATAGAACTGGTCCAAAAATTTCTGTTCTTGCAACTTCCATATTGTTATTAACGTCAGCAAATACTGTTGGTTTAACAAAATAACCTTTATCTAATCCTTCTGGCTTACCTGTTCCTCCAGCAACTAATTTTGCACCTTCATCTATACCTTTTTGTATTAAAGTTTGTATTTTAGAGTATTGAGCCTCTGAAATAACTGGACCAATATGTTCACCTTCTTTTTTAGGATCACCAACTTCAAAATTTTCAGTATATGTTTTTAATCTCTCAATAGCTTCATTGTACATTGATTTTTCTACTAACATTCTAGTTGGTGCATTGCAGGATTGTCCTGAATTTCTAAAACATCTAAGAGCACCTCTTTCAATAGCCTCTGGATCAGCATCTTTAAAAATTATGTTTGCTCCTTTGCCACCTAGTTCTAAACTTACTCTTTTAAAATCTTTAGCAGCATTTTGTGAAATTAAAGCTCCAGCTCTTGTTGATCCTGTAAAAGAAATCATATTAATATCTTGATGACTTGTTAGAGCATCTCCCGTCATTGCGCCATCACCATTAATTAAATTAAATACTCCTTTTGGAAATTTTACTTCATCAATAATTTCAGCAAGTATCATTGAAGATAGTGGCGCTAACTCTGATGGTTTTAAAACCATAGTACATCCAGATGCGATTGCAGGCATTACTTTTAAACACACCTGATTCATTGGCCAATTCCATGGTGTAATCAACGCACAAACACCTTTAGGTTCATAAATTAGTCTTTGATTGGGAGCATGTTCACCTAATGGTTTTTCAAATTCAAAATTTTTTAAATATCTTATAAAAGATTTAATATGACTTGCCCCAGTACCTGCTTGTAATTTTGATGCAAAATCTTTGGGTGCACCCATTTCTAGAGTTATAGCCTCCGCAATATCTGCCCATCTTTTCTTATAATTTTCATATAGTTTTTCTAGTAATCCAATTCTCTCTTCTTTAGATGAAAAGGCCCAAGACTGATAAGCATCTTTAGCTGCATTAACAGCCATATCAACATCAGCTTTATTTCCTAAAGTGATAACTGCACAATTCCCCTCAGTTGCAGGATCAATTACTTTAATTTCCTCAGAGCTATTTGGTTTAACCCACTGCCCATTTATATAAAAGTTTTTTTTATCTAACATTTTTTGAAACTATCCTTTCTTTATGTTTTTGCAAATAAATTAGTTAATTCGTAAACTATTGTTGCGGCAGCTAAAGAGGTTACTTCAGCATGATCGTATGCAGGTGAAACTTCAACCACATCTGCAGAAACTAAATTTAATCCTGAAAGACCTCTTAAAACATTAACCATTTCTCTAGTAGTCATACCAGCAATTTCAGGTGTACCTGTTCCTGGTGCAAAAGCAGGATCAAGTACATCAATATCAATTGATAAATAAAGAGGATTATCTCCTACTCTTTTTTTAATTCTTTCTGCAATTTTATAAGTTCCCTCTGTTTGAAATTCATCACAATGAATGATCTTAAAGCCAAAACTTTCATCATTTTTAATATCATCTCTACTATAAAGTGGTCCTCTAATACCAACATGCATTGAAGCATCATCTAAAAACAAACCTTCTTCTCTTGCTCTTCTAAATGGAGTTCCATGTGTATAAGGGGCCCCAAAGTAAGTATCCCAAGTATCAAGATGAGCATCAAAATGAACTAATGAAACCGGTCCATTACATTTTTTATTAATTGCTCTTAATAGAGGTACGGCAATTGTATGATCGCCACCTAAGCTAATTATACCACCTACTTTATTTAATAAGTCTGTTGCCCCAGCTTCTATTTGTTTTATTGCTTCATCAATACTAAATGGGTTGCAAGTAATGTCGCCTGCATCTGCTACTTGCTGAACTTTAAAAGGCTCTACATCATAACTAGGATGATAATTGGTTCTCAAATGTCTTGATGCTTGACGAATACTTTGTGGTCCAAATCTTGCTCCTGGTCTGTAACTTGTACCAGCATCAAAAGGTACTCCTACAATTGCAACATCACAACTTTCAACATCTCTTAATTCTGGTAATCTTGCAAAAGTTGACGGACCAGCAAATCTTGGAACTTTTGTTCCACTAACAGGTTGAATTGGATTTTTATTGCGTTCTTTTTTCATTTATTAACAAAATGTACCACATTCTTTTTAAATCGAATATCATCTAAATTATGTTTATGAGGATTTTTAAGCTAGTTTTAATATCTTTTTTTTTGATAACTTCTGCAAACTCTAATTCTATTTATAATATTATCAAAATACCAAATTTAGAAATCTATGAATTAAAAACACTCAATAAACTAAAATATTTTTACGCTACAAAACCATTTAGACTAGGAGTTCAGAAAAATATTGTCTGCAATAACTCTGACAGAAAGACATACGATAGAAAATATCAAGTAATATCTAAAAATTTAAATCGATACTCAAAAGAATTTTTAAGAAAAATTAATCTTAAATATATTGTTATGTGTGAAAATTTATCCATCTCAGGAATAAACACAGCAGGGATTCCAGATCATTTAATGAAAACACTAATTATAGATCTAAAATTTAATGAAAAATATTTTGAAAGAGTAATACACCATGAATTATTTCATATAATTAATGATGGTTTTAAAGATTTATTTGATGAAGGTGAATGGAAAAAATTTAATGAACCAAATTTTAAATATGCAGATTGTTCTACTTGTTCAAAAAAATTAGGACTTGATACTTATAAAAATACTAATGGCTTTTTTACTGAATATTCAATGACAATTCCATCGGAAGATATGGCTGAAGTATTTTCACATTTAATGACTGGAAATTATAAAAATTCAAACGATAAAATTCTTAATAAAAAAATTAAATTTATAAAAGATAAATTGAATAAAGTTGATAATACTTTTTTATTTTAGATATGATAAAAAAAATTAAAGCCTCACTTCATGAAAAATTAATTTTTATTTTTTTAATTCTACTTGGAATTTTTGCTTTAAGTTTTACTATTGTAATAAAAAATAAATGTTTATTTGTAAAAAATTTTGATCCAAATAACATTAACTTTGAAAAACAAAATAATATTGTTGTCCTTAATACTGAATGTGGAAATGTCATAATTGAACTTTATCCTGAAATATCTCCAAACGGAGTTGAGAGATTTAAAAAATTAATTAGTTTAAAAGCATATGATAATGTTGCTTTTCATAGAGTGATCAAAGATAAACTTGTCCAAGCTGGAGATCTGGAATTTGGGAAAAAAGATAAATTAGATTATGGAAGGATCGGAACTGGTAAATCTGGACTTGGACCAATTAAATCAGAAGTTGATGCTAAGTTTGATTTTAAAAAAGGGTCAGTTGGCTTAGCAAGATCTTTAAAATTTGACACTGAAGATAGTCAGTTTTTTATAATTCTTGTTGACGAACCATTATTTGAAGGTGAATACACGCCTTTAGGAAAAGTAATTTATGGAATTAAGGTATTGGAAAAAATTAGATATTCTCATAGATCTGAATATGTGCTTAGACCTGATTTTATAAATACAGTTAGAATGTTAAGTAAAAAAATTAATTAATTAAAGGCTTACCGGTTGCGAGCGTATGTTTAATTCTATCTTGAGTTTTTTTAGTCTCAATCAATCTCATAAAAGCATCTAATTCTAATTTATATAAGTCATCCTCAGACAAAGTCTTATCTATTTTAGTATCTCCTCCACTTAATACATGAGCTAGCTCTTGAGCTACTAATAAACCATGATCAAGTATAATTTTTTCATTGTATAGTTTTTCTAAAATTTTATTCATCTCCTCTTTAACCACTTTTCCAGGTAGTTTAAATTCTGTCTCTAAGGGAGCTTTAAAATCTTTATTATTGTTTAAAATTTCTTTTGATACTTCTAAAAGACTATTTCTATTCATTATTTTTTTATCTTCAGGTTTTAAATATTTCATGGGTTCAGCTTCAACTGGGGAAGTTGCAGTTTTTCCATAACCAATAATATCAAATACTTTTAGAGGCGCATAATGAGGATCATTTCTAGCTTCATCTGTATCAAGCCATCTTGCTAACATTTCCTTGCACCCACCTCCTGCTGGTATTAATCCAACGATAGTTTCGACTAGTCCAACTACAATATTTGTATGAGATGCAACGAAATTACTTTGAACCATAACCTCAAAGCCACCACCAAGAGTTAAACCTGAAGGTGCAGATACTACAGGATGATCAGAATACTTAAGATGTTTGCATGTTTCTTGAAAGTATCCAACAAATTTTTCTATAGATTTAAAGTCACCTTTATTTGCAAATTCCATTGTATAGCTTAAATTTACTCCAGCAGAAAACTGCATACTCTCATTAATTATTATCAAAGGTTTATCAGTGGCTTTTTTTAAAGCATCCATTGAATCATAATCAAGAGCATTTGCTTTAGTAGTAAATTCAACAATATTGTAATCATTGAATCTATAAATAGAAGCTGAGCTATTACCATCAATATTCGATGCTGTTTTTTTAGCTTTTCCTAAAGTTTCAATATCAGTATATTTTTGTCTTACGCCATGAAAATTCTCATTTTTTGTTTTAGCTAAATTCTCTAAAAATTTATTTCCTTCAAAGTTATTGAACTTACTAAAGAAATTAGCAACACCAATTTCCTCTAACATTTCAAATGGTCCTTTACCCCAATTAAATCCAAGTCTCATTGCTTCATCTATATCATTAAATTCATCTGTAATTCCCGGTACTAATGATGAAGCATAATTAATAATTTTTGAGATAACTGACCATGCGTATTCTCCATATTTGTCATTTCTATTGATTAATGCTTTTAGATCTACTTTATCAGACTTAATATTAATTTTTTGAGTAGGATGGTACTCACCAGTTTCTAAATTAATTGCTTCAAGAATTTTTTTATTATCAACTTTATTCATTCTATAAAAGCCACCCTTGCCTTTACGTCCTGTATAACCAGTTTCTATTAATTTTTTTACTAGAGGTATTTCTTTTGCGACTTCTTGGAATTCATCTGTCTCAGGCAATTCTTTAATAAAACTTTTAAGCACATCAGCCATTAAATCTATTCCAATTAAGTCATATAATCCAAATACTCCAGTTTTAGGGATGCCCATTGGTCTTCCAAAAATAGCATCAGCCTCTTCTATAGATAATTTCATTTTAAAAGCTTCTGTCATAGCGATTTGCATTGCAAAAACTCCAATTCTGTTTCCTAAGAAACCAGGGGTATCATTGCAGACAATAGCACCTTTGCCCAAATTAATTTCACAGAATTTCTTTAGTGAATTAATTTTATCTAAATCGTTATTTTCACTTTTAACAATTTCAAGTAAATCCATGTATCTAACGGGATTAAAAAAGTGGGTAATACAAAAATCTTTTTTATCTTCAGCAGATAATTTTTCAGAAAGAATGCTAATTGGAATTGAAGATGTATTAGATGATATTATAGATCCAGCTTTTCTTTCTTTAAAAATTTTCTCATAAATATTATGTTTAATATCAATTCTTTCAACAACAGCTTCAACAACCCAATCTGCCTCACTCACAACATTAAAATTATCATTAATATTTCCAACATTAATATTGTCAATTTTTGATTTATCTATTAAAAGAGGAGGCCTTGATTTTTTTATTCTTTCTCTTGCCTGCTCACTTATGTCTGTGGTAAGATCTAATAAAGTAACAGGAACATTTGCATTGCACAAATGCGCTGCTATTCCACTTCCCATTGTGCCTGATCCGATAACTACAACTTTTTTGATTTCCATAAATAGATGGTTCTTATATTAAAATTAAATCAAACTTGAAATAAATAAATCGTCTCAACATTAGCTTTGCTGAATTTTTAAGTCTTCAATATCTATATGACATCGAATAGCATTTCCATTATCTCCAATTTGCCATGGCGGAGTTTTATTTCTGCATATATCTCCAATAATTCTTGGACACCTTCCTTGAAAAGAACACCCTTTTTCAGGTGGTTTTTCTTCAACTATATCCTCAGCTACTAGTTTTGGTTTTATATCTGGGTCTGGCTCTAAAACAGCGCCGATTAAAACTTCTGTGTAAGGGTGAGAGGGAAATTGATAAACATCTTTTGATGGACCAATTTCACATAATCTTCCTTGATATAAAACAGCTACCCTATCACTGATAGCTTTTACAACTGCAAGATCATGAGAAACAAACACATAAGTTGTGCCCAACTCTTCTTTTAATTTATGCAATAAATCTAATACAGCAGCTTGTACTGACACGTCTAAAGCTGAAGTTACTTCATCACATAAAATAATATCTGGTCTTGCTGCAAAAGCTCTTGCAACAGCTATCCTCTGCTTCTCTCCACCAGATAATTGTCTAGGGTATCTACTCATATAAAAAGCACCTAGTCTTACTTTTTCAAGTAATTCGGCAATACTTGATTTAAGTTTGCTTCCTGTCAAACCAAAATATAGTTTTAAAGGTTGGGAGAGAATTTGCTCAACTGTATGATTTGGATTTAATGACTCGTCTGGATTTTGAAAGATTAATTGAATAGATCTTAAATCCTCTGAATTTCTTTTTTTTAGATCACCAGATAATAATTTTTCTTTATCAAATTTTATATACCCATCTTTAGTTTTTAATAACCCGGCAATAGATTTTAAGATTGTAGATTTACCACTACCTGACTCTCCAACTAACGCAATAGTCTCTCCTTTATTAATATTTATATTTATATCTTTTACTGTTGGGTTTGTATCAGTCACTTTATTCAAGAATTGGTCTATAATACCTTGTTTTGCATAAGAGATAGAAACATCCTTTAAATCTAAAATTTCATCTATAGTTATTTCTTTTTGTGAATGATTTTTTATTTTTTGTTCACTGGTTTTAGAAATCAATTCAGAATGATTAAAGCATCTTACACTTGTATCCATTTCAGATAAATATTCTAATTTAGGAACATTAATTTTACATTCATCATTAGAAAAATTACATCTATCATAAAAACTACAACCATTACCGATGTTGCCTGGTTGTGGTTGACTTCCCGGCATTGAGTCAGGAAGACCTGTTAAAGAAAGTTTTGGAATTGATTTTAACAATCCATATGTATAAGGATGAATAGGTTCTTTTAAAATTTTTCTTACTGGTCCTTCAAGGACAATTTCACCTGCATACATTACAATCACTCTGTCACAAACTTGGGCTATTGCTCCAAGATCGTGACTTACATAAACCATAGATGTTCCTGTATCTTTTGCTATATCTTTTAAAAGTTCCAAAACATGTGCTTGAGTTGTTACATCCAATCCAGTAGTTGGCTCATCTAACAATAATAACTCTGGTTTACCAGCTAAAGCCATAGCAACTGCAACTCGTTGTTGTTGTCCTCCTGAAAGTTCATGAGGATACCTAAGTGCCATTATCTTTGGAGAAGGAAGTCTAACTTGATTTAATAGTTCTGAAATTTTTTGCTCTCTTTCAGTTTTACTATAATCAGTATGAAGTCTAAGAGCTTCTTCAATTTGATAGCCAATTTTGAGATTTGGAGTGAGTGCTTGCCCAGCATTTTGTGGGATCATTGCAATTTTTCTACCTCTTATATGTTCTAATTCCTTATTATTTAAACTAAGTAGATTTTGAGATTTAAATAAACATTCACCTCCAGTAGTAAAAAGTCCATGTTTAATATACCCCATCATCGCAAGTGCAAGTGTACTTTTTCCTGAACCAGACTCTCCTACTATACCTACAGTTTCACCTTTTCTAATATTGGTAGTTATATTTCTAAGTATTGATATTTGTTTGCCTTTTTGACTTTTAAAACCAACAGATAAGTCTTTAATTTCTTGAATATTAGTTTTCATATTTTAAACAGGGGCTTTTGTTGATCTATCAATTCCTAAAGCCTTAGCAAATGCATCAGCAGTTAAATTTATTCCGATAATTAATGAACTTAACCCAACAATAGGTGATATTACTGCCCACCATGCAAAAGACATTAACCCTCTAGCATTAGATATCATCAATCCCCAATCTGGAGTTGGAGGGCTTACTCCAAATCCTAAAAAAGATAATGAGCTAAATCCAAGAAGCATCCAAGACCATCTCATTGCTCCTTCAACTAAAATAGCATCTCTTACATTTGGTAATATTTCATTCCAAATAATTGAAAGATTGCTGTGGCCTCTAGCTTTTGCTGAAACAATAAAGTCTTTAGCTATTACATCGTGAGTAGCAGCTCTTGCAACACGAACAATTCCTTTTCCATAAAAAAACCCAAGTGCAGGTATTAATACTTCGGTAGTTGTTCCAAGAATTGAAACTATTAAAAGCATAGCTAATATCCAAGGTATTGATAAAAATGCATCAACTATTCTCATTACAATGTCATCAATTCTTCCTCCTACTAGGCCACAAAAAATTCCTAAAAGACCTCCCCAAAGTAGAGCAATAATTGATCCAAAAAAAGTTATGGTTAAAGCAGTTCTTCCTCCTAAGATTGTTCTAGTAAAAACATCTCTACCTAAACTATCAGTTCCAAACCAAAATTCTGATGATGGTGCATTTAACATTAAAGAAGGATTAATTGCCTTATAGTCATAAGGTGCAAACCAAGGACTAGTTATAGCTAAAGTTATATGAAAAACTAAAATTGCCAACCCTATAAATCCAGATGGTTTTGAAGCCATTGTAGATATTACATCTAAAGCTTTTGCTAAAGAACCTTTGGGCTTTTCATTAAATATATTTTTAGAGTTTTCCATTCTTTATTTTCTAGTTTGTAACGTCTTTAATCTTGGGTTTAACATTAACGTTAATAAATCAGCTATAAAATTTATACTAACGTAAATAGATGCAAGAATAATACCTAAAGCTTGAACGACTGGTAAATCTCTATTAGATATAGACTCGATTACCAATCTACCTAATCCTGGATAATTAAATACCACTTCAGTTACAACTACCCCACCTAATAGCCAAGCGATAGTTAAAGCAACAACATTAATTGCTGGCAATAATGCGTTTGGTAACACATGTTTAAAAACCATTTTCCAATAAGGCACTCCTTTTAATATTGCCATTTGAATATAATCACTTGTCATTACTTGAATAACACTTGAACGAACCATTCGAGCCATATGAGCAGTCATTATCATTGCAATTGCAATCACTGGTAAAATGATGTTAGGAAGTAATTCAAAAAAAGTAACGTCAGTTGGTACAATTACTATGCCGGGCAACCATTCTAACCATATTGCCACTATTAAGATCAGTAAAGTAGCACTTATAAATTCTGGAATGGTCATTGAAAATATCGCAACTGTTGAAATGATAATATCTGGCATTTTATCTCTCCAAAGAGCTGTGATTATTCCTAAGATTAATGCTAATGGGATACCAATAATTATTGCTGCTGAAGCAAGAACCAATGAATTTTTTATTCTTGGTCCTAAGACTTCATTAATTTGCATTTGGCCACTTAATGAATAACCAAAATCACCTTGAATGACATTAAATGCCCAAGATAAATATCGTTCATATGCGGGAACATCTAATCCCAACCTTTTAATACATGCTGCAAGAGCTTCACCAAATGCTTCTCTCTCAAGATATGAAGTACACG
>QCHA01000010.1 GCA_003279685.1 Pelagibacteraceae bacterium AG-390-L03 | reverse complement strand
ACCTTCTTGGTCATACTCTTGAATTGTAGGACCTTTAATTTGTGAAGCAGATGGTGGATCACCAGCAACTATTCTAGCTTTTAATGCAACGTTAGCAGCGTCTCCACCACCGCCTGTTACAGGCATGTCCAACCATTCACCACCGTTAGCAGCAAAATCATCTTTTAATACTTTAAGAGCAGCAGCTTCACCACCTGAAGTCCACCAGTGCAAAACCTCGATTTTTGGTCCTGCAATAGAAGAAGTAGAAGTAAACGCTAATGTAATTAAAGCGATTATTATTTTTTTCATGTCTTTCCTCTTATATTTATTAAGTTAACTTATTTTTTTAAAAGAAATACTATAGGTAGAATGGTTATTAATTGAAAATTAAATAATTTTTTACAACTTCAAGTTGCTAAATTTTTTTTTAAAATAATTAATATATTGGCGAAATATTATCTAAAAGAGTATTTTTGAATTCAACTAAAAATTGTATTTTAATATGTCGCGCTTCTACCTAATCTTGCAGCACCTCTTACTCCACTTGCATCTCCAAACTTTGGTTTTAAAAAAACACCTTCATACTCTTTTCCTATGACAAATTTTTTAACCATATGATCTATATCATTTAAGAAATCTATTTCGTTAGAAACTCCACCTCCAAAAATAAAAGCATCTGGATCTAAAATATTTATTATACTCGATAGTGACATTGCTAAATTTAATTTAAAATCATCGATAAATCTTTCAGCATCTAGATCATGTTTTCGATTTAATTCAAAAATCTCATTAGTTTTTAAATTTTTTTTATAAATCTTATTAAATCTTTTCGCCATTCCTAGTCCTGAAATGAAGCTTTCAATTTCTGCATCTCTAGCATTGTTAGAGTCAAAATTTTCTTTTTTAGCAGCAAAATATGGGATCTGATTATGGCCCCATTCACCAGCTACTCCATTAGGTCCGCTTACAATTTTTTTATCAATAACTAACCCTCCACCAACACCAGAGCCTAAAATAATTCCATAAACTATTTTATAATGCTTGCCTGATCCATCGATAGCTTCAGATAGTGCAAAACAATTTCCATCATTTTCACAAAATACTTCTTTACCTAAAGCTTTTCGTAGATCATTTTGAAATGGTTTTTTTTCTAACCATAAACAATTAGGAGCATTCTTAACCAAACCTGTTTGTGGTGAATGCACACCAGGATGACAAACACCAATTGGCAACGAAGTTTGAAACTCTTTTTCTAATTTATTATTAATTTCTTTAATAGTATTTATTATGGTTAAGTAATCTTTTGGGCAAGCAGTTCTAGATCTATGTTTTTCTTGACCATTTTCCTCAAGCACAACACTTTCTATTTTTGTTGCACCTACATCAATACCAATTTGCATAATTAGTACGTAGCTCTTCCACCACTTAAATCAAATACTGCAGCAGTTGAAAATGAATTTTCTTCACAAGATAACCAGGTAACTAAAGAAGCTAATTCTTCAACTTTAGCAAATTTATTTCTTGGAATTTTTGAAAGCATATAATTGATATGTTCTTCAGTCATTTGATCAAAAATTCTTGTTTTTGCTGCAGCTGGTGTTACGCAATTTACTGCAATATTTTTTTGTGCAAGCTCTTTACCTAATGATTTAGTTAAGCCAATAACCCCCGCTTTTGAGGTGCTATAAGCGCTTGCATTTGGATTTCCTTCTTTTCCAGCTATTGATGCAATATTAACTATTCTTCCATAGTCATTTTTCATCATAAAAGGTACAACTGCTTTACAACAATAAAATACTGAATTTAAATTAAGATTTATTACTTTATTCCATTCTTCGATTGGATATTCTGCAACAGTTGTATTCATTCCTGCTATTCCTGCATTATTTACAAAGATATCAATTTTTCCATGTTTGCTTTCAACCTCAGATAAATTTTTATTAATAATTTCAAAACTGCTTACATCAACAATTTGATAACTTAGATTTTCAGAGTTCACTTTGTCAGTTGCTTTTTTAGCAGCATCTTCATCAATATCCCAAATTACTACTTTAGATCCTGCTTCAATAAATCTTTCAGTAATAGCTAGACCAAAACCTTGTGCTCCTCCAGTTACAATTGCTACTCTATTAGTTAAATCAAATTTAATCATAGTATTTTTTCTTTTTTTTTGATCTTAATAATGGAAAAGCTAAAGCAATTAAAGATAAAATGAAGAATGTTAAAGCAATAGGTCTTGTTAAGAACATTAACCAATTTCCATCAAAAATTACTAAAGATTGTCTTAAAGTTCCTTCAACCAATTCACCTAATATTAATCCAATAATAACTGGTACTACTGAAAAACCATATCTTCTCATAAAAAATCCGATTACTCCGAATAATAGCATTATCCAGACATCAATTATAGATTGGCTTAATGAATAAGTTCCACAGACAGAAACAGCAAATATCATTGGCCATAAAATTTTATTAGGAACTAAAGTTATACGAGCAAAAATTTTAGCTCCGAAAAAACCAAATATAAAAAAGAGTATATTGGCAATTAACATTGCGCCAAAAATTCCATATAAAAATTCAGGCTGTTCTCTAAATAAATCAGGGCCAGGTCTTACACCATGAATAATCAAACCCGTTAGTATTACTGCGGTTGTTGCACTACCTGGAATTCCAAGAGCAAGTGTTGGTACCATTGCGCCACCTGTTGCTGCATTGTTTGCAGCCTCTGCTCCTGCAATACCTTCAATTGAACCTTTGCCAAATTCTTCTGGTTTCTTTGAAAATCTTTTTGCTTCAGAATAACCTATTAGGGACGCAACAGTTCCACCTTCTGCAGGAAGTACTCCAATAAAAGATCCTATACCTGAAGATCTCAAGATTGTTTTCCATGTTAATTTATAATCTTTAAGCGATGGTAATTTTACTGCTTTTAAAGCTACTCTTTTAAATACCTGATCTAATAATGTTGATTGAGTTAACATTTCACTAATTGCAAAAAGACCAACAACAACAGGAATAAATCCGATACCTTCTGATAATTCGTTAATACCATAAGTGAACCTATCTATTGAAGTCATAAAATCTTTTCCAATAGTTGAAATTAAAATTCCAAAAGCTCCTGCGATTAAATTTTTAATTGGACTTCCCTCACCAATAGAAGCAAGCATTGTTAAACCAAAAATAGCTAAAGCAAAGTATTCAGGTTGTCCAAATTCATAAGCTAGTTTTGCAAGCAATGGTGCAAAAAAAACTAATATTATCACACTAAAAATCCCACCCACAGTACTTGATACTGTTGCCATCCCAAGAGCTCTACCAGCTTCACCTTTTTGAGCTAATGGATAGCCGTCTAAACATGTGGCAGCTGCAGCTGGCGTTCCTGGCGTGTTAATTAATATTGCAGTAATTGCACCTCCATAAGTACCCGCACAATAAATAGAGGTTAATAATACAATTGCTGAAAGTGGATCCAAAGTCATTGTAAAAGGTAAAATTAAAGCACCTCCAGTGGTAGGTCCTAGACCTGGTAAGACACCTAAAATCAAACCAAACAAAGTTCCAAAAAACAAAACTAATAAAAGTTTTGAGCTAAATAATGGTGCCATCATTAAAAGTAAATTGTCCATTTATACCTGATAATAAATATTAGTGATGATACCTGGAGGAAATCTTAATCCTAGAATTGTCTCAAAAAAAACAAA
This sequence comes from Pelagibacteraceae bacterium AG-390-L03, assembly GCA_003279685.1. GTDB lineage: Bacteria > Pseudomonadota > Alphaproteobacteria > Pelagibacterales > Pelagibacteraceae > Pelagibacter. The sequence continues at coordinate 15,749 of QCHA01000010.1, read as the reverse complement.
TACAATTATTGGAAAAATTATACTTACTAATAATAAATAAAAAATTCTTTTTTCACCCCAATAATATGAAACAAAAATAGATAAAACGGAAATTGCTAAAAAGAAATCTAAAGTTTTTGAAATTAAAACAAATAATAAAAAACTTGTTAAGGTTAAATAAAAAGTTTTTGGTAATCTTTTTTCATTTTTCCAAGGTTTTTTTAAGTGATAAATAATAGACAATTAACGTTAAACTAATTATTAAAACCAACAATCCTTTTGGGAAAGTTGCTGGCTGAATTCCTCTATTTAAAATTGGAGGAACAATATCAAAAGAAAAAGTAGTTATTAATAAAATAGTTGAGATAAATATGATTATAAATGAAACTTTAAATTCATCTTTAAAAAAAAAGGGCAAACTTTTGTTTGCCCTTTTTTGTTTTTGTACATTGTTCATAAGTAATGTACTGACTTTATAATTACTTGATGTAACCTAAAGCTTTAAGCTGTGCAGTCATTTCTGTAAGCATTTCTTCCATTTGCTTACCCCATTCATCTGCACCAACAACACTAGTTTCATCTAGACCAATTTCAGTTAAGAAATTTTTGTAGTAGTTGTGACTCATTGCTTTCATCATTCCAGCTTCTAGCTCTTTAACTCTTTCAGCTGGAGCTCCTTTTTTAGTTACGAATCCTCTAACAGTAGATAAAGAAACAGGTATTCCTAATTCTTTTGCTGTTGGAGAGTCTCCAATTTTAGCCATTCTATTATTTGCTAAAACAACAGAAACACAAAGTGTTCCATCATTTATTTCTGTTAGTGCTTCTCCTAAATTTAAAACACCGACATCAATATCTCCTTTGATTAGGTTAGTTTTAATTGGAGCTACACCTTTATAAGCAACAATAGTAGGGTCTTTTAATCCACCTTTTTTAGTAAATGCAATTGCGCTTACATCATCAATTCCACCAACATGAGTTGTTCCATATTTAAGTGATTTTGATTTTTGAGTGCTAATAAATTTTTTAGCATCTTTGATATCAGCTTTACAATTTACAACAAATAATTGAGGGTCATCAGTTCCTCTAGCAAGTGGTTGCATGTCACTAATTTTAACTTTAGTTTTACCTAATGCCATTGATACAGCATGTCCAGTAGTCCAAGTTAAAGTGTGTTGACCATCAGCAGGCAAACTCATCATGTAATCCATAGATACAGCTCCACCGCCACCTTTTTTGTTAACTAATTGCATGTCTTGTTTAAGAACTCTTCGAGCTCTTAAAAGCATCATTCTAGTAGTTACGTCAGTACCACCACCGAAACCAGCATGAGTAATCGCTTGTATAGCACCATCTGCTCTTGCAGAAGTAGTAAGCATTGGTAATGCTATAACAAAAAATTCAGTCACTAGAAACGCAGCAGCTAAGAAAAGTTTAAAACTTTTTTTCATTATTTCCCTCTTTAGTTAATTTATAATTAAATATATAAACATAATCTAATACATAGCGTAAAGTAAAAAATGCCTCAAAATAAAATTAATATTGCACTTCTTTTAGGGGATCCTTCTGGTATAGGGCCAGAACTTGTGTCCAAATTATTAACAGAAAGAATTACTGATAAAGCAAATATAGTTATAGTAGGAGAAAAAAATATTTTAGAAGGTGGTAATAAAATTTCTGGTAACTCACAAAATCTAAAATATGTTGACAATTTTGATGAAATAAATTTTGATGAAGGAAATAAATTTTTTCTAGATATTTCTAAAGGTAAAAATCATAACTATAAATTATCAGAATGTTCTAAAGAGTCTGGTGAAAGCGTTCTATCTGCATTAAATTTAGCTTTAGAACTTGCTAAAGAAAATAAAATCCATGCAATAAATTTTGGACCATTCAATAAAACAAGTTTAAAACTTGGTGGCAACAAATATTCTGATGAATTACATTTAATGGCTGAAAAATTAGATGTAAAAAATTTCTTTTGTGAGTTTAATGTTATTGATAATTTTTGGACAGCAAGAGTTACCTCGCATATTCCAATTAAAGAAGTTCCAGATCATGTTAAAAAAGAAAAAATTATGAAACCAATTAAGCTTATTAATGAGGCAATGAAATTAAATGGTATTGATAGTCCAAGAGTTGCAGTTCAAGCTCTTAACCCTCATGCAGAGTTTGGAACTGAAGAAAAAGATGAAATTATTCCAGCAATAGAAGAGGCAAAAAAATTAGGTATTAATGCTGATGGACCTTTACCTTGTGATACCTCTTTTATTACTGCTTATAAAAATAAAAATCATGATTGCATTGTTGGGATGTATCATGATGCTCTACAATCTGGTCTAAAAGCATTTGGCTTTGACAGAGGTGTCACTGTTCAAGGTGGTTTACCTGTTCCAATTACTACCCCAGCTCATGGAACTGCTTTTGATATTGCTGGTAAAAATGAGGCTAATCTAGAACCTACTTTGAATTCTTTCAAAATTGCATTAACAATGGCTGAAAATAAAAATAAGCAATGACAAAAATTAAAGAAATAAGAACTAAGGTTTACCAGTGGAATGGGAAAACTGTTCCTCCACAAAATAACTTTTGTACAAATGCTTCAGATCTTTTATTTGAAAAATCTGATGCAATGGGTTCATTTAGATTTCATGAATGGTTGATTTGTGAAATTGAAACTGATGACGGGATCATTGGAATTGGAAACGCAGCCTTAGCACCTCAGGTTGCAAAAAAAACAATCGATACATATTTAAAACCCTTAGTGATTGGTGAAGATCCTTTTGATTACGCTTACATTTGGGAAAAAATGTATAGAAGAACTCATGCTTGGGGCCGTAGAGGAATTGGGATGGTTGCAATTTCTGCAATCGATATCGCACTTTGGGACATAATGGGTAAAATCACAAATAAACCTGTGTTCAAACTTTTAGGGGGCAGAACAAAAGAGAAAATTCCAGTTTATGCATCAAAACTATATAGCCAACCAATTAAAGATCTTCAAAAAGAAGCTGAGAGTTACGTAAAGCAAGGTTTTAAAATGTTTAAGATGAGATTTGGTTGGGGCCCTAAAGATGGACCTGAAGGAATGAAAAAAAATATTGAACTTGCAGAGGCGGTGAGAGAAGTAATTGGTGAAGATACAGACTTGATGATGGAGTGTTATATGGGTTGGAATTTAGATTATGCAAAAAGAATGATTCCAAAACTTATGAAATTTAATCCTAGATGGTTAGAGGAGCCAGTTATAGCAGATGATATTCATGGATATGCAGAACTAAATAATATGAACATGATACCAATTTCTGGTGGTGAGCATGAATTTAACATGTTTGGTTTTAAACAATTATTAGATTTAAAAGCAGTTAGTTACATTCAGTATGACAATAATAGAGTTGGTGGTTTTACTGCAGCTCAAAAAATTAATGCTATTGCGGAAGCTTATCAAGTTCCAGTTATTCCACATGCTGGTCAGATGCATAATTATCATCTAACAATGTCTAATTTTAATTGTCCTATTTCAGAATTTTTTCCTGTTCATGATGTTGAAATTGGAAATGAACTTTTTTATTATATTTTTGAAGGTGATCCTGCTCCAGAAAATGGATTTATCGATTTAGATGATAATAAACCAGGATTAGGATTAACAATAACTGATAAATACAAATCAGACTTTAATATAATTGAGTAGCGCTCTTAAGTTAATCCACCATCAACTGTGAAGTTCTGTTTTGTACAGCCTGATGAGATATCTGAGGCTAAGTACAACACCATCCTTGATACATCTTGGGGCAATAATTGTCTACTTAAACACTGTTTTTTTAAAATTTCTTTTTTAAATTTTGGATTAAGCCATAATTTAGATTGTCGTTCAGTTGCAATTGATCCAGGTGCAATAGAGTTAATTCTTATGTTGTGTTCTCCTAAATCTCTAGCTAAAGATCTGGTCAACCCATAAATACCTGCTTTTGCTATACTGTAAGCTGGAAACATAACGGCACCTCTAAACCAACTTACTGACCCTAAATTGATTATTGATCCTCCTTTATTTTTAACCATACTTTTTTTAACAGTTTGAATAGCGAATAAATAATGTTTTAAATTTATTGCCATTCTTTCATCCCAATATTTTTCTGTAATTTCCTCTAAACTATGTCTTTGATCATTTGATGCATTATTAACCAAAATATCTATTGGACCTTTTTTTTAATAATATTTAAAATTGATGTTTTATATTCTTTAATTTTTTTAATATTACATTTTATAAAAGTAGGAATTTTAAATTTTTTCTTTTTAATTCTATATATTGTTTTTTGAGCCTCTTTCTTATCTATATCAAAAAAGTAAACTTCAACACCTTGTTCACAAAGATGCTCAACGATTGATGATCCTATTCCCGAAGCCCCGCCAGAAACTAAGGCACGCTTCCCTTTCAAATCGAAATATTGGGCCTTCATAGTTAATAATTCTCAACCTCTTCAAATGTAGGCATTGAATTTGCAGCACCAACTTTTGTCGTTGATATACCAGCGACTTTATTTGCAAATATTAATGCATCTTTAAATTTTAAATCATTAGCTAGACCAACAACAAATGCTCCATTAAAAGCATCTCCAGCTCCAGTTGTGTCCAAAACTTTATTCTTCAATTTTAAAGCTTCAATAAAATATTCTTGATCTTTATTAGCAAAATAAACTCCTTTTTCTCCTAACGTGATTATAATATTTTTTACACCCTTTTTTAAAAATTCTTTTCCAGCATTTTTAATATCTGTTTCTGTTTCAATTTTTTTATTTAAATAAAATTCTGCCTCTGTCTCATTTGGGGTAAAAAAATCTAACAAAGAAAAATCTTCTTCACTAATATTTCTTGCAGGAGCTGGATTTAAAACAGTAATACAATTATTTTCTTTTGCCTTTTTTAGAGAGTATAAGGTTACTTCTTCAGGTGTTTCCATTTGTGTAAGAAAAATTTTTGATTTTTTAAATATTTCTAAATTTTTATCAACATCATCACTCTTTAAATGTTTAGCTGCTCCTGCAAAAACATTAATTGCATTATTTCCATCTTCATCAATCATTATTCCTGCAACACCTGTTGAAAGGCTAGGGTCTCTAATTATACAATCTACATTAACGCCTGCCTCTTTATATAATGAGAAAGCCATATCTGCATGATTGTCATTACCCACTTTAGTTATAAAGTGAACATTGCCATTTAGTCTTGCAGCAGCAATTGCTTGATTAGAGCCTTTTCCACCTGGTCCAACTATATGGTTATTTCCTAAAATTGTTTCACCCTTTACAGGTATTTTATTTCCAAAAAAACAAAGATCAGCAACAAATACCCCAAAAATACAAATTGAGTTCATTACTTTTCAAGAACCCAAACACTACCATCTGGTTTAATTACACCTTTTGTTATTATGAAACACCCAAATGGTCTAGCGTCTGTAGTGGTAACGATAGCATAAGATTTTTTAGCTTCTTCATAAAAAGATTGTCTTTCAATGGATCCAACTTCCCAATTATTGCCTGACACTTCTTTAATTGCTTTAATAAATTCTTTATGTGTATCAGTTAATTCATTTGGATTATCGTCAACTTCCATTCGATTAGCTGCTGTACCTCCTTGAGAAACAATAAAACTATCAAGTGGAAACACAGAAAGAATTGCTCTAGCAGCATCCTCTATATTAACACCATCTAATCTTACTACATTTTTATTCATAGAGTTTGCTGGAAAATTTGCATCAGCTAAAACAAGCTTATCTCCATGACCCATTGATCTTAAAAGAAATAGTAGATCTGGACTTAGTATTGGATCAATTTTAATAAGCATAAAATTATTATATTACATAAAAAAAAAGGGTGGAATAAAAATTCCACCCTTATGTTTTAATATTTTCTAAAGATTATTTAAAATCGTTAGCGTTTTCTTTAGTTACTAACTGAGTACCTGTATCGATATTTATATCAATACTTCCACCATTAGCTAACTCAAGTGCATATTTAACACCATAAGCACCCATGTTGTAAGAAAACTGAGCAATTGTAGCTGTCATACCACCTGCTAAAATACTTTTAGCAGCATCTGGAGTAGCATCAAATCCAACTACTACTACATCATTCATGTCAGCATCTTTTAGAGCTTGCATAGCACCTAATCCCATGTTGTCATTTGATGCAAATATAGCTTTTATATTTGGATTTTTTAAAATGATTGACTCAGTTACAGATCTTCCTTTTGCCGTATCCCATTCAGCTGTTTGAGTTGCAACTAAATTTAAACCACAATCTTTTAGTCCTTGAACTGCTCCGTCTCTTCTAAGTAGAGCTGTAGATTGAGACTCAATACCAGTTAAAACTGCAACGTCAGCACCTTTTGGAGTTTTATCACAAATAAACTTAGCGGCTAACGCAGCACCATTTTTATTATTTGTTCCAATAAAAGTTACACCTTCATTAATTCCTTTAGTATCAACAAATACTACTGGAACTCCACTCTTGATAGCATCATCAACGATTGGAGCAAAAGCATTTGGATCCCCTGGGGCTAATGCTATAGCATCAACACCTTTTGCAAGTTGATCTTCAACTTGGTTAATTTGTGCTTGAACATCACCTTCTTGAGGTGGCGCAACCAAAACTAAATCCACACCTAATTTCGCAGCTTCTTCTTTAGCTCCTTTTTCTACTGATGCCCAAAATGGATTTCCTGATCCAGGACCTTTAATACTGAACAATATTCTCTTTCCAGCATTCGCACTTGTTGAAATGCTTGCTAAAAGAAATACCGTAGTAATAAATACACTAATTATTTTTGTTAAGTTTTTCATTTATTATTTCCCTATTTAGTTTTTAAAAAATAAATTTAATATAATTTTTGATTAAAATTCAATACTTTATAATTATTCTAAAGATTTGTATTAAATCAACTATAGCGTGTAATTATTTTCTCGTACTTAAATCTCTTCTTAATACATCTATGTAAACTGCTAAAACAATAATTGAACCAATTAAAACTTGTTGCCAAAAAGAACTTACATCCATTAAGTTAAGACCATTTCTTAATATTCCCATTATCATCACACCTGCAAAAACTCCAAGTACAGTTCCTCTCCCACCAAAAAAACTTGCTCCACCAATTATACATGCTGCAATTGCATCAAGTTCTGATTGAAGTCCAGCATTTGGATAACCTGAATCTGCTCTGCCAGCTAAAATTAATGCTCCAATCCCAGATAAAAAACCACATAAAGAATAAACAATTATTAAAATTTTATTAACATTTATACCTGAGGCTCTAGCTGCATTAGGATTTCCTCCAATTGCATATATCCATTTTCCTGTACGACTATGGTTCATAAAAATCCAAAAAATAAAATACACAACTGCAATTAAAACTAAACTTACCGGAAGATATTGTGATTTTTCTAACCCTAACCAAGTGAGATCAATTCTACCATGACCTAAATATCTTACTTCATCTGTAAAACCACTAATTGGAGTTCCACCTGAAATTAGATTTCCTGTTCCTCTAAAAATATATAAAGTACCTAGTGTCATAATAAATGGATGGGGCATTCTTAAAAATGTGATTCCAGCTCCATTAATTAATCCACATAAAAAACCAGCAATTAAAGGAGTAATTACAACTATAAACCAGGGCGCTCCTGCTTTAGCAACTATTGCTAAAATCATTAAAGATAACATCATGATTGATCCTACTGAAAGATCTATACCTGCAGTTACAATGACCATGAACACTCCTAAAGCTAGCATTGATTGCCATGATATTTGCTTAAAAACGTTTGTAACATTTCGCCAAGATAAAAAAACATCTGGTTGCAAAATATGCATCACCAATATCATTAATAATAATAAGAGCAAAATTCCATATTTATCAAAATATGGAATTAATTTTAAATATAGACTTTCAGATTTCTTATCTTTTTCTTCAACCATTATTTCTTACCCATAATCCATCCAATAACTTCATCTCTTGAAGTTTTTGATAATTCTGCTTCAGCAAAATTAGTACCTTGAAATAAAGCCATCACCCTATCGCAAACAGTAAATATATCATCCATCCTATGGCTTATGACAATTACACCAACTCCTGTTTTTTTTAAGCTATTTATGAGATCAAGAACTTTACCAACTTCTTTAATGGCAAGTGCTGCCGTTGGCTCATCCATAATAACTACTTTTGCATCAAAAGCTGTTGATCTTGCAATTGCAACTGCTTGTCTTTGTCCACCAGAAAGTTCTTCAACTTTTTGATCCGCACTTTTTACATTAATTTTTAATTTTCCTAAATGCGCATCAGTTAATTCTTTTATCTTTTTGAAATCCAAAAATTTTAAAAGTCCTAAATTTTTAGTTGGCTCTCTACCTAAAAATATATTTTCTCCAATTGGAAGATTTCCTGCTAAAGCAAGATCTTGATAAACCATTTCTAATCCTAAATTTTGAGAGTCTCTTGGACTTTCTAATACTTCTTCCTTACCTTGAAAATGTAATGATCCAGCACTAGGCTTGTAGAGACCAGAAAGAACTTTCATTAATGTAGATTTGCCTGCGCCATTGTCTCCTACTACTCCAAGGCATTCTCCTGCACGTACTTTTAAATTTACATTTTCAAGCGCTGTGATAGTTCCAAAATATTTTGTAATTCCTTTAGCTTCGAGAAGTAAGTTATTGAATGAAGACATAAATAATGAAATTATAAAAAAATCAGTTAATTGCAACTGGTTTTGATGCTAACAGGCTTACAGTTTTAGGTTGTGCAATTTTACAAAATTTTGGTTGTAAATTTTTTGAAATTAAATTCATATCTTTTAAGACAATATTTCCCATATTAAAGAAGGCTGATTCCAAGGCTCCAGCTCGATGTGCAGAAAATAAAATATTTTTTATTTTTCTAATCGGATCATTTTTTGTCACAGGTTCTTCAGGAAATACATCGGTTGCAACAAATATATCTCCTTTTTTTACACGTTTAATTAGATCTTTAAAATTTACTACTGCAGCTCTACTCATTAATATAACCAATGAATTAGGCTTCAATTTATTTAATAATTTTTTATCTATCAGATTTTTATTTTTTGTAGTGACAGCTGCCAGAACATAAATAATCTCACAGCTTTTAAACATTTGGTTTAAGCTCATCGAATTAAATCCTAACTTTTTAATTTTTGACTGAGGTATCCATGGATCATATACATTTAAGTCTTTGGTAAATGGTAATAGCAAAGGGTATAAAGATTTAGCTAAATCACCAAAACCTAACAGTCCTATTTTCTTTTCTGATAATAATGAGGCTTTAAGATTGCTCTCTAAACCATATTTTTCTTTTCCTTTAATAAAATCTGAATGAGCAGCATGAATATTTCTCAACAAAGATAAAGTCATACCTAAAGCAAGTTCTGCTACAGGTTTTGAAAATACTGGAGATGTTGCTATTACATGTATACCTTTTTTAAAACAATAATCATAATCCATGTTATCCATAAAATTACTTTCAACATTAATAATTGCTTTTAATTTTTTTGCTTTAGATAAAAGTTTTTTATCTAAATTTGGCTGACCCATTATAAATGTAGCCTTGTGTATATTATTTTCATAAAATTTTTTTTGGTTATTTTTTGAAACTGTTAAAACTTTATATTTTGATTTTAACTCTTTAAGTTTTTTTTTTGTAAAAATTAGTTCCAGTGTTCTTGGAAATGGATCAGATATTACAATTAATTTTGACATTAATTATTTAACTTTAATTCATTATTTTTTTTACTTCTTCTAAAGAAAAAGGCTTGGGTTGTTTGCAGGTTGTTCTCATCGTTTGAGGAATTCCTGATTGAGACGCCTTCATTATTGAGTCAATAATATCTAGCACATGAAGTGAAAGTTCACCATTACATCTGTGCTCTTTATTATTTTCAATTGCAAATGCCATTTCTGAGAGACCTGCTCCTCTATAATTGGCATTAGTAGGAGATTCATTTGCTCTTGAACTCTGACTTTTAATGTTAATTTTTCCCAAAGGCATATTATCCGTTTTGTGCTCCCCCCAATTACCTCCTGCGGTAACTGAAACAAATGCTGACCCACCAAACATATTTGGATCTGGAACTATTATTGATCCCTTATTTCCATAAAGTTCAATATGATTTCTTTGGTGAGCAACTACATCAAATGATAATGTAATTTGAATTATACATTCATTTTCAAATTGTATTGTAGCTAAATAAGTTGTTGGTGTTTCAACTTTAAATTTTTGACCTTTTTTAGGTCCTATTCCTATCTCTCTTTCTTTGAAAACTGTAGTACATCTTCCCTGAACTTGTTTTGCAGGTCCTAGCAAATTAACTAAAGCTGTAAGATAATATGGACCCATATCAACAACTGGACCTCCCTCGTTCTCTGCAAACCATGGTTCTGGGCTTGGATGATAAGATTGAACTCCAGGAAAAGCAAAAATTGCATTTCCTAATTTGATATCTCCTATAATTCCATTATCTATTAATTCTCTTGTCTTTTGGATACCACCTCCTAAAAAAGTATCAGGAGCATTTCCAATATACAATTTATTTGATTTTGAAATTTCTAATAATTTTTTTCCATCTTCAAAATTAACTGCCATTGGTTTTTCTGCATAAGAATGTTTTCCATTTTCTAATGCCATTCTTGAAACTTCATAATGAGCACGAGGAATTGTTAAATTCAAAATTATTTCAATATCTTTGTCTTTTAATATTTCTTCTACAGTAACAGCTTCTATATTGTAATGTATTGCACATTTTTTTGCAGATTCCATATTGATATCTGCACATTTAATTATTCTTATATTATTAAAATATTCCTGCGCTCTAAAATAAGTTTCAGAAATATGTCCACAGCCTATTAAACCGACTTTAAAAACTTTATTCATAGAAGAATTATACGCCTTGTCTTTGTTTTGATTTTCCTTCTTTATAAAGTTTTATAGCTTCTTTATTTTCTTCTGTAGTTGGAATTTCTAGTGTGGGACTATCCCAAAAAGCTGATCCTTCTAGCCATTTATAAGCGTGTGTTTTAATGGAAATAACATAAGTCACATCAGATTTTTTTGCTCTTTTAAATGCTTCTTCTAAATCAGAAATTGAACTTACTTCTTCAGATTTAGCACCCATACTTGCAGCATGTTTTGCAAAGTCAACATTCACAAGTCCTGGTGTTTTTGAACTTTTAAGTAAATTGTTAAATTCTTTTCCACCTTTAAATAATTGAAGTCTGTTAATAACTGCAAACCCTCCATTATCACATACAATAATGATAAGTTTATTTTTCGTAATTACTGAAGAATAAATATCTGTATTATTTAATAGGTATGATCCATCACCAATAAAAGAGATAACTTCTTTATCTGGATTTGCCATTTTAATTCCTAACGCACCAGAAATTTCATAACTCATACAACTAAAACCCCATTCAGTTTCATGAGTATTTAATTCTCTTGGTCTCCAAACTTGAACAACTTCCCCTACTAATCCGCCTGCTGCTGTAACAGCTATATCTGTTGGATCAGAATTTCTGTATACTGCACCAATTACTTGAACATAACTTGGAATTTCTTGATTTGTAGGTGCGCTCTCTTTATCTACCTCTTCATTCCAAGCTTTTAATTCTATTTGAGATTTTTTATTCCATTCTTCTTCTGCTTTCCAATCTCCTAATGCTTGAGATAAGTCATTTAATGAAACTTTTGCATCCCCAACCACTGCTTGGGCCAAGTGTTTGTTTGCATCAAATCTTGACACATTTATTGACACAAGTTTAAATTTTTCATTTTCAAAATTAGCCCATGATCCAGTTGTAAAATCTGCAAGTTTAGTTCCAACAGCAATTGCAAGGTCTGTTTGTTTCGCAAGAGAATTAGTATTTTTTCCACCTAGCCCACCTATCTGACCAGCATAATGTGAATGATCTTTTTTCATTGTTGAATACCCCATTACAGTTTGGGTTACTGGAATATTATGTTTAATTGCAAAATTGCTTAATTCATCCATAGCATCAGAATAAAAAACTCCACCACCTGATATAATTATTGGATTTTTTGAAGATTTTATTTTTTCAGCTGCTTCTTTAATTTGAAATTCATCAGGTCTTGGTCTTCTTATTGAATGAACTTTTTCTATGAAAAACTCTTCTGGATAATCATAAGTTTGTCCCTGAATATCTTGACTTAAAGCTATACATGCTGGACCACAATCTGCAGGATCTAACATGGTTTGAACTGCTGCTGGGAAAGATGAAATTATTTGTTCAGGTCGTGTTATTCTATCAAAGTATCTAGTTACAGGTTTAAAAGCATCATTTGCTGTTATTCCTGGATTATTAAAATGCTCTACTTGTTGTAACACTGGATCTGGTATTCTATTTGCATAAGTGTCACCAGGTAAAAATAAAATTGGTAATCGATTACTCATAGCAACTGCTGCTGCTGTAACCATATTAGTTGCACCTGGACCAACTGATGAAGTTGCTACAAAAATCTGCTGTCTTCTCTTTGCTCTAGCATAACCAATTCCTGTTAAAGCCATATTTTGTTCATGATGACCTCTATAAGTTGGAAGCTCTTGTTGATTTTCTTCAAGTGCTTGTCCTAAACAAGCAACATTCCCGTGACCAAATATTCCAAATACACCAGGAAACAAAGGTTCTTTTTTCCCATTAATTAATATTTTTTGAGCAATTAAATATTTAACTACTGCGTGAGCACAGGTGAGTGTAATTTTTTTCATAAAGTAAGTTTATCTTTAAATGTGTATAATGTTTATATATAAATATATTTATAAAATAAAAAACTACATTAAGTAAACTTAAAAATAAAATCTATGTATAGCAAATTTGGACAATTCATTGATGGTAAATGGCAACAAGCAGAAAAAAATGAAACATATGATGTAATTAACCCAGCTACTGAAGAAGTAATTGGTAAAGCATCAAAAGCATCTTCAGCTGATGTACAAAAAGCATTAAAATCAGCAGAAAAAGGTTTGGAGATTTGGAAAAATACTGCACCTTGGCAAAGAGCTTACACTCTTAGAAAAATTGCTGATTTAATGAGAGAGAAAAAAGATGTTCTTGGTAAGTGGTTAACACTTGAGGTAGGAAAACCTCTTGCAGAAGGTATTGGAGAAGTTGGTGGTGGAGCTGATATTTTTGAATGGAATGCAGAAGAAACAAAGAGAATTTATGGTCAAACACAACAAAGTAGATTTCCAGATACTAGAGTTCACGTTTACTACCAACCAGTTGGTGTTGTAGCAGCATTGGTTCCTTGGAATTTTCCAATAGTTTTGGCATCAAGAAAAATTTCAACTGCTTTAGCAGCAGGTTGTTCTGTTATTTGCAAACCAGATACAATTACTCCTGGCGCAGTAATGGAATTAGTTAATATATGCAAAGAGGCAGGTGTGCCAGATGGTGTGGTAAATCTTTTATCAGGTGATCCAGCAGAAATATCAAATGAGTTGATGGATTCAGATATAATAAAAAAAGTTTCAATAACTGGTTCAACAAGAGTTGGAAAAATAATTTTAAAAAAAGCAGCTGATAAAGTTCAAAGAGTTACTATGGAGTTAAGTGGCCACTCACCTTTTATAGTATGTGAAGATGTGGATATGAACAAAGTTGCTGATATAGCAATAACTGGTAAATTTAGAAATAATGGACAAGTTTGTATTTCTCCTAACAGATTTTATATTCAAGAAAATAGAAAAGATGAATTTGTTAATGCTTTTATAGAAAGAGCAAAAAAATTAAAGATAGGTAATGGTATGGATGAAGGTGTAGAGTTAGGCCCATTAAGTACTGCCAAGAGATTAGAAGAAATAGAAAAGTTAGTTGAAACGACAAAAACTGAAGGTGCTAAAGTTTTAATGGGTGGAAAAAGGCCTTCAGGTTTTAATAAAGGATATTACTACGAGCCAACTGTTTTTGATGATATTAAAGATAATTTCACAATCATGAAAGAAGAGCCATTTGGTCCACTGGTACCTATTTTAACTTTTAAAACTTTTGATGAAGTTATTGAAAGAGCTAATGATAATGATTTAGGTTTATGCAGTTATCTTTACACAAACTCAATGGATAAGGCTCATATAGGATCTGAAAAATTAGAGTCTGGATGTGTTGCTGTTAATACTGGTGTAGTTGCGATTGCAGAAGCACCATTTGGAGGTATAAAACAGACAGGTTATGGTCGTGAAGGCGGTTCTGGTGCAATTAAAGATTATCTGAATGTAAAATACACTCACATGGGTTTAAAAATATAATTGTGAGAAAAAATAAAATAAAAGAAATGATGAAAGCAGGGAAACCTGTAATTAATGGTTGGTGTGCAATCCCAAGTACAGCTTCTACAGAAGCTATGGCTCATCAAGGTTGGGACTCTCTAACTATAGATATGCAACATGGTTTGGTTGATTACAGTAATGCACTTCCAATGCTTCAAACTATTTCAACCACTGAAGTTACTCCACTAGCAAGAGTTAATTGGAATGAGCCAGGGCAAATAATGAAAATTTTAGATGCTGGCTGTTACGGAGTGATTTGTCCAATGGTTAGTAATAAAGAAGAAGCTGAAAAATTTGTACAAGCTTGTATGTATCCTCCTAATGGATATCGAAGTTTTGGGCCAATTAGAGGTTTGATTTATGGAGGTCCTGATTATGCAGAACATGCTAATGATGAAATTTTAAAGTTAGCTATGATTGAAACCGAGGAGTCTCTTGGAAAGTTAGATGAAATTATGTCAACTGAAGGTGTAGATGGTATTTATATAGGTCCAGCTGATCTAAGTTTAGCAATAGGTGAAAAACCTGGATTTGATAGACCTGAAAGCACAAAAGCTTATTCTGAAATTTTAAGAATTCTAGAACATGCTAAAAAAAATAATATTTTTGCTGGTATTCATAATGGAACTCCAGAATACGCAACAAAGATGATTGAAAAAGGTTTTGATTTTGTGACTATTGCATCTGATCTAAGAGCATTAAGTGCTGGTGCTAAATCAATGGTAGATGGAATGAAAGGTTCAGTTGGTAAAAAAGAAGACTCGGGTACTTATTAATCAATCTTACTCAAAAATTCATCAAGTTGTTTTTTATCTAAGTTAGAGGACTGTTTTTTTCCAGGAAATATTCCACTCAGAGTATCTTTTTTAAAAGCTTTAAGTGCTCTTACTCTCTCAAGCTTAATTTCATTTCTAAGTTTTAGTAAATTACCATAAGCTTTAGAATGTCTTGGTAAATTTTCTGTATCTCCACATATATCTTCCATAAACAAATACATAACATCAGCTTTTTTTCCAGCTCCTAAGGATACTGTTACGATATCTGTTCTTTTCGAAATTTCACCCATTACATTTTCAGGGATGACCTCACACTCTGCAGAAAAAGCTCCTGCACCTTCTAATCTCTTAAATTTTTGAAATAATTCATATGCTTCATTTGCAGTTTTTCCTATTGCTCTCATTCCACCAAGTGATGTTGATTTTCTTGGAACTAAACCCAAATGACCCATGACAGGAATATCTTCTTTAGTTAACATTTCTACTACCTCCATACTTCTAGGAGTCATGACCGCATCTGCACCACTCTCTAATGCTTTAAAAGCACCTCTCATAACATCTTCCTTAGTTACATATTCGTTAAGAATTAAAGAAGCTGTTAAAAATAGATGTTTTGATCCCTCTCTTACTTTTGAAACATTTTTAGCTTGGCA
>QCHA01000009.1 GCA_003279685.1 Pelagibacteraceae bacterium AG-390-L03 | reverse complement strand
GGTATTAATTTCATTTTTACTTTTCCAATAATTTTCATATACCTCTTTTAATCCTTCAATTAATTTATCTGTTTCATGATAGTTATCTATATTAAGATTTGAAAAAGTTATATTTTTAAGATCCATTTTTTGATTAATATTTATTTTATTTAAAACTTTAATATCATTATTATCTTTAAAGATAATTGATATAATATATTCATCAAGACTATACTTTTGGATAATTTCTTTAAAATCATAGCTCTCTAAATTGTTTATATTTTTTTTTATCAAATTAAAATCTTCAAGATCTTCAGTAGGTAAAATATAATTTAATAAATGGTATTTTTGAATATAAGAATTCCAGTTATTAAAAATATAGCTTTCAGAAAAAATTAAAATTTCATTTTTATTTTTGTCTACAATTATTGGTAAAAAAAAAATATCTTTTTTAACAGGAAGAGATGGAAAAATATTTTTGTTTTCCATTAGGTTTAGTATCTTTTTTTTATTAAATGATACATTTAAAGATAAATAATAAACCTCATTAATAAATTTTTCTTCTTTGATCGAAAAAGTTTCAATCATACTTTTAATTTGATTGAGAGATGTTTGACCAAGTTTTTTCTGATCTTTAGTTTGGACGATAGATAATGTTAATCTATCAAAAGCTTGGGAAAAACCTTCGTCAATTATCTTATTTTTATCAAATTTGATCTCAAATGGAGTGGATATTTCAATATCATTAATATTAAAAGTCTTTGCTTGAATATTTTCTGTGGAAAAAAAAATATTTAACAAAGCAAGTAAACAAAAATAAATATATAATCTTTTACAATTAAGAATTTTAATATTAAATCTCATAAAACATATTAATGAATAATAAATTAATAACCTATAAAAAAAGTGGAGTTAATATAAATGCTGCTGATAAATTTGTTAATTTCATTTCATCTGTTTCATCAAAAAAAAAAGGCAAAAAAAAGTTTTCAAATATTGGTGGTTTTGGTTCTGTATCAGACATTCCAAATCACATAAAACAACCTAAAATTGTTGCGTGCACTGATGGAGTTGGTACCAAAGTAGAAATCGCTAACACACTTAATAAATATGACACTATTGGAATTGATTTGGTTGCAATGAGTGTAAATGATTTAATTGTTCAAGGTGCAAAGCCTCTACTATTTTTAGATTACATTTCTATAAATAAAATTGATTTAAAAAAATTAAAATTAATCATCAAAGGTATTGTAAAAGGATGCAAGTTATCTAATTGTGAATTAGTTGGTGGAGAAACAGCTGAGATGCCTGGTACTTATGAAAAAGGCAAATTTGATATTGCTGGTTTTGCGGTTGGGATCGTTGGTAAAAATAAAATTTTAAGTAAAGATAAAATTAAAAATAATGATTTAATTTTAGCTATACCTTCAAATGGTCTTCATTCAAATGGATATTCTTTAGTACGTTATCTTCTTAAACAAAAAAAAATAGATATAAAAAAAAATATTTTTTTAAAGAAAGAATTAATCAAACCGACTAAAATTTATGTAAATGAAGTTTTAAAATTAATAGATAAAAATTTGATTAATGGATGTGCTAATATTACTGGAGGAGGTTTAGCTGATAATATTCAAAGAGTTATTCCAGATAATTTCACAGCTGAAATAAATTTAGACTTAATAAAAACATCTAAAATTTTCAAATGGCTTCATAAAAAAGGAATAACAGATAAAGAAATGCTTAAAACTTTCAATTGTGGTGTTGGTTTTTGTTTAATTACTAATCCAAAAAAATTAAATCAAATTAAAAGGTGCTTTAAGAATAATTTTAAACCTTATGTCATAGGAAAAATTACTAAAAATTTTAAAGAAAAAGTTAAACTAAATGGCTCTGTTAACTGGATCTAATAAAATAAATATAGCAGTTTTTATTTCAGGAACAGGTAGTAATTTAAAATCTCTTATCAAATTTTCAAAACTTAAAAAATCACCAATAATTATTAAAATGATTATTTCAAATAATTATAATGCAAAAGGTTTACAATATGCAAATATTTACAAAATTAAAAAAAAGGTATTTGATTTTAAAAATACTTTATCTGAAAAAAAAGCTATCAATGAATTAAAAAAAAGTGACATTCATTTAATTTGTCTTGCAGGTTTTATGAAAATTTTATCAAGAAGTTTTATTAAGAATTTTAAAGGAAAAATTCTTAATATTCACCCTTCCCTTCTCCCAAAATATAAAGGATTAAATACTCATGAAAGAGCAATTATAAATAAAGATAAATATTCGGGTTGTACTGTGCACTTTGTAAATTCTAGACTTGATTCTGGCAAAATTATTATTCAAAAAAAAGTGAAAATTAAAAAACTTGATACTTCTAAAACTTTAGCAAAAAGGGTTTTAATCCAAGAGCATAAGCTATATCCAGCAGCTATAATAAAAGCACTTAGTCTTTAAAAAAGAAATCTATTTCAATTTTTGCGTTTTCAACACTGTCAGATCCGTGCACAGAGTTTTTATCAATAGAAATTCCATATTTTTTTCTGATAGTTCCTTCTTCTGCATCATTTGGGTTAGTGGCACCCATTAACTCTCTATTATCTAATACTGCATTTTCTTTTTCAAGAACCATAACTACAATTGGTCCAGAAGATAAATAAGCACATAGATCATTATAAAATGGTTTTGTCTCATGAACCTTATAAAATTTTTCAGCTTCTGATTTTTCAATTTGAATTTTTTTTTCTTTTACAATTGAAAAACCTTTATTTTTAAACATTTCCTTTATTTCAATATCTAAATTTCTTTCGACAGCATCTGGCTTAATAATTGATAATGTTAGTTCAATATTACTCATAATCGTCCTCTATTAGTTTATTTAATAATCTTACACCGTAACCTGTTGCACCACCTGAATTTAACGCTCCACCATATTTTGAGAAAGCCATACCAGCTATATCTAAATGTGCCCAAGGTGTTTTGTTTAAAACAAATCTCTGTAAAAATTGTGCTGCAGTTGTTGATCCTGCTCCACCAACGTAATTAATATTTTGCATATCTGCATTTTTAGAGTCTATCAATTTATCAAAATTTTTGTGAAGAGGCATTCTCCATAATTTTTCATCAACTTTATCTCCAGCTTTTATTAATTGATTAGATAATTTATCATCATTTGAAAAAAGACCTGCATACTCTGATCCAAGAGAAACTATAATTGCACCAGTAAGAGTTGCTAAATCAACCATAAATTTAGGTTTGAATTTTTTTTCTGTAAAGGTAAGTGCATCTGCTAAAACTAATCGACCCTCTGCATCCGTATTTAAAATTTCAATTGTTTTACCACTATATGATTTAACAATATCTCCTGGTCTTTGAGCATTTCCACCTGGCATATTCTCTACAAGCCCTACAACACCAACTGCATTAATCTTAGCTTTTCTTACAGCTAAGTTTTTCATTAATCCAACTACTGTAGCAGAACCAGCCATATCATAAGTCATGTCTTCCATAAACTTAGCAGGCTTAAGTGAAATACCACCTGTATCAAAACAAACACCTTTTCCAACAAATGCTAACGGTTTGGAACTATTTTTTGTTCCATTCCACTCCATTGTTGCAAGATACGATCCTCTAATACTACCTTGCCCAACTCCAAGTAATGCATTCATTCCAAGTTTTTTTAATTTCTTTTCATCATAAATATTAATTTTTAATCCAAATTTTTTAAGTGAATTTATCCTTTTTGCATATTCATCAGGGTGTAAAATATTTCCTGGCTCAGAAACTAGATCTCTTGCAAAAAAAGTTCCCTCTTCTAATGCTTTAAATCTTAATTGATCCTGTTTGGATATTTTGTTTTTATTTCCAATAACATTTATTGAAACAAGTTTTTTATCTTTTTTTGATTTATAAATATTAAATTCATAAGATTTTAATTTTATTCCATGTAAAAAATATCCAACAAAATTTTTAATTTTGCTTTTGATAGTATCTGAGTTCACAAAATACTCATTTTTTTTATCATAGTCTATATAACTATGAAATTTAGCTCCCAAACTCTCTATGTCAGAAGTTTTTATATCTTTCTTAATTGAAGTTAAAAAAATTGTTTTTTTTGAGTTAATTTCAAAGACAAGTAAATCTTTTTTTAGATCACTATTTTTTAATAAATCTAAAATGTATGAAAATTCAGAATTTGAAATATGTTTTTTTAATCCACCAATACTGAATTTTTCATCAACAAATAAGACTAGGTTTGATGAAACTTTTTTTGGAATAATACTTTTATAATTAATTTGAATTGTCATAAATTTAAATACACTCCTAACGAGTAGAATGCTATATATTGTTAAAATTTAGAAAATTCAATGAAAAAAATTATATTTAGAAAACTGCTACTAGATTGCTTAACATTTTTCTTTTTAGCTTTATTCGGTATCAGCACAATCATTTGGGTTTTTCAAGCAGTAAATTTTTTAGATATTATGATTGATGATGGTAGAAATTATAATGTCTATTTCAATTATACTTTGTTAAATTTTCCAAAAATTATTAGTAGAATTTTACCTTTTGCACTTTTTTTTAGCTTTTCATATACATTCATTAAATATGAGACTAATAATGAATTAATTATTTTTTGGAACCATGGTGTTAATAAAATAAGTATAGTAAATTTTTTTTTCTGGATTTCAATTTTGGTTATGTTGGTCCAAATTATACTTTTATCAATAGTTGTTCCAAAATCTCAGGAAATAGCTAGATCAAAATTAAGATCTTCAGACATAGATTATTTCGAAGGTCTAATAAAACCAAAAAAATTTAATGATACTGTTAAAGGCTTAACTATATATGCTGAAGGCAAAGATGAAAATGAAAATTTTAATAATATTTATATAAAAAAAAATAACGCTGAAAAAGGATTTCAAATCACATTTGCTAAAAAAGGAGTTTTTGAATTAAAAGGTAATGAAAGAATTTTGGTTCTTTATGATGGTCAAACTTTAACACAAAATGGTAAAAATATTACCAACTTTGATTTTTCTAAGTCAGATTTTGGTCTAGCAAAAATGGACTCTCATCTTGTTACGCATAAAAAAATTCAAGAACAATCCACAGCATCTTTGATTAAATGTATTCAATATATTTTTGGGATAAAGAGTTATAAAATAATAAATTGTAACAAAAATAATCCTAGAAATATATATAAAGAATTATTTAAACGATTAATAAGTCCTTTTTATTTGCCAGTTTTAATCTTAATTTCATTGCTCTTAATATTAACTTCGAAAGAAAATCTTAAATATAACAAAAATAAATTTTTTGTTTTTTTTATAGGTTTTGGAATAATTATTTTATCTGAAAGTTCTCTAGGTTACATAACTAATAATTTAATAAAAAATATCTCAATTTCAATTTTACCAATAATTATAACTATGATTTTTTACTTATTTTTTATTTATAGATTAAAACTTTCATCTAGGAAATTATAACATGAAAACGTATACAAAATTTTTAGTCAATGGATTTTTAAAGTCATTTCTTAATGTTTTTTTCATTATGATTAGTCTTGTATTTATTTTAAATATTTTAAAAGAAATTGAATTTTTTAGTAATAAAGAAGTTAATTCGCTATATCCTATTTATCTATCTCTAATGAGCTCACCTTCAGTAATTTTTGAAATGTTCCCTTTTATTTTTTTAATAGCAACTCAATTTTTTTTTCTCAAGCTATTTAATAATGATGAAATAAATATATTTAAATATTCTGGTCTTAAAAATATTAAGATAATAAATATATTAAGTCTGGTAAGCTTTTTTATAGGGATTTTAACTATAACAGTTTTCTATTCGTTTTCATCTAATCTGCAACATTATTACATACAAATTAAAAACCAATTTTCAGAAGACAAAATTTATTTAGCGGTTATAAATAAAAATGGATTATGGATGAAGGATGTTGTTGGTAACGAAACTAGTATTATCAATTCATCAAAAATTGATAATAATTTTTTAACTAATACTTTTATAACAACTTTTGATGAAGATTTTAAATTAATCAGAAGTATAAAAAGTGATAAGATTGACATTAAAAATAATGAATGGTTGATTTATGATGCCACAATATTCAAAAATAATATTAATCAAAAAATTGATTTAATAAAATTTAGATCTAATTTTAATCAAAAGAGAATTGAAAGTTTATTTTCAAATTTGTCATCTTTATCTTTGCTAAAACTTATCGATTTAAGACAAAACTATAAGACACTAAATTATTCAACCGTAGATGTTGATATGCAAATTTATAAAGTTGCAACATACCCTATATTTTTGGTAATAATGACAATTCTATCATCAATCATAATGCTCAATACAAAGAAATCTAGTAGCAAAGTCTTGAAGATAATAATTGGTCTATTTTTTTCAGTTGTAATTTATTATATAAATAATTTCTTTAATGTAATGGGATCAACTGAAAAACTTCCATTAATAGTATCGATATGGACACCAATTATATTTTTGAGTTTGGTTAATTTAATAATGTTAGTTAATGTAAATGAGAAATAAATTAAAAAGCTTTTTATTAATTTTATTTTGTTTTTTTCTTTTGTGTAAAATTGTAAAAGCAAATGAACCGTTTATATTTAATATTACTGAAATTGAAATTCTAGAAGATGGAAATCAAATTAATGGTTACAAAGGTGGTACTGCTACATCTGAGGATGGTAGCTCAATAACTGCTGAAAATTTTTTCTTTAACAAGCTTACAAATATTTTAGAGGCCAAAGGAAACGTCAAATATTCTGATAAAATAAATAATGTAGTTATTACTTCTGATAAAGCTGTTTATCTCAAAAATGAAGAAAAAATATTAACAATCGGTAATTCAAAAGCTGTTAATGATAATAATACTATTACAGCATCTAATCTAGAGTATGATAAAATTAAAAATACTTTTCATGCAAAAAAAAATGCTATAGCTAAAGATTTTAAAAAAGACACAACTATTTACGCAGATGAAATATCGTATTTTAAAAATGAAGAGAAAATTTTTACAAAAGGTAAAACTAAAGCTTTAATTGAAGGAAAATATAAATTTAATTCAGAAAATGTCTTTTATATGAGAAATTCTGAAGATTTATTTTCTCAAAATAAGTCATTAGTAGAAGATGATAGCGGAAATATTTATAAGCTTAAAAACTTTACATACAACATTAATAAAGAACTACTTAAAGGTAAAGAAGTTGAAGTTTTAGCAAAAGTTGAAGAAAATAAAATTGACCAATATTTTTTTTCAGAAGGATTTTTTAATTTTAAAGATAAAAGCCATTTAGCTAAAGAAACTAAGATTAAAATTCACAAAAACGTGTTTGAAAATGAAATGCTTAAACTAGAAATAGATCCAAAATTATATGGCTATCATGATCCAAGAATATATGGCTCTTCATCATATAGTGATAAAAATAAAACAGTCGTTAACAATGGAATTTTTACTAGCTGCAAAATTAATAATGACTGTCCTCCTTGGAGTATAAAAGCAGAAAAAATTACACATGATAAAATAAAAAAAAATATGATCTATACGAATTCAATTTTAAAAAT
Organism: Pelagibacteraceae bacterium AG-390-L03; assembly: GCA_003279685.1. Classification (GTDB taxonomy): domain Bacteria; phylum Pseudomonadota; class Alphaproteobacteria; order Pelagibacterales; family Pelagibacteraceae; genus Pelagibacter. The sequence goes on along the minus strand of QCHA01000009.1, from coordinate 24,993 downwards.
TTATGATGTTCCTGTGTTATATTTTCCAAAATTCTTTCATCCAGATCCAAGTATTAAAAGAAGAAGTGGCTTTTTACGCCCTCAATTTAATAATTCAGAAACATTGGGATCTTCACTGTATATCCCTTATTTTAAAACTTTAGGTAAGGATCAAGATATAACATTTAAGCCAACATTTTTTGAAAAAACGCCTAAATTTGAAAAAGAAAAATACCTCTTACAAGGTGAGTATAGAAAAAAATATAAAAATTCCTCTTTAATTGCTGATTTTGGTTTTCTAAGAGATTACAATTCACGAAGTGATAATAAGTGGCGAAATGCCAATCATCTATCTTTAGATTTTATACATAATTTAAAAATTCCAAATTATTCACTAAGTAAATTTGAGGCTCAAGTTGAAAGGGTAAATAATGACACCTATCTAAAAGTTTTTCAGAATATTTTTCCTAAAAATTCTAATATGCCTGAAAGTTCATCTACTATGAATTCAAATTTTAAGTTTTACTTGGATAAAGATGATCAAAATTTTTCAACTGGTGTTCAAGTTTATGAGTCATTAGGAACATCAAATTCTAGTGATAAATATCAATATACATTACCATATTATGATTTTACAAAAAATTTAAATTGGATACTTCCAGATAATGATTTCAATAGTTCACTTAATTTTTCTTCAAGTGGAGACAATACTCTTAAGAATACAAACAATCTAAAAACATCTATCAATAACTCACTTAATTACGGATCAAGAGATTTTATATCAAACCTAGGTTTTAAAAGTAATTTTGATTTATATTTCAAAAATTCAAATATAATTGCAAAAAACGATACCACTTATACATCAAGTGCACAAATAGATGGTATGAGTATTTTTAAATTTGATACCTTATATCCACTAATAAAATCTAAAAATTCAAGCAATGAAACTTTAACACCAAAAGTATCTTTTAGAATTAATCCAGCTAATAATATGAATGACCATAGTGGAAAATCCTCAACTATAAATGCAAATAATGCATTTAGCATAAATAGACTTGCAATAACTGACGATTATGAGGCAGGAAAATCACTTACATTTGGTTTGGATTATAAATTTGATCAAATAGAATTTGATCAATCAGAAGATATTAAAGATAAATATTTAGAACTTAAATTAGCAACAGTTATGAGAGATAATAATGAAAATGATATACCAACTAGTTCAACAATCAATCAAAAAAATTCTAACATTTTTGGATCTATAAATAATCATTTATTTGAAAATGTTAATCTAAGTTATCAATTTTCTTTAGATAATGACTTACAAACATTAGACTCAAGTACAATTAATACTGAAATTAAAATTAACAATTTTGTGACTACTTTTGATTTTACTGAGTCACGAAATGAAGTGGGTTCAACCCATGTAATTTCAAATGTAACTGAATATAAAGTTAACGACAATACTTCTTTGAAATTTTCTACAAGAAGAAATAAAGAAATAAATTTAACAGAATATTATAATTTAAGTTATGAGTATCAGAACGACTGTTTAACAGCAGCAGTAAAATTTAATAAAACTTTTTATAGTGATAAAGATTTAGTTCCTACTGAAGATTTATTTTTCACCATAACACTTGTGCCTCTTACTACCTATGAAAGAGAAATTTATAAAAAAACACCTGGACAAGTAGGATTAAAAGGATGGTTTAGATAAATGCTTAAAAAAAGTTTTCTATTATATTTGGGTCTTATTTTTTTTGTTTTAAATACAAACTCAAATAGTCTTGAAAATAAAATAATGGTAAAAATTGAAAATCAAATAATTACTAGCTTAGACATTAATGATGAATACAAATATTTGATTGCACTGAATCCAAGTATAAAAAATTCAAAAAAAGAGGATATTATTAGACTTTCAAAAAAATCAATTATACAAGAAAAGATAAAAAAAATTGAAATAGAAAAAAATTTTAATAACCCGCAAATACCACAAAAATTTTTAGAACGAATTCTACGAAATGTTTATTCTAGAATTGGCATTACTAGCCTCGCAGATTTTAAGAAATATCTAATCAATAACAATATAAAATTTGAAAATGTGAAAAATAAGTTGGAAATTGAGGCTCTATGGAATGAGTTAATTTTAATTAAATTTTCTTCAAAAATAAAGATTAATGAAAAAGACTTAAGAAATAGAATAAAAAATAATAATAAATTTTTAAAATCATACTTATTATCTGAAATTTCTTTTGAAGTTTCAAATTTAAAGGAACTGGATAGTAAATTTCAAGAAATCAGCAATATAATTCATAATAAAGGTTTCGATTTTGCAGCCCTTAAATACAGTATATCTCCCACATCTAATCTAGGAGGTAAGTTAGATTGGATCAATGAAAATTCACTTAACAAAAATATTAGATCAGCAATAAATAATCTAAAAATAAATGATTTTACAAAACCAATTAATGTGCCAGGTGGTTTTTTAATATTACAAATTAATGATATAAAAAATACTAAAATCGAAATTGATATTGATGAAGAATTTAGAAAATTAAAAAATTACGAAAAAAATAATCAATTAAGCCAATATTCAAAAATTTATTTTAATAAAGTTAAAAAAGATTTAGAAATCAGTGAATTATAAGCCAATAATTATCGTTGCCGGAGAACCTAATAGTGTTTTTTTTGAACTTTTTTTTAAAGTAATAAAAAAAAAAATAAAATCTCCTATTATTTTGATTGCATCAAAAAAATTAATCCTAAAACAATCTAAAATTTTGAAAAAAAAAATTAGTTTCAATATTACTAATGAATTTGAAATAATGAAAAAAAAAACTAATTTAAAAAAAATAAATTTAATTGATATTGATTTTAAACAAACATCTGGATTTAGTAAAGTTACATCAAAATCAAATCATTATATATCTGAATGTTTCGACATAGCAATCAAATTACTTAAAAATAATATAAGTAATAAATTAATTAACGGTCCTATTTCCAAGAAAACTTTTTTAAAAAATAAATACAATGGGATAACTGAATATCTTGCTGATAAAACTAATACAAAAAAATTTGCTATGATTATTTACAATAAAAACCTTTCTGTTTGTCCATTGACTACTCATCTTCCAATTAAATATATTTCTAAAGAAATAAATAAATCAAATATAATTAATAAAGTAAAACTTATAGATAATTTTTGGAAAGAAAAATTTGGTAAAAAAGTAAAAATTGGCGTAACTGGATTAAATCCACATTGTGAAAGTATTGATAATTTTAATGAAGATGAAAGAATTATTTTACCAACAATTAAAAATTTGAAAAAGCTTAAATATAATATTGAAGGTCCATTAGCAGCAGATACAATTTTTTTAAAAAATAATAGAATAAAATTTGATTTAATAATAGGAATGTATCATGACCAAGTACTAACTCCCCTTAAAACTCTCTTTGAATATGATGCAATTAATATAACCATAGGCCTTCCTTTTATAAGAGTTTCACCTGATCATGGTCCTAATGAGTCTATGCTTGGTAAAAATAAGTCTAACTATTTAAGTTTATTAAACTCAGTAAAATTTTTAGACTTTTAAGTGATTAAAGCAAAAAAAAGTTTAGGTCAAAATTTCTTAATCGATAAAAATATAATTGATAAAATAATTAACACTATATCAATTACCAATAATGAAATTTTAGAAGTTGGACCTGGTACTGGAAACCTTACCAGGGAAATTTTAAGAAATAATCCAAGCAAGTTATACCTAGTTGAAAAAGACAGTTTTTTAGCAGAATCTTTAAAAGAAATAATTGACGAAAGAGTAATTATTTTTAATGAGGATATAATTAAGTTTGACGAAAACTTATTATCTAAAAATAAGATTATAGTATTTGGAAACTTGCCATACAACGTTTCAACTGAAATTTTAAGTAATTGGATTACAAATTTAAAAAAAGATTATTGGTTTTCTGATCTTATTTTGATGTTTCAAAAAGAAGTAGCAGATAGAATTATAGCTAAATTTAATACCTCTGCTTATGGAAGATTATCGATTTTAGCCAATTGGAGACTAAACATAAATAAAATTTGTGATATTTCACCTGAAAGTTTTTCACCAAGACCTAAAATACAAAGTACTTTAATTCACTTTACTCCTAAAAAAAACTACATAGAAATTAAAGATCCAATAAATTTAGAAAAAATTACAAGAATATTTTTTAGCCATAGAAGGAAAATGTTAAAAAAACCTTTTAACCAAATATTCAATGGTAATACTGATTTACTTAAAAAATTTAATTTTGATTTAAATTTAAGGCCTCAAAACTTAGATTTTGATACTTATTATAATTTAACAATCGAGTATGAAAAATTAAGAAGTTAATTTTTCAATATGATTGCGAATATATTCCAAATCATAATCTTTGGATCCGTTAGAAATTTCAGCATTAATTAAATTAGTAATTTTTGAATAACAACTTTCTAAATTATCATTAATCACTACATAATCATAATTTATCCAATGTAGAACATCTCTTTCAAATTGTTTCATTCTTTCTTCAGCAATTAATTTATCTTTCATATCTCTATTAGATAATCTTTCAAATAAAACTTCTTTACTTGGAGGTAAAATAAAAAATGTAATCAGCTTGTAATCTAACTTTTTATTTTTTATCTGATCTGCACCTTGCCAATCAATATCAAATAAAACGTTTCTTCCTTTATTTAATTTATCAATTACAGGAGTTCTAGTTGTTCCATAAAAATTGCTAAATACTTTTGCGTATTCAAGAAATTCTTGATTATTTATTAACCTTTTAAACTCATCCTCGTTAACAAAATAATAGTCTTTATTGTTTGTTTCATTAGGTCTTGGTTGACGAGTAGTGTGTGAGATGGAGATTTCATAGTTATCTTTTTCAGACAACATTTTAACTAATGTGGTTTTACCCGCCCCAGATGGAGAGGATAAAACAATCATTATGCCATCATTTTCTGAGGGCATTTAATTCATTAGTTTGCTTTTCCTTCGATAAACTTAACCGCATCACCTACAGTTAAAATTTTCTCAGCTTCGCTATCTGAAATTTCAGATCCGAATTCTTCTTCAAAAGCCATCACTAATTCAACTGTATCTAAGCTGTCAGCTCCTAAATCATCTATAAAACTAGACTCTTCTGTTACCTTTGCTTCATCAATACCTAGGTGATCAGCTACAATTTTTTTTACTTTGCTTGAAACATCTTCTGACATATTGATCCTTTATAGTTATAAATTCTTATTAGTTTAAAAAGCTATTTTGTCAAGCCATATACATGCCTCCATTAACATGCAATGTTTCCCCATTAATATAATTAGAGTCTTCTGAGCTTAAAAATAATACAGCATTTGCAATATCATCTGGCTCACCAAGTCGAGCTGATGGTATCTTTGATATAATAGCTTCTTTGAATTTATCATCAATTTTATCTGTCATTGCTGTTTTAATAAATCCTGGTGAAATACAATTTATATTGATGTTTTTTTTTGCATATTCTATCGCAAGACTTTTCGACATAGCAACAATTCCTGCCTTTGATGCCGTATAGTTGGCTTGTCCTAAATTACCAGTGTGCCCGACGACTGATGTAATATTTACAATTTTTCCAGATTTGTTCTTAAGCATTTTTTTAATAGCAAACTTACTCATTAAGAAAGTTGAGGTTAAATTAATATTTATAACTTTTTGCCACTCCTCCAAGCTCATTCTAATTGCAAGATTATCTTGGGTTATACCAGCGTTATTAACTATACAATCTAAACTTCCACCTAGTTGACTTGTGGCATTTTCAATAAATTCCTCAATTTTGTCACTTTGAGATATATCAAATTTCAATATTTTAATACCTTCAAAATTTTTTTTAAGTTCTTCTAACTTTTCAATTCTAGTTCCTGAAGCTAAAATATTTGCACCTGCTTCTTTTAGTTTTTTAATTATAGCATTACCTATTCCACCCGATGCACCAGTAACAATAATATTTTTTTTTTCTAAATTACTCATATTTTCAAACCCTCAATGTCTCCTTGACTGTTAATAGTATCTATCTTTACTTCTTTATTAATCCTTTTTACTAAACCTGACAAAACTTTACCGGGTCCTATTTCAATAAAATGATTTATATCACTATTAATCATATTAATCACACTCTCTCTCCATCTAACTCTATTTTCAATTTGTTTTATCAACAAATCCTTAAGCTCATTAGTATTTGATATTTCATTGGCAGTAACATTTGAGATCAATTTATTCTTACCCTCTATAAAGTTCAATTTATTTAATTCATTATTCATTATATTTTTCGCTTTATTCATTAAACTACAATGAAAAGGTGCGCTTACTGGGAGCTTTATATTTTTAATAGTATTTTCTTTTAAAATTAAAATTAATTTATCTAAATCATCTGTTTTTCCACTTAATACTATCTGGCCTTCAGAATTATCATTTGCTATTTGAACACCTAAATTTTTTTCATTATCTTTTAATATTTTTTCAATTTTTTCAACTGTTGAGCCTAATACAGCAACCATACCTCCCTCACCTTTAGGAACTGAGTTTTGCATTGCATCTCCCCTTATTCTTAAAATCTTTAAGGTTTCTGAAAAATTTAAGTAACCTGCACAAGATAAGGCAGAATATTCTCCCAATGAATGTCCTGCAAAATATTTTGCTTTACTCAAATCGATATTAAATTCTTTTTTAATTACGGTATAAATTGAATAACTGATTAAAAATATTGCTGGTTGGGTATTTGCAGTTAAGTTTAATTCCTCTTTTGGTCCTTCCAATATTAGCTTTGATATTGAAAAATTTAGTGTGTCATCAGCCTCTTTAAATAGATTTTTTACAAGATCAAACTTGTTATAAAATTCCATTCCCATACCAACCATTTGTGAGCCTTGACCTGGAAAAATTACTGAAAACATATAAAAAAAACTATTAATTTTGCCTTTTTAACTATTGTAATTGAACATTTATAATAGTATATCCTCATTTTTTATTAAAGAACTTAAATGAATTTATACGAACATACTATTATAGCTAGACAAGACACTTCACCAAGTGAAATTAAGCAATTAACACAAAAATATTCTAAAATTGTTGAAAAAAATGAAGGTGAAATTGTTAAAACTGAAAATTGGGGTTTGCTAAACTTATCTTACTTAATTAAAAAAAATAAAAAAGGTAGTTATATTCACTTTAAAATTAAAGGTGAGGGCAATGTAATTGATGAGTTAGAAAAAAATGAAGCTATAGATAAAAAATTATTAAGATACTTAACAGTTAGAGTTAAAAAATTTGATCTTGAGACTAATTACTTTGCTAAAAGAGACGACGATGATAAAAAAGAAAACTACAAAAATTAATTATGCCTAAAAGACAAAGTGGAAACAAAAAAGGTAAACAAAGCAATTTTGCTAAATTAAGTATTTTTCAACCAAATAAATATAAATTTAAAAAAAATTGCCCATTATCAGGAAAAACTGCTCCTGTGATTGATTATAAAAATGTAAGGCTTTTAAAAAAATATATGTCTGAGAATGGAAAAATTTTACCCTCAAGAATTACAAATGTATCACAAAAAAAACAAAGAGAATTATCCCTTTCAATCAAAAGAGCTAGAAATTTAGCATTAATATAAATGAAAGTAATTTTACTAGAAAACGTAAAAAGAATTGGCTCTATCGGCGAAGTTATAGAAGTTAAAAGAGGATATGCTAGAAATTTTTTAATCGCTAACAAAAAAGCATTATATGCTTCAAAAGAAAATATTTTAGAAGTTGAAAAAATAAAAGCTGATTTATCAAAAAAAGATAACGAAAAGAAAAAAGAGGCGACACAAATTTTAGAACAAATTAATGGTAAAGAGTACTCTGTTAAAAAACTAAGCACCGAAAATAATGAGCTATATGGTTCAGTTAAGCCAACTGAAATTGCAAAATTAATTCAAGAAGAAAATAAAATTGATATCAAGCCTTCAATGATTCAACCAGTTGAAGAAATTAAATCTTTAGGAAAATTTAAAGTAAAAGTATTTTTACACTCTGAAGTTGATGCTGAAATTACAGTTAACGTATCATCAGCTGATACTATCCAATAATTATACACTCTTTTCCCCAACAATTATTAGTAATTTTATTTAAATAATAATTTTATAGATTATTACTTATGGAAAATAATTTAAGCATCGTTAAAGATCAGTTTAAAGAATTACCAAATAATATCGAGGCAGAACAAGCTGTCATTGCCTCAATACTAGTTAGTAATGATATATTTGATGAAATTAGTACTATAATTTCTAGCATCAATTTTTATGATCCAATGCATCAAAAAATTTTTGAGGCAATTGAAAGTTTAGTTTATAAAGGAATGCTTGCAAATCCCATAACACTTAAAAATTATTTTGAAGATGAAAAAGATGATTTAAATGTTCCGGAATATCTTGTTAAGCTTACAAAATTTTCTACATCAGTTCGTCAAGCAGTTGAATATTCTAAAATAATCTACGATATGTTTGTAAGACGAGAATTAATCAAAATTTCTGAGCAAACGATAGATAGTGCAAAATTAAATGAACTTGATACTAATGGTCAAACCATTATTGAAAATTCAGAAAGACTACTATTTGATTTGGCAGAAAAAGGTTCTTTTAACTCTTCACTAGTTAAATTTGATGAAGCTATGAAACAAACAATTGAAATGGCTTCAGCTGCTTTTAAAAATGAGGAAGGTATTGTTGGTGTGCCAACGGGGCTTAGAGATTTAGATGATAAACTTGGTGGACTTCATCAGTCAGATTTAATTATAATTGCTGGACGTCCTTCAATGGGCAAAACTTCTCTTGCAACAAACATAGCTTTCAATGCTGCACAAAAATTACAAGATAGTGGAAAAAAATCGTCTATTGCATTTTTTTCACTGGAAATGTCCTCAGAACAGCTATCTACAAGAATTATTTCGGAACAATCAAGAATTAGTTCAAATGATATAAGAAGAGGAAGAATTTCAGATGAACAATTTGACAAATTTTTAGAAACCTCAAAAAATATAGCTGAGCTTCCATTGTATATTGATGAAACCCCAGCAATTAGTATTGCTGCAATGAGTAACAGAGCTAGAAGAATTAAAAGATTGTTTGGTTTAGATATGATTGTAGTTGATTATATACAGTTAATGAGAGGAACAACATTTAATAAAGATGGTAGAGTTCAAGAAATTTCACAAATTACTCAAGGACTAAAAGCAATTGCAAAAGAATTAGGTGTTCCTGTTGTAGCTTTATCACAACTATCAAGACAAGTTGAACAAAGAGATGATCATAAACCTCAGTTAGCGGACTTAAGAGAATCAGGTTCAATTGAACAAGATGCAGATGTTGTAATGTTTGTTTATAGAGAGGGATATTATTTACAAAGAAAAGAACCAAGAGAAGCAACAGTTGAGCATGCAGAATGGCAGGCAAAAATGAATGAAGTTGCTCACTTAGCTCAAATTATAATTGGGAAACAACGACACGGCCCAATTGGTAATGTAACTCTTGAGTTTGAAGAGAGATTTACTAAATTTAAAGATACTCAAATTAATTAAATTCCAATATAAATGAGCTAATGTTTGCTCAATTTTATCAAGATGGAGTTTTAAAAAACCCCAAAACAGTATTTATTATACTTATTGTTACAATATTAAGTTTTGGTTATTTTTCAAAAGATTTTAGATTAGATGCTTCATCAGAAACTCTATTAATCGAAGGTGATCCTGATTTAGCCTACCTAAAAGAAGTGACAGAAAGATATGGATCAAAAGACTTTTTAATACTTACTTATACTCCGAATGAAGGAATGGTCAGTGATAGCTCAATTAATAATCTTTTAAGTTTAAAGTATAAAATTCAAAGTCTAAATTGGGTTCATAGTGTCGTTACGCTTTTAGATGTACCTCTTTTATCTAATTCGGACGCACCATTACAAGAAAGACTAGGAAGTTTTAAAACTTTAAAAGATGAAGGGGTTGATAAAAGTCGTGGTTTTAAAGAAATTCTAAACAGTCCTGTTTTTAGAAATTTTGTAATTAGTGAGAATGGAAACACGAGTGGAATTATTGTTAATATTAAAGAGAATAAAAAATTAGAAAATATTGAAAATTTATCAAAATCCGAAATAGAAGCTCACAAAGATAAAATAAAAAAACAAAATCACAGGAATATACTGGAGATAAGACAAGTTATTCAAAGTTATGAAGATGTGGGCAAAATCTATCTTGGAGGAATTCCAATGATAGCTGATGACATGATGACTTATATTAAAAGTGACATTGTAGTTTTTGGTCTAGGAGTTCTTTTGTTTATTATTGCAACTTTATGGTTTGTATTTAGAAAATTAATTTGGATTATTGTTCCAATTAGTAGTTGTTTATTCTCAGTCGTGATTATGATTGGGCTGCTGGGAATTCTCGGATGGAAAGTAACTGTAATATCATCAAACTTTATTGCCTTAATGTTAATTTTAACAATGGCAATGAATATTCATATGAGTACTCGTTTCCTTCAATTAAAAAAAGATTTACCTTCTAAAAATAACTTTGAAATTATTTCTTTAACTACAAATAAAATGTTTTGGCCTATTATTTACACAGTCTTTACAACTGTGTTTGCATTTTTATCTTTAATTTTTAGTGGAATAAAACCTATAATAGATTTTGGATGGATGATGACTTTTGGTTTAATTACATCGTTCATTATAACTTTTACTTTGCTACCCACGCTTTTAAATTTTGTGTCCATTAAAAATATTTCTATTAAGAAAGAACAAGAGTCAAAAATTACTACTTTTTTAGGATCTATTTCACTGAATAATAAGAATTCGATTTTTGGAATAACAGGAATTGTTATAATTTTAAGTATTATTGGTATCAGTAAGCTTGAGGTAGAAAATAGTTTCATCAACTACTTCCATAAAGATACAGAAATATATAAAGGTATGAAGCTTATAGATGAAGAATTAGGAGGCACAACTCCATTAGAGATAATCTTAAAATTTCCTGTGACTGAAAAAAAAGAGTCATCAAGTGAAGATGATGAGTTTGATGATTGGGATAATGAAGAAGATACAAATGATGATAAATACTGGTTTACGAAAGATAAAATAGATAAAATTTCCTCAGTTCATAATTATTTAGATAGTCTTCCTCAAATCGGTAAAGTTTTATCTTTTTCATCAATCATTGAAGTTGCAACACAACTAAATAATAATAAACCTCTTGGCACTCTAGAGATGGGTGTTTTGTATTCTAAAATTCCAGGAAGCATCAAAACTGAAATTATTGATCCATATTTATCCATTAAAGATAACGAGGCTAGAATAAGTTTAAGAATTATTGACTCGCAAGAAAATTTAAGAAGAAACGATCTAATTAATAAAATAAATTTTGATCTTAAAAATGAATTAAAATTAGATGAGAGTGAATATAGGATGACGGGTGTTTTAATTTTATTCAACAATCTACTTCAAAGTTTATTTAAATCTCAAATCTTAACTTTAGGGTTGGTAATGATTGGAATTTTTTCAATGTTTATAATTTTATTTAGAAATATTAAATTATCTTTAATTGGAGTTGTTCCAAATTTTATTGCAGCGTTTTTTATTTTAGGAATCATAGGTCTACTTGGGATTCCTTTAGATATGATGACAATTACTATTGCAGCTATTACTATTGGAATAGCGGTAGATAATAGCATTCATTATATTTACAGATTTAAGGAAGAATTTAGTAAGATTAAAGATTACAGTAAAACTCTCAAAAAGTGTCACTCAACAGTAGGAGTTGCTATATTAAATACATCAATCACTATTGTATTTGGGTTTTCTATTCTAGTTTTTTCAAAATTTATCCCTACAATTTACTTTGGGGTTTTCACAGGTATAGCTATGTTACTTGCAATGATATCTGTTTTGACTCTATTACCCACTTTAATCTTAATAGTAAAACCTTTTGGAAAATAATTTTTAATGCTGAATATTTTAAAAGATTTTTATGACAGTGTATCTATCATTGACCTCATTTATTTTATCATAACCATTTTTTCTCTTATTAGCTGTTACAAAAAAGGATTTGTCTTAAGTATTTTATCAATGGCAAAATGGTTACTTGCTTATGTTGTTACTCTGATCATATTTCCTAAAATTAAGCCTTATGTTAGTGATATTATTGATAATGAATACATTTTAGATGTGGGCCTTGGTATCATTATTTTTGTTGTTGTGATTTTTTTAGTACTACTAATTAATAAAGGGATAAGCAAAGCAGTAAACTATACTGGTATTGGCAGCTTAGATACTACTTTTGGATTCTTTTTTGGTTTTATAAGAGCTTATATAATTTCAGTTTGTATCTTTTCAGCGTTTCATATTGTCTACAATCATGATAAATGGCCTATAAATAAAGATCAATCATACATCTTTCCTTACTTAGAAAAAGGTAGTAATTATCTCATACAAGAATTTCCTAATGAAAAAACATATCAAGATTCTAAAGAAAAAATTGAAGAACTTTGATCCAAAGTTAAAAGAAGAATGTGGAGTATTTGGCGTAAGTAATGCAAAAGACGCTTCTGCATTAACAGCACTTGGTCTTCACGCACTTCAGCACCGAGGTCAAGAAGGTTGTGGAATAGTTACTTTTGATGGTGAAAAATATTATTCTGAGAAAAGATTTGGTTTAATTGGCGATAATTTCAACAAAGAAAAAGTGCTTCAAAAACTTAAAGGTAATCATGCAATTGGACATAATAGGTATAGTACAACTGGAGAAAATACTTTAAGAAATATCCAACCATTTTTTGCAGACACTAATGCAGGTGGTATTGGAGTTGCTCATAACGGAAATTTAACTAATTCAATCTCTTTGAGAAATAAGTTAGTTGAAGAAGGTGCTATTTTTTACACAACATCGGATACTGAAACAATAGTTCAATTAATTGCAAAATCTAAAAGACCTAAAACAATAGATAAAGTTGTTGATGCTATTTTTCAAATTCAAGGTGGTTATGCATTAGTTATGTTGACGCAAAACTCTTTAATTGGAGTTAGAGACCCCTATGGAATTAGACCACTTGTAATTGGAAAATTAGGAAACAGTTATGTGCTTGCCTCAGAGACATGTGCGCTAGATATTATTGGGGCAAAATTTATTAGAGATGTTGAAAATGGAGAGATAGTTCTAATTGAAAATGATGAGTTAACTAGCATTAAACCCTTCCCTCCAAAAAAAGTTAGGCCCTGTGTATTTGAATATATATATTTTGCAAGACCAGATAGCATACTTGATAACAAAACAGCTTATGAACATCGAAAAAATATTGGAACAGAACTTGCTAAAGAAAATGATGTTGAAGCAGATATAGTTGTTCCAGTACCAGATAGTGGTAACGCTGCAGCTCTTGGTTTTGCTCAATATTTAAAGATGAATTATGAACATGGTTTAATAAGAAATCACTATGTGGGACGAACTTTTATTGAACCTAGTCAAAAAATTAGAAGCCTAGGAGTAAAATTAAAACTAAATGCAAACCAAACAACTATTAAAAATAAAAAAATTATATTAATTGACGACTCATTAGTTAGAGGAACTACTTCTTATAAAATTGTTAAAATGTTATATGATGCTGGTGCAAAAGAAGTTCATGTTAAAATTGCATGTCCTGAAATTAAATATCCAGATTTTTATGGAGTAGACACTCCTACAAAAAAAGAATTATTAGCTGCTAATAAATCAAATGATGAAATTTGTGAGTATATTGGGGCAAAATCATTAAAATTTTTATCATTAAATGGACTATATAAAGCTATTGGCTTTGAAAATAGAAATCAAACATATCCACAACTAACAGATCATTATTTTACTGGAGACTATCCAGTTGAACCTATTGACGAACTTGGAGATAATAAGATTACTCAATTATCTTTATTAAGCACTGCTTCTAATAATTAATTATGAAAAAAGTAAATTTTACAGAAATGAAAAATGGTACTAAAGAAGATTACCAACTTTTAGAAAAATATGAAAAAAATTTTGAAAGACAGACAGCCGATAGAATAATAAAATATTTAGCTTCTCAAACAGCCACTTTAGAAGGTTATCAAATAACAAGACTAGAACATTCTTTGCAAGCAGCAACTCGAGCTTATAAAAATGGTGAGGATGAAGAAATGGTTGTTGCTACTCTGTTACATGATATTGGTGATGATCTGGCTCCAATGAATCACTCCCAATATGCAGCTGCTATACTTAGACCTTACGTTTCTGAGAGAACGTATTGGATTATTCAACATCATGGATTATTTCAAACTTATTACAGTGCTCCTCATTTAGGAGGTGACAGAAACGCTAGAGATAAATTTAAAGACCACGAACATTATCATGCAACCATTAACTTTTGTGAGAATTATGACCAATCTTCTTTTGATCCAAATTATAAAAGTATGAGTTTAGATGAGTTTTCACCAATGGTTAGAAGAATTTTCTCCAAAACTCCATATTATTATCTTTAAATTTTAAAATAAGATACTATTTACAAATTCATGATTAATTCTAAAGAACAAATAATTGAATATTTCAAATCTGGTATAAAAAAAACAAAAGATTTTAGGATAGGAATTGAACATGAAAAATTTCTTTTTAATAATCAAGACAATAAAAGAATTAATTACTCAAAAATAAGGGATATGTTTACAGCCCTTTTAGAATTTGGCTGGAACCCGATTTTAGAAAAAAAAAATATAATTGGATTAAATAAAGGGGGTAAAAATATTACCCTTGAACCTGGAAACCAAATAGAATTATCAGGTGAAAAACTAAACAATATTCATGAAGCCTGTGCAGAGTCACATGATTATTTATTTGAGTTAAAACAAGTTACTAAAAAATTAAATATTAATATTGTTAGTGCTGGATTTGATCCAATATCAAAATTAGATGAAATTCCAAATAATCCTAAACAAAGATATAAGCTGATGACCAAAGATATGCCTGCAGGAGGCGAATTAAGTTTAGATATGATGTATCGAACTTGCGGGACCCAATTAAATATTGATTATAATTCTGAGCAAGATTTTATAAAGAAATTTAAAATAGTTAACTCTATTGTTCCAATTTCAATCGCTTTATTTGCAAACTCTTCAATAATTGAAAAAAAAAATAGTGGATATTTATCTTACCGATCAAAAGTTTGGCAAAACACTTCTAGAGGGGGTCTACCTAAATTATTTTTTGAAAAATTAAATTTTGAAAAATATGCTGATTTTGTAATAAATTTTCCAATTTTATTTATTCAAAACAAGGATAATTATGTTTCTGGGAAAAAATATATTTTTAAAGATTTTATGGACGGTAAAATTGATGAAATATCTAACCGATTACCTACCGAAAATGACCTAACTACTCACTTAAGCACAATCTTTACTGAAAATAGATTGAAAAAATATATTGAGCTCAGATCTATGGATACGTGTGGATGGGATTGTTTGTGTGCAGGTCCCGCTTTTAATGTCGGAATGTTATATGGTAATTTAGACGAAGTTCATGAATTAGTTTCTACTTGGGATACAGACAAAATTATTAACGCTTATTTTGAAGCTCCTAAAAAAGGTTTTAATACTCAATTAATGGGTAAAGATCTTCTTTATTGGTCATCAACCTTATTAAATTTATCAAAAAAAGGTTTAGAAAATAGAGAAATTCTTAACAAGAGTGGTAAAAACGAAACAATATTTTTAAATCACTTACAAAAAGTTATAGATAATAAAACGACTAATGCAGATCATATGATTAGTAAATTTTCTAACAATGAAGATTTAAGTGAATTGTATGATAAGTAAAATTGTTGCTATTCAAGGAAACCACCCCTCAAAACTAAACTCTTTAACAGACACAAGTGTTTTTCTTGCTCATGAAATTCAGAAAAAAAGATATAAAATATTTTACTATGATCCTAAAGACCTATCAGTAATTAATTCCAAAACAGTGGCTGATGGTTTTTTTATAAAATTTGATTACTCTAAAAAAAAATTTTTTAAGATAATAAAAAAACAAAAATTAGACCTTACTAAATGTAAATTTATTTTAATTCGACAAGATCCTCCGTTTAATCTTGAGTATATTTCAGCAACTTATATTTTAGATACTATTAAAGATAAAGTAAAAATATTAAATAATCCTACGTCAATCAGAAATGTGTCTGAAAAACTATATTCAGCTAGATATCAAAGATATATGCCAAATACTATTTTCACTCAAAATATCAATGAGATTAAAAAATTTTTTAAGATAAATAAAAAAGTAATTTTAAAACCTATTCATAGTTATAGCGGAAATGATATTCATCTTTTAAATAAATTTAATTTAAGATTAATTAATCAATTTATAAAAAAACATAATCATATTATGTGCCAAAAATTTTTATCTAAAATAAGTAAAGGAGACAAAAGAGTATTTTTAATAAATGGTAAAGTATGTGGAGCAATATCTAGAGTTCCAAAACAAGGATCTTTTTTAAGCAATATGAGTAAAGGAGCTAAACCAATTAATACTAAATTAACTAATACAGAAAATAAAATTTCAAAATTAATAGCCAAAGATCTTAAAAAAGAAAATATCTTCTTTGCAGGTATTGATTTTATTGATCAAAAATTAAATGGAGATATCAATGTTACATCTCCAACAGGATTAAAAACATTATATGATTTATCAGGTATTAATCTTGCTAAAACCTTTTGGAAAGAGTTAAAAACGTGAAAAATTTATCAAACCAACATAAAGGTTCTTTATTAGCATTTATAGCTGTTATGTTGATAACGCCTGACTCTATTTTTATTAGGCTTTCTAATATTGAAACCTGGGGAATGCTTTTTTATAGAGGTGCAATCCCTTTTGTGGTTGTGCTTATTGGACTTATTTTTTTCTATAAAAATAATCTCTTAAAAGCTTTGTTAGGTATGGGATATCCTGGTATTTTTTACGTTATAAGTTTTTCTATCTGTAATATTACTTTTTTAATTTCTATTCAAAACACTAATGTAGCTAATACTCTTGTAATGATTGCAATGGCGCCTATGTTATCGGCTATATTAGGTAGTATCTTTCTTAGAGAAGTGCCAGATCAAAAAACTTGGATTGCAATAATTATAACTTTAATTTCTGTGACTTATATTTTTTACGACTCTATAGAAATGGGTAATTTTTATGGTGATTTGTTTGGTATAATCACTGCTTTTGGGCTAGCTTGTAATGCTGTTATAGCAAGATTTGCTAAAGATAGAGATTTGGTACCATCAGCAGTAATTGGTAAACTTTGTGTTGCAATTTTTGCCTTTCTTTTTGTAGATAGTTTTTCTCTTGTGGGTACAGATTTAATAATTGTACCTTTAATGTGTGTAATGTGTGTTGCCATTCCTTTTGTACTGGTAACTATAGCTCCTAGATTTATTCCAGCAGAGGAGGTTAATTTATTTTTTTTACTAGAAACAATTATAGGTCCTTTTTGGGTATGGATGGTAATCAAAGAGCAGCCTAGTATCGAAACTATACAGGGTGGAGCAGTCATTATTTTAACGATTGGAATTCACTCATATCTTAAGCTCAAAAAAACGTAAATCTCAAATTACAATTAACTTGATTTAGCCACAAATCAGAAATAGATACCGATTCATATGGAAAAAGTATTAAAAAATTCATGGGCATTATTCTTAGGTATGGGGGCACTCATGTTAGCCTATGGGTTTCAAGGATCTTTACTTGGAGTTAGAGCAGTTAAAGAAGAATTTAGTTTAACTGCAACTGGATTTATGATGTCTGGATACTTTGTGGGTTACTTTATTGGTGCCAAAACTATCCCTCAAATTATTTCTCGTGTAGGACATATTAGAGTTTTTGCTGCATTTGCATCAACAGCATCATTAGTAGTTTTAATTCATGCTGTATATGTAAGTCCTATTGTATGGTTTTTATTAAGAGTGCTTACTGGAATTAGTATGGTCTCTATTTATACCGTCGCTGAAAGTTGGTTAAATGATAGAGCAAGCAACAAAAATAGAGGAAGTGTTTTGTCTGTTTATATGGTCATCTTATATGGTGCCATGGGACTTGGAATGTTTTTACTTAACTTTAGTGACCCACTTAACTTCGAACCTTTTATATTAATTTCGGTCATAACTTCAGCAGCGCTAATTCCAATTTTGCTTACAAAAAGAAAGGCACCAACATTTAAAAAGATATCCAAAATGTCTTTGCAAGAAGTATTTATCTCATCTCCATTTGGAATGGTAAGTTCATTTTTTTATGGGACAATACAATCTGCATTATTTACTCTACTTGCTGTGTATGCAACAACAATGAATTTTTCAATTTTTCAAATTTCATTAGTTACATTCTTGCTTGCAATTTCTGGTGCAATATCTCAATGGCCAATAGGAAAGTTATCAGATATGTTTGATAGAAGAAAAGTAATAATTATTGTAACTTTTGCTGCTGCTTTTTTTGCTCTATGTGCAATTTTATCATCAAGACAAATGTATTTACCTGGAGATTTAGCAACTAGTAAATTTTGGTTTTATGTTTTTTTAATCTTATTTTCTTTTTGTAGTCTCCCGATGTTCTCTCTAATTTTAGCACATACCAATGATTTTATTCCAAAAGAAAAATTTGTTGCTGCTGGAGCCAGTTTACAATTTACATTTGGAATGGGAGCTATGGGTGGACCTTTTTTATGCTCAATCTTTATGGGCATAGTTGGTCCTAATGGTTTTTTTATTTTTTTATTATTTTTTCACTCTTTAATTGGTATTTATGGAGTTTATAGATCTAGAGTTAGACCTGTTGTTGAAAACCCAGATTCACAGTTTGTTGCGATGCCTCAATCAATCACTCCTGCAGGTATTGAATTAAATCCATCTACAGAGCCTATCGAAGAACCAATTAAACCTGTAACAGAGCCTGTTGTTGAAGAAAACAAACCTGGAAGCTTCTAGTATTAAAATTTTTATAGTGAATTGATTTGAGAATAAATCTTCTCTTTATTTGTTTGGCCAATTGAACGAGACACTTCCTTATTGCCTTTGTAAACAACAATTGTAGTCCAGTAATCAATACTTAAAAATTTAGCAATATCTCTATCTTTTGTCTGTTCAAAACTCAAAAAGATAACATCTTTAAAATCTTGTTTGGCTTTATCTAATATTTTCACTTGTCTAGCACAAGTGGAGCAAGTCTTATTCCATGAATGAATTACAACAGTTTTTCCATCTAGTTGAGATTTTTTTAATATCTCATTAGTAAACGTAGTTTCTTTGCTTATTGCTGTCGAGAAAAAACTGAAAATTAAGGTGATAAGAATTAATATTTTTTTCATATAGGTAAGAACTTATATTTGTTAATTATTAATGTAATCAAACAAATTGTCTCTATAATAATTTCTAATAACCTAATTTTCGATCAATTTGATTAATTAGTTCCTTATTTTCTATAAACAATTTAAGATTTTTAAAAAATATTTTTAATACCATCTCAATATAGTTACCTTGGCTATCTGATGAAATATGTGGTGTAATAATTAGATTTGGTGTGTCCCAAAAAGTAGAATTTTTTGGAATAGGTTCATGCGAAAACACATCTAAAATAGCACCAGCTAATTCATTTTTTTCTAATTTAAGTCTTAAAGCTTCATAATCTAAAACAGATTGTCTTCCAATATTAACAATTCCACAAGTAGGTTTAAGTTTATCCAGTCTTTTTTTATTTATTAATCCTTTTGTTTCCTCTGTTTCAGGAACAGCAAGATATAAAAAATCAGCTGAAGGTAATACATCATCTATTTTATCAAAAGTAATTACTTTCGAACAACCCTCAACATTATTACCTTTTCGATTAATACCAATTACTTCAGCTCCTAGTTTGCTAATGTGTTTTATCATGGAGCCACCAAGAGAACCTGTTCCTACTACCACAACTTTAAAACCTTCAATAGGCTTACTAAGCAAAGTAACAAATTCTTTGTTTTTTTGGTTAGTAACTATTTTTGTCATTTGATTTTGAAGCATCAAGATGCTCATTAATCCAAACTCACCTGCTTTTTTAGAATGTACTCCACTACTATTAGTTAAAATTAAGTCATCTTTCATCCAATCAAAAGGAGATAAATGATTGACACCTGCTGAACTAACATGGATCCATTTAAGATTTGGTGCAATATCCCTGATATTATTTACTGGAAATTGCCAACCTAACAAAACATCTGCTTCTTTCATTGAAGAGAGATAATTATCTTCATCCCAATCTACTAGATATTCAATCTTATCTTTTATTTCCGGATATTGACTAAGTCCTTTTTCAAATTCTTCTTTTGTAATAGTACTATGTTTTTCGCCTTCGAGATCACAAGGTAAAAAACCTTCTTTCCAGTGGTTATTTCTAATATGAATTTTAATTTTTGACATAGTTTAAATTATACAAAAATGTATATTTAATTTTTATAGAAGTTTTATATGATATATTTTCATAAGATTGTACCGCTCATAATAAGTCCATTATTTTTTATTATATTTTTAATTTTACTCGGAATTTTTTTTAAATCTAAGAAATTAACTTTATCAGGCTTGTCAATTTTAATTTTATGCTCCCTTCCAGTTATTTCAAATAAACTAATTAATTATCTAGAAAAAGACTATCACCTTCAAAATATAGATAGTGTAAATAAAGCAGATGCTATTGTTGTCTTAAGCGGTATGTTGAGAACAATTAAAAATGATGGAGAATATAAGTATGAATTTAATGAAAATGTAGATCGAATCTTTGCTGGGATTAATTTATACAAAAATAATAAAGCCAACAAATTAATTTTAACTAGAGGAAAATTACCATGGAATTTAGGGAAATCTGAAGGTGAATATTTAAAAGATTTTTCTATTAAAAATGGAATATCAGAAAATGATATTATATTGACAGATATCGTAAAAAATACAGAAGCAGAAGCTAAATCTATTAAGAAACTTTTAGACAAAAATGATAAAATTATATTAGTAACTTCTGCATTTCACATGCCAAGAGCAAAAAAAATATTTGAAGCTAATGGGATCAATACAATGCCTTTTGCAGTAGATTTTAGAAGTAAATTTAGTAAAACAACTTTTTTGAATTTTATACCTTCGGCTGGTTCTTTTGGATCAACTAGTTACTTTGTTAAAGAGATGATGGGAAGAGCATATTATAATATAAAAATAAATTTTACACAAAATTGATAAATAAATAAGAAGGTCTTCTATTTTTTTGATTATATTTATTAATTTTTAAAATTTTTTATTTCGTGAAATAAATTTAAATTATTAAATTCAAGATTATAGATATTTTTTTTATCAATTATATATTTAAATAAATCATATATTGGATCATTAAATTTAATAATTTTTGATTGAATTTGATGTTTTGAATAATAATGTTTGTAGTTTGGTATAAACATATTTTTTAAGTGTAAAATACCTCTTTGAAATTTATTTTTGGGCAAAAATAAGTCTATTCTCGTTTTTTCATCAAAAGTTATAGGGTTATAAAATCTAATTAAACCCTTTTCACATATAATTTCAGATATATTTTGCTTAAAAAAATCATATGAAATTATTACATTTGATGTAATTAAATTTGAAAATTTAAAAAAAAACTTTACAGTAGTTTCGATATCATGTTCGTTGTATTTTTCTTTAACAACTTCAAATGATAAAATCTTTTCATCTGTCAAATTCTTAAAAATTTCAAGTATATAATATAAGTAATCATTAATTATACCTCCATTTATTTTATCCGAATGTCGATAATTTTTTAAATCTTTAAATGGAGAAGTAAAAATTAAATTTATATGTGAAATTTTTCCTAATTTATTTTTATTTTTTTTAATTACCTCTTGATATTGATTATGATATTTGGCTATTAAGGATTGAAAAATATTTGTTCTATTTTGTTTTGATAGTTCAATTAATTCTTTTTCTTTGACTTCATTTAGTAAAAAATTTTTTTCAAATATTATATCTTTTCCATTAAGTATTAAATACTTTGCAATTTCATAACGATTACTTTCAAGTGTAGATATATAAGCAATATCAAAGTCATTTTTTTTTTTAAAATCATTATAATTTAAGATAGTAGTTTGAAATTTCTTTGCAAAAAGTTTAGTTCTTTCAGTTAAAGAGTTAGATACCAAATATTTTACTTTTATATTCAGCTTTTTAAAAACTGAATAATCTATATTTTTTAAGTTATTCGATGCACCTATTAAAACTAATTCCATATGTTAATTAAAATGACTTAATTATATTTTAAACAAAAAAACTAATGTATTATATAAATAAATAATATTTTACAAAAATTGCTATTTAATAAATGAGTCTTGAATAAACTTATCTTTTTATGTTATGATTTGAATAAAACATAGATAGATTTAATTAATTATTAATACGTCTTTGCAAAAGAGTTGGTATTGCTAAAAGGTACAATTGATAAAGGAAAAGATATAAATGAACACTAAATCTACAAAGAATATTGAGAAAAATCGTAATACTACTGATCAAATTAATTGGTACGAACGACGAGCAAAGTTTCTCAATGAAATTAGTGCAAATGATCTTGCGAATAACTTTAGTGTATTTGCTACAAGGCAAAACATTACCAGGTTTATTGAAGCACTCAGATACTGGGAATTGATAAGCGACGTCCCTGGAAACATTTTAGAGTGTGGAGTTGCTGGGGGAAATTTTCTATTTGCGATGGCTCATTTCAGTTCAATTTATGAACCACATCACTACACTCGAAAAATTGTTGGTTTTGATACTTTTGAGGGTTTTACCTCACCATCAAAGCAAGACTTAACATCAGGTGCAGAGCATATGGTTTCAGGGGGTCTAAGTTATGACAGTTACGAATATTTGAATGAAGCTATAAAACTATTTGACCAAAACCGACTGATTGGGAACATCCCAAAAGTGAGTTTGCATAAAGGCGATATAATTAAGACATTACCAAGATATCTAGCTGATCATCCTTCAAGCGTGATTGCTTTACTGCATCTGGACTTAGATCTCTATAAACCTACTAAAAAAGTATTGGAGATGGCAATAGAAAGAATGCCAAAAGGAGCTATCGTTGTATTTGATGAGATTAATCACGAAGATTACCCAGGCGAAACAATCGCTGTTATCGAGGCACTTGGGTTGCAAAATATCAGTCTTAAACGTGTTCATGAATCATCAATGGCAGGATACTGGAAAGTATCATGAGAGAATTTTTAAAAATCGTAAAACTTTACGATCTTACACCACTCAGCCGCTTTCAGAAGTTTTGCTTTAATCTAACGGACTCGACAACACATGAAGACTTTTCAAAGAAAGTAATATCTAAGCAAATACAGGACGATCAGTATACAGGGGGTCTACAGGATAAAATTTTAAATTCGTCAGAGTTTTTAGAGCTAACTAAAGATCCTGGGATTCGCTTCTTGGCTGCAGAGCTCATGGGTGTTGCTTTAGAGGATATTAAAATCGTATTTCCTTTTTTTCGAATTGATTTACCACAAAAATTTGTTGATCAAAAAAAGAAAATGTCTCTACCATGGCACCAAGAAGCTGGATATTACTTGGCTAAAGGTAATTGTACACCAGATAGTATGGTAATGTCCATCGCGTTACATGACTGTAAAAATGAACAAGGTGCATTGAATGTAGCATGTGATACACAAAAAAACTTAGTCCAACATAACAACTTCTTCATGGATGAAGATCGGAAAAAACATTTAAGATTTGAATGTGCTGACCCAGAAGAATTTATTATCGCTGAAACTGAATTCGGTGAGGTTGTTGCTTTTGATTTTAAACGCCTCCACCGAAGTGGAACGAATAAATCAAATTTTGTTCGCCTCACTCTGCTACTAAGAGTTACATCATGTATTGAACTAGCTCGATTTAAAGAGGACCGGATAGGTTTTTCTAACTTTAATACTGAAATACTCAAAGGCGCACTTTCTAAAAGAAAAGTTGAAAAATGAAAGACTCAATTCGTGACTTAAATCGTTCACACGTATGGGACTACGAAAACGGATTTTATTGGTTCTCACCTAAATCTCGACTTAACAAAATGCTTGCTCATTACGAGCTGTACAAAACAATCGTTAATATTCCAGGAAGTATATTTGAATTTGGCGTATATAAAGGTGCATCTTTGGTTCGGTTTGCTACTTTTAGAGACGCACTTGAAAATGATTACTCACGTAAAATTATTGGCTTTGATGCATTTGGTGTATTTCCAACTAATAAACTTAAAGTTAAAGATGATTTAAATTTTATTAAAAAGTTTGAAGGTGCTGGAGGGCATGGGCTTAGTAAAGAAGAAGTTTCCCATGTTTTGTCTTCAAAGGGATTTGAAAACTTTAGCCTAGTGAAAGGAAATATCTTTGATACCTTACCAAAGTATCTCTTAGATAATCCTGAAATTAGAATTGCTCTACTTCATCTTGATATGGATGTTCAGGAGCCTACAAACTTTGTTTTAGAGTTATTATACGACAGAGTAGTTCCAGGTGGCATTATTGTTTTTGATGACTACAATGCTGTAGCAGGTGAAACAATATCTGTTGATGAATTCGTTAAAAAACACAAACTTAAATTAGAAAAATTACCTTTCTATAATGTACCAACTTACGTTAGAAAGCCAATATGAAGTTATGAGGACAATTATAATTTAATTAAATTATTTCGCTTCTATAGGAATTTAAGATAAAATAAGAAAACCAAATGTGTGAATAAAAATAACAGAATTAAACTCTGGAAAATTATTCAGGAAGCTGGCGATTATTTGGGGTGCTAGTGGAACAAACTAATCCACATTAACCGACATTAAACTACATTAATTATAGGGATATTAAAAAGTTAGCTTGAAATAAATCGCTCAGAGA
>QCHA01000008.1 GCA_003279685.1 Pelagibacteraceae bacterium AG-390-L03 | reverse complement strand
CAAACAATGCAACAGTTGGAGGTGGTTTTGTTCCAACTTTATGTCTTGGAATACCAGGAACTCCTCCTGATGCAGTAATTTTAGGAGCATTATTAGTTCAGGGAATTAGAACTGGTGATACTCTTTTCACTCAACAATCTTCAATTGTTTATACGTTTATTTTTGGATTGCTTTTAGCAACTATAATGATGTTGCCATTAGGTTTATTGATGGGTCGATATGCTTATAAGTCTTTATTAAAAGTTCCAAAACAAGTTTTAATTCCAATAATTATTTTTCTAACAATTATTGGCAGTTATTCTATTCAAAATAACATTTTAAATGTTTATTTTATGTTTTTCTTTGGTTTAATCGGATGGGTTTTAAACAGATCAGGTTTTAGAGCCTCGCCAATTGTATTAGGTTTGGTGTTAGGTCAAATTGCAGAGCAGGGTTTTGTTCAAGCGTATATCATAGGAAGTGCTCAAGGTAGTGTTGTGGCAAATTATTTTGCTAGACCAATATCTTTTGTTTTAGTTTTACTAATTATTATGAGTTTATTTTTCCCAGCTTTAAAAAAAATTTATAAAAAAAGATTTAGCAAATGATTAAGGATCTTACTTCTTTTATATCTGGAATTTGTTTAATCATTTTATCGGCAGTTTTATTTCACGAGGCAAATCAGTTAAGCCCTTTTGCTTCTGTTTTTCCTTATGCAATAACTTCTGTACTATTATTGTTATCAGTGCTTTTAATTTTTAGATCCTTTAAAATTGAGATTAAAGTTGAAAAGGATAAGGTAGATACTGTTAAAATTTTCTTACTAATCATAGTTTTCTTTGCATGGATTTATTTTTTAGAAAGAACAGGGTTTATATTAACAAGTTTAATTGCTTTTAATTTATTAATATTGGTAAATTCAGGTTTAAACGCAGGTATTAAAAAAATAGCTTTATATATGATTTTTGGTAGCATATTTGTTCTGTTCTTATATTTTGGATTTAAAAATTTATTGTTAGTTCCTTTACCAGAAGGTCTTTGGTTTAGAGATCTATAACATATTTTATGACTAAAATTTTAATCACAGAATTTATAAATCAAGAAAGTCTAAATAATTTAAAAAATAAATTTGATGTTAAATACGATGAAAAACTTTGGGAGAATAATAAAAAATTAGAAGAAATAATTAAAGACTATGATGGATTGATTGTTAGAAACAAAACTAAAGTAAACTTAAATATTTTAGAAAATGCTAGTAGCCTAAAATTCATTGGTAGATTAGGTGTTGGTTTAGACAATATTGATACAGAAAATTGTAAAGTTAAAAATATTCATGTTCAACCAGCCACAGGTATGAATGCCGATTCAGTTGCAGAGTATGTTTTATCCTCTTCAATGTCTTTAGTAAAAAAAATCCCTATGTTTCATTCTGGAACAGTAAAAGGTGAATGGCCGAGGACAACAATTAAATCAGCTGAAATAAATCAAAAATGCTTAGGAGTTATAGGTTTTGGAACAATTGGAAAAAAAGTTGCTGAATATGCTTTAAAAAATAAATTAACTGTTTTAGCTTATGATCCTTATCTTGCTGAATTAAATAAAAAAGAAATCAAAATTGAATTATCAAATTTAAAAGAGATTTTAGAAAAATCAGATATAATTTCTTTACATCTTCCATTAACTGAAGAAACAAAAAATTTAATTAATAAATCGACATTTTCACAAATGAAAAATAAACCAATAATAATTAATACTTCAAGAGGAAGCATTATAAACGAAAATGATTTAATTGATGCTTATCATAATGATTTAATTTCTGGATTTGCCTTGGATGTTTTTGAAAACGAACCAATAAAAAGTGAATTTTATAAAAAAATCAGTTCTGATATGAATTGTATTTTAACGCCACACATCTCTGGTGTTACAACTGAGTCAAATATTAGAGTGAGTGATTTTATCGTAAAAAAAACAACAGAATTTTTTAATCAATAATTTCTTCTAATTTAACTAATCTTTTAAGTTTAATTGATTTTTCTGCTGCCTCTCCTACTGCTACAGCAATCAACCCATCATTTAACGATACTTCAGGATTAGAATTATTTTTAATTGCATTTAAAAAAGCTAAATGTTCATAATAAGTAGACCCATGATGATGACCAGCTTCTAAAATTTTTTTATCAACTTCAATAGTTTCAAGTCTAGTTTCTCCATCTCTCATACCAATTCGTAAATTTGAAGAAATTTTACCAGACTCATTAGATGGCACTGATGTTTCTATTTTTCCCTTATTTCCAGTCGCAACTAACTCTTCTTGCATGTTTGAATTTTCAGCAAACATACAAAGTTCGAGCAAACTTCTAGCTCCATTTTCAAAGTTAACAATTACGTAAGCGTTATCAATGATATCTGGTTTTTTACTATCATATTCTTCGTCAAGATGATTTACATCTTGGGCTCCACTTGCATAAACGCTTATAGGTTTACTTTTTGCAATTAGACGCATTAAATCAAAAAAATGACAACATTTTTCAACTAAAGTACCACCAGTGTTCTTTTCAAATCTATTCCAATTATTCACTTTTTTTAAAAAAGGAAAGCGATGCTCCCTAATAGTTAATGTTTTTAATTCTCCTATTGTTTTGTTGTGAATTTCATCAATAAATTTTGCAACAGGAGGCATGTATCGATATTCCATTGCTGTCCAGAAAAGTGATGGATAATCTTTTGTAAGTTTTTTAATTTCTAAACAATCTTTTGTATTGGTGCATAAAGGTTTTTCAACCAATATATGTTTTTTAGTTTTAATAACATCTTTTAAAATTTCAATATGCGTAAAATTAGGTGATGAAATTAAGTATACATCAACTAAATTTTCTTTGATCATATCTTGATGATTTTTGAAGCAAGGTACTTTTTTTTTAAGTATATCCTTGCACTGATTTAATGATGCTTCATGAGGATCTGAAAGAGCAACTACTTCTGCATTTTCAATTAATGAAATATTTAGAATATGTTCACGAGCCATTGTTCCCGCTCCAATAATACCATATTTAATTATTTTCATATTTTGCTTGTATCAGTTTAATTCAAAAAATTAATCAATTGTTAATCCACTTGGTACTTTAATTGGTTTACCAAGCGGTCTTTGATTTCCACTTTTGCCAGTTAGCGACTCTAGAAATAAAACTAATAAATCGATTTCTTTTTCATCTAAGTCTACAGGCTTAATATTTATACTTGATAGTATTCTGTCTTGTTCCCTTTTATCTGAAAAAGTTACAAAATCGATCTGCTCTAACCAAGGAGCATTAGGTAAATTTGCATATGCTGATTTCCAATTTTTATTCATTTTAGTCGGATCTAAATGTTGTTTGATTATTCCTTTGAGAGTTGGGTAAGCACCATTATGTCCATAAGGAGCGGTTAAAGAAACATTTCTTAATGCAGGTGTCTTAAATTTATACATATCATTTATGTTATCTGTTTCAACCATACGACCTACATCCCGCGCATAAGGATCAAAAGGCCTAGTTCTTCCTGGTCCAAACTGTGGAATTCCTATTGAGTGAAATTTTTGATCTGACAACAAAGATCCTGAGTGACACGAGCTACAATTTGCTTTTCCATAAAATAATTCCATTCCTTTAATTTGTTTAGAAGTTAAAGCTTTTTTGTCACCGTTTAAATAATCATCAAACGGAGAGTCAAAAGAAGTCCATTCATGAATTTCAAAAGCAGCAATTGAATTTACGATATGAGTAATATTAATATCTAAAGAACTATCTACATCTTCAAAAGCATTTTTAAATAAATTAACATATTCAGGTATTCCTCTAATTCTGTGTGTAATTACAGGCCAAACTCTATCAATTGTCATACTATCTTTTCCAACTTTTGAAACTAGTCCTATTATTTCGTTTTCACCTGGATTGCCTGCCATTTCAAATTGCCTAGTCATTGGAAATAAAGCTTGTACTGCAACAATATTATCTAAACCCTTTGGAAGTGCTTCTTGAGCTGGAGTATTAAAGTTATTACCAAATATATTTGATTTAGTCACCCTTCCATCATGTAATAGTGTTGTTATTTCTTTAAATCCTAAATTCCATAAAGCTAAAGAATTTCTTGGTATTCGTTTTTTAATCCTATCTGCTCCAATTCCAGCAGTTCTATTTAAGCCAATACCATGTCCACCCTCTCCAATACCAAGTGAAAGACCATCAGTACCTCCTAACTCATGACTATGACATGTTGCACAGGCAATATTACGATTTGCAGATAAAATTTTATCATGAAACAAAAGTCTACCTATTTTAGCTTTTTCTATATCAACTTGAAGAAAATCATCATTGGTTAAAGGTTTTGGTAATTCTGTTGCGTATGATTTATTTACTGAAATTAAAAATGGAACTATAAATAAAATAATTTTTAAATGATTAAGTATATTTTTATAATTTTTTTTATTCCCTCTATAGTTTTTGCTGAAATTGAAAATGCAAGAGATTTGATGGAAGAAGGAAAATTTAAAGAAGCTATGGAAGAGCTTATGCCAGCAGCTAGGTCTGGAAATGCTGATGCAGAAGAACTTATTGGAATTATGTATGCTATGGGTCTTGGAGTTGAAAGAGACGATGTAAGAGCTTTTGAGTGGTACCTTAGATCTTCTATGAAAGGTCATCCTGGTGCTCAATCTGGTGTAGGATGGTACTATGAAATTGGAAGAGGACTTCCTGCCCCTGACCTTGTTAGAGCTTATATGTGGTATGGCTTGTCTGCTATAGGGGGAGACCCTGATGCTGCAATTTCTCAGGAAGAAGTTATTAAGAAAATGACTCCTGAACAAATTGAAAAAGCTCATATACTTATTAAAGATTACAAATCTTGGATTTATCCTTTTAGATAACAGGGCGAATTAAAATCCGCCCCATTAAAATTTATTTAATATTATAAGTCTTTTTTATAATCACTAGATGCTCTTTTTTCAGCATCAGCAACTGCACTAGTTAAAGCGTTAAAGATTTCTCCACCGCCTTTAACATTTGACTTAAACCAATCATAAACTGGGCTTGCAGCTTTCTTGAAACCTGCCTTTTGATCAGGTGTTGGGACATATAAGTCTCCACCACCAGCTACAAAATCCTCATAAGCTTTGATTGATTTTCTTTTTGGAGATGCAAAAGTTGCTTGTTGTAAAGCATAGAATCCATCTGTAACCACTCTTTTAAGATCAGTTGGCATAGACTCATATTTTGCATTGTTCATCCACCAAAGTGCTCCCATGTATGCATGTCCATCTAACGTTACATATTTTAGACCTGCATCAGGAAACTTCATATTCATGATATCAGTTATTCCATTTTTTGAACCTTCAACTACACCTGTTTGAAAAGATGTAAATAATTCAGGCCATGGAATAGGAGTTGGTGAAGCACCCAAAGCTCTAACAAGCTCTTGAGGTAAATCAGCTACCACAGTTCTAATTTTTAGACCTTTCATATCTGATGGATCTGCAACTCTTCTCTTTGTGTTTGCAAAGTTTCTCCATCCACCTGTATTTCCAATAGTCATCAATCTAATAGAGTCACTTGAGTCTTTAAGAGCCATTTTTCTCATAGTTCTTACGAAATCACCTTGCATAACATCTTCAGCAATTCTGTCGTTAGCCATTAGATAAGGTAAATCTAAAACTTGAACATATGGGAATACACCCGCAGCTCCTCCAGAAGTAGATATATAAATATCTATACTTCCATCAGATACACCTTGTAAACACTCAGCTCCTTTTGAGCAAAGTTGCGTACCTACAAAAAGTTCAACACCTATTTTACCATTAGATGCTGCTTCAACATAGTTTTTAAAAACTACTGCACCATCGTAATCTTCATCTTGATCATTAGAGTTCATTGTCATTCTAAGATTGTAATCTGCAGCTGAAACAGATGCAGTAAACCCAATCAACAATAATAATGAAAAAAATGATTTAATTAAATTGTTCATAATTATTTCCCTCTCTTTTTAATATTTATGTATAGAGATTATACTTAATTTTATTGAGAGTCTATTATCGATAAAAAATAAAATAACTATTTAGCAAAACCAGTAAGAAGAGGAATAGTCATTGAAATTGCTGGAAAATAAGTGATTAGAAATATTACAATTGCTTCCACAGCTAAGAAAGGCAATATTGCTTTTGCAATTGTTTCAACTCTTTCACCGGAAACAGATGAAGCAACAAAGAGAACAAGCCCCATTGGAGGTGTAGCTAATCCAACAGTTAAGTTGACTGACATGATGATAGCAAAATGAACAGGATGAACTCCAAGCTCAACAAAAACTGGTCCTAAGATAGGACCCAAGATTATTATTGCTGGTCCTGCGTCTAAAAACATCCCAACAATAAATAATAAAATATTAATTAAAAATAATAAAATATATGGATTGTCACTTAATCCTAACACAAATTGAGCTAGATACTCAGGAGCATGAGATAAACTAACAACAGTTTTAAATGCCATTGCAGCACCAACTAGAAGAAGCACAACTGATGAGACCATTGCAGCTTTAGTCATTACTTTGGGTATCTCTTTCCATTCTAAAGATTTTAGAACAAATAATCCTATAAACATTGCATAAGCAGCAGCCACTGCAGAAGCTTCTGTAGGAGTAAAAATTCCACCCAGAATTCCTCCAAGAATTATTACTGGTGTCATTAAAGGAAAAAAAGCTTTTAAAGATGCTTTGCCTCTTTGGCCCCATGTTGTTTTTTTGGTTACAGCTGGAAAATTATATCGCTTCGCCATAAATTTAATTGTAACCATTAAACTTACTCCAACTAAAATTCCAGGAACAATTCCTGCAAGAAATAAAGCCGCAACGCTTTCCCCCATGACATAAGCATATATAATCATTATTCCTGAAGGTGGAATTATTGGACCTATAACTGAACTTGCGGCTGTAATAGCTGCAGCAAATTTTTTTGTATAACCTTGTTTTTCCATTGCTGGAATTAACATTGAGCCTATCGCTGAAGTATCAGCTACAGCTGAACCAGATAAGCCTGCAAATAACATGGAAGTCAAAACATTTACATGAGCCAAACCTCCTTTTAGATGACCCATCATAGCCTGACTGAATTCTACTAATCTTAGAGTAATTCCTCCTCTATTCATCAATTCACCTGCTAACATAAAGAATGGGATTGCCATTAAAGGAAAGCTGTCGATGCCATTATAAATATTTCTATAAAGCATTGCCCCATCTCTTCCCTGATCATTTAACCAAAGTAAAATACCTGGAGCAGCTAAAAGACCAAAAAAAACTGGTAAGCCTATCATTAAAAATAATAAAAACAGTGGCAAGAACCAAATCAACATTATTGAGCCTCTAATTTTTGTTGATCTGTATCATTTGGTAATTCTAATTTTGTAAAATTAGATAAAATATTTCTAAAAATTAATTCTATATTTATAGAAATCATAAAAAAAATACCAACAGGTAAAGACATATACATCCAAGCTAATTTAATAGCTTCTGCTTTACCTCCAATTAAGTGGTAAGGTATCTTGATAGATGCTGAGCTAAATATCCAACCAGCGTTTATATGTTTAAGACCTAGCTCAAACCCAATAATCAAAACACCTAATGATAAAGCTAATAGAAAAAGAATTAATAAATTTGACATTAATTTTGGCAAAAATCTCTCTAAAATATCTATAGATACGAATCCACCCCATCTATAGGCAGAAGGAGCAATCAAACCAGTCATCCATAACATTAAAAATCTTGCAACTTCATCTGGCCACGGCAAAGCATTATTCAACACATATCGAAAAAAAACCTGTATCATTATCACAACAACCATTAATAAAATTGCAACCCAAGCAAAATTTCGACCAATTCTTAAAAAAAAAGTATTTACTTTCTGAAGATAGGTAAAAAAAAATAAGATAGTTTTGAAAGTTAAATCCACAATTAAATTTATTTTAATAATCAAATAATTTCAACTTTAATTGAATAAATATAGATAATATATAATCTTTTAAAAATTTAATTTACAATATTGATATTTTTGCGTATTAAAAAACTTCTTTAATTTAAATAATGAGTGATAAAAAAAAAATACTAGTTATACAAAAAGTCCATGACAAGGGAATGGAGCTATTCAAATATCATCCAAATTTTGAAGTTGATGTTACTGATGATGTTTCTGTGGAAAACTTAAAGTCTAAAATTAAAGATTGTGATGGAGCATCAATTAGAATTGCAAATTTACCAGGAGAAGTAATTGAGGAAGCAAAAAATCTTAAAATTATTTCAAGACACGGAGTTGGATACGACAATATAGACTTAAAAAAAGCAAAAGAAAAAGATATTAAAATCGCTATTACTGCAAATGCTAATGCTGTTACGGTAGCTGAACATGTAATGTTTGTTTTGTTACATATTGCTAAGAGAAAAAATTTATTCGATAAAACAGTTAGAGATGGAAATTTCAAAGATAGAAATAAACTTCCAAAAACAATTGAAATATGGAAGAAAAACTTCTTAATTATGGGTTTTGGTAGAATTGGAAAAGCATTGATAAAAAGATGTTTGGGTTTTGAAATGAATGTTTTTGTTTATGATCCTTTTGTTGAGAAAGAAGCAATTGAAGCATTAGGTGGAAAAAAAGTTGAAAACCTTAATCAATCAATAACTGACATGGATGTAGTATCTCTTCATATGCCTTTAAACGATAAAACAAAAAATTTAATTAATTATGATTTATTAAAGACTATGAAGAAAAATTGTATTTTAATTAATGCCGCAAGAGGTGGGATAATTCATGAAAGAGATTTAGATAAAGCACTAAATGAAGACCTTATTTTTGGAGCTGCAATTGATGTATTTGAAAAAGAACCTCCTGAAAATGATAACCCACTTATTAAAAATGAAAAAGTATTTTTAAGTCCTCACACTGCGGCTTTCACTGATGAATGCATGATTAGAATGGGTATGGAGACAATTCAAAATATCATAGATTATTTTGATCAAAAAATAGATAAATCGAAAATTGTAAAATTATAATATGAGAATTAATTTAAAAAATTTTGGTTTTCTAGAATTTTTGGTATCATTTTCTGCAATTTTTGTTGTTGGTATGTTGATTTGGACTGCAAGCACTAGACCGGCTGTAGAGGCAAGAGCAAATCTTGTTAAAGATAATCACAATAAAGTTGTTAATTTAATTAATGATGAAATCAATAACTGTGGGAATAATGATGAAGGGAAATCTACTGTTTGGGGCGACCCATGTAATGGAGAATGGATAGCCGACAAAGTAGTTGGTTATATCAATAAAAATCTTAATATTGAAAATCCCTTTTCAGAAGACACGACAGTAAGAACCGACCCAGATCCAAGAATTAAAGCTGAGGGTAAAGCAGGCCAATCTGTTGAAATGGGAGTTATTTTCTTAATGTCATCAAATTTTTTACCAGATCCTGGATCTGAATGGGTAGTTGGCACATGTTTTAAATCACCTTGTGTTGCGGCAGGAAATAATGAATTAACTTCTGTTTATAGATAACTAATTTTTAAAAATTTCAATATTACTAGCTTTTAGAGTTTCAGTTAGATATTTATAACCTATCTTAGCATATTTAAATGGATTTGCTTTTGCAGGATCTTGTTCCGCCTCAACCACTAGCCATCCTGAATAATTCTTAACCTTTAGAATATCAAATAAAGGTTTGTAATCGATACATCCATCCCCCGGCACTGTAAAAGCGCCATCTAAAAAAGCACCTCTAAAACTCAAATCATTTTTTAATGAATTATCTAAAACATTTTTTCTAATATCTTTGCAGTGAATGTGAATTATACGGCTACTAAAGTCGTCTAAGATTTTCTTTGAATTTCCTTGAGCAAACAACATATGTCCAGTATCTAAAGTTAGTTTAACACTATCATCAGTATTTTCTAAAAGTCTGATAGTATCTTCATGAGTTTCAATAACTGTTCCCATATGATGGTGATAAGCTAGTGGCATACCTTCACCCTCTAAAAATTTTCCCATTTCAGATAATTTATTACAAAATGAATCCCATTCTT
Source organism: Pelagibacteraceae bacterium AG-390-L03 (assembly GCA_003279685.1). Classification (GTDB taxonomy): domain Bacteria; phylum Pseudomonadota; class Alphaproteobacteria; order Pelagibacterales; family Pelagibacteraceae; genus Pelagibacter. The sequence goes on along the minus strand of QCHA01000008.1, from coordinate 22,892 downwards.
CATTATCCATTTGAGGTCTAGTTGAAAGTTTTCTGTTAGGATCTCCTTGAATTGAACCTGAAACTTCAGCAAAAACTATACATGGAGCATTACAATCTTTAAATAGATCTAGCTGACCCCTTATTAGTTGTTTTTCTTCATTAGTTGAATTTTGTCTTAAATTTCCTCCATACCAACCAGAACATAAATTCAAATTATAATTATTAAGTTTTGGTAAAAGTTCTTTAGAAGTTTTTGGAAATTTTCCACCCGACTCTATTCCTATAAATCCAGCTTGACTAGCTTCATCCAAACATTGTTCTAAAGAAGTTTCACCACCAAGTTCAGGCATGTCATCGTTACTCCATGCAATTGGTGCTATTCCTAATTTTACTGACATAATAAAAATTTTTGTTATGATATATAAAACAATATTAATAATGAAAACAAAAAAATTAAATCTTGGAATAGTTGGTGGTGGCTCTAAATCATGGATAGGACATGTTCATAGGATTGCTGCTAGATATGATGATCAATATGAAATTGTTGCGGGTGTATTTTCAAAAAATGTTAAATCATCAACAGAATTTGGAAGAAAAATAGGTATTTCTAAAGAAAGATGTTATTCAAATTATAAACAAATGGCTAACGAAGAGGCAAAAAGAAAAGATGGAATAAACGTTGTAGCTATAATGACACCACCTTCAAGTCACCAAATTATTGCCGAAACATTTATAGATAAAAATATTCATGTAATTTCAGACAAACCTTTTGCTGGAAATTTAGAACAGGCAAAAAAACTTTATAAAAAAATTAAATTAAATAAAAGAATTAAATATGCTTTAACGCATAACTACTCAGCATACCCAATGGTAAGAGAAGCAAAAGTTTTAGTAGAAAAAGGTAAAATAGGAAAAGTAGAATATGTAAATGTTGAATACGTTCAGGATTGGTCTGAGGGAAAAAATCTAACGAGTAAGAATGCAAAAAAAAATTTAAAATGGAAACTTGATAGTAAGATAGTTGGTGCTTCAGCCGTGCTTAATGAAATAGGAACTCACGCTTATCACTTGGCTTCTTATATATCTGGATTAAAAGGAAAAACAATTTTTGCTGACATAAAACAAGTTTCTAAAAAAATTAAGATGGATGATAATGCTCAAGTAATGATCAACTTTACTAATGGAGCAAAAGGAATGTTTTGGACAAGCGTAATGGCAAAAGGTGGCGTCTATGGTTTAAGAATTAGAATATTTGGATCAAAAGGGAGTATTGAATGGGTGCAAAATGATCCTGGTTACTTAAAATTTAATCCTTCCCGAGGCGCTGTAAAGTTGCTTGAAAGAGGATTTCATAATGCTGAATTATCAAAAAAATTCTCAAGAATTAAATTTGGGCATCCAGAAGGTTATCTAGATGCTTTTGCAAACATTTATAGAGAATTTGCTACATCAATAAAGAGTAAAACAAAACAAAGAAACTTTTATCCTAATGAAGATGAAGGTCTAGAAACTGCTAAATTTATTAATGCGTGTAAAATTTCATCTAGAAAAAAAAGATGGGTTAAAATTTGATTAATATTGCATTAATTGGATTGGGTAGAATTGGTCAAATGCATGGCCAAAATCTCTTAATGCACAACGATTTTACGCTTAAGTATGTATTTGATTTAGATAAAAATTTAACAAATAAAATTGCAAAAAAATTTTTATCTATTGGTATTAATGACCCTAAAGTAGCATTTAGAGATAAAGAGATAGATGCAATATTTATTGCTTCAAGTACATCCACTCACATCAAATTAATTGAAGAAGCAGTAAAATATAAAAAAGTAATATTTTGTGAAAAACCTTTAGATTTAAGTATTGAAAAAATTAATAGATGTAAAAAAAAAATTAAAAGTTTAAATCCAAAAATTCAACTAGGATTTAACCGAAGATATGACCCAGGTCATAACTCATTAAAAAAAGATCTAAAAAGAGGAGTTATTGGAAATTTAGAAAAGATTATTATAACTAGTAGAGATCCTTCACCTCCATCAATAGAATATTTAAAAATTTCTGGAGGAATTTTCAAAGATATGATGATCCATGATTTTGATTTGTTAAGATTTTATTTAGATAAAGATGAATTAAATTCAATTTTTTCAACTGCAACCAATATGTCTGATAAAAGATTTAATAAAATAAATGATTACGAGTTAGCATCTTGTATTCTTAATTCTAAGAAAGGAGTACAATGTATTATTACGAATTCAAGACATTGTAGTTTTGGTTATGACCAAAGAGTTGAGTTATTCGGCAACAAAGGAATGTTAATTTCAGGAAATAAAAATCTAAACGAAACTGAAATTTACAATAAATCAAACACTGCACAAAAAAAACCATTGCAACATTTTTTTATAGAGAGATATAAACAAGCCTATAGTCTCCAATTAAATGACTTATCAAAATTTATTAAAAAAAATTCAAAGCCTCTCTCAACTTTTGAAGATGGTAGAAGAGCATTAATTATTGCAAATGCTGCTTCATTGTCTTTAAAACAAAAAAAACAAATAAAATTAAAATTTTAATTACAACTTATAATTGTATATTTAGATTTATTATAAACTATGTATAATATCTATACATATTTAAATAACCTACTTTGACAAATCACTTTTTATTATGATACGGTCCGCGCTTAAAAAGTTAACTTTTATTAACAAGAGGGAAAATAAATGAAAACATTATATAAATCTATTTTAGCTTTTGCTGCTTGGGTTATGCTTTCAGTGTCTGCTTTTGCAGTAGACGTGATTGTTGTATCTCACGGACAAGCTAATGATCCGTTTTGGTCTGTTGCTAAGAATGGTGTAGACAAAGGTTGTTCAGATATGGGAATATCTTGCAAATATACTGCACCAGCTACTTTCGACATGGTTGAAATGGCTAAATTAATTGACAACGCAGTTTCACAAAAACCAAAAGGTATTGTGATTACACTTCCAGATGCTGCTGCTTTAGGTAAATCAGTTAAAGCTGCTATCGCTGCTGGGATACCAGTAATTTCAATGAACTCTGGTTCTGATGACTTTGCATCACTAGGTATTTCTGCTCACGTTGGACAAACTGAGTTTGAAGCTGGTGTAGGTGGCGGACAAAAAATGAAAGCTGCTGGTGGTAAAAAAGCATTATGTGTTAACCACGAAGTTGGAAACGTTGCGCTAGACAGAAGATGTGCTGGATTTAAAAAAGGTTTTGGTGGTTCAGTTGATATTTTAGGAACTTCTAATGACCCAACAGAAATTCAAAAAGCTGTTGCTGCTAAATTAGGTGGTGGATATGATACTATCCTTACTTTAGGTGCTGGTCTTGCAGGTGAAGCTGCTCTTAAAGCTTTAGAGTCAGCTGGAAAAGTTGGTAGTGTTAAACTTGGTACATTTGATATGTCACCAGACATGTTAAAAGCTGCTGCTGCAGGCAAAGTAGAGTTTTTAATTGACCAACAACAATACCTACAAGGTTACTTGCCAATCGCTATCTTTGGACAGTACATGAGATATGGAACAATGCCAGCTGGTGTAGTAATGACTGGTCCTGGTTTTGTAACTCCTGCTAATGCTGCTAAAGTAATTAAGTGGGCAGCTCAAGGTTACAGATAAGAAATAATTTAAAAGGCCTGACTAAGTTTTTAGTTAGGCCTTTTTTTATAAAAATTCAAAAAAAAATTAATGTCAGATAAAGCCAAAAGTATAGCTTCAAAAAAAAGTTTTGATCAAGATGAAAGGCTTCAAAAAGTCTCTAAATTAAGACTGCTTTTAAATAGACCAGAATTAGGTGCCTTGGGTGGTGCAATATTGGTATTTATATTTTTTGGAATTGTAGCTGGTGATACTGGAATGTTTAGTGCTTACGGTATGCTAAACTTTTTAGATGTATCTGCAAATTTAGGTATTATTGCAATTGCTGCTGCAATGTTAATGATTGGTGGTGAATTTGATCTATCAATAGGATCTATGATTGGTTTTGCAGGAATTTGTATTGCAATTCCAGCTATCTATTGGGGTTGGCCATTATGGACAAGTATTATTTTTGCTTTTGCTATGGCTGTACTTGTTGGTTATTTTAATGGAATTCTAGTTGTAAAAACTGGACTTCCTTCATTCATTGTCACACTTGCTATGTTGTTTATCCTAAGAGGTGCAACATTAGCTATAACAAGATTAATTACTGGTAGAACTCAAGTACCAGGGTTAAGAGTTTTAATTGAAAATGATCCAATTGCATGGATCTTTGCGACAGATACTTTTACTTGGCTATTTAATTGGTTAGGTTCAATGAATTTAATTGCGTTAAGAACTGATGGAACTCCTTTAGCAACAGGAATACCTCCTTCTGTAATTTGGTTTATTGCTGCAACACTATTTGCAACATGGATATTAATGAAAACAAGATATGGAAACTGGATTTTTGCTTCGGGTGGAGATAAAAATGGAGCAACTAATGTTGGAGTTCCTGTTGGTAGAGTTAAAATAAGTTTATTTATAGGAACAGCAGTTGCTGCAACAGTTTTTGCGACAATCCAAGTCTTAGATGCTGGCTCAGCAGACACTATGAGAGGAAATTTAAAAGAATTAGAGGCAATTGCTGCTGCTGTTGTTGGTGGTTGTTTATTAACTGGAGGCTATGGATCTGCAATAGGGGCAGCTTTTGGAGCTTTAATTTTTGGAACTGTTTCAATGGGTATATTTTATACCGATGTTGATACTGATTGGTTTAAAGTATTTTTAGGTGCAATGATGTTGATTGCAGTTGTGTTTAATAATTATGTAAGAAAAAGAGTAACTGAAAGTAAATAATGTCAGAAAATTTAATTGAATTTAATAATATCAGTAAGTTTTTTGGAAAAGTAATTGCTCTTAAAGATGTCACTATGAAGCTTAAAAAGGGTGAGATTATGTGTTTACTTGGAGATAATGGTGCTGGAAAATCTACATTAATTAAAACTCTTGCAGGTGTTCACAGACCTGATGAAGGTGAAATTATAATTGAAGGTAAAAAAACTGTATTTGACTCTCCTAAAGATGCCTTGGATATTGGCATTGGAACTGTTTATCAAGATCTTGCTTTAGTATCTTTAATGAGTGTCACTCGAAATTTTTTTATGGGTAGAGAGCCATTAAAAGGGATACCATTCATTAAAACATTCGATATTGAAAAGGCAAATAAAATTGCCTCTGAAAGAATGGGCCAAATAGGAATAGATGTTAGAGATCCATCTCAAGCAGTTGGAACAATGTCTGGAGGAGAAAGGCAATGTTTGGCTATTTCAAGAGCCATATACTTTGGGGCAAAAGTTTTAGTTTTAGATGAGCCAACTTCTGCTTTGGGTGTCCATCAAGCATCTATGGTTTTAAAATATGTTGTAAAAGCAGCTTCTGAAGGATTGGCAGTAATTTTAATTACTCACAACGTTCATCATGCCTATCCAGTTGGAAATAGCTTCACCGTTCTGAACAGAGGTAGAAGTTTGGGTACTTTTAATAAAAAAGATATCAGTCGAGAAGAACTACTAGGTATGATGGCTGGTGGTGAAGAGTTAGATAAGTTAGAAGTTGAACTTAAAGAAATGGGTCGATTAAATAGTTAAATTAACTTTTAATTGTTGTAGACTGTTGGTACCATTTACATCATATGAATATTCTTAAAGATAGTTTCGGTAGAAGATTTCCATATATAAGATTATCAATTACAGACGTTTGTAATTTTAAGTGTGGGTATTGTTTACCTGATGGATATAAAATTGACAAAAGTGACAACAGAACATTTATTAATGCTGATGAAATAGGAAGATTAGCAAAAGCACTGTCAGAACTTGGTGTGTGTAAAATTAGATTAACTGGTGGTGAACCAACAGTAAGAAAAGATTTTTTTGAAATAATTAAAATAATAAAAAAAAATTCTGGAATTAAAAAAACAGTTATTACAACAAATGGATATCGTCTGGATAAGATTGCAAAAAATATAAAAGATAGTGGATTAGATGGAGTTAATATTAGTATTGATAGTTTAAATCCTAAAACATTTAAAACAATAACTGGACACGATAGACTTCCTGAAATTCTTAAAGGTATCAAAAATTTACAAGAATTAAATTTTAACAATATTAAAATCAATGCAGTATTACTTAAAGGAATTAATGACTCTGAGAAGGACTTTGATCAGTGGGCAGAATTTATAAAAGATAATGAAATAGATTTTAGATACATAGAATTAATGCAAACTGGTGACAACTTGGACTATTTTAATAAGTATCATGTTTCTGCAAAAAAATTTACGAACTATCTAAGTAATAAAAATTGGATTGTTCAAACTTTTGGCAAAGATGCAGGTCCCTCTAAAAATTATTTAAATCCAAAATTTAAAGGTAAATTTGGAGTTATTGCACCTTACTCTAAAGATTTTTGTAAAAGTTGTAATAGACTTCGAATAACAGCTAAAGGTGATTTGAGATTATGTTTATTTGGTAACACAGGAATAAATATAAGACATTTAATGCAAAAAGATAATCAAATAGAAGAGTTAAAAGATTTAATACTTAAACAACTTAATTATAAAAAAGAATCACATTATTTAGAGCTAGGAGAAACTGGTCTAACAAAAAATTTATCAACAACGGGTGGATAGTATGAAAAATTTTAAAGTAATAAGTAAAAATGAATTAAAAGATTGGGCAGATGAAATTTTTAAAAAAAATTCTTTTAATATGGTTGATATTTCTTCAAAGAAAGAAACTTTTAGAAGAGCTTTGGCTACTGGAAAAATTTATGTTGGTAAAGAAGTTTTTAGTTTAATAAAAAATAAAAAAATGCCTAAAGGAGACCCTGTAGCTTTAGCTGAAGTTTCTGCAGTTTTAGGAGTTAAAAAAACTAGTGAATTAATACCTTTGTGTCATCCATTGCCGATAGATCATACGGCTACTAAAATTATTATGCATGATGATGATTTTTCATTAGAAGTGTTTTGTGTCGTTTCAACTTATGCAAAAACTGGTGTTGAAATGGAAGCTATTATGGGAGTTAATGCTGCACTCATAACTATTTATGACCTTAGCAAAATAGTAAATCCAAATTTAAAAATAGATAATGTTAAGCTATTAATTAAAGAAGGTGGCAAAAGTGGTTTGTGGAAAAATCCAGATGGTCTTCCACCTTTTTTAAAAGACTTATTTTAAATTAAGAACATAATGAAGATTAAAATTGAACTATTTGGAGCTAGTAGGGATTTTAGTGATCAAAACTTATTAGAATTCGACGTTGATAATAATTCTACAATTAAAGATATAAGAAAAAAAATGCTAAATTATCTTGATATAAATTTTAGTGGAAACGAAAATTTCAAAAAAATTGTAAATTCGTCAGCATTTTGCTCAGAAAATAATAATTTTATTAGCGACAATTATAAAATAACAAAGAATGAAAAGATTGCTATTATTCCGCCAATTGGAGGAGGTTAATGCTTCACGCTAAAATTATAGATACTAAAGAAAAGAAATTATCAATTATAGAAGCTGAAAATTTCATTTCATCTCATGATTATGGAGCTTCAATTTTTTTTACTGGCACCGTGAGAAATCAAAACGATAATAAAAATGTAATTGGAATTACGTACGATAGCCATGATGCGCTTGTTACCAATAGTTTTCAAGAAATCTACAATGAAGCTGATCAAAAATTAAACATTAAAGATAAATCTGTTTATATAGAGCATGCAAAAGGTTATTTAAATTTAGGAGAAATAAGTATCATTATTGCAGTTGCTTGCAAACATAGAGATCAAGCTTATGTTTTATCAAGGTATATCATTGAGGAAATTAAAAAAAGAGCTCCAATATGGAAAAAAGAGCATTATCAAAATAATGATAGCGCATGGTTAAAAGGAAACCCTATAATTAATGAAAAAAATTAGTTTCTCAGAAATAACTCCTGAAAAAATTTACTTAAAGAGAAGAGATTTTATTAAGAAACTTGGCTTATCAACAAGTTCCTTAATGATTGGTCAAAATTTTCTAAATAATGCTTATGCTTCAACGAATAATTTAGAACCAACTGAATACAGATACATAAGTACTTATAATAACTACTATGAATTTGGCACTAGAAAATCAGATCCTGTAGAAAAATCTCAAAATTTTAAAACAGAACCTTGGAATATTAAAATTGATGGTGAAGTTGAGAATAAAATCAATATTAGTGCTTTAGAAATCAACAATATGTTTGAAAGCGAAGAAAGAATTTATAGATTAAGATGTGTCGAAGGATGGTCCATGGTTATTCCTTGGATGGGATTTTCTTTAAGCAAACTTTTAGAAAAAGCAAAACCAAATAACAAGGCAAAATTTGTAGAATTTATATCTGTATATGATCCTGCTCAGATGCCAGGACAAAAATATCCTATACTTCAATGGCCTTATAGAGAGGGTTTAAGAATTGATGAAGCTATGCACCCATTAACAACACTTGTGACTGGTCTTTACGGTAAAAAACTTCCAAATCAAAATGGAGCTCCATTAAGATTAATTGTACCTTGGAAATATGGATTTAAAAGTGCAAAAGCAATTGTAAATATTAAATTAGTAGAAAAAATGCCAACGTCGTCATGGATGAGATCTTCTCCAAGAGAATATGGATTTTACTCTAACGTTAATCCAAATGTAGATCATCCAAGATGGTCTCAAGCTTCAGAAAGAGTTATTGGTTCAGGAATTCTAAGTGAAAGAATTCCAACTCAAATGTTTAATGGCTATGGAGATGAAGTAGCAGACTTATATTCTGGAATGGATTTAAAAAAATACTTTTAAATTAAATTGATTAAATACTTTAAAGCTTTTATTTTTTTTCTGTGTTTATGGCCACTTGGAATTATTATTTCTAATATTTATTACAATGATCTTGGGCCTGAACCAGTAAAAAAAATTATGAACCATTTTGGAGAATGGACTTTAATTTTTATTTGTTTAACTTTATCAATGAGCCCACTTAAAAGAATTACCAATCTGTCCTTTTGGATAAAATTTAGAAGAATGCTTGGTTTATTTGTATTTTTTTATGCTACAATTCATTTACTAACTTATGTTGGATTGGATTATAGATTTGATTGGGAGCCAATAATTAACGATGTATTGAAAAAGAAATATATTTTTATAGGATTTTCCGCTTGGTTATTGTTAATTCCATTAGCAGCCACCTCCTCACAAAAAATGATAAGAATACTAAGACATAATTGGAAAAATTTGCATAGATTGATATATGCTATAGCTATTTTTGGATCACTTCATTATATTTGGTTATCTAAAACAATCTTTTTTAAACCTCTTATTTACACTGCAATTATAGTTGTTTTGCTTGCATTAAGAATTAAAATAAAAAAAAGAGATATCAACTATGGATGAAAATACAAAAAAAAGAAATTCAATCAGCAACATTAGAAAGATTAATGGAGCATCTTAAAGAAAGAAAAGATGTTCAAAATATAGATTTAATGAACTTAGCAGGTTTTTGCAGAAATTGTTTGTCTAGATGGTATCGGGAAGAAGCAGAAAAAAAAGGGATTGAAATTTCAGATCCTGATGCAAGAAATCATATATATGGAATGCCCTACCCTGAGTGGAAAGAAAAATATCAAAAATAATTATTTTTCTTTAAGTCTTGGAAATAATTCAACAAAATTACAAGGTTTGTGATTGATATCTAATTGATATTTTAAAATTCCATCCCAAGCATCTGTTACACCCCCTGAAGAACCAGGAAGAGCAAAAATATATTTTCCATTAGCTAAAACTGCACAAGCTCTAGATTGTATTGCAGAAGTTCCCACTGTTTTTAAGCTTATATTTCTAAATATCTCACCAAATCCAGGTATCTGTTTATCAGCTACTTCTTCAACTGCTTCTGGCGTGATATCTCTTCCAGTTAATCCAGTTCCACCTGTAGATATAATTACATCAATATTTTTTTGTCTTATCCACTCTTTTAAAATTACAACAATGTCTTCTTTATTATCTTTGCAAATTTTTCTATCAATTAAATTGTGACTAGCTTCTTTAATTTTATCAACAAGAATAGCTCCTGATTTATCATTATCAAAAGTTCTGGTATCTGTTACAGTCAGTAAAGCTATATTTACGTTCATAATAAATTTTATAAGTATGATTATATTATCAGTATTATTTTTTATAACAGCAATTTTATATTCTAGTGTTGGATTTGGTGGTGGATCTACTTATCTTGCACTCATGTTGATTTGGGATTTACCCTATTACATCATTCCCATTTTAGCTTTATTTTGTAATATAATTGTAGTATCAGGAAATTCAATTAACTACCTAAGATCAGGTAACATAAATCTTAAATTACTAGTTCCATATCTTGCTGGATCCATTCCGTTTGCTTTTTTTGGAGCTTCAATTTCAATAGAAAAAGATTTATTTGAAATATTGTTGTTTTTTGTTTTAACTGTAGCTGGTATCTTTTTGTTTATAGAAAGTAAAAACTTCAATAAAGAACAATTTCAAATAAAAAAAGTTTCGAATTTTCTGTCTATTTCAATTGGGTCTATAATAGGTTTTATTTCAGGTATTGTGGGAATTGGAGGTGGTATATTCTTAAGCCCAATATTATTTTTAATAAAAGCAGGATATCCAAAACATATTGCTGCTACCGCATCATTATTTATCTTAATAAATTCTATATTTGGGGTAGCTGGCCAACTTACAAAAGATATAGTATTTGATGAATTTTTAAACTTCTGGCCTCTTTTTGTATGTGTTTTAGTTGGTGGACAAATAGGAAATTTTTTAAATATAAAGTTTTTATCTAATAAAACTCTAGCTTTATTTACTTCCTTATTAGTAATTTTTGTAGCAGTAAGAATGGGAATAAGATTAATACCATAATCTTGATTTAATTATCTTTTAATATATTTAATCTCTTGATGCAGAATATTAAACCCTTTGGACCAACAATTGGAAAAACAAAAATTTCAAAAAGATTTTTTGAAAAATTAAATAAAGAATTTGAAAGTAAGTCTAATTCAAGAAAAGTTGATTATAGTTCAAAATTGGCAAGTCAAATTAAAAATGAAATAAAGATTTCTAATAATTTTATTAAAAAAAGTTTAGAAAAAGAAATTAAAGCTAATATAAGAAAGTTTCTCTTTAATGAAAAGATTAAAGATATTAAAGATATTAAAATCTTAAATCTTTGGGTAGTTAGCCAATTTAAAGGTGAATATAATCCAATTCATTACCATGAAGGAGATTTGTCTGGTGTAGGTTATTTAAAATTACCTAAAGGTATGACTAATAATAAATTGGTAAAAAATAAAAAATTAAAAACTAATGGAACAATTGATTTTATTAATGGTCAAAGAGGATTTCTAAGTAAAAGTATTTACAATATATTACCAAAAATTAAAGATTTGTTGATTTTTCCAAATTATTTAATGCATACAGCTTACCCTTTTAATATTGAGGGAGAACGTAGATCATTTTCTTTTAATGCTAAAATTGTTTTAAAAAAATAATTTACAGTCACATTTACATTTGGTATAAATTTACTGCCGATTTGATCCTATTGCGGGCTTTAACTGCTAAAAAGGAAATTCCCACATAAAATCAATAAGCAAGGTAGTTGAACTGTATTGTGCACCTAGCAAAAAGCTGAAGCACTAAAAAAGTGAGGACTCAATGAATTTAAATTTTTTTAAACAAACAAGAGTATTAGATGGTGGTATGGGACAAGAGTTGCTAGCTAGAGGAATGAAGCCTAATGGAACACTGTGGAGTGCTAATGCAATATTAGATGAAAATTATCACCAATTATTAGAAGATACTCATAGAGATTTTGTAAAAGCAGGAGCCGAAGTGATTGTCACTACTACTTTTACAACAAGAAGAAAAAGGCTAAGAGAAAATAATATTGAAGATAAATTTGAATATCTAAATATAAAAGCTGGTGAGATTGCTTCTAATGTAAAAAAAGAATTTCCTAATATTTTAATTGCAGGTGGGTTACCTCCTCAAGAATTAACATATGAGGCTGATGAAAGAAGTGAGAACGAAATTACAAAAACTTTCAATGAGCAGGCTAAATTGTTAAACAAATATGTTGATTTCTTTTATTTTGACGTGTGGAGTAGCATTAAAGAGTTTAAGTGTGGGATTGAAGCTATTAAAGAGTTTAAAAAGCCATATCTAATTGGTATTCATATATCTGAAGGTACTAATTTGCCAAGTGGTGAAAAAATTTCTGACATAAAAACTATTATTGATAACAATTTGTTAGGTGTAATGCTTTCTTGTGTTTCACCTGAAAATTATGAAAAAAATATGAAAGAAATAAAAGACTTAAATGTTCCTTTTGGTTTTAAACTTAATGGATTTATGACTACAAAACCAAATAATGGTTATACTTCTTCTTTTTTTAAAAATTCAGGTGGTAACCCTAATGAATTTCTAGGTCACAGACATGACCTTACGCCAAAAAAAATTGGAGAAATTGTAAAAAAATTTAAAGAAAATGGTGCAACAATATTAGGTGGGTGTTGTGAAACTAGACCTTCACATATTAAAGCTATTGCAAGAATTAAATAAACTTTCTATCATCAGCTTTTCTAACAAAATAAACACCAATACAAACAGCTATTAATGATATTAAAACCTTAATAGTAATTAATTCTTGTAAGAATATGTAACCTAAAATTGTTCCAAATATTGGGATTAAGTAAGAAACTTGAGATTGGAAAATTAAACCATTATTTTTTAAAACTCTAAAACGTAACATCCATGCAACTCCAGTCGGAACAATTCCTAAATAAATAACTGATATTAATGAGTCTGTCCTTGGAATTGATTGCCATGGCTGTTCAATAAAACTCATTAATGGTAATAATATTATAATAGCCCAAATTAATATTGATCCAGTTACATTTTCATTTTTTTTCTTACTAATCTTTAATGTTAAAACACCACCTATCACATAACAAGTTGAGCCAAGTAATATTAGTAATGCTGATGTAAAATTATTTTCATCAATCAAAATATTATCAGAAAATAAAAATACTATTCCTGAAAATCCAATCAAAATTCCAAATGTTTTGACTAAATTAAATTTTTCATTTTTGGTATAGAAATGACCTAAAACTGTTGAGCTTAGTGGTGTAGTTGACATTAAAATTGCTGCTAAATTACTCTGAACAGATTTTACTCCATAGGCTATTAAAAAAAACGGAGCTACTAAATTTATAAACCCTATCATTGCAAACCAATGCCAGTCTTTTGAAAATGCCTCAATTTTTATATTCTTATAATAACAAAGAAATATAACTGGAATTGCTCCAAAAAAAACTCTTAAGAAAGCAATTGTTACTGGCCCAAAAGAATAAGTTGCAATCTTAATATTAAAAAAAGCTGAAGCCCAAATTAAAGCTAATACAGTTAATAAAACATAATCAATTAATTTAGGTTGTCTCATTCAGTTATTTCCTCAATTTCACCAGCAGTTAGCTTTGTTAGTTGATTAAATTCTATTTTGAAAATACAATTTGGATGTCCTGCAGCTGCAAAAACTGTTGTAAATCTATCAAGATTAGTATCAATATAAATTTTTACTTTACTTAAATGACCTACTGGTGAAACACCTCCTATTGTATAACCGGTAATTTTTTTAACATCATCAGGATTTGCCATTGAAACATCTTTTTCATCTAGGATTTTTTTAAGCTTATTTAACGAGCATCTTTTATCTCCTGAGACCAAACAAAGTACAAATTTTTCTCCTGTGCTAAAAAGCAAACTCTTAACAATTGCCCCAACATTACAACCTAAAGCTGTGGCTGCATCTTGTGCAGTTCTAGCTGTTTGTTCTAAACAGACAATTTTAAGACTTGGATCAAATTCCTTTATTGATTTTTCAGCTCTTTTAACGGGCTCTTTATCTAGTATTAAGTTCATGTAATGTAAAAACTTTGTTTAATAATATTGCATAAATACACCACTTATGTGAAAATTGCATAGGTGTTATTTATTAAATAAGCAATATTTTTCGTGATTATTTTGTTAATTACCACTCATAAAATTATATAGGAGACAAAATGAGCGCAGCAAATGTTTTAAAATTTATTAAAGAAAAAGAAGCAGAATTCGTAGACCTAAGATTTACTGACCCAAGAGGAAAACTTCAACATTTAACAATGGACTCTACAGTCGTTGATGAAGAAATGTTAAACGAGGGCGTATTTTTTGATGGTTCATCTATTGCTGGTTGGAAAGCTATCAATGAGTCTGACATGATTTTAAAACCAGATACTGCAAGAATGTTTATGGATCCTTTTACGTCTCATAATACTTTGGTTTTATTTTGTGATATTTTAGATGCTGTGAAAAAATCTCCTTATGAAAGAGATCCTAGAGGTGTTGCGAAAAAAGCTGAAGAATATTTAAAATCTTCAGGTGTTGGAGACAAAGCTTTCTTTGGTCCAGAGCCAGAATTTTTTGTATTTGATGATGTAAGAATTAGTAATGATCCAAACAACACAGGATTTGTTTTGGACAGTAAAGAAGGCCCTTACAACTCCGGTAAAGTTTATGAAAATGGTAACATGGGACACAGACCTCCAGTTAAAGGTGGCTATTTTCCAGTACCTCCTGTTGATAGTGAACAGGATATGCGTGGTGAATATTTAAAAAATTTAAAAGAAGTTGGAATTAAAGTTGAAAAACATCACCATGAAGTTGCTCCAAGTCAACATGAGCTTGGAATGTATTTTGGAACTTTAGTTGATCAAGCAGATAATGTTCAACTTTATAAATATGTTGTGCAAATGGTTACACATTCATTTGGTAAAACTGCTACCTTTATGCCTAAACCTGTTGCAGGTGATAATGGTTCAGGTATGCACATTCACCAATCTATTTGGAAAGGTGATACACCAGTATTTTCTGGTGATGCTTACGCAGGTTTGTCAGAAACTGCATTACACTACATTGGTGGAATTTTAAAACATGCTAAAGCAATTAATGCTTTTGCAAACTCTACTACCAACAGTTATAAAAGATTAGTTCCAGGATTTGAAGCTCCTGTGCTTCTTGCTTATTCTGCTAGAAATAGATCAGCATCATGCCGTATACCAATTACTTTAAGTAAAAAAGGTGCAAGATGTGAAATAAGATTTCCTGACGCTTCAGGAAACCCTTATCTAACTTTTGCTGCAATGCTTATGGCAGGACTTGATGGAATTAAAAATAAAATTCATCCAGGTGAGTCTTTTGATAAAGATTTATATGAATTACCACCAGAAGAAGTTAAAGCTATTCCAACTGTTTGTGGTTCTTTAAGAGAAGCCATGGAAAGTTTAGATAAAGATAGAGAGTTTTTAACTCAAGGTGGTGTGTTTACGGATGATCAAATTGATGCTTATATTGCACTGAAGTTTGAAGAAATTCACAAATTTGAACATGCACCTCATCCAGTTGAGTTTGAGATGTATTACAGTAGCTAATAATTAATTACTGTCTAGTTGTAGCAATTGTATCTTTGTTAACGCCTTTTTTGACAACGTAGTCCTGAGTTCCGTTAGCACCAGTTTCTACTTCTTTACGGAGATCTTTAAAAAAAGTTTTTTCTTTTAAAGAATTCTTTAGGTTTTTAACAAGATTTTTAAATTCAAATCTATTCATAGTTAATAATTACACTAGATATGCATATAACGCAACACTGATATGCAATTATTGGGATAATACAACCTACTCTATTTTGAATGACTCACCACAGCCACATCGCTCAGTTTCATTAGGGTTATTGAATACAAAAGAAGATGAAAGTTCTTCTTTTTTATAGTCCATTTCAGTTCCAAGCAGATACATTATTGCAGCCGAATCAACAAAAACTTTAACTCCCTTATCTTCAATTATTTCATCACTTGGATTAACATCTTTTGTATATTCCATAACATAAGACATTCCAGCACAACCACCTGTTTTAACTGATACTCTTACACCTAACGAATCTTTTTCAGCCTTAGACATAATTTCTTTAATTCTTAATGCTGCATTATCACTTAATTTAATTATAGGGCTCATTATAAATTCAACTCCAATTTTGCTGCTTCAGACATCATATCTTTATTCCAAGGAGGATCCCAAACTAATTCAAGATCAACATCATCAATGCCTTCAACTTGCATCGCTCCTTCTTTAACTTCTTTTGGTAAACTTTCAGCCACAGGACAATTAGGGGTTGTTAGTGTCATTTTAATTTTAGCAAAATTATCATTTTCAACTTTTATATCATAGATTAAACCTAACTCATAAATATTAACTGGCAATTCAGGATCATAAATTTTTCTAATTTCTTTAATAATTTGTTCTTTTTTATCCATATCTGATTAATTTTCTGTTTTAACTTCTTCTTTTTTATCATCAAAAGCTGAAACTAAGGTATGCCATGATAAAGTTGCACATTTTACTCTCATTGGATATTGTTTTACTCCTGATAAACACATTAGTTTTGTTTTTTCATCATCTTCTAAATTATCTGATTTTAATTCAGGATTTTCTTTAATCATTCCTAAAAAATCTTCAACAATCTCTTTAGCCTCATGTTCATTTTTTCCTTTGATTAGGTCAGTCATAATTGATGCAGATGCCATTGAAATAGCACATCCACTTCCTTCAAAAGAAATATCTTCAACAATTTTTTGTCCGTTAAGTTTTAAATAAACATGTACATTGTCTCCACATAAAGGGTTATGACCTTTGGCATCTTTGTTAAAGTCATCAGTCTTTCCAAGGTTTCTTGGATTTTTACCGTGCTCTAATATTATTTCTTGATATAATTCTTTTAAGTTCATTATAAATTAAATATTTTTTTACAATTATTTATAGCTTCATTAAGTTTATCAAGGTCGTCTTTAGTATTATAAATTCCAACTGATGCTCTTGAGCTTGCTGGTATATTTAATTTATCATGAAGTATTTGACAGCAATGATGGCCTGCTCTTATTGCTACACCATCTTCATCCAATATAGTTGCTACATCGTGAGGGTGAATTCCTTCTATGGTAAAAGATAAAACGCCACCTTTATTTTTTGGATTGCCTATTAGCTTAACAGAATTATTTTTTTGTAGTAGCTCTTGTCCATATTCAACTAATTCTGCTTCATGTTTCATCACATTGTCTATTCCCACACTCTCTAAAAATTTAATAGATTGATCGAATGCTATTACTTGAGCGGTCGCCATTGTTCCTGCTTCATATTTATTAGGTAAATCACCATAGGAAATCCTATCTTTTTTAACTTCATTAATCATACCACCTCCACCTTGATAGGGCGGTAATTCCTCTAGCCACTTCTTTTTACCATACAAAACACCCAAACCAGTTGGACCATACATTTTATGACAAGAAATAGCATAGAAATCACAATCTAAATCTTGCATATCTAGCTTTAAATGTGGGGCTCCCTGACAGCCATCAACCACAACTATAATACCTTTGGAGTGTGCTAACTCAGTTATTTCTTTAACTGGCAAAATAGCTCCTGTAACATTTGATAGATGTGTAATTGATATTATTTTTGTTTTAGGAGTTAATTTTTTTTCAATTTCTTCTAATGTAATTTCTCCATCGTTATTGATTTCGGCAAAATTAATTTTTATATTTTTTGATTTTCTTAAAAAATGCCATGGAACATAATTAGAATGGTGCTCTAATTCGGTAATAAGAATTTCATCACCTTCTTGAAGATAATTTTGGCCCAATGTATTGGCAACTAAGTTGAGTGCCTCAGTTGCACCTTTGGTAAATACAATTTCATTTTTATCTTTTGCATTAATATATCTTTGAACTGAACTTCTTGTATTTTCATATAAGTTTGTAGCAGCTACCGCAAGATAATGAACACTTCTTCCAACATTTGAAAATTGTTTAGTATAAAATTCATTAATTCTATCAATTACAACTTTTGGCTTTTGAGAAGAATTTGCACTATCTAAATAAACCAAATCATTATTTTGAATTTTTTCATCAAAGATAGGAAATTCTTTTTTTATTGCATCTATATTCATTCTTTAATTCCAATCATGTTCTTTATTAAATTTTTTATTTCTGAATCAGTAATTTTTTCGACTACATCAAGTAAAAAACCATTAATTAATAACTCCCTTGATTGTTGGTAATTTAATCCTCTAGACATTAAATAAAATATAGAGTCTTCATTTAAACTACCTGAGGCTGAACCATGAGAGCACTTAACATCATCTGCATAAATTTCTAATTCTGGTTTAGCATTAAATTCTGAGTCTTTATTTAATAATATCGCTTTACTCAGTTGATACCCATCTGTTTTTTGTGCTTTGGAATTGACAAAAATTTTTCCTTGATATGCTGCTTTAGAGCTGTTCTCTAAAACACTTTTAATTAGCTGATAACTTTTCGTGTTTTCAGTTAAATGATTTACTATTGTTCTAATTTCATGATGTTTGGTATTGTTAAGAGAAAGAATACCGTTCACAAAAGCTGATGAATATTCTCCATTTAAATTACAATTAATTTCATTTTTAAAGAAATTTGACCCTGAGGATAAAATAAATGTTTCTGAAATACTATTTTTATCTTGTTCAATATTATTATAGGCGTATTTGATATTTTTGTTTTCTAATTTATCTACTTTATAATTTTTCAAAACTGCATTTTCTTTTAAGTTAAAGTTATAAAAAATATTTAAAAAATTTTTTTCAGAAGTGTCATTAAATAAGTCAATTAGCCTTAAAGAACTATCTTTGCCTAGTTCAAAATCTAATCTTAAATTTATATTTTTTGACCAAATTTTAGAGTTAGTTGTGTGATAAATAATAAGTGGTTTTTGTAATTGATAACCATTTTTCAACAATATTTTAAAAGATTTATTAGTAAAAGCATTATTTAGATCAGATAATGAATTATTATTGCTAAATTTATTTATCGTTTCGGACTGATCAATTATTTCTATTTGATTTTTTTTTTCGTAATCGAAATCAATTTTTTCTATTCTGCCATTTATAAAAACTATTTTATTATGCTCAAGTCCATCAACAAATACTGAAGTATCAACTTTATTAGTAGATGTATAATCACTATAAAAACTTAGTTCTCCAATATTCTTTTTTATTATTTGGTTAAGGTCTGAGAATTTCCAATCCTCTTCTCTTCTATTAGGAAAACCTCTGTCTATAAAATTATCTAAATAAAATCTTTTTATTTCAATATCTTTTTGAGACAAACTCAAATTTTTAATAATATTATCAAAATCTCTTTGTAATTGTTCTTTCATCTAATTAAAATTTTCGTACCCTTTTTTTTCTAATTCCAAAGCTAAATCTGCTCCTCCTGATTTAACAATTTTTCCATTCATCAATACATGTACAAAGTCAGGTTTTATGTAATCAAGTAGCCTTTGATAATGTGTAATTATTAAAAATGAGTTTTTATCATCTCTTAATGTATTAACTCCATCTGCTACAATTTTTAAAGCATCAATATCTAGGCCTGAATCTGTTTCATCTAAAATTGATAATTTTGGTGCCAATAATGACATTTGTAAAATTTCATTTTTCTTTTTTTCTCCACCTGAAAAACCTACGTTTAATTGTCGATTTAATTTTTCTTCGTCAAATTTTAGCTCTTTAGATTTTTTCTTTACTAGCTTTAAGAATTCTATAGCATCTAGTTCTTTTTCACCTCTTGCTTTTCTAACTGCATTTAATGATGTCTTTAAAAATATATTTGTATTAACTCCTGGAATTTCTAATGGATATTGAAATGCTAAAAAAATACCTTTATGGGCTCTTTCCTCTGTTTCAAGTTCAAATAAATCTTTTTCCTCATAAAGAACTTCTCCTGAAACTTCATAACCTTTTTTTCCTGATAAAATATTTGACAATGTGCTTTTACCTGAACCATTTGGACCCATTATAGCGTGAACTTCTCCAGGATTTATATTAAGAGAAAACTCTTTTAAAATTTCCTTATTATCAATTTTTGCATTTAATTTATTTATTCTTAACATTAACCCACACTTCCTTCTAAACTGATACCAACAAGCTTTTGAGCTTCAACTGCAAATTCCATTGGTAGCTGTTGTAGAACTTCTTTACAAAACCCATTTACTATCAATCCAACAGCCTCCTCTGTGCTCAATCCTCTTTGTTGACAATAATGTAATTGTTCCTCACTTATTTTTGAGGTTGTTGCCTCATGAGCAATATTTGACTCACAATTTTTATTTTTAATATATGGAACAGTATGTGCCCCACATTTATTACCCATTAATAATGAGTCACATTGAGTATAATTATTTGAATTTGAAGCTTTAGATGAAATATCAACAAGACCTCTGTATGTCATATCCGAAAATCCAGCGCTTATTCCTTTAGAAATAATCTTACTTTTTGTATTTTTACCTAAATGGATCATTTTTGTGCCAGTGTCAGCTTTTTGATGGTTGTTTGTTATTGCAATGGAATAGAATTCTCCAACAGAGTTGTCCCCCTTTAAAATACAGCTAGGATATTTCCATGTGATTGCAGAACCTGTTTCTACTTGTGTCCATGAAATTTTAGAATTTTTACCTTTACATAAACCACGTTTAGTTACAAAATTATATATCCCACCTTTACCATCTTTATCACCAGGATACCAATTTTGAACAGTTGAATATTTTATTTCTGCATCATCAAGTGCAATCAATTCTACATTTGCAGCATGTAGTTGATTTTCGTCTCTCATGGGAGCCGTACAACCTTCTAAATAACTTACATAGCTTCCTTTATCAGCAACAATTAATGTTCTTTCGAACTGACCTGTATTTGAAGCATTTATTCTAAAGTAGGTAGATAATTCCATTGGGCACCTTACTCCCTCAGGTATGTATGCAAATGAACCATCAGTAAAAACTGCAGAATTAAGAGTTGCAAAAAAATGATCTGTTGTTGGTATTACTGATCCTAAATATTTTTTTACTAATTCTGGATGATTTTGAATAGCTTCTGATATAGGGCAAAAGATAATTCCTAGTTTAGATAATTCCTCCCTAAAAGTTGTGGCAACTGATACTGAGTCAAATACTGCATCTACAGCTATACCATTTAACCTTGCTTGTTCTTGAAGAGGTATACCTAGTTTTTTATATGTTTCTAAAAGTTTTGGATCTAATTCATCTAGGCTTTTAGGTTTATCATCCAGACTTTTGGGTGCTGAATAATAATATAAATCTTGATAATCAATCTTTGGATACTTTGGTTTTTGCCAGTCTGGTTCTTTTAACTGTTTAAATCTTTCAAATGCTTTCAATCTAAAATCAAGCATCCACTTAGGTTCTTTTTTTATATTTGAAATAAATTTAATTACTTCTTCATTTAAACCTTTTGGAGCTTTAGTGCTTTCAATATCAGTTGAAAAACCATACTTATAATCTTTTAAATTATCAATTTCTTTTTGTCTTTGATCCATTTTATGTTCTTTGTTCTGTATTATTTTTTAATAAATCTTCTAAGCTTTTTTTTTCAAAAAAAGTATTAATATGAGTTTCTAATTCATCCCAAAGATTATGAGTCACGCACTTAGTTGCTTTACCATTACATCCTTTTTTGGACTCTTTCTTACATTGTACAGTTTTAACTTTTTCATCAACCGCATGAAATATATTGGTAAGTTTTATTTCATTTGGCTTTTTTGACAGAACATATCCTCCTTGGGTTCCTCTTATACTTTTAACAATTTGATCTTTTTTTAATTTAGAAAAAATTTGCTCAAGATAATCAAGTGAAATTCCTTGTCGCAAAGATATATCTCTTAGTGATACCGGATTGATGTTATCAAACCTTGCTAAGTCTACTAATGCCATTACAGCATATCTACCTTTAGATGTTAATTTCATATTACCCTTTAAAATGTGGACTTTTTATACATACCTGACTAAATTGGTCAAGTATAGTTTATAATAAAAAAACTAACATATTGTCGCTCACTTGTGATAAACGTAGTTTTTTTTTGAGAATAATAATCAATATCGCATATGGATAATAAAATTTTAGAAATATTTATTCCAGGACCTGCTGGAAGGTTAGAAGCTAAATATTATAAAAGTAAAAAAAACACCTCCCCAATTGCCCTAGTGTTACAACCACACCCTCAATATGGAGGTACCATGAATAACAAAGTTGTTGTTGATACCTTTCATACTTTTATGGATAACGATTTTTCAGTTTGTAGAGTTAATTTTAGAGGTGTTGGTAAAAGTGATGGTGAGTTTGATAATGGTCAAGGTGAATTAGCCGATGCTGCTGCTGCGTTAGATTGGCTTGAGAGAGAAAACTTTGATAACTCACAATGTTGGGTGTCAGGATTTTCTTTTGGTTCTTTAATTGCTATGCAGTTATTAATGAGAAGGCCAGAGATCAATAGATTTATTGCGATATCTCCTCAGCCTAATGTTTATGATTTTTCTTTTTTATCACCATGTCCTACATCTGGACTAATGATTTATGGTAAAAAAGATGAATTAGTTCCTTTAGAATATATCACTGAACTTGATAAAAGATTAAGTGCTCAAAAAGGTATTAAAGTAGAATTTCAATCAGTTTCGGAAGCTAATCATTTTTTTTCTAAAACAGAAGATTCCCTAATTAAGAATCTTGATAAATATATAAAAAAAGAAACTGCTCTTTATTAAAAGTTTTTAACTAAATTGCCACCCACTGTAGGAGTTTCACACCCAGTAGTCTTTGGATAAGAAATTGGTAGATTTAAAAATGATCTTATAGCAAGATACCCAAATGCCTGTGATTCAATATAATCTCCGTCCAAATTATAATTATCTATAGAACTTAAACTAAT
>QCHA01000007.1 GCA_003279685.1 Pelagibacteraceae bacterium AG-390-L03 | reverse complement strand
ATCTAATTTACCAATTTCAACTTCAGTTCCAATATCAGAATATTTAGCATCAATTCTACAAAGAGCAATATTTTTTCCAAGTTTCGGAGACAACATCCCACTAGTAATCACACCTATTTGTGCACGACCAATATGAACACAATCACTATTAACAGCTGGCTCATGTCCAACAAGTTCTAGACCAACTAATTTTTTTTGTGGGTTAGCTTTTCTTTTTATTAATTCTTCTTTACCAATAAAATCATCTTCTTTAGTTTTAAGAGGAACAGTGAAACCAATACCAGCTTCAAAAGGATCTGTTTGATCATTAAATTCATAACCATAAAAAATTAAACCAGCTTCAATACGAACCATATCTAAAGCTTCCAAACCTAAAGGTGTGATATCAAATTCTTTTCCAGCCTCCCAAACTTTATCCCAAACTTCATTAGCATCTTTTGGATGGCACCAAATCTCGTAACCAAGTTCACCAGTATAACCTGTTCTTGAAATAACAATTGGTGTTCCTGTTTCATGATCTATTCTCGCAATATTGAATCTAAACCACTCAAGTTCAGTTATTGATGGTTGGATAGGAGCTGTCCAAATAAATTTTTCTAAGATTTTTCTACTATTAGGTCCTTGAACAGCAATATTGTGAATATGATCTGTTGCAGATTTTATCCATACTTTATAATTTTTCTTTTTAGCTTGTTCTTTTAACCATTCACCACTGTATTCATCTCCACCAATCCATCTAAAATTATCTTGTCCAAACTTAAATAGAGTGCCATCATCCAACATACATCCATTTTCATAACACATTGCAGTGTACACAACTTGACCTACTGATAATTTTTTTATATTTCTCGTTAAAGTGTACTGCATTAAATTTTCAGCATCAGGACCAAGTATTTCAAATTTTCTTAGCGGAGAAAGATCAGTTGCAATCGCACTTTCTCTACACGCGTTATATTCTTTTATTGTTCCTGAATTAGTAAAATTATTAGCCAACCAAAAACCTTTGTATTCAACAAAGTTTCTAGTCAATTCAGATGTTTTTTCATGGAAACCAGTTTCTTGAGTAAGTTTTGGTTCTGAATCTGTTTTCATTCTAAATGCTATTGCCTTTGAATACTTGTTATTTTTTGAATAAGTTCTAACAAATATGTCTGTAGGGTTCCAGCCATTTGCGGCATCTACATCGCAAGGACAAGCAGATGATATACAAGTTAAATCTTTTAAAGCTCTAAATAGAACATAATCACCAGGTCTTGACCATGGTTCATCAAATGTAGCAACATTGTTTGCATCAATTGCGGTATTAAAAAAAAGATTAATTGCTGACCAACTTTTTCTGGTATTGATGTCATATTTTTCTAATCCCTTATTAAAGTTATCAGTACAATTGATATGCCCCATATATCCTAAATCTTCATAGTACTTAGAAGTACATGCTAAATTAAAAGTGTCATGTCTTCCAACGGTATCTCTTACAACCTCAACCATTGCTTCATGATCTCCATCATAAAATTTTGAAAATAATCCTGGGCCAGGATATGCACTGCCCATAAACGTTCTTGTTGCTTTATCGTCAATAATACTTTCAATACCATCATTTAATTTATGAGTGTCAAAAGCTAGGAAGTCAGAGCATTGCCTTCCACCCGTGTCTATTATCTGAATATATTCCCCAGCTTTTACTTCGTAAGTTTCTGCAGTTCTTCTTTTAATAAGTTGCTCAACTATAGGGTCACTTAAAGGTTCTGGTAAAATAAACTGCTCATCAGTTTCAGGAAATTTTGCTCTATTAATAAAAACAGTTAGGTCAGTTGGTGGATTTTGTTCATGAACATTAAGTGGATCACCAGGTGCAGCGATTAAAACAAAACATTTATCTTTTGATGATAGAGATATCTTTTCTCCCATCAAACAATCTTTATCAAACATAATTGATGATTTGGCCTTTTGAAGATCTAAATTTCTTTTCTTAAAAATTTTTGTAATTTTTTCATCTTTTGCAATTGCTCTTTTGGTAAAATCTGCATTTGCGTTTTCTTTGAGATTTAAAATAGATAAATCAGGTTTTCCATTTGAATTGAAAACAATGATTTCACAAATTTGTTTTCCATCGTCATTTATAATTTCAATTTTGTCTTCAGGTAAAACTTCTATTATAGATAAACCACCACCTTTAACAAAATATCTTTCAACTCCAGGTGGAAGAGCTCTTAGTCCTGGATTCCTGATTTCGTTGCTAGTTCCCAACATTTTACCCAATTGTATATATTATTATTAGCTTATTATAATCAAAACGAGTTGACTATAAGTTTAATTAAGAACATACTTTAATAATTAATATTAACGGAGGGTAATAAAAATGAAAAATAAAAGTTTACCGCTAATTATTGGAGCGGTTGTTATTATCGCTGCAGCGCTTTTCTTTATGCAAGGTGGAGATAAAACTGCTAAGAAATCAGGCGACAGTAGCCAGCCTATAGTAATTCCTACACACAATTGGTCTAGCCAAATTGTTATGGCTTACGTTATTGGAGGAATTTTTGAAGATATGGGTAATAATGTGAGTTATGTAAATGCTGACTCTCAAGCTGTTTATGAGTCAATTAGAATTGGAGACGTAACTATCTCTCATGAGGTATGGGAATCTGCATTCGGTAAATCTTTCACAACTGCTTTAGATAAAGGTGGTTTGTTAGATTGGGGTGATCATGAAGCAAGAACTCTTGAAGATATGGGGTATCCAAACTGGGTTGTTGACAAAGGATTATGCCCAGGTTTACCAGACTGGACAGCTTTAAAAAACCCAGACTGTGCTAAAAACTTTACAACACCTGACTCACCAGATGGAAAAGGAAGAATGTTAGAAGGTCCACAAACTTGGCATGGTGATTTAATTCCACAAAGAGTTGACGCTTTAGGTTTAGGAGACCTTTGGTGGGTTAAGTTTGCTGGAAGTGCAGATGCGCTTTGGGCAGAATTAGCAGCAGCTGAAAAAGAAGGTAGAGGAACAATTATATTTAACTGGACACCAAACTTTACAGATGGTGCTGGTTTTACATTTATTGATTTTCCTCCATACACTGCAGGTTGTAGACCAGAAGATGGTGGAGACGGTAAATGTGGTTCTCCAGATGGTTATTTGAAAAAAGCAGTACACGAGGATTTTCCAAAAACTCATCCAGGTGCAGCTGCAGCTTTCAAAAAAATGTCATTCTCTACAAGTCAAATTGGAGCAATGGCCGCTTTAGTTGATCTTGACAAAATGACTCATGAAGATGCAGCCAAAAAATGGTTAGCTGATAACGAGTCAGTTTGGAAGGCTTTTACTAAATAATATTAAAACATTTTAATATATGAATCTCTCCCAATTATGTTGGGGGAGATTTTTTTTAGCCTGATGAACAAATATTTTGTGGTAACATTTTGTAGTTTATTTTTTTCCAATATTTTATTGGCTAAGGATATAAATATTAAAGAAAATATAGATCTTAAATTTACTTGTGATTTAGAAAAAAAAATAATAAAAAATTTAGAATATAATTATCAAACATTTTTAGCTAAAGATTTAGATGAAAACGGTTTAGATCAATTTGAAATCAAAGCATTGAAACCAGAAAAACTTTTTGTGACCGGTTTATCTTTATTTCTTTCAAAATCTGAAGAATTAGATGTTAAAGTTGTAAATAAAGACATAATTTTATTTAAATCAATAGATCAAGAAAAAAAGTATTCAGAGTCAGCTATTATTGATAGAAATTCAGGCGAGCTAGTTCATGAAATTACGAAAAATATTAAAAGTGAAAACTCTGAAAAAGAAATTACTTTTTATTCCTGTAGTAAAAAGAAAAAAAAAGTCTGATTTTTTTTATGATTTTAGGTAAAATATTAAAATGAAAAAATATTTCATTGGTATAATTTTAGGTTTATTGATTGTGTCTTCAGCATTTGCTCGAAGCACTGGATGTAAAGAAGGAAATTGTGAAAATGGTTATGGTAAATGGGTTTACACAGATAAAACTACCTATGAAGGAGAGTGGGTAGGAACCAAAAAGCATGGTCAGGGTGTTGAAACCTGGCCTAATGGTTACATCTACACTGGTGAGTTCAAAAATAGTGTATGGAGTGGGCAAGGAATTTTAGCCTTTCCCGATGGTTCGACTTATGATGGTGAGTGGGCTAATGGTTTCATGAATGGTCAAGGTACATTCACATGGGCTGATGGAAAACAAAAATCAGGTATTTGGAAAAACGGTAAACTGCAAAAATAATGTTCAGAGAAAGTTATATTAACAAATTTAAAGATTTACCCCAGTCTCTAAAACAATTTATTGGTCTAATAATTATAACACTTATAGTGATTCTATCTTTTAGTATTTTAAATGGTATTTTTGGACAGGGTGATGAATTGGTAAAAAAAATGAAGTTGGAAGAAGAGAGAATTGCTGAAGAAAAGAAACTAAGTGCACTTATTTCAAAGTTACCTTCAGGAATATTAGTATCATTTGATGGAACAGACCATTACAAATTAACAGATGAAGTGTATGAGCAAGTATGCAAAGCTACAAAATTAATTCCTCAAAGAGCAATAATGGGTGCTAATTTTTTAAATTTTAGAGCACATGAGCTGTATACGATTAATGGAAACAAAATTGATGAAACTTTTGTTAAATGGGATCGAGAAAAAGGTAAGTGTTTAGCAGGTTTTACAATTAGTGGAAATAATGTTGGAGTAGATGAAAGTATTACCATAAGTGGTGAAGCTTTAAGTTTTTTAAGCACTGGAATTGATACTAGGATTTATTTTATTAAAAATTTTTAATTAAGAAAGGTAATAATTATTAACATTTTAATTCTATTGAATTTAATATAACTTTAAAACATCTTATGTCTGAAACTGTTATCAAATGTGAATCTGTTTACAAAATTTTTGGAGAAAATGCCAAAAAAATGCTTGAGGATGCAAACGGTAATGTAGATGCAAAAACTTTTCAAGAAAAAGGATGTATAGTAGGAGTTAACAATGCTTCTTTTGAAGTTGCAAAAGGAGAAATGTTGGTGGTGATGGGTTTATCTGGTTCAGGGAAATCAACATTGCTAAGATGTATTTCAAGATTAACAGATGCAACAGGTGGAAAAATTTTCATAGAAGGGCAAGATTTATTAGAATTAAATAATAAAGAGCTTATTGATCTTAGAAGAAACAAAATGGGAATGGTGTTTCAAAGTTTTGCTTTGTTGCCTCATAAAACAGTTGTTGAAAATATTGCTTTTCCACTACAGATCAAAGGTACAAATACAGAAGCTAGTATTAGCAGAGCTATGGAAATGGTAAAATTAGTTGGACTTGACGGAAGAGAAAACTATTTTCCAAGAGAACTTTCTGGTGGACAACAACAAAGAGTAGGGATTGCTAGATCCTTAGCTGTAGAACCTGATATATGGTTTTTAGATGAACCATTTTCTGCATTGGATCCGTTAATAAGAAAAGAAATGCAAGATGAGTTTTTAAGACTTCAAGAAAAATTACAAAAAACTATTATGTTTATTACTCATGATTTTGATGAAGCATTAAAGTTAGCTGATAGAATAGCGATAATGAAGGATGGTATAATTGAACAATTAGATACACCTGCTAACATAGTTTTAAATCCAGCTACAGAGTATGTGAGGAAGTTTACTGAAGAAGTTCCAAGAGAGAAAGTTTTAGTAATTGAAGATGTAATGGACACTTCAAGCAAAGATAATTTGGGTGATTTAAAAGTTTCAAAAGATGAAATCATAGAAAATGTTGCAGAAAAAATTCTTACTCAAGAGAAAATAGTAGGAGTAATTGATTCTAATAATAATGTCGTGGGTTCAATTAAACCATCAAAAATAATAGACACCGTTTTTGGAGGAAGAAAAGACGGTAATTAAATTATGGAGTATTTAAAAAAATATCCAAAATTATTTCAATGGTTATTTTTGTTAGCTGTATTTTTTGGCTTGTGTTTTGCAATTGATGTACCTGAAACTTATAAATTTATAAGAGGTCAAGCAGAATTTATTAAAGATCCAAATCAAAGTGTTTATTTCTTCTTAGGTAAAGAAGTCAGGTATTATGCTTTTGATGTATTTTGGAGATTGCCCCCACTTCTTGGATGGTTACCAATTTGGATAAACGACTCTTTATTTTTCTTAATGAATGAGTGGCTGCCAATGGAGTTTTGGAATGAAGATACTCAAGAGTTTAAAACTCGGCCTTTATTATTACAGATAAGTAGAAATTTAACTTCATTTATGACTTTTTTAATTGAATTAATTAGAGAGATTTTATTAGGCGGGCTAAATACTATTGTTGCCTTTTCTAGCTGGGATTTCATAGATGCTTATCCATGGTTAGCGTTACCAGGATTACCATGGACTATTGTTGCAGCGGGAGCAACAATACTTTCTTATAAGTTAAGTGGAAAAGGACTAGCATTATTTGCAGGCTTAACGATGATTTATATTTCAATATTTGGTCAATGGAAGCCTTCTATGCAAACACTCTCTTTTATACTTGTTGCAGCTCCACTATCGTTTATTTTTGGATTAGGTTTAGGCATAGCAGCATACAAAAGTAAACGTGTTGAAAAAGCTTTGTACCCAATCCTGTTAGTGATGCAAACTATGCCGCAATATGCTGTGTTAGTTCCTGCACTCGTCCTTTTTGGAGTTGGCGATCACGCTGCCGTAATTATTACTATGGTTGTTGCAGTTCCACCAATGATACTACTTACAATTTTAGGTTTAAGAGCCATACCTCCGGAAGTTATTGAAGCAGGACGAATGAGTGGCTGTACTAATTGGCAACTAATGCTCAAAGTTTTAATCCCTACAGCAAGACGAGATATTTTAATTGGAGTTAACCAAGTTATTATGGTTTGTTTTTCAATGGCAGTAATATCCGCATTCATTGGTGCCAAAGGTTTAGGATTTAATTTATTATTAGCATTGAACCAACTTAATATCGGATTAGCGTTAGAAGCTGGCTTGTGTATAAGTTTAATTGCAATTCTTCTAGACAAAATGTCTTTAGCTTGGGCAAATAAACAAACTGATTATTTTGGTAATCTGACATTTTTTCAAAGAAATAAAAATGTAATATTTTTTGCAGCTTCATTTGTAATTGGAATAATTCTTGCATATGTTGGGACTTTTATATTCAAAGGTAGCTTTAATTACTTGTTTGAAATTCCCCATAATAAAGGAATATCAACAGCAGATTTTTGGAATAAAGGAGTTGATTGGATTTTTGATACTTTCTTCATATATATTAAAGCATTCAATACATGGTTAATTCAAGATGTGCTTCAGCCGATGAGAGCTTTATATTTAAGAATGCCTGCGGTAGCTACTTTAGTCTTAGCTGTTGGAGCAGGATATTTGATTGGAGGAATTCGTTCAGCTTTAGTTGTTTGTGCTTTAACTTTATTTATTGCCCTAAGCCCATGGTGGGATAGGGCTTTAGTAACATTGTATATGGCAACTTTTGGGGTGGTAATTTCTTGTTTAATTGGATTTACCGTTGGAACTTTATGTTTTCAAAATAAAAAATCAGCCGCGTTCATGCTCGGTATTTGTGATATATTTCAAACTTTCCCATCTTTTGTATATTTAATTCCAGTAATGATGCTTTTTGGAATTACAGACACTTCAGTGTTAATTGCTGTGGTTGTTTATGCAACAATTCCCGCAACAAGATATACTATTGAAGGTTTAAGAAGTGTTCCAGTTGGTTTACATGAAGCTGCAACAATGTCTGGTGTAAATAAATTTCAAAGATTAACTAAAATAGAATTTCCTTTAGCCTTTCCACATATGATGCTTGGTTTAAATCAAACAATTGTTTTTGCATTATTCATGGTAATTATTGGAGCTTTTATTGGCACTGAAGATTTGGGACAATACATTTTAAAAGCACTTTCAGATAAAAATGGTGCTGGTATTGGTTTAACTCTAGGTATCTGTGTTGCTTTTATTGGTTTAATATTTGATAACTTAATAAGAACTTGGGTTAATCAAAGAAAAAAACATCTAGGAATAAGTTAAGACTAAAATTAAAAAGTTGATTTATTTATTTAAAAAAGTTTTTAATGAATCGTCCATTGCAGTTTCCCAAGGAGTATGATGAACAGGTCCAATCGAACCCGTTACTGGTGAAGAGAAAGATTTATTTCTATAAGTCATAATATCTTCAACCTTATGATGTTCCCATTCTTTAAAATGTTTTCTGATTAATTCAAAATCAATTTTAGGATAATCAGATAATGCATGAAGCTCTTTTGTATATTCAGTTTGAAAGTCAATCATTTGATCTGGGTTTTCCAGTTTTTCTTCCATTGATACCCATTTATTTATATCTTTTTCTATTTCAGCATCATTTGGAACTTTTATTTTTTTCATAATTACATCTCTTGCAAACCAAGCTTGACAATCAAACATATTAAAAGTGTGAAATTGATCTTGCATACCTAGATATAAAAGTTTGTGATTATTTTGCCAAACAACACCTTTATACAATTTAGGTGGATACAATCTATTAGTCGTTTGAAGTTTAAGATCTTCAGACATAAAAGGGAAATGATGAAGGTATCCTGTACAAAGAATTATTGCATCTGTTTCTTGTTCGTGACCATCTTTGAAAATTGCCCTGTTTCCTTCAAGCCTATCTAAATGATAAACTTCTTTCATACCTTTGGGCCATTTAAATCCCATTGGATTATGTCTGTAACCTATAGTTACACTTTTTGCTCCATATTTATGACACTGTAGAGCAACATCTTCTGCAGAATAACTACTTCCTAAAACAACAACATCTTTACCTCTAAATTCTTCTGCATCTCTAAAATCGTGAGAATGCATTATTCTTCCTGGAAAAGATTTCATTCCAGGATATTCAGGTATAAATGGAACTGAAAAATGTCCAGTTGATACAACTACATAATCAAATGTATCTTTTAAAATTGAATCGTCTTTTTTATTTCTGTATGTAAGCTCGAAACTGTCATTATTATAAGTTACATTAGTAACAGTTGTGTTGAACTTTACTTTATCTTTTAGATTTCCTTTTTTAACTCTCCCCAAAATATAATCATATAAAACTTCTCTTGGTGGGAAAGATGGAATTGGTTTTCCAAAATGTTCATCAAATGAATAATCAGCAAATTCCAAACATTCTTTAGGACCATTTGACCAAAGATATCTATACATACTGTTAGGAACAGGATCTCCATATTGATCAGATCCAGTTCTCCAGCTATAATTCCATAGGCCACCCCAATCTTCTTGTTTATCAAAACAAACTATTTCAGGTACTTTTTCACCATTCTTTTCAGCTTGTTCAAAAGATCTAAGCATCGATAAACCACAAGGCCCAGCACCAATTATAGCAACTTTAGTCATAAATATGATCTCCAATATAATAAATTTATAATTCTACTTTACTAACAAATATCTGAAAATTACAATGAAAAAATACTAACCAAAGAAAGAATTTTTGAAAAAATTATTATTATCAATTGATCAAGGAACAACCTCATCGCGATCTATATTATTTGATCTTAAAGGAAAGAAAATTTTTTCATCACAAATTGAGTTTGAACAAATATTTCCAAATTCAGGTTGGGTTGAACACAATCCTGAGGAAATTTGGAGAGTAACTTTAAGAACTATCAAGGAAGCAATAAATAAAAGTAAAAAATTAAAATCAAAGATTATCTCAATAGGAATAACCAATCAAAGAGAAACAACTATACTGTGGGATAAAGATACCGGAAAACCAATATATAATGCAATTGTTTGGCAGGATAGAAGAACACAAAAAATTTGTGAGAATTTAAAAAATAGAAATTTAGAAAATTCATTTAGAAAGAAAACTGGATTATTTATTGATCCATATTTTTCTGCAACAAAAGTAAAATGGATAATTGATAACATTCCTTCAGCAAAGAAATTTATTAAAAATAAAAGATTAATGTTTGGAACTGTAGATACTTTTTTAATTTGGAGATTAACAGATAAAAAAAATCATTATACTGATGCTACAAACGCGAGTCGTACAATGATGTTTAATATAAATACAAATAAATGGGATGACGAAATTCTTAAAAAATTGAAAATTCCGAAGTCAATTTTACCATTGGTTAAAAATTCTGCAGATGATTTTGGAACATCATCAAAAAAAATAATTGGTGAAGAAATTCCAATTAATGCTGTATTAGGTGATCAACAAGCTGCTGCAGTAGGTCAGGCTTGTTTCAATAAAGGCTCTGTTAAAAGTACTTATGGAACAGGAGCGTTTGCAATAATGAATACAGGTAATACTAAAATTTTATCTAAAAATAAATTATTAACAACAATTTGTTACAGATTAAAAAATAAAAACACATACGCACTAGAGGGTTCAATTTTTATTGCTGGAGCAGGTGTTCAATGGTTAAGAGATAAATTAAAATTGATTAATAATGCGAAAGAGACAGAAAAAATTGTAAATTCTCAAAAAAATAATGATGGAATTTATATTGTCCCAGCTTTTACTGGTTTAGGAGCCCCATACTGGAGTCCTGACTCAAGAGGAATAATTACAGGATTAACAAGAAATACAGACTGGAAAAATTTAGTAAGAGCTGTAATTGAGTCTGTTGCCTATCAAAGTTATGACTTATTCGAGTCCATGAGAAAAGATGGGTCTAAACCAAAAATAATTAAAGTTGATGGAGGTATGGTTGCTAATAATTGGTTTGCACAATTTTTATCTAACATTCTAGATACAAATGTATTAAGACCAAAAATTCAAGAAACTACAGCTCTAGGTGTTGCTTTTTTTGCAGCTTACCAAGTGGGTGAATTTAAATCTCTTGATGAAATAAGTAGAAAATGGAAAAAAGATGCAATGTTTAAGCCTAAATTTAGTAAAAAATTGAGAGTTAATTTATTGAAGGGATGGCAACAAGCAATTAGAAAAACTCTAGCCTAGTATTAAGCTATGAAAAAAATAATAATTATAGGAGCTGGTGCTATGGGATCTGCTTTTGGTGTACCATGTGTTGAGAATAAAAATGATGTCACTATAGTTGGTACGCATTTAGAGTATGAATTAATAGATGAAATTAAATCTAAAAGTCAAATTCATCCCACTTTAAAAACACAATTACCAAAAGAAATAAAATTTGAAAGATTTGATAAATTACAAAGCTTATTGTCTAAAAGTCCAGATATCATAATCTGTGGAGTAAGTTCGATTGGGATTGAGTGGTTTGTAGAACAAATTTCAAAAACTTATAAAAAAAAATTGCCATTAGTGTTATTAACAAAAGGCCTATCAATTTTTGATGATGATCTTATAACTCTTTCAGACAAGATAAAAAATCTTTTAAAAAATAAAGGTCACTCAGAAATAAATATTTCAGCTATTAAAGGACCTTGCCTTGCTGTAGGTTTAGCAAATAAAATGAGAACAGGAACTGTTATCGCTAATCAAGATATAAAAGAATCCCAATCTTTGAAAAAAATTATTTCTACAAATTATTATTCTGCTGAAATATCTGAAGATATAAGTGGAGTTGAGCTCTCAGGTGCAATTAAAAATATTTATTCTATGTTGATTGGTGCATCAGAAGGATTAAGTAATTCTAAAGCAACAAAGGAAATTCAATCTAAATATTTCTTAAACACAGCAGCATCTTTAATTCATAGATCTATTTCAGAAATGGTTGAATTTGTTTCTCATTACGGAGGTAAACCCGAAACTGTTTATGGTTTAGCAGGTCTTGGTGATTTATACGTTAGCGCAATTGGTGGAAGAAATAGTTTAATGGGAAAATATTTAGGAGAAGGATATTTGTATAATGAAGCTAAAGAAAAGTTTATGAAAAATATAACTGTAGAAGGTGCACAATTAGCTTTAGAGATAGGTCCAAAAATTTTACAAGATTTAAATCAAAAACACTTTCCACTAATGTTTAGTATGTTACAAACTATTTGTGAAAATAAGAAATTAGAAATTAGCTGGTAAATGAAATCAAATTGGAATTACCCAACTACAGTTTGGACAGGTGAAGACAGATCTTCAGATATTATTGAGGCTTGTTCGTTTGCTAAAATTAGTTCACCTTTATTTGTTACCGATAAAGATTTAATTACATTACCAATGACCTCAAAAGTTTTAGATAATTTAAAAAAAAGATTTAAAAGTATTGAAGTTTTTTCAAATTTTTCAGGTAACCCATTTGGAAAAAATATAACTGAAGGAGTAGAATTATATAATAAAAGTAAATGTGACGGAGTTATTGCCTTTGGCGGAGGAAGTGCTCTTGATGTAGGAAAAGGAATTGCTTTCATGAATGGCCAAACTAGACCTATATGGGATTTTGAAGATATTGGTGATTATTGGAAAAGAGCTGATGACAGTAAAATTTCACCAATTATTGCTATTCCAACAACTGCAGGAACTGGCTCTGAAACTGGCAGAGCATCAGCTATAGTTAATGAAGAAACAGGAGTAAAAAAAATTATTTTTCATCCAAAATTTATGCCAACTGTTGTTATTTTAGATCCAAAACTGACAATAGATTTGCCTCCCAGAATTACTGCCGCAACAGGAATGGATGCATTAGCACATAATCTTGAAGCATTTTGTGCACCAGGATTTCATCCAATGGCAGATGGAATAGCTCTTGAAGGTATGAAATTAATTAAAAACTCATTAAGCGAGGCAGTAAAAAATGGAAATAATCTTAAGGCAAGATCTGAAATGTTGGCAGCAGCCAGTATGGGCTCGACAGCATTTCAAAAAGGTTTAGGAGCGATCCATTCTCTTAGTCATCCTGTAAATGCACAATTTAATATTCACCATGGTTTATCCAATGCAATATTTATGCCTTATGTTTTAACTTTTAATAAAAGTGAAATATCAAATAAGATTATTTCAATATGTGACTATCTTGGATTAGAAAAATCATTTGAAAGTTTTGTTAACTGGACAATGAATTTAAGAGAAGAATTTAAAATCCCACATAAGATATCTGATGTTATTGATCAAGATAAAATGGATTTAGATAAATTATCAGAAATGGCTTTTGAGGATCCATCCACTGGAGGAAATCCAAAAAAACTTACAAAAAAAGATATGAAAAATATGTATGAACATAGTATTTCAGGGAATTTGTTTTAAATGAGAGATCTAAATATTCTAATTTGTGAAGGGAATACGCCAGAAGAAGGTAAAGTATTTACTGATGTAGGAATACCAACTCACACAGAAAGTTTAAAAGAAAGTTTGGCCAATTTTAATACAAATCTAAAAATAGATGTTTTGAATCCTTGCTTGGAATTAGACTTAAATCAAATAGTGCCTAATCTAAATAAATATGATGGTTTAATTTGGGGTGGAAGTAGTTTGAATATTTATAATGATACACCAGAAATTAGAAGGCAAATTTCTTTTATGAAAGAATGTTTTAAAAATATAAATAAGATCTTAGCGATTTGTTGGGGAATGCAAGTTGCTGTTACAGCAGCAGGAGGGGAGGTAAAAAAAGGAGTTAATGGATCACATATTGGAATTGCTAATGAGGTTCAACTTACAGATAGTGGTATCAAGAATTCTTTTTATA
Source organism: Pelagibacteraceae bacterium AG-390-L03 (assembly GCA_003279685.1). GTDB lineage: Bacteria > Pseudomonadota > Alphaproteobacteria > Pelagibacterales > Pelagibacteraceae > Pelagibacter. The sequence goes on along the minus strand of QCHA01000007.1, from coordinate 33,682 downwards.
AAGATAAAAGTAAAAAATTTAACACGCCAGCTTTTAATTTTGATGAGGTGGTGACTGTTCCTCAAAATTCAGTGCATCTAGCTTTTAACAAGATAAACAATATTCAAGGTCTAAACTTTAAATCTGGGGTGAGTGAAATTTGGGGTTTACAGTATCATCCAGAAATAACTTATGAAAAAATGATTGATATAATTAAGTTTAGAAAAAAAGCATTAATTGAAAATAGAAAAAGATTTCAAAATGAAGATGAAATTAACAATCATATAAATTTTATTAAAGACGAAATTAAAATATCTGAAAAAAATTCTAGAATGGTGGAATTAAGAAATTGGTTAAATATTATTAGTTAGTATTTAAAATAAACCCTCTATTTCACCATTTTTATTTAGTTTGATAGAGTCTGCAGCTGGAACTCTTGGTAATCCTGGCATTGTCATAATAGCTCCACATACAACAACGATAAATTCTGCTCCAGAAGAAAGTCTGATTTCTCTAATTGGTAACGCATGTCCGCTTGGTGCACCTTTTAGATTTGGATCCGTTGAAAAACTATACTGAGTTTTAGCAACACAAATAGGCAATTCTCCAAAACCAGCTTCTTCAAAACCTTTTAATTGGTCTCTAATTTTTGTGTCAGCAATAACTTCATCAGCTCTATATATTTCTTTAGCTATAGTCTCTATCTTTTTAAATAATGGAGTTTTACTCTCATATAAAAATTGAAATTTAGCTTCATCTTTTTCACATAACTCAGAAACGTGAGCTGCAAGTTCTTTTGTACCTTCTCCACCATTAGCCCAATGAGTACACAGACTTGCTTTAACTCCCATTCCGTCACAAAATTCTATTAATGCTTTCACTTCATTATCTGTATCTTTAATGAAATGGTTAACAGCAATAGCAACAGGTAGACCAAACTTTTGAACATTTTGAATATGTCTTTCAAGATTTATAAGTCCTTTTTTAAGAGCATCTACGTTTTCATTTTTAAGATCATCTTTTGCAACACCACCATGCATTTTTAATGCTCTGATAGTTGCCACAATTACTACGCAACTTGGTTTTAAATTTGATTTTCTACATTTTATATCAAGAAATTTTTCAGCCCCTAAGTCAGCACCAAATCCTGCTTCTGTCACAACATAATCTGCAAGTTTTAATCCTGTCTTTGTTGCAATTACAGAATTACATCCGTGAGCAATATTTGCAAACGGACCACCATGAATAATTGCAGGGTTGTTTTCCAATGTTTGAGTTACGTTTGGTCTAATAGCATCTTTTAACAAAACAGTCATAGGACCTTGAGCTTTTAAATCTTTTGCAAATACAGGTTTTTTATCTCTAGTGTATGCAATTGTTATATTTCCAATTCTTTTTTCTAAATCTTCTAGATCATTTGATAAACAAAAGATTGCCATGATTTCAGATGCAACTGTGATATCAAAACCATCTTCTCTTGGAAAACCATTTGCAACTCCGCCTAAGTTAATATTTATAGATCTCAATGAACGATCATTCATATCCATTACTCTTTTCCAAACAATTCTTCTAACATCTATATCTAATTTATTACCCCAATAGATATGATTATCAATTAATGCAGACAAAAGATTGTGTGCAGAAGTAATTGCATGAAAATCCCCTGTAAAATGTAAATTAATTTGTTCCATAGGAACAACTTGAGCGTATCCACCACCAGCAGCTCCACCCTTCATTCCAAAAGAGGGACCAAGACTTGGCTCTCTTAAACAAACTATGGATTTTTTTCCTATTTTATTTAAGCCATCATTTAATCCAACTGATGTGGTAGTTTTACCTTCACCTGCAGGAGTGGGAGTGATTGCAGTGACTAAAATTAACTTGCCATCTGGTTTATCCTTTAAAGTGTCTAAATATTCTAAATTAATTTTTGCAATGTGTCTTCCCATAGGGCTGAAAGCAGCACTCTCATCTGGCACATTTATCTTTGCTAAAATATCATTTATAGGTTGCATTTTAGCTTCTCTAGCTATTTGAATATCTGACTTAACATCACTCATTTAAAATCCTAAAGTTATAAATTTTTATTGATGACTTCTTATCCTTTTTTGTCATCTTTGGAAACTTCTAAAAAATATATATAAAAAAAATAAGAACTATTTATATTCTTTGAGATAAAAATATCTGATGCAAAAATATTCTATATTTAATCTTGTTAAAAACGCTTTTTCTGGTCATCAAAACTGGGATCTTGCTTGGAAAGATCCAACTCCTAAAAAAGAATATGATGTTGTGATTATTGGAGGTGGCGGTCATGGTTTAGCAACTGCATATTATCTAGCAAAAGAACATGGTATTACTAATGTAGCTATCATCGAAAAAGGATGGATTGGCGGTGGTAATGTTGGTCGTAATACTACAATTATAAGATCAAATTACATGCATGATGATAATGCTCTCTTTAGCGAGTTTGGAATGGATTTGTGGAGAAAGATGAGTCAGGATTTAAATTACAATGTGATGTTTTCCCCTAGAGGGATTATTAATCTTGCACATTCTGATGCTCAAATGAATGTTTATGCGAGAAGAGGAAATTCAATGAGATTAAATGGAATTGATGCGGTTCTACTTAATAGAGAGCAAGTTAAAGAAAATATACCAATGGCAGATTTTTCTGAAAATGTAAGATTCCCAATTTTTGGTGGATTAATGCAGCCAAGCGCAGGAACTGCAAGACATGATGCTGTTGCTTGGGGATATGCTAGACAAGCAGACTCAATGGGAGTTGACATAATTCAAAACTGTGAGGTTACAGGTTTTGATGTAATCGGTGGAAAAATTAATGGTGTCAGAACATCAAGAGGGGATATCAAAGTTAAAAAAATTGGCTTGTGTGTTGCAGGTAGCACAAACATCTTAGCAGAAAAATTAAATATGACTTTACCTATAGAAACTCATCTTCTTCAGGCGTGTGTGTCAGAACCAGTAAAACCAATTTTAGATAGAGTGGTTACTTTTGGAGCTGGACACTTTTACATAAGTCAATCGGACAAAGGTGAAATGGTAATGGGTGGAGATTTAGATGGTTACAACAGTTATGCACAAAGAGGTAACTTACCAACTTTACAACACGTGTTAACAGAAGGAATTGCAATGATGCCGTTCTTAAGCAAATTAAAAATGCTTAGAACTTGGGGTGGAATAATGGATATGTCCATGGATGGTTCTCCAATAATTGATAAAACACACATTGAAGGATTATATTTAAATTGTGGTTGGTGTTATGGAGGATTTAAAGCAACTCCAGCATCTGGTTGGACTTTTGCTCATACTATCGCTCAGGATAGAGTTCATAAATTAAATGCTGGATATAGTTTAAATAGATTTAGCACAGGCCATTTACTTGATGAAAAAGGACTTGGAACAAAAACTTGGATTTCATAAATGCTTTATATTAATTGCCCCCACTGCGGAATGAGATCTCAAAATGAATTTTCTTATGGAGGAGATGCAACTGTTAAAAGACCAGAGCTTGATAAAGAAATATCCGATCAAGATTGGGATAATTTTGTCTATAATAGAAAAAGTCTAAGAGGAAAACATTGGGAATTATGGCAACATTTATCAGGTTGTAGACAGTGGATAAAAGTTGAGAGAGATACAGCCACTCATGAAATTTTTAATACTCTTAAAGCAAATGAGGAAATTTCATAATGTCCCAGAGTTTTAGGTTAGAAAATATTGGTTTAATAAATAGAGATAAAAAACTATCATTCAAATTTAATGGAGTTACTTATTATGGATATGAAGGTGATACTCTTGCTTCAGCCTTAATAGCTAACGGTGTACACTTGGTTGGTAGAAGTTTTAAATATCACAGACCCAGAGGTTTTTTTGGAGCAGGAGTTGATGAGCCGTACGCAATTGTGCAATTGTACAGAAATGGTGAAACTGAACCCAATATTAAAGCTACAGAACAAGAACTATTTGAAGGTTTGGAGGCAACAAGTGTAAACTGTTGGCCTAGTGTTAACTTTGATATTGGTGCTATAAATAATTTCATAAAGATTTTTCTTCCAGCTGGTTTTTATTACAAAACTTTCATGTGGCCTAAAAGCTTTTGGTATAAAGTTTATGAACCTTTTATTAGAAAAGCAGCAGGTCTTGGTATTGCCTCTACAAAACATGACAAAGAAAGATATGAACACAAATATGAATATTGTGACTTATTAATTGCAGGTTCAGGACCTTCAGGTCTAGCAAGCGCATATGCTGCAGCAAAAAATGGTGCACGAGTTATTTTAGCTGAAGATAAACCTAGACACGGTGGAACATTGTTAACCAGTGAAGTTAACATAGGAAATCAATCAGGCAAGGAATGGGCTGATGGAATAATTTCAGAGCTTAAAGAAATGCCAAATGTAATTGTTAAAAATAGATCTCAGGTTTTTGGTTATTATGATCATAACATGTTAGTGATGTCTGAGAGAATTAGTGATCATCTTCCGAAAACAAAAAAATTTCATCCAAAACAAAGACTTTGGTATATTAGAGCAAAAGAAGTTTTAATTTCTTCAGGGTCAATCGAAAGACCAATAGTTTTTGGTAACAACGATACACCAGGTGTAATGCTATCATCAGCTGCTAAAGAGTATCTTAAAGTTTATGGAGTATTAGTTGGAAAAAGTCCTTTAATATTTACTAACAACGATAGTGGATATGAAACCGCAATTGAATTTAAAAAGAATGGAGTTGATCCAATTATTTTAGATACAAGAAAAGAGCCACAATCTGAAATAGTTGATGAAGCAAAAAATTTAGGAATAAATATTAAGTTTTCACATGTTGTAGTTGCTGCTCAAGGGTATAAAAAGGTAAAATCAGCTGATATTGCTAAGATTTCAGATGATAAAGAGCAACTTGGAAAAGTTGAGAATATAAAATGTGACTGTATATGTGTTTCAGGTTTTTGGACACCAACTATTCATCTAGCTTCACAATCAGGAAATAAAACAAAATTTAATGAAGATATAGACGCATTTGTTCCAGGAATATCAAAACAAAACGAAACAACGTTAGGTGCAGCAAATGGATCATATGTTTTAAATGAAACATTAAAGAGTTCTTTTGAAGCTGGACAGGAATTATCAAAAAAAATTACGAACAATGATAATAAAATTTCTTTTCCAAACGTCGTTGAAAAAAAATCAACAACACATGATAAATTTTGGTGTGTACCATTACCTGAGGGAAAAAATTATAAAAGATTTTTAGATTTTCAAAATGATGTTTCAGTTTCAGACGTTGAGATAGCACTTAAAGAGGGCTATCGATCAATTGAACATGTAAAAAGATATACAACACTTGGAATGGCAACTGACCAAGGTAAGACAAGTAATTTAAATGGTTTACAATTAGTATCCAATATAGAAAATAAAGTAGTACCAAATGTTGGTCACACAACTTTTAGACCTCCTTATACTCCTGTTTCAATTGGAGCAATTGTTGGAAGAGAAGTTGGTAAACACTCAAAACCTACAAGAAAATCTCCAATGCATTCGTGGCATGAAAAAAATAACGCGGTTTTTGTTGATGCTGGTGTGTGGTTAAGACCTAGATATTATAAACAAGGGAATGAAAATTTATTTGAAGGATCAAAAAGAGAAGCAAAAAATGTTAGAACAAATGTGGGAGTTTGTGATGTAACTACATTAGGTAAAATAGATATTAAAGGACCAGATGCTGCACAGTTACTAAATAGAGTTTATACAAATGCGTGGTTAAAGCTACCTGTTGGAAAAGCAAGATATGGTGTGATGTTAAGAGAAGATGGAATTGTTATGGATGATGGAACTACGACACGAATTTCAGAAAATCACTATCACATGACAACTACTACTGCACAAGCTGCAAACGTTCTTTCACATTTGGAGTATTATTTACAACTAGTATGGCCAGAGTTAAATGTAAATGTAGTTTCAACAACAGAACAATGGGCAGGGGCTGCAATTGCTGGGCCTAAGTCTAGAGATCTATTGCAAAAACTATTTCCAAATTCTGATGTATCAAATGAAGGATTACCTTTTATGGGTTTTATAGAGGGAGATTTGTTTGGAGTGAAAGCAAGAATATTTAGAATTTCTTTTTCAGGCGAGCTTGCTTATGAAGTAAATGTAGAATCTGATAATGGGAACTTTATGTGGGAAAAGATTATGGAAGTAGGTTATGAATTTGATATTCAGCCATATGGAACAGAGGCACTATCAACTCTTAGAATTGAAATGGGACATGTTGCTGGATCCGAGCTCGATGGAAGAACAATACCTTATGACAACTCTTTAGAGGGGTTATTGAGTAAAAAGAAAGATTTTATTGGAAAAAGATCTTTAAGCAGAGAGGCATTTACAGCTGAAGATAGACAAAAAGTTGTTGGCGTAGTTCCTTTAGATAAAAAAACAAGTATTCCAGAGGGGTCGCATTTAGTAAAAGATTCTAATGCACAACTACCAAATCCAAAATTAGGATATATTTCAGCTTCTTGTTGGAGTGTTGAACACGATAATCCTTTTTCTTTAGCTATTCTTAAAGATGGAAAAAATATGATCGGTAAAAAATTATTTGTGATGGCTCCGCTTAAAAATAAAGTAATTCCAGTTGAGATTGTTTCTTCACACTATGTTGATCCAAAAGGTGAAAGGGTTAGATCATGAGTTTAATATCAGCCTTAGCAAATGTTCATTCAACAGGTCAGTTTGGTGATCATGAAGGTAAAAATGAAAATAATCTTTTAAAAATATCTGAGATAAGGAATTTATTAATAGTTCAAATAGTTCAGTATAAAAATTCTACAGTTTCCTTTGAAACTATTGATATTAATGGTTTGAAATTAAAAGATGAACCATTAAGTGTATTAAGTAATAATGAAACAAGAATTTTATGGAATGGACCAAAAAATTGGCTTTTGGTTTCAACAAAAAAAGATTTACTTAAAGATATTTCGCAAAATTTTAAAGAAACGGATTTTGCAGTAACTGATTTATCTCATTCAAAAGCGATAATTGAAATAGAAGGCCAAGATACAAAAGAAGTTTTAAAGAAAGGCTGTCCTTTTAATTTTAATACTTTAGAAAAAAACAATTCAATAAATTCTACTTACAATGGAATATCGTTTACAGTGGATATGCTAGATGATAATCCTGATAAAATGAGATTATTTGCTTTAAGAAGTTTTGGAGAATCATTATACTATTCAATTACAGACGCATCCTTAGAGTTTGGTTATAAATCTCTGTAAGATTAAAAGTATTTTAACAAAACACCTTCAATCTCTTGTTGCAATATAAACACCAATTGAAGTAATAAGAAATCCAATTAAATCCAAATTAGTCAAATTTTCATCCAAGAATAGCCATGCCATAAAAGCAGATGTAGCTGGTATTAAAAAAAATATTGAAACAGTTTTACTTGCTGAATTATTTTTAATTAAATACATCAATATTGTGAAGGCACCAAATGATACTAATAATATCTGATGACTCATTGCAATTATGAATGTTTGTGAGAAATCAATATAAGGATCAGCAAACAAAATTATTATTAGCAAATGAAACAAACATCCTCCAAGGGCTTGATTCATATTGCTTACAGGTAGAGGTAAATTATTACTTAATTTTTTTTGCCATAATGTAGAAAAAGTAATTGCAAGTAGCGCTATAATCGTTGCTACCAATCCAGCTGTTGGTATTTTAGAACCTATATCAAAACCTAAAACAAGTGCTGCTCCTGTAAATCCTAATAAAACTCCAACCCATTGTTTAGTAGAAACTTTTTCATTTAATATTGGACCACTCAAAGCATTTGTAAGAATTGGCTGTAGAGTTACTATTAATGCTGCAATACCTGTGGGCATACCTATTGAAATTGAATAAAAAACACCTCCAAGATAAAAACCATGAAAAAGTACACCGCTAAAAAAAGATTCAAGAAAGTTTTTTCTGTTAACTAAAATTTTTTCTTTTGAGTAAAGAGAAAATATAAAAAATCCTAAAGCCACTAAAGCAAATCTGAAAGCAAGTGCAGCAAACGGATCACTGTTATCAATAATTGGCTTTGTAGTAATAAAGGCAGATGACCAAAGTAAAATAAAAATGAATGGAAAAATTTTAACCATTTTTGATTTATAGTTTAAATATTTAATTAGTATTACAAATAATAACCAAAATGGACCAATTCTACCTTGAGTTGATTCTTATAATCAGTATTAATTAAGTTAGTAGTTTATGAAATTTAAAAAAATATATTTCTTAGTTTTAATTTCTGTATTTTTATCTGGGTGTGTTCAGTCTACAGCTTTACTAGGACCTAGTGTTACAATTGCTACAACTGGTAATATTATGCAAGCTGGACTTCAGTATGGGGCTAACACGGCAATAAAAAATGAAACGGGTAAAGACGCAATTACGCATCTAAAAGATGCTGTAAACGAAGAACAAGGTAGTCAAAAATTTGAAGAAAAAATAAAAAACATTACAAAAAATACTATTGATGAAGTAAAGAAAAAATTATTTATAAACTAACTTAAAATATTTAAAGTAATAAGTTTCTTTTGTTTTGTTTCGTTACACCACATTTCATAACTTTCACAAACTCTCCACAAATGATCAAATGCCCTTTGAGATATTTCTAAGGGAAAATGACTTTTTGCGTAATATAGTTTAGGTATTTTAATCAAAAACTTAACCATAGAGTCTTTTTGTATCTCTAAAAGTCTCATGGTCTCATCATTAATTTGTTTACCTGAAATTTTATCAATAAAATTATTATTCTTTAGCTCTAAAAACCATTTGTCATGAAATTTTCCTGAGCTAATTAAGTCGTAATCATTTGTTGTCATAAAGACTTCAAATGCTTGGATATTTGACATTTCAGAGTTTTCTTTTTTAATATCTGTAATTTTAGAATAAATTAATTCGGCAACTCTTAAAACATAAGGCTTATCTTTATCTTCCGACATTAATTACCCTTTGTGTTTACTCATTGCAGAATTTGCAAGTATTAAATTAGGATCTAAAAAAATTTTAGAAGATCTTATATTGCTAAAAGATTTAAATGCAAAAATTGCAATTGGAAGCTCTGTACAGCCTAATATTATTTTTTTACATTTCATTTTAATTAATTCATTAATTGCAGGTTGTATTGCTTTTGCAGCAGCTTTAACATTTCCCATTTTAACAAATTTTATAGCTTTATTTACAGATTTTTTTTGAAGGTTTTGAGAAGGCTGTATTAAGTTATAATCTTTATTAAAAATATTATCATATACCCCTGTTTTTAGTGTACCTTCAGTAGCTAATAAACCTACTTTTGAGTTTTTTTTACAGTTTTTCTTTGTGAATTTGAAAACTTCCTTTGGCATATTTATAATAGGAATATTAATTTTTTTTTGTAAATCATCGAACCAATAATGAGCTGTATTACATGGGATTACAATAAATTTACATTTATTTTTTTCGAGTAACTTGCACCCCTTAAGTAAACTTTTTAAAACATTATTATATTTTTTTTTACTTACGTTGTTTGAAGATTTATTTGATAAACTTTTAGTTTGTACACCTATAGACTCTGGTCTTCCTGGTATATTAGATTTATTGTAAAGAATAAACAAGGGGTATTCTTGATCAATTTTTCCTCTATTTAAGATTGCAAGTTTATTGCAAAAATCTAAGCCCGCTTGTGTTCCCATTCCACCTAAAATGCCTATCATATTTTTTTTTGAATAATTTAATATTAGATTTGTTTATTTATACCTCTCATAAAAACAATAAGTAGGCAACCATTTTTAGTATGAGAGTTATGTTCTGTGCCAGGTTCAAAAGTTACAAAATCACCTTTTTTAAATATTCTGCCATCTGCATCTTGAAGTTCACCTTCAATTACATAAAATTCTTCATAACCTTGATGAATATGTGGTAAACTCTCAGCTCCAGCATCCATTTTAAGTATGTAGGTTCCAAAACCTCCATTACTTTTATCGTAACTTATTTTATGCCAGCTCATACCTTCAACTGGCTTGCCATAATTATCAAATGGCTTGAATTTTAAATCCTTTATATTTTTAATGAATCTTTCACTCATATTAATAATATGTGTATTACATTAATTAATATTTAAAAATTGTGTTTAAAGCTTGATTTGAACTTTTTGGTATTGGCTAAAATAAAATATTTAAATCCTTAGATTTAAAATTTATTATTTCAGCCAATAGGAAGTGTGAATATTATGCAGTTTTTAAGTTAACTGCTGAAGGACCTTTAGGACCATCTTCAACATCGAAAGTCAAAGCTTGACCCTCATCTAAACCGTTCATACCAGCATCTCTTACTGCTGAAACATGTACAAACACATCTTTTTCTTTGTCTTCTCTTTCAATAAAACCAAAACCTTTGGTTGGATTGAACCATTTTACTTTTCCTTGTAGACTCATATTTATCTTCTTACTTTTCGTTATATTAATTTATTACTTATAATTAAGTAATTCTGGCTTTGTTTAGATTTTAAAGGGTTTTGTCAACAAAATAGATAAAAAATATAGATTAATTATTTAATTGTTGTTTATAATTTTAGTTAAATAGACTGAATTAACATCTTCTTTATAGTGTGCAAAAGGTTTGCATGTTTCAAAACCACACTTTTTAAATAGTTTTCTAGCAGGTATAAAAAAATCTCCTGCACCAGTTTCAATACTCAATCTATTTATATTGAGTTTTTTTGCCTCGTTAATTAAATGATTGACAACATTAATACCATTACCTTGATTTCTAAAATCATTATGAATTCTTATAGATTTAAATTCACCATGCTCTTTATCCAAAAATTTTAAAGCACCACATCCCATTAACATTTCATTTTGCCATAAACTCCAAAATTTTATTGATGAAATTTTTAATCCAGGAATATCTAATACGTGTGCACTTCCTTCAGGGGAGGCTGCTCTTAATTCAATAAAATGCTCTATAAGTAACTTGTGTACTTCTTGATTATCAAAATTACCTTCTATCGATTTTAACATTTATACTAACGTTGTAATGTGGCCCATTTTTCTTTTTTCTTTTACCTCTTTTTTTAGATAATCAAAAAAGAATTCATTTTCTTTGAACTGAGTTAACTTTCTATATGCAGATATTTGGTCTCCAATTAAATTAACCATTTTAGCATTAGATAATTTTTCTAGCGGTATTTGTTCCAAACCACATACAGCTCTTAAATGGTTTTCAAATTGACTGACGTTGAAAGCATTAATTGTAAGATGACCAGAATTATGAACCCTTGGAGCAATTTCATTGACATATAAATTATTGTTTCGATCGATAAAAAATTCTACACATAAAGTTCCCACATACTTTAGTTCTTCAGCTATAGAGATTGCCCATTCTTTAGATTGGTCGTAGATTTTTTTATCAATGTCTGCTGGAATTTTTGAAAATTTTAATATTTGATCTTCATGTTTATTTTCTATGGGTTCATAAATTTCATATTTTTGAACATTAAATCTAGTAATGATAATTGAAATTTCTTTTTTTAATTTAACTAACTTCTCAAGAATATAACCTTTAGAAAGATCAATGTTTAATGAGTCAAACTCTTCAATAGAGTTTATAGGATATTGACCTTTTCCATCATATCCAAGAGTTGTTGTCTTTAAAATACCTGGCAAAAGATCTTCGAGGGATTTAATTTCTGAAGCATTTTCTACTGATGCGTATCTTGTAGTTCTAATGTTTAAATTATTTATAAAATCTTTTTCTGCCAATCTATGTTGAATTAGCCTGTTAACAGATGGTTTAGGTAAAACTGGTTTTAATTTATTTATTTCACTTAATGTTTCAAATGGAATATTTTCAAATTCATAAGTGACATAATTAACTAGATTTACAAATTCTTTAATTTTTTCTTTATTATTATAACTTCCTGAAATAAAATGATTACAAAAATTTTGAGCTGGCGCATCGGGATCGTCAGAATAAATTATAGTTTTGATATTTAATTTTTTTGCAGAAATGGCAAGCATACTACCAAGTTGACCACCCCCAATAATACCAAGTGTTATCTCTGACATTTTGTTATGGTTTCTTTTTAACAGATTTTGTTTGTAACAATCTTAGATTATTTAAATTTTTTTTAATTACAGGATTAGTGTTTGCAATAATAGATGCAGCTAATAATGCAGCATTAATTGCTCCATCTTCGCCTATGGCTAATGTTCCTACTGGTATACCTTTGGGCATTTGAGCAATAGATAAAAGACTGTCTAGTCCTTTAAGTTTTTTACTCTCTATTGGTACCCCTAAAACAGGTAAAGTAGTCAAAGCTGATATCATTCCAGGTAAGTGAGCAGACCCACCAGCCCCTGCAATTATAACACCTATATTATTTTTTGAGGCAGATGATGCAAACTCATACATTCTTTTAGGAGTTCTGTGAGCTGAAATAATTTTAGTTTCAAAAGAAACTCCAATTTTTTTGAGAGTTTTTTCAGCAAGTTGCATAGTTTTGTAGTCAGACTGACTACCCATTACTATTGAAACTTTTAAAGGTTTATTTTTTTTCATGAGAAATAATAAATGTTTATTTCAAAATTAACCTAAAATTTCAATAAAATTAATAGTATTTGAAAATCATTTTGATTAAAGTTATTCAGAATATGAATTTTAAAATTGATAACTTACAATACTGCAACTGGTCTAGGAAAATTTTTGAGTACAACAGATTAGCAGGACTAGACGCAGTTCATGTAACGATTGTTTATCACGAAGATTACCATGAGCTTTTAGAGGAAATTAAAAAATGGGAAATTCTTTTTTCTGAAAACTCTGACTTGATATTCCTTGGGAGAGACCACAAAGATATTGAAAAAGCAAATTCTGAAAAAAAAACAGCAATTTTTTTTGGGTTTCAAAACTGCTCGCCAATTGAGGATGATATCAATTTAGTTGAAAAAGTTCATAATCTAGGGTGTAGATTTATGCAACTTACCTATAATAACCAATCATTACTTGCAACTGGTTGTTATGAAAAAATTGATAGTGGAGTTACAAATTTTGGCCGTGAAGCAATAAAAGAAATGAATAGAGTAGGTATAGTTGTTGATATGTCCCATTCTGCAGAAAAAAGTACATTTGATGCAATTGAGTTAAGTGAAAAACCAATAGCAATCACTCATGCTAACCCATCATTTTGGCATGCAGCTAAAAGAAATAAATCTAATGATCTTTTAAAAACACTGAGTAACAGTGGTGGTATGTTAGGTCTATCTTTGTATCCCCATCATTTAAAAGATAATACTAATTGTACTATTGAAAGTTTTTGTGAAATGGTTGCTAAAACAGCTGAAATTATGGATTTAAAAAATATAGGTATTGGATCTGATCTTTGTTTGGATCAATCTGATACCGTTGTTGAATGGATGAGAAATGGTACTTGGTCTAAAAGTAAAAATTATGGAGAAGGATCTAAAAATAAACCAGGCTTTCCAAAACAACCAGATTGGTTTGAAGATGCTAGAGGGTTTAGTAATATTGAAAGTGGTCTTAAAAAAGTAGGTTTTTCAGATAGTGAGACACATGGAATACTAGGAAATAACTGGTATAATTTTTATAAATCAATCTAGCTATGAAAGTTGAATTAAGAGATCCAAATACAATAATGAAATTGTCAAGACTGGGATCGTTTCATCAATCAAAACTATCGTTTTTAAGAAGTTTTCTAAGTGAATTTAAAGATTGGGATTATAATAGAGATTCATTTAATCTTGACCAAAATGGTTATGGAGAAGCAGTATATTCATTTAAAAAAAAGGACAGAGTTTATTCATTAATTTGTTTTGCTAACGAGATTAAAGATGAGGAAAGATCCGACAGAGTAATAGCCACAAAATGGGATGCAGCATTTACATTGCATGATGGTGTTCCAAGCAAAGACGATATTAAAAGATTAAAAAATGAGGTTCCCAAACAAGAAGTAGGTAGACTTTCATTTAAAGAATTAACTTTATCAAGAGCAAATAAATCTGTAAGAGTTTTTAATCATGTTGTGGATTACTTAAGTGAAGGAAAACAACCTGATTTAAATTTGTTATCAAAAGTTGGTTACCTATACAGAACCACAGCAGTTTATGGATCTGGTAAATTTGGACTTGCTGATAGATTTAGAATTAAAAATAGAGAGGAAATCAATGGTCCTTTCAGATTAGAAATGATGTTGGTTTATCTTGTGAGACAATTTACTTTTGATCAGGTAAATCATGTGGCTCATTACAAAAATCCCAAAAAGGCTATTAAATTAGACAAGCAAATTTGTAAAAATCTAGGTATTGGTAATTCAACTGGCCTTGGGATGGCTCCATTTATAGTTAATCATCCAACATTATTAAATAATTGGATTTTAAGTAGAGAAACAGCATTAAAAAGAATTAGAGAAATTAAAATTGTTGAAAATGAAGATAGTGAGCTTTTTAAAGACTGTGTGAAAAAATCTTTAAAAAATATTACTAGCTGGAATACAGACAGCGAATATCAGCAAAACAAAATTAGATTATTGTTAAAGGATGTTGAGAAGTTCATATTTTATATTGAAAATAATTTTGATTTTAAAACTGAGTTTCCATTTAACACACTTTATTTATGGTTAGAGAAAAATGTTTGTGAAGAATGCATAGAATACATAGTATCTATTATGATGGAGCCTTATAACGATATAACTGACTCATTAGTTGCTAACATGAGTTCTGATGAAGAAAAATATTTTAACATTCCAACTAATCGAACAGTGCAGGAATTGCTTAGTATTATAAAAGCTAGATATCCAAATATATTAGAAATTAATTTTGATCAAAAAGAAAATAATCAAAATTTCTGGTTTATATCTAAAAATAAAGAGGAGCCTAGATTAGCGGACAGGTTTGAAGAACATGGGTCTGAACTTGAACAGCCACTTGCGATAGCGAGGGATATAAAAAAACTTTACAAAAAATTATTGTTAGAAAGAGATAATTCAACTATTGCTAAATTTTTATCCTTAAATTCAGAATTAAGACATGTTGTAAGAAGAGCTTTTATCATAGAAAAATTTCCATATTCAGAAATTCAAGATAATACAATCAGCAAAAATATTATCCCTATTGATATGCTAAGACTCAAGCTCTCTTTTTTTGGAGCACTAAAGTTTGAT
The DNA here is from genome assembly GCA_003279685.1 of Pelagibacteraceae bacterium AG-390-L03. Classification (GTDB taxonomy): domain Bacteria; phylum Pseudomonadota; class Alphaproteobacteria; order Pelagibacterales; family Pelagibacteraceae; genus Pelagibacter. Next base: position 18,478 of record QCHA01000007.1, on the reverse strand, counting down.
CCAAGATCAGATAAATGGTTAAGAATATGCATGTTTCAAGGTGCACCGTTACCAAATGAATTAAAAAACTATGATGAGCAATGGGTATATAAAACTAGCAATTAATTATGAGATCATTAAGCGAAATTGAAACTGCAGTCAAAAGAGCAAGTAAAGCAACTGGTTTTTCATGGGGTAACTCTGAGGAAATAGGAAAATCTATACGTCAGTTAGAGTTGTTTGGATTGCCAGGAGTTAAAAACTTAAATCAATACTATACGGATAAACAGAAAACAAAATTTGAAGATTTAAATTTAATTAGTGAAAAAAACGAACCACCATTAGAAGCTTATTGTCCAATCATTCTTGGAATTAGTTTTTTAGATCAAATTAAATCAGTAGAAAATTTTGAGACAATTAAATTTGAAAAAATTGCATACCCAGTTATTTTTTTATCATTCTTAAGTAGAGCTTCAGAGATCAGCGGAAAAAAAATATATGTTAAATTAGATCAAAATGAAATTTTGCTTAATTTAAATGTAAATATTTGTTCAAGTTTTTTTAATCAAGAGTTTCCTAAATTTGTAGACAAAGTTGAAATCAAATTTTTAAATAATCAAGATAATTTCACAGAGATAGAATGGAATAACCTATATAAATTAGCTGAAAATACCTTTGTAGAAGAAAGTGATAGTCTAAAACAAGGGGCAGCAGGTGCTGGACTTACAGATAATGACTGATAATTCTGAAAATAATTACGATGAAGAAATAATTAGAGAATTAAATAATATTTGTGATGAGTGTAAGAAAGAGGATGAAAGTGTTTCACAAAATCTAATTTTGACTAGCTATAAATTATGTTCGTCGTGTAGAGTTTCTAAGACTATTTTTCCGATCTAGCTAATTTGATTAACGGGTAGCATATTCATTCTACTCATTACAAAAGAAATAGATAAAAATGCGATTATTAGAAAAGATAAAAATACTATTCCAAAAGCTTTAATGTTAGATTTTAAACCCAATACGTGTTTTGAAGAGATAATTAATCCAGCAAAAATCCAAAATTGTGTAAGGAAAATAATTGGTATCATCATATTAGGTGTTACTGCAAAAAATCTAAGCAAACCAGGTGCGTGAGCGAAACCAACTGCAGTTAGTACTTTTTTAAAAGGAACTTTTGTTTTTTTATCTGGAAAAAGTTTAACTCCAATTACATATATAAAGATAGCCCAAACTAACCAAGTTAGAATTGATGTTAGTCCTGACATTGCTACTGCTGTTTTGATAATAGTGTTTGCAGCTACAGCACCTGCAATTCCATCTAAGATCATTATAATTCCAGCAAAATAAATTGATGCTTCTCCAAAATTTTTATTATCTGTGTATAGAGACTTATCTAATTTAATTGATTTAAAAACTATATTTAAAAATTCACCAAACATTAATTTTTATTCTTTTTATTTTTTTGTGCTTTATACGAAACTAAAAGTGGAAATATTATTAAAGCAATCACAATGATAATGCAAATTACGATTAAAAAACCTTTAGTCATTGAAAAAATGGGGAAGCTTTGAATTTGCTCCCCCAAGATAATAAATTTAGCCTTTTACAACTTCTCTAGTATTTGCGTTGAAAGACTCTTTAAATGGAATATCTACTACTACTGCATCAACAGGAGTTCCTGGCGTGCCTGAGTATTTTTCTGGTAAATGAACTTTATATTTAGTTCCAACTTTACCTTTTGGAAATCCATTTGCATTCAATGTTCCATCAAATGGCACATATCCCATTGCAATGTTTTGTTTTTTCTCTGGGTGATACCAAGGAGAAGTAATAAATCCGACTGGATCTCCACCACTCTCAGGTGATATAAGCCAAAAATCAGGAGCGTACTCTTCAATCGGTTTTCCACCCAACTCAAGTCCAACTAATTGTAGCTTATAAGGTTTTTTACCTTCTTTAAGTTCAGCGCCCATTTTTTCTAAAGCAGCTTTACCAACATAGTCAGCTTTTTTAGCCCATTCACCTTTTCCAGATAACGAAACTTGATAACCTAAGTTACACTGGAATGGATTATGCTGTTGATCCATATCTTGACCCCATGAAAGAATTCCAGCTTGAATTCTTCTATGGTGAGCTGGAGCTATAACCATAAGGCTATGTTTTTTTCCAGCTTCAAGAACAGCGTTCCACATATCATCAGCGTATAACATTGAGTCTCTTAAATATATCTCGTAACCAGCTTCTCCTGAGAAACCAGACTGAGAAATAACACAACTTCTTCCACCTACTTTAACTTCAGCTAAACCATAGAAAGGCATATTGTCAAAATCAACTTGATCTCCACATAAATCTTTCATTAGTGCTTTAGCTTTTGGTCCTTGTATTTGAACTGGACTGACATCAATTTCTTCAATTGTACAATCAAATCTACCGTCTGCATTTACACCTTGAAGGTACATACCAATATCAGAGTCAGATAAAGAAAACCAAAATTCATCTTCTGAAATTCTAAGAAGAATTGGATCATTTAAAACCCCGCCATAAGCATTACATAAGATTACATATCTTGCTCTCATAGGAGAAATTTTTGTAGCATCTCTTGTTATTACATAGTCAGTAAATTTTTCTGCATCCGGACCCTTAACTCTGATTTGTCTTTCAACAGCAACGTTCCACATAGTAACATGATTTACAATTGCATCGTATTCAACCATAGCCCCACCATCTTCTGGTTTTACATAACCTCTTGGGTGATAAATACGATTATAAACAGTTGCTCTCCAACAACCTGCTTGCATTGATAGGTGCCAATAAGGAGATTTTCTTACTCTTGTTGAGATAAGCATTTCAACTTTTGTTGGACCACTTTGTCTTAAGTTATAAGGCACTGCACGATCTGATTGATCAACTGAAGTTGCCTGTTTTAGTTTAGTATAGTCAAATTCATTAGACATAACCATTCTCCTTCAACCACTTGTTTGTTTCCTTCAAGCCGCCGAATGTATAAATGTGGAAGTTATTAGTATGCGATTTAACTTTCCCAATTAGTTCATTAGGGTCTTTAGGTTTCAATAAATCTAACGCCTTAGTAAAATTAGATTTAAGAAAGTTAATGGAATTTTTTGCTCCGACAATATTAGCAAATTTTATTAAGCTAGATATTTTCATTGGCCCAGTAATTCCAACATGCACTGGTACGCTTTGTTTAGAAACAAAATCAACAATAGGCTGACTATCTAACAACCATTGGGTTACTATGTAATCTGCATAAGGCTTTTTATCTATCATTGCTTTTTCTAAATTTTGTTCTGGTATATCTGGACTTCCCTCAGGATGACCTGCGATACCAATTTTAATTCCTTCAAAAAATCCTGTTTCTAAAATTTGATATGAGCTATCAAACTTACCAATTGGTTCTCTGCTTCCACCAATTACTAAAGCTTGTTTAACACCTTGATCTTTAGATCTTGAAACATAATCTTTTAATTCTTTTTCATTGTTTATTGATCTGGCTGGAAAATGTGGAACTGGGTTAAAACCTTTTTTAACAAGGTCTCCTGATTTGTCAGCAGTCTGCTTGTAATCACCACCAGGTAGCATAGTAACGTATACATCCTTTACAGGAGGCAAAGTTTCAAGGTCAGTATGAGGACCAATTTCGAGTGAAAAATTCATTTTTTCCAGATCATTATCCTTTTTAAAAAAGCTGTCAAAGAAATTCAACATGCCTCAAAATTGGAAATTTGTTGCCAAAAATTATGTCCATGGTAATTTTTTTTGTGGATCAAAATCATAAAAATAAGTCTCTTTCAGAAATTTTAGATATCAAGAAGTTGATGAATGTTGATAGACCTATTGAAAATGCAAATGGACTTCCAAACGAGTGTTACACTAGCGAAGAATATTTGGAATATGAGAAAAATAAGATTTTTTGTGAAAAATGGACAGTGATAGGAGTTGGTAGCTCAATACCTAATGCTGGAGATACGAAGCCATACAATCTACTCGGGATTCCTTTAATAATTGTCAGAGACAAGGAACTTAAAATTAGAGTGTTCCACAATGTCTGTAGTCACAGAGGCTTCAAATTGATTGACAAACCATGTACTTTAAAAAATGTAATTCGATGTCCTTATCATTCCTGGTCATATGATTTTAAAGGAAATTTGGTGGCTACCCCTCATATAGGAGGTTTAAATGTTCATAGCTCAGATCAATTCGAAAAGAATCGGAGCAATCTAAAAGAGGTCAGATCTAAAATATGGATGGATATTATTTTTGTTAATATTAATTCAAATGAAATTGAATTTGAAGAGTACATCAAGCCACTTGAACAAAGATGGTCTAAATTTATTAATCACGAAGATCAAAAATTATTAGTTTATTCTAAAGATTATGGCTATTTTGATTTAGAGGTCAAATGCAATTGGAAGTTTGCAATTGAGAATTACTGTGAAAGCTATCATCTACCAACTATTCATCCTGAATTAAACAAAGTATCAAGTATTAATGATCATTATCACATTGAAGGTTTACCAAATCGATTTGCAGGACAAGGAAGCAAGAAATATGAACAACCTATTCAAGGAAATAATAAGTTTGATATATTCAAGAATTGGGAAAAAAAATCTCTTAAAAATTCAGAGTATATTGCATTATTTCCAAATGTTATGATTGGATTGCATCTAGATCATTTTTATGTTTTTTGGCTTGAACCACTTACAACCAATCAAACTAAAGAGCATATGCAGATATATTATGTTGGTGATAAAAGTGCTAATGGTGAAGATTATAAAGAGTTAAGAAAAGAAAATTCAAGATTTTGGAAAGATGTTATGTTAGAAGATGTAAAGGCAATTGAAGGAATGCAAGCAGGAAGAAGTTCTCCTATTTATAATGGAGGAAACTTTTCACCAGTTATGGACTCACCAACACATCAATTCCATAAATGGGTTGCAAATAGCTTGATATAAATATGAAAATTATTTTAATAATGGGTCTTCCAGGCTCAGGAAAAACAACACTAGCTGACGAATTAGCACCATTGATAAATGCAAAAAGGTTAAACGCTGATGAGGTTAGAAAAAAAGCAAATGACTGGGATTTTTCTGAAGAAGGAAGAAAAAGACAAGCAAAAAGAATGGCAGATTTTGCTTTAAAATTGAAAGAAGATGGAAATTTTGTTGTAGCAGATTTTATTTGCCCAACTCCTGAGGCAAGAGCTTTATTTCATGCAGATTTTACTATTTGGGTTGATACAATTAAAGAAGGAAGATTTGATGATACTAACAAGATGTTCGTTAAGCCTGATAAGTTTGACTTTCATGTGACAACACAAGATGCTAAAAACTGGGCTCCAAAAATAATAAAGGAGATAAAATAATGGCTTACGAATGGGATAACAAAAAACCAACCGCACAAATGTTAGGAAGATGGCAGCCATTTCATGATGGTCATTACACTTTATTTAAAGAGATAATAAAAAAAACTGGTCAAGTTTGCATTCAAATAAGAGATGTCCAAGGGGTTGATGATAATCCATTTGATTTTGATACAGTTAAGAGAAATATTGAAGATAGATTAAATCCAGAGTTTGAAGGTCAATTTAAAGTAATGCTCGTGCCAAATATTACAAATATTTGTTATGGACGTGGTGTAGGATACAAAATTGAAGAAATTGAACTTTCAAAAGAAATTCAAGAAATTTCTGCTACTAAAATTAGAGCCAAGATGAGAGAAGAAGGAAAATTAAAATAAATTTCAATGAATTCAGATTTAAATTTTTTTAAAAAAAATGGATATCTAGTAAAAAAAAATTTAATTACTCAAAAAAAGATTAATAATATAAATAAAATTGTTAATGAGGTTGTAACAAAAGAAAATCGAAAAAATAAAAAAAAAGATACAAATGGAACTCAATCTTATGATAATTATCACTTTGTTTACAATTCAAACACTTCACAAAATAAAGAAATTTTAAGGTTAAACAATCCTCAAAATAGACATAAAATTTTTTATGATTTATCCAGAGATAAAAAAATAATATCTATAGTTAAAAAGTTATTAGGAGGATCTGTAAGATTTCATTTGGGCAAATTAAACTTTAAACTTCCAAATAAAAAAAAAGGAAGTGAAATTGGATGGCATCAAGACTGGGCATTTTATCCTCATACTAACGATGATTTAGTTACCGTTGGTATATATTTAGACGATTGCTATGAGAAAAATGGACCTCTTAAAATAATAAAAAATTCACATGAAGGAAAATTATATAGCCATCATAATAGTGAAAATTTTTTTGTTGGAAAAATAGATACAAAAAAAAATAAAGTTGGAATAAAAAATAGTGTTTCCATAATTGGTAATGCAGGAACAGTAGTTTTTTTTCACTGTAGATCTATACATGGGTCTGGTCATAATCAGATGAATAGTTCGAGGCCTTTAATTTTATTTGGATATAGAGCTTCTGATGCATGGCCATTAATCAATGATGGCAATCCTCATCCAGAGGTAGATTTAGAAAATTATAATAAGAACATTATAGTTGGAAAGAATTCAGTAAAACCAAGGCTAACAAAAGTCCCTACAATCATACCGTTGCCAAAAAAAAAACATTATGTGTCTATTTACGAACTTCAAAAAAATTAAGATTGATTAAACAATAAGATAAAAAATAAATTTAAATGAATGAGAGATTGCAAACTATTGTAGATTTAGAAAATTACCCAATTCATGATTTATCTTCGGTAAAAATTCAAAAATTAATTAAAAAATGTAAAGATGATTTGGATCAGTTTAGTTGCTCTACTATCCCAAATTTTATTTTACCGCAATCAATTAAATCAATGAATTTCGAATTAGAAAAAAAAATTGACAAAGTTTTTATGTCAAAAAAAAGTATTAATCCTTATCTTAACTCTAAGGATAACCTATCATTACCTCTAAGCCATCCTAAAAGAACTTTTTTAGAGAGAGATAATGGATATTTAAACTCAGACCTTTTTAATAAAGACTCTGAAATGAAATTTTTATACGAGCAGGAAGAGCTTTTAAAATTTGTGTCAGCTTGCCTAGGTATTTCACCAATATATAGATGGGCGGATCCTTTAGCTTGTCACGCATATAATGTAATGAAACCAGAAGGAATTTTACCTTGGCATTTTGATAGTTGTGAATTTACACTTAGTATAATGATACAAAAACCTGATGAAGGAGGAATTTTTGAATATTGTCCATTCATTAGAGAGCCAGGAAATGAAAATTTTAATGAAGTTAAGAAAGTATTAGAAGGTGATAGGTCAAAAGTTAGACAATTAAAGTTAGAACCTGGAGATCTACAAATATTTAAAGGTAGATTTACAATGCATAGAGTAACAAAGGTAAAAGGAAATAAACCAAGATATCTTTGTATTCCAGCTTATGTTTTAGATCCTTGGAGAGTTAATACGCCAGAACATTCAGAAGCTATTTATGGAAAAATATTGCCAATTCATATAGAAAGAAATCGAACAAGATCAGATGGTTTAGCAGATTAATATGATAAGCAATATTAAAATAAAAAAAATTAACAACGCAATCGCATCAATTATTATTGACGAGCAAAAAACATATAATTCATTATCATTTAAAAATTTAAAAGATTTACTTAATACTTTAAAAAAGCTTGATTCAGATAAAAAGGTAAAAGTAATTATTTTAGAGGGCGCAGGTAAAGGATTTAGTGCAGGACATAATTTAAAAGAAGTCAGAGGGTTGAGTAAAAGAGAAAAATATCAAAAATTATTTAATCTTTGTTCAAAAGTAATGCTACAAATCGTTGAGGGAAGAAAGCCAGTAATTGCAAAAGTTCATGGAGCTGCATTTGCTGCTGGATGCCAGTTAGTTGCTAGTTGTGATTTAGCTTATAGTACTAAGGACGCATTATTTGCAACACCTGGAGTAAATATAGGATTATTTTGTAGCACTCCTATGGTTGCTGTCAGTAGAAAAATAAATAGAAAACCAATGATGAAAATGTTGCTTACAGGTGCACCAATTAAAGCTAATTATGCAAAAGAAATTGGGTTAATTAATGAATGCTATTCAAAATCAAAATTAAACGAGGAAGTATTAAAAGTTGCAAAAACTATTGCTTCAAAATCAAATTTAACAATTAAAATTGGCAAACAAGCTTTTTACAAACAATTAGAAATGCCGTTAAAAAAAGCTTATGCATATACAAGTAAAATGATGACAATAAATATGATGGCAATGGATGCAAAAGAAGGAATATCAGCATTTTTGGAAAAACGTAAACCAAACTGGAAAAATAAATAGTGTTAAATAAAAAGAATATTTTAATTGTTATTTTTATAGCATTAGCAATGTATTTTGTTTTAAGCTTTAACGATCATAATTTTAAAAGAGCAGTAGATGCTTGTCTTGCAGGAAGTCAAAAATTATCTGAGTCTAAAATTACAGACCTAGAGGAAGCCCGAAAATTTTGTGAAAACCAAATTAAAAAAGATAGATAATGAATAATATAAAAAATATGGATAAATCATGTTGTGGTCCTGGTTATGCTAGTCCATCTGAGGCAATTAAAGCGCCTAATGAAAAACTTTTATATACCATAGCTATTTATACTGGCACTGGAATTCAAAAACCTGATTATCTTGCAACTATTGATGTTGATCCAGATAGCCCGACATATTCACAAGTTATTCACCGTCTTGAAATGCCTGGAATAGGAGATGAGCTACATCATATGGGGTGGAATGCTTGTTCTTCATGTCATGGAGATGAGAATATGAGCAGAAAATATCTTTTAGTTCCGGGAGTTAGATCTAATAATATTCACGTGATTGATACTGCGTCAGATCCTTTTGCCCCAAAAATTCACAAAATTATTGAGGGCTCTGAAATAAAATCAAAAACAAATTTGTCAGGTCCTCATACAGTTCATTGTCTCGGTTCTGAAATTATTATTTCTTTTCTAGGTAATGCAAGAGGAGAAGCTCCTGGAGGGTATTTGCATTTAAATAAAGACTTTGAAATAGTAGGAAGGTGGGAAAATTCTATGGGCGATATTCCATTTAGTTATGATTTTTGGTATCAGCCACGACATAATGTAATGGTCAGTTCCGAATGGGCTGCACCAAATACTTTTATGCCTGGTTTTGATCTTGAAGAAGTAGGGCACTTAAAATACGGACGTAGATTACATATTTGGGATTTTAAAAAGAAAGAACCAGTTGAGACAATGTACTTAGGTGAAGATGGTTTAATACCTCTAGAGGTAAAATTTTTACATAATCCTGATAGCAGTCATGGATTTTGTGGAGCAGCCTTAAGTGCAAATGTAATTCATTTTTGGAAATCTAAAGAAGGAAAATGGGAGTGGGAAAAAATTATTGATGTTGAAAATGAACCACACCCTGAATGGCCTATCCCCATACCAGGTGTAATGTCTGCTATACTTGTTTCAATGGATGATAAGTATCTTTATCTAAATAATTGGCTTCACGGAGATATGAGGCAATACGACATTTCTGATCCTCATAATCCAAAATTAACTGGTCAAGTATGGATGGGAGGACTTTTAGGCAAAGCACCAATTGTAAATGGAGTAAAAATTGCCGGTGGCCCACAAATGTATCAATTATCTTTAGATGGAAAACGTATGTACGTTACAACTTCATTGTTTTCAACTTGGGATAATCAATTCTATCCAGAAATTCGTACCCAAGGAGGAGCTATGATAATGATTGATTGTGATGTTGAAAATGGAGGAATGAAAATCAATAAGGATTTCATAGTTGATTTTGGGAAAGAACCTAATGGTCCAAGCAGATGTCATGAAAGTAGATATCCAGGTGGAGATTGTACAAGTGATATTTGGTTGTAATGCAAATTACAATTTCTAATCGTGATAATAAAGTTTACGAAGTTTCAGGGAAAATGTCTTTACTTCAAGAACTAAGAGAGCAAGGTGTAGATTTACCTTATGGTTGTCAGTATGGAGGATGTATTACTTGTGCAGCAAAATTGATTGAAGGTGAAGTAGATCAGCGGTCACAAGTTGCTCTTAATAACAGACAGATCAATAATGGTTATATAATTTTATGCGTAGCGAGACCAAAAAAAGATTGTACGATTGAGATAGGGGTTGAGAGTCATGATAAATTATACCGCAATCCTTTTCTTGACCCACTTGCGCCACATGAGTTAAAAGCTGATATTGCTAGCCAAAAAAACAAAAAAAAATAAGATTAATGAATCACAACGAACCTTACAGTGATGATTATTTAAGAGATATACTTAGCTCAGTTAAAACAATTGCAATGGTTGGAGCAAGTCCAGATAAAACAAAGTTTAGTTATGGTGTGCTTAGAGTGCTACATGAAACAGGTTACGATATGATACCTGTAAATCCTCGTCCTGGTATAACTGAAATTAGAGGTTTAAAAGTTTACCCAAGTTTAAAAGAAATTGACCGACCAGTTGATATGGTGGAAGTTTTTAGAAAACCTGAAGATCTTTATGCTATAGCTGAAGAAGCAATTTCAATTAATGCTAAAGTTTTATGGGGACAAATTGGAGTTATTAATTATGATGCAGCAAAATTAGCAGAAGAAGCAGGTCTAAAGGTAGTGATGAATAAGTGCCCAAAGATTGAACTATTTCGTCCATTTTGGAAACCACGTCTTGATCTTAAAATATAAAATTTAATGATATCAGCAAGCAAAGATCCAAAAAATCCATTAACAATTGCGATGATTGGTGTAAGTAAAAATTTAACAAAACCTTCAACCATTGTAATGAAATATATGAAAAGTTATGGATATAAAGTAATTCCAGTTAATCCAAGAGCAAAAGGTGAAATGATTTTAGGTGAAAAAGTTTTTGGAAAATTAGATGAAATAAAAAAAAAAATTGATATCGTAAATGTTTTTAGACCTTCAAAAGAAGCTGCAGGAATAGCTAAAGATGCAGTTAAAATTGGTGCCAAAGTTTTATGGTTGCAATTAGGTGTAAGCAGTATTGAAGCTAAAGAGATTGTAGAGTCAAATAACATTGAATACATTGAAAATAGATGTACAAAAATGGAATATCAAAAAAAATTTTTAAAAAAAGTACAATCTTTTCCAGTTTTAGTTAATAGATAATGAAAAAAATATTTTTAGTTTATGGTCATTATAATGACCAATCATTCAATGCCGCAATAAGAGATACTTTCATCAAAACAGCAGAAGATAAAGGTAATAAAGTTGATGCAGTTGATTTGTATAAAGAAAAATTTGATCCAGTTTTTGCAGGTGAAGAACCTGGCGAAGATGTTTTGAATCATCGTAAAAGAATTGAAGAATGTGATACTATTGTTCTAATAGCACCAATCTGGAATTTTAGAATGCCAGCAATAGTTGAGGGCTGGATAGATAAAGTTTTAGCCCCACCTTGGGCTTTTAGATTTAAACAACTATGGGGAAATTATGGATATCCAATTGGGAACTTAAGGAAAAAAAAAGCAATAATTTTTTGTACCTATGGTTCACCACGATTAGCAATTACTACTTTTTTTTTAAACTTACCGATTAGAAGGTTAAAAAGAGGAGTATTTCATATGTGTGGCATATATAACATTGTCTATAGAAGATATTTTGCAGTACCATTTGTAAGTGATGCAAAAAGACAAGAATTTCTAAATGATGTTAAAAACACTGCAAATAACATTTAAAGTTTTAATATTTGTATTAATCTCAACTTCAATTTCTAAAGCAGAACTATTAAAACCTAATAGTCAAATCAAACCTGCTGAAGTTGTTAAAATCCAATTATCAGGACTTCAAAAAAATGACTTAAGTTTTAAGGATAGCGGCATTGAGCAGACTTGGAACTTTGCTCATCCAAATAATAAAAAGGTGACTGGGCCTTTAACCAACTTTAAAAGGATGATTAAGGGAGACGCTTATCAAATGATGTTAGATCATTTAAGCCACACTATAACTGAGCTTGGAAGCAGCGATAAATGGGCTCAATTTGAAGTAGTTATTTTGGATAAGAATAAAATCTACCATAAGTTCAATTGGCAAGTTGAAAAGTATACACTCGAAGGATTGTTAAAAGATTGTTGGTTGACCACCATGGTCTCAAATCCTATTCCACTTGGTAGTTCAATTTAATTGTCTAGAGATACAATTTTGTTTCGTTATTTCAAAAAATTTAGTAGGAATCGCTGATGAAAACAAAAACTAAAGTTGTTGTAGTTGGCGGAGGAGTAGTAGGAGTAAGTGCACTTTATCATTTAGCTAAAAAAGGTTGGTCAGATGTTGTTCTTGTTGAGCGAAAAGAATTAACATCAGGTTCAACTTGGCATGCAGCTGGTTTGTTACCTTTGTTTAATATGAGTTATTCAGTTGGACAACTTCATAAATATGCAGTTGATCTTTATAAAAAATTAGAAGAAGAAACTGGAAAAAATGTTGGCTTTAGCGTTGTATCAAATATTCGTTTAGCAAGTACCAAAGATAGAATGGATGAGTACCATCAGTATGCTGGTGTTGCTCAAACTATTGGTGTTGATGTAAAATTTTTAACACCAGATCAAGTAAAAGAAATTTGGCCTTTATGTCATACAGATGATTTAGTTGGTGCAATCCAACACCCAGAAGATGGTTATATTCAGCCTGCTGATTTAACACAAGCAATGGCAACTGGTGCAAGAAATATGGGTGCAGAAATTTATAGAAACACAAGTGTGCTTTCTATGAAACAAACTAAAGATGGCTGGGTTGTTGAAACAGACAAAGGATCAATTGAATGTGAACATATTATTTCTTGTTCAGGAAATTTTGCAAGACAAACTGGAAAAATGGTTGGATTAGATATACCTGTTATTCCAGTTGAACATCAATACATCGTAACAGAACCACATCCTGAAATTCAAAAAAGAAAAAAAGATGGCTTACCAGAAATGGGAGTTCTTAGAGATAGTGATAGCAGATGGTACATGAGAGAAGAAGCCGGCGGATTAATTTTGGGTCCATATGAAGATGGTGCACCAGCTTGCTATGTTAATGGGCCATCAAAAGATTCAGAGTACGAATTATTTCAAGAAGATTTGGATAGATTAGCGCCACATATAGAAGGTGCGATACACCGAGTTCCTGCGTTTGGAGAGGTAGGTGTTAAAAAAGTTTATAACGGCGCAATTTGTTATACACCAGATGGTAATCCAATTGTAGGGCCCGCATGGGGACTAAAAAACTTTTGGATTAATGAAGGCCATAGTTTTGGAATTACTGCAGCAGGTGGAGCTGGATGGCAGTTAGCTGAATGGATTGTTGATGGAGAGCCAACGATTGATATGCTTGGTGTTGAGCCTAGACGTTATGGCGATTACGCAACAAAATCTTATTTAAAAGCTAAAAACGAAGAAGCTTATAGTCATGTATTTATCACGCATTACCCAGATGAAGAAAGACCAGCTGCAAGACCTTTAAAAACTTCACCTTGTTATGAAAGAATGAAAGATTTAGGTGCAGTATTTGGTCAAAAATTTGGCTGGGAGAGACCTAATTTTTTTGCAACAGATGGTATGGAGCAAAAAGACGATTGGTCTTTTAGAAGATCTAAATGGTTTGAGGCTATTAAAAAAGAATGTCAAAATGTAAAAGAAAATGTTGGTCTTTTAGATATGACAGCATTTGCAAAATGTAGAATTAAAGGTCCAAAAGCAGAAGAATTTTTAGATCATTTAGTAGCAAATAAACTTCCCAAAAAAATTGGAAGAATTGGATTGTGTCACGCACTAAATACCAAAGGTGGAGTTCATTCAGAATTTACAATTATGAGAGAAGCTGAGGATAGTTTTTATTTAGTTTCAGCTGGGGCTAATTTACGATTAGACCATGATTGGATTAAAAAATGGATGCCAAATGAAGGAGTTATATTTGAAGATCTAACAAATAGTACTGGTGTACTTGTTGTAGCAGGACCTAAATCAAGAGAGTTGTTAGAAAAAATATCAACTGATGACTTTTCTAATGAAAACTTCAAATGGTTAACAGCCCAAGATGTAAATATTGGATACGCACCAGTTAACGCTATGAGAGTAAACTTTGTTGGTGAGTTAGGTTGGGAACTTCATCATCCAATTGAATATCAAAACCATATTTTTGATAAAATAATGGAAGCAGGAAAAGATTTAGGTATTAAACCTTTTGGCATAAGAGCAATGAATAGCTTAAGATTAGAAAAATCATACAAATTAGTTGGTACAGAACTTTCAATTGAATACTCACCATACGAATCTGGCTTAGATAGATTTGTTCATCCTAACAAAGGAAGTTTCATAGGATTAGAAGCCCTTAATAAGTGGAGAGAAAAAGGTTTTGATAACAAGCTTATTACTCTTGAAGTCCACAATACTAAAGATGCAGATGTTTTGGGAAATAACCCAATCTATAAAGATAATAAGGTTGTTGGAAGAGCTACAGGTGGTGAATTTGGTTTCAGGTTAGATAAATCAATTGCCCTTGCTATGGTTAAACCAGAGCATTCTAATGTGGGCGACAAATTACAAGTTGATATTTTAGGTGAAATGTATGAGGCTACTGTAATAGAAGAGAGTCCATATGATTCTGAAAATAATTTATTGAGAGCTTAATGAAAATTTTAGTCGCTGTTAAAAGAGTTATTGATTACAACGTTCAAATAAGAGTTAAAGAAGATGGTACAGGTATTGTCACTGAGAACGTTAAGATGTCAACAAATCCACCAGATGATAATGCAATAGAGGAAGCGGTTAAAATAAAAGAAAGTGGAAAGGCAACAGAAGTAATTGCTGTAACTATTGGTGAAGAAAAAGCGCAGGAAACGGTAAGAAAGGCTTTAGCTGTTGGAGCGGATAGAGGGATTCATATTAAAGCAGAAGGTGCAATAGAACCTATAGCTGTTTCAAAAATTTTACAAAAAATTGTCGATAAAGAAAAACCTGATTTAGTATTTATGGGCAAACAAGCGATTGATGATGACTGTAATCAAACAGGACAAATGTTAAGTGCTTTATTGGATTGGCCTCAAGCAACTTTTGCTTCAAAAATTGAAGTTAAAGAGGGAAAACTTGAAGTTGTTAGAGAGATAGATGAAGGTTTAGAAACTATCGAAATAAACACACCTGCAATTGTTACATGTGACCTAAGATTAAATGAGCCGAGATACGCTTCTTTGCCAAATATTATGAAGGCTAAGAAAAAACCAATTGAACAAATGAATGCATCAGATCTAGGTGTTGATGTAGCCCCAAAAATTCAACAAATAAAAGTTGAAGAACCACCAAAACGAAAAGCTGGAATTAAAGTTTCAAGTGTTGCTGAATTGGTTCAAAAATTAAAAAATGAGGCAAAAGTCATATAATGTCAGTATTATTAATAGCAGAACACAATAACAAAGAACTTAAATCATTTACTTTAAATGCAGTAACAGCAGCATCCCAAATAGACAGTGATGTTCATGCATTGGTAATTGGAAATAATTGTGGAGATGCTGCAAAAGCTGCATCAGAGTTACCTTTAGTTAAGAAAGTTATTGCAGTAGAGGCAGCACATTATGAAAATTTTTTAGCGGAAAATTTTGCTCCAGTAGTAATTAAGCTTGCAGACAATTATTCACATATAGTTTGTTCAGCAAATACATTTGGTAAAAATTTAATGCCAAGGATAGCTGCTAAATTAGATACATCACAGGTAAGTGATATTACCAAAGTAGAGTCATCAGATACTTTTATTAGACCGATTTATGCTGGGAATGCTTTTGCAACGGTTAAAAGTACTGATGCAAAAAAATGTATTACTATTAGACCAACATCTTTTGATCCATGTGAAAGTTCTGGTGGTTCAGCACCAATTGAAACTGCTGAGGCAGGAGAAGAGTTTTCATTAACAAAATTTGTTAAAAGAGAAGAAATAAAGTCTGATAGACCTGAGCTTGGTACAGCAAGAATAGTAATTTCAGGTGGAAGAGGTATGCAAAGTGGAGATAATTTTAAATTAATTACCTCAATTGCAGATAAATTAAACGCAGCAATAGGAGCATCAAGAGCAGCGGTCGATGCTGGTTATATCAGTAACGATCATCAGGTAGGACAAACAGGTAAAGTAGTTGTCCCAGATTTATATATTGCAGTTGGAATATCAGGAGCTATTCAGCATTTAGCAGGAATGAAAGAAAGCAAAGTAATTGTTGCAATTAACAAAGATGGTGAGGCTCCAATTTTTAGTGTTGCAGACTATGGTTTAGAAGCAGATTTGTTTGAAGCTTTGCCACAGTTCTTAGAAGAGCTGAACAAATTAAACACTATACAAAAATAATTCTTAAAGATAAAAATATCATATGGGTAGAGAGTCGATGGAGTATGATGTTGTTATTGTTGGAGGAGGTCCCTCTGGATTATCTGCAGCAATTAAACTTAAGCAACTTGACCCAAATTTGAATGTTTGCTTATTAGAAAAAGCATCTGAAATTGGTGCTCATATTTTAAGTGGTAATGTTTTTGAAACACGAGCATTAGATGAGCTGTTACCAAATTGGAAAGAACTTAATTCTCCAATCAAAACTAAAGTATCTAAAGAAAAATTTTTATTTTTAGGAAAAACTAAATCACTAAGTTGGCCAACATGGTTGCTTCCCAAAGTTCAACAAAATCATAACAATTATATAATTAGTTTAGCTAATTTATGTAGATGGTTAGCAGAACAAGCTGAGGCTTTAGGTGTTGAAATTTTTCCAGGGTTTCCTGCAAGTGAAATTTTATACAATGAAGATGGGTCTGTTAAAGGCGTTGCAACTCAAGATATGGGTATTGATAAAGAGGGAAATCAAAAAGATAGTTTTGAACCAGGTATAGAATTATTAGGTAAAGTTACTGTTTTTGCTGAAGGATGTAGAGGACACTTAGGCAAACAATTAATTGAAAAATTTAATCTTTCAAAAGACAAAGATCCTCAACAGTATGGAATTGGCTTTAAAGAAATTTGGGAAATTGATGATAAAAGCCATGAAGAAGGAATGGTGATGCATACTGCTGGATGGCCATTAGATAATAATACTTATGGCGGTAGTTTCATTTATCATGCAGAAAACAAACAAGTATTTCTCGGATATGTTATAGGTTTAGACTATAAAAACCCTCATCTTTCTCCATATGATGAGTTCCAAAGGTTTAAAACACATCCATCAATAAAAAAAATAATAGAAGGTGGAAAAAGAATTTCTTATGGAGCTCGAGCATTAATTGAAGGCGGACTTCAAAGTTTACCACAGATGTCTATGCCAGGCGCATTACTAGTTGGTTGTGATGCCGGAACATTAAATATGCCAAAAATTAAAGGCTCTCATACAGCAATGAAAAGTGGAATGATTGCTGCTGAGACAATAATTGAAAATATTAAAGAAAATAAAAATTTATCAGTTTATGAAGAAAAATTTAAGAAAAGTTGGGTTTATGAAGAGCTTCATGCAGCTCGTAACGTAAAACCTAGTTTTAGCTGGGGTTTAATTCTTGGAATAATATTTACAGGAATTGATCAAATTTTATTTAAAGGAAAGCTGCCTTTTACTTTAAGACATAAACATGCTGATCATGAAACTTTAAAACCAGCAAATCAGATGCCTAAAATAGAATATCCAAAATATGATAATGTTATTACTTTTGATAAAACAAGTTCAATTTATCTTACTGGTACTAATCATGCCGAAAATCAACCTGTTCACTTAAAACTTAAAGATCCTAATTTACCAATTAATTATACTTTAGAGAAATTTGATGAACCTGCTCAAAGATATTGTCCCGCTGGTGTTTATGAAGTTCAAAAAGAAAATGATATAAACAAATTTGTGATTAATTCTCAAAATTGTATTCACTGTAAAACTTGTGATATTAAAGAACCGTCTCAAAATATTACTTGGGTTACACCAGAAGGCAGCGGTGGACCTAAATATGGAAATATGTAACAATAAATTAATTTAATTTAAATTAAATTTACAAAATAAGTTAATAATAATATAAATTTTTTTATGAACTTACAAAAAGTAAAAAATTTATTAATTTTTTTGACATCTTTAATTTTTTTAACTTTTAGCAAAGTTAATGCTCAAACTGAAGATGTAATAACTAATATTAATGGTTTGATTTTTAAGAATCCACAAATTGTTTATAAAGATGTGAATGCAAAAATGGTAGCTGGTTATTTTGAGTTAGAAAATACAAATAACTTTGATGATAAATTGATTTCTGTAAAGGGTGATATTTCAAACAGAATTGAAATTCATAATACAAAAATGCACGATGGTGTTATGAAGATGTATAAAATTGATGGTGGGATAAATATTAAAAAAAAGACATCTTTTAACTTTGAACCTGGGAAATATCATCTGATGATAAAAAATGTTAATAAAAAAATTTCAGATGAAGAATATCTATTGAGTTTATATTTTCAAAAATCTAAAATAATAGAAT
>QCHA01000006.1 GCA_003279685.1 Pelagibacteraceae bacterium AG-390-L03 | reverse complement strand
TTGAACTATATACATTTAACAAATTATTTATAATTATAACTTATGCTTTCAAACAAAGAAATTATCTGCCCAAATAATCTACTTGATCATGCTCATAAAAAAAAGGGTGTAAAAGCAGCAATAGTTAATGCTGGATTACCTTTGCCTATGCTTTCAGTTCAAGATGCAGTTAATGAAAATTTAATAATACCAATATTTATAGGTAATAAAGAGGAAATTTTAAAATGTGCCGATCAATTAAAGTGGGATATTTCTGAGTATGAAATTATTGATGAGCCTGTAGAAAATAATACTGCAAAAATTGCAGCTAAACTTGCAAGCAAAGATAAGGTTAAGATCATTGTTAAAGGGCATATTCATACTGATGTTTTGATGAAGGAAGTTTTAAAACGTGAATATAACTTGCTTGGCAAAACTAGACTTAGCCATATATGGCATATGACTATTGAAAAAGAGGATAAACCATTAATTATTACCGATGGTGCTTTAAATGTTTTGCCAAATGTGAAAACTAAAATGCATATTTTAAGAAATGTTATAGATTTTTCAAATAGATTAGGAAATGAAAGACCAAAAGTTGCTATTCTTTCAGCAACTGAAGAAATTTTAGATAGTGTTCCAAGCTCTGTTGAAGCTAATGAAATTACTAAACTTGCAAAAGAAGATAATTTAAATGCTGATGTTTTTGGGCCTTTGGCTTTTGATAACAGTATTTCAAAAAAATCTGCAGCTATAAAAGGTGTAAAAAATATAGTAGCTGGTGACGCAGATGTATTATTAGTTCCAAGTGTCGAAGCTGGAAATGCTTTGGTTAAAATGATGATCTATTTTATGGGAGCTTGTGCAGCAGGTGTTGTTGTTGGCGGAAAAGTTCCAATAGTAATCACTAGTCGTTCTGATGAAGCTCAAGCAAGACTTGCATCTATTGCAGCAGCTGTAGTTGCTCTAGATTAATTCTAAGTATTAAAATGAGACCATTTAATTACATTAGTCTATATTTCCTAGTTATTATCTTGTGCGTTGTCAGTGTTAATATTGGTTATAGATTTTATTTTTAAATCATTGAATAAAACTTACTTTTACTTTATTAAGATATTTCAAAATAAAGGAATTTATCAATGGCTATACAATATTTAAAAAAATCACCAAAAACATCTTCTACAGATGACACTAAAACAAGAGAAATTGTTGAAAACATTCTTAAAGATATCGAACAAACTAAAGAAGAAGGATGTAAAGAATATTCAAAAAAATTAGATAAGTTCGAAGGTGATGTAGTCGTTTCAAAAGAAAAAATTGAAGAAATTAAAAAAAGTTTAGATCAAAAAACAAAAGACGATATTCAGTTTTCACACGAAAGAGTTAGAAAATTTGCTGAAGCACAACTTAAAAATTATGGACAAGATTTTGAAGTTGAATTATCTGATGGGTTATTTGCAGGACAAAAATTAATTCCTGTTAACACAGCAGGTTGTTACGTACCAGCTGGTAGATATGCTCATATAGCGTCAGCTGTGATGAGTGTAACGACTGCAAAAGTTGCAGGTGTAAAAAATATTATTGTAGCAAGTTCACCAAAACCAGGTGTAGGTGTTCATCCATCAATTGTTTATACTGCTGATCTTTGTGGCGCAGACTCAATTTTAAACTTAGGGGGTGTTCAAGGTATAGCAGCAATGACTAATGGCTTATTTGGTAATGCTCCAGCTGACATATTAGTTGGTCCTGGTAACCAATTTGTTGCTGAAGCAAAAAGAATGTTATTTGGAAAAGTTGGAATTGACCTATTTGCGGGCCCAACTGAAATAGCCGTAATAGCTGACGATAAAGCTGATGAAGAGTTAGTTGCAGTTGATTTAGTTGGTCAAGCAGAGCATGGCTATAATTCTCCTGCTTGGTTATATACAACAAGTAAAAGAGTTGCTGAATATGTGATTAAAAGAGTTCCAGAGTTAATTGCAGAACTTCCAGAATTACCAAGAGAAAATGCGGGTGCTGCATGGAGAGATTACGGAGAAGTAATTCTTTGTGATACTGATGAAGAAATGGCAACAATCAGTGATGAATATGCTCCAGAGCATTTAGAAGTTCAAACTCAAAACTTAGAATGGTTTCACAAAAGATTAAAAAATTATGGATCCTTGTTTATTGGAGAAGAAACTACTGTTGCTTATGGTGATAAGTGTTCTGGTACAAACCACATTTTACCAACTAAAGGTGCTGGAAGATATACTGGTGGTCTTTTCGTTGGAAAATTTATTAAAACACTAAGTTTCCAAAGAATGACAAAAGAGTCTACCAAAACTGTTGGTGCTGCTTGTGCTAGAATTTCAAGATACGAAGGAATGGAAGCTCATGCTAGAACTGGTGATGTTAGACTAAGAAAATATGGATTTTCAAATTAAATATTTAATTAATAAAATCTTTAATTAATTTATTAAATTTATCTGCCTCTTCTAAGTGAACATTGTGAGCACAATCTTTAAATATTTCTAACTTACTATTTTTAATATTTTTATTAAGTGTGTCTACTTGGTCAAAATTATAGGAAGTATCTTTATCTCCCCACACTATTAATGTTTTATTCTTTATATTTTTTAAATTATCTATACCAGACCAATTCTTCATTGCCTTAAGAGCATTGTCTGCAGTTTCAGATGATACATTTTGAACTGCATTTGAACATAAATAATAATTTTTATCTTTATCTCCTTTGACAAACCATTTTTTAGGAACTCTTGAAAATGAAATATCAGCACCTTCTACTTTCAGTCGTTTTCTAGTTTCATCAATTGGTTCAAACCTTCCTGGTATTTCACCTATAGAACCAGTTGCAAAACAGATTAATTTATTAATTCTGTCTCCTGCTAATTTAGCTATTTCTTGAACTATCATTCCACCCATGGAGTGACCTAATAAATTAAACTTATCAATTTTTTTTTCATCAATAATATTAATTACAAACTTAGCCATATCATTAATTGAATCTAGAGATTGTGCTTCATGACTTTCTCCAAAACCAGGTAAGGCAGGAGATATTACTCTAAAAAACTTTGATAAATAATCTCTTTGAAGACACCACATCTCTGAAGAGCCCAAATAACCATGAACTAATACTAGCGGAAAACCTTGACCTGTATCATTTATATAGATTTTGCTCATAGAAGCTGATTATTTCGTTCAATAAATATTAAAATATTGTAATATTCTATCAACTAAAGCAATTAACATAAAAGGATTTTTTATGAATACTTATGAATGCTCAAAATGTGGTATGTCGGTTAATGCTAATTGTGGAAAATGCAATGAGCCTTTAGTTAATGACATGCTTAAATTAGATGATGGGAATGAAGTACAAATATCTAAGTGTCCTAATGATCATGGTAAAATAAAATCACCATTATGCTGTGGACAAGATATGTCTTGTAACGTTTAAATTATTTCTAAAAAAATATAAAAAGTTAAAAAACTCATAAAAGTAATAATAAATATATTAATCACTTTCCAAATTTTTTGATTTTGAGCATATTTAGATAAAAATTTAGATAAATATCCAATTAAAAAGAAAAACAAAAAAGAAGATATAGAGGCTCCTAATCCAAATAAAATTTTTTGATTTATTAAAAAATTTTTCGAGAAGTTTCCAAGAAAAAAGACAGTATCTGAGTAAACATGAGGATTAAGGTAAGTAAATCCAAGTGTTTTTAATAGAATGTTAAATTTTGAAATTTCTTTTGTTTCACTATTAAAATTAATACTTGAATTATAAGTCCTTATTTTTGAATAAATAAAATGAAGTAAAAAAATTAATAATAGAATATTAAATACTAATTCAATAGTTGAATTAAAATATTTAGTAAAATAATGAAATAAAAATATTCCTAAAAATATCAGGATCAAGTCTGATATTGAACAAATTATACAAACTAAAAAAATATATTGTTTTTTTAAACCCTGTTCGATAACAAATATATTCTGTGCACCAATTGCAAGAATAAGACTTAAACCAGTAAAAAAACCTAACAATAAATATTCCATTAAGTTTTATTAAACTCTTTTTTTACCTTGAACAACCCTATCTAAAATTAATGCAACAAATAATATTGCAACACCTGCAAGAATACCTTGACCTACATTTGCGTACTGAAGTGCTTCAAGAACATCTTGTCCTAAACCTTTCGCACCAATTAGAGATGCAACTACAACCATAGCTAAACTTAACATCACTGTTTGATTTACACCTGCTAAAATAGAAGGTGTTGCTAGAGGTAAATCTACTTTTCTAAGTAGATACCATTTACTAGCTCCATAGGCAATTGCAGCTTCTCGAATTGTCTCTGGAACTCCTCTCAATCCAAGTACAGTTAATCTTACTACAGGTGTTCCCCCAAAAATCATTGTAATTATTACTGCTGCAACTTTACCTGTTCCAAAAAAAGCAATTACAGGAATCATGAATACAAATGCTGGCATTGTTTGCATAAAATCCATGATGGGTCTAATCATTGAATAAAATCTTTGACGTCTTGCACAAAAAATTCCAAGAGGTATACCAATAGCTATGCTCAATATTGCAGCTGTTCCAAGTAAAGCTAGAGTGGTCATTGCTTTTACCCAAAAACCCAAAAATCCCATGTAACATAAAAATCCAGCTGAATATATTGCAGCTCTAGGTCCAGCAGATAACCCTGTTAAAGTTACTATAGCGGTAATAATTACTATCCATGGAGTTTTAACAAATAATAATTCTAAAAAGTCCAAAACTGACCTAATACCAATAGTAATAGCTGTAAATAATGCATCTCCTTTTAAGACTGCATAATTGAATATTTTTTCAACCCAAGCTATTGATGTTAATCTGATATCTGGATGAGTTGGGAATTCATTCATCATTATAATTAAACCAGGAAAACTATAATGAACTACTGAAAAAAACATTATTACAGATGTAAAAATAGTACTTAAAATGTAATTCTTAGTCTGCATACCAGGGCTTATCGTTTTATCAGACAACCACTCTGAATATCTCTTTTCTAACTTAGAGTTAGCAAGAATTCCTTGAACTATTTTAATTGAGATTAATAAAACTACCCCAAAAATAGTAATCCAAATAGCTGAGGCTTCAATTCTACTAACTTCATCTATATATCCTTGCATGGCATCTTCTAAAGATTTAATGTTTCGCTTGTATACATCAACCTTATCAGGGTTATTTGTAATTGCTGCCTCTAGTTGTTTATTTCTAAATGCGATAGTTGATTGTACTTGTTCAATTTTTTGAACTGCCTCTGCTGTAATATTCCCAAACAAACCTCTTATTATTTGTACTACTGAAAAAGTTTCAATAATTAAAAAAGTTAATGCCCAATTCCAAATGTTCCTCATTCCAAACCAAATAGGTCCAAGAATTGCAGCATATAAATTAAAAGAAAAAGAAAATGTCGGTTTACTTCCAATTTGTTTGAATTTCTCGATATAATATTCTGGATTAGTTTTTACAAAATCAGTTATTAACTCAGATCTAGATTGATTATTAAGCTCTTTACTCACCATCTCCTCCTTCTATAACCGCTTTTAAAAGATCTGATTGTGAAATAACACCAATAGTTTCACTATTACTATTATGAACTAAAATAGGTTTGTCTTTAGATGCAGAAGTTTCAATAAGTTTACTTAATAAATCATGTTCATCAACTCTTTCCAAATCATTAGATAATTTACCATTCTTATTTTCAAAACTTTCTATTGGTTGCATGATTGATTTTGCTTGAACAACCTTTAATCTAGAAATTCCTTTTACAAAATCAGCTACATAATTATCAGCAGGGCTAACTACAATTTCTTCTGGGGTACCAACTTGAATTACTTTACCGTCTCTCATAATTGCAATACGGTGACCTACTCTTACTGCCTCATCTAAATCATGGGTAATAAAAACAGTTGTTTTTTTCATTTGTTTTGAAAGTTTAATAAATTCTGACTGTAATTGTCTTCTAATCAAAGGATCTAATGCACTGAAAGGTTCGTCCATTAATAAAAATTCAGGATCAGCTGCTAAAGCTCTTGCAAGCCCTACTCTTTGCTGCATACCTCCGGACAATTCATGGGCAAATTTGTTACCCCAACCTTGTAATTCAACAATTTCTAAAATCTTATTTGCAGCATCCAATCTATCATTTTTACTTATTCCTCTTATCTCAAGAGGCATTGCAATATTATCAACAACAGATCTATGAGGCATTAAGGCAAAATTTTGAAAAACCATGCCAATTTTTTTATTTCTTAATTCTTGTAAGTTATCTCTATCAAGTGTCATTACATCTTGACCATTAATTAAAATTTTTCCCGATGTTGGCTCTAACAGTCTATTAATATGCCTTACTAAAGTTGATTTACCGCTACCTGATAAGCCCATTACACAAAATATCTCACCTTGTTTAACATCAAAAGAAACATCGGATACACCAATGACTGAATTGTATTTTTCTAAAGCTTCAGTTTTTGAAATTTTTTGATTTTGAATTGCATCTAAAGCCTCTGATGAAGTGTTGCCAAACACTTTCCAAACATTCTCAATTTTAATAGCTGATCCAGATGAATCCATTTAACTCTCTTTTATTAAAGGAAGATATACTCGGCAATATAAAATTGCCGAGTATAGATAATTTATATTAGATTAAAGACCTAACCAACCATCAACTGTTGATTTGTTAGCTTCCATCCAAGCTCTTGCAACATCAGCTGGTTGTTTTTTTTTCAACTGAAATAGCATATGCCATAGATGAAACGTCGTCCGCTGTTAATTGAAAGTTCTTAAAGAATTCAACAATAGCTGGTGATTTACTTTCTAGAGAAGTACCCCAACCAATTTGAATTTGCTTAAGTGCATCTTTTGAAGCAACATAAGATTTTTTGTACCAGTCAGCATCTTCTTTAGGTTGTACCATTTTGTATTTAGCTGGATCAAATTTTGGCTCTTCCAACATAACTACATCAGCCATTCCCCAAATTGCATGCGGTTTGTAACAATAGAATGCATATCCTTCACCTTTTTTAATAGAGTCAAGAACTCTTGCATTTTTAACTGCTTCAGCTGCTCTGATTGGTTCAATACCAGCATCATATAAACCATAGTCTCTTAATTTAACTTGGTTAACATTTGCTGAAGCCCAACCATCTGCACCAATCCAGAATTCACCTTTACCATTGCCATCACTATCCATAGCTTTAACAACTTCTGGTCTTCCTAAATCTTCAATTGCAGTAATATTCATTTTTTTTGCAAACTGTTGAGAAACACAATAACCTTGGTTTCCTTCATATGGTTTGCTGCTTAATTTCAAAGTTCCTTTTGGAACTAAATCATTTGTATAAGCTTGTTGGTTTGGTAGCCAGATATCAGGGTGAACTTCGATTTCACCTTTGCTTCTATCAATAGCACCGTAGATTGCAGTATTGTTGCCTGGAACAAGCTCTGCTTCTCCACCCATTTTATCAGTAACAACTGCTGCTAATAAATTAGCAATTGCTGTTGCACCTGTCCAACCTGGATCACCAATTTTAACTTTTTCTGCAAATGATGAAACAGTTGCAAAAATAGAAATTAATCCAGCTACAAGTGTAGTTTTAATTATTTTCATTATTACCCCTTTGGTTATTTTAAAATTAATTAAACTAAATTAGCAAAGATGAGTCAAAGAAAATGGATGCCCATTTTGGGTTTGCTGATATGCAATTAAGTTATATTAGGTGGCAAATTATTTTTACTGTGCTGAACATATGTTTGATAAACATACAAAAAGAACTAGGCTTTTTTCACAAAAGAAATTGCAGCACCAATGGTAGTTAAAAATCCCGCTAATGGTAAGATTGCAACTGCGTATTTCTTTGGCATATAATTTTCTTTGAACTCAATACCTTGAAAACTAATTTCAAAATACCACATTTCCCAATACTTTCCACGCATACCTTCTACTAGTTCAACTCCATAAATTATCAAGACTATACCAATTACCATAATCATAACTTTCCAAAACTGGCGTATATATAATGAAAGTCTATTTGGTAATTTTTCATAAATTAAATTTAAAGCTATGTGCTCATTATCTCTCGCTGTCAATGCAAGTGCTATAAACATCAACCAAATATTACTTAATACTGTTAGCAGATCACCCCAAACAGGAGGGTTATTGAAAACATATCGCATGATAACGTTATAAAGAGTGAAACCAACCATTGAAGCCAAAAAGATTGAACACATAGCTTCCAACATACGATGGATAAAACGGTCAAAGTTGTTAAAAAATTTTAACATATCATTAATTACTCAATAGGTTTGGAAGAAACATAGTCAACTCTGGTACAACAAGTATAAAGAACAAAAGTAAAAACAGTCCAACTAGATAAGGAATTAATGCAATAGCCACCTTTTCTAAACGCACTTGTGCTATTGTTGCGGCTGTAAAGTATGCAACACCAACAGGTGGTGTTACTGATCCTATTAAGAAGCCAACTATTACAACTATAGCTGCTTGTACCTCGGGAAAACCAGCTTGAGCCATAACATTAACTAGTACTGGACCAACTATAATAATGTTTACCGCTGAGTCCATTACTGTTCCAAGAAGAAAAATGAATAGAATCACTGCTAAAATAAAAATAATTGGAGATTCAGTTAGGCTTAGAAGCCATTTTTCAAGATCACCGATTGCACCTAGAGATGTAAGTAACCAACTGAAGGGTCCTGATGCTGCGATAATAATAAAAACCATTGCTGAGTTTCGGAATGCCCGACGAAAAGCCCCAGTACAATCTTTCCATTTAATAGTTCGATAAACGAACACACCTGTAAATAGTGCAACCATTGCTGTAATAGCACCAGCCTCAACAACCGACGCCACACCACCCATTACTGAACCCACTAAAACTAAAGGTATTAAAAGGGCAAAAGAGGATCGATATAATTCTTTACCAGCTCGACGTACCGAAAATGGTTCATCACTGCGCTCGAAGTTATATTTGATTGCGAAGTAATGATTGATTATCATGATTACAACGCCGATCAATACGCCTGGAATAATCCCAGCAGCAAATAATGCTGCAATTGAAATCTCAGTCGAGTTAGCAAGTACAATCATCATGATACTAGGTGGAATTATCCCTCCTATGGTTGAACTTACGCCTGTAACTGCAGCCGAAAATGCAGCAGGATAACCAGCTTTTTTCATGGCTGGTAATACTAATGCCCCCACCGTAGCTGTATCTGCTACCACGGAACCATTCATCCCCGCAAAAAACATACTCACAAGGACATTAACTTGAGCCAAACCTCCTCGAATACGTCCAATTAATGCTCTGCTCAAAGCTACTAATCTGTCAGTAATCGTGGCACTTGTCATTAACTCACCTGTTAGCATAAAAAATGCAATTGCAGTTAATGGAACCGAGTCAATAGCATTAAACATTTGACTAGGTATCAAAACAAGCGGTACGGCGTCAGTAAACAGAATATAAACAAATGGTATCAGTATTAATATGAACCCAATTGGAGCACCTAATAAAATTAGAAAAAGGAGTACTACGAGTAGAATAATACTTTCCATAAATACTTATATGTTATGATTTGTTTAAGGTAAAGATCATCTAGTTATTAAATTTAACTAAATGATCTTTACACAGTTTTTTGTTGAACGATTTACAGAGCCCCAGCTTTCTCTAACTGAGCAACGAATCCATCCATTCCTTGTTCTAGAAGCACTCTTTTAGCTACCTCTGGTTCAAAAGTACCTTTGGCATCTAACCAAGCACCAATTGCACCTTCTCTCCATTTAGACATTTCTGCTTCAGATGGTACATACCACTCTTTCGCAGATGCTTTAATTGCATCTTCTCCATTCTTGATCCAAGCGTTGTCTAACTCATTTACTTTTTCTCCATAAGCATCAGCTGCTTCGTGTAACCATTTTCTCTGTTGATCAGACAATGCATTATACTGCTTTGCATCCATCGCTAGAATATTTCCTGACCACATGCCGCCAATCTCAGTGAAGTATTTTGCAACTTCATGAAGTTTTGCTACGTGCTGCCATGGACTAGCAACATACTGACCTTCAACTACACCTGACTGTAGGCCTGAGTATAACTGGCTCCAGTCATATGGAGTTGGAGTTGCACCCCAATTTTTAACTAGCATAAATTCAACTGGACTCTTAGTAGTACGCCATTTCAGTCCCTTCATATCGTTAGGAACATGAACTGGTTTAGTTGCATTTCCAAGTTGTCTGAATCCACCACTTGAATATACAGAAAGGCAAATATGACCTGCATTTTCAAGCGCAAGTTTACATTGTCTTTCAGCTAACCATTCATCTGATATTCTTTTCGCATCTTCAAGTGATTTGAAAATGAAAGGTAAATCAAAAATTGCTAATTCTGGTCCAAAATTACCATAGTTTGCAGTTGAACTAGTCCATAGAGCTATAAGCCCTTGGTTGGCTTGTTCACCACATTTCTGTTCAGCACATAAACTTTTTTTGATAATGTGGTTCAACTTTCATTTTACCACCAGAAGCTTTTGCTAAAGCTGGTATCAATGCTTGATCTATAGCATCACCGATTGGCATACCCAATCTTCCAGTAGTCCCAAGCTTAAGAGTTACCTCTGCATAAGCTGCTTGGGCAAAGAAAGCAATTGCAACTACCTTGAGAAGTGTTTTGCAAATTGTTTTAATGTTTATTATTATCATTATATCTCCTTTTAATTTGAAAAATTAAGTCTAACTTAGATCTTTAAAGCGAGTCAAAGTATATGACGGCCCAATTTGGGTTTACAGATATACCATTAAGTTATATTAGCAGGCTAAATTGTCTCAAGTGTGACTAATCCAAATTGTTTTAGTCTGAAGAAATGAATTTAATGCTTCTGTACCTTGGTCTCTAGACAGTGACCCAGATTGTTTATAACCTCCAAAAGGAGTTTTAATATCTCCTTCAGAGAAAGTATTAACAGATACAGTTCCACAAGGTAAACTTTTAGCTAAATGAAATGCACGGTTTATGTCTTGAGTAAATACACTTGCATGAAGTCCATATTTGGAATTATTGGCTACTTTTAGAGCTTCTTCATCGTTTTTAACTGTTAAAATGCCCAAAACTGGGCCAAAAATTTCTTCCTGAGCTATTTTCATGTTTTCTTTTAAACCGTCAAATAATGTTGGTTTTGCATAGAAACCTTTTTGCTTATCATTTGAAACTCCTCCAGATAAAAGTTTTGCACCCTGATCTATACCTTTTTGAATATAACCATCAACAGTTTGTAAATGTCCTTTTGAAATCATAGATCCCATATTAGATTTTAGATCTAATGGATCGCCTACTTTTAATTTTTTAACTCTTTTTAAAACTTTATCTAAAAACTCATCCTTGACATTTTTATGAACTATCTGTCTCATATTTGCAGAACAGTTTTGGCCACCATTCCAAAAAGCAGAATTTATTGCGTTATCAATTAAATCATCATTAATTTTAGCATCTTCTAAAACTATAAATGGACTTTTGCCACCCATCTCTAATGCAACAGGTTTTAAATTACTTTCACTTGAGTATTTTAAAAAATAACCCCCTACTTCCGTTGAACCTGTAAAAGAAACTGCATCAACATCTTTATGACGACCAAGTGCTTCACCAACATTACCGAAACCAGGAAGAACATTTAAAACGCCATCTGGAATTCCAGCTTCTTGAGCAATTTTTGCAACTCGAATTGCAGTTAATGGAGTATCTTCTGCTGGTTTAATTATTACCGAACAACCTGCCGCAAGAGCCGGTGCCATTTTCCAAACAGCCATCATTAGCGGAAAATTCCAGGGAACAATTCCTGCTACAACTCCAATAGGCTCTTTTACAATCAAGCTTGTAATTGATGGTTCTGTTGGACCAACTTTACCAAATACTTTATCAATCAATTCTCCATACCACTGGAAATGCATTGGAGCATCATTTGCAACTTCATTAACGCAATCTGAAATTAATTTTCCTGTATCAACACATTCTAAGACTGAATTTTCATCACCATGCTTTCGAAGTAACTCTGCAAATTTTAACAAAACTTCTTTTCTATGCTCTGGAGAACATCTTGACCAAACGCCGCTATTAAAAGCTTTTCTTGAAACTTTTACTGCAAGATCAACATCTTTATGATTACACTTTGCTACTGCACAAAGTTTTTCTTCCGTCGCTGGATTTATTGTTTCAAACTTTTTACCATCAATAGCGTTAACATATTTACCGTTGATAAAGGCTCTACCTTCAAACTTAAGTTTTTTTGCTATTGCTTTGTAGTTGATAGACATATTTTATAAGCTATTATTTATGAATTTAATAATCAAGTCTTTATTTTGGAAGTTGGCAGTGCACTCAAGGCAAGAAACTGAGGATTTTTTGACCATTAAATTGTTTAATAACCTTTCATAGGATTAATTTTATTTAACAATTTATTTTTCTTTTTGTATCTTTGAAAATTATTTAAGAAAAAGTTAACTTTATCTATTATCTCATCTTTGTATCCACCACCAGTATGTTGTGTAAGTATTAAATTTGGACAAGACCATAGCGGGTTATTTTTTCTTAGGGGTTCTTCAGCTGTAACGTCTAAAACAGCCCCTTTTAGATCATTATTTTTTAATTTTTTGATTAAATATTTTTCATTAATTAAATTGCCCCTACCAACATTAATTAAAATAGTTTGTTTTGATAAACTGTTAATCATTTTTTTATTAAAAAGCATTTTAGTTTTGCTAGTTCCGGGCAACGCGCAGATAACTATTTCGGCTTTTTTTACCTTTTTAATGGAAAAACTTTTTTTTGAATTTGAGTCAATAAATGAATATTTACAATTAAATACTTTTATATATTTTGCTATTTCCTGGTTTATTGACCCTTTTCCAAAAAATAAAATATTTTTATCATTTAATATTTCTAACTTAGTTCTAATTGGATCTCCAATCCATTTTTTCCTTTTTTTTAACAAAGTAAAACTATCCAAACCTCTATAAAAAGAAAAAATTCCAGCCATTACTGTTTGAGCTACTTGATACGCAAAAAAACTTTTTAGATTTGTAATAATTACATCTTTATTTAAAAAATTTTTTTTAACATTGGAATATTCAGCAAAGCCAGTTGATTCCAGTTGAATCCACCTTATTTTGCTACTTTGTTTTATCCAATCAGGCGGAATATTTCCAAATACAATCTCACATTTTAGGAAATTGTTATCAGCAATTTTTTTAAATTTAAGTTTTGAAAAATATAAATTATGTTTTTTTAAATTATTTTTAATAATTTTTTTTTCTGAATTATCTAACTCACATGCAATATAAATGTTCATAAATTTTTATGTTGATGATTATTGTTGTTAAGTCTAGTTTGTTTTAAGATCATTTTTTTAGGATTATTCCTTCCAAAAAGAGTCCTTTGGTTGTCCTCTATCAACAACGACGCATGAATAAACCGACTCTTTATCAAATGAAAAATCTTTTTCGATTTTATTATTCATAGTAATACCTATCCCTGGATTTTCAGGCCTTAAAAGACTGCCATCTTTAATAACTCTTTGATCACCAAACATTATTGGTTCTAGCTTGTATGGTATCATTGGAAATTCAACTAAATTTCCATTGCACCCAAATGCAACTTGATAATTTGCCATAATAGCTACTGGTCCTCCCCAAGCATGTACAACAGGTTTTGTTTTTGCATTCTCAAACACTTCTTTCACAGCATGCATTCCTCCAATAACTGATGCATCTGGTTGAACAAAATTATAAATATCCAAATTTATCCTCTCTATCATTTCTAAAGGTGTGGTTATAACTTCACCACCACAAATATCTATATTGAGAGTTTCTTTTAATTTTTTAAATCCTTTTATATCCGTTGGTCCAACAGCTTCTTCTAAAAATAAGATTTTTTCTTTTGAAATATTTTTAACGTTTTTTATATAATTTATTACTTCGCCTGCATCTATTGGTGGATCTGCAAGATTTTGACACATATCAATGCCTACATCTATTTTATATTTTCTAGCTTCTTTAAGCACCCAGGCAGTCTTATTTATATCACTTGGAACTGCTCTAATTTTATATTTTTTTATTCCCAGTTTTTGTAATTGTTCTAGCTCTTCAATAAAGTGTTCTTTAGTGTCACAAATTCCTCCACTTCCATAGACTTCTATTTTATCTTTAGTACTATTTCCAAATAATTTATATGCAGGACATTTTTGAGTTTTAGATTTTGCATCAACTAAAGCTATTTCAATTGCGCTTGTAGTATGTCTAGCAGCCCCTTGTAGTGACCAATAATCACAAACACTACATAAATCTTTATATCTTCTTAGAATATCAAACCCATCTTTTCCAATAAGGTAAGGTGCACAAAGTTCAACAATGGATTTAAAAACTTGTGGTGCAAAAACTCCTAAGTAACCTTCGCCATAACCTTTCACTCCATTTTCTAAGGTCACTTCAACTAACCCAATTGTTCTTTTTGGACCATTAGGAAAGCACTCTAAAATCTCTGGGTGTTTTTCATCACCATATTCTGCACTTAGTAGAATTGATCTAATATTTTCAATTTTACTCATTAAAACTTTAAATGAGGAACTTTAATTTTTTTCATATAATCAAGAGTTTTTTGCCTATATTGTTCTCGCATATCTCTTGTTGGTGGCCTGCATCTACTTGATGGAAGTCCGACTAATTCCATACACAGTTTATCTAAATATCCGTCCCCAGAAGTATAGTTAGTTTCAATTTCTACCCAAAGTTTATAGAAAGGCATAGCTTCTTCAACCATCATCCTAGCAATCTCTTCAAAGTTTTTCTTTTTAACTTCATTAATTAATTTTGCTCCCCATTCTGGCCAAAAGTTACACATATGAACTTCAAAGGCTTTTGCATTTAATGATTTCATTGCTGAGTAAGGAAAAAATAAATTATTATCAATTATTGTGAATCTGCTAGAATAAGTTGAAGTCACATCTTCAAATTCCATTGCATCAGTTCGTGGTGTTGCCCATTTTAATCCAACAATATTTGGAAGATCTTTTATTTTGTCAATAAGTTGGTTGGAAACACTAGTTGAAGTCCAAAAGGTGTTATATAAGATTATACCTGGTCCACCTTCCGCTGCACTTGATGCAGCTCTTACATATTCAATAAAATCATCTTCCGTATGTTTGAAGTAAAAAGGACAGGAGACTTGAATGAAATCATAACCAAAATCTTTAGCAACATTTGCAAGTTTTTCTAATTCTTGAGTGTTGGTTGTTTGACCTCCTAAAGCAATTGGAGTTCTTCCATTAACTATTTTTGCACTTTCTTTAGCTAAAGATAACCTCTCATCAAAACTCATTGCTGAAAAATCACCAGCAGCTCCACCAAAAAGTAATGTACAATTTTCATTATTTAAACCATTACCCAATAAAAACTCTACATAATCTTTAAGTGCGTCAAAGTTAAGAGGTAAGTTTTTTACATCCTTAAAAGGAGTTGGAACAGTTACATAACAACCTTCTAGTTTTTTTTTTAAATTTTCATAATCCATAATGTTTCCCTTATTTATTAATTCTTTTCATTGATATATGCCAAGGTATTAATATTTTTTCCATCATTGTAACAAAACCAAATATTGTTAAGCCTAGAACTGTTAAGAAAAATATTCCTGCAAAAGCTAAATCTGGTCTCATATTTCCTGTTACAATAGAGATATAAAAACCAAGTCCTTTATCTGATCCAATAAATTCTGCTATTGTTGCTCCCACTGTTGCATTAATTGCCGCATATTTAAAACCAACAAAACATTGAGGTAAAGCGGCTGGCAAACGAATTGAAAAAAATGTTTTCAATCTACTGGCACCAGTAGATTGGTAAAATAGAGTGAGTTCATTGCTTAATGAATTAAATGCTAAAATTGCATTTAATACTATCGGAAAAAAACAAACTAAGACTACAATAATTACTTTAGGCATTAACCCGAAGCCAAACCAAGATATAAATAGTGGAGCAAAGGCTATTTTGGGTGTCATCTCAATACTAACAAAAAAAGGATATAAAGTTCTTCTTAATATAGATGAAAAAGAAATAGCTATTCCAAAACCTACTCCTAAAATTAAAGCAATAATATATCCAAGTACAGTCTCGAGAGCAGTTACACCTGTATAATAAACTAGTTTATCTAGATCAGCAGAGCCTTTTAAAACAATTTCTGATGGAGATGGTAAAATATACCTAGGTATATCAAATAAAGGTATGGAATATTCCCAAAATAAAAAGAAACCTACAAAAAATAAAATTAACATCCATCCACTAGCTATCCATTTAATAAATTTTTTCATTTTTAATATTACTTTCTAAATTACTCCATATTTGTGGAAAACTTCTTGTATTGAATTAACATATTCAGTAAATTTTGCTGATCTTTTAATCTGTAAATCTCTTGGGTATGGAAGGTCTATTTTTATCTCTCTATCAATTTTACCAGGTCTTGGTGTAATCAAAATAACCCTATTAGATAGCTGTACTGCTTCCTCAATAGAATGAGTAACAAATATAACTGTTGGTTTTTTAACCATCCATAGTTTTTGAAAATCCGCTCTAATTTTTTCTCTAGTCATTGCATCTAACTTACCTAAGGGCTCATCAAGTAAAATTATTTTTGGATCATGTATCATTGCTTGACAAAAAGCAGCTCGTTGCTGCATACCCCCCGATAATTCATTGGGAAATCTATCTGCAAAATCATCTAAATTTACAGACTTTAAAATATTATTAATTTTTTCTTGATAATCTTTAAGATTGAGCCCTCTTAACTCTAGTTGTAGTTCAATATTACCCCTAACAGTTCGCCAAGGAACTAGAGTATTATCTTGAAACATTATTCCAATATCTGTCTTTGGTCCATTTACAACTTTGTTTTCAAATTCTACTTTTCCACTTGTTGAATCTAATAATCCAGCAACCATAAGCATTAGAGTTGATTTTCCACATCCTGATGGCCCTAAAACTGAAACAAACTCTCCAGAATTAATATTTATAGTTGCGGGTCCAAAAGCATGAACTTCGTCTTCACCATTTCCAAATACTTTTTTTAATTCTGTTACTTCTATGAAATTTTTCATTTATATAAATTTAAAACTAGCCGAATATTATTTATACTCGGCTAGTGATTTAATGAGTTGATTAATTTACGAATTTATTTGTATAAAAGTCAGATGCCTTAGCGTTTTTGTCTAAGTCATTATATTCTTTCATCAATTTAACCATACTATCCCAATCAGAAGGAACATTTAAACCAAGAACTTTTTTCTTGTTTGCTCCAGAATATAATATTCCTAAAGTTACATCTAAAACTTCTCTTGATTGAGCTTTACCAGCATCTTCAGCCATTGAACCACCAACAATGTCAGCGATTGCATCTACTGCAGCATCTGGATTTTTTTCTGCTTTAGCATAAGACTCAATAGTAGCTTTCATAAATCTTTTTGCTATATCAGCATTATTTTTAATAGTATCGTTATGAGCACCTATACAGTATCCAACCTGATTTACTCCAAAATCAGAGTAAGGAAAAGCTACTGGTTGAGCGCCACCGTTTGCTTTAATTTCAGCTGGTTTATCATCTAATCCACCTAAAATTCCTACAGAACCGCCACTAGCTTGTAAGTAACTTGATACAAGAGCACCGTCTGGAACAACTGTTATATTAACATCTGATTCCTTAAGGCCAGCATTTTTTAAAACAATTGGGAAAAAAGTATTTACCCCAGCATTAGCTGTTGTTAATATTTTTTTTCCTTTTAAGTCTTGAATTGTCTTAACACCTGCATCAGGTCTTACTAGAACTGCTTCCGTTCCCATAGCATCAATTACACCAATTGACTTTAATGGTGCTCCTTTAGACACAAGATCTGTCATAGCTCCACATGAACCATAAGAAAAATGACTGTCTTTATTAGCCACTAATCTGTGTGCAGAACTTGATCCGTTCCCTGATCTAATATCTAAATCAATACCATGTTTAGCATATGTTCCATCAACAAACCCTAATGCAAAACCTGCATGTGATCCGTAATACATCCAGTTCAATCTTAATTTAACCTTATCAGCGGCAAATGAAGTCGAAGCTGTTAATAAAAATATAACTGCAACTTTGCAGATATTATTTAATAGTTTAATCATATTGTCCCCTATCTGTTATTATTTTTAATAGTTTCTCAATAATTTTTATAAAATAAACTATTTAAAACGACAAAATATCATAATTTATAGACAAAAATTAAATTGTTTAAATATCTATTTAATTCTATGATATTGTCATAAATGAATAAAATTGTGTCGTTAATAATTAACTTTTTTATTAATTAATATTATGAAAAAAAAAACATTTTCATTTGATATTATTCTACAGCCAGAATTTCCATCTAACTCTCTAGTATTAATACAGGAAGCACTAAGAATAACTAATCAATATAGAATTAATGAAATTTTTAAAAGTAAGCTTATAACAATTAATGCAAAAAAAATTAGATCAAGCAATGGCCAGTGGTGGAAAGCAGATGGTGGATTAGAAGCTATTAAAAATCCGGATTTTATAATTGTGATAGGTGGCAATTTACCTGTACAAAAAAAATCAAAAAAATTATTCTCTGCATTGAGAACAGCTCATAAAAATTTATCTAAAATAATTGCAGTAGATACTGGGGCTTTTTTAATTGCTGAATCTGGCTTAATTAATAAAGAAACAATTGTTTGTACTCATTGGGAAACTAAAAGTAATTTTATAGAGAGATATCCAGACATCAATATTGTAGATAATATTTATACTATAAACGCTAATGGACTAATGTTTGCTGCAGGTGGAATATCTACTTTAGATTTAATACTTGAGTGTGTTAAAAAAATAAAAGGGAAAGATTATTCTGACGAAATTGCAAATGCTTTAATTTACAAACCCAGAGAAAAATCAACAACACAAAAAAGTGAGCAATATAATCTATCAATGGATAATATATGCCAAAAATCAATTTTAATAATGGAAAAAAATATTGAAACACCTATCAAAATAAATGAGATAGCAAAAAAACTTAACATATCTTTAAGAACATTAGAGCGTAAATTTTATAAACTGTATAAAATATCTCCAATTAAATTTTATGTTAATTTAAGAATAAAATTTGCTAGAAATCTTCTTTTTTATGATGATCGCAAAATTAATGAAATATCAAGCATTGCTGGATTTAACTACAATTCTGTATTTATTAATTCATTTAAAAAAATCTATAATAAAACACCTTCTGAATACCGAAAATATTTTAGAAATCAACAATTTGATAAACCTATTCAAAAAAATTAAATTGAACTGGACTGTGTTAATATTGAATAACAAAATATAATTTAACCTTGAGTTAATCTTTTAAATTTAAAATTTCGTCTAAAGATTTATTTTTTTTAAGAGACTGTAAAAATTTTGAAAGAGATTTTAATTCGTTTGTAGCAAAAGGTTTCATGATTTCTTCTGATTTATTTGTTGGTAAAAGACCAAGTTTGGATGAGTGATTTATCAATTTTTTTTTCTTTAAAATATAAATTTTCCTTCTAACAGTTTCTTTTGGTAAATTCAAAATCGATGCGACAGCAAAAATTGTTAACTTCCTTGAAGAGTAAAATTCTTCTATTTTTGATTTTCTTATATTCTCCCATACATCATCCCAATTTTTTCCCATTTTGGTATTGTTTTTTATGTAATGGGAAGCCATTACATTAAGTATCATAAATGAGTCGTAATCAATTCCTATCATGGCTTTTGATTGCTGGAATTGCTCAGTACGAAAATTAATTAAATGAAATAAAGTTTCGCTATAAGCTTCTAGTTTTTTTTTCACAGAATGAGCTTAACTCATTCTGGGTTACTTGTAAGTGTTTTAATTTCTAAAATATTTTCGTTAGGATCTTTTACAAAGAAAGTTTCTTGCTCGTATTTGGTACCTTTAAATCTTAAATAAGGCTCATCATAATACTTTGTGCCATTATCTTTTAATCTTTGTTTAAGAGCATCAAAATCTTTTCTAGAAAGATGTACACCAAAGTGAGGTACTGATACATTACCCATGTCAACATCATGTCTTTCATTGTCTAACTTATGTTCGCTTGCATGAAGAGTTAACTCATTCCCCCAAAAATCAACATCTGCCCATTCTTGAGCAGAGTTATCTAATCTACATCCTAAAGCCTCATTGTAAAATTTTTTTGCAGTCTCTAAATCCCCGCATGGCACAGCTAAATGAAAACAGTTCGTATTTTTATACATAATTCTCCTTTAAATTCAGAAATTAATAACTATATGATGATCAACTTTTTATCAAGACAACAAAAATACCATGAATAATTTCTTACAATCTATAATTGATAGAGATCCTGCAGCAAAATCTAAGCTAAGTTTGATATTAACTTACCCAGGTGTGAAAGCAGTTTTTTTTCATA
Source organism: Pelagibacteraceae bacterium AG-390-L03 (assembly GCA_003279685.1). Taxonomy (GTDB): domain Bacteria; phylum Pseudomonadota; class Alphaproteobacteria; order Pelagibacterales; family Pelagibacteraceae; genus Pelagibacter. Next base: position 34,305 of record QCHA01000006.1, on the reverse strand, counting down.
GGATTGCTAATTTTTTTAGTGTTGCGAAATTTGATTTAATTGCAAGAATCATTTCTCAGTTTTCAAGATTTTTAACTGGTATTGAAATTCATCCAGGAGCCAAAATTGGAAAAAATTTATTCATAGATCACGGTATGGGTGTTGTAATTGGAGAAACATCTGACATAGGAGATAATGTTACTATTTATCATATGGCAACATTAGGTGGAATTGCACCAAGTATAAATTCAAATGATCAACGTAATATAAAGAGACATCCAACAATTGAAGATGAAGTTGTAATTGGATCAGGTGCACAAGTATTAGGACCAGTTAGAGTTGGAAGATGTGCAAAGATTGGAGCAAACGCTGTAATCACAAAAGATGTTCCAGAAAAAGCTGTGATGGTTGGAATACCAGCTAAAAATGTTGGTTTAGCAGATAGCGAATTCAAACCATATGGTATTACACCAGATAGTGATACAAAATCAGATTAATGAGCGATATTCAAAATGATTTTATTTCAGGGATTGGAAATACTCCTTTAATAAAATTAAGAGCTGCATCTGAAATTACTGGATGCAATATTTATGGGAAGGCTGAATTTTTAAATCCAGGTGGATCAGTTAAAGACAGAGCTGCATTAGCATTAATCAAAGATGCTCAAGAAAAAAAATTAATTTCAAAAGGTGGGACCATTGTTGAGGGTACTGCAGGGAACACTGGAATTGGTTTAGGGTTATTAGGAAATTCTTTAGGTTATAAAACTATTATCGTAATGAACGATAATCAAACACAAGAAAAAAAAGATTTACTTAGAAATTTAGGAGCTGAACTAAGATTGGTAGCACCAAAGCCTTACAAGGATGATAATAACTTTGTAAAAATTGCTGCAAGATTAGCTGATGAATTAAGACCATTAAACAACAATGGTGTTATCTGGGCTAATCAATTTGATAATACTGCGAATGCCAAAGGTCATTATAATGGAACAGGTCAGGAAATCTGGAGACAAACAGATGGAAAAGTAGATGGATTTGTTTGTTCATCAGGAACTGGTGGAACAATTTCTGGTGTGAGTAATGCTCTTAAAGAAAAAAATAAAGATATAAAAATATATTTATCAGACCCTAAAGGATCCTCTCTTTATAATTATATAAAGAATGGAGAATTAAAATCTGAAGGTGGTTCAATCACTGAAGGAATTGGCTCAAGTAGAATAACAAAAAACTTTGGTGAAGCTAAAATAGATGACGCCTACTCTATTGATGATCATGAGTCGTTGCCAATCCTTTATGATTTAATACAAAATGAAGGTTTAAGTTTAGGAACAAGTTGTGGTGTTAATATCGCTGGAGCTATTAGAATGGGTAAAGAACTAGGACCTGGCAAAACTATTGTCACAATCCTTTGTGATAGAAGTGACAAGTACTCTACTAAAATGTTTAATAAAAAGTTCCTTGAGGAAAAAGGTTTACCCTTTCCTAATTGGCTTTAAATATATATTTTGTCAGCTAAACCAAAACAAAGTATTGCACTTAATAAAGTTAAAATTCCAGGTGCAATAATTCCCTCGTTAGATGTTTGTGGAGTATGACCCAGTTTATTTATTTTAATGTTATAAATACCTACAAAAAAGGCTGAAAGGTTTTGCAAAAATACTAAATTAAAAAAAGCCCATGTTCCTTGAAGGCCATCAGCTCTGATAAATCCAACCCATATAGCCATAGCGACAGCTCCAATAAATAATGAGCCAAAAAATCTTGTCATTCCAGCACCCGTGTCATCAATACCAAATTTATCTAAAAAGGTCTTTGTCGCAAAAACAGTTTGATATGCATAAACAGCAAAAACTGCAAAATGAATTATGAAAATTATTAGATAAAAAATTCCATTAAATTTATCAATCATAATTTAAACTTAACACAAATTGACTTTTAATTAAATTTTAATTTTTATTAAACCTATTATGGGTTTTTAAAATCCCATTTTGGCTGTTTTCAATTTTGAATTGAATGAGCATAACGCATAGTTGATACCCATATATGACGCATGACCTTTTTACAAATATGTAACAAGGTATTAATATATTTAACATTATAATTTAACAATTAATAGTGAGGTAACAATGCAAGCAATTTACACAAGAACTATGAGAGTAAAAGACGACATGCTTGGTAAAGCAATGGAAATCGGTCAGGGTTTAGCAAAAGTAAGAAAAAAATATTATCCTAAACATCAAATTTATTTTTCATTTCAGATGGGTGGTGATCCAAGAACAATTAGAGAAACATTAATTGGTCCAATGTTTGAAGGAGACAATGATGCTGACGCAAAAATGTCAGCTGATAAAAAATATCAAAGCCTTCAAAAACAATTAAAGAAAGTTGCAGTTGAAGGAACAATTAAAGATGAAATCAGAGTTATCTTTAGCGAATAAAATTTGAAACTTTATCCAGCACAATTATAATAATAGGATAATAACTATGACTGGCTTTGCAATATTCAATATAGATATAAAGAAACCAGAAGAATATAAAGAATATGTTTCTCGAGTTAAACCTATTGCTGAAAAGTATGGCGGTGAATATATTGTTAGAGGTGGTGAAAATGAGATTGTTGAAGGGACTTGGACTTATCCTCGAACAGTAATAATTAAATTTCCCACTTATGAAAAAGCTTTAGAATGGTATAAATCAGAAGAATATCAGCCAGTAAAAAAAATACGTTTAGATAACTCTATGTCCAACGCAATTATAATAAAAGGAGCATAAAAAATGTCGGTTTCAAGAATAAGTGTAGTTAAGTTTAAATCAAAAGAAGCATGTGATGAGATGGTAGAGTCATACACGTCAAATGCACCAAGTGAATTTCCAGAGGCAGAGCAATTATTGCACATTAGAATAGATGACAACACATCAATTGCTGTATCACTCTATAAAGATAAAGAAGCGATGGAAAGAGCGTCTGCAGCTAGAGATAAAAGAATGGGAGCTAGAAAAGATCAATATGAGTCGGTAGAAACTCATGTTGGAGAAGTAAAATTAAATCATAAAAACTAAAAAAGGAGATAAAAATGAAAGATATACTTGTATTAGGAAGACTTAAAGAAGGTAAGTTTGAAAAACTTATGGGTTTTATGCAGTCAGAAGAAGGAATGGCGGAAAGAAAAAAAATTGCTGATGTTTCAAAAACAATAGCAACTGCAGCACCAGACAAAAGTGCGGTAATGTTTAAAATTTCTGTTCATGATATGGCTGCACTTCATGCATTTATGGATGGATCTAATCCAGTTTCAAAACCTATCTGGGATGAGGTTATGGAAAGTTTTGAAATATTTGAATTAAACAAAATTTAAAACATGGGAAGGAGATAATATGTCAATATTAGCAAAATATAATGCTGCGATGGAAGCTAAAGATGAAGCTGCTATGAATGAAATATTACATGATGATTATAAATTTACTATGCATGCGTCAGGTAATGTTTTAGGAAAAGCAGATGTAATTAAATGGGCTATGAGTGGTGACATCAAAAGAGATAAAATAAGAGTAATTTTTGAAAATGATGAAATTGGAGTTGAGCACTCATTTGTATCATTTAATGATGGGAATACAGAAGCAGTAATGGCGGTGTTTAAATATCAAGATGGAAAAATGATTTCTCTTGAAACAGGCGCTACCAAGATGCCAAAATAATTATATATATATTTAGCGAGATTTCATTTAATGTAATTAAATGAGTCTCGCTACTTCTTACGCATTTCTTGTCCTAGCTGTTGTCTTAGGAGTAACTTCAAATAGTTTTGCAAAAAGTGCTGAAGGTTTTACCCTTCTCTTTCCAAGTATTATTACTGGGATAACGATAGTTGCATGTATGTATGCACTTTCAATAGTGATGAAAAATATTCCAATGGGAATAACTTATGCATCCTTTGCGGGCTTAACAATTATTGCAACCGTAGTTGTTGGGATAATTAGATTTAATCAAGTTCCAAATCTATATTCTATAATAGGATTAGCTTTAATTATTGCTGGAGTTTTAATGGTCAACTTGTTAGGTAACAATTAAATATGATTTCGAAAAAATATGCCCAACCTTTATTTATGATATTAATGTCTTTAGGTATGAGTATCATCATGAGTGGAGTAGTAACTGCTGTCAATACAGGTATAAATAATGGTTTTTCTGATAGATGGTTCCATTCTTTCTTATTTGCATTTCCAGTTGCATTAATTGCAGCCTTTAGTTTAGCTCCTGTTATGAGACCCTTTGTTAATAAAATCGCATCAAAGGATTAATTATGAAACCATTTATTGGATATATCATTTTAGCGATAGGTATTTTTACAGGTATCGCTGCTAATAGTTTTGCAAAAATTTCTGATGGCTTTACAAAATTAACACCAACTATATTGTGTTTAATCTTAATGTGCATAACTATGTTTTCACTATCCAAAGCTATGTCAGTAATACCAGTGGGTTTTGCTTACTCGACTTATAGTGGTCTTACTGTGACGGGTGTTTTAGTATTTGCAATGATAAAATATAATCAAATACCAAATTTATATGCAATGATTGGTATAATTCTAATTGTTATTGGTGTGGTAATGGTTAACTATTTAGGAAAACTAAATTAACTAAAATTATCTGGTAGTTCGTGAATACCATTATTATCAAGAGTAATTTGAAACTCATCCACAACATTGGATAAATCTAATGAAGAATATAAATGAGGAAACATGTTGCCATCAGAAGCTTGTTCCCAAATCAAATGATCTAATTTTAATGTTTCAACTTTAAGTAAAATTAGGTTTTCTTGTTTTGAATAATACTTTTCTAGAGTTCCCTTAACCTGATCTTCTCCTGAAAAATGTATAAAACCATCTTCTATATCTTTTGATGATCCAGAATAAGCGCCAGAATCTTTAACTTTTTGCCACTCATCAATATCAATGATTTTAAAAATATATTTTAAATTCACAACTACCAGGACGAATTAGGTCCGTTTAAGAAAGATAATTCTTCTTCTGTGGAGTCTCTACCAAGAATTTTATTTCGGTGAGGGTATCTATGAAACATTCTAATTGCTTTAGTGTGATCTTGCCAAAATTTTTTAATTTTAACATACCCTTCATGTTCTCTTAAATATTTGTTTAACAAATAATAGGCCATGTCATGATCTGTTATTTCTTCACTATGAATAAGTGGTAAAATCATAAAAAATCTTTCGCTTTCATTCATAGACTCTAGATAACCAGCATAAACAGCATCATTAACAATTAATCTTGTTTTATGATCTTGTGCAAAAGCTTTTTTATCATCTCGAAACATGTTTCTTGAAAATTGATCAAAAAGAATAACTAATGCTAAAGCACTCATTGGTTGATCTTGCCAATCGTCATACTCATTTTGGCTTGCAAGCTCATAGTCATTTAAAAATCTATCTCTTATAGTTTTGTCAAATGTTTCATCTTTTTTAAATCTTTTTTCAGCAGGAGTTTCTTTGAACCAAAAATCTAAAATTGCTTGAGCTTTTTCAGGTATCATTCAGCTAATGGTTTTAATAATTTTAAAATTTTTTTATGATTGCCGATATTGTTAGAAACAATAATATTTCCACCTACTATGGGGTTTTTATTACCCCATGTCGTTACTATCGCTCCGCTAGCTCTTACTATTGGCATGATAGGGTGAATATCCCAAATCTTGTTTGCACATTGCGCAACTATTTCAAGTCTACCTTCAGCTAGCTGACAGTAAGTAAGTGCATCAAAACATGGAAATTGCATACGTTTAATAAACTTACTAATTTTTAATTGTTGCTTTAAAGATAGAGTATTATGAAATGCAGCAGCTAATTTTGCATTTGAAAAGTTTACTCTAGTATTTACTTTAAGTTTTCTTTTTTTATTGTTTTCAAAGACATAAGCTGAATTTTTACTTGTATTTAAATAATATTTTTTCATTTTTGGAAAATTAGCTAATCCTAAAACAGGTTCCCCATTATAATTAAGAGAAATTAGATTGCTCCAACTTGGATTTCCTACAACATATGATCTAGTTCCATCAATTGGATCAATCACCCAAGAAAATTCACTTTTGGTATTTTTATGACCATACTCTTCACCTATAATTTGATGAGTTGGAAATTTTTTTGAAATTTTAGATCTTATAAATTTTTCAAATGCTTTATCTGATGTTGTTACAGGGTCATATCCCTTACCTTTTAGTTTATTGGATACCTTGAAAGGTTTATCTAACTTTGTGTAATAAAACTTAGTTAGATCTTTTGCAAGTATGTTTAAAAAATTTGCAAATATTGGGTAGTTTTTTGAATTAAAGTGATCCACAAACAACACTTACTATTTTATTTATATTGAATAAAGTTAAATTTTGAATAATTCTTGGTTTTTAAGTTATGAAAATTGAACTCAATAAAAATAAAGTTTACCTTCAAAATGGTTCAATAAAAAAGGAAATTCATCCTTTTTGGTTAAGAGAAAGAGTTGATGAGGAGGAATTTTTAGACAAAGGCACACAACAAAGACTATTTGATCCAACAACTTTAAACAGCGAAATATCAATAAATAAAGCTATTATAAACGAAAAATTTCTTGAAATTAATTTTAATGATGGTGTTAAATCTAAATTAGATATTGAGAAGCTTGCCTTAGAGTTCTCCAATGATGATACAGTTATAAAGTCAATCACTAAAATAAAATGGAATTCAACTTTAGAAAATATAAAAAATTTTGAATATTTAGATAGCTTCTTTGACAGCAAAGAAATGTATGATTTGCTTGTTTCTTTCTATAAATATGGATTTGTAATCATTAAAAATATTCCAACAGTCGACAACTTTATTGTTAAATTTGCAAATTCAATAGGAAGTGTCCGAAGAACGAATTTTGGTGAATTTTTTAATGTTCAATCTAAACCAGATCCAAATGATCTGGCATACACATCTTTAGGATTGTCACCTCATACAGACAATCCTTACCGTAACCCTGTTCCATGCATACAGCTACTTCATTGTATTGAAAGTGAGGTAACGGGAGGACTATCTACACTAGTAGATGGTTTTACAGTAACTGAAGATTTAAAAAAAGAAAATCCTGAGTTTTATAAAATTTTATCTGAGGTGAAAGTAAGATTTAAATTCATTGATAAGGATGTAGTTTTAGAAGATTGGTCAGAATTAATTAAACTTAATGATGATAAAACTTTTAAACAAGTTAGATTTAGTCCACGATTAGATTATGTGCCTATATTAGATAAAGAAAAATTAGATCTATACTATAAAGCTCGTAAAAAATTATCTGAAATGTATAACTCAGATAAGTACAGAATAGAATTTAAACTTGTTCCAAAAGATTTAATGATGATAGATAATTATAGATTACTTCATGGAAGGACTTCGTACGAAGTAAAAGAGGGTAAAAGATTTTTACAAGGATGTTATATTGACTACGATAGTACAGAGGGTAAACTAAGACACTTAAAGAGAAAATTTAATTTATGAATAATATAGGTTTTATAGGTGTAGGCTATATGGGTTATGGAATAGCTAAAAATATTTTGGAGAAAGGTAATAACTTATTTGTAATTGCTAATAAAAATAGAAAACCAATAGAAAAAATTGTAAGCAAAGGTGCAAAAGAAATTAAAACTCTAGAAGAATTCAAAGAAAAAAAATTAAATTTTTTAATTAAATGTGTAACTAATACTCCTATTGCAAAAGAAATTGCTCTTAAGTTATCTAAAATTTTAGATAAAAATACTTTAATAATAGATATCACAACTCACAATAAAACAGGATCAATAGAAACTGAAAAAATTTACCAATCTAATAATATTAATTATATTGAGTGCCCTGTGATGGGAGGCCCTGCTCAAGCTGAAGAAGGAGTCTTAGGTGGTATTGTTGGAGCATCTAACAACAACTTTAAATTAGCAGAACAAATATTAAAACTTTTTTGTAAAAATTATTTTCATTTTGGCCCTGTTGGAATGGGTGCAAAATCAAAACTTTTAAACAATTTTTTAACGCTTGGAAATGTGGCTTTAATTAATCATATGACAAAAGCAGCTAAAAAATTTGACCTCGATTTACAAAAATTATTTGATGTTGCAAAACTAGGTTCTGGAAATTCAGCTGCACTTACTAGAATTTTTGATGCTTTACTTATGGGGGACTTTAAGGGATTTAAGTTTACAGCTAGTAATTCAGTAAAAGACTTAACTTACATTCAAGATCTATTAAAAGATTTTCCAGAAGCTGAAAAAGTTGCTGAAGACAATAAGAATTATTTTCAAAAAGCTGTAGATGATGGATATGGTGAAAATTTTATTAGTGAATTAATTGATAAAAAATAATTAACTTCTAACAACGGGGTAATTATTTTGAAATTATACTACCAGACACATAGCTGAAAAGATATTCGATAAAATAAAAAAAAAGTCGAATCAGATTTAAAAGTCAAAGAGGTTGATCAAGGGAGTTCTTAAGGGCTTATTTTAAAAAATTAACCCTTAAAACTTTTTGATTTAATTTGATTATATAAAATTCTAATTTGATTTTAGGAAACTTTTTATTAATTATTTTTTCAAGTTTTTGAAAAGAATTATTGTGAATAGTCTCTTCATCATAATTTTTTTTATTTTCAGCTAATTTTATAGCTCCACAATCTTCATGATTAACTACTATTAATTTTTCAATTTTATGTAATTTGATAGAGGTTTTAAGATTATCTAAAAAAGCCCTATGCCATTTTTTAAATTTTAAATGTGTAACCCCTACAGCGGCCCCCGCGATAGTAAAAGAGCTATATTTATTTACTAAATTTTTTTTTTTTATAAACTTAAAAACAGGAAGTTGAAATCTAGGATCCATGCAAGATAGAACCATTGCTTTATATTTTGATTTCATCGATTAGTACTTTATTTTAAACATTGCTTCATTTCTTCTATTCATTGGCAATGTAAAAGGACTATCATAAGTTGCCCTTATAGGCGGACTTAAGGTTAAAATATTATTTATTTTTAATTCTTTTAACAAAATATTTTTATATTTTATAAAATTTTTATCACTTGCTCTTCCAGAATATCTAATAACAGCATAAAAACCTCCTTCAATGTTTACAATTCTTACATTTTCTCTTGTTGGCTTAGGTGCATTTTTTTGAGTTGAATTTTGAAGGAAGATAAAATTGCATACTCATATTCCCATCTTTTTCAAATTGAGTAACAGGAGTTGTCATCTTAATTTTCTCATTATCCTCATTTCTTCCAGATATATAATTAAATAATTTTCTAAAATTATTCTCTGAACCAGAATCTAAAGTTTCAACAGCCAAACGGTCAGAATATTTTCTCACCTCATAGATTTCATTTTTTTGAACAACTTCATAGTTTGGTTCCTCGTAAGCCATTGACAAAGAATAAGGTAAAAGGCTCAAAGTACAAAATATAAGAATTACAAATTTTGAAAATTTCATAGTTTTATATTATCTTGTACTCAAAATTTTGAGTGTTTTCATTTTTTTGTAACAATTTAGCTCCATTTCTAGTGTGAAAGCTGGTTGCCATCTCGGTTAAAGGTGAAAGTGTAACCAATCTATTCAGATGGTTTGATTTTTTTATTTTTTTAAATACTTCCTTAACTATTAATTTACCACCACCTTTTTTTTTGGACCAAACAGTATATGCAATTGCAATTTGTCCACCGCTTTGATCTCTCATTGCACTTTGCAAAAAAGCATCAGTGCTTAATTTTTCCAATTCATCTACACTTTTAGGAATTTCATTTGTGTAAGCAAAACACATAACAGCATGAATTTCACCTTGATACTCTACACCATATATCTTTCTACCATAACCAGTTCTAAAATTATTATCTAATTCAGGTCTTACGGGATCTTCTTTGGTATTGCATTCTTTAAGCTCAACTAACTTAGCTCCTTTTACCCATCCAAAAAAACTATCGATATTTTTACCAAAGATTTGTTTATTTTTTCTTATACGTGCTTTGATTCTTGGCTTAAATTTTTTATTTAAAATCTTAATCATAGATATAATAAATAGTACTTGTTCAGTAAATTTCTTAAATTTAAGAAATTGTCACACATATTTAATAAAATAATCATAAACTAATTTAGAGCTTGAAAATAAAATGAGTATATAAATTATATTATAAAATAATTTTTCATCTATTATTTTAAGAATTCTATATCCAATATATATTCCAATAATTGCCAGCGGTACAAGTAACATTGATTGTTTAAAAGTTTGAAGATTCATCATTGATAAATGAATATAAAATGGAAGTTTAATTAAATTGACAAAAGTAAAAAAAATAACTCTTGTTCCAACATAAATTTCCTTTTTTAATCTTAATGGTAATAAATAAATACTTGTTGGAGTACCTCCGGCATGGACACAAAAGCTTGTAAACCCAGCAATAGTTGAACATATTGCTCCCTTAAAAAAATTCTTTTTAGATTTTTCCTCTTTATTTTTTTTAAATAAAAAATAATGAACTGTAAAAATAAACCCCATTACACCTACAATAAATTTTAGTATATCTTCTGAAAAATATGAAAATGTTAATGATCCAATTAAAATTCCCATTCCTGCAAATGGAATTATCAATTTAAGAGTACTTAAATCAAATTCTTTTCTAAATCTATATACTGCTACCATGTCAGAGAATATTAAAATTGGTAAGATAATTGCTAATGCTTGACTTAATGGCATCACTAAAGTCATTAATGGAACTGAAATTAATGATATAGATCCACCTAGCCCAGACTTAGCAATTCCGTATAAAACAATTGCAGGAACAACTGTAAAAAAAAATAATAAATTTATTTCCATTTATTTAATGAATTTAATAATTTTGAACCCAAAGGACTAATAGGTTCTTGTAACATTATTTCTTTACCTGTTTTTTCTTTAACAAGTTTAAGTAATTTTTTTGCTAAACCTTGTTTTCTAAAAATTGGATTAACAAATATATATTCCACCTTTCCTTTTACATTAAAGCGAACAAATCCAATTGTTGTATTCTCATTTGTTAAAGTAAAGACATCATCAGATTCAACAAGTTTGTAATTAGAAATATCAATATTGGTCATATCTATTAATAGTTAAGGAGTAAAAGAATAGCAGTAATGGCAACTATTATTGAACTGACAACTATGTAATTCAACCTAATATTAAATCTTTTATAGAAGTATTCAGTAATTTTTTCCCAAAATAGAACAATTAAGAAAATAATTATAGCTGGTAATATATATTTGATCATTATTTAAGAATTGTTGTCACTGACATAAACAGAAACTCCTCTAGAGTTTAAATCTACATCAAATTTTTTATGTAATGGTGGAAATGCTCTTTGAGAACAATCTAATCGATCACAAGTTCTACAAGATACACCAATAGGGATTTCGGTTGATTTATCATTAATATTTATATTTTCTGTGTAAACAAAATCCTTTGCATATTTAGCCTCGCAACCAAGACCAATTGACAATATACTTTTTGCTTGTCCGAACCGTCCAATACCTTTTTCAACAGTTCTTGCAATACAAACATATTTTTCACCATTGGTCATCTTACTAACAGCAGCCTGAATAACACCTGGTCTTGTTAAAGCAGAATAAACATTCCATCTCGGACATGCTCCTCCATATCTTGGTATATCAATACCTGATAAAGAAAATCTTTTAGATATATTTCCTGCCATATCTACTCTTAAAAAATGAAATGGAATTCCTGGAAGTTTTGGATCTTGCAAACATGTAACTCTATGTGCAACTTGTTCAAATGATGTTGCAAATGTATTTTGTAACAATTCTAAGTCATATTTAAGTTTTTTACACTCCAAATGAAATAGTTTATAAGGCATCAATATTGCAGCACCACAATAATTTAATAAAGCTACCTTGGTTAATTTTTTTGACTCTTCTGATGGAAAACTAAACGTTGACAAATATTGATCAATTTCTTTACCAGCACCTTCTTGAGCAATCTGTGCTGCGGCATGTAATTTTTTTGTCTCTAATGAGCTGTAGTCACTTAACAAAAGTTCTTTTTTATTTTTATTAAAAATTTTTGAAAAAGGTTTGTTTTCTTCTGGTATTACATCTAAAACTTTTATTGAATATTCAGATTTCAAATATTCACATAATGCAATATATCTTGTACGATTATTTTTTTGAATCTTTCCAAAAACTTTATTTGCAAAATCTTCTAACTTAGGAAAATAATTTTTATTTACCTGTAAAAAATCTGAAATAACTTCTCCTGGAAAAGAATTCTTTCTATTATCTACAATTTTTCCTGATATCTTTTCAATCTTGTTGATTAATTCATGGTCTTTTTTTTTAAGAATATCACCAAGTCTAACAATCGCTTTTCCAATTTTTGGATTTGTACTCACTAAATCTTTAACTTCAGGTCCCAAAATATCTAAATCTTCAAATAATGTATCATCTAAAATTTCCGATATAGTATTTTGCAAGTTAATATCTGTTTTAGAGGTTAGATCGGATAAATTGATATTCAATTTTTCACAGACCAAAAGAAGTAAATCTCCATCAATTTTTCTTTTTCCGCTTTCTATTAAATTTAAATAACTTGGTGAAATACCTAAATCTCCAGCAAGTTTATTTGCTTGAAGTCCTAATTGTCTTCTAAAAGACTTTATTTTAGGACCTATTTTTAAATCTAATTGACTCATATTTTCTATTTGTAAATTTTGTAAATTAATTTTTACAATTTTTTTCTTTGATTTACAAGGTTTTTAAGGATTTTAATAGATTTTGTAAATCTTGTAAATTATAAGATTTAAATGAATAATAAATTAAAAAACACTGAAAATGAAGCTCAAATCATCAATAAGGAAGATTTAGATCAACACAACCGTAGAGGTATCTACATGAGAGATGATCATTGTGATTGGGGTTCAAGTGGAATGAATGATCTTATCGAAACTTCAAACGATAATAAATAATTCACTTCTTACTTAGATTCAATTTTCTTCAATAACAAATAACATCATAAGGATAAATAAAAATGAGTGCAGAAAATATCTCATACGACCTAAAAAGATTTGCTGGAATTAAACGAGACTACACAGATGAAGAAGTTGAAAGATTAAGAGGCTCAATTAAAATTGAATATTCTTTATGTAAGAATCAATCACACAAATTATGGAATTTATTAAATTCAGAATCTTATGTTAATACTCTGGGTTCATTATCTGGAAATCAAGCAGTGCAGCATGCAAAAGCAGGATTAAAAGCAATTTATTTAAGTGGATGGCAAGTTGCTGCTGATTCAAATACAGCTGGTGAAATGTATCCAGATCAATCATTATACCCTTATGATAGTGCACCAAAATTAGTTGAAACTATGAATAACTCTCTAGTAAGAGCTGATCAGATTCAACATATGGAAATTAAAGATGGTGATATGAAAGATGAAGAAAAAATTGATTATTTGTTACCAATAATTGCTGATGGCGAAGCTGGATTTGGTGGACCATTAAATGTATTTGAACTTACTAAAAAATTTATAAGAGCCGGGGCAGCAGGCGTTCATTTTGAAGATCAGTTAGCTAGTGAAAAAAAATGTGGGCATATGGGTGGTAAAGTTTTAGTTCCAACTGGAACAATGATTAAGAATTTAAAATCAGCAAGACTTGCTGCAGACATTGCTGAAGTTCCTTTAATTATCTTAGCAAGAACAGACGCTAATGCTGCAAAATTGATTACTAATGATTTTGACGAAAACGATAAACCTTTTTTAACAGGTGAAAGATCACCAGAGGGATTCTTTTATGTGAAAGATGGAATTGAACAAGCAATCTCAAGAGGACTAGCATACGCTACATATGCTGATTTAATTTGGTGTGAAACAGCTACTCCAAACCTAGCAGAGGCTAAAAAGTTTGCTGATGCAATTCATGAAAAGTTCCCAGGTAAATTATTAGCATATAATTGCTCACCTTCATTTAATTGGAAAAAACATTTAAGTGATGATGAAATAGCTTCGTTCCAACAAGAAATTGCTAAGATGGGTTATAAATTTCAATTTATAACACTAGCAGGCTTTCATACTCAAAACATAGCTATTTTTGAACTTGCAGAAAAATATAAAAAAGAAGGTATGGCTGCTTATTCAAGAATACAACAACAAGAGTTTTCTAGAGAAAAAGATGGATATACTAGTGTCAAACATCAAAGAGAGGTTGGTACTTCTTATTTTGATGCAGTTTCAAATACTATTAGCAGAGGTAAAAGCTCTACAACTGCGATGACAGGTTCAACTGAATCTGAACAATTTTAAATAAAAATAGATTCCCTCTAATTTTTTTAGTAGCCCCTAACAGGGCTATTTTTTATTTGAAAACAATGAAATGGACTGTTAGTTAACAAAAATGAGTAATAAAAACTTTGGTTTTGGCACACAAATCAGAAAATCACCTTACTTTGACTCTACAGTTAAATGGGGGGCCACAGGTTTTTCAGTTTACAATCATATGTATATTCCAAGAGATTTTGGGAACCCTGAACAAAATTTTTGGAACTTAATTGAAAAAGCTATTCTTTGTGATGTAGCTGTTGAAAGACAAGTTGAGATCACCGGTCCTGACGCTTACAAATTTACACAATTGTTAACACCTAGAGACTTATCAAAACTTGCTGTTGGACAATGTAAATATGTTTTAATTACAAATAACGAAGGTGGTATTTTAAATGATCCAGTACTACTAAGATTAGCTGAAAATCATTTTTGGTTATCGCTAGCAGATAGCGATATTTTATTATGGGCACAGGGTGTAGCTGTTAACTCGGGCTTAAATGTTAAAATTAAAGAACCAGATGTTTCACCATTACAATTACAAGGTCCTACATCTAGTGAAATAATGGTTAAACTTTTTGGAGAAGATATAAAGGATTTAAAATATTATTGGCTAAGAGAATATAATCTGGACGGTATTCCTTTAATCGTATCAAGAACTGGTTGGTCAAGTGAACTTGGTTATGAAATATATTTAAGGGATGGATCTAAAGGAAATGAATTATATGAAAAAATAATGTTAGCTGGAAAAGAACATGGTTTACAGCCAGGTCATACTTCATCAATTAGAAGAATTGAAGGTGGAATGCTTTCTTATCATGCAGATGCTGATATCAATACCAATCCATTTGAGTTAGGATTGGATCGTTTAGTAAGTTTTGATAATAATATAAATTTTGTTGGCAAAGAAGCATTACAAAAAATTAAAGATAAAGGTATAACAAGAAAACAAGTGGGTATTGAAATCGATTGTAAGCCCTTAAAAGGACCAAATACTACATTCTGGAAAATTGAAAAAAATAATGAAGTAATTGGTAAAATTACATCAGCAGTTTATTCTCCAAGACTAAAAAAGAATATAGCTTTAGCTATGGTTTCAATTGAGCAATCTGAATTAGGGAATACATTTCAAGCGAATACTAATGAAGGAAAATTTAATTGTGTTGTAGTTGAAAAACCTTTTTATGATCCAAAAAAAAAAATCGCAAGTAATTAAGATTTAATATTATATCCTTTTTTCAATAATACGGTTACTATCCCTATGCAAATGAATAAGAAAACTACCATTGAGCTAATGCTTATCCAGATATTAAAATCAGATACCCCATAAAAAGCAAACCTTAGTCCATTAATTAAATAAACTACTGGATTAAAGTATGTAACTGTTTGCCAAAAAGGTGGTAACATATCTAATGAGTAAAGACTTCCTCCTAAGAATACCATTGGAGTAATAAACAATGTTGGAATGATAGACATTTGTTCAAAATTAGAACTCATTAATCCTATTAAAAAGCCAAATAATGCAAACGTGAAAGCAACAAGAACAAGTAAAAAAATTACTAAAAATGGGAATTTAACATTTACTTCAACAAAAAATGTTGCTGTAATAAAAATTACCACTCCAACAATTAATGTCTTTGTTGCTCCCGCCCCAACAAAAGCCAATACTATTTCCAGTGTTGAAATTGGAGCAGCTAATATTTCATAAATAGTTCCGTTAAATTTAGGAAAAAAAATTCCAAAAGATGTGTTTGTTATTGATTGAGTTAACAATGTTAGCATCAATAAACCTGGGACTATATATGAACCATAACTAATCCCATCAATTTTTTCAACATAACCACCAATTACAGATCCAAATACGATAAAATAAAGAGAAGTTGATAAAACAGGTGAAAGTAATGACTGCATCAAAGTTCTTCTAAATCTATCCATTTCATGAAGATAAATTGCTTTAAATGCTAAGTAATTAAATTTCATTATTTTCCTTTACCAAACTAACAAATATTTTTTCTAGAGTGCTTTGTTCTGTCTTTAAATCTTTTAATTTTAAACCAGCATCTTTAAGATCTTGAAGTAAATTTGTAATACCTGTTTGCTCTGATTGAACATTGTATGTATAATCAATAGACATCTTACTATTACCTAAAACTAATTTATATTTATCTAGGCTACCTGGAATTTTAGAAATTTCATCTTGGAGTTCTACAGTCAATTTCTTATGACCCATTTTTTTTAGTAACTCTTTTGTTTCTTCAACAACTATTATTTCACCTTGATTTATAACGCCCACTCTATCAGCTATAGCTTCAGCTTCTTCAATATAATGTGTTGTTAATATAATCGTGACTCCTGTAGTCCTTAGCTCTCCAACAATTTTCCACATATCTTTTCTTAACTCTACATCTACACCAGCAGTAGGTTCATCCAAAAATAAAATTGATGGTTCGTGCGATAATGCTTTAGCAATTAAAACCCTTCGCTTCATTCCTCCTGACAATTGTCTCAATCTTTGATCTTTTTTATCCCAAAGACTTAGTTGTTTTAAAATTTTTTCTATATGTTTTGGGTCAGGTTTTTTCCCATACAATCCTCTTGAATAAGAAACGTTATTAAAAACTGTTTCAAATTGTTCTAAAGTTAATTCTTGAGGAACCAAACCAATTCTTGATCTTGTTTCTCTATAATCATTAATTATATCAAACCCATCAACACTAACTGCTCCTGAAGATGGTTTTACGATACCACAAATTATACTAATTAATGTAGTTTTGCCCGCTCCATTTGGACCAAGCATAGCAAAAATTTCACCTTTTTTTATATCAAGATTAATGCTTTTAAGTGCATTAAAACCATTTTTATAAATTTTTGAGAGATTATTTATAGATATTTGATTGTCAGACATTAAGATTTGTTAGTTATATAGGGGTTATTTTACTAATTTCAATAACTTAAAGTTAACAACTTAAAGAGACCATTAAAAATGGTCTCTTAATTTGATTTTTTTATTAATTTTTTTTTATCTTAAGAATTATCACTGGAAGAAAAGTCGCTACAATAAAAGATAAAAATAATAACGATTGCAAGATGAACGAAGAAAATAATTCTTTAGACATCAATACTCCAACAAGTAAACTTTTAGAAAAATCAGGAAAGGGAAATAATAAAAATCCAGCAACTAAACCAATAACTATTGCAATATAAGCAGTTCTTTCATTAACATCTTTATTATAAAAACTATAGAAAACTGTATAGACGAATGCACAACAAAACAAATCAGCTAATAAAAACAAATATAAAATATCAAAACCTTTTGAAGCAATAAAGAATGATATTAAAGATAATAAAATAATAAAATATTTAGATAACTTTAAATAATCAGTTTTTTTATTTAGATCAAATGTTGCTTTCCCATCAACTACAAATAAGCTTGAAATTGCATTAACAAGAGTATCAACAGTTGAAATTGTTAATGCTAATCCAAGTGTAATTATTAATAATGAAAGAGTTTGTGATTGTTCTTTTAATAATAATGTAAAAAAACCTAAATCAGGTCTTTGACTAGGATCAATAGAAAAAGATATCATACCAATAAACCCCATAAAAAAAACTATTGGTATAATTATAAAAAAAGAAATTAATAAGCTTTGCTTAAGAGTATGATAGTTTTTTGCAGCATAAACTCTCTGCCAATTTCCTTGATGAAATAAGTTCGTTGCAGCTACCGCTATAAAAAAAGTTAAACCAGCAGTATAACTTGGTATATAAGAACTACTTAATAATTGTGGATTTTTTTGTTCTATAAATTCAAATGAAAATGAGTTTCCTGTATTAGATAAAATATAAGAGATTGAAATTAACAAAAGTATACTAATTACAATCATTTGAATATTATCCGTAAAAATTGAAGCTCGTAGACCACCATATAGCGTGTAAGTTAATGTTGCCAAAAGTACAATTAGTGCAGTAATCCAAAGTTCTGTTCCTGATATATATTTTATCAGCACTGCTACTGCAGTAACTTCTGCACACAAAAATATAAACATGTAGAATATGGTCATTAACAAGATCAGTTTAAACAAGCTTTTTCCAAATTTCTTTCTCATAAACTCTATGAGTGATGATCCTTTTGGAAATTCAGTTCTGATTTTTTTTCCTAAAAAAATCAAAAAAATCATTGGAAAAGCAGTACCTAACGCGTAGCCTATTACAGCACCTATTCCACCCCATGTAGCAGCTGCAGTAGGGCCAAATAAAATCCAGGCTCCTAATGCTGATGCAACTAAACTTGTTGTTAATGAAAATAACCCTATACCTCTATTTGCTGTAAGGTAATTATTTATTCCTTTGAATTTTTTAGAATGATAAAGACCTAACACTGTAAATATTAAGCTTATAAGAATAACTAATGTTAGCGATGTTGATTGACTTATAAAGTATGTTTTATCCATTGTTCTCCCTTTCTGAATTACCGGACAGGTTCTTAGGGTTTAATCTCAGTCTGTTAAGACACCCCTTTTAATGAATTAATATTATATTTTAATAGTTATTGATAGTTTTATTTAAAAATGTTTCTTAAATAAGTAATGGTAAGTAAAATTATTAAAAACTAGAAAATAATAATAAAACTTCTTATTGATTGCTCATTATTGTCAGCTTTTATGATTCATTATCTCAATCATGCATTGAGTAGCATATTCTCGCCACTCAGAAGAATTTTTAGTTTTAAGATTATTTAAATGATCACGATTACTTTTAATATCATCTTGATGTTTTAATTTGTCAGCACCATTGAGATTTGCTTCCATACTTGTTAAATTTGTTTCCATTGCTTTTATCCATTCTTTACCAAGCTCAACACATTTTTGGTCATCTTTTTCATCACAAATTTGTTTAAAATAATTAAATATTACATCGTCAGTTTTAATAGCAGTATTCATGCCTACTTATTGCATGAACCTATAGATCCTGGACCGCAAGTTTCACCACCTGTCCATGTTGCACCAATCAAATTAGCACCATCAAAATTAGCATTTGTGATATTAGATGAAGTGAAATTAGCTTCCATTAAATTTGAATTTTGAAAATTTGCTTCAATTAAAGTAGCTCCCATAAAGTCAACTCTTGTAAGGTTAGAGCCAGTAAAATTAGTTTTTTCAAAATTTGCACCTATTGAAATAGTCTCATAAAGATTTGCTCTAACAAATGTAGATTCTGGAAAAGTTCCAAATGACAAATTTGAATTCATCATTATGCTTTTATCAAAATTTACTTGTATAAAACTTGCAAAAGACAGATTTGAATTTGGAAGATAACTTCCTTGTAAATCCTGAGCGTCAGAAAATCTGCAATTTGAATAATCAACACTATCTGTTAAAGGGTCATCACATGCAGCATTACTATTTGTGAAAAAAAACAAACTAAAAATTATAAAAAGAATTATTTTCATTACTTATGTTAACAAATAAAAATTAATTAAACAAATATTAGAAAAAAATTATCTATCAATTTAGGCTAAATTATGAATTTGCCGTTCAGCATCTTTGATTGATTTTTCATAGTCTAAGGCCATTTGATCAGCACAAATCACATCTACTTTTTCTATACCAAAAAAATTCAATATATATTTTAACCAAGGTGTTAAAAAGTCTTCTTTACTATTTAATTTTGTTCCTCCTGATGTAATAACTAAATAGGCACGTTTATTTTTTAAAAGCCCCACTCTTCTTCCATCGGGTTTAAATTTAAATGTTTCTCCAATTCTAGCAGCTAAATCAGACCAAGCTTTAAGGGTTGCTGGAGGCCCATAATTATATATTGGAGCTGAAATAATAATTACATCACTTTCTTTTAGCTCATTAACTAATTTATCAGATAGTTTGAACATCTTTTTATGATCTTCTGTTTGATCTTTTTCATCAATTTTCATGCCAGACTCAGTTAAACCACTCACAAAAAGCATTTCATCATCTAAGTCCCTGTAGATAACTTCATCACCAGGCTTTTTAATTTTATCAAGCACTTTTTTAGCTAAAGCTCTTGAAGTAGAACCTTTTTTTCTAGCACTTGAATCTATTTGATAAATTTTCATTAAATACTTTTTAACCGAAATTTTGCATAAAAGGAAAAACTTTAATTATATAAAACCCAATAGCTTGCAATTGGTTTGTTAAAATTAATATGCCTGTGAATAAAAGAATAATTCCTCCTATTTTTGAAATTAAATTTATATTTTTTTTAAAATTTTTTGAAAAAGCCAAAAACCTTTGGATTAAATATCCTGATAAAACAAAAGGTATCGCAAGACCTATAGAATAAAAAGTTAATAGAATAATTGCCTTTGATAATGTTTCTTCAATAGATGCTAAAGCTAAAATAGAGCCTAAAATTGGACCTATACATGGCGTCCATCCAAATCCAAATGCTAATCCTATCACATATGGAAATAAAATATTTTGAGATTTTTTTGCTTCTATTCTTTTTTCAAAGTTTAAATAACTTATATTTATTAATCCAATCAATTGTAATGAAAAAATTATTATAACAATACCTGCTATTACTCTTAAAGTTTCTGAATTTTGCAAAAGTGTTTGACCTAAAAAAGATGCAGATGCTCCTAAAATAATAAATACCGTTGAAAATCCAAAGCAAAATAAGACTAAAGGTAAAATATCTATTTTTTTTGATTTTAAAATTTCTTGCAACGATTGCCCAGAAATAAAAGATACATATCCAGGTATTAAAGGTAAAACACAAGGAGACAAGAAACTAATAAGTCCAGCTCCAAAAGCTATTAAAAATTCTATCATTTAACCAGTATTTTTCATAGCAGCAGATATACCTGCTATGGATGTCATCAATGCATCATCAAGAAATTTTTTATCTAATTTTTTGTATCTTTTATTATTTAATTTATTCATAATACTTGCCTGTAATAAATTTAACATTTCTGTATAGTTATTTCTTATAAATAATGCTTTTCTAAATTCTTTTCTTTCTTTTATTACTTCTTTTGGCGTAATTTTGTTATGTAATTTTACTAATGCGTCAAATTGAAATCTCAATTTCTTACCGATCCTTTTTAATGGTGCATCAGCTAAATTATTTTCATAAATAATTGAAATTTCTGTGTCAACTTTTGAAATTACCATATCTAAAATATCCATCGTAGATACAAAATATGGCCAGTTTCTCTCCATATCAGTTAATGTTTTTGAAAACTTTTTAATTGACCCATACCTTAATGCTTCTGTAGTTCCAAGCCAAGCTGGTAACATTAATCTAATTTGCGTCCATGCAAAAACCCACGGAATAGCTCTTAAGCCTTGAATGTTATCAACATTTTTTCTTTTAGTGGGCCTTGATCCAATAGCAAGTTTACCAAGTGATTTATGTGGAGTAACAGTTTTAAAGTATCTAATAAAATCCTCACTTTGATTAAGATTTTTTCTGTAAGCAGATGTTGAAATTTCTGACATTTTTTCAATTAACTCTCTCCAATTTTTTTTAGACTTTGGTGGAGGATTTAATGAAGCATCCATTACAGCACCAATATAACTACAAAGGTTATATTCTGCTAAAGGTTGGTACCCATATTTTTGTTGAATAACCTCACCTTGATCAGTAATTCTAATTTTTCCATTAACAGTGTTTGAGGGTTGTGATTTTAATGTTGCTTGTATTGGTCCACCTCCTCTTCCAGCAGAGCCACCTCTGCCATGAAAAAAAACTAAGTTAATTTTATACTTTTTTGCAAGATTTCTGAGTTCTTCTTGAAGTTTATATTGGTGCCAACTAGCAGATAATTTTCCAGCATCCTTACTTGAATCTGAATATCCAATCATTACTTCCTGGTGATTATTTATTAATTTTCGGTACCATGATAATTTAAACAAATTTTCCATTACATCTTTAGCATTTCTTAAATCATCTAAGGTTTCAAAAAGTGGTACTACTCTTAATAAATTTTTAGTTTGAGCTTGTTTTTGTAAAAGATAGACAGATAAAATATCAGAAGCTTTTGAGGTCATTGATATTACATAAGCACCAAGGCATTGTGGAGGTTCTATTGATATTTGCTTAAATGTATCCCAAACTTCTTTATTTTCTTTCTCTCTAATATTTTTTTTTTCTAAAAAATATTTTTTTTGTTTAATTAAAGAATTTAGTAAATTAATTTTTTTTATTTCACATAGATTTGTATAATTAATTTTATATTTTTTTTTAATAACTTCATTTACTAATTTTTCATGTCTTGAAGATTCTTGTCTTATATCTAATTTTGCAAGATTGATCCCAAAACATCTAACTCTTCTAATTAAATCTAATAGATCTGAATTACCTATATGTTGTCCTCGATTTAAGTTTAATGAATCTCTTATTTCTCTTAAAGGTTTCAAAATTTCATTTCTATCTTGTAGTAATTTTTTTTCTTCAAGAGGAGCATTTTTATTCAAATGAATTTCGATTAATTGGTGAGTTTTTCTTATTTTATCCCTAATTGGTCTTAAATATACTCTATAGGGTTCAAATGTTTTTCCAACGACCCTTCTAATTTTTTTAGAACATTCTTCCATTGATAGATTTTGAATTAACTTCGTTAATTCTTTTTCGTACAATTTTGCTGCTTGCCATCTAGAAAATAAAATTACTTTTTTTGTAACTTCTGATGTAACATTTGGGTTACCATCTCTATCACCACCCATCCATGATCCAAATTGAATTGGATTAAAAGTTCGGGGCAAATCTTTATTCAAATTTTTTCTAAAAATATCATTTAATCTTTTGTAAACTTTTGGAATTGTATCCCATAAACTATCTTCAATTATTGCCAATCCCCATCTTGCTTCATCCAACGGTGACGGTTTAGATCTTTTTAATTCATCTGTTTTCCATATTATTGTAATTTCAGAATAAATATCCCTATCTATTTCAATAATTTTAGATGGATATTTTTTATATAAATGTCTTTTTTCCATCAAATTAATTAAATTGGCATATTTTTGAATTAAGGTTCTTCTTTTAACTTCTGTTGGGTGAGCAGTAAGAACAATTCCGATATCTAAATTTTTAGCTTGTTCGTATATTTTGTTATTAGAAATACTTTTATTTTTAAAAAGTCCATTAAATATATCTTCAATAAATATATTTTGATTTTTATCTTTAAAATAAGGATTATCATATTCATTAAGTTTTCGAGATGCATCTAAGGACTCAGCAAGATTCATTAAATTTAAAATATGTGAAAATGCTCGAGTAACTTTATATGTGTTTTTTGGTGGAAGTTTTTTAATTTCTTTAGATATTTTTAAAAAAATTTTTCTCTTATTTTTATCTAATAAAGTATTCTTTGATAATAACCTTAATCTTTCAACTATTTTATAAAAATTTAATCCTTCTTGATCTTTAATAACTCTGCCAAGAAATGTTCCTAATAACCTAATATCTTCTCTTAAAAGCTTAGTAGGAATTCGTTCATAATAAAGATCTCTTTTTTTCATTACTTAAAATAAATTTTTTTTGTAAAATTCCTTTTGAATTAGTTTTTACACTAAATAAGAATCCTGAATATCTAAATTTTTGCAATCCAGCTTTGTTCATGCCCTTAGTTGCTGATGTAATAAAAAGTTCATTCTTATTTTGTCCACCAAATGCACAATTAGTTACGTTTTGAGCAGGTAAATTAATTTTATGTATTAATTTAGCATTTTTATTAAAAACTGAAACACGCGCTCCATTAAAGTGGGCTACCCACAAATTTTTATATTTATCCAAGGTCATTCCATCTGGGGACCCATCTTCAGGTGATAATTTCTTAAATATTTTCTTATTAATTATTTTGTTATCTTTATTAATTTTGATTTTATAAATTTTCTTTTTTGGACTATCAGTATGATAAAAATTATATTGATCAATAAAAGCTGGACCATTTGTAATTCTATAATTCGTATCCACTTTGGTTAATAATAAATTTTTATCTAATTTATACAAAGAACCTTTTTCAATTTTTCTTTCTAAATTATCCATAGTTCCAAACCAAAGATTTCCGTTTGGATCAGTTTTTCCATCATTAATTCTGTTTAATTTAATATTTTTCTCTATTGCTATTTTTTTAATTATTTTTTTAGTTTTAATATTAAGAATTCTTAGCTCTCCTTGTAGACCTAAAATAAAAATATGTCCTTGTATATGCGCAAGAAAGCCAATTTCTTTATTTACTTTATAAATCTTCTTTTTATTGTTTTTAATATTTAATGAGAAAAATTTCTTTTTCTTTATGTCTACAAAATATATTGAATTATGCTCTTTAACCCACAAAGTTCCTTCTCCAAGTTTGCATCTTAATTTCCAAAGGACTTTTGGTTCTGTTGTTTTAATTTTATTCATTGACTTCAAATTCCTTAATAAAATCATGATTAGGTGTAATACCTATTCCAGGATTGTCTGATACAGAAGCAAATCCATTATTTTCTTTAACTTGTCCTAAAATTGAAAAACTTTCAGTAGGAAGATCAGTAATAAAAATATTTTTTTCTGTTGTGTCAAATTCCAACATTGTTTTTGATGGAAATAAACCTCCTGGCATATCAGGTTGGGCTGTTAATAAGTGTAAGTTAGTTGCAATACTTACAGCAGATCCCCAGACATGGTTTACAACTGGAATAAAGTTAGCTTGTGCTATAGCTGATACTTTTAAATACTCGGTAATTCCACCTAATCCACAAACTTCTGGTTGAGCTATATCAATACATTTGCCTTTAATAAGTTCATTCCATCCGTACTTTGTAAACTCAGCTTCTCCTCCTGCAATATTTGTATTAATTTTTTGCTTTAAATCTCTATAACCATCATAATCTTCTGGTGCTACGGGTTCCTCAAACCAAAATATATCAAGCTCGTCTAAACCTCGTCCCACATACAAAGCGTCATTTAATGTATAAGCATGATTTGCATCGACCATTAATCTAAAATCTTTTCCAACAATATCTCTTACTGCTCTAACTAACTTAAGATCTTCCACTGGTCCTAATCCAACCTTCATTTTCATAGCTTTAAAATTTTTAGACTTAATTTGGCTTGCTTCATCTTTAAATAAATCAATTAATTCTGAGGTAGATTTTTTTTGCAGCATCATTCCATAGCCATAAACTGGAACTTGCTCATTGCACTTTCCTCCAATTAATTGGTAGAGAGGAGTTTTGGTTTTTTTTCCTAAGATATCCCATAATGCAATATCAACACCGGACAGTGCCTGAATCGGCATTCCTTTTTGGCCACTATCTCTTAAAAGATTATAAACTTTATGCCAAATATGCTCTTTATTTAAAGGATCTTCTCCAATGATTAATGGCTGAATAACTTTTTCAACGATAAATTTATTAGCTAAGGCAATGTTACCAGGACCAAAACATTCACCCCAACCTGTAATGCCTTCATCAGTTTGAACTTCAACAAGATGCGCAGTTCTATGTTTATAATATTGTTGCGAATAACCTAATTCTTTTTCTAACTCATATTTAAGTACATAACTTTTAATAGAAGTTATTTTCACAATCAATTATATCGCAACTACTTTCGAGTTTTGCTCACCCAAGTTTTCTATTGATAATTTCATCACATCTCCAGCTTTCAAAAATTGCTGCGGCTTCATTCCCATTCCAACACCTGGAGGTGTACCAGTAGTAATAATATCACCAGGTTGTAACGACATAAATTTACTTACATAAGATACAATCACATTTACATTAAAAATCATTGTACTTGTATTACCTGTTTGCATTCTATTTCCATTGACATCTAAGCTCATCTTTAAATTATTGATGTCTGATATTTCATCTTTTGTAACAAGATATGGTCCAATAGGTCCGTAAGTATCATGAGATTTTCCTTTTACCCATTGACCCATTTTTTCAATTTGCCACTCTCTTTCACTAACATCGTTAACTAAACAATATCCTAAAATATGATCTTGAGCTTTATCTTCTGAAATATGTTTTGTCTCTTTTCCAATCACAATCCCAAGTTCAACTTCCCAATCTAATTTTTTAGATCCCGATACTATTTCAACATCATCATTAGGACCAGTTATACAACTAGTCGCTTTCATAAACATTATAGGTTCTGATGGAACTTCTGCTCCAGTTTCAGCAGCATGGTCAGAATAATTTAACCCTATTGCTACAAATTTGCCAGGTTTTGTAACACACGAACCTACTCTTTCACTTGAAGATAATTCTGGAAGTGAGAATAAATCTTCACTTTGTAATTTTGTTATCGTTTCAAAATTTACATTTTCAGGGTTTAAATCACTTATATGAGAACTAATATCTCTAATTTTACCATCTTTATCTAATACTGCTGGTTTTTCATTTCCTTTTGTTCCAACTCTTAATAATTTCATATATCTCCTTTTTTTAATTAATTAAATTGTCATTCCACCATCAACTGGAAAAGTATTTCCAGTTGTAAATGTAGATTCATCTCCAGCTAAATAAATTGCCATAGCTGCTATTTCTTCTGCAGTACCTAATCTTCCCATAGGTTGTCTCGCAATGAAATCTTTTTTAGCCTGCACTGGATCAGGACTTTGATTAACCCTATCTTGCCAAGATGGTGAAAAAACTGTACCTGGTGCAATAGAATTACATCTAATATTTTGTTTAACAAAATCTGAGGCAATTGATTTTGTTAATCCAATAATAGCCGCTTTGGATGCTCCATAAACAAATCTATTTGGCAAACCTTTTAAACTTGAAGCTATTGAAGAA
Source organism: Pelagibacteraceae bacterium AG-390-L03 (assembly GCA_003279685.1). GTDB lineage: Bacteria > Pseudomonadota > Alphaproteobacteria > Pelagibacterales > Pelagibacteraceae > Pelagibacter. The sequence goes on along the minus strand of QCHA01000006.1, from coordinate 7,190 downwards.
ATATTAATTATACTTCCGCCATTTTGCTTAATCATTAAAGGTATGATTGCTTTACACATAAAATACATAGCTTTAATGTTTACATCAAATGAGAAGTCCCAGTCTTTTTCTTCACAATCAAGTATAGTGCCATGATGAACAAAACCTACTGCATTAAATAATACATCAACTTTGTCTAAAGTTTTTACAAATTCTAAAATTGCATTATTATCTGTTGAGTCTAATGTTTGAATATTAATATTAGGATATTCTTTTTTTAAATCAGCTAAGGTTTTATCATTTAAATCTGTTGCTGTAACACTTGCCCCTTCGTTATGGAAAGCAATTGCAGTTGCTTTTCCAATTCCCTGACCTGCAGCTGTTACTATGATTTTTTTACCTTCTAATCTACCGCTCATTTTTTATTCATCCTTTCAATTTCTTTATAAAGAGAACTATGATCTGTTTCTCCATGTCCATTTTCAACAAGAGTTTTATACATTTCTTTAACTAAATTTGAAATAGGTAAATAAGTATTATGGCTATTTGCACACTCTAAAATGTTATTCATATCTTTTAAATGAACTGAAGTTCTACCTTTTGGAGTAAAATCTTTATCAATCATTCGCTTACCATGTGTTTGAAGAATTTTACTATCTGCCCAACCACCTGATAAGGCTTTGATCATTTTATCTGGATTTGCTCCTGCTTTTTCACAAAGAGTTATAGCTTCTGCAACCGCCCCAATAGTTAGCCCAACTATAATTTGATTTGCTAATTTAGAAACTTGTCCACTTCCCACTGGTCCTACTAAAGTTGGATTTCCCATGGTCTTCAAAACATCATATGATTCATTAAAAACATCTTGTTCACCACCAACCATTATAGCTAATGAAGCCTCTTCTGCTCCAATAGTTCCTCCAGAAACAGGTGCGTCTAAATATTTAATATTTTTAGATTTAAAATTATTTCCATATCTGGTTGCTGTAGTAGGTTTAACTGAGCTCATATCAATAACTGTAGCACTTGATTTTAAATTTTCTAAAAAATTTGAACTGTCCATTACTTCATTAATAGCCGTATCATCTGTAAGCATAGTGATTATAATATCGCTATCTTTGACAGCATCGTTGATTGAAGTTGTGATTTCAGCACCAAATTCTTTTAATGCTTCAGCTTTATTTTGAGATCTATTAAAAGCCTTTAAATTATATCCAGTTTTTAATATATTCCTTGCCATTGGAAGGCCCATGAGACCTATCCCAATAAAGCCAACTTTCATCATGGTTTAGGTTTAAATTCGTGGAAATTTTGTGTCATTGCTTCAGGAAAAAACATTACACAAGCTAAAACAATTAATTGAATAACAACAAATGGGGCAAAACCTCTGAATATATCAGTCAAAGATATATGCGGGGGAGCAACTGATTTTAAGTAAAAAGCTGCAGGACCAAATGGTGGGCTTAAAAATGAAACTTGCATATTTACACAAAATAAAATCCCAAACCATATTGGATCAAATCCTAAAGCAAGAACTATTGGTAAAAAAACAGGCATAGCTAATAAAACAATTCCAACCCAATCCATGAATGCTCCCATTATTAAGAACATTATTTGCATCATGAAAATTAAATACATTGGTTTTAAATCATAAGCTAAAATAGCCTCGGCTACATAAGTTGGTCCACCTGCCAGAGAGTAAGCACCTGCTAATACTGTTGCTCCAAAAGTAATAGTTAAAATAGTTCCTGATGCTTTAAATGTTCTGACCAATGCATCTTTAAATAAAAACCATGTTAGTTCTTTTCTCGCAAATATTATAATCAATGTAGCAACAACACCCATTCCAGCTGCTTCAGTGATACCAGTTATTCCAGAATAAATTGAACCTAAAACAATTATTACTATACCAATTGGAGGTAAAAGGCCTGGAAGGTATGACATCTTTTCTTTAAAAGTTAAAGGTGCTTCATCACTTATTGGTGCAAGATGTGGTTGTAATCTTGTTCGAATAAGAATGTAGGTAATTATTAAACCTGAAATCATCAAACCTGGAACTATAGCTTCTTGGAATAACATTGTAATTGAAGTTTCAGTTGTTAATCCATAAATAATTAAAACAATAGACGGCGGTATCATAGTACCTAAAGAACCTGATGCACAAATAATCCCAATTGACATATCTTGATCGTATTTTAATCTCAACATTTGAGGGAGAGCAATCAATCCTAATAAAACTATTTCTCCTCCAATAATTCCACTCATCGCAGCCATAATTGTTGCCATGATTGCTGTTACTACACCTACCCCACCTCTGGTTTTTCTTAACCAAGCATTTAAAGCATCATATAAATCTCTCGCTATATTCGAGCGTTCAAGCAAGGAGGCCATAAAGATAAATAATGGAACTGATAAAAATGAATAAGTAACAACAAGAGAATAGTACCTTGAAAGCAAAATACCTAAAGCATGTTCACCAATGTAAAGAAATACTAGTACTGCCCCCATAAATCCTGAGGCAAAACCCATTGGAACACCAATAGATATTAGACCTAATAAACCAACTATAAGTATTATTGAGAGTGTTCCTATTTCAAATTCCATTTTATTCTAAATCTTTAGCAGGGTCGTATTGTTTTTCTTTAGGATTTTTCCAATCAATAATTAAATTATTTACAGATTGTAAAGCAATAAGAAATACGCATATAAGTGTTAATGGCTTCATAGTAGCAGGAATTGGTGGATCCCAATATGTTGCAAATCTCTCCCAATTTATGAATGATCTGTATGCATCTTCCATTCCACCATAAATTACAGCTGCAGCAAAAAGAACTATGATAATAGTGCTTATTAGATCAAATATTCTCTGTGTCGGTCTACTAACCCAATCATACAATAATACTATTCGAATATGGCTTCTTAATCTTGTTGCATATATTCCACCAACTAAATAACATACACCAGCCAACCATAAACATAGTTCGTTAGCCCACAAAGTTGGCTTAAAAACTACATACCTCATGAAAATTTCGTACATCATTACAAGTACTATTACAGGGATTAAATATTTAATTGTGTGACTTAAAAATAAAGAAATTCTATCAACCCAATTTATTGGGAAATCATCTTTGCTTGCAACTTTTTCATTTTGCTCTTGTAACTGTTTATCAAGCATAATTTAAATAAATTTTGAATTAAAAAGAAGGGCCTTTTCAGGCCCTTCAAGATTTTATTATATACTTCTTCTAATTATAGAATACCGTTAGCTTTCATGTAAGCTGTGTGTATATCTATAAGAGCAGCAGCCTCAGGAGATTTCTTCTTCCATTCTTCCCATGCTCCAAGTGCAGCATTTCTGAATTTAAGTCTATCTTCTCGAGACCAGTCATGAAGAGTAACACCCATTTCATTTAAAGCTTTAACTGCTTCAGCATTTTTTCTCTCAACTAAGCTAGTGATAGTTCTTCCAGCAATTTCTATTCCTGCTTTCATTGCTCCTCTTTCATGAGGTTTTAGCTTATTCCATACTTTAGTATTACAAGCTAAGTGGTCAGCTGGCATAGAGTGGAAACCAGGATATGTAGCATATTTATTTTGCTCATAGTGTCCACCTGCATAGTTAGTAGCTAAAGATGAATAGTCGGCACCATCGATTAGACCTGTTTGTAAAGCAGTTGGAACTTCACCGAAATCCATTACGATTGGCTTAGCGCCTAATGCTGTAAAGATCATACTTTCCATTCCTGGAGGTGATCTAAATTTAAAGTCTTTGATAGATGCAACATCTGGAATAGGTTTGCTAGATATTAAAGACTCATGTCCAGGTATCCACCAACCAATAAGAGTCATTCCATATTTGTTGTAAAGTGCATCAACAGCATCTTGAGCTCCAGGGAACTTCAAGAAATCATATTGTTGATAAGGGTTATCGTATCCACCCATTACATCACCTGCAAATTGGAATGCAGCATTTTTACCTGTTTGGTAACCAGCACCAGTCATATCACAGTCAATAATTCCAGTTTGCGCAGAATTAAATACTTCAGCAGATTTTCCTGTTACTGAAGATGAATAAAACATTTGTACTTTTAAGCTTCCACCAGAAAACATTTCAACGTTTTTAGCGAATTGAGCTGCAACTTCACCGTTTGGTGAACTAGCAGTAAAGTGAGTTTCAATCTTTAAAGTCTTTGCGTTTGCAGAGCCAAATAAAGCAACTGAAACAATAGCTACTGTAGCTATAGTTTTTGTTATTAATTTAAACATTATCTTCCTCTCGTTTATGTTTTTTAATATTGGAACTTAATCATAAATGATTTTTAATTTCAAACAAAAGGCTGAAAAATATGTATAGAAATTATATATATTAACTAAATAAACAACTAAGAGTTGTATTATACCACTTCAGAAATAAGCGGCTTATTTTCAAAATAATTACATATATTTTCTACTGCCATCATGCTCATTGCTAAACGAGTTTCGTGGGTAGCGCTACCAACATGAGGTAAAACAAAACAATTATCTAATTTCATATATCTTTCATCAAGATTGGGTTCATTATTAAAAACATCCAACCCAGCAGCATAAATTTTATTATTTTGAAGTGCGTCAATTAAAGCTTCATCATCAATAGTTGATCCTCTTGAGGTATTAATTACTACGGCATGTTTAGGTAGTAAAGAAATTGTAGATGAATTTAAGATATGTTTAGTTTCAGATGTTGCAGGTGTGTGAACACTTACAAAATCACAATCAGGCATCATTGACTTGATATCTTGGTAATATTTTGCGCCATCCTCTAAATCTTCTGAAAGCTTGTTTCTATTATAATAGATTATTTTCATTCCAAATGCTTTTGCACATTTGGCTGCCATTCTACCAATACGTCCCATTCCTATTATACCAAGAGTTTTTCCTGTAACTGAATTACCAATCATAAATTTAGTTAAATCAGGTTTTTGATTTTTCCAATTACCAGATCTTACTAAATTATAAGCTTCACCTATCCTTCTTGATGCAGCCAAAATCAAAAGTATAGTTGTTTCAGCAACCGCTTCATTTAAAACATTGGGTGTATTTGTAACTTTAATATTTTTATCCTTGGCAGACTTTACTGAAATATTATCATAGCCTACCCCAACTTGAGCAATAATTTTTAATTTACCATTTAAATCTTTAAAAAAATCTTCACCAATTTTATCAAACCCTGTTGAAATAAATCCATCATACTCATTAGCCATCTTGATAAGATAATCATTTGCAATTGGTTCATCTTTAGGATTCAGAGTTACTTCAAAAGAATTCTTTAATTTTTCTTCTGCTCCATCTGATAATTTTCTAGTAACTAATATTTTAGGTTTCATGTTAATGAGAATTTCTTGGTATTCCTTTTTTTGTTGCAACATCTAAATACTGAGATCTAGTATTAATGCAAGCTCCATCTTCGAGTTGACCAACTGAATTTCTAAAAATTTCTTGCCATGGTGTTTGGTTGTCAATTTTTAAAAGCTTCTTTTTCTTTCTTCTTTTTTTAAATTCTAATTGTGAAATTAATAAATCCACTCTTCTTTTATTAAGATCAATTGTCATTTTATCTCCAGTTCTAACAATAGCTAAATCACCACCTACAGCAGATTCTGGTGATACATGAAGAATAGATGGGCTTTCTGAAGTACCACTTTGCCTTCCATCTCCTAGCGTCGGTAATGCATTAATCCCTTTTTTTAATAACTTATCAGGCGGCTGCATATTAACAACTTCTGCAGCTCCAGGATACCCAACTGGGCCACACCCTCTAATAATTAATATTGATTTTTCATCTATCTTTAATTTTTTACTATTTATTCTTTTGTGATAATCCTCTGGTCCTTCAAATACTACAGCTTTACCAGTAAAAACATTAGGTTTTTTTGGATCTGACAGAAATCTTTCTCTAAATTCTTTACTTATAACAGAAGTTTTCATAACAGCTGTCGAAAAGAAATTACTTTTCATAACCAAAAATCCTGCTTTTTCTGTTAAGCATTCTTTGAAAGTTTTAATTACACTTCTATCAACTTCTATTTTTCTTTTTAAATTTTGACCAACATTTTTTCCAGACACTGTCATTATATTGGTATGAATTTTTTTGTGTTTCATCAATTCTTTCATAACAGCTGGAATTCCACCGGCTCTATAAAAACTTTCCATTAAATATTCACCAGCTGGCTGGCAGTTGGCAAGCAATGGAATTGCATGTCCTAATTTTTGCCAATTAGATAAATCAAATTTAATTCCCATGTGTTTTGCAATAGCAATTAAATGCGTTGTACAGTTGCTTGAGGCTCCTATTGCACTTGCAACTACAACTGCGTTTTCAAATGCTTTACGTGTCATAATTTTAGAAGGCTTTAAATCTTCGTGAACCATTCCAACAATTCTTTTTCCTGTTTCAAAAGAAATTTGTTCTCTTTCTCTGTAGGGCGCAGGTATCACTGCACATCCTGTCAAAGACATTCCTAAAGCTTCAGCTACTGAATTCATTGAAGAAGCTGTTCCCATTGTATTGCAATGACCTATGCTTGGAGCAGAAGCGGATACCATATCCATAAACTCATCATAATTAATTTTTCCTTTTGATAACAATCTTCTCGCTTCCCATATAACAGTTCCTGATCCAGATAATTTACCCTTGTAAACTCCATCTAGCATTGGCCCACCTGACAAAACAATTGCTGGAATGTTTACAGTTGCTGCTGCCATTAAAGCTGCTGGTGTAGTCTTATCACAACCTGTTGTTAAAATTACTCCATCAATTGGATATCCATAAAGCACCTCAACTAAAGATAGATAAGATAAATTTCTATCTAACATTGCAGTTGGTCTTTTTCCCGTTTCTTGAATTGGATGGGTAGGAAATTCCATTGGGATACCACCTGCTCTTCTTATTCCATCCTTAATTCTTTTGCTTAAAGACTGAAAATGTCTATTGCATGGTGTTAAATCACTTCCTGATTGAGCTATCCCAATGATAGGATTGCCTGACTGAAGCTCTTTTCTGGTTAAACCATAATTAAGATACCGCTCTAGATATATAGCAGTTTGTTCAGGATCTTTTGGGTTATCAAACCACTGTTGACTTCTTAAATTCTTTTTTTTCATAGTAACAATGTAATAAAATTATTATGGCTTGTTTAAAATAATATTTATATAATAAATTTGTGAATAATCTA
>QCHA01000005.1 GCA_003279685.1 Pelagibacteraceae bacterium AG-390-L03 | reverse complement strand
GATGACAACATGGCTCCAAAGTAACATACATCTTTGAACCATTTAAATCATCTATACAATTTTTTATTGCATTAAATTCTGCATGAGGTCTTCCATTAAATGATGTTTGTCCAATGGAGATTATTTTATCATTTTTAACTATTACACAACCAACAGATGGATTTGATCCTGTAAGTCCTTGACGTGAGTTAGCCAGTTTTAGGGCTAATTCCATATAAAATTTATCTTTTATTGAAAATTTATCTTTTTTTGTAGACATCAAGTTTGTCCACGAATTGTACAAAATCTTTTTCTTCTCTAAAATTTCTATAAACAGATGCAAATCGAACATAAGCAACTGGGTCTAATTCTTTTAAACCCTCCATTACCATTGTCCCAATAGTATTTGTTGAAATTTCATTTTGCCCTAATTCTTCAAGTGCTCTTGAGATTTTGCTTATAAATTTTTCACCAGTCTCTGTATCAATAGGTCTTTTTTTCAAAGCAATATAAATTGATTTGGCTAATTTGTCCCTATCAAAGGATGATTTTCGGCCATTTTTTTTAATAACCATCAATTCTCTTATTTGAATTCTTTCAAAAGTAGTAAATCTCTCGCCACAAACACACAATCTTCTTCTTCTTATTGCAGTACCATCTTCAGTAGGTCGAGAGTCTACTACAGAAGTTTCACCTTTTTTTTCACATGGACAAATCATATTTCTATAAATTCTTATATATAGGAAATGATGAAGTTAAAGAAATAACTTCATTTTTAACTTCATTTTCTATCGTACTATTATCATTTGGATTTTCAGATAAACCTTTTAGAGTTTTAGTAATTAATTCACCAACAGTTTTAAATTCTTGTAAACCAAATCCTCTAGTAGTAGCTGCTTGAGTACCCAATCTAATCCCTGATGTAATCATTGGCTTTTCCGTATCAAAAGGAATTCCGTTTTTATTACATGTTATGTTTGCCTTAGATAAGCTCTCTGCTGCCAAGTTTCCTTTAACATTGTAAGGTCTTAAATCTACTAACATTAGATGTGTATCAGTTCCATTTGAATAAATTTTAAATCCATTATTCTTTAATGTTTCAGCTAACATTTTTGCATTTGCTAGAACAGACTGAATATAATCTTTAAAATCTGGCTGTAATGCTTCTTGAAAACCAGCTGCTTTAGCAGCTATGATATGCATTAGTGGGCCTCCTTGATAACCTGGAAAGACAGCTGTATTAAATTTTTTAGCAAGTTCTTCATGATTAGTTAAAATAATTCCACCTCTCGCACTTCTAAAAACTTTATGGGTTGTAGAAGTCACAACATGAGCATGATCACATGGGTTTGGATAACCTTTTCCAGCAACTAAACCAGAAAAATGCGCCATATCTACCATTAGGTATGCTCCAACTTTATCAGCTATGTCTCTAAATCTTTTAAAATCTATTACCCTAGAGTAAGCACTTCCACCTGCTATAATTAATTTTGGTTTGTGTTCTAATGCAAGTTTTTCAACATTATCATAATCAATAAGTTCTGAATCTTTGTCAACATCATATCCAATTGCATTAAACCACTTACCTGACATAGAAATTTTAAGGCCATGAGTAATATGACCACCAGAATTCAAACTCATACCCATAAAAGTATCACCAGGATTAAGTAATGCTAAAAATACAGCACCATTGGCTTGAGCACCTGAATGAGGTTGTGCATTAGCAAACTTACAACTAAATAATTTTTTTAATCTTTCAATAGCTAAATTTTCAGCTACATCAACATGTTCGCAGCCATTATAATATCTTTTACCAGGATACCCTTCCGCGTATTTGTTAGTTAAAACTGAACCTTGAGCTTCTAATACAGCTTGTGAAACAATATTTTCAGATGCTATTAACTCTATATGCTGTTGTTGTCTTAATAGCTCATCCTGAATTGCTTTATAAAGTGCAGGGTCTTTTTTAGACAAACTGTCTTCAAAAAAACTTTTATAACTATCGTTTAAATAATTTTTTTCACTAGACATAATTAAATTTTCTTAATTCTTTTTGAATGTCTTCCACCTTCAAAATTAGTATTCAAAAAAACACCCACACAACTGAGAGCATTTTTTTTGGTTAACAGTCTAGATCCTAATGTAATGATGTTTGCATCGTTATGCAATCTTGATAATTTAGTAGATTTTAAGTTAAAACATTGTGCAGCACGTATATTTTTATGTTTATTTGCCGCAATATTCATTCCCATACCTGAGCCACAAACTAAAATACCAACATTATTTTTGTTTAGTTTAACTTTATTAGCAACTTTATGAGCAAAATCTGGATAATCTACTCTACTGTCATTGTAAGGACCCATATCTATAAATGATAATTTTTTATCAGATAAATAAGATTTTATAGCTTCTTTTAATTTAAATCCTGCGTGGTCAGATGAAATAAAAATCTTTTTCAAATTAATCAAATTTATAGTCTAGAACACAAGCAACTAGATGAACTCTATTTTCTTCACCACCATTAAATGCATTATGATACTTTGTGTTATTAGTAACCCAAACTGATCCATCAGCAGGCATATGTTTAGCTACATTATCTATAACCATTAAACAACCAGGATTACTAATTATTGGTATATGTAATCTTGGCTCAGGATCTCTATGCCAACTTAATGTCGATCTAGGTTCTTTTAGTAAGATTCTAACACGACCTAGTTTGTATTTTGATGACAATGTATCGTAAACTTCTTTAAAATATGTGTTTTCATAATCTTTAATAAATTCTGAATATGCTGACTCATCTATTTCAATATCTCTTGAAACTTCTTTTCCAGATTTATCAGGCTTTGTCCAATACACACCTCTAGCCTTATTTCCCTTTATAGAATCTGGATCACCAGGTATCTGTGTTAAAGAAATGGCCCCAAAGTGTGTTACACCACCACCATCATCAAATTTTTTAGTTTGAATAATTTGATTATATGCTTCTTGCAATTTTGAAATATCAAATTTAATATTTTGTTTTTGAAAATCGCTAAAATCTAAAATCCTATCTTCTTTTTTTATATTTAAGTCTACAATTTTTGTGCTATCTATGGTCATCGAGAATGTTTTGTACTTATTTTAATATATATTTGTATAATACATTTGTCGCATTAATAAAGTGATTTAAAACATGATTACAGGAAAATATCCAAACTTAAGGCTTAGAAGAAATAGGAAGCAATCGTGGTCAAGAAGATTAACTCAAGAAAGTACACTAAGCCCAAATGACTTTATATTACCTATATTTTTAATAGATGGCTCCAATAAAAAAGAGTCAATATCGTCAATGCCTGGGGTATATAGATACACAATTAATAGGATATCTAAAGTTATAGATAGAGCCATTAAAAATGGGATACCGATGGTAGCTCTTTTTCCTAAAATTAAAAATAGACTTAAAAATGAAATTGGCTCAGAATCACTCAATGAAAATAACTTGGTCTGTAAAGCAATCATTGAAATTAAAAAAAGATATAAAAATAAAATAGGCATCATGTGTGATGTAGCATTAGATCCCTACACATCACATGGTCACGATGGACTAATTAGATCAAATCAGATTGTAAATGATGAAACAATAGAAGTTTTAATCAATCAATCTTTATTACAAGCTGAAATGGGATGCGATGTATTGGCTCCTTCCGACATGATGGATGGAAGAATTGGAAAGATAAGAAAAGCATTAGATGAAAAAGGTTATCAGAATGTTCAAATTTTATCTTATGCTGCTAAATATGCTTCAAGTTTTTATGGACCTTTTAGAGATGCAGTAGGATCAAAAGGATCTTTAAAAAGTGACAAAAAAACTTATCAAATGGATTTTAGAAATAGTGATGAGGCTATGAGGGAAGTTGCTCTAGATATTAAAGAAGGTGCAGATATGGTAATGGTAAAACCTGGTATGCCCTATTTAGATATTATCAAATCAGTAAAAGAAAAATTTAAAATACCAGTTTTTGCTTATCAAGTTTCAGGTGAATACAGTTTAATTTCAAATGCTATACAAAAAAAATTAGTCAATGAGGATGTTGTTGTTGAAAGTTTAATGGCTTTTAAAAGAGCTGGAGCTAATGCTATAGTTAGTTATTACGCAGATAGAATTGACAAAATCTTGAAATAATTATTTTAAAGAATTAATAAATAGTATTCGACTATTAGGATAGTTTAAATTATTTGGTTTTAAAATTGTCTTATCTAGATAATCACCAACTAACTTTAGACCAGTTAATAAGGTTTTTACATCATCAACCTCTAATTCTTTTTCTATTAAAAAATTTGGAACATATTTTTTTTCATTTAAAGAGCTTGCAAAATAAACAGTTTTATTTTCAACTATATCTTTTTCAACAAAATTTTCTAATTCAAGATCGTAGCCAAGAATTTTTAAGAGATCTAATTCCCAGAAAATATATTTTTTTAACCAATCATTGTCTTTTAAAATCAAAAAAAGACTATCTATTAGATTATAAACCTCGATATTTACTTGAGACTCCACAGTTAAAATCTTAATCAAATTTATTGCCGAAGTTATACAAGATAATTTTTGCCTATGATCAAAATATAAAGGGGTATAAGCATTTAAAATTTCTACTTTAAAATGACCAATTCTATTATCACTTTTAGAATTGTAATTAATATGCAGTCTATTTCCTAATTGAAGATAATTTTTTATTTTTTTAGAAGTTCCTCCAAAAATTATACCTGACATTTTACCACGATCTTTTGTATATATTTCCGCGATTAATGAATTTTCACTATATCTATTTTTGTTAATTAAAAAACCTTCGTCAATCCAATTCATAAAATAATTACCTTATACTTTTTAAACATTCGATCGCAGCATTTTGTTCTGCATCTTTTTTAGATTTACCTAGACCAAAAAAATATTTTGTATCTGGAAGTTTAACACCAACTTTAAATGATGGCTTATGACTTGGTCCAGTATTAGAGATGAGTTTATAAGTTGGGAGTTTTTTAAAATTTTTTAATGCTAATTCTTGTAATTTTGTTTTCGCATCAACTTGTGTAATAACACTCTTTTTTATTTGATTTTTCCATAAATCTAAAATTACTTTTTCAGCTATCGTTAAGCCTTTATCAAGATGTATAGCGCCTATTAAAGCTTCACAACTATCTGAAATTATTTTATCTTCAATTTTAATTTTTTTATTATGTGGATTAAAAGTCAAAATAAATTTTTCTAGGTTAATTTTTTTTGCAACTTCTAAACAAGTTTTTTTGTTTACAAGAGCAGCGAATTTTTTATCAAGAATTCCTTCTTTTTCATCAGGGTATATTTCTAAAAGTTTTTTGGCAATCACTAAGCCTAGAACTCTATCACCAAGAAATTCCATTTTTTCGTTGTTTTTTTTTGTATCAAAGCTTTTATGAGTGAGAGATTGTATTAACAAATCTAAATTCTTAAACTTAATATTGATTTTTTTTTGTAAATCTTGATAGTTAATTTTCATTAATTAATTCGATCAAATGTTCTATTAAATCTAATTGATTTATGCCATTTCCAAAAAGCAAAAATATTTCCTATTTTTTTATCAGACGAAAAGAAAATAAATTGAGCTTTACCAACAAGATTATCTTTATGAACATAGCCAACACTTGATAAGAATCTACTATCTTTAGAACAATCTCTGTTGTCTCCTAAAAAAAAATAATGATCATCAGGTACTGTGAAAACATCAGAGTTTTGATAAGTATAATCTTTTAAATAAACTGTATGAAATTTTTTTCCATTAGATAATTTTTCTTCAAATCTATAAATATCAATTAATCTACTTCCACAGTTTATTTTTGTTTTATTTTTAACTTTTGACTTCATTACTTCACTATTATTTATATATAAATTTGCGTCAATAAACTGAACTCTATCTCCAGGTAGTCCTATCAATCTTTTAATATAATCAGTTCTGTTATCTGCTGGTGTTTTAAAAACTATCACATCACCTCTTTCTGGATTATTGAAAAAAATTCTTTTATTTAAAACTGGAGGACTAAATGGAAATGAGTGTCGGCTGTAACCATAGGAATACTTTGTTACAAAAAGTCTATCTCCTACAAGTAAAGTAGGTTCCATTGATGATGAAGGAATATAAAATGGCTGTATAAAAAGAGACCTAATTATAACGGCAATTATTAATGCATAAAAAAGAGTCTTTATATTTTCTAAAAAAAAATCTTTATCTAATTTCATATTGATTGAATTACAGTAAATGCAGTTGAATATTCCTTTTCATCAGATATTGATAAAAAACAATTAAAACTCTTAATTTTAAACTCTTTTTTTACTATTTTAGTTATTTTTTTTGTCTTTGCATAATAAGGTTTGCCAAGTTTATCGTTTATTATTTCAATATCTTTAAAGTTTAAGTTATTTCGAAAGCCAGTGCCTAAAGCCTTAGCAAAAGCTTCTTTAGCAGCAAATCGTTTAGAAAAATATCCAATCTTATCTTTTGATAAAGTCGATTGTTTAAGTTCTTTTGAACTATAAATTCTCTGTTTAAATTTATGATTTTTAATTGAGTTTTTTATTCTTTTATTTTCAATTATATCAACCCCAATGCCAAGAATTTTCATAAGTTAATTTTTTATAATTTTTTTAAATTTTTTAATTACACTTGATAAACCAATAAATATCGACTCACCAATTATAAAGTGACCAATATTAAATTCTTCAATTTCTTTAATTTTACTTAATATTTTTTGTTGTTTTATAATCAAGTCCATGACCAGCATGAACTTCAATATTAAATTTCTTTGCCAAAATAGAGCATTTTCTAATTCTATTTAATTCACTATTGTATTTTTTCTTTGACTTTACTAAATTTGATATTTTACCAGTATGAATTTCAACACAATCAGCATTTAGATCTTTTGATATTTTAATATCTTTTAAAGTTGGATTTATAAACAAACTAGTACGAATTTTTACCTTTTTAAATCTTTCAATTATTTTACTTAATCTCTTTTTATTTTTAATTAAATTTAATCCACCTTCTGTAGTAACCTCTTTTCGATTTTCCGGTACAATGCAAATGTAATCAGGTTTAATTCTAAGAGCATTGCTAACAATTTTATCATTCATTGAAATTTCAAGATTTACTAAAACTTTTTTTTTTTGACAAATTTTTTTAGCATCTAAGTCATTGATGTGTCTTCTATCTTCTCTAAGATGAATGGTGACTGAATCAGCCCCCATTTTAACAACTTGTAAAGCTGCATAGAATGGATCAGGATGATTTTCACCCCTAGCATTTCTAACAGTTGCAATATGATCTATATTTACACCAAGTCTTTTCACTTAATAAATCTACTTCCTGGTGTTGTGATAGGAATTGATTTAAGACTTTGTGGTAATTGTTTTACACTAAAAGTTGGAACATTAATCTTAAGATGTGAAATAATTCCTGTTTTAATTTTGAGTGTTTTTTTTGTAGACCTATCAATTATTGAGGCAAAACCCAAAAGTTTAGCGTTAGCTTTTTTAATCAATTTGACACATTCTAAGCTTGATTTTCCTGTTGTTATAACATCTTCAATAATTAAGACTTTAGCACCCTTTTTAATATCAAATCCTCTTCTTAACTTAAATTTTCCATTAACACGTTCACAAAATATTGTTTCTTTTTTTAAGAGTTTACCAATTTCGTATCCAATAATTACACCCCCCATAGCTGGTGCTAAGATCAAATCAATATTTTTAAATTTCTTTTTAATTTTACCAGCTAATGATTTGCAAATTTGATCTGCAAAAAAAGGGAAGCTTAGTAGTTTTGCACATTGAATGTATTTCGATGAGTGTAGACCAGAAGATAATATAAAATGTCCTTCTAAAAGAGCATCAGTCTTTTTTAAAATATTTAAGGATTTTTTGAGTGAAAGCATTTCTTTTATCTTCGTGTCTAATTATCTTAAATTTTATACCTTTTTGTTTAAGCTCTGCAATAAAATTTGTGAAGTTTTTAAGGTTCGTTATTATTAGTTTGAATTTAAAGTTAATATACTTTGAATTTTTACCTGCCATTTCAACATTTGAGATATTAAGTTTGTGACTACCAATTAAAGAACTTACATCTCCTAACTGACCTGGCTGATCTGGTAATGAAATCCATAATGTGGTGTTGTATTTCTTTATTTTTTCCTCTTTTTGCTCTCCTTTATCGTGCCAATATCTTCTAATAGCCGCTCTTGCTTTTCCTGTTTTTGTAGTTGGAATCCAGTGCAAAGATGGTGATTGATTTTTAGATGTAATTATATCCACTCTATCTCCATTTCTCAATATTTCCTGTAATTCTGATTTATTACCATTAATTTCACATCCTATTGCGGTATTACCAATCTTAGTATGTACTGCATATGCAAAATCAATTGCTGTTGCATCTTTTGGCAATTTTATAACTGAGCCTTTTGGAGTAAAACAAAATACATTTTCCTGGAACATTTGAAGTTTTGTGTATTCATAGGAGTGTTCAGGATTTTCATTTTTTTCCACAATTTCAACAAGATCTTTTAACCAATCGTATTCTTTCCAACTTAAAGAATTAAACTTTTCTGAAGATTTATATTTCCAGTGAGAAGCAACTCCTCTTTCAGCAAATTCATGCATTTCATGTGTTCTAATTTGAATTTCAATTGGTTTTTGATTTGAGCCAATCACAGACGTATGTAATGATTTATAACCATTAATTTTTGGTGATGATATGTAATCCTTAAACTTACCTGGTATGCAATTCCATTTTTTATGAAAAATACCAAGTGTTTTATAACACTCATCTATTGATGAAAGTGTAATTCTAAAACCGATAATATCGGTGATTTGTTCAAGTGAAATTCTTTTTTTTTGAACTTTACGCCAAATTGAAAAAGGAGTTTTTTCACGACCATGTATTTCTGCATTGATATAATTTTCATTTAAAATCTCACTTAATTCAAAAGAAAGAGACTCAAAGAGATCTTTTTTATCAGATTTAATTTCATCTAATTTATTTTTAATTAATTCTCTGGCATCGTTATTTAAAATTTCAAAAGATAAATCTTCAAGTTCATCTCTTATTCTGTGCATACCCATTCTATCAGCTAAGGGTGCATAAATTTCCATAGTCTCTTGAGCTATACGTTGTCTTTTTTCCACTTTAGGAATTGCTTTAATCGTTCTCATATTGTGAAGACGATCAGCAATTTTTACCAACAAAACTCTTATATCTTTAGATGTAGCTAAAATTAGTTTTCTAAAATTTTCTACTTTTGAATTTGAGCCAGCAGTATTTTCAAATACAGATATTTTTGTGACACCATCAACTAACTCAGCGACCTCATCACCAAATTCGCTTTTAATAGTTTCATAAGTAGCAAAGGTATCTTCTATTGTGTCATGAAGCAAACCTGTGGTAATAGTTGCGCTATCTAGTTTTAGTTCAGTCAAAATATTAGCGACCTCTATAGGATGTACAGAATAAGGGTCACCTGACGCTCTTTTTTGATTTTTGTGAGCTTTAACAGCAAAATTAAAAGCTTTATCCAATCTTTCTGGATTTAAAAACTTATTATAGACTTTAACTTTGTTTATTAATTCACTAGAGTTAAGCATTATTTATTATAACATTAATTCAAATATGTTTAATAGATCTAATATCTTTATTTGGTAAGGAAAAAATTAACTTTTTTATGTCAACTTTTTTAATTGGGTGAGCCCACTCTTTTTCGATCTCAAATAAAGGGAATAAAACAAAATTTCTTTCATGCATTCTTGCATGGGGAAGACATAGTTTATCTTTCAAAACCAAACCGTCAAAGTCAATAATATCTATATCGCATATTCTTGGTGAATTTTTAGGAGATTTCCTTCTACCTAATTTAACTTCTATAAGTTTGCATAAATTAATCATTTCTTGAGGTTTGTGCTTACAGGTAACTTTTAAAACGATATTAATAAATTTTGGTTTTTTTGGATCTGGCCATGAAGGAGTTTCGTAATAACTTGATACAGAAATAAAATTTATATCATTTTCCAATAAAAGTGATTTTGCTTTTTCAATATTTGTAACTCTATTTCCTAAATTAGAGCCAATTCCTAAGAAAATATTTTTAACTTGATTTTCTGATAAATCTTGCTTTTTCACGGTTCCAGTCTCTATTCTTTTTTGTGGCTCGTTTATCAAATTGTTTTTTTCCTTTTGCAACAGCTAATTCAACTTTAGCTTTTCCCTTTTTAAAATACATCTTTGTGGGTACAATAGTAAATCCATCCCTTTGCATTTTCCCAATTAATTTATTAATTTCTTTTTTATTTAGTAAAAGTTTTCTTTCGTCTGTTGGATTATGATTGGAGTAACTTGCCTGCTTATAGGCCGATATGTGAGAGTTAATTAATATTAATTCACCATTTTTTTCAACAGCATATGAATCTGCAATATTAATCTTACCATCTCTAATTGATTTAATTTCAGATCCTTTAAGTACAATTCCTGCTTCTAAAAGATCTTCAAAAAAATAATTAAAGCTAGCCTTTCTGTTCAAACAAATAATCTTTAAACCAGGACTGGTTTTTTTATTCATTAAATCAATTTTGCTATCTCTAAAGCTTTTTTAATAGTGGGCTTAGCGTTTTCAGATGTTTTAACTAATGGCAATCTTACAGCATCATCACATAAATTCATCAACTTAGCAGCATACTTGACTGGACTTGGATTGCTCTCGATAAACATTGCACTGTGAACTGGTTGTAATATCTTGTCTAATTTATCAGCCTCACTAATATCATTTTCATCTTTAGAAACTGAAAGCTTTTGAAAATCAGAACATAATTTAGGAGCAATATTTGCAGTTACACTAATAGTTCCAACGCCACCTCTTTTATTGAATTCAAAAGCATTATCATCGTTACCAGTTAATTGAATAAATTCTTTTCCCATTTTAGATAGCTGTTGATCAACTCGATCAAGATC
The DNA here is from genome assembly GCA_003279685.1 of Pelagibacteraceae bacterium AG-390-L03. GTDB lineage: Bacteria > Pseudomonadota > Alphaproteobacteria > Pelagibacterales > Pelagibacteraceae > Pelagibacter. The sequence goes on along the minus strand of QCHA01000005.1, from coordinate 54,590 downwards.
ACCCGTAGCATCTTTTACACCAACAATATTTTTTAATTCAAAAAGTCTCGCCATTGTGTCAACAGACATATCAATTACTGATCTACCGGGTATATTATATATTATAATTGGAATTCCACATTTATCGTTGATTGCTTTATAGTGTTGGTACAAACCTTCTTGAGTTGGCTTGTTATAATAAGGTGTAACAATTAATGCTCCATTTGCACCAACTTTTTCCGCATGGGAGGTTAAGGAAATAGCTTCCTCTGTTGAGTTCGAGCCAGTCCCAGCAATGACAGGTATTTTTCCGCTGCTTTCTTTTATACATAAATCAATAACTCTTTGGTGTTCCTTGTGACTAAGTGTTGGAGACTCACCAGTAGTACCAGCAGGTACAAGACCACTAGTACCATTATCTATATGAAAATGAATTAATTTTATATATGCTTCCTCATCAAGACCATTATTTTTAAATGGTGTAATTAAAGCAACATTTGATCCTTTGAACATAAATACTTATAACATAGTTTATAGATTCATATACTAAAACATTATGCTTAAAAAATTATTATTTCTTAGCTTGTTAATATCAATCTCGGTAAATTTTAATTATGTTACAGCTGAAACAGGTTTAATAATTCCTCTTAAAAAGCCATCTCTTTCTGATAATGAAATCAAGTACAAAATATCAAAAAATATTTTAAAACCACTAAAGAAGCCAAAAAAAAATGAAAGTATCAAAATTGTAGAAAAGAAAATTGTAGAAGTAAAAAATGTTAAAAAAAATAATAAATTATCATTTAAGATTCCTAAAAAAAAACCTTCAATAGTTGGTTTAACTGAGTCGAGAAGTGTCAAAATATCAAAATATTACAGTAAGAAAGATTTTAATATAGCAAGAAAAGCAATTTCAGAGATGCAAAAAAGTAGGTGGTCATCTTCATTAAAAATAGCAAAAAAAGCTAAAGATAAATCAATATATAATTTTATTCAATGGCGACACTTATCAACCCCGGGAAATCAAGCCTCTTTTTATGATTACAAATATTTTTTAGATCGTAATAGTCAATATCCTCGTATTGATAAACTGAGATTTCTTGCTGAACATAAATTGTCTACATCTCGTATATCTCCCAAAAAAATAATTAATTGGTTCAATGAAAAAGAGCCCTTAAGTGGATATGGAAAAATGATACTTGGAGAAAGCTATATTTTGATTGGTGATAAAACAAAAGGAATAAGTTTAATAAAAGAAGGATGGATTACTGCAAAACTCTCGAAAAATGAATTAAAATTTTTTAGAAAAAAATTTAAAAAATACCTTAATGCTGAAGATTATATTAAAAGAGCTGATTATTTAGCTTGGAATGCAAAATATTGGGACCTTAAAAGATTAACTAGATATCTACCTAAAGATTATGAGCTTTTGTATACGGCAAGACAAATATTAATAAGCAAAGGTTATGGAGTAGATCAGGCAATCAAAAATGTTCCACAAAAATTTAAAAATGATGCTGGATTAAATTATGATCGTTTAAAATGGAGAAGAAAAAAAGGACGCGTAGATTCATCAGCAGAAATTTTACTAAAAATTCGAAATGATAAAGATTATCTAGTAATGCCAGATAAATGGTGGAAGGAACGTGAAATAATTTCAAGAGCACTTATTTATAAAAAGAAATATGAGATTGCTTATAAAATATCAAGTAATCATGGAATGACTGAAGGGTCTAACTTTGCTTCAGCTGAATGGATGAGTGGGTGGATTTCTTTAAGTTTTTTAAATGACCCATTAACTGCAAAAGATCATTTTCAAAATTTTTATAATAACGTAAGTTATCCTATTAGCACATCTAGAGGTGCTTATTGGCTTGCTAGATCTTATGAAAAGTTAGGTGACAGAGAACAATCAAATAAATGGTATCAAGAAGCATCAAAATATTTAACTACCTACTATGGTCAATTAGCTTTTTTAAAATTAAATCCGAATGGAAAATTTGAACTTAAAAAAGATATGGAAGTTGACAATAAATACCGTTATATATTTTTTAATAAAGAACTAGTAAAAATTGTTTACCTTTTGGATGAATTAAAAAAAGATAAATATACTAAATTTATTTTAAGACATCTTGCGAATGACAATATAATCAAAGGTAGTGAAGTTTTAGCTGCTGAACTTGCAACAAATATTGAAAGATACGATTTTGCAATACAGGTTTCTAAAATAGCGTCTTATCAAAAAAGATTTCATAACAAATTTAATTATCCAATAATTAGTACACCCAAAACTATAAATGGTAGAAAAATTCCAGAAAGTGCTTTTATCCTTTCTATTATCCGACAAGAAAGTGAATTTGATTTAAGTGCTAATAGTCATGCTGGAGCAAAAGGATTGATGCAACTAATGCCTTACACTGCAAAATTAGTTTCAAAACAAGCTAAACTGCCTTATTCAAAATCAAGATTAACAACTGATCCAGAGTATAATATTAATTTAGGATCACATTACATTGCTGGTTTGATAACTCAATATGATGGTGCCTACCCTTTTGCTACAGCAGCTTATAATGCTGGCCCAAATAGAGTTAAATATTGGAAAAAAATTAATAAAAATCCACAAAAAAAACAAATTAATTATGTTGATTGGATAGAATTAATCAAGTTTAGAGAAACTAGAAATTATGTTCAACGTGTCTTAGAGAATTATAATGTATATAGATATATACTTGAAAAAAAACCAATCCCCATGAAAGACTTTTTTAAAGATCACCCATTATTTTAATGGCGGAAGAGGAGGGATTCGAACCCTCGGTACAAGTTTCCTCGCACGGTCATTTAGCAAACGACTGGTTTCAGCCTCTCACCCACTCTTCCACTGCGACATTGATATATCCGATTGTATTGAATATTCAATATTTATAAAGTAATTATTGGCTAATAATGAAAAACAAATATTCAATATTTTCTCTTATAAAAAATGCGTTTAGCCATCATGAGAATTGGCAAAAAGCATGGAAGGATCCTCAACCAAAGAAGGAATATGATGTGGTTATTGTAGGTGGAGGCGGTCATGGTCTTGCAACTGCTTACTATTTAGCAAAAAAACATAATTTAAAAAATATTGCTGTTGTTGAAAAAGGCTGGATTGGAGGAGGAAACACAGGAAGAAACACTACAATTATAAGATCTAATTACTTATGGGATGCAAGTGCAGGCCTATATGATCACGCTTTAAAAATATGGGAGGGTTTATCTCAAGAATTAAACTATAATGTTATGTTTAGTCAAAGAGGCGTAATGAATCTTGCACACAATTTACAAGATGTAAGAGATTTAAAGAGAAGAACTCATGCCAACAGATTAAATGGCATTGATGCGGTATACCTTAACACTGAGGAAGTTAAAAAGTTTTGCCCAATTATAAACACCTCACAGGATATTAGATATCCAGTATTAGGTGGAACTTTACAAAGAAGAGCTGGTACAGCAAGACATGATGCTGTTGCTTGGGGTTACGCTAGAGGTGCTGATGAAATGGGTGTTGATATTATTCAAAATTGTGAAGTACAAGGAATTAAAAGAAACGGTGATGCTGTTGAAGGTTTAGAAACTACAAAAGGTTTCATTAAAACAAAAAAAGTTGGCGTTGTTGCTGCTGGTCATTCAAGTGTAATTGCAAACATGGCTGGTCTTAGACTTCCTTTGGAAAGTAAACCATTACAAGCTTTAGTTTCAGAACCTGTAAAGCCAATTATAGATACAGTTGTTATGTCAAACGCCGTACACGCTTACGTAAGTCAATCTGATAAAGGAGAATTAGTTATTGGCGCTGGAACAGATGATTATGTTTCTTATTCTCAAAAAGGTAGTCATCAAATTGTTGAAGGAACATTAAATGCTATATTAGAGCTTTATCCAATTTTTAGTCGAATGAGAATGTTGAGGCAATGGGGAGGAATAGTTGATATTTGTCCTGATGCCAGTCCTATTTTAAGCAAAACAACAGTTCAAGGATTGTATTTTAATTGTGGTTGGGGCACAGGTGGATTTAAAGCTACTCCTGGTTCTGGAGATTTATTTGCACACACAATTGCAAATGATGAGCCGCATAAACTTAATGCTGCATTTAATTTAAATAGATTTGTAAGTGGTGACCTTGTAGACGAGCATGGTGCTGCAGCAGTTGCACACTAATGTTTTTAATTAATTGTCCTTATTGTGGAGAACGAGACCAACACGAGTTTAAAGCTGGAGGTGAGGCACATATAGAAAGACCGAAACAACCTACAGAATTGAGTGATGATGAATGGGCAGAATATCTTTTTATGAGAAAAAACATAAAAGGTGTTCAATTTGAAAGATGGAATCATGCACATGGGTGTAGAAAATGGTTCAACATGGTCAGAGATACATCAAATGATGAAATAAAATTAATTTATAAAATGGGTGAAAAACCCCCATCAGAATAATAAATATGCAAAAAAAATTAAGAGTTAAAACTAGCGAATACATTGATGAAACTAACAGAGTTTCATTTAAATTTAATGGTAAATCTTATTATGGATTTAAAGGTGATACTTTAGCCTCTGCTTTGCTAGCTAATGATGTGCATTTAGTTGGAAGAAGTTTTAAATACCATAGACCAAGGGGAGTCATGACGGCTGGATCAGAAGAGCCTAATGCATTAGTTCAAGTAAATGATAACACTGATAGAACTGAACCCAACGTAAGAGCCACGGAAGTTGAAATTTATGAAGGTTTAGAAGCCTCAAGTCAAAACTGTTGGCCAAATGTTAATTTTGATATTGGGGGAGTAAATAACGTTATCTCTCCTTTTTTACCTGCAGGCTTTTACTATAAAACTTTTATGTGGCCAGCTAGTTTTTGGGAAAAATATGAATATTTCATAAGACATTCGGCGGGACTTGGTAAATCTCCAAGAAAAAAGGATCCAGATGTTTATGATCATAAATATATTCACTGCGATGTGTTAGTGGTTGGAGCTGGCATAGCAGGAATACTTGCAGCAAAAAATGCTGCAAAAAATAATTTAAAAACTTTATTGGTTGATGAAAAAAATGAGCTAGGTGGCGCAACTATTTATGAAAATAGAGAATTCAACAAAATTGAAAACCAAAGTTCATCTGATTGGTTAAAAAAAGAAATTCAAGGACTTAAAGATATTGAGAACCTTGAAGTTAAAACTAGAACAAGTGTTGCAGCTTACCATGCATATAACTACTTATTAGCAAGAGAAAATTTAACTGATCATTTAGAAAAAAAAGACAAGCAAGGTAAAATTAGACAAAGACTTTTAAAGATAAGAGCTAAAAAAGTTATTTTAGCTACTGGAGCTTTAGAGAGGCCTCTTATTTTTAACAATAATGACAGACCAGGAATTATGCTTTCCTCTGCAGTTAAAAAATATGCTGATTTTTATGGTGTAATTTGTGGTCAAAAAACAGTTTTTTTTACAAACAATGATAGCGCTTATGAGAGTGCATTATGTCTTCACAATAGAGGAATTAAAGTTGAGGCCATAATTGATATTAGAGATAATTCAGATTCAAAAATTGTTAAAGCTGTAGAAGATACAGGAATAAAAGTTTACTGGTCACACACGGTTGTCGACACCAGTGGATATAAAAGATTAAAAAACATATCAGTAATGAAATTATCCAATGATGGTATGTCGGTCACTGGAAATAGAATTGAAATTTCATGTGATTGTTTGGGCATGTCAGGCGGATGGACCCCTGCTGTTCATCTATTTACACAATCTGGTGGAAAACTATCTTTTGATGAAGAAAATAAAGTATTTTTGCCAAGTAAATACCCATCTGAACAAATAAGTATTGGATCATGCAATGGTGATTTTAAAATTAATCAAATTATTAAAAATCTATCTAAAAATTTAAAAGATTTTCTAAAAATAGAACAAACTGATTTTGATAACATCAGTGTTGATATTGATGATGAAAAATCAAAAAGAAATATCTGGTTATTACCTTCAGATAAACCAATTGGAAAAACAAAACCTTTTGTAGACTATCAAAATGATGCAACTGCTAAAGATATTAAGTTAGCATTAAGAGAAGGCTTTAGATCAATTGAGCATGTTAAAAGATACACAACAACAGGAATGGGAACTGATCAAGGTAAATTAGGTAATATGCATGCACTTGGAATAATTGCAGATACAGCTGGTGTTAAAATGGGAGATCTTGGAACAACAACATTTAGACCTCCTTATACACCTTTAACTTTTGGAACAATTGTTGGACGTAACGTTGGTGAATATTTTGATATATTTAGAAGAACACCAATGAATGATTGGCATATTCAAAATAAAGTAGAATTTGAAAATGTTGGTCAATGGAAAAGAGGTTGGTACTATCCTGCTGATGGTGAAAGTATGCATCAAGCTGTGCAAAGAGAAAGTAAAGCTGCAAGAGAAAGTGCTGGAATATTAGACGCTTCAACACTTGGAAAAATTGATATTCAAGGTAGTGATGCATCAGAATTCTTAAATAGAGTTTATACTAACGCTTGGTCAAAACTCGCTATTGGAAAATGCAGATATGGTTTAATGCTTAATGAAGACGGAATGGTTTATGATGATGGTGTAACAACAAGACTGGGTGAAAATCATTATTTAATGACAACAACAACTGGTGGTGCAGCTAATGTTTTAGGCAAACTTGAGGATTATCTTCAAACAGAATGGCCAGAACTAAATGTATATCTTACCTCAGTAACTGATCATTATGCAACAGCTAGTGTCTGTGGTCCAAATAGTAAAAAGATATTAAATAAAATAATTCCAGATCTAGATTTATCAGATGAAAGTTTTCCTCATATGTCTTTTAAAGAAGTAAAATTAAATAATGTTAAATGTAGAGTTATGAGAATTAGTTTTACAGGAGAACATAGTTATGAAATTAATATTCAGGCAAGTTATGGTAAATCTCTTTGGGAAAAATGCATTGAAGCTGGCAAAGAATTTAATATTACTCCATATGGAACTGAGGCAATGCACTTACTAAGAGCTGAAAAAGGTTTTATCATAGTTGGTCAAGATACTGATGGAACAATGACACCTATTGATCTTCAAATGGATTGGATAATCAGTAAAAAAAAATACGATTTTATTGGGAAAAGATCTCTCTATAGGTCTGATACGATGAGAGAAGACCGTAAACAATTAGTAGGTTTGGTAACTGATGATCCAAAAGTAGTTTTAGAAGAAGGAGCTCAAATTGTTTCAGAATTAAATCAAAGTCCAGTAGAAATGCTTGGGCATGTTACTTCTAGTTATTATAGTCCAAATCTTAAAAAATCTATTGCTCTTGCAGTTGTAAAAGGTGGAAAGAACATGATGGGCAAAAAATTATTTATTCCAATGGAAGACAAAACGATTAATGTCTCCGTTGCAAATCCAGTTTTTTTTGATGAAAAAAATAAAAGGTTAAATGCTTAATTATAATAACGTATTAAAAGATGAGTTAAATCATAACGGTTTATCTATTAGAGAAATTTCACCAGTAATGAAACTTAATTTAAGAGGTAAAAGAAGAGAATTTTTTACTACTGTTGGAAAAAATTTAAACATGCTACTTCCAACTGAAGCTAACACATCGTCTGTGAGCGATAAACTTACCTCTATCTGGTTAAGTCCAGATGAATGGATGATTGTTTCTAATGAAACAGTTCAAAAAGATAGTAACAGGTATGAGTTAGAAGAATCCTTATACAACAATATTTCCAAAACTAATTTAGGAGCAGTTACTGATGTTACTGATCAATTTGTTTTATTAGAGTTAAAAGGTGAAAACATTTTTGAATTATTTGCTTCTGGCAGTCCTTTTAATTTTAATGAATTTAGAGAAAAAAAAGGGTCTGCAACCCAGACGTTACTTAATAACATAGATGTTATAATTCATCATAAAGACAAAAACTTAATTAGTTTATTTGTTAGACGTTCATTTTCACAGCACTTATGCTCTTGGATAAATGATAGTGCGTCAAGGTTATAGAGTTATTATTAAATTTTTTTAGCTATAAATCAGTATGAAAAAACTTATCTTACTTGCACTTTTGGTGCTATTACCCTTATCAGTTAACGCCGATTCTATGCTAGACAAAATATTATCATCTGGTGAATTAAAAGTTGGTACTACAGGAGACTGGGATCCAATGACAATGAAAGACCCTGCTACTAATAAATACAAGGGTTTTGATATCGATGTAATGAATGAATTAGCTAAAGACATGGGTGTAAAAGTTGTATTTGTTCCTACTGAATGGAAAACAATAGTTTCTGGAATAACTTCAGGAAGATATAATATTTCAACTAGTGTTACTAAAACTGCAAAAAGAGCTGAGGTAGCTGGTTTTACATCTACTTACTATAAGTACGGTACAGTACCGCTAGTTCTTAAAAAAAATCTAAAAAAATTTTCAACTTGGGATTCTTTAAATAAAAATGGTGTTAAAATAGCAACTACACTTGGAACTTCTCAAGAGCAAAAAGCTAAAGAATTTTTTCCAAATTCAACTTTAAAATCAGTTGAAGCTCCAGCAAGAGACTTTCAAGAAGTTTTAGCAGGTAGAGCTGATGGTAACATCACAAGTTCTACTGAAGCTAATAAACTAGTAATTAAATATCCTCAATTAGCAATTGTTCAAGATGGTGAAAAAAATCCTGCATTTCTAGCAATGATGGTTCCAAAAACAGACACAGTCTGGAACAAATATGTCAGTGATTGGATTGAAAAGAAAAAAAACTCTGGTTTTTTTGAAAAGTTATTAGCTAAATATAATCTTAAAAGTTTATAATCAGTTAGATATTAATATTTAATTCACTATAACTTTAAGAGTGAAGAATATATTTTTTTTACTTTTAATAATTCCTCTTACTTCTTGCACAGATCAAGAGTTAGGTTGGTTTATTATTTCTCCAAATAATATTGAGGGATTAACTAACTTAAAGTTTTTATTAAGTGGTCTAACAACAACTATTTTTATCTCAATAGTATCAATTGTGATATCAATGATTTTAGGATTTCTTGTTGCTATCCCCTCATTAGCAAAAAATAAGTTGTTAACTTATATTAATATTAGTTATGTAGAGATTATAAGAGCTGTACCATTATTAGTTTTAATTTTATGGATTTATTACGGTCTTCCAATAATGACAGGTATAAGTTTTAGCCCGTTTGTCTCTGGTATAATAGCTCTTTCAATTAGCGAAAGTGCTTTTCAGGCTGAAATTTTTAGAGCAGGAATTAATTCAATTAAAAAAGCGCAATGGGAAGCTGGAAGTTCATTAGGCTTAACTTTTTTTAAAAGATTAAGATTTGTAATACTACCTCAAGCTATAAAAAATATTTTGCCAGCAATAGGAAATCAGTTTGTATATGTTCTAAAAATGTCTTCTTTGGTTTCTATTATTGGTATTGGTGATCTCACTAGAAAGGCTAATGAATTAGTAGTCACTACATACAGACCTTTAGAAATCTATACTTTCTTAATTTTAGAATATTTAGTTTTAATATTAATTGTTTCTTACTTTGTAAGAAAGCTTGAAAAAAAATTAAAAACTTAATTAAAGGATATGTGGTAACTAAGGTTTAAAAATAAATTTGAAACTATTTTATTTGAATGACAGCTATTTGACCGTTTAAATTAAACGCTTTATATTCAAACTCTTCTTCTTTAAATACTTCTTTTAAAGCTTTAAATTCTCCTTCTTTCCATCCTACAAAATGGTACAATTCATCAAAAATTAATATAGAGTTCTTTACCAAATAAGGTTTAATTTTTTCTAAGGTAAATTTTGTTGGACTATAAGTATCCATATCAAAATGAACAAAATTAATTTTTGGATTATGTTTTTTTAGAAAATCATCTAGAGTATCTTCTACCCAACCGACAATTGGATAAATATTAGAATTTAATTTTGGAATTTGTTTGTTTAAGTTAAAAGTACCTTTGGATTCTGATGTACCAACCCAATCTTCTTTCAGACCTTCAAAACTATCAAAACAATATAATTTATTTACAAATTTAGAAAAAAAATTGGAACTTTTTCCTTTAAATACCCCAAACTCCAAATAAAAATACTCATTTTTTTTATCATTTAATAATGAACTTTTAATAGCATATTCTCTAATTTCAAATACGTCTTCAAAAAGAACACTTTTTTCAAAATGTTCTTTAAAATGATTATATGTTTCATCTACTAAATTATTCTCTAATTTTGATTTTAATTTTAATTTAGATTTCAATATTGATTTGTATTTTGATTTTGATTTTATTTCATTGGGAATAGTAAAATCTATAATTTTGTAAATTAAATATATCAATCTAGATAATTTTTTAAGAATATATTTTATAAAAATTTTTATCATATCTTTACCTTATCTTTATTCATTTCAAAAAACGATAAATTTTATTAGCCTGTCTATGTATAAATGATTTTCTATTGGTACTTATATATCTATTGAAAATATATGAAGATTTATCAAGGAATGTTTGGAAAATATATTCTCTACCAAATCGTTGTTTATAAAGATTGAAATATTCTTCAAGTTCAGAGATAGTTTCTGCCCTGCCGTTATCAGCATATTTTGAAAGATACAAATTAAAATCTCCTTCATATAATGATCGCATATCATGTAGGGTTGTTTTCATAAAATTTCCTATGAGCAAATCGTCGAATATTTCAAAATTGATAGATGTCATTAAACTAGATCTTGGAACTTCGAAAGTAATTCCTTTTGTATTGTTAGCTTCAAACTTAAAAAAGTTATCCTTTCCACCAACTCGAAAATTAATAAAAGAGACAGTTTGTCTTATTTTTTCTTTTCTCTTAAAGTAATTTTCTATAATCTTTCTATCAGAAGTCTGTAATTCATCCGACCAATTATCACCAAATTCTTCACAATTTTTTATAACTAAAGGAACTGGATCAGGATTTATCAATTCAAAACTATCATCAAGACAATTAATACTTACAAAAGGAGGGATAAAATTTAAATTGTTAGGAAGCCCCACTTTATAGGCAGTCACAGGTGTCGAATATTTATTGCACCAAACAGTATCTGACCTCTGAAACTGATGAGAGGAGCTAAAAGGAATAACATTATTTACACCTATTGCATTAGCCTTTTTTCCTAATTCTATTCCAACTTCTGGTTTTGCTGCTGCAGGTGGTACTACGAATTTGCCATCCTCATCATAAAAATTTATCATATCTGTATCACCATACCCAGAAAGTGCTAATAGGTATGACTGAGAATAACTTTTAACAATATTTCTAATAAATCTTTCAGCATAACAATGTCTAAGTGATGCATCGTTCATATTAACAAATAATTTACCATTAACATCAACAAGAAGAATTGCATCTTGAATAATTGTTGTTATGCATAAAACTTTGATGTTTGCTGATAACTGCACCCACTTTCTATCTGGAAGAATGTCCACAGTGAAATTTTCTTTAATTAAATCTTTATAAATTCTTGATCCAATATGATCAGGTAATAATAATTTTTTACCCAATAATTTTTTTATACTTTCTGGATTTAAATGATCTGGATGACCATGAGAAAACCAAATATATTTTGAATTTAAAACATCTTCTTGGAGATTCTTAGGAAAGACATGACTAGTGATCCAACTACCAAAATAAGCTGGATCGCTATCCCCAAACCAAGGGTCTGTAGATAGTATTGGGCTATCATCATAAGCAATAAGCGTTGCGTTACCAATTGTAGATATTCCAATCATTTTAAATTTTTAACAATAATTATCTTTTTATCAATAGTAGTTGACGGATTATCAAACAAAACTGATAGTAAATAGTACTTGATATTATTTTTTTGTAAATTTCCTATAATTCCATGGATAATCAAATTCCATTGACCACATTCCAATTTTTTTAGATTTAGCATATTCTTCATCTTCAATAAACTTTTTAGAATACCTTCTATAAGCAAACGCATAACCACTTCTAACTAAAAAACTAGATAAACTCTCATTATTTACAAAACACTCAGCTAATGTTCTATAGTATTGATCTTTACCTTCTCTTAAACAAGTAACTTTATTATTTCCAATTTTATCGATAAGAATTTGTTTAGCTTTTAGCCCACAAGAATTTTTTATATTTTTCTTTATACACTTTTGCTTTAGCTCTGGTGTGTCTATGCCACTAAATCTAATTTTCTCACCATCTATTTTGATTGTATCACCATCTGTTATCTGAATATCTTGTGATTTAATTTCAGTATTAATGAAAAGAGATATTAAAAATAAAATGCTAATAACTAAAATGGCCCATTTTTTGTTTAAATACATTATTTAAGAAATATCCAATGAATACAATTAGAGCAATACCCATAACCCAATTAGTTACTAATATTGTATAAAATATATCAGTATAATCACCTCCTCTAATATTAATCACATACCATAAAGACAAGAAAGGAAATGCAGTTAATCTTAAAATACTTAAATACAAACTATAAATTGGTTTTTTTAAAGCTTGAAAGACTGCTGTAGTAATAAAAAATACTGGATAAATTGGACCAATTAAAGCTGCTACTTTAAGATAAATAGCTCCATGTTTAATCGCTTCTGTATTATCTGTAAATTGAGATACAAAAAATTCGGCGCCAAAAAATAATATTATTCCTGCCCCAACCATAAAAGAAGATCCAAACAAAAGAGCCTTTGAATATAATTCTCTTATTCGATTAAATTTCTTTGCGCCAAAATTTTGTCCTCCAATTGAAAGTACAGCTGTATTAAGACCAATAACAGGTAAAAGGAAAACTTGCTCTACTCTTAAAGCAGAACCATATCCAGCTGTAGCCATTTCTCCAAACTGACCAATAAAATACAAAATATTAAATATACCAACACCTATAAATAACATGCTGAACATTATTGGTAATGCTTGAGAAAATAATTCTCTCAACATATCAAGTTTAGGAATAAAACATCGTATGTATAAATATTTTCTTAATTTACATGAGTTAATTTTATAAGCTAAATAAAATGTTCCAATAGATTGTGAAATTACTGTTGCTATAGCGAGACCACCAATTCCAAAAGCAGGAATAAATCCATATCCCCAAATAAATAAAGGATTTAAAACAATATTTAAAAAGAAACTAAAAATTAATACATTTCTATAACTTTTGGTATCTCCTTGAGCATTTAAAGCTCCGTTCAAAGAAATTTGAATCATTACAATAAAGGTACCGTAAAAAATTATGTCTAAATATTCTCTAGTTAAAGTAATACTAGCAGCATCAGATCCCATTACTCCTAAAAGAAAATTTGATACATTTAATCCAAATAAAGTAACAATTACTGAGGTTACAATTGCAAATACTACTGATTGAGCAATAAACAAAGAAGCTTTATTAATTTTCTTCTCCCCTAACAAATTACCAATACATGCATTTGTTGCAGCACCTATACCTACTCCAACTGCTATGATTACAAAATATATAGGAAATGATTTGGCTATAGCACCTATCGCTTCGGCAGAAATTTTTCCTGCAAACCAAGTATCTACTAAATTATAGAAAGTCTGAAACAATGAACCTACACTTGCAGGTATTGTTACTTTTCTAAGAAGATCCCAAATAGGGTCTTTGGTTAAATTTATTTGTTTAGACAAAATATTTTATTTAAATTCTTTCTGAAATATATGCTTTGATCCACTCTTTTTAGCAAGGTTTATTTGTTTTTGTCTCATTCGAAACCTTGATTTTTGGATTTCTGTTAAATTGTCATGACAATTTAGGCAAGAAACACCTTCTTCATATTTTTTTGATTTCTTGTCTTTGGGAGAAATAGGTTTTCTGCATCCGCTGCACATAAAGTAAGTTCCAACTTTTAAACCATGTTTAAGACTGACTCTGTTATCAAAAACAAAACATTCTCCTTTCCATAAACTATCTTTGTCTTTTATTTTTTTTAGATAATTTAAAATACCTCCATTTAATTGAAATATGTTCTTAAAACCCTTCTTTTTTAAATATATCGAAGTCTTTTCACATCTAATTCCTCCAGTACAAAACATTGCTACAGGTTTTTCTTTTTTAAGTTTATTTAGGTATTTTGGAAAATCTCTAAAATTATTTACATCCGGATTAACTGAATTTTTAAATGTTCCAATATTAAATTCAAAAGGTTTTCTTGTATCAATAATATGAGTATCTTTTTTTTTAATTAAATTATTCCACTCTTTGGGGTCTAAATGTGTATCTAAATTTCTTTCTTTAGAATTTAAAGTTAAATTCATTGGGACAACTTCTTTTTTTACTTTAACTTTAGGTTTATGAAATGGTTGAAATGAACTCTTGGAATTATTGCTGTTGTCAAAATCTTTAATAGAAAACATTTTTTTTAATCTATTAATGGTACTTTTAATATCTTTTACTTTTCCAGATATAGTCCCATTGATACCCTCATCAGCAATAATAATAGTTCCTCTAATTTTTTTATTTATTAAAAAATTCTGGAGTAAAACTTTATTTTTTTTTAATGATCTTATTTTTATAAATTTATAAAATCCTAATACTTCAAACATTATAAAACTCTACAAATAGTCATTCCATCTCCTAAAGGTACTATAATTTGTTCTACTCTTTTATCCTTAGAAACATAGGAATTAAATTCTCTAATATTAACAGTATATTTATCAAGATTATCTACCTCGGCAACTTCACCATGCCACAACACATTATCAATAATTATTAATCCACCTTTATTTACTCGATCTAATGATCTTTCATAATATTCTTTATAGTTTAATTTATCTGCATCAATAAAAACCATATCAAATTTAGTGTTTTTTAATTCATTTAAGCTTTCAAGAGCCGGCTTTATTATTGTTTTAATTTTATGGTCTTGTTTAGCTTTTTTAAAAAAATCTAATGCAACCTTATTAGTTTCTTCATTCTTATCGAGTGCTATAAGTTTACCATCATCAGGTAGAGCAAGTAAAATTGAAAGTGCGCTAAGTCCTGTAAAGGTTCCAATTTCTAGTACATTTTTAATGTTTGAGATTTTTATAATTAAATGAAGAAAATGACATTGAGAAGGATCAACTTGCATTCTTTTGATATCACCTAGTGTATTATTATAATTAATTATGTCTTGCTGAACTGAGTGTAATTTTAATCCAAAATCATTAATATAGTTTTGTATTTTTTTTGTTATCTCAAGGTTTGCGCCCATTTTATTAAAGCTTTTTCTTTAATATCTCGTTTATCAATTGAGGGTTAGCTTTGCCGCCAGAAACTTTCATTGCTTGACCAACGAAGAAGCCAAATAATTTTTCTTTTCCATTTTTGTATTCAATAGCTTTTTCTCGATTTTCATCAATTATCTTATCGATTAAAGCTTCTAAGGCTTTAGGGTCACTTTCTTGTTTTAATCCCTTTTCCTCAACGATTATTTGTGGATCTTTTTCTCCATCCATCATTAATTCAAATATTGTCTTGGCAATTTTTCCTGAGATTGTTCCGTTCTTTATTAAATTAACTAATTTTGCTAAATTTTTTGCACTTATTGGGCTTTGAGAAATATCAAGATTTTTATTGTTTAAAACTGCAAACAATTCACCTGTAATCCAATTGACTGCTAATTTAACATCTTTGTTTTTACCCATCTTTGCTAATACTTCCTCAAAATATTTAGCAGTATCAATATCAGAAACTAAGATTGTTGCTTCATAAGAAGAAACTTTAAATTCATCTATAAATCTTTTCTTCTTATCATCTGGTAGTTCTGGGATATCTTTTTTTAGATTTTCTATAAATTCATCAGTGACCTCTAATGGTAATAAATCTGGATCTGGAAAATATCTATAATCATGAGCATCTTCTTTGGATCTCATTGATCTAGTTTCATTTTTCTTTGTGTCAAATAATCTTGTTTCTTGATCAATAGATTTACCTTCTTCAATTAAATCAACCTGTCGATTTGCTTCATAATCAATTGCCATTTGCATGAACTTAATAGAATTTACATTCTTAATTTCACAACGTGTACCTAGCTCTTTAGAATCTTTTAATCTTACCGAAACATTAACGTCAGCTCTTAATGAACCTTCTTGCATGTTACCATCACAAGTACCTAAATATCTCATTATAGATCTTAATTTTTTGATATAAGCACTTACTTCATCAGGTGATCTCAAATCAGGTTTGCTTACAATTTCCATTAAGGCTACACCAGATCTATTTAAGTCAACTAATGTGTTTTGGGGATCAATATCATGAATACTTTTTCCAGCATCTTGTTCTAAATGAAGTCTTTCTATACCAACTTCTTTTTGTCCATTAGGCATATCAAGCACAACTTTACCCTCTCCTACTATTGGATATTTAAACTGAGAAATTTGATATCCTTGCGGAAGGTCTGCATAGAAATAATTTTTTCTATCAAATACTGATTTTTTATTTATTTGAGCTCTTAAACCAATTCCTGTTTTTATTGCTTGTTTCACACAGTATTCATTAATCACAGGCAACATCCCTGGAAAAGCGGCGTCAACCAAACTCACTTGTGTGTTAGGTTCAGCACCAAATTTTGTTGAAGAAGATGAAAATAATTTTGAGTTAGATGTTACTTGCGCATGTACTTCAAGACCAATAACGACTTCATAAACATTGTCATATCTTTCTATTAAGTATTCTGAATTATCTTTAGACACTATTTAATCCACCAATCAGTGATTTTATTTTTAAAAGTAATTTTATCTTCCATAGCATATGCTAAGTTTAATATTTCTTGTTCTTGAAATGCTTTACCAATAATCTGCAATCCTAAAGGATATCCTGCAGCATCAAGACCAGCTGGTATAGATATAGCTGGTAAACCAGCTAAATTTACTGGTACAGTAAAGATATCATTTAAGTACATTGAAACTGGATCATTTTTCTTTTCACCTATCTTAAATGCTGAGCTAGGTGTTGAAGGTGTTAAAATAGCGTCAACTTTTTTATATGCTTCATCGAAATCATTTTTAATTAACTTTCTAACTTTTTGAGCCTTCAAATAATAAGCATCGTAATAACCTGATGACAAAACATAAGTACCAATCATTATTCTTCGTTGAACTTCAGCACCAAAACCTTCTGATCTTGTTTTTTCATACATATCTATTAAGTTTTCACCTTTAGCTCTAAATCCATACTTAACACCATCATATCTTGCTAAATTTGAAGAAGCTTCTGCTGGAGCAACTATATAATATGCTGGTAAAGCGTAACTAGTGTTAGGTAGTGAAATATCTATTATTTCAGCACCACAATCTTTAGCGTATTCAATTCCTTTTTTCCATAACTCTTCAATTTCTTTCGGCATCCCTTCTACCCTATACTCTTTAGGTATTCCTATTTTTTTTCCTTTAATATTTTTTGTTAAGTCTTTGCTATATTGACCCCTTTTAAAATCAATTGAAGTAGAGTCTTTATTGTCGTAAGTGCTAATTACTTCTTGCAGTAAAGCACAATCTTCTACATTTTGAGACATTGGTCCTGCTTGATCTAGTGAAGATGCAAATGCAACTATCCCATATCTTGAACAACTTCCATAAGTAGGTTTTAATCCAACCGTGCCAGTAAAAGAAGCAGGCTGTCTAATTGATCCACCAGTATCAGTTCCTATTGTAATCGGTGTCAGTTGACCACTTACAGCAGCTGCTGAACCACCAGATGATCCACCTGGTACCAATCCTTTATTAATTGGGTTTTGAACATTTCCGTAAAAACTTGTTTCATTTGAGGATCCCATGGCAAATTCATCACAGTTTAATTTGCCAAGTAAAATGGCTCCTTCATTCCATATATTTTGAGTAACTGTAGACTCATATGTGGGAACAAAATTTTCAAGAATTTTACTACCTGCTGTAGTTCTAATATCTTTAGTACAAAAAAGATCTTTAACAGCCATTGGTATTCCAGGAAGTTTTAAATCTAGATTAGGTTTTTCATCAAATTTTTTTGATTTATCAATTGCATTTGAAAAATCTTCTGTAATATAAGAATTTAATTCTTTTGATTTTTCAGAACGATCAACGAAAGCTTTGGTAACCTCCTCAGACGATAGTTTTTTTTCTTTAATATTTTTGACTAATGAAGTTAATGATTGTGAGGTTATATCAGACATTATTCAACAACTTTTGGAACTACAAAAAAATCCTCATTATCTTCAGGTGAATTTTTTATAATTTGTTCTCTTATATTTTGATTTTTAACCTCATCAGATCTAAATTTTAAAGTTGTTTCAGCAACAGATGTAAGAGGGTCAACATTGTCAGTATTTAATTCATTTAGTTTTTCAATAAATTTGAAAATTGAGTTTAAATCACCTGCTAGTTTTTCAGCTTTTTGTTCATCTACTGAAATCCTTGATAGTTTTGAAATATGCTTTATTGTTTTAAGATCAATGCTCATATGGTATTTAAATATGTCGCAAACTATCACTTAAGTTAAAAATATACAATATGATCACTATTGAAGATTTGAAAAAAAAACAGACAGAACCATCTAGATTAATTGGTTTAGATCTTGGATCTAAAAGAATTGGCGTATCTATCTGTGATGAGAGGCAATCTATAGCAACACCCTTTAAGACTATCGCTAAAACAAATACAAATGAGTTAATTGCTCAATTAAAAGAGATAATTAATGAATATGATATTAAAGGAGTTATAATTGGAAATCCTCTAAATATGGATGGTTCATCTGGTAGATCAGCACAATCGGTTAATGATGTGTCAAATAATGTAGATAAAGCAATTGATATAGACGTTTGCCTTTGGGACGAAAGGTTGTCTACTGTTGGAGCTTTTAATCTATCTAGCCAACTAGATGTTAACGTAAGCAAAAGAGAAAAAAATATAGATCAAAATGCAGCGGCTTTTATACTTCAAGGAGCAATAGATTTTTTAAATAATTAATACTTGCCAAGGCATTACTTTATAGTTATAGAGTTAATTTTAATGGCATCTAAAACCCAAAAAGCTATTAAAATTTCCCAAAAACATTTGTTAGGTATCCAAGATTTGTCAATTAATGATGTGAATTTAATTTTAAATGAGTCACAATCATTTATAAAACTTAATCAAAGCAAAAACAAAAGATTAAACATTCTAAACGGGAAAACACAAATTAACTTATTTTTTGAACCTTCTACTAGGACACAAAGTTCATTTGAATTAGCCGGTAAGCGCTTAGGTGCAGATGTTATGTCAATGAATATGGGTAACTCTGCGATAAAAAAAGGTGAAACTTTAATTGATACAGCAATGACGTTAAATGCTATGCACCCTGACATAATTGTAATTAGACATCAAGACTCTGGTGCATGTAACTTATTATCTCAAAAAGTTAATTGTGCTGTACTAAATGCTGGTGATGGTAGAAGAGAACACCCAACTCAGGCATTATTAGATGCACTAACAATAATTAATAGAAAGAATAAAATTCAGGGATTAAAAATTGCAATTTGTGGAGACATTCTCCATTCAAGAGTTGCAAGATCAAATATTTATTTATTAACAATGTTAGGTGCAGAAGTAAATATAGTTGCTCCAACAAATTTAATGCCAAAAGAAATTGAAAAATTTGGAGTTAATACTTTTACTGATATGAAAAAAGGACTTAAAGATTGTGATATAGTAATGATGTTAAGACTCCAAAATGAAAGAATGATGAGTTCATTTCTTTCATCTAATAGAGAGTACTACGAATACTATGGTTTAACTCCAGATAAACTTGATCATGCAAAACCTGATGCAATTATTATGCATCCTGGACCCATGAATAGGGGAATAGAAATCGATACAAGACTGGCTGATGATATTAATAAAAGTGTAATAAAGGAACAGGTTGAGCTTGGCGTAGCAGTAAGAATGGCTTGTTTAAAAATATTTTGTGAATAAATGAAAAAACAATATTTTATAAATGCAAATATTATAGATCCATTTAACTCAATAAATGAAAATGGAGGATTGATAATATCTGAAGATGGAAAAATTGAAGCTATAGGCAAAAAAGTAAATTCCAATAATTTACCTACAAGAGAAAAGCCAATCGATTTGAAAGGCAAATATATCTTTCCTGGACTTGTAGATATGAGAGTTTTTGTGGGTGAGCCAGGTTATGAATATAAAGAAAATTTTAGAACTTTAAGTAATGCTGCGCTGTCTGGTGGTGTGACATCAGTAGTTACAATGCCAAATACAAATCCAATAATAGACAATGTTTCAATTGTAGATTTCTTAAAAAGAAGAGGAAGAGATAAATCTAAAATAAATATATTTCCTTGTGCCTCTTTAACACAAAACATTGAGGGAACTAACATGACCGAATTTGGTTTGTTAGCAAAAAAAGGAATAATTGCATTCACAGATGGAATTAAAACTATTCAAAATACTAGCTTAATGTCCAGAATAATGAGCTCTGCCAAAGACTTGGATTGTTTAATTATGCAACATGCAGAAGACTATCATCTTTCTAAAAATGGAATGATAAACTCTGGTATAATTGCTACTAAACTGGGTTTATCAGGAATACCTGATATTGCTGAAAGAATTATAATTGAAAGAGACTTAGCTCTTCTTGAAAAGAATAGATGTCGATATCACATATCTCAACTCTCAGCAGCAAAGTCGGTCGAGGTAATTAAGGAAAGAAAAGATAATATTAAATTTACCTGCGGAGTCTCAATAAATAATTTATCCCTTAACGAAAATGACATCGGTGATTTTAAAACATTTTTAAAATTGTCTCCTCCCCTAAGAAAAGAAGAAGATAGAGAAGCGCTAGTACAAGGATTAAAAGATAAAACAATTGATATAATTGTTTCAGATCATAAACCTGAAGATGAAGAGTCTAAACGATTAACTTTTTCACAAGCAGCTACAGGAGCTTCAGGTATTGAAACATTACTATCTTTATCCTTAGAATTATATCATAATGGATCTGTGAAACTTGAAACCATTATTCAGGCGCTAACATCTAATCCAGCAAAAATTTTGAGAATTAATAAAGGAAATCTGTCAATTGGAAATGATGCAGACTTTTGTATAGTCGATTTAGATAAACCTTGGATTGTAAAAAAAGAGAACTTAATTTCAAAATCTAAAAATACATCAATTGAAGACAAAAAACTTCAAGGTAAAGTCACTAATACCTTTGTAAAAGGTAAAGAATTATTTAAAATATAGGAATGGATTATTTAGTTGTAGGCATTGCCTCGTACCTTATGGGCTCTGTTCCATTTGGTTTAATTTTAACCAAAATCTTCCTAAAAAAAGATATTAGAGAAATAGGTTCGGGCAACATAGGTGCAACAAACGCCCTAAGAACTGGAAATAAACTTGTTGGCTACTCAACTTTAATATTAGATATAGCGAAAGCTATAATTCCAGTAATTTATGTTAAGATTAACTATCCTGATTTAATTTATATAGCCTCTTTATGTGCTTTTTTAGGACATGTGTTCCCCATTTGGCTTAAGTTCAAAGGTGGTAAAGGTGTAGCTACATACGTTGGAATTTTGTTCTCAATTAATATCATCTTAGGACTCATCTTTGTTGTAAGCTGGGCGTTTATATTTTTATTGTTTAGGTACTCATCACTATCGTCAATAATAGGCTCCTTGTCAGTTCCTATTTATATTTTAATAAAGAGTCAGATAAATGATGCTATTTTTTTTACTATAATGTTTATTTTGATTTTCTTTACCCACAGAGAAAATATTAAACGACTGAAAAATAAAGAAGAAAGTAAGACTAAAATTTATTAATTTGACTATCAAAGACTTTTGGGTAGTTTGTTAAATTATGAATCTAGTCATAGTTGAAAGCCCTGCAAAAGCTAAAACAATTAACAAATATTTAGGTGATGACTATACTGTTTTAGCGAGTTATGGTCATATTAGAGACTTACCGTCAAAAAATGGTTCAGTAGACCCAGAACAAAATTTTAAGATGGAATGGGAAGTTGATAGTTTTTCGAAGAAATATTTAAAAGAAATTACTGATGCTGCAAAAGACTCAAGTAAAATTATTTTAGCAACTGACCCGGATCGTGAGGGTGAAGCAATAGCATGGCACGTTAAAGAATATTTAAATGAAAAAAAACTTTTAAAAGATAAAGCAGTTGAAAGAGTTGTTTTTAACGAAATCACAAAAAAAGCAGTAACTCATGGTATAGATAACCCAAGACAAATTGAGCCCTTACTTGTGGATGCCTATATGGCTAGAAGAGCTTTAGATTATTTAGTAGGTTTTAATATATCCCCCATTCTTTGGACTAAATTACCAGGATCAAAATCAGCTGGTAGAGTACAATCTGTAGCTTTAAAACTTATAACCGAAAGAGAACATGAAATAGAGTCTTTTAATCCAGAGGAATTTTGGACTTTAAGCATCAATTTTCAAGATCATAATAAAAATTCAATTACTTCGAGTATTTCTCAATTAAATGGAGAAAAAATAGAAAAATTTTCTTTTAGAAATAAAATTAAAATTAATGAAGCAGTAGAAAGTATTAAACATAAAAAATTTAATATAAGTGATATTTCATCAAAAATTGTTAGCAGAAACCCATCTGGTCCATTTACGACATCAACTTTACAACAGGTGGCTTCAAGTAGATTGGGTTTTGGTGCTTCTCGAACAATGCAAATTGCTCAAAGATTATACCAAGGTATAGAAATTAATGGAGAAACAATAGGATTAATCACTTATATGAGAACTGATGGAACAAATCTCTCAGCTGATGCGGTTTCAAATTTTAGAAATTTTATTAAGAATCAATATGGAGCAGAGTACTTGCCTGAAAAGGCTCTAAATTATTCAGGAAAAAAAGCAAAAAATGCTCAAGAAGCTCACGAAGCTATTAGACCTACAGATATAACTAGATCACCAGATACGGTTAAGAAATATTTAAGCTCAGATCAACAAAAGCTTTATAATTTAATTTGGGCTAGAGCTTTATCCTCTCAAATGGAGACTGCAAAATTTGACAGAAATTCAATAACAATTACTTCAGAAGATAATGGTACAATATGTAAATCAAGTGGTTCTGTACTAAAGTTTGATGGTTTTTTAAAAGTATTCCCTAGTCCAAATAAGGATGAAGATGAAGCAATTTTACCAGAAATGAATAAAGGACCAATTAATATTGAGTCACTTATAGATGAGCAACATTTTACCCAACCACCTCCAAGGTACTCTGAAGCAAGCCTTGTTAAAAAATTAGAAGAACTTGGGATCGGTAGACCATCTACTTATGCAAGCATCATATCAACAATTACTAATCGTGGATATGCTGAAATACTTAACAAAAGATTTTTTCCTACTGACCGTGGAAAACTAATCTCTGCATTTTTAGAAAAATTATTTTCTAAATATGTTGATTATAATTTTACAGCTGGTTTAGAGGATCAATTAGATGAGATAACAACTGGTAAAGAAAGCTGGATAAAAGTTTTGGAAATGTTTTGGAAAGATTTTAATAACAATGTTTCAGAAGTTAAAGAGAAAAGAACTAGAGAGGTTTTGGATTTATTAAATGAAAGTTTAGGTACATTAATTTTTGATAAAGATAAGGATGGAAATGTTGTCAGAAAATGTCAATTATGTGAAACCGGTTCACTAAGTCTAAAAAATAGTTTTAGAGGTGGAGCTTTTATTGGTTGTTCAAATTATCCAGAATGTAAGTTTACAAGACCATTATCCAAAACAAAAGCAGCTGCACAAGCTCAATTAGCTGAACCAAAGTTCATAGGTAAACACATAAATGGTAATAATATATATTTAAAGAATGGAAGATTTGGGCCCTATCTTCAATATGAAAAAATACCAGATGAACCCTCTGAAGAAAAGATTATCAAAAAAAACAAAAAAACAAAAAAACTTAAACCAGATTCTAATGAATTTTTAAAAAATATATCAATACCTAAAGGTTTAGAACTGGAAAATATTGATTTAAATAAAGCTCAATTTTTATGTTCATTACCTAAATCTTTAGGATTAAACCCAGAAAATCAAAAAGAAATTACTTTAAATACAGGTAGATTTGGCCCATATCTAAAGTGTGAAAATAAATCTGCAAAAATTGAAAATATAGAAGAAATATTCTCCATCGGTCTAAATAGAGCAATAACTTTAATTGCTGAAGCCAAACCAGGAAGGATGTCTTCTTCTACAATTAAAGATTTAGGAGAACACCCAGAAGATAAAAAGCCTGTTAGAGTCATGAAAGGTCAATATGGGCCATATATTAAGTATAAATCATTAAACGCAACAATTCCTGAGGAAAAAGATCCTACGGAGATCACTATGGAAGAAGCTTTAATCCTTATTGAGAAAAGAAAAGAATACGATAAAAATAAGAAAAGTAAGAAAAAGAAAAAAAAATGAAAAAAACTTTAATTACAATAGGATTAATAATCTTTTTTACAAACTTAGCCTATTCTAACGAAACTAAATGTGAAGATTTAAAAAAGTTTTCAAAAGAATATTTAAAATGTAATGCAGATAAAATTAAAAAAGGGACTATTAATAAAGTAAAGGAAATAAAACAAGGTACAACAAAAAAAACTGAAAATTTAAAAAAAGGCGCAACAGAAAAGACAGAAAAATTAAAACAAAGTGTGAAAAAATTTACAAATAAAGCAAAAGATAAGATAAAAAAGAAAGAATAGATTATGAAATTTGAAGACAAAATTAAAGAATTAAAAATTGAACTTCCTGAAGCAAAAGCTCCCGTTGGTTCTTATGTTGCGACTAAAATAGTAGGAAATTTACTTTATGTTTCTGGTCAAATATCAATGAATTCAAAAGGGGAACTAATTAAAGGTAAAGTAGGTAGAGACTTAACTGCAGATGAGGCTTATAAAGCAGCAGAAAGATGTGGCTTAAGTATAGTAGCGCAAGTAAAAAAAGCATGTGATGGTGATTTAGCAAAGGTTAAATCTTGTATTAAGCTTACTGGATTTGTTAATTCAACAGAGGATTTTACTGAGCAACCAAAAGTGATTAATGGTGCATCTGATTTAATAGCCTCAATATTTAGTGATGCAGGAATGCATACTAGAGCAGCAGTAAGTACTAACAGTCTTCCATTAGGTGTTTCTGTTGAAGTTGATGCTATTTTTGAACTAAATTAATATTTATCTTCCAATAGAAAAGTAATTAATTTTCTGATTTTTCATTTTTGTTGGAGAATATATATTTCTCATATCAAAAATTTTAAAATTATCTTGTTTTACGAGTTTTTTGAAATTTAAAAATCTAAAATCATTCCATTCTGTATGTAAAACAACTAAATCACTTTTTAGACATGCAGAAGAAATATTTGTGCAATATTTAACATTCTTTAATTTTTTAAATTCATTTTTTTCTCCTGATGGATCATAATATTTAATTTTAGCATTTTTTTTATTTAGATATTTAATCATCGGAATACTGGAGGCCTCACGCATGTCATCAGTATTTGGTTTAAAAGTTACACCTAAAAAAGTGACAACTTTATTTTTAAGTTTGTTTTTAAGAATTTTTTCAAGTTTTTTTGTAAGAAGCACTTTTCTTTTTTCGTTAGATGTAACAACACTATTAACAATAGATAAATCAGTTTTAAATTTCTTAGCAGTATCAATTAAAGCTCGAGTATCTTTTGGGAAACAAGATCCACCATAAGCTGGACCAGCTCTTAAAAATCTTTCTCCAATTCGTTGATCAGAACCCATGCCTAAAGAAATATCTTTAATATCAACACCTGCCTTTTCTGATAAATTAGCTAATTCATTAATAAATGAAATTTTTGTAGCTAAAAAGGCATTGGATGCATATTTGATTAACTCAGCACCTCTTCTAGAAGTGTTAAAATATCTGCTATTTTTTTTTGTTATAGGTGAATAAAGTGACTTTAAAATTCTATTAGCTTTTTTACTTTCTGTGCCAATAATTACCCTATCAGGATAAGAAAAGTCTCTTATAGCTTCACCCTCTCTTAAAAATTCTGGATTAGATACGACATCAACTAATTTTTTATTTTTTAATTTAATTAAAATTTTTTCAATCTTATCTCCAGTAGTAACTGGTACTGTAGATTTTGTAATTATAATTTTATATTTTGTTATTACTTTTTTTAATTCGTTCGCTACTTTAAATACATATTTTAAATCAGCTGAATTACTATTTTTTTTTGTAGGAGTGCCAACACAAATAAAAATAATATCAGAACTTTTTACAGCTTTTTTTATATCAGATGTGAAAATTAATCTTTTTTGTTTATGATTTTTTTTTAAAATTTCCTCTAAACCAGGCTCATAAATAGGAACTATACCACTATTTAATAAATCTATTTTTTTCTTATTTTTGTCTACACAATAGACTGTATTTCCTAAGTCGGAAAAACATACGCCACTCACCAATCCTACATAACCTGTGCCAATCATACATAGCTTCATAATTTTGCAATCTCCTTCGATGAATTAATATATCCATCCATTGTTCCACAATCTAAATATTTTCCAGTAAAATTATGAGCTATAAATTTTTCCTTGTCATTAATTAATAACTGAATTGCATCTGTAATCTGTATTTCGCCATTTTTGTCAGGTTTCAAATTTTTCAATTTTGAAAAGATTTTTTTAGGTAATATATACCTTCCTATAACCGCTTTATTAGAAGGTGCTTTTTCTATTTTGGGTTTTTCAATAACACCTTTAATAGAATAATCGGTTATATTTAATTTTTTATTAAGTTTATAAATTCCCCATCTTGAAACAGTTTTTTTATTAACACTCATACTTGCCATGACTGAGGATTTAAATTTTTTATGAGATTGAATCATAGACTTAGAACAATTTTTTTTAATTATAAGATCATCTGGTAGCAACATTAAGAAATATTTATCTTTAATATATTTTTTAGTTTTAAGAACAGCATCACCTGTTCCTTTTGGTTTGTTTTGGTATACAAACTTTATCATTTTTCTATATTTCAAAATCTTTTGGTATTCTTTTTTTATTCTTGGGTCTTTCTTTTTTTTAATCAAATCTTTATAGAATTTATCATTATAAAAATATTTTTTAATCATTATCTTTCTTTTTGATATAATGAAGATTATTTGTTTAACACCTGCATCGATGCATTCATTTATTATATATTCTAAACCAGGTTTTCCATTAATAGGTAAAAGTTCTTTTGCAAAAACGCTAGTTAAAGGCAGCAATCGAGTACCAAGTCCAGCTAGAGGAATAATAGCTTGTTTAATCATTTAAATGTTTTACTTATTAAATATTTTAATACAAATGAAAATTTTATTAAACAATCAAACATTAAGCAAAACATTGGCGCCTTTTAATGATATAGGGTTTGTTCCTACTATGGGTGGAATTCATAAGGGTCATATTTCACTAATTAATAGATCAATTAAATCAAACAAAAAAACTATAGTAAGTATATTTGTTAATCCAAAACAATTTAATAACCTAAAAGATTTTAAATCTTATCCATCATGTATTAAGAAAGATTTAATTATTTTAAAAAGAATTAAAAAATTAGATTATGTTTATATTCCTAAATTTAAGGATATTTATCAAAATAATAAAAAATCAAATATAAAAATTGAAAAAAAATACAAAATTCTTTGTGCTAAGTTTAGAAAGGGACATTTTGAAGGTGTCTTAGATGTTATGAATAGATTAACAAAACTAATTAAGCCTAAAAATATATTTATGGGTAAAAAAGATTTTCAACAACTTTTTTTAATAAAAAATTTTATTGAAAAAAGATTTCATACAAACGTTATTGGATGCAAGACAATAAGAAATAGAAATAAACTAGCCTTATCATCAAGAAATTTTTTACTTACAAAAAAAGAATTAAAAGATGTTGAAAAAATTTCAAAAACATTTCTTAATCTAAAAAATAAAATCAAAAACACTAATAATATTAATCGTTTTTTACAAAAATCAAAAAGAGATTTAGAAAAATTTTTTAATATTAAGATTGAGTATTTAGAGAACAGGAATATAAAAAATCTAACTATTTCAAATAAATATAAAGGATCAAAAGTATTTTTAAGCTATTATTATAAGAATATTAGATTAATTGATAATTTTTAAATTTATAAAAAATAAGCACCCACTCCTAAAAAAGATACAAAGCCTATTACATCAGTAATTGTTGTTACAAAAACACTTGATGCAATTGCAGGATCTATATTCATTTTTTTTAGTGTTACTGGAACTAAAATACCAAAGAGACCAGCTATTATCATGGTTAATACCATTGAAATTGAAATTACTATTGAAAGAGTATTATCTTGAAACCAAATTTGAACGATAAAAGCACTGATAGCTGCAAAAATAATTCCATTTAATATTCCAATAGAAAATTCTTTAAGAACATTTGATGTAAAATTATTTTCTGTTAAATCGTTAGTTGCTATTGTTCTAACTGTAACGGCTAGAGTTTGCATTCCAGCATTACCCCCCATTGATGCAACTATAGGCATTAAAAATGCTAATACTACCATTTGTTCAATTGTTGCACCAAATAAACTAATACACCATGTAGCTAAAAATGCTGTAAATAAATTTAATAGGAGCCAGTTAAATCTTCTTTTAGTTTTAGTTATTACGCCATCTGTTATTTCTTCATCACCTACTCCAGCTAATCTTAAAGCATCTTCTTCAGCTTCCTCTTGCAATACAGTTAAAACGTCATCACTCATAATCATTCCAACTAGTTTATTATTTTTATCTATAACTGCAGCTGAATTTAAATTGTAATTTTCAAATAGATTGGCTACTTCCTCTTTATCCATATCAACAGGTATTAGTAATTGTGACTCAGACATAATCGATAGCATTTTCGTATCTCTAGAAGCAGTTAACACACGAGAAGAAGGAACTGTACCAATTGGTTTAAATTCCTCATTAATAATAAATATTTCTAAGAATTCTTCTGGAAGATCTTTATTTTCTCTTAAATAATCTATTGTTTGACCTACAGACCAATTACTAGGTATGGCTGTAAATTCACGTTGCATTATTCTTGCAGCAGTATCTTCTGGATAACTTAAACTTTCTAATAGGGCAAAACGGTCTTTAGGGGGTAATGAGCTAAGAATATTATTTTTCTCATCTTCAGGTACATTCTCTAAAATTGATATTGCATCATCTGATTCAAGATTAGTTAAAATAGAAACGATTGAGTCTGATGAAAGATATGTAATAATTTCTGTCTGAATTGACTCATTAAGTTCAACAAAAACTTCAGGATCAATATTAAAATTATTAAGTTTTATTAAACTCTCTCGATCTGATTGATTAAGATGCTCAATAATATCGGCCGCATCAGCTGGGTGCATTTCTTTAAAAGAATTTGTAATAAAAGCTGCATCATTGTTGGTAATTTTAGATGTTACAACTTTTATATATTCTTTATTAAATTCAAAATTTACTTTTTTATCTTTTATTTTTTTAAGTAAAGACATAAATCTACCTATAATTTAGATTGGACTATTAATAGATAATTAAGATAATACAATTTATAAATGAATATAGAGATCAAAAAGTCAATAAAACCAATAAATTATTCTGATGCAATAAACTTTTTGGAGAAAAGATTAGAAGATTTACACAAGAATAAAGATAAGGAACTTATTTGGACCTTGGAACATAATGAAATATTTACAGCAGGTACAAGCTATAAAGAAAATGAGATTTTAGATAAATCTATAGATCTAATAAAAAGTAATCGTGGTGGTAAAATAACTTGTCATGCACCAGGTCAATTAATCTGTTATTTTGTTCTTGATTTAAGAAAAAAAAAAGACATTAGAAAATTTATTACTTGTATTGAAAAATCAATTATTGAAACTTTAAAAGATTACAATATAGAAACATTTTCAGACAAAGATAATGTTGGAATTTGGCATAAAAAAAATTACACAACAAATAAAGTTGCAGCAATTGGCATAAGAATAAAAAAGTGGATTGCATATCATGGGTTTGCAATAAATATAAACAATAATCTTGATCAATATAAAAAAATTATACCCTGTGGAATTGAAGATAAAGGGATCACAAATTTAATTAGTATTG
Organism: Pelagibacteraceae bacterium AG-390-L03; assembly: GCA_003279685.1. Classification (GTDB taxonomy): domain Bacteria; phylum Pseudomonadota; class Alphaproteobacteria; order Pelagibacterales; family Pelagibacteraceae; genus Pelagibacter. The sequence continues at coordinate 24,443 of QCHA01000005.1, read as the reverse complement.
CTGATAATGACTATTCAAACTTAGATAATTTATTAATAGAAAAATTTACTTCAAACCTGAAAATCTGAGTCTTTTTGTCTTTAATAATTTTCTAAAATAATCAGGTAGCAAAGCAGTGTATGTATGTTTAACATTATCTATAATAAATTTAATCTGGTATGAATGAAGCATTAAATTTTTATTTAAACCTCTGGAAGAATTAGATAATTTATATTTGATGTCACCAAATATTGGCTGTCCTAAAGCATATAATTGTTTTCTAAGTTGATGCTTGCGGCCGGTAATAGGTTTTAATTCGACCAAGGTTGCTTCTGAATTTTTATCTAAAACTTTATAAATTGTTTTTGCCTTTTCTATAATTTTTCTTTCTCCATCATATCGAATAAGATCATCATTCCATTCTCCAAAATCTTTATTTAATTCACCATGACAAATTGCCAGATATGTTTTATGAACTTTTCGTAATCTGAACAAAGAGGTTAATAATTGTGCAGACTCTCTTGTCTTAGCCATTATGAAAACACCCGAGGTATCTTTATCCAATCTATGAACTGAATAAGGTTTTGTGCCTTGAAAGATTTCACTTTTAGCAAAAATATCTACTAAATTCTTTTTTGATTTAGTTCCGCCTTGAACTGAAATACCTGAGCTTTTATTTAATACTATAAAATTTTCGTTGTTATCAATAATTTGATCCTCATTAGATTTTATAATTTCCTTGGAAGGTTCAAATTTAATTTTTTTTTTAATTATTGTTTCTTTAAAATCTAAATCAAAAATATTTATAATATCGTTTGTTTTAACTTTGGTTGAACTCTTAATTTTTTTTTTATTTATTTTTATTTTTCCAGATCGTAAATGTTTTTCAATTAATCCTTGTGGAATTTTACCTACTTTAAATCTTAACCAACGATCTATACGCATGTCATTACACGTTGAATCAACGGTATATGACTTTTTCATACTTTAAAATTTATGCTGTTGCTTGCTTCTTTTCTTCAGCTTTAGGTGTTTCTTTTGAAGCGTCTTTTTTAGGCTTATCTACTCTTTTTGCTTCAACATCTCTATCTACAAATTCAATAATAGCCATAGGTGCATTATCCCCATATCTAAATCCAGCTTTAATAATTCTAGTATATCCACCATTTCTTTTTTCATATCTTTTTGAGAGTGTTTTTTTTACTTTATTGGCTGATTTAATATCTTGCAATTTAGAAACTAACATTTTTGTCGTTTGCAATGTTTCTTTTTTTCCAAGTGTAATAATTTTATCAGCTTGTGGTTTTAAAAATTTAGCTTTTGGCAAAGTAGTTTTGATTTGCTCATATTTAATTAAAGAATTCAACATATTCTTTAAAAGAGCTTTTCTATGTTCTGAAGTTCTATTTAACTTCTTATTTGCCATTCCATGTCTCATTAGATAGCTTCCTCTAATTTTTTAGACATTTCTGCGATATTATCAGGTGGCCAATTTGGAATTTCCATTCCTAAATATAAAGACATTCCAGTTAAAACCTCTTTAATTTCATTTAAAGATTTTCTTCCAAAATTAGGTGTTCTTAACATTTCTCCCTCAGATTTTTGAACTAAATCCCCGATGTAAATTATATTGTCGTTTTTAAGACAATTCATCGATCTAACTGAAAGTTCAAGTTCATCAACTTTTCTTAATAAATTTTTATTAAATTCAGGTTCTGTTGATACTTCTTTCACAGGAGCTTCAACTGGCTCATCAAAATTAACAAACATTTTTAGTTGATCTTGAAAAATTCTTGCTGAATAAGCAACGGCATCTTCTGCTGATATAGAACCGTTAGTTTCAACTTCCATAATAAGTTTATCGTAATCTAATGCCTTACCTTCTCTTGCAGTACTTATTGAATAAGAAACTTTTTTAACAGGACTATATAGTGAGTCTATCGCTATTAGACCAAGTGGTGGTTCTTCTGGTTTATTTAAATCAGCTGGCACATATCCTTTTCCAGTATTTACATTCATTTCCATATGAAAATTGGTATTTTCATCAAGATTACATATTACTAATTCAGGATTTAATATTTCAACATCTGCTACTTGCGCTATATCAGAAGCTTTAATTTCACCAGGTCCTTTTGCATCAAGTATAAGTTTTTTTGTTCCTTCAGAATTACATTTCAAAGCTAAAGATTTAACATTTAAAACTATATCAGTAACATCTTCTCTTACACCTTTTATAGAAGTAAACTCATGCAAAACTCCATCAATTTGAATTGAAGTAACCGCTGCACCTCTTATTGATGAAAGTAAAATTCTTCTTAAAGAATTACCTAAAGTTAAACCGTAACCCTTTTCTAGGGGTTCTGCGATAATTTTTGCATGGGTTAGATCTTCACTAATTTGAACATCTAATTTAGATGGTTTAATTAGCGATTTCCAATTTTTTACATTTACATTTTCGACTTCCATTAAACTCTCCTTTTCTTTGGTGGTCTAGTTCCATTATGAGGCATGGGTGTTGTATCTTTTATTGATAAAATTTTAAAACCTCTTGCTTGCAATGCTCTTAAAGCTGTTTCACGTCCAGAGCCAGGGCCCTTTACTTCAACAGATAAAGTTTTCATTCCATATTCTAATGCTTTAGAAGCAGCAGCATCAGCAGCAATTTGCGCTGCATAAGGAGTTGACTTTCTTGATCCTTTAAAACCTTTTTGCCCAGCAGATGCCCAAGATATTACATTTCCATTAGTATCAGCAATTGAAATTATTGTATTATTAAAAGTAGATTGCACATAGGCAATACCATTTAAAATATTTTTTTTAATTTTTTTCTTTTTTGAATAAGAACTTTTGTTACTCTTTTTTGAAGATTTCTCTACCTTCTGATCTTTATTTTCAACTTTATCAGCTTTAGCCATAATTATTTTTTAGTTGGAGTTAATTTTTTTCCAGCGATAGCAATTGCTTTACCTTTTCTTGTTCTAGCATTGCATCTTGTTCTTTGACCTCTAACAGGTAATTTTTTTCTGTGTCTTGTTCCTCTGTAACAAGCTAAGTCTATTAATCTTTTAATTGTAAGAGAGTAGTCTCTTCTAAGATCGCCCTCTACTTTAAAGTTAGCATCAATATATTCTCTAATTTTTAAAATTTCATCGTCTGTTAATTCGTTAATTCTTTTTGCTCTCGGAATTTCAAGTGAAGTACAAATTTGACTAGAAAATTTATTACCAATTCCATAGATGTATGTAAGACCTATATGAACAAGCTTATTTTGTGGAATGTTGATACCTGCGATACGAGCCATAGTTTTTGTGATAATTTTGTGCCTTTTATATAATAAGATTACCTAAAGTCAATGTCTTAAACATTGATAAAAACCTCTATTTCCTTTGTTATTTTATCAATTTCTTGAGTTCCATTAATCTCATGGAAATTTGGATTCTTAGAATAGTAATCTAACACAGGTCTAGTGGTTACCATATATGTATCGTATCTTTTAAGAATAGTATCTATATTGTCATCAGATCTATTTTCTAATATTTTTCTTTTTTTAATTCTTTCTATAATTATATTTTTGTTTACATTTAGAAAAAAAATATGGTCAATTTTTTGATTTGATTTACCTAACAATAAATCTAAATATTTTGCCTGACTTAATGATCTAGGATATCCATCAAATATTAATTTGTCTTTTTTCTGAGGATCATCTATTAATTTTTTAATCAATGCGTTAACAATTTCATCACTAACAAATTTACCTTCATTCATACTAGTTGTTATTTGTTGACCAATATCTGAATTTTTTTTAATCTCTTCTCTTAGAATATCACCTGTAGAAACTTGAAAATTATTTAGTTTATGAACTAAATACTTTGACTGAGTGCCTTTACCTGCGCCTGGGGGCCCAAATAAAATAATATTCACTTACTTACCAAATTTTGTTTTCTTGATTAATTGTTCATATTGAGAACTCATTAATCTTGTTTGAATTTGTGTCACTGTGTCTATAGCAACAACTACAACAATTAAAATTGAAGCACCACCTAAATAAAAAGGTATTGGATAATTAGCAATTAAAAATTCTGGCATTAAACAAACTAGAGTTAAATATAATGCACCTATTGTTGTTAATTTAGTTGATATGTTTTGGATATATAGAGCTGTACTTTCACCAGGTCTTATTCCTGGAACAAAACCACCATACTTTCTTAAGTTATCTGCAGTCTCTGTAGGATTAAAAGTTATGGATGTATAGAAAAAAGTAAAAAATATTATTCCAGATGCATACAACAACATATAAAGAGGTTGTCCTTGAGTGAAATAAGAACTTAAATTTAAAAAAGTATCATTATTTGAAAAAGAAAAATTTGAAAAAGTTACTGGTAGTAATAATAAAGCTGAAGCAAAAATTGCCGGTATAACACCAGCTTGGTTAATTTTCAATGGTAAGTGTGATGACTCTCCACCATACATTTTGTTTCCCATCTGTCTTTTTGGATAATTAATCAAAATTTTTCTTAAAGCTCTTTCCATAAAAACTACAAATAAAATTGTTGCAATTAAAAGAACAAATATAGCTAAAATCATAAATGTTGATACAGCTCCAGTACGGCCAAGTTCAAAAGTTGTAACCAATGCTCTTGGAATTTCAGCAACTATTCCGGCAAAAATTATTAAAGAAATACCATTACCTATTCCTCTTTGAGTAATTTGTTCACCAAGCCACATTAAAAACATTGTCCCTGCTACAATAGTTGTAACAGTTGTAATTTTAAAAAATGCTCCTGGATTAATTACTAGATCAGCTGAAGACTCTAAACCTACTGATAAGCCATATCCTTGAACTGTAGCTAATAACACTGTTCCGTATCTTGTAATTTGTGTGATTTTTGCTCTTCCAGTTTCACCTTGAGCTTTAAGATTTTTAAAATACTCAGAAACTCCCGTTAATAATTGAACTATAATTGCAGATGAAATATAAGGCATTATGCCTAATGCAAATATAGCCATTCTACTAACTGCTCCACCTGCAAATACGTTAAACATTCCAAGCAACCCTTTTTGGTTACCATCCATCATCACCTTAAGTTGTTCAGGATCTATGCCTGGTAATGGTACAAAAGTACCGAATCTATAAACTGCAAGTATGAAAATTGTAAATAGTATTCTATTTCTTAAATCGTTTGATGATGACGACGCACTCATTTGAATTTATTATTTTTTCAATTGAATAGATCCACTAATTTTCTCTAGTTTTTCTATTGCTGATTTAGATGCTAAATCTGCCTCTATGTTAACTTTATCCTTAATCTCCCCAGTTCCAAGTATCTTAAGCTTTTGAGAATTTTTATTAATCAATTTTAATTTTTTAAGCAATTCCATATTTATAGTTTCACTAGGATTAATTGTTTTTTCATTAATAAATGATTGAATTTTTTCAAGATTCATTATTGCTATGTTTACTCTTGAAATAGGGTTGAACCCTCTTTTAGGCAATCTTCTGTATAAAGGCATTTGTCCACCTTCAAAAGCTTTAATAGCAACACCAGATCTAGATTTTTGACCCTTGACACCTCTTCCTGAGGTTTTGCCTTTACCTGAGCCAATGCCCCTACCAACACGCATTTTAGATTTATTAATTTTATCTTTAGTATTTAAAGTTATCATTATCCTCTTTTCTCAACTATTTCAGAAATCTTTTTATTTCTAATTGCTGAAATTTGTTTTGGCGAATTTTGTTTTAATAATGCTTTCATAGTCGCCCTAATAACATTATGTGCGTTTGAAGTTCCCATTGATTTTGCAACTATATCTTTAACACCTAATACTTCGCATACAGCTCTAACTGGTCCACCTGCAATAATTCCAGTTCCTTTAGATGCTGCTCTAAGAACAATTCTTCCTGATCCATCTTTTGCTTTAACATCGTGATGAATTGTTCTTCCTTCTCTTAATGGTATATGTATTAATTTTCTTCTAGCAACTTCATTTGCTTTTTTAATTGCATCTGGTACTTGTTTTGCTTTAGCATGAGCAATACCAATTTTACCTGCTTGATTTCCTACAACTACTAAAGCAGAGAAACCAAATCTACGTCCACCTTTAACTACTTTTGTAATACGGTTGATATGAACTAATTTTTCTAAAATATCGTCAGTTTTTTTGTCTTTAAAATTTTCCATAATTAAAATTCCATTCCATTTTCACGTAAGGTTTCAGCAAATACTTTAACTCTTCCATGATATCTATAGATACCTCTATCAAAGTAAATTTTAGTAATTTTTTTCTCTTGAGCTTTTTTTGCAAGTTTTGTTGCAACTATTTTAGAAAGTTCTGTTTTATTAACTTTTTCTCCTGATTTAATATCTTTTTCAACAGAAGAAGCGGACAATAATGTAACTTTATTAATATCATCAATTATTTGTGCAGAAATATTTTTTGATGATCTAGAAATACATAGTCTGAATCTATTATTAGAAGCAACCTTTTTAACCTTGTTGCTAACTCTAAATCTTTTTCTAATGCTTGTATTTAGTTTCATTATTTTTTCTTTCCTTCTTTTTTGAGAACATATTGTCCTTTTTCACGTATTCCTTTACCTTTATAAGGCTCAATTTTTCTGTATGTTTTAATTTTTGAAGCAACAGACCCAACTTGTTGCTTATCTGAGCCTGATATCTTCAAAGTTGTTTGTTTTTCAACTTCAATTTTTATACCATCAGGAATGTCATAGTTAATATCGTGACTATAACCAAGTTGAAGGTTTAGCTGTTTTCCTTTTAAAGCAGCTCTATAACCAACTCCAACTAGTTCAAGGATTTTTTCATATCCTGTACTTGATCCAATTACCGCATTATTGATCAAACTTCTATTCATTCCCCAAAGTCTTTTGGTATTTTGATCTATTTTTTTTGGTTTAATTGATATTTCTTTACCTTCTTTGATATCAAGATTGAACATCTCTAAATCAATGTCTAATGATTTTTTTCCTAAAGGACCTTCAATATTTATTATATTTCCAGCTAAAACAACTTTAACTTTTTCGGGGATTGAAATACTTATTTTACCAATTTTAGACATTAAAATACCTTACAAATTATTTCGCCACCAACACGTTGTTTTCTTGCATCAATATCTGTCATCACACCTTTGGGTGTAGAGATAATTGCTATACCTAATCCATTGTTAACTTTCGGTAAACTTTCTGCACTAGAAAAAATTCTTCTTCCAGGTTTTGATACACGTTCAAAAGCGCTGATAACAGGGTTACCTGAATGATACTTAAGTTCTAAAGATAAAGTAGGTTTTTTATCCTCAGCATCAATTTTAAAATCTTTAATAAATCCTTCGCTCTTAAGAATATCAGCTATTTTAGTTTTAAAGTTCGAAGAGGGCAATGCTACTTTTTTATGATTTCGAGCTTGAGCATTTTTTACTCTTGCTATCATGTCTCCAATTGGATCACTTAAACTCATAATTTTCCTTTCTACCAGCTTGACTTAGTCATTCCTGGAATTAATCCAGCTAAACCTAAGTCCCTTAAAGCTATTCTTGATATTTTTAATTTTCTATAAACCCCATGAGGTCTACCTGTAATTTTGCATCTATTCATCACTCTTATTTTTGCTGAATTTCTTGGCATTTGAGATAACTTTTGCTGTGCTTTAAATCTTTCTTCTAAAGGTAATTTTTTATCCATAATTATCTTTTTTAAACTTTGTCTTTTTTTATAAAGCTTGTCAGAAAGTTTAATTCTTTTATCGTTTTTATTTACAGCACTTACTTTAGCCATGATTAATTGTCTCCTTTTTTAATAAATGGGAAATTCATTTTTTCTAATAAAGCAAATGCATGGTCTTTGTTTAAAGCTTTAATTACAACTACGATGTCTAATCCACGTACTTTATCTGCTCTATCAAAACTAACTTCTGGAAAAATTATGTGTTCTTTAACTCCAAACGTATAATTGCCAAATTTATCGAATCCTTTTGGAGATAGACCTCTGAAATCTTTAATTCTAGGTAATGCAATATTTACTAGTCTGTCAATAAACTCGTACATCTTATTTTTTCTCAATGTCACTTTTAAGCCAGCATTTGAGCCTTTTCTTGTTTTAAAGTTTGCAACTGATTTCTTAAATTTTGTAATTACAGGTTTTTGACCAGTTATTTTTCCTAAATCATCTTCTGCAGCTTTTAGAATTTTTGCATCAGCGCCATCTAGGCCAAGCCCCATATTCAAAACTATTTTTTCAATTCTAGGTGTCATAAAAATATTTTTTAAACCCAAGCTATCTTTTAAAGCTGGTTGAATTTCTTTACTGTAAATTTCTTTTAATCTTGGTGTCATTATTTTTTAGCCTGTGTTTTTTTTATTGCTTTTTCGTCAATTAACTTAAGATTTGATAAATGAATAAAGCTCTCTTTTGATACAATTCCACCTTTTTTCTCTTTGGTCGTTTTTACGTGTTTTTTAACCATATTAATTTCTTTAACTTTTGCTCTATTGTTAGGTCTATCAATTTCAATGACTTCACCTTCTTTTTTTTTATCTTTACCTGTTAAAACTCTAACTTTTAGACCCCTTTTAATCATATTATAAAACCTCCGGTGCTAATGAAATTATTTTCATTTGTCCTCTACTTCTTAATTCTCTAGTTACAGGTCCAAAAATCCTTGTTCCCACCGGTTCACCTTTATCATCAACTAAAACGGCAGCGTTATTGTCAAATTTAACTTTTGAACCGTCATTTCTGTGAATTCCTTTTTTAACCCTTACTACGACTGCTTTATGAACTGTACCTTTTTTTACCTTTCCTTTAGGTATTGCTTCTTTCACAGCAATCACAATAGTATCACCAATACTAGCGTATCTTCTTTTAGACCCGCCAAGTACTTTTATACATTCTATTCTTTTAGCACCAGTATTGTCTGCTACTTGTAACTCTGTTTGTACACCAATCATTATTTTGTATTCTCCATTACTTGGAATTTTTTATTTTTTGAAAACGGCTTACTTTCAATAATTGAAACCTTATCACCTGTTTTAAAAGTATTATTTTCATCATGAGCATTGTAATTTTTTCTTACTTTAATTACTTTTTTAAGTACAGGATGAGAATATTTTCTTTCAACCATTACAGTTATAGTTTTGTTTGGTTTATCGCTTATTACTATCCCAGTTAATATTTTTTTAGGCATTAATTTTTCCTTTTAATATAGTTTTTAACCTTGCAATTGTTTTCTTTGTTTCACCAATTTTTGAAGGGTTTGTTACTTGTGAATTCATCTTTTGAAATCTAAAATTAAAAAGATCTTTTTTTAATTTATCAATATTTTTAATCATTTCGTCTTTAGATAATTTTTTGATCTCTTGTTTTTTCATATTAAGCAAACCTCTTAATAGTTTTTGTTTTAATCGGTAATTTAGCTGATGCTTTATAAAGAGCTTCTTTTGCTATTTGCTCTGACACACCATCAACTTCAAATAAAATTCTCCCTGGTTTCACTCTGCAAGCAAAAAATTCTGGATTTCCTTTACCTTTACCCATTCTTACTTCGATAGGTTTTTTTGATACAGGAATATTTGGGAATACTCTGGTCCATACTCTTCCTTGTCTTTTCATATGTCTAGTTAATGCCACTCTAGCAGCTTCAATTTGTTTTCCAGTAATCCTCTCTGGCTGTAAAGCTTTCAAAGCAAATGCTCCATAATTAATAGAACTTGCTCTTGTAGCAGTTCCATGGATTCTTCCTTTATGAGCTTTTCTCCATCTAGTTCTAACTGGTTGAAGCATTATCCTTTACCCTCATTAAGTATTACTTTGTTAGTTTCTTGGCTAAATTCTCTTGCAAATACTTCACCTTTATAAATCCAAACTTTAATTCCAATAATTCCGTATGTAGTTAAAGCCTCTGCTTCAGCATAATCAATATCTGCTCTTAAAGTATGTGAAGGTATGCTGCCTTCTCTTAACCATTCAGTTCTTGCTATTTCATTTCCACCAAGTCTTCCACTAATAGAAACTTTAATTCCTCTTGCTCCCAATCTAATACATGATTGCATAGATCTCTTCATGGCTCTTCTGTACGAAATTCTTTTTACTAATTGTTGTGCAATATTCTCTGCAACTAAATATGCGTTAGTTTCTGGTTTTTTTACTTCTTTTATATTTAATGCAACTTCATTAGTTGTAAATTTTGATAAATTATTTTTAATTTTATCGATATCACTTCCTTTTTTTCCAATAACAAATCCTGGTCTAGAAGTGTAAATAGTAACATAACATTTATTAGATGTTCTCTCTATCATGACTTTTGATACACCAGAATTGACTACATTTTTTTTGATGTAGTCTCTTATTTTAAAATCTTCAATTAAATAATTTCCAAAATCTTTTTTCTTAGCATACCAAACAGAGTCCCAACCTCTATTGATACCCAATCTAAAACCTACAGGATTAACTTTTTGTCCCATGACTCTCCATTTGTTTAACTTCTGATAAAATTATAGTTACAGTTGACCAAGGTTTTAAAATTGGCGCAGCTCTCCCTTTTGCTCTTGGTCTAAATCTTTTCATTACAATTTTTTTTCCACAATATGCTTCTTTGACTACCAAATTATCAATATCATATTGAAAGTTGTTTTCTGCATTTGCAACTGCAGAACTTATTGTTTTTCTTATATCTTTGCTTATTCTTTTAGCCGAGAATTGTAAGTCTCTAATAGCTACATCAACCTTTTTTCCAACAATGCTTTTTAAAATAGGATTAAGTTTTCTAACACTAGTTCTTATACTATTGTTAACAGATTTAACTGTATCTACTTTTTTTCTATTTTTTTTCTTTGTCTTATTCATATTTATTTTTTAGCCGCTGTTGCGGGTTTAGCTTTTTTGTCTGCTGGTGTATGACCATAAAAAGTTCTTGTAGGTGAAAATTCTCCCAGTTTATGTCCAACCATGTCTTCTGAAATAGTAATTGGTATAAATTTTTTACCATTATAAATTTGAAAACTAACGCCAACAAAGTCTGGTAATATTGTTGACTTTCTTGACCATGTTTTAATTGGAATTTTTTTCGGATCATCTTTGTATTTATCAACTTTTTTCATTAAGCTTTCTTCAACAAAAGGTCCTTTCCATACTGATCTAGCCATTATTTTTTAGTGTCCTTCCTTTTGTTTCTTCTTTTAACTATAAATTTATCTGTTCTCTTGTTGTCTCTTGTTTTTAATCCTTTTGCAGATTGACCTGTAGGTGAAACTGGATGTCTACCTCCTGCTGATTTACCTTCACCACCACCATGAGGGTGATCAACTGGGTTTTTCACAACTCCTCTTGTGTGTGGTTTTCTTCCAAGCCATCTTGATCTTCCTGCTTTTCCAATTTTAATATTTTTTTGATCAGGATTAGTTAATGTCCCAATAGTAGCTAATGATCTAGAGTCTATTTTTCTTACTTCTCCTGATGCTAATTTGATTAAACTGTAGTTTCCATCCAATCCACTAATAGTAACTGAAGAACCTGCAGATCTAGCGATTTTACCACCAGCACCTGGTTGAATTTCAACGTTATGAATATTTATACCAACAGGAATATCCTGAAGTGGCATGCAATTTCCAACTTTAATTTCTTTTTTAGATCCGTTTTCAATTTTATCACCCACTTTTATTTTTTGTGGCGCTAAATAGTAAGCATGAGAACCATCTTCAAATTTTACTAGCATGATATAACAGGATCTATTAGGATCATATTCAATTCTTTCTACAGTTGCTTCCATGTCAAATTTTTTACGGTAAAAATCTACATGTCTATACATCTTTTTATGTCCACCAGATCTATTAATATTAGTTATATGTCCATTATTATTTCTTCCTTTCATTGCATTTTTTGGTGATACAAGTGATTTGAAAGGTTTACCTTTCCACAGACCAGTTCTATCAACTAAGATAGTTCCTCTAGTAGATTTTGTATAAGGTTTAAAAGTTTTTAGTGCCATTTATTAAATACCTGTTGTTAGATCAATGCTTTGACCTTTTTTAAGTGTTATTATTGCTTTTTTAAACCCAGAAACTCTAACTTTTTTTCCTCTGGTTATTTTAATTCTGTTCTGTTTATTGATTATATTAATCTTAGTCACATTTACTTTAAAAATTTTTTCAATATTTTTTTTCAAATTTGTTTTGTTTGCACCTGCAGGAACTTTAAAAACAATTTTATTTTGTTCAGATAAATTAGTTGATTTCTCGGTAACCATTGGAGAAACAATTTTATCGTATAAATGTATTTTATCCATTTTAAGAATATCTCTTTTCTAGTTCTTTTACTGAACTTTCAGTAAAGACAACTTTTTTAAATTTTATAATATCGTAAGAGCTAAAATGATTTACATCTGTTACTTTAACATTTGGAATGTTTCTAGCTGATTTTTCAATTTTTTCTTTTGAAGTTTTATCTAAAATAATTAAAGAATTTGATATTTCTAATTTTTGAATAATTGCATTCATCTCTTTTGTTTTCTTAATTTCTGCAGAAAAATCACTTAGTATTAGTAAATTTTTATTGTTATTCTTTTCAGTAATTAATGAGGCAACACTTAATTTCTTTTCATTTTTGTTTAATTTTCTTCTTTTGTAAGCAAGCTCGCCTTTAGGACCATGTGCTATACCACCACCAACAAATATTGGGGCTTTTCTACTTGCGTGTCTAGCTCCACCAGTTCCTTTTTGAGCATAAATCTTTGATGTAGGACCACTCACTTCATTTTGCTGTTTGGTTTTAGCATGTCTACCTTTATAATTGGCATTTGTTTTATACAACACGCTACTTACTAATTTACTATTAATTTTTGCAGAAAAAATTTTATCCAACACTTCAATAGTGTCTTTTTTTCCATCAATACTAATTTTTTCTATTTTCATTATTTTTTCTTTTTATCAGGTGTTTTTTTAGCTTCTTCTGCTGCAGCAATCTTTTCTGAAATTGTCATTTTATTTATATTTTTAATTGATTTTCTCACTACAATTTCAGTATTTTTTGATCCTGGAATTGATCCTTTTAAATACAAAAGTTCATTTTCTAAATCTGTTTTAATTATTTCAATGTTAAGCATTGTTCTTAATCTGTTACCCATGTGACCTGCCATTTTTTTCCCTTTAAATACTTTGCCAGGATCTTGACTATGTCCTGTTGAACCATGAGCTCTATGTGAAACTGAAACACCGTGGCTGGCCCTTAAACCACCAAAATTCCACCTTTTCATTGCACCAGCAAAACCTTTTCCTATTGTCTTTGATCTTGTGTCTACAAATTTAATATCTTTGAATATTTCTAAGCCAAACTCATTACCTTCTTTATAATTTTCTGTATCTTTCACTCTATATTCTTTAAGTGTTTTCTTTGCTTCTGTGTTCTTTTTAGCAAAAAAACCTTTCATCGCCTTTGTAAGTTTCGAATTCTTTATTTTTCCATAACCAAGTTGAACAGCTTTATAGCCTCTTTTTTCTTCATCAATAACTTGAATAACTCTAGCTTTTTCTACTTTAAGCACAGTTACAGGAACTAACTGTCCAGTTTTATAAAACTCTCTAGTCATACCTATTTTTTTTCCTATTAGAGCTATCTCAGACATAATTAAATCTTTATCTCCACATCAACACCTGACGCAAGGTCTAGTTTCATTAAAGCTTCTACTGTTTGTGGTGTTGGCTCTATAATATCTATTAATCTTTTATGAGTTCTAGACTCAAATTGTTCTCTACTTTTTTTGTCAATATGAGGGCCTTTTAAAACTGTGTATCTTTCTATTCTAGTTGGTAATGGAATAGGTCCTTTAATAGTTGCACCTGTTCTCTTGACAGTGTTAACTATTTCTTCGGTAGAAGCATCTAAAATTTTATTATCGTATGCTCTAAGTTTAATTCTAATATTTTGTTTTTCCATAATTACCCAGCAATCTTTTTGGTTACTTCGTCCTGTACGTTTTGTGGCACTTTAGAGTAATGGTCAAAGAACATTGAGTATTGGGCTCTTCCTTGAGACATTGATCTTAAATTGTTAATATACCCAAACATGTTTGCTAAAGGGACCATAGCTGTAATTACTGTTGCATTACCTCTTTGTTCTTGAGTGCTAATTTGACCTCTTCGACTATTTAAATCACCTATTACATCACCCATATAATCTTCAGGTGTAACTACTTCTACTCTCATAACAGGTTCAAGAAGTTTTAAAGTTCCTTTAGTACAAGCCTCTTTAAAGCAAGCTCTGCTAGCAAGTTCAAAAGCAAGAACACTGGAGTCTACATCGTGGTGTAATCCATCAATAATTGTAACTTTATAATCGATCATTGGAAATCCTGCTAAAATTCCATTATCTGACACTGTTTCAATACCTTTTTCTACACCCGGAATAAATTCTTTAGGGATAGCTCCACCTTTAATTTTACTTTCAACTGATCTTCCTGCACCTGGCTCTTGAGGTTCAACAAGAAGTTTAACTTTTGCAAATTGACCCGCACCACCGCTTTGTTTTTTGTGTGTGTATTCTACTTCTGAAGCATTTTCTAATGTTTCTCTATAGGCAACTTGAGGAGCTCCAACATTAGCTTCAACTTTAAATTCTCTTTTCATTCTATCAACAATAATATCTAAATGCAGCTCACCCATGCCTTTAATAATCGTTTGTCCAGATTCTTCATCAGATGTGACCCTAAAAGAAGGATCTTCTGCTGCAAGTCTTCCTAACGCTTCACCCATTTTTTCTTGGTCAGCTTTTGTTTTTGGCTCTACAGCAATTTCGATAACAGGCTCTGGAAATTCCATTGGCTCAAGTAGCACAGGGTTATTTTCATCACATAGTGTGTGACCTGTTATAGTATTTTTTAAACCTGCTAATGCTACGATGTCTCCGGCATTTGCCTCCTTGATATCTTCTCTTGAATTAGCATGCATTAAAAGCATTCTGCCAACTCTTTCTTCTTTATCTTTTGACGTATTATAAACAGCTGTACCAGTTTTAATTGTTCCAGAATAAATTCTAATAAAAGTAAGCGAACCTACAAATGGATCATTAGCAACTTTAAAAGCTAAAGCAGAAAAAGGAACAGAATCTTCAAATTTCATTTCTAATTCTTCCTCTGATCCTGGTTTAGTTCCTTTAATTGATCCAATATCAATTGGGCTAGGAAGATAATTAATTGTTGCATCAAGTAATGGCTGTACTCCTTTATTTTTAAAAGCAGAACCAGTAGTAATTGGAACAAAACTAAAGTTTAAAGTTCCTTTTCTAATGCATCTTATTAAATCTTCCTCTTTTATTTCATCGCCATTTAAATAAGCTTCCATTAATTTTTCGTCTTGTTCAACAGCAGTTTCAACTAATTCAGTTCTATATTTTTGAGAAATTTCTTTTAAATCATCTGGAATATCTTTGTATTCCCATTCAGCACCTAGGGCTTCATTTTTCCAAACCTGAGCTTTCATTTTAACTAGATCAACAACACCAGATAATGAAGCTTCAATACCAATTGGAATTTGTAGAGGTAATGGCTTACAACCTAATCTATCTCTTATCATGTCTACACATCTAAAGAAGTCAGCGCCAGTTCTATCTAGTTTATTAACAAAACAAATTCTTGGAACTTTATATTTATCTGCCTGTCTCCAAACAGTTTCTGACTGAGGCTCTACACCAGCAACACCATCAAAAACACATACCGCACCATCTAAAACCTTAAGAGATCTTTCAACTTCAATTGTAAAATCTACGTGACCTGGTGTATCAATAATGTTAATTCTATGATCATTCCAAAAACAAGTGGTTGCAGCAGAAGTAATTGTGATTCCTCTTTCTTGTTCTTGTTCCATCCAATCCATAGTTGCAGCGCCATCATGTACTTCACCTATTTTGTGGCTTTTACCTGTGTAGTATAAAATTCTTTCAGTAGTAGTAGTTTTTCCTGCATCGATGTGGGCCATGATCCCAATGTTTCTGTATTTATCTAATGTATGAGTTCTAGCCATAATTTATTACCATCTAAAGTGTGCAAAAGCTTTATTCGACTCAGCCATTTTATGCACATCCTCTCTTTTTTTTACTGCAGCACCTTTTTTTTCATAAGCGTCGAACAGCTCATTAAAAATCTTATCTGACATATGTTTATCTTTTCTTTTTCTTGCAGAATCAACTAACCATCTAATTGCTAAAGCCTGAGCTCTCTTACTTTTTACTTCAACAGGAACTTGATACGTTGCGCCACCAACTCTTCTTGATCTTACTTCAACAGTTGGTTTAATATTGTTAATAGCTTCGTTAAAAATATTTATTGGTTCATCTTTAGACTTTATTTTAATTTTTTCGATTGCGTCATAAACTATTTTAGCCGCAACACCTCTTTTACCATCATACATTATATTATTAATTAACTTTGGAATAATAGTCGAATTAAACTTTGGATCTGGAACTACATTTTTTTTAGGTTGAGTTTTTTTTCTAGACATTATTTACCTTTTTTAGTTCCGTATAAAGATCTTCTTTTTTTTCTATTAGCAACACCTTGTGTATCAAGATTACCTCTTAAAATATGATAACGAACACCTGGCAAATCTTTTACCCTACCACCTCTTATTAATACCACTGAGTGTTCTTGAAGATTATGACCTTCACCTGGTATGTAAGCAGTAACTTCGAAACCGTTTGACAATCTTACTCTTGCAACTTTTCTTAATGCAGAGTTAGGCTTCTTAGGAGTTGTTGTGTAAACTTTGACAC
This sequence comes from Pelagibacteraceae bacterium AG-390-L03, assembly GCA_003279685.1. Taxonomy (GTDB): domain Bacteria; phylum Pseudomonadota; class Alphaproteobacteria; order Pelagibacterales; family Pelagibacteraceae; genus Pelagibacter. The sequence continues at coordinate 7,696 of QCHA01000005.1, read as the reverse complement.
ACACACCCCTTTTTAAAGGTTGTTTTTGTAACGCAGGAACTTTATTCCTTGTTAACTGTTTAACTCTTTTTTTTCTTAACAACTGATTAATAGTTGGCATAAATTTTTTAAAATTAATTAATTTATTTTTAGAGGAAAATAACTGACAGGTTATTTTGTGGCAGCGTTTAGTACTATTAGTAGGTACTACATTCCAACCAAAAATATCGCCAAAATACTTATTAATCTGACTTTGTCAAACTAAAACTTCAAGTATTAGGTGATATTTTTATTGATTTACAGGAGTTTCTGAAGCTTCAGATGTTTCTATTTTATCTTGCTCTGCAATAAAATTATTATCATCCTCAAGTGCTTTTTTATTCCACTTATTCTTGATACTACCAGTACCAGCTGGAACCAATCTACCTACAATGACGTTCTCTTTAAGACCATTTAATGGATCAACTTTACCTTTAATTGCAGCATCAGTTAACACTCTTGTAGTTTCTTGGAATGAAGCAGCTGAGATGAACGATTCAGTTTGCAATGAAGCTTTAGTAATACCCATTAATACACGTTCGCCTACAGCAGGTGTTTTACCTTCTGCTACTAGTTTTTCATTTGTATTATCAAATTTTATTCTATCAATAACTTCACCTGGTAAATAACTAGAGTCACCTGGAACTTTTACTTCAACTTTTTTAAGCATTTGTCTTAAAATTGTTTCAATGTGTTTGTCATTAATGATTACACCTTGCAATCTGTAAACTTCTTGAACTTGATTTACAAAATACTCAGTTAATTCTTTAATTCCTAACACTCTTAAAATATCATGAGGTAAAGGTTGTCCATCAAGTAGATATTCCCCTTTTTGGATTTTTTCACCTGGATTAAAATTGATATGTTTTCCTTTTGGAATTAAATAGTTTGAAGGCTCGGCACCATCTTCAGGTACAATAGATACTCTTTGTTTTCCTCTAACTTCTTTGCCAAATACAACTTGTCCATCATTTTCAGCAATAATTGCACTATCTTTTGCTTTTCTTGCTTCAAATAATTCAGCAACTCTTGGTAGACCTCCTGTGATATCTTTTGTCTTAGTAGTTTCTTTCGGAAGTCTTGCGATTACATCACCTGCAAAAACTTTTTGACCATCTTTAATTGAGAGGATTGAGTCTGGTACAAGATAATATCTTGCTTCATTGTCGTCAGCTTTTTTAATAACATTTCCTTTTTCATCTCTAAGAGTAATTCTAGGTTTTAAATCTGTGCTTTTCGATTGAGCTCTCCAATCAATAACCGATTTAGATGATATTCCAGTAGCATCATCTGTAGTTTCTTGAATTGAAACTCCATCAATTAAATCAACAAAACTTGCTGTACCACTTTTTTCAGCTATTACAGGAGTTGTGTATGGATCCCATTCACAAATTTTTGAATTTGCTTTTACTTTATCACCATTGTTAAAAAATAATTTTGATCCATAAGCAACTTTATAAACTGCAACTTGAACTCCATTATCATCTTCAATAGATAATTGGGTATTTCTACCCATAACAATTAAGTTTTTCTTAGAGTCTTCTAAAATATTTGAGTTTAAAATTTTAAGAGTTCCTTCATTTTTACTTACAATTTGAGAATCTTGTTTTACAGATGCTGTTCCACCAACGTGGAAAGTTCTCATAGTCAACTGAGTTCCAGGTTCACCAATTGATTGAGCAGAAATCATACCAATTGCTTCACCAACATGTACCATTTTCCCTCTAGATAGATCTCTACCGTAAGAAGTAGCACAAACGCCCTCTTTTGAGCCACAAGTCATTACTGAGTAAACTTTAATTGATTTAACGCCTGCTGCATCAATTTGATCACATATAGCTTCATCAATCATTTGTTCTTTTTTAATTATAACTTCACCAGTCAATGGATGTTTAACTTCATCAAATGTAATTCTTCCTAACGCTCTTTCAGATAAACTTACTACAATGTTTCCACCTTCTAAAATTTCTGAAAGTTCAATAAATCCTGGTTTTTTACAATCACAAGCTTTTTTTGTAATAGTTAAATCTTGAGCAACATCACATAGTCTTCTTGTTAAATACCCTGAACTAGCTGTTTTAAGAGCAGTATCAGCAAGACCTTTTCTTGCTCCGTGAGTTGAGTTAAAGTATTCTAAAGCTGTTAAACCTTCTTTAAAGTTTGAAATAATTGGACTTTCGATAATTTCACCTGAAGGTTTTGCAATTAGACCTCTCATACCTGCAAGTTGCTTCATCTGAGCCGCAGATCCTCTAGCCCCACTATCAGCCATCATATAAACTGAATTAATTTTTAGTCCTTCTGGTGTTTTTTCTGTAGCTGAAATTCCTTTCATCATTTCACCAGCAACTTTATCAGTACATTTAGACCAAGCATCTACAACTTTGTTGTATTTTTCCCCTCTTGTAATTAATCCTTCAGAATATTGAGTTTCGTAATCAGCAATTAAACCTTTTGTATCTTCGATTAATTGAGTTTTACTCTCAGGAATTACAAGATCATCTTTACCAAAAGAAATTCCTGCTTTAAACGCGTGTTTGAAACCTAGGTCTTTTAATTTATCACAAAATATAACTGTTGTTTTTTGTCCACAAAATCTAAATACAACATCAATAATTTCAGATACTGTTTTCTTCGGTAATAATCTATCAACTAAAGAAAATTTAATATTACTGTTTTTTGGGAGTAAGTTTGCTAATAAAAATCTTCCAGCTGTTGAAGTGTATTTTTCAAACTTATTGTTTCCATTCTCATCAACAGTTTCAATTCTCGATATAATAGTGCTATGAACTTTAATTTGATCAGAAGCTAAAGCAAACTCTATGGCATCAACATCAACAAAATACCCTGAAGGTTTGTCTGTTAAAGGTTCTTGAGAAAGGTAATAAATACCTAAAATCATATCCTGACTAGGTACAATGATTGGTTTTCCATTTGATGGAGATAAAATATTATTTGTAGAAAGCATTAATATTCTTGCTTCTAATTGAGCTTCCAGACTTAATGGAACGTGCACAGCCATTTGATCACCGTCAAAGTCAGCATTAAAAGCAGCACAAGTTAAGGGATGTAATTCAATTGCATCACCTTCTATAAGTTTCGGTTCAAATGCTTGAACACCTAATCTGTGAAGTGTTGGGGCTCTGTTTAAGATTACTGGATGTTCTCTGACAATTAATTCTAAAGCGTCCCAAACAGCGTTTGTTTCTTTTTCAACTAATTTTTTAGCTTGTTTGATTGTAGATGCTAATCCAAGTTTGTTTAATCTTGCATATAAAAATGGTTTAAACAGCTCTAAAGCCATTTTTTTTGGTAGACCGCATTCATGAAGTTTTAAATCTGGACCAACAACAATTACTGATCTTCCAGAGTAATCCACTCTTTTACCAAGTAAGTTTTGTCTAAATCTACCTTGTTTACCTTTTAGCATTTCTGCTAAAGATTTAAGTGGTCTCTTTCCAGTTCCGGTTATTACCCTTCCTCTTCGACCATTATCAAATAATGCATCTACTGACTCTTGAAGCATTCTTTTTTCATTTCTAACAATGATGTCAGGAGCTTTAAGGTCCATTAATCTTTTTAATCTATTATTTCTATTGATAACTCTTCTATAAAGATCATTTAAATCTGATGTAGCAAATCTACCACCATCTAATGGCACCAATGGTCTTAGTTCTGGTGGAATAACTGGTACTACAGTTAAAATCATCCATTCTGGTTTTTGACCAGTTTCAATAAATGACTCTACTAATTTTAATCTTTTGATTGCTCTTTCTTCATTAACCTTTGATTTTGTCTCTTTAATAAAGCTAATAAGTTTTTTTCTTTCTAATTCTAAATCTAGATTTTTAAGCATTTGTAGTACAGCTTCAGCACCTATCCCTGCCTCAAATGACTCTTCACCGAACTCATCTTGATATTTGGCTAATTCTTCTTCATTAAGAAGTTGATTTTTTTGTAATCCAGTTAAACCAGGTTCTATTACGATAAAGTTTTCAAAATATAAAACTCTTTCAATTTCTTTCAGCTTCATATCAACTGCTAAAGCTATTCTGCTAGGTAAAGATTTTAAAAACCAAATATGAGCAACAGGTGTTGCTAAGTTAATATGACCCATTCTTTCTCTACGAACATTAGATTTTGTAACTTCAACGCCACATTTTTCACAAATAATACCCCTAAATTTCATTCGTTTGTATTTTCCACACAAACATTCGTAATCTTTAATTGGACCAAAAATTCTAGCACAAAATAAACCATCTTTTTCTGGTCTAAAAGTTCTATAATTTATTGTTTCTGGTTTTTTAATTTCTCCAAATGTCCATGACTTAATCTTTTCAGGACTAGCTAGGGTTATCTTGATGCTATTAAAATTTTGAGCTTCAGAAATTTCAGTGTTTTTAAATAAATCTGTTAATTCTTTTTTCATTTTTAATTAAGCTCCACGTTTAATGCTAATGATTTAATTTCTTTGACTAGAACGTTAAATGACTCTGGAATTCCTGACTCAAAATTCTCCTCACCTTTTACTATAGTTTCATAAACTTTAACCCTACCCGCTACGTCGTCTGATTTTACAGTTAATATTTCTTGAAGAGTGTACGATGCTCCATAAGCTTCTAATGCCCATACTTCCATCTCACCAAATCTTTGACCTCCTAATTGAGCCTTACCACCTAATGGTTGCTGTGTTACTAAACTATAAGGTCCAGTAGATCTTGCGTGTATTTTATCCTCAACTAAATGGTGGAGTTTAAGCATATAGATTATTCCAACAGTTACAGGTCTATCAAATTTTTCACCTGTTCTACCATCCCACAAATATGTTTGTCCTGATCCAGGTAATTTCGCAAGTTCTAACATTTCTGTAACATTTTTCTCTTTGGCACCGTCAAATACAGGCGTTGAAATTGCTATACCATTTTGTAAATTTTCACATAAATCTTTAAATTCAGGTTTGGATAATTTTTCAACTTTTTCATTGAAAATTTCTTCTCCATAAACTGATTTTAAGAATTTTGATATTTTTTCTGTTTTTTCAATTTTTTTATTATTTTCATTAACTAATTTTTTAACCTCTTCACCAAATTCTTTACAAGCCCATCCAAGATGAGTTTCTAAAATTTGTCCAACATTCATACGACTTGGAACACCAAGTGGGTTTAAAACTATATCAACTGGTCTTCCATCTTCTCTGTACGGCATATCTTCAACAGGTACTATTTTACTAACAACACCTTTGTTGCCATGTCTTCCAGACATTTTATCACCTGGTCTAAGTCTTCTTTTTATTGCAACAAAAACTTTAACCATTTTCATTACGCTTGGTAATAAATCATCACCACTTCTAATTTTCAAAACTTTATCTTCAAATCTCTCTGTAATATCTTGCTTGGCTTTGTTATACTGATCTTTAAGTTGAGCTAAAGTTGCTTCATCATTAACATTGCCAACTGTAATTTTAAAAACATCATTAATAGATAGGTTATTTATTGCTTCAAAATCTAATTTAGTTCCTTCAGATAAATCTTTTACTTTTTTAGTTAAAGATGATCCTGATAAGAACTGAGATGCTCTTTGTTTAATACTTCTTTCTAAAATTTCTTCCTCAACAATTTTATCTTGTTGTACTTCTTCAATTTCAGCTCTCTCGATTGTAATAGATCTCTCGTCTTTCTCTATACCATGTCTATTAAATACTCTTACATCAACAACAGTTCCGCTGCTACCTCTAGACATTCTTAAAGATGTATCTGTTACATCAATAGCTTTTTCACCAAAAATTGATCTTAATAATTTTTCTTCAGGTCCTGAAGCAGAGTCACCTTTAGGGGTTACTTTTCCAACTAGAATATCGCCAGCATTTACTTCGGCTCCTATATAAACTATTCCTGATTCATCGAGGTTTTTTAGTGCTTCTTCATTAACGTTTGGAATGTCTCTAGTAATATCTTCTTCTCCTAATTTCGTATCTCTAGCCATAATTTCATATTCAACGATATGAACAGAAGTAAAGACATCGTCTGTTACACATCTTTCAGAAATTAGAATTGAGTCTTCAAAATTGTAACCTTGCCATGGCATAAAGGCTACAGTAACATTTTTACCTAACGCTAATTCACCTAATTTAGTAGATGGACCGTCAGCTATAATATCTCCAGATCTTACTTTATCGCCAACTCTTACCAATGGTTTTTGGTTGATACATGTGTTTTGATTTGATCTTTTAAATTTTTGTAAATTGTAAATATCAACACCTGATTTAGAAAAATCGGTTTCTTCAGTTGCTTTAATAACAATTCTTTTTCCATCAATTTTATCAACTGTACCATCACGTTTTGCAACAATAGTAACACCAGAATCTAAAGCAACATCACTTTCAATACCTGTTCCAACTAATGGAGACTCAGGTTTTAATAATGGAACTGCTTGTCTCATCATGTTTGATCCCATTAGAGCTCTGTTAGCATCGTCATTTTCCAAGAAAGGAATTAATGATGCTGCAACTGATACTAGCTGCTTAGGTGATACATCGATATAATCAATAGTGTCGGGTTTAGCTAAAAGGAAATTTAAGTTTTGTCTGCAAGAAACTAGTTCTTCAGTTATTTTTCCATTTTTATCTAATTTTGTGTTTGCTTGGGCAATGGTAAATTTAGTTTCTTCCATTGCAGATAAATACTCAACATTGTTCTGAACGACTCCATCCTTAACTTTTTTGTACGGGCTTTCTATAAAACCATATTTATTTATTTTTGCATAAGTTGATAGACTGTTTATTAAACCAATATTTGGTCCTTCTGGAGTTTCAATTGGACAAATTCTTCCATAATGAGTTGGGTGAACGTCTCGAACTTCAAAGCCAGCTCTTTCTCTTGTTAAACCACCAGGTCCTAATGCTGAAACTCTTCTTTTGTGTGTAATCTCAGATAAAGGATTAGTTTGATCCATAAATTGTGAAAGCTGAGAGCTTGCAAAAAAATCTTTAAGAGAAACTGTTAATGGTTTTGCGTTAATTAAATCTTGAGGCATTGCTGATTCAACATCTAAGGTTGTCATTTTCTCTTTAATAGCTCTTTCCATTCTGTATACACCTATACGAGCTTGATTTTCAACTAACTCACCAACAGATCGAACTCTTCTATTTCCTAAATGATCAATGTCATCAACATCATCTTTTCCATCTCTTAAATCTAACATTTTATGGACAATAGCTATAATGTCGTCATTTCTTAAGATTGTAATTTTATCTGAACATTCTTGCTCTAATCTTGAATTCATTTTTACACGACCAACATCAGAAAGATCGTATCTGTCTGAGCTAAAGAATAGATTGTTGAAAATTTGAGTAGCTATTTCAATTGTTGGTGGCTCACCAGGTCTAAGCATTTTATATATTTCTGTAATAGCTTCATCTTTTGAATTATTTTTATCGTTTAAAATAGTAGTTAACAAGTAAGGACCCTTGTTAATTGAGTTTGTTATAGAGATTTGTAGAGAATATATATTAGCATCTAATATTTGTTGGATTACAGTTTCATTAAGTTCTGTACCTATTGCAAAAGTGCCTTCTTCTTCCTCATTTATTTTAACATCTCGATGTAAAAATTTACCAAATATAGACTCTCTTGATACTAAAATATCTTTAAGACCATCATTAGCTAATTTTTTAGCATTT
>QCHA01000004.1 GCA_003279685.1 Pelagibacteraceae bacterium AG-390-L03 | reverse complement strand
TCTTCTAATGTTAATAAAAGGCAAAAATCAATAAAATGATAAAACCATAAGTTTTTAATAAAATTTATTTCGTATTGAAAATTGACTAAATTATCAATTAAATAATCTATAAACATATATTATCTAAGATATATCTATCGCAAACTTTTTTAAAGTTTCAATAGGTACATGTTTAAGAGTATTTTTATGAGTTCTTTTTAAAAATACTGGACATCCTTTGCCAGCTTCAACAGCTTTTGCGTACCAGCTTGCACAAACACACCATCCATCACCATCTTTTAATCCTGGAAATCCAAATTCTGGGTGAGGTGTAATTAAATCGTTGCCTGCAATTTTTAACCATTCTAAAAATTCAGTTGTAACTTTTGCACAAACAGTATGTATGCCATGATCATTTTCATCTGTATTGCAGCAGCCATCACGATACCAACCTGTTAAAGGATTATTTGAACACTCTTCTAGATCTTCACCTAGAACATTTTTTTGCTTTTCACTCATTTAAATTTTTGTTGGATTAGGCTGACCTTTATAAACTTCTTCTGGATCAAAAGATTTTTCTTTTTCTTCAAACTTCATCTTAATTTCTCGACCGTTATCTATTGGACCCATTGGAATAGACCTGTAAAAACAAGATCGGTAACCCACATGACAACTTGAACCGTCTCCAATATCAACAGTCATCCAAACCGAATCTTGATCATCATCAATTCTTAGTTCAGTTACTTTTTGTGTAAATCCACTTGTTTTACCTTTGTGCCAAATAGCTTTTCTTGATCTGCTAAAATAATGAGCTTCTTTAGTTTCAATAGTTTTTTTTAAAGCTTCAACATTCATATACCCATGCATCAATACGTCTTTTGTTTTAGAACACATTGTAATTACAGGTATTAGACCATCATTATCAAATTTAGGAGATAGAAGATTTCCCTCTTCTATTTCTAGGACATTTTCTCTCTTTTTGAACATATGGATTGATTATTTAGCATAAATCTCGATATATTAAATATTTTAAAATTAAGTAATTACTGTATAAAAAGGCGCTATGAAATTAGTTAAAGACACAGAAGGTAAAATATTAGATGCGAATACAGTTTCTGACAAAGAAGCAGAAGAAGCATTTAAAACTATTTTAACATGGTTAGGCGAAGATCCTAATAGAGAAGGATTATTAGAAACTCCCAAAAGAGTTATGAAAGCATATAAAGAATATTTTTCTGGTTATAAGGTTGATCCGAGTAAAATTTTAGACAAAACTTTTGGAGATGTAGATGGTTATGATGACATGGTAATACAAAAAAATATTTCTATCCAAAGTCATTGTGAACACCATATGGCTCCAATTATTGGTAAAGCTCATGTTGCATACATTCCAAAAGAGAGAGTTGTTGGTCTAAGTAAGCTTGCAAGGATTGTTGAAGTGTTCTCAAAAAGATTACAAACCCAAGAGAGACTTACTATGCAAGTTGCAAAAACTTTAATGGAATCTTTAGATGCAAAAGGTGTAGCAGTGACAATTGACTCAACGCATCAGTGTATGACTATGAGAGGAATTAAAAAAGAACAAGCATCAACTGTTACAAATTACTATTTAGGTCAATTTAAAGAAGATCTAAGTTATCAAAATAGATATTTAAGATTTATTAGTATCGCAAAAGATTAAAGTGTCAGATCAATTCAAAGCATTAATTATCAATCAAGAAGGTGATAATTTTACAAGAGAAGTAAAATCAATTGATAAAAGTTTTTTAAAACATGGTGATGTGACTATTAAAGTAGATTATTCAGATCTTAATTTTAAAGATGGAATGATACTTAAAAATGGAGGAAGATTAGTTAAAGAATTTCCTCACATACCAGGCATAGATTTTTCAGGTACAGTTTTAGAAAGTGAAAATTCAAAATTTAAAGAAGGTGACGAAGTAATTTTAACTGGTTTTAGAGTTGGTGAAGTTTTCTTTGGGGGATATTCACAAATAGCAAAAGTTAATGCTGATTTTTTAGTTAAAAAACCAAAAGATTTTACAAGTAAACAAGCAATGATATTAGGTACAGCTGGTTTTACTTCTTTAATGAGTGCTTTTGCAATTCAAGCAAGAGAAAGTATTTTATTAGGTGAAAAAGTTAATGATGTTTTAGTGACAGGTGCTACCGGTGGAGTAGGAAGTGTTGCTGTCATGGCTTTAACAAAACTAGGCTACAATGTTACAGCTGTTACAGGTAAAGAATCTAAAACAGATTATTTGAAATCATTAGGCGCTAAAAATGTTATAAATAGGTCTGAATTTGACAAAGACCCAAGATTAATTGACAAAGGATTGTGGGATGGTGTTGTAGATACTGTTGGAGGAAAAATATTAGCAAATGCAATAGTTCAAACAAAACCAAGTGGAATTATTGCAGTATGTGGAAATGCAAATAACAATGAGCTTAATACAAGTGTAATACCTTTTATGTTAAGGGGAATTAAACTTTGGGGAATGGACTCAGCAAGTTGTAGTATTAAAAGAAGAGAATTTATATGGTCAGAAGCCTCTAAATTAATTGATTTTGACTTATTAGAAAAATCAATTGTAACAGTAAGTTTGGAAGAATTGATTGAAACTTATCCAAAAATTTTAAAAGGCGAAATTTCTGGAAGAGTTATAGTTGATTTAAATAAATAATGGATTGGGATAAATTAAAAATTTTTCACGCAGTAGCTGAGGCTGGTAGCTTCACTAACGCGACAGTTAATTTAAATCTAAGTCAATCAGCAATTAGCCGACAAATTCAAGCACTAGAACATGATTTAAAGGTACAACTTTTTGAAAGACATGCAAGAGGGTTAACACTAACTGAAAATGGTGAGTATGTTTTTAAAACTGCTCATGAAGTAATTAGTAAACTAAAGGAAGTTGAAACATCTTTAGGAGATCAAAAAAATAAGCCAACAGGTAAGTTAACAATTACAACTGTTAGAAGTTTTGGTACACATTGGTTAACACCTAGAATTCAAGAGTTTATGAGATTAAATCCAGAAATTGAAATTGAATTAGTGTTTGATGATAAAGAATTAGATTTAAGTACACGACAAGCAGACATTGGTATTTTTATGAGAAGACCAAAACAACTAAATTATATCCAAAAAAAACTAGTAGACATTAAGTATTATATCTATGGATCTAACAAATATTTAGAAAAATTTGGAATGCCAAAAACTATTGCTGATTTAAATAAACATAAATTTATTTCATTTGGAAAAGGTGCTCCTTCGCCAGTTTACAATCCTGATTGGGCATTAAAACTTGGAATGCACGATGGTAAAAAAAGAAAAACAGTTATGAAGGTAAATAGTGTTATGGGTTTACTTTTAGCTGTAGAATCTGGAGTAGGTTTAGCAGCTTTACCTGAGTACTTGGTATCTAATTCATCTAACGTAATTAAAGTTTTACCTAAATCTGAAGGTCCGATTACAGAAGCTCATTTCGTATATCCACAATCACTAAAAAATACCGCTAGAGTCCAAGCTTTTAGAAATTTCTTATTTAGTAAAATTGGTGACTGGAAATAAAAGAATTATTAATTAATTTTTTTACCATAAATCAATTAACCCTTTACAACTGCGACAATATATGCGATTGATAATCATTCGCATTGAGAATAATTCTCACTCGCAATTAACAATAACAATTAAGGGAAATATGAGAAAATTATCAATTTTAGCATTAATAATGACTTTATTTGCTTCAGCATTTGCTGTTGCAGCGGAAGTTAATATCTTCAATGCAAGACACTATAAAGCGGACGCCGAGCTTTATGACAAGTTTACTAAAGCAACTGGAATTAAAGTAAATTTAATTAACGGAAAAGCAGGAGCTCTTGAAAAAAGAATGATCGAAGAAGGAGCCGATTCTTCTGCTGATCTTTATATTACAGCAGACGCTGGAAGATGTGGTGCTTTTGAAGCAAAAGGTATGCTTCAAGGTGGTTTATCATCTGAAACAATAAGAGCATCTGTTCCAAAAAACTTTAGAACTAATAAGTGGGTTGGAGTAGCAAAAAGAGCAAGAATTATTTATTACTCACCTGAAAGAGTAACCGGTGCTGAATTATCAGGTTTAACTTATGAAGGTTTAGCTGATCCAAAATGGAAAGGTAGATTAGTAATTAGAAAATCAAGCAATATTTATAATAAATCTCTTGTAGCATCATTAATTGAAAATAATGGAAAAAAGGCTACAGCTGAATGGGCAAAAGGTGTTGTTACTAACATGGCTAGAGACTCTAAAGGAAATGACAGAGCTCAAATTATGGCAGTTGCAGCTGGAGAAGCAGATATTGCAGTAGCTAATACTTACTATTTAGCACTTATGTTATCTGGTAACAAAGGTGCAGAACAACAAGCAGCAGCAAAAAAAGTTAAAGCGTTTTTCCCAAACCAACAAGACAGAGGAACACACATGAACATTAGTTGTGCTGCTTTAGTTAAAGGTGCGCCTAACAAAGCTAACGCAATTGCACTTGTTGATTATTTATTATCAGCAGAAGCTCAAGAGCACTTTACTAATAATACTTTTGAGTTTCCAATGATTGGTGGTGTTTCACCAAATCCATTAGTAGTTAACAATTTAGGGTTAGACTTTAATCAAGATCTAACTACAAAAGTTGCTAGTTATGGAAAAAATCAAGCAGCTGCATTAGAAGTAATGACAGCAGCAGGTTGGAAATAAATAAAGAGTGAAAAAGAATTTATTTAATTTTGATTTAAGTAATTCTTCTGACGAGAGCGGTTCAGAAGTGGGTCAGATAACATGTGAACCATGCTCGTTAGAAGTTGAAAAAATTAAAACTAAAATAAATAATAGAAAATTATCAGATATTAAAGACGACGAGGTTTTAAGTATCCTTACTCCGTTTAAATATTGAAATATTTTTCTTTTTAATGATTGTGCCCAAGGTCTTTCTCCTAGGATCTTTACCCTTTCCTAATATCGGTTTTGGGCACAAAAAAAATAATAGAATTTATTATGATTAAAGGATTTAAAATACCAAAAGTAATATTTAGAGTAAGGGAAGGTGACACTTCTAATGAAGAAGAGATTTGTGCAATTGGTGGTAAATGGATTGATAAGTCTTCAGACGATTACTTTAAAGGCAAAAGAGTAATTTTATTCAGTTTACCTGGTGCATTTACACCCACTTGTTCTTCACAACAATTGCCAGGGTTTGAAAAAAATGCCTCAAAATTGAAAGATTTAGGAATTGATGAAATATACTGTTGTTCAGTCAACGACTCGTATGTGATGAATGCTTGGGCAAAAAAAATGAATATTTCTAATGTAAAAGTTTTACCAGATGGATCGGGGCTTTTTACTAAATATATGGGTATGTTAATTTCCAAAGATCATGATGGTTTTGGTCAAAGAAGTTGGAGATATATGGCTATAATTAATGATGGTGTAGTTGAAAAATGGTGGCAAGAACCCGGAATTAATAATTCAGGTTCTGATGATGATCCTTACGTTGAAACAACGCCAGAAAACACAATTACTTATCTTTCAGGAACAAAGTAAATTTATATTAAAAATATAAATTTATATTATAAATCCACCATGCTTAAGAATTTAAATATTTGGTTTGTATCTTCTTTAGTTGTTTCTATAGGAGTATTAATACCAATAATTACAGTTTTTTTTAGTTTCTTTGAAGATACATCAAATTATTACGAAATTTTAAAAAACACTTTTTTAATTGAATATATATTTAATTCTTTTGTTTTATTAATAAGTGTTTTGATTTTAACTTTTTTAATCGGAACTATTTCAGCTTATTTAGTTTCATTTTACAAATTTCCTTTCAGTGAATTTTTTAAATGGGCGTTAATACTTTCTTTTGCAGTTCCTCCATACATTTATGCATATTCTCTAACAGCTTTTTTTGAAAATTATGGGACAGCATTTACAATTTTAACAAACTTATTTGGAGAAGGAGAATATAATAAAAATATTCCAAAGTTTGATGGTCTTCTTGGTGCCGTACTTTCACTTTCTTTTTCTTTGTTTGCTTATGTATATATTTTATCTAGAGCATCATTTTTATATCAGTCGCAAAATTTGATTGATTTAGGAAGAAGTCTTGGATTTTCAAAATTTAAATCTTTATATAAATTAATATTACCTGCAGCTCGACCTGCTATTGTTGCTGGATTATCTCTTGTAGCAATGGAAACTCTAGCTGAATTTGGTGCTGTTGATTTTTTTTCTATTAATACTTTAACAACTGGTATTTATAACTCATGGATAGCATTTGATGATTTAGCTTTTTCAAACCGATTATCTTTCTTTCTTTTACTTTTTATATTTGCATTATTTATAGTAGAAAATTTATCTAGAAAAAAAGCAAAATATCATTTTAATTCGAAAGGAGGTTTTAAACAAAAAGAAAAAATTATTCTTTCTGGTAAAAAATCTTTTTTAGCATTTATTTTTTGTTTCATTATTTTCTTTTTAAGTTTTTTATTTCCATTAAGTCAAATGTTGTATTGGACGATTAAATTTCCAGAAAATCTTTTTGATATAGATGTAGTTTCGTTGACATTAAATACTATTTATTTGGTAGTTTTATCTAGCTTTGTGTTAATTATATTTTCTCTTATTTCTAATTATGGAAATAGAGTTTCAAAAAATAAAGTTTTGAATTTTTTATCAACTCTATCTATTTCTGGATATGCTATCCCAGGTGTTATTCTAGCCGTAGCTTTTATAACTTTTGTTGCTTGGTTTGATGAAAATATTGTTAAAACTTTAGGTTTTTTGTCGATTAAAAAAGTATTCATAGGGTCTGTGTTAGGTTTGGTTTTAGTTTATTTTGTGCGATTTTATTCATTAGCGTTTAATGGAATTAAGTCAGGATATGAAAAAATAAATATTTCAGTTGATGAAAGCTCTTATCTACTTGGGTACTCAAAACGTAAAACTTTTATGAATATTCATGTTCCTTTTTTAAGAAATTCGCTTTTATTTGTTGTGATATTAATTTCTTTAGAAATTATTAGGGAATTACCTATTACATTAATTTTAAGACCATTTAATTTTGAAACATTTGCAACAACAGCTTATATATCAGCTTCTGAAGATCTGCTAGAAGCTGCTGCAGTACCAGCTTTATTTCTAATTTTAATTGCAACAATATTTATAATGTTTACATCTAAATATATATTAAGAGAAAAATGAGAAACAATTATTTGGAAATAAAAGACGTCGATTTTAAGATTGGTGGAAAAACTAAAGTCAAAAATGTTTCTTTCTCGATTGAAAATGAAGGGGATACTTTATGTATTTTAGGTCCATCTGGAATAGGAAAAACAACAATACTTAGAACAATAGCTGGATTAGAAAAAATAGAAAAGGGATCAATTAAATTAAATAGTAAATTAATCTCATCAAGAGAAAAGAATGTAGAGCCTGAAGATCGAAATATATCTTTAGCATTTCAGGATAACAGCTTATTTCCTCATTATACGGTTGAAGAAAATATAAAGTTAGGTGCTGAAAGAAATAAAGGTAAAAAAAAACAAAAAATTAATTTTAAAGAAATAATAAAGTTACTTGATATATCAAAAATACTGAACAAATATCCTCATGAAATTAGTGCAGGTGAGGCTCAACGTGCTTCTCTTGCAAGATCTTTATTAACACAGCCAGATCTTTTATTGCTTGATGAACCGTTGTCAAATGTTGATCAAAGTTTTAAAGAAGAAATTCAAGTAAGATTAAAAAAAATCTTAAGTAAATTAAAAATTACAACAATAATTGTTACACACGACTCATATGAAGCTTTTTATTTAGGAAATAAATGTGCAATTATATTAGATGGCCAGATAAAGCAGTTTGATGATCCTTATAATGTTTATCATTTTCCGAATTCAATTGAAGTTGTCAACTTTTTAAATAGAGGTATTTTAATACCAGCAAAAGTTACAGGGGAAAACAGTTTAGAAAATAAAGACCTTGGAGTTATAAAAGGAAACTTTATAAAACATTATCCAAAAGGTTCTGATGTTCAACTATTATTACAGCCTGAGGATCTTGAGCATGACGATAAAAGCAATCTTAAACTTGAGGTGGTTGATAGAAAATTTAGAGGGACTAACTTTATCTATACTTTAAAAACAGGTAGTGATTTAATGATTCCAGTTTTTGTACATTCTCACCACGTACATCAACATGAAGTTGATGAAAAATTTGGTATTAAGAGACCAATTAATATTGATCACATAGTTTGTTTTTAATAAAAGAAGCAGATGCTTTCAAAGAAACAATTATTTACGAAAGGGATGTTAGATATATCTCCCCATATGCTATCAGTGATTCCATTTGGAATTATTTGTGGAGCAATCGGAGTTGAGCTAGGATTTAATCCATACTTAGTTTATGCAATGTCTATCATTATTTTTGGGGGAGCATCACAAATTGTATTTTTGCAGTTGTTATCAGGAGGTGCCTCTAGTTTAGTTGCTGTTACATCTGTTGGAATTATCAATTCGAGACATTTATTATATGGAGCAGTTTTATCTGAATATCTTGAAAAACTATCATTTATTAAAAAATTATTAATTTCTTATTTTGTAGTAGATCAAGGATTTTCTGAGTCTAATAAATTTTTCAAAAAAAACAAAACTGAACAACATTTACATTACCATCTGATTGGAACAGGATGTACCATGTGGGTTTGCTGGCAAATAGCAACATTATCAGGCATAATTTTAGGATCATTTGTACCGGAAGAACTTGGATTAAAATTTGCAATACCGCTTACTTTTATAGCTATTGTTGTTCAAGATTTAAAAAAAATTGACCATGTAATTGTTATGATTACTTGTGGTTTAAGTTCTTTATTATTTTTTGATGCTCCGTTTAAGTCTTATATAATTATATCACCGGTTATTGCTTTATTTGTTGCTTCATTAATATTGAGGTTAAAAAAATGACCTGGTTTTCAATTATCATTGCAGGAATATTAACTTATTTCACTAGAATGACTATGATAGCACTAGTTGATAGAGACTTGCTTGGAGATAAAATTAAAGCTGTATTAGAGTATGTTCCTTCAGCAGTATTTCCTGCAATAATTTTTCCAGCAATCTTTATAAATGATTATGGGGTATTTATAGAAATGAATGATCCTAAAATTTTTGGAGCTATTGTTGCAATAATTGTTGGTTATTTTTCAAAAAATATTATTGCAACTATTCTATCTGGATTGATTTCTTATTGGTTTTTAATTTTTGTTATTTTTAGTTAGCACCTAATTTAATATTTCTACTAACATTTGTTTCAATCATTTTAGGTTTAGCTAAATTCAGCTTAGACATTATATCCACATATTCATCTACACTTTTTACTTGTAGCCTAGGATTAAATTTTTTTTCATTCCCAATTGTACTTGAAAACTTACCATTATAATCATGGCCAGGATAAACTAATGTTTCTTCAGGTAACTTTAAAAGATTATTGAATAAAGAGTTATAAGCATCTTTAGAACTTCCATTTTGAAAATCTGTTCTGCCTGTTCCATTTATCAAAAGCGTATCACCAGTAAATAGATAATTGTCTAATAAAAAACTATAACTGTCCGACGTATGTCCCGGTGTATACATTGATTTAATTTTTAAATTATCAATATCGATAATTTCATCATCTTTAACTTTAATTTCAACAGTATCTGCAGGTGTGTGTTCTCCCATTATAGTAGTGCAATTAGTAACTTGCTTTAATTTTGAGGCACCAGTGACATGATCTGCATGAATATGAGTGTCAATTACTTTTACAAGTTTAAGGTCTAGCTCCTTTAGTATATTAATGTAATCTTCAACATTTTCTAAAACAGGATCTATAATTACAGCTTCGCGACCTTTTGCCGAGGCAATTATATAGGTATAAGTAGAGGTTTTAGTATCGAATTCTTGTTTAAAAATCATTTCAGATTAATATCAAATTTTAAAGATGAGCTCTACAATAGATTGGAAGCACAAAGAAACTTGGAAAGTAAGTGCAAAAAATACCTTTTGGTGTCTCTTAGGATGTGCAATTGGTGATTTTGGTACTATTTTATTTTTTCAATTATCTCAAATACCTTTTCCAATCTTAGGAATAATGACTTTAGCAATTATTAATGGAGTAATAACAAGTATAATTCTTGAAACAATTATTCTAATAAGACAAAATTTTTCTTTCGTTAATGCCCTAAAAACTGCTTCAGGTATGAGTCTAATTTCTATGATTAGCATGGAAATAACGATGAATTTAACTGATTATCTTTTAACTGGAGGAGCCATTCTCAATTGGTGGGTAATACCAATCATGTTAATAGTAGGTTTTTTAACACCTTGGCCTTATAATTATTGGCGACTTAAAAAATTTGGCATTGCTTGTCACTAACAATACAAAATAACTATTAAATTACAAAATGCTCAATAAGAATTTAATTATTTTAACTATTTGCCAAGTTTTTTCTTTTACAGCACCTCCAATTACAGTTTTTATAAGTGGAATTGTTGGTTTAAAAATTTCCCCAATAGCATCATTGGCCACTCTTCCAACATCATTATCAATTGTTGGTACAGCTGTATTTTCTTTTTTCGCAGCTAAGATAATGAGTAAAATTGGAAGAAAAAAAGGATTTATATTATCATCAACGTATTCAAGTATAGCTTCATTGCTTGGAGCTTATTCTATTTATACAGAAAATTTTATTTTGTTCTGTATTTCATGTTTCGTAATTGGCACAGGAATTGCGTTTACTCATCAATATAGATTTGCTGCAGCTGAAACAGTTGAAAAAAATGATAGTTCAAGAGCAATTTCTATATTGTTACTTGCAACAATTCTATCTGCTCTAATTGGCCCTAATGTTGCAAACTTTACAAAAGATATAATTTCAGATCATCTTTATACCGGATCTTATATTTCTTTAGCAGTATTAACAATTATACCAGTTTTTTTATTAATTTTTTATAGAACAGATAAAAATCCAAAGCCAAAAGAGAACACAAGTGGTAATCAAAGGTCATATTTTGAGTTATTACAAAACCCTATTATTCTTCAAGCAATTGTTACAGCTGCTTTTGCATACTCAATAATGTCATTCATAATGACTGCTACTCCAATCAGTATGTATAAGATGCACGGATTCACATTAGGTTCGACTAGTATTGTTATTCAATCACACATAATAGGAATGTTTTTGCCATCTTTAATTACTGGAACATTAATAAAAAAATATGGACATTCTAAAATAATTTATTCTGGAGCTTTAATTTATTTAATTTGTATTTTCTTAAGTTTTTATGATCAAACGTTCATAAATTACTTAATTGCATTAGTATTATTGGGTATTGGATGGAACTTTTTATTTATTGGAGGAACGAGCTTATTAGTTGTTTGTTACAAAGAAAGTGAGAAATTTAAAGTACAAGGTTTTAATGATGTTTTAGTTTTCTCAATACAATCTATAGCAAGTCTTGTAGCAGGTTATTCAATTTTAAAATTTAGTTGGAATGAAATTAATTTAGCATGCATTCCTTTAATTTTGTTGATTATTTTGGTTTCGATAAGATCAGATATATATCAAAAAAAAATATTAATTTCTAAATCTTAGAATGATTTAAATATTTCAATGAAATCTCTAAAAAATTGGGACAATAAAACATGGTTATCATCTCAAAAATATATTCAAACTTTTAATAAATTTTTATTAAATCAAGTAAAACTTGATAAAAACTCTAAAATTTTAGATATTGGTTGTGGTAGGGGTAAAATTTTAGCAAATTTATCAAGTAATTTAAGATTATTTAACAAACCTATAGGAATAGATAAAGAAAGTCACAAGGATAAAAGTAAAAAAATAATTTTTAAAAAGATTGATGCATTAACATTTGTATCAAAAACCAAAATTAATTTTGATTTAATCTTAATAAAACAAACAATTCATCTACTAAAAAGAAAACAGGCTATAAAGCTTTTATCAATATGTAAAAATAAACTTAATCCAAATGGAAAAATTATAATTTTAAGTTTAGACCCTAAAAAGAATGAAATTCCAGCGTTTTCTTTAATGAAAAAGAAATTACAAATTTCATTAAATAACGATGAAAAATTATTTAAATTAATCTTAAAAAATAAATTCAAAATAATTACAAAAAAATTTATTTATGATGTCCAAATTTTAAAAACAAAGTATCTTCAAATGATTAAAGATAGATATATCTCCACTTTGCTTAATTTTAATAATAAGCAAATATTAAATGGTATGAATGAAATTAAGAATAATTATAAAAAAGTATTAAAATTTAAAGATAGGTTAATTTGTTTTATTATAGAAAAATAATTAGAGAATTCTTTTTAACAGATTGTCATTAAAGATTAATTTATGCACAATAACTGCCACTAAATGAATTGTAATTAAAATTATTAACAAATAGTTTGAAAAAATATGAATATCATAAAATAATTCACCTAATTGGAAATTATCCTGAATTTTAATTTTTTTAAAAATGATCGTTAATGTTTCACCATTAAATAATTTTTTAAAAATTCCCGATATTGTGATTGATAGAATTGTCACATATAGCATTACATGATTAAGCTTTGCTAAAAATCTTTGCCCTTTAAAAATACTTGGCTCTAACTTAGGAGTTGGATTAAACAATTTGTAAAGTAATCTTAAAATTACTAAGTAAAATATAGATAAACCGACTGTTATATGAATATTTTCTAAACTTATTCTTTCTGGCCCAAAATCTAAATCTACCAAATAAAAGCCAAGCGGAATTTGTGCGAAAAGCAACACTGCACTTATCCAATGTAATAATTTTGAAATTAAACCATACTCTGTTAAAGTATTTTTAACATGCATGGCCTACTTAAACATATTGTGAAGAATATTGGTATTAGTTTATTAGTAATAATTACAGTATTTATAAGTACTAATGCAAACTCAGAACAATCACCTGAAGATATTATTAAAAATAGACAAGCTATATTTAGTAAAAATTATAATACAGCTAAAAGAGTTCAGTCTCTTTCATCAAACGGAGATTTTGATGAGGCAAAAAAATTAATGTTAGAAATGAGTGAAAATTACAAAACTTTAAAAGAAATGTTTCCAGATAATACTAAAGAAGGATTTAACACAGAAGTCTTGCCTTTAGTTTGGGAAGAAAAAGATAAATTCAATTCTTTAATGGAAAAAGCATCTAATGACATGGTTGAATTAGCATCAGTTATTGAAAATGCAGATAATATCAGAGGAACACTTGGTAAATTAATGTGGGGTAATTGTAAGGCCTGTCATTCAAAATATCGTGAAGAACATTAAAATTTTAGTATTTTAAATTAATAAAAATAATGATTCCAATAAAAATTAAAGAACACTTAGAGAATTATATTCATCAAGAAGTTTACGTTCAAATAGCTGTAATAAAAGGTAAGGAAAAAGTATCCACTAAAGCTGCAATTAATAGTTATTTTAACTCAAATCATTTTAGAGATTTGTCCGAAGGAAGACCTTATGATCATTTTATAGATGGATTAAATGATAAATGCTTATTCAAGTTAACAGATTCACCTATGAAAGATAAAGAAACCAATGATGAAGTAATTAAAGAACTTCAAAAAAAGCTAAAGGAATTAAGTAATGATCAGTTAAAAAATACTTTCTGGGAGATAGAAACCGGAGAATTTGTAAACAATGATCAAATTAAAGAACTTGAACAAGAAAGAGACCAAATGATTAAAAGTTTGGACCTTAAAAATATAGATAATGTCCACAAGGTTCTAATTAATTTTTGTAAAAAGTATGAGGAACTATGCATTGTGAAATATCCTGATGCACCATTACCTTTAGAGGTATTAAAATCTACTGGTTCCTAATTAACGGATAAACTTTAGGACTTAAGTATTTTAAATTTGTAATCATTATTAAAGCTAAAGTAGCTAATCCAATACTTAATCCTAAGTTAAATAAGACTTTAAAATCAAAAGCCCAAACTAATTCGAAAATATTTTCCATAATAAATTTAGATGCAGTTACAGCAAAAAAGGTTGCTATCAATATTACAGAATTAAATATTATTATAAATTCGATTAAAGAAGATAAAACAACTTCTTTTTTTGAAAATCCTAAAATTTTAAATACTAAATTTTGATATTCTTTCACTTTTCCTTGAACCATAATGGCGCTAGAAATTACAATTAAACCAATGATAATAGTGACTGCTGAAATCAGGGTTACAGCTATAAAAACTTTATTCAAAACATCAGTTACTTTATTTAAATAATCTGCAATCTTAATCATTGATAAACTTGGCAATACATCTAGCATTGAAGTTTCATCAAATTTTTCAATGGTTTCAAATTTGGCAGTTGCTAAATATTCGTGAGGGATATTTTTTGCAAATTGAGGATTAAACAACATAGCAAAATTAATACTAAGATCACGGTAATCAACAGCTCTAAAATTAACTACCTTACCATCAATTTCTCTACCATAAATGTTAAGTGTGAACACATCACCTAAATTAATATTTAAATTTTTTGCAACTTCAGCGTCTAAGGAAATTTGAAGCTGGTCAGGTTTCGAAAGATCCCACCATTTACCCTCTGTTATAGGATTGTCTTCTGGAACTTGATCTACCCATGAAGATCTTCTATCACTTCCAATTACCCAATAACTATCATTATCAGGTTTAATATAGCTATTTGGATTAATCCCATTAATTTTAATTATTCCAGATGATACCATTGGCACCACTTCAATTTTTGCATTTGAGTCCATGTCCAATATAATTTTTTTAAAAATTTCTTTTTCTCCTTTTTGAATGCCAACAAAAAAATAATCAGGTGCAATATCAGGTATAGATTTTGCAATTTCTCTTTGAAAATTAGTCCCAACTAATGCTAGCGTTAATAGTAATGTCACTCCCAAACCTAAAGACATAATTGTAATAGGAGTTATACTCTTAGTTTGAGTTATGTTTTTAATTGATACTTTTAAAGATATATTGGATGTAGATTTAAGTTTTCTTAAGAAATAAATAATTATTTTTGAAAGTAAAAAAAATACAATTAAACAAACAAAAAAAGCCACAAAATATCCTATACTATAAATAGGTCTTTCAGATCCAAGACTAAATAGTAAGATTAAAATAGACAATAAGATTAAACTTAAAACCACAGATTTTTTTGAATAATAAAATTCTAAATTTTGAAAGACATTTCTAAATAAATTAGAAGCTTTTACTTGGTCAATTGAACTTATGGTTGGAATTGAAAATATAACAAGAACCAATAATCCAACTAAAAATATCTTTACAAAGTTTATAATTGAAAATACTGGAGAAACATTAAGCCCTAATCCATCAGATAAATATTGATCTACAACTGGAACAATTAAAAAACTTGAAACATAAGCAAAAGTTGTAATTACTAAAAGCAAGATTAGTAATTGAAGATAATATAATGTTTTGATGTTTCCTGAATAAAATCCAACTGCTTTTCTAACTGCAATAGACATATTGTTTTGATTGATAAAAGATAGAAGGGTATTAGCTATTCCGATTCCCGCAATCAACATTGCACTAATTGAAACTAATGATAAAAATTGTGAAAAGTTATTAATAACTCTCTTTAATCCACTTGCTGAATTTTCAGGATATCTAATTTTAACTTTTTGATCATCTTTAAATATATTTTCAATTTTTTTTTCTATCTTATTAGCGTCATCAGTATCGTTAAATTTTACTTTGTATTCGTAATTTAAAAAACTTCCAATTCCATTTAGTTTTAAAATCTCTAAAGTTTTATCACCTGCAAGCGCCCAATCACCAAATGCAACAAAACCACTTACATCAGGAACAGATTTTACAATTCCAATAATTGTAAATAATTGATCTTGTACTTTAATTTTATCATTAATTTTAATATTTAAGTTTTTTAATAAACTCTCATTAATCAATAAAGTATTTGGTTCCTCATGCATTCTATCAAATGCACCTGCTGGCTCATAATTAACAGAACCATAAAGAGGATATTTGGTATCTACAGTTTTAATTCTTGTAAAAAAAGATTTATTTTTTTCTTTATTAATTGTTGAGACCATTGTACTGAACTCAATCATTTGAGAAATAGTTGTAAATTTTTTTACATTGTTAACTAATTCGATGTTCCCTACATTACGATTGTAATCAATTTCTAAATCTCCACCCAATAGTGCTTTAGCATTATCGTTGAGTTCTTTTTTTAAACTATCTTCAATAGTGAAAATTGCACTTAATATAAAAAGACTAATAAAAAGTGTTATTATGATGCTGGATAGTTTTTTATAATTCCTGCTTAAATCTTTTAAAGCATATTTAAAAGCTAAATTAAAATTTGATGGTTTATTTAATTTTTCCATCTTTAATTTTAATTTTTCTTTTTGCTTTATTAGCTAGTTTTAGATCATGGGTTACCATAATTAATGAAGAACCCTCTTCTTTTACATATTTAAATAATATGTCAGAGATCATTAAAGAGTTTTCAGTATCTAGATTTCCAGTAGGTTCATCGGCCAAGATTAATTCTGGTTTCATTGCAATTGCTCTAGCTATAGCAACTCTTTGTTGTTCACCTCCAGATAGTTGGCTTGGTAAGTTGTTAAATCGATGATTAAGTCCAAATCTATCTAATAATAATTTTGCTTCTTTTTCAGGGTTATTAAAATTATTAAGTTCAAGAGTTAACGCTACATTCTCAACTGCTGTATAGTTTGGGATTAAATAAAATGACTGAAATATAATTCCAATATTTTTTCTTCTTATTTCTGAGACGTCATCTTCGCTTAATTTTGTAATTTCATGATTTTGAAAAAATATTTTTCCTGAGCTAGCTTTTTCTAATCCTCCAATTAACATTATAAGACTAGTTTTTCCTGATCCACTTTCTCCAACAATAGAAATTGTCTCTTTTTTCTTGGTAGTTAAGTTAATATCTTTTAAAACTCTGATATTATCTTTACCAGTTTGGTATTTAAGATTGACCTTATTTAATTTAAGAAGAACACTCATGAATAAAAGTTTTATTATTAAAATAATCGTATTCTGTCTAGTCACCATAAAGGCGAGTGCGATAGAAAAAGTAATATTATTTGGAGATAGTCTCATGGCTGGCTATGGATTGCCTAATGAGCAACATTTGTCAGTAGTTTTACAAAATAATTTAGAGATTGAGGGTTATAATATAGAAATTGTTAATGGTAGTGTTTCAGGAAGCACTTCTTCAGGTGGACTAAATATAGCTGAATGGACTTTGTCCGAATCTAATATTGATTTAATGATTTTATGTCTTGGAGCTAACGATATGCTAAGAGGCATAAACCCCAAAGAGACTAAAAATAATTTAGAAGAAATAATTAAAATTGCTAAAAATAAAAACATCAAAGTGATTATAGCAGGAATGATTGCACCTACCTCTTATGGTTCTAACTATAAGAAATCTTTTGATAAAATTTTCTACGATCTATCAAAAAAATATAAGCTACAATTAATTCCATTTCTACTTGAAGGTGTAGCACAAAAACCTGAATTTAATTTAAGTGATGGCATGCATCCAAATGACCAAGGCACAATTATCATTGGTAATACTCTAAAAAATGCAATCTTGGAAAATCTGTAAAGACTTAATATTATTTTTTTGTTATCGTTTTTTAATGAAAAGGATTCTTACAATTATTATTTTATTTCTTTCAACAACAACTTTAAGTGCAAATGATAGAGATGATAAGCTTGATAAATTATTTTTAGAATTAAAAAAAAATATTCCATCATTATCATCAGGAATTGCAAAACAAATTTGGATGCTCTGGAGCACTCACCCTACAGATCAAAAATTGACATCAATTTTGGATGAAGGTTCAAGATTAATTCAAGACCAACAACTAAATAGAGCAATTAATGTTTTTACAGAAGTGATTGAATTAGATCCCACTTGGGCAGAGGCTTGGAATAAAAGAGCAACTGTTTTTTATATGGTTGGAGAATTCAAAAAATCTCAAGATGATATTGATAAAGTACTTGAATTAGAAGAAAGACATTTTGGAGCTTTAGCAGGTCAGGGAATGGTCAATATTCAGTTAAAGAATTATGATAAAGCAAAAAGAAGTTATCAAAAAGCTCAAGAAATTTATCCTGCAATGAAATCATCCAAGGTAATGATTGAACAAATTGAAGAGTTAATTAAAAGACAATCAATTTAATTATTAAAGAAAAATTATTTCAGAATTACTGTCAGGAAATCATGAATAATGAATATGATGTTATAATTATAGGAGCGGGTGCAGCCGGCATGATGAGTGCTATTGAAGCTGGTAAACGAGGACGTAAAGTATTGCTCGTCGATCATTATAAAAAAATTGGTGAAAAAATTAGAATTTCTGGTGGGGGTAGATGTAATTTTACCAATATTCATACAAACCCCAATAAATTTCTTTCTCAAAACCCAAAATTTGTAAGATCAGCATTAAGTCAATATACCCAAAATGATTTTATCAACTTAATCAATAAGTATGAGATCAAATTTCATGAAAAAAAATTAGGACAATTATTTTGCGATCATAGCGCTCAACAAATTGTTGAGATGCTTCTTAAGGAGTGTGAGTTAGCAAATGTTAGTATTTTAAAAGAATTTATTATAAAAGATGTTAATAAAGAAAATGATCAATATTTTGTATCAACTGAAAAAGATAAATATTCATCAGAATCCTTAATTGTAGCAACTGGAGGATTATCTGTTCCAAAAATAGGTGCCTCTTCATTTGGCTATGAAATCGCTAAAAAATTTGATCACAATATCATTGAAACTTTACCAGCTTTAGTTCCTCTAACATTTAATGAGAAGATATTAGAAACGTGTAAGGAATTAACAGGGCTTTCTTTAGAAGCTATAGTCTCTTTTAATAAAGTTTTATTTCAAGAAGGAATGTTATTTACTCATAGAGGGTTAAGTGGTCCTTCAATATTACAAATTTCATCATACTGGAAAAAAGGAGATAATATCAAAGTTAATCTGTCACCTAAATTAAATGTTTATCAATTATTAGAAGAAAAAAGAAAATTAAATCCAAGATTTGATATTTTAAATATTATAAGTGAAATTTTACCAAAAAGATTAGCTCAAATGATCTGTAATCAAAATAAAGTTAGTGGAAACATCTCAGAATTATCTAACAAAATATTAAAGCAAATAAGTGATGCTATAAATTATTGGGTAATTAATCCAACTGGATCTGAAGGATATAGAACCGCAGAGGTAACTTTAGGAGGAGTTAATACTAAAGAATTGTCTTCAAAAACAATGATGTCTAACAAACATAAGAATTTATTTTTTATTGGTGAAGTTATTGATGTAACAGGACACTTGGGTGGATATAATTTTCAATGGGCTTGGTCTTCTGGATATGTTGCTGGTCAATATGCATAAAACCATCGTATCGACTTAATCCATTCTATTTGCTAAAATAAATTTATGTGTGGAAGATATGTGGTAAAAAATCCAGTTACCAAAACTAGTAAATTAGTAAAATCTGCAATTCAAGTAGAAGATACTGAAAATTATAACGCTCATCCGTATCAAAAACTTCCAGTTATCAAAAAATACAAAAATGGAAATACATTAGAAGCTCTTAAGTGGGGTTTGATACCAGGCTGGGCTAAAGATAAAGATTTTAAAGCTTTAATTAATGCAAGATTAGAGACTATTGATGAGAAAGTTTCATTTAAAAAATTAATTAAAAACAATAGATGTGTGGCTGTAGCTGATGGATTTTATGAATGGAAAAGAGAAGAAAAAGAAAAAACTCCTCATTATTTTACAAGAAAAGATAAAAACTCAATATTCTTTGCTGGTATTTTTGAAGAAGATCAATTTTGTTTAATTACAGAAGAGGCCAAAGAAAACATTAGCGAAATTCATCATCGACAACCTGTAATCATTAATCAAACAGATATTAACCGATATTTAAATTTAGAATTACAAGGTTCAACTTTTTTAAAAGAATGCAAAAAACCTGATCTTATATTCCATGAGGTATCAAAAGATGTAAATAAACCAACAAATAATACTACTTCGTTAATTCAAGCTGTTTAGTTAATTAGACACTTATTGTGAGTTTAAGTATCTTAAAAAAATGAAAAATATATATCACTCAGATATCTATAAATTTGATACTCCTGTTAGTAGTTATTGGGAAGATACTTCAAGTGAAAATTTAAATTTAGAAAAATTATCAAAAGATATTAATTCCGAAGTTGTAGTAATTGGTGGAGGATACACAGGTTTGCTATGTGCAATTAATTTGATTGAAAAGCATAATCTAGATGTCATTTTAGTCGAAGCTGGAAAAGTAGGTTGGGGAGCCTCATCTCGTAATGCAGGATTTAATTGTTTACCTCCAAGCAAAATGTCTTTTAAAAAAATGCAATCTATTTTTGGAAAAGAAGAAACGAAGAGATTTTTTAAAAATTCCGTTGAAGGTTCAAACTATACAAAAGATATTATTAAAGAATACAATATTGATTGCGATATAACTGGAGATAGTAATTATGTTGTTGCACATCATAAAAATAAATTTGAGCAAATTAAAGAACAAGCTACAACTTATAAATCTGAATTTGGTATTGAAACTGAAATTTATTCAAAGGAAGAATTTAATGAAGTTGGTCATGGAGGAACAGAACAATTTGGAGCGTTTTCATATAAACCTGGTTTTGCAATCAATCCTCTTAAATTTGTGAATGGGATTGCAAAGTATGCTTTGTCTAAGAAACTTAAAATATTTGAACAAACTAAAGTAAATCAAATTAATAAAGAAAATGGATCTTATATTTTAAAAACTAAAGAAGGATCTATCAAATCTAAAAAAATAGTAGTTGCAACTAATGGTTTTTATCAAGAAGGATTAATTCCTCAAATGGATGGAAGAGTACTTCCTGTTATTTCAAATATAATTGTAACCAGAAAACTTAGTGAAGATGAAATTAACTCTCATAACTTTAAAACTTTCTCACCCATCGCTAATACTAAAAACCTTTTATATTACTATCGAAAATTACCAGACAATCGGATTTTATTTGGAACAAGAGGAGATTTAACAGGAAGTGATCAGTCAAATTTAGAAATGTCTAAAAAGATGGAAAAGTTTTTAAAAAAAATATTTCCCAATTGGTCAAATGTTACAATTGATTATAACTGGCGAGGATTAATAGCTTTATCTCAAAAATTAACCCCATCTATCGGTAAAATTGATAATGAGGAGATTTATTACGGATTTGGATACAATGGAGTAGGTGTTAGTGCTGCTCCTTGGACTGGAAAACATTTATCTAAGTTAGTTTTTTCATCCAATAGCAAAAATCTTGATATCTCAAGGATTTATAAAGGATTACCTAAAAAATTTATTTTTCCACAATTAAGGACATTTTATTTTAGATTAGCTGTGTGGTTTTATGCAATTAAAGATAAGTTAAACATTTGATATATATTTGATAATTAAAAAAAACGATCTAATTAAAGTGAAGTAAAAACAAACAGGAGAGGAAATGCTTAAGGTATATTTGGCTGGTGAAATTCACAGTAGTTGGCGAGAAGAAATTATTGAGCTTTGTGAAAAAGAAAAACTCGATATTAAATTTATGTCCCCTGTAACTGATCATGAGTCTTCTGATAATTGTGGTGTAGAGATTTTAGGAGAAGAAGAAAAAAATTTTTGGAAAGATAGAAAAGGAGCTAATATTAATTCAATTAGAACAAAAAAATCTATTCAAGATAGCGATATAGTAATTGTTAAATTTGGTGAAAAATACAAACAATGGAATGCAGCTTTTGATGCGGGTTATGCTGCAGCTCTTAGTAAATCGATAATTGTGATTCATAGTCATGATCATCAGCATGCACTTAAAGAGCTTGATGCCGCCGCCGCCGCTGTTGCATCTGATCAAAAACAAGCAGTTCGTATATTAAAATATGTTTTAAAAGGTTCATTAAAATAAAATTTTATGCTCACTTATATAATTCCATTTATAATATTAATTTTAGTTGTTGTATTTATTCATGAATATGGACATTATTATTTTGCAAGAAAATATGGAGTAGGAGTTACCGATTTTTCTATAGGATTTGGTAAAGAAATATTTGGTTGGAATGATAAATTTGGAACCAGATGGAAAATATGCTGGATACCACTTGGGGGATACGTAAAATTTTTCGGTGATAGAAATGTTTTTTCACAAGCAGATCATGAAAAAATTTTAAAACAATACAAAACAGAGGATCAAGAAAAACTGTTTGTAATTAAACCTTTGTATCAGCGAACTTTAATTGTATTTGGTGGACCATTAGCAAACTTTTTACTAGCTATAGTTATTTTTTTCTCAATATATACTTTTATTGGAAAAGATTTTACTCCTGCGGTTATTAATGAAGTTCAAAAAGATAGCCCTGCTATGATTGGGGGACTTAAAGATAATGATGTTATTTTAGAAATCAATAATAATAAAGTTGAAAGCATCATGGATGTTTCAAAGTTTATCACCACTTCAACAGGAGACGTTATTATTTTTAAAGTTGAAAGATTTAATCAAGAATACTTACTTAAAATTAAACCCAATATAGTTTTAAGTGATGATAATTTAGGTAACAAAATTAATAAAAGAATGGTTGGTATTAAACTTGGTGCTTATAATAATGAAATTAATCATGTAAAACTAGGACCTGCACAAGCCTTAATTCATTCAGTAAAAGAAGTTTATTTTGTAAGCACATCATCTCTTAAATATATTGGTAGTATGTTAATAGGTACAGGTGATAGTTCTCAATTAGGAGGGCCAATTAGAATTGCCAAAATAACTGGCCAGGTAGCTGAAATTGGAATTTTACCATTTATTTCTATAATGGCTTACATTTCAATAAGCCTTGGTTTAATTAACTTGTTCCCAATACCAATGTTAGATGGTGGTCACTTGATGTTTTATGCATTTGAAAAATTTTTAGGACGTCCTCTATCTCAAAAAGTTCAAGAAGGTTTTTTTCGAATCGGACTCTTTTTGTTGTTATCATTAATGTTTTTTACAACCTTTAATGACTTAAAAGACCTTGGTTTATTTAATTAATTTTATTTTTTAAATCGTTAAAAAAATAAGTAAAATCAATACTTATTTAAGCTACAACTACATATTGTATGTAAAATAAAATTAGACACTAAAAAAAAGCTTGATTTATCAACGTTTATGACAAGTATGATAATTAACCAACATAACCGGAGCTAAAATGAACAAAAAACAACTAATTGCACAACTTTCAGGCTCTTTAAGTTTGAGCAAAGCCGATGCTGAAAGAACATTTGATACAATTACCAACACTATTTTAGATGCACTAAAAGGTGATGATTCAGTTAAAATCGCTGGATTTGGTACTTACAAAGTAGCAAAGAGAAAAGCTAGAGTTGGAAGAAACCCGAGAACAGGTGAACAAATTCAAATCGCTGCTTCTCAAAAAGTAAAATTCTTACCTGCTAAAGCTTTAAAAGAAGTATTCAATAAATAATTATTTTTTTAACAGCCCTAACGTTTTCAAAACATGTTTAGGGCTGTTACTATATGCAAATACTGCATAGCAATTTTTCCTAATCAGCGTTAGTTTTTAAAATTAATAAAATTATAAGACATAAACTTAACAGGAGGTCTTATGACTAAATTAATAAAGAGAATATCAACACCACTTATTAGTTTAATTTTATTATTGAACATGAGTAGTGCGGGTATGGCAGAGACAACAGTGTCTGCTGAAGTGGGGTTTATTTTTAATACTCTATTATTTTTAATTTGCGGTTTCCTTGTCATGTTTATGGCGGCAGGTTTTGCAATGCTAGAATCTGGTATGGTAACTTCAAAAAGTGTTTCAGTAATTTGTGCAAAGAATATTGGTCTTTATGCAATTGCTGGAATTATGTTTTGGCTAGTTGGTTACAACTTAGCTTATGGTATTCCAGAAGGTGGATATATTGGTTCATTCACACCTTGGTCAGATGCAAGTGCAATTGATACTGGTTATGCCGATGGTTCTGATTGGTTTTTCCAAATGGTATTCTGTGCGACAACAGTTTCAATTTGCTCAGGTGCTATGGCTGAAAGAATCAAGTTATGGCCATTCTTCTTATTTGCAGCTATTTTAGCTGGAGTGATTTATCCAATCGTAATGGGTTGGCAATGGGGTGGAGGCTGGTTAGCTGAACTTGGTTTCTCTGACTTTGCTGGCTCAACATTAGTTCACTCAACAGGTGGTGCAGCTGCATTAGCAGGTATTATTTTGTTAGGTGCTAGAAATGGAAGATTTGACTCTGCAGGAAATCCGAAAGCTTTAAAACCTTTTGCAGCTTCTTCAATTCCATTAGTAACAATAGGTGTATTTATTCTATGGTTAGGTTGGTTTGGATTTAATGGTGGTTCTCAATTAGCATTAGGTACTTTTGATGATGCAGTTGCGATCTCTACAATATTTATCAATACA
This sequence comes from Pelagibacteraceae bacterium AG-390-L03, assembly GCA_003279685.1. Classification (GTDB taxonomy): domain Bacteria; phylum Pseudomonadota; class Alphaproteobacteria; order Pelagibacterales; family Pelagibacteraceae; genus Pelagibacter. The sequence continues at coordinate 59,853 of QCHA01000004.1, read as the reverse complement.
AATCTTGCTGCTTGTGGCGGTGTATTAGCAGCAGCCACAATTACAAGATTAATGTATGGAAAGACAGATGTGATTCAAATGTTAAACGGAGCAATTGGTGGCTTGGTAGCTATCACCGCTGAACCTTTAGCACCATCACCATTTGCAGCTATCTTAATAGGTGCAATAGGTGGATTGATCGTTGTATTTGGAACTAAATTATTATTTAGTTTTAAACTTGATGATGTTGTAGGTGCAATTCCAGCACACTTATTTGCTGGAGTTTGGGGTACACTAGCAGTTCCATTAACTAATACTGATGCAACATTCAGTGCCCAGTTAATTGGTGTACTTGCAGTTAACATTTTTGTGTTTGCAGTGTCTTACATTGTATGGTCGATAATGAAAAGTCTCTTTGGTATTAGATTAAGTAAAGAAGCTGAAACTAAAGGTACGGACGTTACCGAAACAGGTGTAATTGCTTACGCAATAAGAGACTAATTGCATGCAATAAAGAGGCTCTTCGATCTCCATATCGTTATCTCATTGGAGGGCCTCTTAAATAACAGAATAACTATCTCTCTCTCTTATAGTTAGTGAAAGGCCCCTTTTTAGGGGCCTTTTTTTATACTCATGCTCTATTGTCATAACTCTTTTGATTAATCAGCAATTCTTAAACAAAAAAACTTTAATAAAAGATCTTCCATAACAAGGAGAGATAATGATTAATTTATTTAAAAAAATAATACTCAGTCTTGTAATCTTTCTTAGCATTACAGGCTTAGCTTCTGCAGAAACAACTATATCAGCTGAAGGACAATATATATTCAACACGCTTGGCTTTTATTTAGGTGGTGTATTAGTAGCATTTATGGCTGCAGGATTTTGCATGCTTGAATGTGGTTTGGTTACCACAAAGAGTGTATCAACAATTGCAGCAAAGAATATTGGTAAATTTGCTATAGCATCAATTGTATTTTTTTTATGCGGATATAATCTTGCATATGGAATACCTGAAGGTGGTTACGTAGGATCATTTTCAATTTGGAGCGATTCATCTCAAATAGGAACTGGATACTCTGATTATTCAGATTGGTTCTATCAAGCGATGTTTGTTTGCGCGACTGTATCAATTGTATCAGGTGCTGTTGCAGAAAGAATTAAAATTTGGCCATTTTTTATTTTCTCTGCAATAATGGCTGCATTTATTTACCCAATCTCTATGGGTTGGCAGTGGGGTGGTGGCTGGTTAGCAACCGCTGGTTTTTCTGATTTTGCAGGATCAACTTTAGTCCATGCTTGTGGTGGCGCTGCTGCTTTAGCTGGCGTAATAGTTTTAGGTGCAAGAGCTGGTAGGTTTGGAAAAAGAGGTGAGACTAAATCTTTAGTTCCTTTTGCAGCGTCTAGTATTCCTTTAGTTACACTTGGAACTTTTTTATTATGGTTTGGTTGGTTTGGTTTTAATGGTTTTAGTCAATTAGCAGTTGGAACTTTTGATGATGTTACAGCAATTAGTAAAATTGCAGTTAACACCCACTTAGCTGGTGCAGCTGGAACAGTAACTGCAGCTATAGTCACTAGATTAATTGGTGGTAAAACAGATATCATAATGATGTTAAACGGTGCTTTAGCAGGTCTAGTTGCAATAACTGCCGAACCATTAAACCCTAGTCCAATTCTTGCAATGGTAATTGGTTCAATTGGAGCTATTATTATGTACTTTGGAACTAAGTTTTTAGAATCTAAACACATAGATGATGTCGTTGGTGCTATTCCAGTTCACATGTTCGCTGGTATATTTGGAACATTGGTAGTTCCAATTTCAAATCCAGACACAACATTTGGAACTCAGTTTACAGGTGTTCTAGCTGTATGTGTATTTAGTTTTGTACTTTCTTACGTAGTTTTCAGAGCACTCAAAGAAACTATTGGTTTAAGAATTAGTGCTCAAGCTGAAAAACTTGGAACTGATGTTGCTGAAGTAGGTGTAAAAGCATACGCAATCAGAGATTAAAAAAATTATCTCTCTATATAACATTTAAAGGTCCCCTAGAAATAAGGGGCCTTTTTATTTTATGGAATACTTTTAAGTGTTTCTAAAACTTCTTTTGAATGGTCTTTAACTTTAACATTTTCCCAAATCTTTATAATTTTACCTTTTTTATCTATTAAAAACGTAGATCTGATAATACCCATAAATTCCCTACCCATAAATTTTTTTTTACCCCAGACCTTATACTTCTTAAGGACTGTTAACTCTTCATCGGCTAATAAATCAAATTTTATCTTATATTTTTCTCTAAATTTATCATGACTTTTTATATTATCTTTTGAAATTCCATAAACTTCACAATCTAATTTTTTAAATTTTGATAGTGATTTATTAAAATCATTAGTCTCAATAGTGCACCCTGGCGTATCATCCTTTGGATAAAAATAGATGACAACATATTTTCCAAGTGAGTCTTTTAATGAATATTTTTGATTTGAGGTTGATGGCAGTATAAAATTAGGAGCTTTAGTATTAATTTTTAACATAATTTTCTAGTAATATAATATTTTTAAGGTAGTTTTAAACACATTTATGACAGTTAAATCAATCCAAACACTAGTCTCAGAAGCAATGCAAGAAATAAAAACTATTAATGCAGATGAAGCTTTCAAGATGGTTGAAGAAAATAATTGTAATTTAATTGATATAAGAGAAGCTCGTGAATTAGAAAATACTGGAAGTGTAGAAAATTCAGTACATATTTCTAGAGGAATGATGGAAATTTTTTTAGATCCTAATAGTGCTTTTTTTCAACAAGGTAAACTTGATCAAAATAAAGAAATGGTTTTATTTTGTGCGGGTGGTGTAAGATCTGCTTTAGCAGTTAAAGCATTGCATAGTATGGGATATGAAAAGGTATCACACATTGAGGGTGGTTTCGGTGCAATCAGCCAGAGTAAATTTAAAATAATCTAATTAAAGTTTAATTCTTCAACAGCATATTCAAGTCGATCTTGTCCCCAAAAAATTTTATTATTTACAATAAATGTTGGTGCACCAAAAACTTCTTTTTTAAACGCTTCGTTGGTTGCATCTTTTAGCGCATCTTTAATTGATTGTTCTTTAATCCCATTTAAGAATTTTTCATTATCTATATTTAAAGTATCTAATAACTGAAAGATTTCCTCATTATTTGATAAATCTAAATTATCTTTCCAATAAGCTTCAAAAAAAGTATTTAGATAGTTATTTTTTTGATCATCAGATACGCATAAATAGCCTCTCATCAAATAAAGAGAATTGATTGGAAATTTAGAATTCCATGAAAAGGATATATTGTTTTTTTTTGATACAAGCTCACAATCATTTTGCATATTTTTCATTTTATATTTATTAAAAGCGGGTGCACTTATCCCTGCAAGGTTGTGAAGACCGCCTAAAAATATAGGTTTATAGTTAAAAACAATTTTTTGATTATCTTTAATTTTTTCAATCTTTTTGTGAGCAATGTAAGAATAAGCACTAATTATATCAAAATAAAAATCTATATGATCACTCATAAAGACTCATTCTTTTGGCATAGAAAATTCTGATGATCCAATAAATGAATAAACCAATTGGTCCTATTAAATAGGTGATTATTAATGGGATCGATACTAAAATTTTATTAATATAAAATTTTTGAGAGTCTTTTACTATCCATCCACCTATAAATAAATTGATAGCAATGAAGTGTGTCCAAAAAAGCATTAAATATAAATGGTCTTCAAACAATCTAGAAAGCTCATCTAATCCCAGGTATAAAGTAAAATTACCAACAAAATCATAACCAATTAAATAAGATTTATATAAAACAAAAATATAAACACCACTTAAAATAAATATTGGAAATATTGAGGCTACAAAAATTCTACCTAGATGAGATTGTGGAAAAAAGATTAGTATAAACCAAAATGGTAATACACCTATATTGATCCACATATAAAGTGTTTCAATAGAAAAATAAGTATAAATTTGTTCGATCATTTAAATATATTATATAAAATCTAAGCATGATTCCTATAAGAAATAGAAAAAAAACACTCCAGGTAACTGTTGAGGAGATGAGAAATTTTGCATTTGCTTATGTTGAAAAATATGCTCCTTCAAAACAACAACTAAAAACCTATTTACTTAAGAAATACATGAAGCTTTCCTCTTCTGATGTGAGAAAAAAAGACGTCAATAAATTGATCGATATTGTTTTGTCTGATTTAGAAAAGAATAAATTTATCAATGATCAATTTTATTCTCAAAGCAAAGCAAAAAGTATGATTCAACGAGGGAACTCTATAAATAAAATTAGAAACTATTTAATAGGAAAAGGAATTCATGATGCGTTTATTAAAGATACAGTTAATAAAATAAAAGAAGATAACTCTGACCAAGATTTTTTTTCTGCTATAAAAATTTGTAAGAAAAAACGAATAGGTCCAGCTAGAACTGAGGACAATAGAACTCTATTTTATAAAAAAGACATATCTTTATTAGCAAGAAATGGTTTTGATTTTGAGACGTCAAGAAAAGTAATGGATATAGAAAAAGATGAATATCTTAAAATAATTAATCTACTTTAGTTTTTTTTCTTTTTTTTCCTCTTCAACTAAATTATTAATCTTTTGTCTCACATAGTTTTTAACAAATACAAAAACTAATAATCCAAAAATAGATACAGAAACTATTATAATAAGTATAATTCTTAATTGCTCATCCATTATAATATATTTTTACTCTTTAAAATTAAGCTTGGATTTTTTAAATCTTTTTTTCCATATAAAATTTCATTTCCATTAAAATCTGTAACTGTTCCACCCGAATGTATTAATATTGCATGACCAGCTGCTATATCCCATTCATAAGCTCTTGGTTCTGCTACATATCCGTCATATTCACCAGCTGCTACCACGCAAAACTTAAGTGAACTTTTCATTTTCACATTTTCAACAACCCCAATATCTTGATAGATTTTTTTAATTTCTGGTTTAATTTTGTTTGAGTAAGAAATAAATTTTACTGGTCTAGTTATAGTATCTTTTTCATTTAGTTTTGTTGTTTTTCCATCACTTAATTCAAAAGCATTTCCTTCACCATAAGAATAAAACATTCTTTTTTTTGAGGGTGCATTAATTAATCCAGCAACAGGTTTGTTATTTATAATTAAACCTGCATTTATTGTGAATTCTTCTAAGTTATTTATATAGTCATAAGTCCCATCAATAGGATCAACTAACCAGAAATTTTTTAGTTGAGTGTTGTCTTTATTATCAGAAGTTTCTTCAGATATGATTGGAATATCAGGTGTTACCTCAGAGATTTTTTTTGTGATAAATTTATTAACTTCAAGGTCACCATTACTCACAGGTGTGTTGTCTGATTTTATTTCTTTTTTTAATCCTTTTTCCCTAAGTGAAAGTGATAATTCTCCAGCTTTTAAAAAAGTATCAATTAAATTTTCTATAATTTTTTTTATATCCATCCAAAATCTATTTAATTCTTTTTAATTCTATATTTTTAGCATTGATTACTTTTTTTCCAGCATTTTCAAAATTTACAGTTACTTTTTCATTAATAATAGATTGGACCTGACCAATACCCCAGTCTTTATTATTTGGATTAGTGACTTTGTCACCTGGTTCGTAATCTAAAATCATTTAATTTAACTTATATTGTAAATAAGTATAAATACTACCTTATGAATAAAGAATTAAATTCTATTGGAATTAATAAAAAGCCCCAGGATACTACAGTAGTAGTCGCCATGTCTGGTGGAGTAGATTCTTCAACTGTAGCCGGCATCATGAAAAATGAAGGCTATAAAGTTATTGGAATTACACTAAAGCTTTATGATGATGGAAAAGAAGTAGCTAAATCTAAGCAGTGCTGTTCAGGACAAGATATAATGGATGCAAAACGTGTTGCACATAAATTAGGGATTGAACATAAAATTTTATATTACCAAGATAAGTTTAAGCAAGGAGTTATAGATAATTTTGTTGATAGTTATTTAAATGGAGAAACCCCAATACCGTGTGTTCAATGTAATCAAACAGTAAAGTTTAAAGATTTATTTGAAGTATCCAAAGATCTAAATGCAGATGCATTAGTTACAGGTCATTATGTAAAAAATGTTACAGCTAACAATACAAATAATATGTATAGAGCAATCGATGAGAACAGAGATCAAAGTTATTTTCTATTTAATACAACTCGTGAACAATTAGATTATCTAAGGTTTCCATTAGGTGGAATGTTAAAAGATAAAACAAGAGAGATTGCAAAAGAGCTAGATTTAAATGTTGCGGATAAACCCGACAGCCAAGATATTTGTTTTGTCCCTAATGGAGATTACGCATCAGTAATTAGAAAATTTAGACCAGACTCTTTTCAAAAGGGAAATATAAAAAATTTAGAGGGAAATGTAATTGGTGTTCATGATGGAATTATTAATTTTACAATAGGACAAAGAAAAGGCATTAAAGTTTCAGACAAAGAACCTTTATACGTTTTAAAAATAAATTCAGAAAATAATGAGATTATAGTTGGACCAAAAGAAAATCTTGGAAAAAAAGATATTTCTCTTAAAGATTTGAACTTATTAACTGATAAAAAAGATTTAGATCAAAATATTTTTGTAAAAGTAAGATCAACTGGAAATCTTCTCGAAGCAAAAGTTGATCTAAAAGAAAATAATACCGCTTATGTAAATTTGCTTAATCCTGAAGATGGTATTTCACCAGGACAGGCATGTGTCTTTTATAGCAAAGACCAATTTGGTCATAAAGTGCTTGGGGGAGGATGGATTAAAGAGTAGAGAAATTACTTTTTCTTATTTTTTCTTTTTGCTCTTCTTTTTTTAGAGCCCTGCTTTCTTCGGCCTCTATGTTTCTTTGGATAACTCATTAAGTCCTATTTATTAATTTTATTGACGTTTTTTACGGGATATAGCATTGTCTTCTTAACATATCAAATTTTATTATGAGCAATTCTTTCAAGACATTTTTAAAACACACCGCAAAAGACTTTCATAATCAGTCAGTTAATCCACCAATTGTTCGAGCCTCGACAATTATATTCAAATCGATGCAAGATATTCGAAAAATGCAAAATAAAGCAAAAAAAAACCCTACTGGTGGACACTTTGATTACGGAAGACAAGGAACTTCAACTACTCATATTCTACAACAAATTTTATCAAAACTAGAAGAAAGTTATTTTACTTTTTTAACTCCAACAGGATTTGGATCAGTATTTCTTGCAATTTTTAGTGTTACAAGACCAGGCGATGAAATTATAGTAGCTGATCCAGTTTACAGTCCAACAAGATTACTGTCACAAGATTTTCTGAGAGAATTTAATATCAAAACAACTTTTTATGATCCTCATAATCTTAAGACATTAGAGAAAGCTATTACAAAAAAAACTAAATTAATTTTTGTGGAAAACCCAGGAAGTAATACATTTGATTTTCAAGATCTTGGTAAAATTATTTCTATAGCAAAAAAATATAAAATTTTAACTGCAATTGATAATACCTGGGGAACTCCATATTTTTTAAAACCAATCAAACTTGGTTTTGATATGTCAATTGTCTCAGCAACAAAATATTATTCGGGTCATTCTGATGTAATGGGAGGAAGTCTAGCAGTTAACAAAAAAGTTTTTGCTAAGGTAAAAGCTGCAGAAAGAGTTACTGGCTTAAGGTTAGGACCTGATGATGCTTATTTAATAACAAGAGGATTAAGAACTTTAGATGTTAGATTAGATCGACATAGAGAAAATGCAAAAAAAGTTGCAGAGTTTTTGTCTAAATTTAAAAATATTAAGTTGTTATATCCATATAAGAAAGATTCTTATAATTTTAGAATGTGGAAAAAATATTATTCAGGAGCCTCTGGTTTGATGGGTTTAAGAATTAAAACTAAAAATGAAAAGTCTGTTGTTAAATTTGTAAATAATTTAAAATTATTTGGCCATGGTTATAGTTGGGGTGGATTTGAAAGTTTAGCTTTACATCAAAATGTGAGAGAACAAGGAAACAGAAAATATCTTAAATTAGAAAAAAATGAACATATTGTTAGACTACATATTGGTTTAGAGGATCCTAGCGACCTTATCGCGGATATCAAACAATCCTTAAAACATTTAAAGTAAGCTTTAAATGGTATCTGAAAAATTTATAAAAAATAAAACAGTTCTAATTACATTAGTTGCTGCTTGCTTAATTGTTATTATTTCTCTTGGTATAAGACAAACATTTGGAATGTTCTACTTTGACTTTTCAACTGACTTAGGAATAACGCTATCTCAATTCGGTTTTGCTTTAGGTCTTCAAATGTTTTTATGGGGTGCGTTTGCCCCTTGGTTTGGAGTCATTACAGATAAATACGGTGGTCATATAGCAGTATTTATTGGTTTTATTTTTTATTTACTTGGAATTTTGATGTTGGTTTCAGACTATAATACTGGGCTTTATTTTGTAACTGGTATTGGTGTCTTAATAGGTGTTGCACTTGGTGGAACTGCAATAAGCATTCCTGTTTCAGTGGTTGCAAAACATTTTCCTCAATCAAATAGAACTGCTGCGATTGGTATTGTTACAGCCGCTGGTTCATTTGGTTATTTTGTATCGCCTGTTTTTACAAGATATGCACTTGTTGATTTTGGATGGGAAACTACACTTTTAATCTTTGCTGCTTTTATTTTTGCAGGTTTGATATTAGCTTTCTTTTTAACTACTCCAAAAGATGTAGTTGGTGGAATAATAGATGATAAACAAACTGCAAGTGAAGCGCTTAAGGAAGCCTTTCAGAGTAAAAGTTTTATATATTTAACTTTAGGTTTTTTTGTTTGTGGATGGCACATCGCTTTAGTTGCAACACATATTCCAATTTATATTAATGACAGAGGTTTGCCAGAGTGGTGCACTGTAACAATTCTTTCAATGATAGGTTTATTTAATATCGCAGGAACATTAACATCAGGATATCTAGCTCAAAAATTTAGTAAAAAATTAATTTTAAGCACAATCTACTTAGCAAGAGGTTTGGTTATAGCTTTATTTATATTTTTACCACCCAGCCCAATTATTGCTGTGTTATTTGGTATTACTTTTGGTTTTTTATGGCTTTCCACTGTTCCACCAACGATGGGTTTAGTTGGGTTTATTTTTGGAACTAAATATATAGGATTATTATATGGAATAGTTTTTTTAAGCCATCAAGTAGGATCTTTTTTAGGAGCTTATTTAGGAGGTGTTTTTCATGACCTATATGGATCATACGATTATGCGTGGTACATATCTATTGCTTTATCAATTTTTGCAGGTTTGATACACTTGCCAATAATAGAAAAACAAGTTGCGAGACTTCAAACAACTTAGAAAATTGATTAAAAAAAATTATTTAAATAATATTAATAATTCAAACAAACCTTTTATCATCTATAAAACGATCAAAGGTTTTGATTTATTTACTGATTTTTCAAAAAAAATAACTTTAAATAATAAAAATATCATTAATTTTTTAAATCAAAAATACAAGTTTAAGACGAAGTATAAAGATACAGATTTAATGATAGGTTTTTTTGGCTATGAATTATTAAATAATCTAATTGGAGTAAAGCTGCCTAAACAAAAAAGTATTAATTTTCCAAAAGGAATATTCTATAAGCCAGAAACTAAAATTTCTTTAAAAGAAGGTTTAACTTATCAATTAAATTCCTTACAAAAAATAGATAAAAAATTTAAGATAAATATTAACCAAAAATCATACACAAAAATCTTTAATAAATTTAAAAAGAAAATTAGATCTGGAGAGACATATCAAATTAAAATATGCACGAAATATAAGAATAAATCTTCAATCGATCCTTTAGACTTTTTTTGCAGATTGACTAAAAGCAATTTAGCGCCAGAAGCTTTCATGATTAAAGATAAAAACTTCTCAATTATTAGTTGTTCACCTGAAAATTTAATTACTAGAAATGGCTCTATCATATCAACAAAACCAATTGCTGGAACATTAAGAAAAACTAAAAATTTTAATAAAAATAAAGCCTTAAGTTTTTTTAGAAACAATATAAAGGAAACTAAAGAGCATAATATGATAGTTGATATGGAAAGAAATGATCTTTCAAGAATATGCGAGCCTGGAAGTGTTAAACTTAAAAAAGAAAAAACAGTTGAAGAATATAAAGATCTTTATCATTATGTAAGTTTAATTACAGGGAAGCTTAAAAAAAATACAAGAAACATAGATATTATAAAGGCAATGATGCCTGGTGGATCAGTAATTGGTTGTCCAAAAATAAGCACATTAAATCTTTTGAATAATCAAGAAAAAGAAAATCGAAATATTTATACAGGAAGTTTTGGTTTCATTAAATTTAATAGTGATATGAGGTTTAATATAATTATTAGATCAATATTAAATTATAAAAATGTTTCTGAAATTTCAGTTGCATCAGGTGTTGTAATTGACAGTAATGCAAAACATGAATTTAATGAAAATGTTATTAAAGCAAAAGCGTTAATAGATTTATATAAATGATATATGTCATTGATCATAAAGACTCGTTTACACATAATGTAGTTCATCAATTTTCTTTATTTGATAATGTTGAGTGTAATGATTTTAGTAAAATTAATAATTCAAAATTAAATCAAGCATCAACAATTGTTTTTTCTCCAGGGCCGGGATCTCCAAAAGATTATCCATTGTCTTCAAAAATTTATAAGAAATTTAAGGGTAAAAAGAAAATAATAGGAATTTGTCTTGGGTTTCAGCAAATATTATTTAGTGAAGGAGCTAGTATAATTGAACAAAGCAAAATTTATCACGGATTTCAATCAGAAGTATTGGTTAATAAATCAAGCAAACTATTTAATACGGGACGTAAATTTAAAGTCGGTCGTTATCATTCTTTAAAATTAAAAGAACCTTTTGTAGCAGAAAATTTTGACATAACAATGAGATGTGTTATTTCAGGAGCCGCAATGTCATTTGAAAATAACATTGATAAAATTTATGGATTTCAATTTCACCCAGAATCATTTTTAACTTTAAATGGTAAAATACTTATTAAAAAAATCTTATCAGCTTAAAGATCTTAAAGAAATTGAATTTAAAGATCTTTGGGGAGATCGTGGTGTGTTTACCACAATGTGGATTTTTGAAAATCCTTCAAAAATTCTTTTCTTTAAAGAACATATTAATAACTTAATTAAATCTACTAAAGCCTTCTCAATATCAAAATCATCATTAAGATCAGATATTTTAAATTTAATTAAAAATAATATTAATTCAAAAATTAAATATAATCATTTACTTAGAGTGGCAGTTAATAAAAAAATTCTATCAATTTCATTAAGAAAACGTATCAAACCAAAGTTAAATTTTAATTTAAAATTGGTAAAACTAAAAAGACAAAAACCTGAATTTAAAAATTTAAAATATAAAGAAATAATAAAACATTTATCAAAACTCGATAATTCAAAATCAGATATTGGACTATGTTCAAATAAAAAAATTTTTGAAACAGGAACTTCCAACTTACTTTTTGTTAAGGACGATAAATTTTTTTCACCAATAGATAAATTTTACAAAGGCATTACTTACAAATTTTTTAAATCAAAAATAAAAAAGATTACAAGAAAAGATATTTTCGTTAATAATTTAAAAGAGTTTGATGAAATTATTTTGATTGGGTCTGGAAAAGGTGTTGCCTCGGTAAAAACTATTAGTCAATTAGGGTGGCAAAGAAAAAGTCTAAAAAATTATAATATACTTTCAAAATATTATAAATTGGCTGTCACTAAGTGCAAAGTTTATAGATAAGCATTATGAGAGATCCAAATAATCCATGTCTATTTTGTAATTCAAAGGCGAGTGGTATTGCTCATGAAAATGATTTAGCGTACGCAAGCTACGATACTTATCCTGTTACAGAGCAACATTGCCTAATAATTCCCAAAAGACATGTAGTTGATTATTTTGAACTATCTAATGAAGAGCTTATCGCATGTAATGATTTGATTAAAATTGTAAAAAATGAGGTTCTAGATAAAGATAAAAGTATAAAAGCATTTAACGTTGGAACTAATGCTGGAAAAATAGCTGGACAATCAATAATGCATTGTCATATTCATTTGATTCCAAGAAGAAAAGGTGATGTTGACAACCCCCAAGGCGGGGTTAGGGCTGTAATACCAAAAAATCAGCATTATAAACGTAAAATATAAATTATAGGTTGTTATTAAAGACACATTGACCAATACTTAGGGTTGAACTATAGAATTAAGTAGATTAGAAAACTTTTAATTTTTACTATAAAATTTACACAAGGGTAACATGTTAAATACAAATCCATTTTCTATTTTAGCTGAGACGGTATCGCCGTTTGCTATGCAAGGCTTTATTATTGCTATGATTGTTTTAATAGCACTAGGAACAATTATTCAAATGATACATCATAAAAATATTACTTATTTCTTTAACAATGCAAAAAAAGCAAAATTACAGGCAACAAGAGAAATCGGAGCTGGAGAGAAAGCCTCAATAATTGCAAAAACAACTGTTGTTGATATTGGAACTACTGCAGAGCTTGGATTTGGAAAAAGAAGATTATCTCACGTTCTTGGAATGTATGGCACCATCATTTTTTGGGTTTCATCAGCAATGTTAGTTTTTTGTTATACTGGAGCTGATAAATCTGAATCTTCAATGTGGTCAATGTTATGGCATGTTGGAGCGATCCTAACTTGCGTTGGAGGATATTGGTTTTGGTTTTTCTTAAGAGTTGATGTGTCAGCAGAAGCTCATCCATGGTACAGAATAATTAAAGCAGATTTATTCGTTTTAGCATTATTAGCATGCTCTACTTTTGGCTTAGCTTGGTCATATACTCAATTTAACGGTCAAACAGGACTTTCATTTTTATTTTTGACTTTATTTGTTGTTTCAAATTTAGTCTTATTTGGTGGAGTTTACTGGTCTAAATTTGCTCACATGTTTTATAAGCCTGGGGCAGCAATACAAAAAAATCTTGCTGAAGCTGATGGATCAAGAGATAATTTACCTCCACCAGCAGACGCACCTGAACAATTTGGTTTAGGCATTAAAAGAGAACAACCTAAACATTATTAATTATGAAAATTTTAAATAAGGAGAGAAAATAATATGTCAACATTTGTATACATGACAAGATGTGATGGCTGCGGTCATTGCGTAGATATTTGCCCATCAGATATAATGCACATTGATGAAAACATTAGACGTGCAAAAAATATTGAACCTAACTTTTGTTGGGAATGTTATTCTTGTGTAAAAGCTTGTCCTAATCATGCTATTGATGTTAGAGGTTACGCTGATTTTGCTCCAATGGGTCATAGTGTTAGAGTAAGACGTGAGGAAGAAAAAGGAACTATTTCTTGGAAAATTAAATTTAGAAATGGAACTACAAAAGATTTTGTATCTCCGATTACAACAAAACCATGGGGTAAATTTATCCCTAAACTTGCTGATGGAGACAAGCCTAATCAAGGTGAAATTAATTCTCAAAGATTATACACTGAGCCTGAAGGACTTAATATTGATGGTGAATTACCAGCTGTTCCAAAAGACTCATTTAAAAAAGGAGTTTACTACTAATGGCTAAGCATAAAACACATTACGAAGATTGCGATGTACTAGTTGTTGGTGGTGGTATGGCAGGAACTGGTGCTACTTTTGAAGCTAGACACTGGGGCAGAGATATGAAAATTATTTGTGTTGAAAAAGCAAATATTGATAGAAGTGGAGCCGTTGCTCAAGGTCTTTATGCGATCAACTGTTACATGGGAATGCAGTGGGGTGAAAACCAACCTGAAGACCACGTAAGATACGCAAGAAATGATTTAATGGGAATGGTTAGAGAAGATTTAGGTTACGATATGGCTCGTCACGTTGACTCAACTGTTCACATGTTTGATGAATGGGGTCTTCCAATGATGAAAAATGAAGAGACTGGCAGATATCTTAGAGAAGGTAAATGGCAGATAATGATTCATGGAGAAAGCTATAAGCCAATTGTTGCAGAAGCTGCAAAAAAATCAGCCGATAAAATTTATAATAGAATTATGATTACTCATTTATTAATGGATGAGTCTCAAGAAAACAGAGTAGGCGGTGCTGTTGGATTTAATATGAGAACTGGTGACTTCCATGTGTTTAGAGCAAAAGCTGTTATAGTTGCAGCTGGTGGAGCTTCTCACATTTTCAAACCAAGAGCAGTTGGTGAAGGAATGGGAAGAACTTGGTATGCACCTTGGAGTAATGGTTCAGCTTATGCTTTACCGATTGCAGCTGGAGCTAAAATGACACAAATGGAAAATAGAATTGTGTTATGCAGATTTAAAGATGGATATGGTCCTGTTGGCGCATATTTCCTACACTTAAAAACTTACACTCAAAATGCCAATGGTGAAAACTATGAAAAAAAATGGTATGATCAAACAAAAGAGCTTGTTGGTGAATATATTGATCATCACCCAACTCCAACTTGTTTGAGAAATCATGCATTTATTCAAGAAACTATGGCCGGGGGTGGACCAATTCACATGGTTACTACCGAAGCTTTTCAAGACCCTCATTTAGAAACTGTTGGATGGGAAAATTTCTTAGGTATGACAGTTGGTCAAGCAGTTGTTTGGGCATCTCAAAATATTGATCCAAAATATACAAATCCAGAATTAACAACATCTGAGCCATACGTAATGGGTTCTCATGCTACATGTTCAGGAGCTTGGGTAAGTGGTCCAGAAGATTTATCTCCACCAGAATATTTCTGGGGATATAACAGAATGCTTACAATTGATGGATTATTTGGAGCAGGTGATACTGTTGGTGGAAGTGCTCATAAATTTTCATCAGGTTCATTTACTGAAGGTAGATTAGCTGCAAAAGCTGCAGTTAAATATATTGAAGATAAAAAAGCTGAAGGTTTAAAAGTAACTGATAAACAATGCGAAGATTTTAAAGCTAAAGTTTATAAACCACTTGAAACTTACACGGTTGCTCAAAATGAAATAACTGGAGGAACGGTTTCTCCAAGTTATATTTCTCCAATTCAAGGACTACAACGTCTACAAAGAATAATGGACGAGTATGTGGGTGGAATAGCCACTAATTACATGACTAATGCTAATATGCTTAAGAGAGGTTTGGAGCTTTTAGCTTGGTTAGAGGAAGATCTTGAAAATGTTGGTGCTGAAGATTATCATCAGTTAATGAGAGCTTGGGAGTTAAAACACAGAGCTTTAACTTCTCAGTGTGTAACAGAACACACTATGTTTAGAGAAGAGACTAGATGGCCAGGATACTACTATAGAGGCGATCATATGAAGCTTGATGATGACAATTGGCATTGTCTAACAGTTTCAAGACGTGATCCTAAAACTGGTAAGTTTAGTATGGAGAAAGTCCCTGTCTACCATATCGTGGACGAGAACGAGAAGAAAAAAGCTTCGTAATTAAATTTTAAGAAAATAACATGGATATACTGTCAATGAAAGACGATGAGGTTTATGCAGTCGCTAAACCTATCTGGAATAATTTGGTTAAATCATCAAATCTAAAGGATTATGGTGGATTCACTAAAGATTTTTCAACACAGATGCTTTTTGGAGCTAACGAAGTTGAGTTAGGAAAACAATGGGCTAACAATAAGATAATTACAAATTTAAAGGAAACTTTTGAACCATTTGGATGCCTTAGAAGAGGTATCCATGTTACTGTTCTTATAAAACAAACTAATACAGAAATTTCAGGTGAGTTTTTGGGTAGACTTGTTTTGGGAGTAGAGGATGATGTTGTTAAGGTCTTTGGAGCAACCATCTACTAAATAAAACTTCATCAAAGTTTAAGTATTTATTTGACAATTATCGTCATAGGTGTATTGACGGTTTAAATGCTACTTTCTAACGTAAAAATCATAAATAAAATTAAGGATCTTAAAGTTGTTATAATAAAAACAGGTATATTTATGAGCCTTGCAGCTTATTGGGGTGTTATATTAATTGGAACATTTATCACATTTAACTAAGTTGTTTTTAAACAACTTTTAAATATTTTATGGAAGTATTTTTACCCATAGCACAAGTCTTTGTTAATCCTGTAGAAATACTCTTATTAAGTGCAATTGTTGGAGTGCTTTCTGGTTTGTTTGGTGTAGGAGGTGGTTTTTTAATGACACCGTTTCTGATTTTTTTAGGTGTACCACCAGCGTATGCCGTTGCAAATGAAGCCAATAACATTTTAGCCACATCTGTTTCAGGATCTACAACTCATTATTTAAAAAATACTTTAGATTACAAAATGGGTTTCATGATTGTTATTGGTGGAACAATTGGTACTGCTTTAGGGATTTATACTTTTACATATTTTAAAGGTATAGGAAAAATAGATACAGTTATTTCTTTAGCCTATATGTATATACTTGCCATCATTGGTACATTAATGTTGGTAGAAAGTCTCAGAGAAATAGATAGAGCTAAAAGAAATACTGTAATTAAAAAAAAATTACATGTTCACTATTGGATTCATGGTCTTCCACTAAGAATGAGATTTCCAAAATCAAAATTATACGAGAGTATATTTACACCAATTTTGATAGGTTTGTTGGTAGGATTTATTGCAGCAATTATGGGAATTGGTGGTGCTTTTATATTGGTACCTGCAATGATTTATATTATTAAAATGCCAACAAGATTAGTTCCTGGAACTTCTTTGTTTGTAACAATCTTTGTAAGTGTAATAGTTACTTTTTTACATTCATTTAACTATGGTTCAATAGATTTAATGTTAGTGGTGATGTTAGTTATTGGATCTATTATAGGTGTTCAATTAGGACAAAAACTTGGAGAAAAAATTGATAGTTCTGGACTGAAAGCTTTATTAGCTGTTTTACTTTTACTTGTTGGTATAGCCATTGCTTATGATACTTTTTTTGCCGAACATTCTACAACAGAAATATCAAGCGTATCTTATTTAGATTTAAACTTTTTCTCAAAATTTATTCAAGAATTTTCAAATGACATGCCATTTTTTTATGGGTTGTTTTCAATTATGTTTGCAATATTTTTAGGTATTGCTGCAGCATTTATAAGGCGTTTCATCTCAAATTTTAAAAAGAAAATTCTCCTTAAGTCTTAAATAAATTATTTATTTGTTATTTTTACAAATAGCTGATTAAATAAAGATATGAAAAAAGACCCTAGAGAAATAAATCTTTTTGAAGTATCACCAACCAAAAACAAAAGTACTGTAACCGATAAAGTAAAAACAACAGACGTAAATATACTTCTTAATAGAGTAAGACATTCAAAAAAAACTGAATTTAAAAAAAGAATTATTTTTTCATCTTTATTAATATTAGCTACAAGTTTAGTATGTTTTTTTTTCTTAATTTAAGAATGTTAAAGACTCAATATCTAACATAGTAAGAAGTAAAATAAGGCAAATACTTGATTGCACTCAAAATAAAATCTATTATAAATCAACGATAATTATTTGGCGGGGTAGCTCAGTTGGTTAGAGCGCAGGACTCATAAGCCTGAGGTCAGTGGTTCGATCCCACTTCCCGCTACCAATTAATGTCCTGGAAAATCTATTAGATTTTCAACTTTATAATTGTTTTTAATTAAATTATCAGATCCACCTAAGTCAAATAAGTTTATTACAAAAACAAATGCAGCAACTCTACTCTTTGAAATTTCAACCAGTTTTGCAGCAGCTTCTGCAGTGCCACCTGTTGCAATTAAGTCGTCTATAATTAGGACTTTATCATTTTCATCTAAAGAATCTTTGTGCACTTCGATCGTAGCTGTCCCATATTCAAGTTCAAAATCAATAGAGTGAACATCTGTAGGTAATTTATTTTTTTTTCTTAGCATTATAAATGGTTTTTTTAAAATATAAGAAACTGCTGAAGCAAACACAAAACCCCGTGACTCTATTGCTGCAATTTTTGTAAAATTATATTTTTTTGATCTTTCAACTATTTGGTTAATAGTTTCAGAAAAAGCATTTTCATCCTTTATTAAGGTAGTAATGTCTCTAAATAAAATCCCTTTTTTTGGATAATCTGGGATAGATCTAATATAATCTTTCAAATTCATAATAGTTAAATATAAAAGTATAAATAATTATATTTTTAATTATGACAACAAATAAATTAGCAATAATTGGTGGAAGTGGTCTTTATGATATTGAAGAGTTTAGTGGTAGAGAGTTACTTGATTTAAATACTCCATGGGGAAAACCGTCAGATCAAATTTTAAAAACATACTACAACAATAAAGAAGTTTACTTTTTACCAAGACATGGAAGGGGACACTTTGTTTCTCCCTCCAATATTAATTTTAGAGCGAATATAGATACACTCAAACAACTAGGAGTTACTGATATTGTTTCTATTTCAGCTGTAGGATCACTTAAAGAGGATCTTTCCCCAGGAAAATTTGTTATTGTAGATCAATTTATTGATAGAACTTTTGCAAGAACAAAAACTTTTTTTGATGAAGAAATTGTAGCTCATGTTTCAATGGCTCATCCAACTTCAAATGGATTGATGAATGCTTGTGAGGAAGCAATTAAAAAATCAAATATAGATTACCAGAGAAATGGAACATACGTTGTAATGGAAGGTCCACAATTTTCTACACTTGCAGAGTCTAATTTATATAGATCATGGAAAGCAGATGTAATTGGAATGACAAACATGCCTGAAGCAAAACTCGCTAGAGAAGCAGAAATTAGATATGCGTCAGTATCAATGGTGACTGATTTTGATTGTTGGCATCCAGATCATGAAAACGTTGATGTTCAACAAGTAATAAAAGTTTTGTTAGGAAATGCAAAAAAAGCAAAAGTGATGATTAAAAATTTAATTGATAATTTTGAAAATCATATAGATCCAAATGATCCAACTAATAATTGTTTAGACGTAGCAATAATAACTGCTCCAGAAAAAAGAACTCAAAAAACAATAGATAAACTTAAAACAGTAGCTGGTAGAGTTCTTAATAAATGAGACAAATATTAATTATAACTCTATTTGTTTTACTAAGTACAAATTCATTTGCTGATAAAAAATTTGAAAAGGATTTAAAAAAAGTCTCAAAAGATAATGGTTTTGTTAACAATACAGGAAAGATTTATCCAATTGAAAATTTATCAGATAAAAAAAATATAATTTTAATTGTATATACTCATGGAAGTCAAGGTGAGCAAACTCTGGATAAATGTAACAAAAAATGGAATAAAGTTCCTCCAGTAATACTTAATTTACATGATAAAAAGATAAAGGATCTTAAAGTTAAAATTTATCATCTTTGTTCAGGAGTAAGAGGCTGGACTGAAAATCATTGGAGAAAGATGGATGATATTTATAAAGATTCATCAAAAGATAATTTTTCAAAAATAATTAAAGATGACTTTGATAGAATAAAATTTAATGGTGCAAAACAATTTCGAAAACAAAAAGTTATTATAAATAAAGTCGATGAACTAATTAATCTTGGTTTTGAAAATATTATTTTAGCAGGACATTCTGCAGGAGGTTGGGCATCAATTACTTTAAAATCTAAATTTCCAAATAAAATCTCAGGCACTATTGCAATTAACCCAGCATTTTCTGGAAAATTAAAAAATAGAAGAGAATGGAAATTCTGGGAACTTGTGAGAACTTATGGTGTCAATCAAATAGATTTAAAAAATTTGAACAACACGATAATTTATGTGCACGATAAAGATGGTTGGGAAACTTCTAAAACTCTCTCTTTTTTAAATTTAAATACTGTTGTGTATAAAGATATTAGTAAATCTGATTGTAAAGCAAAATTGATTTTTGGCAAACATCATGGAATACCTTTAACCAAATGCTTTGCAGAGAAACAATCAAACGAAAATAATTTGATTAAATTTTTAGAACAAATTTATTAATATGAAAATACAAGGTAAAAAATATCGTACAATTTGGTTTGAAAATAATGTTGTAAAAATTATTGACCAAACAAAACTTCCTCATCAATTTATAATTAAAGAACTTAAAACAGTAAAAGATGCAATTAATGCCATTAAAGTAATGGAAGTAAGAGGAGCACCATTGATTGGTGGTACAGCAGCGTATGGAATAGCACTGGCAATTCAGGAAAGCAATGATCCTGAATTTATAAAAAAAAGTGCAGAAGAATTAATTCAAGCAAGACCTACAGCTATAAATTTAAAATGGGCAGTAGATCGTATGATTAAAAAGTTAGAAGGAATTAATAGTGATCAAGTCTTAGATAATGCTTTAAAAGAAGCTAAAGAAATGTGTGATGAAGATGAAAAGTTTTGTGAAAACATTGGAATTAATGGGTTACAACTAATTGAAGAAATTTATAATAAAAAAAAAAATACAGTTAATATTTTAACCCATTGTAATGCAGGATGGTTAGCAACTATTAATTGGGGGACAGCTACATCACCAATTTATCATGCACACAAAAAAGGTATTCCTGTTCATGTTTGGGTAGACGAAACAAGGCCAAGAAATCAAGGTGCAAATTTAACTTCATATGAGTTAAATGAAGAGCAAATACCAAATACTATAATTGCTGATAACACAGGCGGCATTTTAATGCAAAGAGGTGAGGTTGATATGTGTATAGTTGGGACTGATAGAACTTTATCAAATGGAGATGTTTGTAATAAAATTGGAACTTATCTAAAAGCATTAGCTGCACATGATAATAATATTCCTTTTTATGTTGCACTTCCGAGCTCTACAATAGATTGGGATATTAAAGACTCAAAAGATATTCCAATCGAGGAAAGAAATTCTGAGGAATTATCTCATGTGGAAGGTGTTGACGAAAATAATCAAATTAAAAAAGTTTTAATTTATCCAAATAAAAGTAAGGCAATGAATTTAGCATTTGATGTGACACCAGCAAAATACGTTACTAATTTAATTACAGAAAAAGGGATTTGTGAAGCATCATATAATGGTTTAAAGGAATTATTTAATAAATAATTCTGGAGGAAATCAAACCATCAAGTGGTTTTGGATGAAACCATGTAGATTTTTGTGGCATATATTTTTTCTTATCAGCATAAGCCAAAACATCCAAAATATTGGTAGGATATAATCTGAATGCTAAATCATATTTTTTAGAGTTTACAAAATTTTCTAAGACTTTTTTACCTTTAAAACCTGATACGAATTTTATATTTTTTTTATTTTTT
The DNA here is from genome assembly GCA_003279685.1 of Pelagibacteraceae bacterium AG-390-L03. GTDB lineage: Bacteria > Pseudomonadota > Alphaproteobacteria > Pelagibacterales > Pelagibacteraceae > Pelagibacter. The sequence goes on along the minus strand of QCHA01000004.1, from coordinate 38,580 downwards.
AATATTTTATTTAATATTAATTTCCTCAATATAGTTACATCCAATTCCTTTGATTGCTTGAATAGCTGAAGTGTATGCCATTTTTTATTTACGTACATTTCAATTTGGTTTTGTTTAAGTTTATTATTCTTTTTAGAGATATTTAAAGAGAAGTTTTTTGAAATTATTTTTTTAATTTTTTCAAATTTCAAGCTAGTTTTTATTACTCTATTGTAATCGAGTATATTTACCTGGTTGTCAGGAAAAGCAATTATCATAGGGGCAATTTTTTTTTTACTTTTTAACATGGCCTGGATCCGATGGTGTCCATCACATATGTATATTTTTTTAATATTTTTAAGATAATTTTTAAGTAATTTTTCTACATTTACTTTTTTAACAACCCATAGTTCATGCCTACACTTATCCTCTGATTTAAAATTATAATCTGGCTTATATTTAAAAATATTATTTAATTTCTTGAAAGAATTTGGGCCAGACTTATATGTAGTATATATAGGGCTAATTTGACTATTAAATTTTAATAATTGCTCTTTTCTTTTTTTAATCCTTTCGACAAAGGTTTCTTCATGACCTAATATTTTTTTGTCATCATAATTTTCTAAATTCATTTTTCCAATTATCCCAAGTAATTTTTTCTTGTTGTATGTAATTCGATATAAATAGAAATGAGTTGATCGGTCTTGTTGAATAATGCCCTTATCACTAAGATTTTGAAGCATTTTTTTTGATTTATTTATATTTGGAGTATTTAATATATTAAGAAAATTTAATTTTTTGGTTTGTTTGTAATTATCAATATAACTTAAGTTTGGAGAGGTAACTTGTTTTGCAAATTTTTTTTTGGGTCTTATTCCGCTAAATGGTTTAATTAGACTCAATTTTGAAAATTAAGCAATTTTTGGAAGATCTTCTAAAGCTTTGTCCATACTTCCTTTATCAAACTTATCTTCCGCTAAGCTTCCTTCGAAGTAATCTCCATAAGCTTTCATATCAAAATGACCATGACCACATAAATTGAATAATATAGTTTTAGATTCTCCATTCTTTTTACACTCTAAAGCAGCATCAATAGCACCCTTAACAGCATGTGTCGCTTCAGGGGCAGGAACTATACCTTCTGTTCTTGCAAAATTTACTCCTGCTTCAAAACATTCTTTTTGACCATATGCTTTTGCTTCAATTGCATTAATTTCTTTTAAGTGACTGACAAGAGGAGCCATGCCATGATATCTTAATCCACCAGAGTGTGTTGCTGGTGGAATAAATTGAGATCCTAAAGTATGCATTTTTACTAAAGGTGTTAATTTTCCAGTATCGCCAAAATCATAAACAAATTTACCTTCTGTTAATGTAGGACATGATTTTGGTTCACATGCTATCACTCTTGTATTAGTTCCTTCTCTAAAATTTTTTCCTAAAAATGGATTTACTAATCCTGAAAAATTACTTCCGCCTCCTGTACAACCAACTAAAATATCAGGATAATCATCTGCCATTTCCATTTGTAATAATGCTTCATTACCTACGATAGTTTGATGCATTAAAACATGATTTAAAACACTTCCTAATGCATATTTTGTATCAGGATTTTTAGCAGCCATTTCTACAGCTTCAGAAATTGCTATTCCTAAACTCCCTGTATTGTTTGGATCTTTAGCTAAAATTGCTTTACCACTATCTGTCTCGTTTGATGGACTTGCAACACATCTTGCTCCATAAGTTTGCATAACAAGTTTTCTATATGGTTTTTGTTCAAAACTTACTTTTACCATATACACATCCAGCTCAATTCCAAATAATTTACATGCGAATGCTAGTGAAGTTCCCCACTGACCTGCTCCTGTTTCTGTAGTTATTTTTTTTGTGCCTTCTTCTTTATTGTAAAAAGCTTGAGCAACTGCAGTGTTTGGTTTGTGACTTCCAGACGGACTAACACCTTCGTATTTGTAGTAAATTTTTGCTGGAGTATCCAAATGTTTTTCTAATTTTCTTGCTCTATATAATGGTGATGGTCTCCATTGTTTATAAATTTCTCTTACAGGCTCAGGTATTTCTATTTCTCTATCTTGAGAAACCTCTTGGCCGATTAAAGCCATTGGAAACAAAGGAGCTAGATCATCTGGTCCAATTGGTTTTAATGTTCCTGGATGAAGAGGCGGCTCCATAGGTTTTGGGAGATCTGCAGCAATATTATACCAAGTCTTTGGCATTTTGCTCTCTTCTAAGAAATATTTTATTGTATCAGCCATTTTAAATTTTCTATAGTCTCATCTTAAATTAGGTTAAAATCAAGGTGTTTTTAATGTTTAAAATAAAGGCTGAAATAATCAAATATTCAAAAATGCTCAATAGCAGAAAGTTATCTGCACTTAGGTCTGGAAATATATCTGCCAGATATAAAGAGGGTTTTTTAATTACTCCATCTGGAAAAAAATATTCTTCTTTAAAAACTAGAGATATCGTTTTTGTTTCCTTAGAAGGAAAGTTTGATAAAAAAAAAGGTATTCCATCCTCAGAATGGCAATTTCACCAAGATATTTATAAAAATAAAAAAGAGGCTAAAGCAATTGTTCATGCCCATTCTACAAATGCAACAGCAGTTTCAACTCATAAAAGAGGAATTCCATCGTTTCATTATATGGTAGCTATGGCAGGAGGTCAGGATATCAAATGTGCAAAATATGCAACTTTTGGAACCAGAGATTTATCAAAAAATATTTTAAAAGCATTAAAAGGTCGTAAAGCTTGTTTAATTGCAAATCACGGACAGATTGCATTTGAGGAAAATTTACCCAAAGCTTTTGAGTTAGCTGAAGAGGTTGAAAATATATCGCTTCAGTATATAACCAGCCTAAAATTGGGTAAGCCTAAGATTCTTTCTAAAAATGAAATGAAAAAAGTTTTATCCAAGGCAAAGAATTACAAAAAGGATAACTTATGACTAAGGTTGGAGAACATATAACTCTAGACATCATTGGCACAACTAAAGAATATGATCCTTCTGTATTTGAAAAAGCAATTAATGATATTGCAAAAGCAGCAAAAGTAACAATTCTCAATATTTCAAAATATAAATTTGAACCTCAAGGATTTACAATATTAGCATTATTAGCAGAAAGTCATATTAGTTTTCATACATTCCCAGAAAAAGGAATTATTAGTTTTGATTTTTTTACTTGTGGAAAAATAAGTCCGTCAGTTGCAATAGATATTATTAAGAAAGAGTTTGGTCATAAAAGAATAGTAAAAAAAGAGTTTAATAGAGATACTAAATCTTTATATCACGATATTTATAGTTCACCAGGATTGCAGAAATCATACGTTGTAAACGATGTTCTTGAAGATTTTAAATCAAAAGTTGGCCAACACATTGAAATTTTAGAATTAGAACAGTTTGGTAAATCATTATTTATTGATGGAGAAATACAAGTTGCTGCAACGGATGAGCATTTATATAGCTCTACATTCGTTGGTGCTGGATTAAATTTGAATAAAAATAATGAAAGAGCTGCAATTATCGGTGGTGGAGATGGTGGTGTTGCAAGAGAATGCATTTCTAAAGATTTTAATTTTGTAGATTGGTTTGAATTAGATCCAGAAGTTGTTGATGTTTGTAATAAACATCTTGGAAATATAGGTAAAAAGGCTACTGAAAAAAATTCTGTAAAATGTGTTTGGGGAGATGCTTTTGAAAGTATTAAATCAGTTGAAGATGATACATATGATCATATTTTTGTTGATCTTAATGATGATCAATTTTGCATAGACCTTGCTGCTAAAAATATGGAATCCATGATTAGAATTTTAAAACCAAAAGGAGTGATTACCGCCCAAGTTGGTAGCCAAGACAAAAAACCAAAACAAGTTGATAGTTGGTTAAATGTATTCAATCATCATTTTGGAAATACTAAGTTATCTAGAGTTTATATCCCAAGTTTTGATTGCTCTTGGAATTTTTCGTCATCAATAAATCATTAATTTTTCTTTTTAAATTATTAAATCTGTGAAATAATTGCGCTAAATTAAAGGAGAAAATAATGAATATATTTAAAAAATCTATTTTAACAGTTCTTGCTTCTTTATTAGTTATCGGAAATGTTTACGCTGACAAAATAAAAATTGGAACTGAAGGTGCTTATCCTCCATGGAACTCTAAAGATGCTTCGGGTAATCTTATAGGATTTGAGGTTGAGCTAGCTCAAGAACTTTGTGCAATCATGAAACATGAGTGTACTATCGTTGAACAAGATTGGGATGGAATGATACCAGCTTTGTTAATGAGAAAGTTTGATGCGATTATGGCTGGAATGTCAATTACAGCTGAAAGACAAAAAACTATTACTTTTTCTCAAGGTTATGCTGACGAAGTAGCGTCACTTGCAGTAATGAAAGGTTCAAGCTTAGAAGGCATGGATACCCCAGAAGGTGTTAATTTAACATTAGGTGGATCTGACGTTAAAAAAGCTCTTAAAACTTTAACAGGCGCACTAGCTGGAAAAACTGTTTGTACTCAAACAGGAACAATTCACCAAAACTTTTTAGAGTCTGGTGATGTTGGAAGTGTAAATGTAAGAACTTACAAAACTCAAGATGAAGTAAACCTAGACTTAACATCTGGAAGATGTGATGTTGCCTTAGCTGCAGCAGTTGCATTTACGGACTATGCCGACAAATCAGGTAAGCCAGTTACATTAGTTGGACCAACTTTTTCAGGTGGTGCATTTGGAAATGGTGTTGGTGTTGGTATTAGACAAGGTGGAGATGATGCGATCGGAAAAAGAGACGCTAAACTTCTAAAAGACTTTAATAAAGCAATTGATAAAGCTAGAAAAAAAGGAATTATTAGCAAACTTGCTATTAAACACTTTGGTTTCGACGCTTCTATGTAATTAATTTCAGATTTGGCGACTATAATATATAGTCGCCAGTCTATATGGAACTTCTCGCATTTGGCAAAACCGGTTGGGGTGATGAACTATTTTATGCAACCCTGATGACCATTGCTGTATCGATTACAGCAATGTTTATTGGATTTTTTTTTGCACTTATATTTACTCCTTTAAAATTATCAAAATTTAAATCTCTGAATTTAATTGGAAATTTTTACACAACAGTTATTAGAGGTGTCCCTGAACTTTTAGTAATTTACCTTTTCTTTTTTGGTGGAAGTGGCGCGATAATGTATGTGGCATCAATTTTTGGGTACTTTGAATATATAGAGATAAATGCTTTTATAACTGGCTCAATGGCAATTGGAATTATTTCTGGTGCTTATTCAACTGAAGTGTTTCGTGGAGCAATACAATCAATTGACAAAGGTCAGTTTGAAGCTGCTAAAGTTTTGGGAGTAGGTAAATTTGCACAGTTTTATAAAATAATTTTACCTCAAATGTTAAGACTAGCCATTCCTAATCTTAGTAATGTTTGGCAAATTACTTTAAAAGATACATCTCTTATTTCAGTCACAGGATTAGTTGAAATTATGAGACAATCTTATATTGCAGCAGGCTCTACTAGAGATCCATTATTCTTTTATTCATTTGCTGCTGTTTTATATTTATTGTTAACTTTTTTAAGCATGAAACTAATCAATAGATTAGAAGCAAAATATAGTAGGGGGTATTAATGGATTTTGATTTAATGTTCACTAGTTTCCCTAAATTATTAGGAGCAACTGTCGTTACTTTAAAACTTTTATCTGTTTCTTTATTCTTTGGTTTATTTATTGGATTATTGTTTGCAATTTTAAGATTGAACAAAAATATATTTATTAACAAATTTGCTTACGGTTATTCTTATGTTTTTAGAGGAACACCTTTATTGGTTCAGATTTTCATCATTTATTTTGGTTTAGGACAAATTGAATATTTAAGATCAACATTTTTGTGGGTTATTCTTAAAGAACCTTACTGGTGTGCAATCATAGCTTTTACATTAAATACTGGTGCTTATACCTCTGAAATTTTAAGATCTGCATTTCAAACAATAAAACCAGGTATTATTGAGGCTGGTAAAAGCTTAGGAATATCAAACAAAATAATATTTTATAAAATACAAATCCCAATTGCCATTAGACAATCATTGCCCGCATATGGGAATGAGATAATATTGATGATGAAGGGAACTTCTTTAGCAAGTACTGTTACATTAATGGACCTAACGGGTGTTGCAAAGTATATTATTTCAACAACATTCAAACCAATAGAAGTATTCATTGTTGCAGGTGGAATTTATTTATTTATGACTTTTATCATCCACAACGTTATTAAATACCTAGAGAAAAAATATAGTTTTCAATAATAAAAATGTTCTTATCAGAGAAACAAATCAAAGATTATCAAACTGATGGTGTCCTAATTATTAAAGATATTTTTAAAGACTGGATTGAACCATTAAGAAAAGGGTTTCAAAAAGTTTTAGATAACCCAAGTAAACATGGAAGAGAAAACGTAAATGACGATAAAGGTAGATTTTTTGAAGATTATTGTAATTGGGAAAGAATAAAAGAGTTTAAAGATTGTATTTTTAATTCACTAGGTGGCCAGATTGTTGCTGAGGCAACTAATTCTAAATCAGCTCAAATTTTTCATGAACACATTTTTATTAAGGAGCCAGGCACTAATAAAGAAACACCTTGGCATCAAGATATGCCTTATTACTGTGTTGATGGCAATGATACAGGGAGTTTGTGGATACCATTAGATGCGGTTGATAATAAAAATAATCTTCAATTAATTTTAGGCTCTCATAAATGGTCAAAGCTAATTAGACCAACAAAATGGTCTAATGATCAGCCTTGGTATAAAGATGATACTTCATTTATGAATTTACCTTCGTCAGAAGAATTTAAAAAAAATATTTTAATACCTGAGTTAAGTTTAGGTGATGCAGTATTGTTTAATTTTAAAACTGTACATGGCTCAACTGGAAATAATACCTCTAAATCTCGAAGGGCATTTTCAATGAGATTTATAGGTGATGATGTTAAGTATATTAATAGAGGAGGGCCAACCTCACCACCATTTGATGGAATTAACTTAAAGTCTGGTGATTTAATGCGAGAGGATTGGTTTCCCAGAGTTTTTAGTAGTTAGTATATTCTTTTATTTCTTTAATTTTTGATCCCGAATGATTATTTATGTCGAGCTTAATTTTAGCTCGAGTATCATTAAGAAAATGCACATCTCGAGATAATCTTATAAAATTTTCTCCAAAGTTTGAGTCTTTTTCACACTTTCTTTTATCATCTTCAATAATCCATAATTTAGAATTTACATTTTTCAATGCCACAAAAAATTTTTCTAATTTTTCATCTAGTTTAACATTTTTTTCAAGTTCACTTTTTAAAACTTCATATTCATCATTTATAAATTTAAGTTTTTCAGAATCTTTAATCCTATCTTTTTTGATTTCTAAAATTGACATTTTATCAAAAAGTTCACCAACTGATACTTCAACTAGTATTTTGTTCATAAATTTTTATACTATGTTATGTTGTTTTAAATATGTCTAATATTTTAATTATTAAACATGGGTCTTTGGGTGATATAGCTCAAGCATGTGGTGCAATTCAAGATATTTCTGAAAATCATAGTAATGATGAAGTTCATTTACTAACAACAAAACCATATTTTGATTTATTTAAAAAAAACCCCCATATTTCAAATGTTATTTTAGATAAGCGGTTATCAAGACTAAACCTCATCTACTTATATTCATTGATGAAAAATATTAAGAAATACAAATTTTCTAAAGTTTACGATCTACAAAACTCAAGCAGAACAGCATTTTATAAAAATATATTATTTCCTAAAGCAACAAAAGAAATATGGTCATCTACAGAAACCACATTACCTGAAGGAACTACAAAAGATGATTTCGATAAAGACTCAGTTTTATCTAGATTTGATCATCAATTAAAAAGTTCTGGTATTAATACCAATCATACTTTAAGCCCTGATTTTTCATGGAGCCCATCAGATATATCTCAAATAAAAAATTATCATCAATTGGACCAATATATTGTTCTTTTTCCTTTTTGTTCTCCTCATTTAACCTCTAAGAAGTGGCCTTATTACAATGATTTGATTTCTATGATTAATGAAAAATCAGACAATAAATTTAAAGTAGTTATAGCCCCTGGTCCTGGTGAAATTAAAGAAGCATCAAGTATTAATGCACTTTGTGTTTTAGATAATGGTAAAGCTTTAGATATTTCTCAGTTAGCAGCACTAATTAAAGATAGTTCGTTTGTAGTTGCTAATGATACTGGACCTGCTCATATGACAGCTCATTTAGGATCAAAAGGAATTGCTTTATTTGGCTCTCATACAACTCCTTTTAAAGTAAGCATTGAAAGAGAAAATTTTAAAGCAATACAGGCTCCAGAATTATCCAAACTATCAGTAGAAAAAGTTTTTGAAAGATTATCAGAGATTATTTCTTAATTTTTTCTAATATTCTTAAAAATATAGGAACTGTGAAAAGTATAAAAAGTAATCTTATTATATGATGAAATGCTACAAAGTCTGGATCTAAATCAAAAGCAATTGCTATAACAGCTACCTCATAAATTCCACCAGGACTAAAAGATAATATTAAAGTTAAAATATTAGTATCAACAAAGAATGTTGCAACATATGCAGCAATCAAACCTAGTAAGACCAATATAGTTGTAGCAACTATGCTATGTAATGAATTATTGGCAATTTCTTTAACAGTTTTTTCAGCAAACCTACATCCAACAGAAGCACCAAGTATTAAAAGACAAAAGTTAATTGATGCATCAGGTAATTTATATGACGCAATATCTGTAATTTGTAATAATCCACTAGCAAATAGCGTTCCTGATAATAAAGCTGCGGGAACTCTAATCTTATCAAAAACAAAAATAAAAAATAAAGATGCAATGATAAGTAAAATTAGATTTAGATGATTTTGACCTATGTAATCAAAGTTATCTAATAGTAATGCTTCTGAACCAGTATTATTAACAATAATAAATGGAATAACTGTTATGATTATAATTAATCTAATTAGATGTGAAGTTGCCACTTGAGATAAATCAGTTTTTTCATTTTCTGCTAAAATCATTAACGGACCTAAAGCACCTGGTGCTGAAGAAAATATTGAGGCCTTTTCCCCATAACCTGCATATTTTTGTAAATATTTTGAAACAATTAAAATGCAAGTAATAATGTAGATAAGCATTATAGCTGATGTCCAAATCCAATTGATCATCTGATTAAATAGGTTTTGATCAATATAGTTACCGATATGTAGTCCAAGGATAATTAAAATTGAACTTAAAGCTATTTTAGGCATTACAACTTTTAATCCAGCTAATGCAGCAATAGATGTCACAATCATGGGGCCTAACATCCAAGCTAAAGGAACATTGAAATAGTCAGCAACTATCGCACTAGGAATTGAAATTAATATTACTGAAATAAACTTTTTAGAGAAAAGTTGTTTAAAATTTGAATAATAAAAAGTAACTTTAGACTCGTTCATAATCAGCTCTTCTATCATCACTTTGAAAAAAAATAATAGAAAAGAAGTTAACGAAAAAAGTGAATTTAAATTTTTTTAATAAAATTTATTAATAGTTAATGATGAGTTTTTATCTCAATAATTAGAATCAACCATTAGTTGAATGATAATATTATAAGTTGCATTAATATTTATACTGTAATTTACTGTGTTTTTTAAATTAGAGAGGGAAAAATAATGAAAAACTTAAAAAGAATAGTTTCAGTATTATTTTCAGCAATCCTGTTATTCTCAGCAACTACAACTAGTTCAATTGCGATTGATAAAATTCATTTCGTAATTGGTGGTGGTGCTGGTGGTGGTTGGGATGGAACTGCTAGAGGTACTGGAGAAGCTTTAACAAAAGCTGGAATGTTAAAAAGTGCATCATTTGAAAATATGTCAGGTGGTGGTGGTGGTAAAGCATTAGCTTTCATGATTAATACTAAGCCTGCAAACACAGTTTTAGTTCAATCAACACCATTAGTTTTAAGATCAATCACTAGACACAAAGGTTATGTAAAAGGTAGTGGTACTTTATCTTATAAAGATGTTGTGCCGATCGCTGGTGTAATTGGTGACTATGGTGCAATTGCTGTTGCAAAAAACTCACCTTACAAAAACTTTAAAGATGTTGTTGATGCATACAAAAAGGATCCAAGCTCAATTAAAATGGCTGGTGGATCAGTAAGAGGAAGTATGGACCATTTAATTGGTGCTTTAGCTTTTCAAGCAGCTGGTGCTAATCCAAATGATGTAGCTTACATTCCTTATGATGCTGGTGGAAAAGCGTTAGCTGGACTTTTATCTGGAGAGACTCAAATTATTTCTACAGGTTTAGGTGAATTGATGGGTGCAAGAGACCAAGTAACAATTATTGGTATTACTGCTCCTTCAAGAGTTTCTGATGCTCCTGATGCACCAACTCTAAAAGAACAAGGATATGATGTACAATTCGTTAACTGGAGAGGATTTTTTGGCCCTCCAGGTATGAGCAGTGCAGATAAAAATGCAATTGCTAAAATGCTAGGCGATGTACAAAAAACTTCTGAATGGGAAACTGTTAGAGCAAGAAATGCTTGGGTTAATATTTACAATCCAGGTGATAAGTTTGTTTCTTTCTTAGAAAAACAAACAGAAGAAATGACAGCTCTTATGAAGAAATTAGGAGTTATATAATCCTTAGGGTTATTTAAAAATTAGAGCAGTGAATATAAATACTACAAAAATTATATCACTGCTCTTTTTTATTTTTTCAGCATTTTATTTATATACTGCTTATCAAATTCAAGTTTTTGCATTTGATGAAAATGCACCTTTTAATGCCAGAACATTTCCAATTTACTTAGGTTATGCTGGTTTATTTTTTTCTGGATTAAAATTAATCTTACCAGATCCAAATACAATTAAAGTAGAGCATAAAACTCTAGAATATAAAAAGACTGCAATCTTGGTCTTAATTGCAATTATATATGGAGCAACCATCTTAAAAGTTGGTTATTTTTTAACGACTTCTTTCTTTTTAATGGGGTCATATTATTTTCTAGGTGAGAGAAGATGGATCTTAATGTTTATGCTATCTTTTCCATTTGTTGCAGCATTTATGTACTTATTACATGGCGTTCTTGACATTTATCTTAGAGATCCATTTTTAAAGTTGATTGGAGTAATGGGATGATAGAAGGAATTTTAATTGGTCTAACAACAGCTTTAACTTTCCAAAATATATTTATGGTAATGATAGGTTGTTTTTTTGGAACAATTATTGGAATGCTTCCAGGTCTTGGACCAATGACAGCGATTGCGTTAATGATACCAATTACATATGGTTTTGATCCAGCAACTGGATTAATTTTAATGGCGGGTGTTTATTATGGTGCTGTATTTGGTGGATCTACTTCTTCAATTTTGTTAAATGCTCCAGGTGTACCTGGAACTGTTGCAACATCATTTGATGGCTATCCAATGGCACAACAAGGTAAAGCTGGTAAAGCTTTAGCTATTGCTGCTTGGAGTTCTTTTGCGGGAGGAACACTTGCTGCAATTTATTTATTATTTTTAGCACCAAGTTTATCAAAAGTAAGTTTATCGTTTAGATCACCAGATTATTTTGCACTAATGATCTTAGGATTAACGGCAATTGCTGCTTTTTCATCAAAAGGGCAATTTATTAAAGCAATGATGATGGTAGTTCTTGGATTAATGTTAGCATCAGTTGGTCAGGATAGTTTATCTGACATTACACGGTTTACTTTTAATAATATGAATTTAACAGATGGGATAAGTTTTGTTCTTGTTGTAATGGCAACTTTTGCAATGAGTGAAGCCTTGACTATTATTTTAAAACGTAATGATCCAACAGCTGCTGCAAAACAAGTATCCTTAACTGAACTTGGATCAATTAGAATCAATAAAGAGGAAAGAGCTAAGATGTTAAAAACTATTCCCCGAACATCAATTATTGGTTTTATAATAGGAGTTTTGCCTGGAGCAGGAGCAACTATTGCATCATTTTTAGCTTATGGGATGGAAAGAAATTTAGTTAAAGACGAGGAAAAAGAAAAATTTGGAAAAGGTAGCGTTCATGGATTAGCTGCACCTGAGACTGCAAATAATGCAGCGTGTTCTGGTGCATTTGTTCCATTATTAACTTTAGGTATACCGGGAAGTGGAACTACTGCTGTAATGTTAGGTGCTCTATTAGGTTTTGGTATTCAACCAGGTCCAAGACTCTATATGACTAATCCAGAAATTTTCTGGTCAGTTATTATGTCGATGTATATTGGAATGGTAGTATTACTTATTCTAAATTTACCTTTAATTCCTTATATCGCTAGAATTTTAGCAGTGCCTAAAAACTATCTAATCCCACTTATTTTATTTTTTTCAATTACTGGAATTTATGTGATGTCATTTAACAATTTTGATATTTATTTAATGATTGGAATAGCAGTCGTTGCAACTTTTATGCGCTTGTATGATTTTCCAATGCCTCCACTTATTTTAGCTTTTGTGCTTGGCGGATTGATGGAGGAAAATTTAAGAAGATCTTTATTATTAAGCGATGGCTCATGGACTTTTTTATGGGACAGAACTCTTACAGCTTGTATACTAGCTACTACAATCCTTATTGTTGGATGGCAAATTTATAAAACATTCAAGAAAAAAAATTAATTCTTAATATCTACTCTTTTTCTAATTATTTCTTTATCTAACTTCATCTCTCTATAAGAAATTATTAGGACACCAGTAAATATTATAAGAGCACCAATCCAAGTATAAAGATCTGGAATTTCATCAAATATAAAATACCCAATAATAGATGCAAAAACTAAATTTAAAAAAGAATAAGGTTGGGTCATACTTACATCGACTAGTTTAAAAGCATGGTTAAGAGTTAAATGTAATACTGTTCCACACATTGCTGCTAAGATTAGATATATGAATGTTTTTATACTTGGCATCTCCCAAAAAAATAAAACAATAAAGAAGCTAAGTAAGCTCATAAAAATAGATTGATAAGCTAGAATAGTAATTGCGCTATCATTTTTAGAAATTTTTTTAGTTATAATTATATTAATTGACCAAAGTAATGCTGAAAATAAAACCATATAAACTCCAATAGATATATCAACAAAACCAGGACGAATAATTACCAACATTCCACTAAAACCAAGTATTAATGCTAAAGTTCGATATATATAAATCTTCTCTCCTAAAAAAAATACCGCAAGTATTGTTACAATTAAAGGAACTACAAAAGATATTGCAGTAAGTTTTTCAATAGGAAGCAATACTAAAGCAGAAAAATACAAAAGCATTGCCGGTAAACCAAGTATTGCTCTTAAAAAATGTTGTTTAAGATGAGTTGTTTTAAGTACAGCATCTTTCTTTTTAATTATGTAAGGTAAAATAATTACTAATCCTAAAAAAAATCTAAAAAAACCAGCCACATAAACATTAACATCTTCTTGAGCTATCTTTAAAAAAGAAAGCATTACAGTTCCAAAAAAAACAGAAGTGATTATTAAAAAAATAGCTAATTTGTTATTGGACATTAACAAATGACTATAAGTATAACTGAAGTATAAACAATCTTAGTTTAGGATATCTTTATATTTTTCAATTATATTGGGCCAATAGAACTTAGTAACGAAGTCTTTTGCATTTTTTCCATACTCTAGATGTTTTTTATTTTCTAATATGGAGTTTATTGATGAATAAATTTCGTCTAAATTATTACCATCACAAATTAAACCTGTTTTTTTATGCTCAATAGCATCAGAGGCTCCACCATCTTTGCCTCCAATAGAAGGAATACCATATTGAGCGGCCTCAGTATAAGCTATGCCAAATCCCTCGACTGAAGATTTATAGATACCAGAAGGCATGACAAATATATTTGATTTAGCTACTAAAGCATTTTTTAATTCATCACTTATATCTTTAAAAAACATTACCTGACTTTCTAAATCTAATTCTTTAACTAAGTGTTTAATATTTTCTTCCTCATCACCGTAACCAACACAAATATAGACAATATCAGGATAAATCTGTTTAAGATTTCTTAAAGCCATTATTACCTTTTCATGATTTTTTCTCTTATCAAATCTTGAAACTGTAATTAATCTTGGTGTTTTTACTTTTAGTAAACTTTCAACTTTATCTAATGATTTTTTATCAAGATCTTTTATTGGATCAATTCCAGGGTTGATGACAATAATTTTATCTTGATCTACCCCAAGTTCTATCGCTAAATTTTTAGTATATTTTGAATTAGCAATTACTTTTTCAACATTATTTAAAACTTTTAATAAACGTTTATTAATACCTGAGCCTTTTGCATGATTAATTTCTTTACCATGGATTAAGCAATATTTATTTTTATTAGTTTTTAAATGTTCTAAACTTTTCCAGTGGTCGGCAATAATCCCTTTAACTTTACTTTCTTTAACAAACTCATCAACTAGATAAGCTTTTCTATACTTTCTTAGTAATTTAGGCCCACCAACTCTTTCAATAGAAAATGAAGCTTGCTCATCAAAAGATTTATGGTTTTCAATGTAATCAGCAAATACTTTAATCATAAAGTTTTTTGAAAGTTCTCTTGCAAGTCCCCACATTAAGCTTTGCATACCACCAAGTTCAGGTGGGAAAGATCTAGTAACAAATAGATACATTAATCATATTTCCATTTGATACCACAACCAGCACTAGGAGTTTGATCTTTTGGTCCACTGCCAGTTTCAGCAACTTGCCTCATAGCTTTTAGTAAATCACTTTCTCCATCTTTTACTGGAATAAAATTTTTAAGTTCTCTCAATCTACCTCTGTATTGAAGTTCTAAATTTTTATTATAGCCAAAAAAATCTGGAGTACATACAGCATCATACACTTTAGCAACTTCTTGTGTATCATCTTGAAGATATGGAAAATTAAACTGATTATCATTTGAAAATTTAATCATATTTTCAAATGAGTCCTCTGGATAATTTACGAAGTCGTTTGAACATATTGCAACTGAGTTAATTCCAATTTTTTTTAATTCATTACAATCCTCAACAATTTCTTTTGTGACTGCTTTCACATAGGGACAATGATTACAAATAAACATTATCAAGGTACCGTTTTCACCCTTGATATCATTTAAAGAAATGATTTTATTTTCTGTAGATTTTAATTCAAAGGGTAAAGCTTTTTGACCAAAATCGCATATTGGAGTTTGAACTGGCATACTGTAATAAT
Source organism: Pelagibacteraceae bacterium AG-390-L03 (assembly GCA_003279685.1). Taxonomy (GTDB): domain Bacteria; phylum Pseudomonadota; class Alphaproteobacteria; order Pelagibacterales; family Pelagibacteraceae; genus Pelagibacter. The sequence continues at coordinate 23,301 of QCHA01000004.1, read as the reverse complement.
ATATAAATTATGTTCTATGATTTAAAAGATAAAAAACCTCAAAACTCTGGTGAAAATTGGGTGGCTCCAAATGCAACAATCATAGGGGACGTTACATTAGAAAAAAACTCTAGTATTTGGTTTAACGCAGTTTTACGCGGAGATATTGAAAATATTCACATTGGTGAAGGGTCTAATATTCAAGACGGTAGTGTTTTACACACTGATCCTGGTTGTCCTTTAAAAGTTGGAAAAGATGTAACAGTAGGCCATCTTGTTATGCTTCATGGGTGTACTATTGGAGATAATAGTATGATTGGTATTGGAGCTGTAATTCTAAATAAAGCTAAAATAGGTAAAAATTGTATTATTGGAGCTAAATCATTAATTACTGAGAACAAGGTGATACCTGATAATTCTTTAGTTGTAGGTTCTCCCGGCAGAGTAATTAGAGAGGTAACAGAAGTAGAAAAGAAAGCAGTCCTAGAAAATACGAAACATTATCAAGATAATTGGAAAAAATATTTAAAATCAATATTTTAAATGAGAAGTTTATTTTCTTTATTCATATTATTTCTTTTATTTTTTGGTAACTCTAATGCAGAAAATCAACAAATATGTGATTGGATAATTGATGAAGTTTATGCTGATCTTTCTAAACAAGATTCAGAAGATCATCTTTTTGTCGTAGTTGGTAATGACGGAAGATGTGAGTACGGACGTGGATCAGAGAAGCAAGATGGATTTAATGATTGTGAAAAACATAGAAAAGAAAAAGGAATAAATGGTGAATGCAAACTTTTTGCAGTAGGCAAAAAAAAAATTTTAGAAAATAAAACGGTCCTTAAAACCGGCTGCGTAGAGGGCAATTGTATCAATGGAAAAGGAACTTTTAAATGGCCTAATGGTGATAGATATGAAGGTGATTGGGCAAATAGCCAAAGAACTGGACAAGGTAAATATTTTTATAATGATGGAGGGGGCATTTATACTGGTGAATGGAAAAATAACAATAGACATGGTGAAGGAATAATGATTTGGAACGATGGTGTAAAAGAAGTTGCAATATGGGAGATGGACAAATCTGTAAAAACTATAAGTATAAGTAAAAATTTTATTTTTAATAAAGCCTCAACATTTATTGATAGCGATATTATAAAAAAAAATGATCCAAGTATCTTTAAAGAGGTTGTATTTATAGAAAAAAAAAAATTATTAGATTTCGATAAAAGAACTTTTAAAAATAGAAATTCCAAATGGGAAAAAATAGATTTCTCTGTTTTTGTATATAAAGCATCATTTGAAAATACAGATGATATTTTAATAAAGGTTAATGATGAATTTAAAGATTTAAAAAAAGCAGAAAAACAAGCAATTAAATTTGGAAAAATATTTGGACAAATGCCTGCTTTTTTAAGGAAAAAAGTAAAATATTTAATCATCCATAAAGGTAATCCTAGTTGGGCAGGTGGAAATGGGTATGCAATAATTCATACAAATACTTTTATAAAAGAAAATAGAAAATATATAGAAGAGTCTATGTTTCATGAATTAGTTCATATCTCACTTGATTGGCATTGGGGTACAAAATCTATTGAAGAAGATATGTGGCTGAATGCCATTAGTACAGATAAGTATTATGTTTCAGATTATGCATGGGAATATCCCAACCGTGAAGATTTAGCAGAAACAGTTTTATGGTGGTATGCATCAAGGTGCAAAGAAGATAGAATTTCAAAAAAAAATTATGAAAAAGTAAATAAATTTTTATTTAATCGATTCAAATATTTAGATGAACAAAACTATGAAACACATCCATCTAACTGTAAAAATTAGAAAGATTAAAGGAGGATAAAATGCCCGCAGGTTTTGTAATTGCACAATTAAAAGTCACTAATCCAGAAAATTATAAAGAGTACGTAGAAAAAGTTACTCCAATTGTTAAAAAATTTAGTGGAGAATTTCTTGTAAGAAATGGAGAATATAAAATTTTTGATGGTGAAACTCAATTTCCAAGAATAATTATAGTTAAATTCCCAAGTTATGAAAAAGCGCTAGAGTGGTACAACTCCGAAGAGTACAAACCAATAAAACAAATAAGACTCGATAATTCTGAAGGGACAAATATAATTATTAAAGGTGTATAAAAAAACATTAATCATATTTTTATCAATTTTTATTTTATCTACTAAATTTGCATTTAGTGATGGGCATGCAATTAAAAAAGAAGGTTTTTTTTCAAAAGACTTTAAAATTACTGAGTTATCAACAATTAAAAATCCAAAAAACAAAATTGTTTTAATTAACAATCATGGTCAAAATAATCTAGATGGTACTCAAAAAGACTGCACTACTGTTGATCAAGTTCGAAATCGTTTATCCTTAATAGATCAGGAAGTTAGTGGAAAAAAAATTATGGTTTATAATTTATGTGCTCACAAAATAAAAGGAGACATGGGCAAAGCATGGTGGATATCAAAGAAACCATATGTGGGAAAATCAAAACTCGATAGAAGAGTTGAGCAAAATTTAGAGTTGGTTGAAAAATTAGTATCTCTTGGAATACCAAGAAAACAAGTTTTTGTTACTGGACATTCATGTGGTGGTCTTACGACCCTAATGTTTTTTGCAAGACATCCAGAAAAAGCAGGTGGAGGAATAGCATATGCGCCAGCATGTTTTGATAAATTAAGCAAAAAGTACAAAGTAAAAAAAAAAGGTCTAGAGGAGGCGCTAGCAAGATTCAAAAAAAAGAAACCTGCTCAATTTGACCTAAGAGCCAAATATAATGATGAAATTTTAAATCAAGTTAAGACACCTCTGTTAGTTTTTACACATCCAAAAGACACATTTGAAGGACTTACATCAGATTGGTTAGATAATGTAGACGGTATGAATAGAATTATTATATCTACAGATTATAAAATTAATGGTAAAAAATGTTTTAAATTAGGTAAAAAATCAACAGATAAATTTCCAGTAAATGATGGCCATCAAATGGATCAAGCTACATGTTTCCAGGAATATAATTCAGAGATTTTAAACTATATAGATTCAAGGATATAAATTTAATTAAATAAGAGATCATTGACTGAATAAATTATCAATCCAATTATTATTACGAATAAAATTAAAAAAGAAATTTGCCCACTTAACTTTGATTTAATTTTTGTTTTTCCTTCTTTAAATTTTTTAACATGAATACTACCAAATTTCATTACAACTAATCCTAAAATTATTAAAAATGATGTAAATATGTATCCGGTAATCATCTACGGAACTAACCAATAATTTTTATTGTCCACTAAATCAAATCTTGCTCTACGATGACCTTTGGCTGCTAAATAAAGCCACTCCATAGATTTTATTTTGCACTGAATAACAGTAAAGTTTTTATAACCTTCTTCGCTTTGTTCTTTAGTGTAGTCAAAGTTATCAAGCTCAGGTTTTAATCCTGAAGTTGGAATTTCAGATTCTGTTCCAGGCCCGTTAGCTACCAAGTAACATTTTCTAGATATGTGTTGTGTTTTAGACCAAGATTCTTTTGTAACTTCATTTTCGTGATTAACAGTACATTCTACTTTTAGTCTTACCTGTATTTTTTCTTCCTTGTCATAGAATAACATTGCAGCATTTTTATTAGCTTTTAACTTTGCAATTTTATCTGATCTAATATCACTGTGATATTGAACAAAATTATTTGTTTCATCTGCTTTTCTAAGAACAACTATTCGACCATCAAATTCGGACTGATTTCCACAAATAAAAACTGGTATTCTAAATGGTGAACTTCTATCTTTCACAGCATTAGCTAACATTAACCAAATTTTCTTTTTGATCTCAGTAAAGTCCTCGTAATAAGGAACTGTATTAGTCACAAATATTATTTTTTCTTTTTTAGCCTAGCTATCAAACCTGAGCTATCCCAACGATTTCCACCCATTTCTTGAACTTCTGCATAATAGCCATCAATAATTTCTGTAATAGGAATAGGTGAACCATTTCTTTTTGCTTCTTCAATAACAATAGCAAGATCTTTTCTCATCCAATCGATTGCAAAACCATAATCAAATTTATCATCAGTCATAGTTCTGTATCTATTTTCCATTTGCCAAGACTGAGCAGCACCTTTAGATATTGTTTCCATAACTTTATCCATATCTAAACCAGCGTTTATTCCAAAATTAATTGCTTCAGATAATCCTTGAACAGTACCTGCGATGCACATTTGGTTCATCATTTTTGTTAATTGACCACTTCCACAAGGACCAATTAATTTTACCTTCTTGCTATAACAATCAATTACAGGTTCTGCTTTTTTAAATACTTCTTCATCACCACCAACCATGACAGTTAGTATTCCTCCCTCAGCCCCAGCCTGTCCTCCAGATATAGGTGCATCCAAAAAATTAAATCCTTTATCTTTTGCGTCTTTATTTAATTGTCTTGAAACTTCAGCAGATACAGTTGAGTTATCAATAAAAATTGATCCTGCTTTTGCAGTATTAAATAATCCGTTTTCTCCTGTTGCCACTTCTCTTAAATCATTGTCATTACCAACGCATGTAAAAATAAAATCAGCACCATCTGCTGCTTCAGCAGGAGTATTCGCCATTTTACCTTTATATTCACCAATCCATTTTTCAGCTTTAGCTTTGGTTCTGTTAAAAACAGTTACATTGTGTCCGGCTTTTGATATATATCCAGCCATAGGGTAGCCCATAACCCCAAGACCTATGAAAGCAACATTACAAGTCATAATTTTTTTCTATGTTTAAAAGTTTAAGTTTAAAAGTAATTGTATTTGGATTTATATTTACATTTTTTTCTAGCTTTGGACAGAGTTTTTTTCTTGGGCTTTTCAATTCTAGTATTAGAGATGCTTTATCAATTACACATGGACAATTTGGCTCAATTTATGCATCTGCAACATTGTTAAGTAGCTTAGTTTTAGTTTGGATTGGAAAAAAAATTGATGATGTAAATATTTTAAAGTTTGCATCTTATGTAATAATTTTTTTATCAGCATCTTGTTTTATATTTTCAAAAATTTCTTCAGTAATCTTTTTGTTTATTGGAATTTTTTTAATGAGATTAGCTGGTCAAGGCTTATCAAGTCATACTGCTACAACAACTATTTCTCGTTATTTTAACAAAAATAGAGGTCGAGCTTTAAGTATAGGTTGGCTAGGTTTATCATCTGCTGAATTTGTTTTACCGGTATTAATTGTTTTCTTACTAACTTTCAGTGAATGGAGAGATATCTGGATATCAATTTCAATTTTAATTATAATTATTTTACCAATCTCATCATATGTCTTAGTAAAAAATGTTAAGTTAGATACAAGAGAAGAGTCCGACTCTAATATAGAGTCTTTGAAAGAAATAAAACAATGGAAAAGAATTGAAGTTCTTAAAGATTATAGGTTTTATGTAATTTGTATGACTATGCTCGCAATGCCTTGGATTGCTACAGGTACTTTTGTCTATCAATCATTTATTTCAACATCAAAAGGTTGGGGCCCATATGTTGTTGCACAATCATTTATGGCCTATTCTATATTTTCTGTAATTACATTATTTATTTCAGGTTTTTTGATTGATAAATTTAGTAGTCGAAAATTACTTATTTATATGAATATTCCTCTTTTATTTTCTGCAGGAGTACTTTTTTATTTTAAAAGCCCAGTATCATCTTTTATTTTTTTTGGCTTAGTAGGTATATCTAATGGATTAGCAAATGTTTTAGGATCTTCTACTTGGGCTGAAATTTATGGAGTTAAATACATAGGATCAATTAAAGCTTTGACTACAGCATTAATGGTTTTTTCAACTGCGTTTGGTACTGCTTTATTTGGGATTCTCATTGATTATGGTTTATCAATTGAACAAATAGCTATTGTTTCTGGAGTATATATTTTATGCTCTATAATTCTTCTTTATTTGGTTAGAAATAAATTAAATCCACATTATTTGTAAAATACTCCTTGATTTTTTTAGGTTCACTGTATAGATACTGCGCATGGCAAGAGTAACCGTAGAAGACTGCATAGATAAAGTAGAAAGCCCATACGAATTAGTATTAGTTGCTAAAGAAAGAGCTACTCAATTAAATTCAGGTATTGAGCCAACTTTAGATAGAGATAACGATAAAAATACTGTTATTTCTTTAAGAGAAATCGCAGAAGAAAAAATTAAAGTTTCAGATTTAACAGAAAGTGCCGTTTACAAACTTAGAAAACATGTTGAGCAAGTTGATGATGGTGCTGAGGATGATGAAGAAATTGGTGATGATTTTGAAAACATGTATAAAGGTGAAATTTCAAAAAGTGGTACTCCAATTCTACCTTCTAAAAGAGCAAGAAAAACTCCAGAAAAAATACAAGTTTCTCAAGAAGACCTAGCAGAATTATCAGAAACAGCCAAACCAGATGTCGATGTTTCAGCAGGTGAAGAAACAATGAATGATCAAGGTGAAGTTTCTTTAGATGAAGTTTCAGAACAAGAAAATCAAGAAGCGGAAGCAATTACAGAAGATTCAGACGCTTCAAACTCATAATAAAATAATATAAAGTTAAACCATGAATAGGAAAGTATCAGTTGCTCCTATGATGGATTGCACAGATCGTCATGAGCGTTACTTTTTAAGATTGATCTCAAAGAATACACTTCTTTATACAGAGATGGTTGTTGATGAAGCAATCAATAGAGGAGATAAAAAAAGATTACTAGGATTTAATATTAATGAAAAACCAGTAGCACTTCAATTAGGAGGATCTTCTCCAAAACTTTTAGCAGAAGCTTCTAAATTAGGAGAGGACTTTGGATATGATGAAATTAATTTAAATTTAGGTTGTCCAAGTAGAAAAGTTGAAAAAAGTAAATTTGGTGCTTGTTTGATGAAAGAGCCTAATTTAGTTGCAGATTGTTTAAGTAAAATGCAAGCCTCAACTAGTTTACCAGTAACCATAAAAACTAGAATTGGATATGATAATGTCGAAGATTATGAAAATCTTCATAATTTTATTACAACTTTAAAATCAACAGGAGTTAAAACATTTATCATTCATGCTAGAAAAGCAATGTTAGGAAAATTTACTCCTAAGCAAAATTTAAATATTCCTCCTTTAAAATATGATTATGTTTATAAATTAAAGGAAGACTTTCCAAACGAAGAAGTAATAATAAATGGTGGAATAACATCTGTTGATCAAATCAAACCACATCTACAAAAAACAGATGGTGTGATGATTGGACGAGCAGCATATCACACACCTTATATGTTAGCAGATATCGAAAAAGAAATTTTTGGAACTGAAGAAGTCTTAAGCAGAAAAGATGTAATTGAAAAATTAATTCCTTATGTAAAAGATGAAATCAAGAAGGGTACAAGATTAAATCAAATAATGAGACACACTATAGGTTTATTTCATGGTCAAACAGGTGCTAGTTATTGGAAAAGGTATTTAAGTGAAAATATGTGTGTGAGAGATGCTGATGTTAAGAAAATTGATCACATTATGGATAAGATCAAATACAATAATATCGATACAAGTGTAGGGCAATCTGCTTAATTCAATTCTAGCTAACGAATATAGTTATTTAATTTTATTAATGGCACTCACAGCAGTTCCTGTTGGCTTTGTTGCTGGTTTATTTGGTATTGGTGGTGGGTTAATTACTGTTCCATTTCTTTATTATATTTTTGGAACTTTAGGAATAGATCAACAATATATAATGCACTTAGCAGTGGGAACTTCTTTTGCAATTATAATTCCAACATCAATAGTATCCGTTTTAACCCATCATAAATTTAATGCTGTAGATTTTAGTATACTTAGAAATTATGGAATATTTGTAGTTATAGGCGTAATTATTGGAACAATATTTGCTGCAACGCTAAAGACAAAATCTCTAGTACTCTTTTTTTCAATAGTAATTTTATTTTTAGGTATTTATTTACTTTTAATAAAAGAAAAAGAACAAAACATAATATCTGAAATGAAATTATATTTAAAAATTTTATTTGGATTAATTGTTGGTTTTATTTCTGCGATAATGGGTATTGGAGGCGCTATAATGAATGTTCCAATTCTTAAATTCTTTGGTTATTCAATTAATAAAGCAATTGGAAGTGCAGCTGCAATTGGTTTTTTAATTGCATTATTCGGTGCAACAGGTTTTTTAATTTCAGGAAGTTATTTAAAAATAAATTTACCTTTAAGTATTGGGTTTTTAAATATTCCTGCCTTTTTAATTTTTATTCCTATTACAACTTTTATGGCAAGACTTGGAGCAAGAACAGTTCACAAAATAGATAAAAATAAAATTAGTAAATTTTTTGGTATTTTTTTATTATTAGTTGCAGCTAAGTTTTTCTATGAATACATTAAATTATAAATATGCCTTTTAAAATTGATAAAAAATTTTTTAAGTCTTCACATCATATAACAGAACTTAAATTATGTAGTATTAGGCTTCATGATAATTCTAAATTTCCATGGATAATTCTAATTCCTAAAAGAAGTAAGGTTACTGATATGAGTGATCTAAATTCTAAAGATCAAATTTTACTTATAAAAGAAATTGTTCATGTAAGTAAAATCATGAAAAAATTATTTAAAACTTCAAAGTTAAATATTGAAAAAATTGGAAATATAGTTCCCCAGTTACACATACATATTATAGCAAGAACTAAAAAAGATAGTTCATGGCCACTATCTGTATGGGTTGTTAAAGGTAAAAATTATACTAAAACATCTGTATCTATTATGATGCAAAAGGTTAGGAAAGCTTTTAAATAAGAAGAGGTGACTTCAGTCTCCCTCCATCACCTCACTTAAATAACTATCTGATTCTTGATAAATAACTAAGCACGTTTTAATTGAATCTTTGATTTGTTGTATAACTTTTTTGAAGGATTTTATTTTCACAAAATTTAGATAAAAATTAAGTATCTTTAATTATATCCTCTAGTTTTTACTCTCTAAAAGCCTTACTTTTTAAGGACATGAATAAGAATAATATTTAAATTAGGCTATATTTTTTGATCATATTCACCAACTTTTCCAGTTTTTTGAAGTAAATCGTCAATAAAATCAAAGATTTTCTTCTTTCTTATGTCTGATGTTGGGCTTTCTGTTACAATTACTAGTGAAGGTTTATTTGAAGAGGCTCTAATTAAACCCCAAGAACCATCTTCAAAAGAAAATCTTACTCCATTAACCGTTAGAACTTCAGTTATTACCTGTTCATCAATTTTGGTTTTATTATTTTTTATTTCTTCAACTTGCTTAACTAGCTGTTCAACTACATGATATTTTTCCTCATCTTTACAAAAAGGGGCCATAGTTGGTGTTTGATATGTATTAGGTAGTTTATTGATGATTTCACTCATCTTTTTATTTTGATTGTCTAATAAATGACAGACATGAATTGCTGAATTAATTCCATCATCATAACCATAACCTAAAGGTTGATTGAAAAAGAAATGGCCACTTTTTTCAAAACCAGCTAGTGCTTTTTCAGTATTAACTTTTCTTTTGATGTGTGAGTGCCCTGTTTTCCAATAAATAGTTTCACAATTATTTTCCATCAAAACCTTATCTTTTGAGTACAATCCTGTTGATTTAACATCTACTACAAACTTAGAATTTTTATGTTTTGTTGATAAGTTTCTTGCAATTAGTAAACCAATTTTATCAGAAAATATTTCATTACCCTCATTATCAATAACGCCAACTCTATCTCCATCACCATCAAATCCAAAGCCTATGTCCGCATTATTATCTTTAACAGCTTTTGAGATTGTATGAAGCATTTCTAAATCCTCTGGATTAGGATTATACTTTGGAAAGGTCCAATCAAGATTGCAATCTAGTTCAATAACCTCACAGCCAATTCCTCTTAATATATCAGGCGCAAATACTCCAGCAGTACCATTTCCACATGCAACAATTGCTTTTAATTTTTTATTAATCTTATTACCGTTTATTAAATCATCTTTATAAATTTGTTGAAAATTTTCTATTTGCTTCTCATTACCCTCACCACTTGAGAAGCTTTCATTTAATGTAATCTCTTTTAATTCTGCCATTTCTTCAGGTGCATGAGTTAAGCCTTTTTTGATACCCATTTTAACGCCAGTCCAACCATTTTCATTATGACTTGCTGTAACCATGGCAACCGCATCAGCATCTAAATTAAATTGTGCAAAGTAAACCATTGGCGATAATGATAAGCCTACATCTTCAATATGACAGCCTGTTGAGATTAAACCTTTTTTAAGAGCACTTTTAATTTCTTCACTATAAGATCTATAATCGTGTCCAACGATTACTCTTGGATTATCTTTTTGAGTATGTTTTTTTATTTGTGTACCTAAACCTTTACCAAGATTCGTGATTCCTTGTTTACTGATATCCTTTTCATACAACCAGCGAGCGTCATATTCTCTAAAACCATAAGGATCTATTTTTATATTTTGATTCATCTGTTAATTACTTAACCTTTTTTAAATTTTTTTATTGAAATATATTTTGTCGCGTTCTATAAATGTTCTATTGAATAGTTGTTTATATAGTATATTAACAATAAACGCATACAACATATAGTTGTTTTCGTCACAATAACAAATTATAGTACTTATTATGAATAAAATTCTATCACAGGCCCTAAAGAAAGCTGTCTCCGAATATAGCCCAGAAGTTAAAGAGGTATCAAAAGGAAATAGACCTGATCTTTTTTCTCTAAGCACTGAAACTGAACTTTTTCAAAATGACAAGGGAATTATTATTAAGATTGATAGATCTAAAGATGCAAACCTAACTGAATTTGGTAAAGCAACTTTGAAAGATAGATATCTTGGTCATAACGAGTCGTATCAAGATTTGTTTGCACGTGTTGCAAGTTCATACGCTGATAACAATTTACATGCACAAAGAATTTATAATTACATAAGCAATCTTTGGTTTATGCCAGCAACACCCGTTCTATCAAATGGTGGAACTAAAAGAGGATTACCTATTTCATGTTTTTTAAATGAGGCATCAGATAGTTTAGGAGGAATTCTTGATCTTTGGAGTGAAAACGTTTGGTTAGCCGCAAAAGGTGGTGGCATAGGAAGCTATTGGGGTAACCTTAGATCCATTGGTGAAAAAATTGGTAAAGTTGGAAAAACATCAGGAATAATTCCTTTTATTAAAGTTATGGATTCTTTAACAATGGCAATTAGCCAAGGATCTTTAAGAAGAGGATCTGCTGCTTGTTATTTACCAGTTGATCATCCTGAAATCGAAGAATTTATTGAAATGAGAAGACCTACAGGCGGTGATCCAAATAGAAAAGCATTAAATTTACATCATGGTGTTTTACTTTCAGATGCATTCATGAGAGCTGTAGAAAACGATGAGCAGTGGGGATTAAAAAGTCCTGCAGATGGTACTATTCAACAAACAATATCAGCTAGAAATTTATGGATAAGATTGTTAACTGCAAGAATTGAAACTGGAGAACCTTATATAATTTATATTGATACAGTTAATAGATTAATTCCACAACATCACAAACTTGCTAACTTAACTGTTAAGACATCAAACCTATGTAGCGAAATAACATTACCTACTGGAATTGATAAAGATGGAAGAGACAGAACAGCTGTTTGTTGTTTGTCTTCACTTAACTTAGAAAAGTATGATGAATGGAAAGATGATCCAGATATGATTGGTGATGTAATGAGATTTTTAGATAATGTCTTGTCTGATTTTATCAACAAAGCTCCAGATCAATTCAAAGACGCAACCTATTCTGCTGAAAGAGAAAGAAGTGTTGGATTAGGTGTTATGGGTTTCCATTCTTTTTTACAAAAAAATAGAATTCCACTTGAGTCTGTAATGGCTAAATCGTGGAATAAAAAAATATTTAAACAAATTGATGAGCAGGTTAACAAGGCTTCAAAAGATTTAGCTGAAGAAAGAGGTGCTTGTCCTGACGCCGCAGAGTATGGTTTTCAAGAGAGATTTTCAAATAAAACAGCAATTGCCCCAACTGCTTCAATATCAATTATATGTGGTGGAGCATCACCAGGAGTAGAACCAATTGCAGCTAATAGCTATACTCACAAAACTTTGTCAGGTTCATTTAATGTTAGAAATAGATATTTGGAAGAAATCTTAGAAGGTCATGGAAAAAATGATGATGAAACCTGGTCTACTATTACAACAAATCAAGGTTCCGTATCTCATTTAGACTTTTTAACTGATTTAGAGAAAGATGTTTTTAAAACTGCTTTCGAACTAAATCAGAAGTGGATTATAGAATTAAGTGGAGACAGAACCCCATTTATATCTCAGGCTCAGTCAGTAAATTTATTTTTACCAGCTGATGTTCATAAAAAAGAGTTACACAAAATTCATTTTGATGCTTGGAAAAAAGGCTTGAAGAGTCTTTATTACTGTAGATCAAAATCAATTCAAAGAGCTGAAAATATCAATGATGCAAAATCAACAGATGTTTTAGCCAACGTTTACAAAAACAAACAAACTAATTCTGAAGAACCAGAATACGAGGAGTGCCTATCATGCCAGTAGCAGAAAAAATTAAGACACAAAGCAATGAAATTATCCAGCCCAAAAAAATGGGTTTGCTAGTTGAAAATCCAGTTTACAAACCTTTTAGATATCCATGGTGTTATGATGCTTGGTTGACACAACAAAGAATTCACTGGTTGCCAGAAGAGGTGCCACTAGGTGATGATGTGAGAGATTGGCAAAAAAATTTAACACAATCAGAAAAAAATTTATTAACTCAAATATTTAGATTTTTTACTCAAGCTGATGTTGAGGTTAGTAATTGTTACCTAAGACATTATACAACTGTATTTAAACCAACAGAAGTTTTAATGATGATGACAGCTTTTGCATCAATGGAAACTGTCCATGTTGCAGCTTACTCTCATTTGTTAGATACCATCGGAATGCCAGAATCAGAATATTCTGCTTTCATGAAATACAAAGAGATGAAAGATAAATATGACTATATGCAAGGTTTCAATGTAAATTCTAAAGAGGATATTGCAAAAACAGTTGCAGTGTTTAGTGCATTTACAGAAGGACTTCAGCTGTTTGCAAGTTTTGCAATTCTTTTAAACTTCCCTAGACACAATAAAATGAAGGGTATGGGGCAGATTGTTACTTGGTCTGTTAGAGATGAAACTCTTCATTGTAATTCTATGATTAGAGTTTTCAAAGAATTTATAAAAGAGAATCCTGAAATATGGACTCCAAAGCTGAAAAAAGAACTTTATGAAGCTTGTAGAACTATCATTGAACATGAAGATGCTTTTATTGATCTGGCTTTTGAAATGGGTCCAATGGAAGGTTTAACTGCTCAAGAAGTTAAGGATTACATCAGATTTATAGCTAACAGAAGACTTACGCAATTAGGTCTGGAGCCAATTTATGATGTACAGAAAAACCCTTTAACCTGGTTAGATACAATGCTTAATGCTGTTGAGCACATGAACTTCTTTGAAGGTCGTGCAACAGAATACTCTAAAGCATCAACACAAGGTACTTGGGTAGAAGCTTTTAGTTAATTTTTAAAATTATCTTTGATTAAGCTGCATTACTTTTCGGTGCTTGCTACCTTTATAGCTAGCAAGTGGTCGAATAAGTTTGTTTGCAGCATGTTGCTCCATTATATGCGCAGACCAACCGGTAATTCTTGAAATTACAAATATTGGTGTAAAGAAATCAGTATCAAATCCCATTAAATGGTAAGTAGGACCAGTTGGGTAATCTACATTTGGATGAATATTCTTTTTCTTGATCATCACTTTTTCAACAATATCGTAAATCTTCTCAAAAGTTTTATCTTTTTTAATTTTGGCAACTTTTCCAAAATATTCTCGCATGGTTGGAACTCTAGAGTCTCCAGACTTATAAACTCTATGACCAAAACCCATTACTACTTCTTTATTTTTAAGAGCATCATTAATCCATTTTAATGCATTTTCAGGTTTTTTAATTTTTCTCATCATATGCATTACTTCTTCATTAGCGCCACCATGAAGAGGACCTTTTAAACTTGCTATAGCCCCTGTAATAGCTCCATGAATGTCTGATAAACTACTTGTAATAGTTCTTGCAGTAAAAGTTGAAACATTGAAACTATGCTCTGCATATAAAATTAACGATACATCAAATGCTTTAACAATTTCTTTTTGAGGAACTTTGCCAAAACACATATAAAAAAAGTTTTCTGCAAAAGTTAATTCTTTTTTAGGTTTAATAATTTTTTTACCATTTCTAATTCTGTAAAAAGCAGCTAGTGCGGTTGGAGTTTTAGCAAAAATTCTTAGAGCTTTTCTCATATTAGCTTCTGTTGAAGAATCTGATGTTTCTTTATCTTCTAAACCCATTACACTAACAGCTGTTCTTGCTACATCCATTGGGTGTGATTTTTTTGGCATATGTTTAATTATTTCATATAAATTTTTTGATAATTCTCTATTATTTTTTTCTTCTTTTTCAAATTGTTTTAATTGAATTGAGTTTGGAAGATCTTTGTTTAAAATTAGATAAGCAACTTCCTCAAATCTACAATATTCACACAAATCTTGAGCAGCATACCCTCTATAAGTTAGAGAATTTATTTCAGGCATTACTTTTGAAACTTCTGTTTCATCGACTACTATACCCAGTAGCCCTTTTTTAATTTCTTCACTCATTATTCATGTCCTTCCGTACTAAAGTTATAAATTTTTTCATCAAGAGAGTTGTATTTTTCATACTCAACTAACTCATAAAGTCTTTTTCTAGTTTGCATTTTATCAATAATATTATTTTGGTGTCCATTCGCATAAATGTCTCTTAATCCATCTTCTACATTTTTCATTGCTAATCTTTGTGTAGTCACTGGGTAAATGACAATATTATATCCAAAATCCTCTAATTCTTTGTAATTAAAAAGTTTCGATTTACCAAATTCTGTCATATTGGCTAACAAATAACATGAAAGCTCTTTTCTTACTTTTTCAAAATCTTTTTCATCTTGTAATGCTTCTGGAAAGATAATTTCAGCACCAGCATCAATGTATGCTTTGCATCTATCAATCATTTTATCAATTCCCTCAACGCTCTTAGCATCTGATCTTGCAATTATTTTAAAATTACTATCTTTTTTAGCTGCAACACACTCTTTAATTTTATCAACCATAGCCTCTGTTGAAATTAACTCTTTATTATCAAGATGACCGCATCTTTTTCTTTCTATCTGATCTTCTAGATGTACAGCTGCAATTCCAAACTCTTCAAAAGTCTCAATAGTTTCTTTGCAAGATTTAAACCCAGTATCTATATCAACAATTGTGGGTAAATTTGTAACTCTTGAGATCAAATATGATCTAGTACTTACATCTTGCAATGTTGTTAAGCCAATGTCGGGAAAACCAAGATCATTAGCCATAACACCACCCGATATATAAACTGCATCATATCCAATTTCTTCAATTAGTTTTGCTGTTAAAGGATTATAAGCTCCTGGTACTCTTAATATTTTATTTGATTTTAGTTTTTCAACAAAATCTATTCTTTTTTGACTTGGTTCTTTTTCAACAAAATGCACTAGAATATTCCTTTTTTTAAATTTCTTTTCAAATCACTTTTTTTAATTTCTATATTTAATTTATCTAAATGACCTGATTTTAAATTTTTTAAATTTTGAACTGTTTTTAAAAAGCGATCACTTTCTTTTTTATCAAGAATACCATTAGTTAAAGTTAAAAATTTCTTAATATAATTTTGTCTTTTAAATGGTCTTGCTCCATATGGATGTGCATCTGCTCTATCAAGTTGTTCACTAATTTTTTTACCATTATTTAAAGTGATAACTACTTTAGCACCAAAAGATTTTTTCATTGGGTTTGGATCGTGATATTTTTTGGTCCATTTCTTGTCTTCGTAAGTTGTAATTGATTTCCAAATTTTGATAGTACTTTTTTTATTTGCTCTAGCTTTTGTGTAAGATTTAACATGATGCCAATCTCCATCCTCTAGCGCAACTGCAAAAATATACATAATTGAGTGATCTAGTGTTTCTCTACTTGAATTTGGATTCATTTTTTGAGGATCATTTGCTCCGGTTCCAATTACATAATGAGTATGATGACTTGTAAAAATATCAATTTTTTTAATTTGATTTAAATTATGTATTTTAGTTTTAAGTTTTTTGGCTAAATCAATTAACGCTTGTGATTGATATTCTGCTGAATATTCTTTTGTATAGGTTTCAAGAATTGCTTTTTTAACTTCACCTTTTTTAGGAAGTGGCACTTTGTAATTAGCTTTTTTTCCATCTAATATTCTTGCAATAACACTATCTTCTCCTTCATATATTGGGCTTGGTGCACCTTCACCTCGCATAACTCTATCTACAGCCTCAATTGCAAGTTTTCCAGCATGAGCTGGTGCGTATGCTTTCCAACTTGAAATTTCACCCTTTCTAGATTGTCTAGTCGAGACAGTTGTATGAAGTGCTTGTTGAACTGCTTGGTAAATTGTTTCGGTGTTAAGTTTAAGCATTGAACCAAGTCCTGCAGCAACACTTGGACCTAAATGAGCTATGTGATCTACTTTATGTTTATGTAAACAAATTCCTTTAACTAAATTTACTTGTACCTCGTAAGCAGTAATGATCCCACGTAATAAATCTAATCCATTTATTTTGTTTTGTTGTGCAACTGCTAAAAGTGGAGGGATATTATCTCCTGGATGACTGTAGTCAGCAGCTAAGAAAGTATCATGAAAATCAAGTTCTCTAACAGCAGTTCCATTTGACCAAGCGGCCCATTCACAATCAAATTTAAGTCTAGAATTTACACCAAATAAAGTTGCTCCATTTTTTCTAGAATGCTTCAAAGCCATTTCTCTTGAGGAAATAACAGGCCTTCTATTTAAAGATGCTATTGCAACAGACGCATTATCAATAATTCTATTGATGACCATTTCTATTGCATTTTTATTCAACTTTACATTATCACTTGCAATTTCAGCTATCTTCCAAGCTAGCTGTTTTTTTTTAGGAAGATGGATTTTAGATGGATAGACTTTAACTGTATGTAATAACAAAATAACTCCTTAATAGTGATTTTGTTTTAATAGTTAAAAAAAATTAATCAATATTAAAGATATTTTGATATTATTTTTTCAATACCAATATAGTCTTTAATTAGATGATTATGATAAATCTCAGTTGTATTTTTTTCAGTATATCCATTTTCCAATAAAATAACCGGTATCTCAGCAGCTTTGGCTGCATTTGCATCAGTTTCACTGTCACCAATCATGATAGTTTTATTTATGTCACCATCTAGAATTTCAACTACATTTGTCAAGTGTCTTGGATCTGGTTTGCAATAATCAAATGTATCTGATCCAGCCACATATTCAAAAAAATCATAAATGCCAATTTTTTTTAAAAGGTCATTGGATAAATGTTCTTGTTTATTTGTGCAAACAGCCATTGATATATTTTCTTCCTTACACCATTTTAGAAATTCTTTAACACCATTAATAAGTGTGCTTTCATTAACAATATTTTTTCCATAAAAGTTGACAAATTCTTTAACCATTTCATCTTTAATTTTTTCATCTAAAACTTTACTAAATTCTTTTTTTGCTTGTCCCCAAATAGATCTTCCAATTAATGCACCGGCACCTTTGCCAACTAAATTTCTAATATCTTTTGTGGACTTAGTAGGGTAGCCAAATTTTCTCATTACATGATTGTGAGCCAACATTAAATCTGGCGCTGTATCAACAAGAGTGCCATCTAAATCAAATAAAATTGTGAATTTCTGCTTCATTTTAAAGTTTTTTAAAGAAATATTATGTGAATTAATTAAGACATATTCTTAATGTAAAGCGTTTAAAAATGAAAGAATTAAATTCAGAAAAAAATCAAAATAAACTTAGAAATAAATTTTTAAAAATTGGTGTAAGAATGATTGGACCTGAAACAATTTTTTTTTCTATTGATACTAAAATTGGAAAGAACGTAACTATTGATCCTTATGTTGTAATAGGAAAAAATGTAAAAATAGGAAATAATGTTGTGATAAAATCATTTTCACATTTAGAATCTTGTAAAATTGAAAACAAAGTTGAAATTGGTCCTTATGCTAGGATTAGACCTGACACAATTTTGAAAGAAGGATCTAAAATTGGAAATTTTGTAGAAGTTAAAAAAAGTACTGTTGGAAAAAAATCAAAAGTAAATCATTTATCCTACATCGGTGATAGTGAAATTGGAAAATCTGTAAATATTGGAGCTGGAACAATTACATGTAATTATGATGGAGTTAAAAAAAGCAAAACAAAAATTAAAGATAATGTTTTTGTTGGATCAAATTCATCATTAGTTGCTCCATTAACTATTGAACAAGAAAGTATTATTGGTGCTGGCTCAGTAATTACCAAGAGTGTCAAAAAGAAATCTTTAGCATTAACAAGATCATCACAAACTGAAATAAAGAATTATAAAAAAAAATAATTTATGTGTGGAATTATAGGTATATCTAGCAATAAATCAGTATCGAGCAGTATTATTAATTCTCTTAAAAAATTAGAGTATAGAGGATACGATTCTGCCGGTATCGCAACCTTGTCCAAAGGTTTTATTAATGAAGTTAAATCTGAAGGCAGAGTAGAAAATTTAGAAAATAATTTTGACTTAAAAAATCTTTCAGGTAATATTGGTATTGGTCATGTTAGATGGGCAACTCATGGAGTGCCAAATAGTATCAATGCACACCCTCACTCATCAGAAAATGTGTCAGTAGTTCACAACGGAATAATTGAAAATTCAACATTATTAAAAAAATATTTATTAAGCAAAGGACATAAGTTTAAATCTCAAACAGACACGGAAGTAATTGTTCATCTTATTACAGAAAATCTTAAAATATCTGAATTACGAGAAGCTATTACAAAAACTTTAAAACAACTTCACGGTAGTTTTGCTTTAGGAATTATTTTTAAAGACATGCCTGATTTAATAATAGGTGCTAGAAGAGGCTCTCCTCTAGCTGTGGGTTATGGTCCTAATGAAAATTATCTTGGATCAGATTCTTATGCTCTAAAATCAATGACTAATAAGATAACTTATTTAGAAGATGGTGAATTTTGTTTTATTAAGAAAGATGAAGTTAATTTTTTTAATGAAGATGGAATAAAAATTAACAAAAAAGTTTTAGAACTTTCTTCTAACGAACAAAATTATGACAAAGGTGATTTTAAACATTTTATGGCTAAAGAAATAGAAGAACAGCCTCAAACTTTAAAAACAGGTATTAAAGAATATGTAGATAGCATGAATAATGACATCAATATCTATAATTTTCCATGGGAAATAGATGAAATTAAATCAATTATGCTGATTGGTTGTGGAACTGCTTACCATTCTTGCTTAATGGCTAAATATTGGTTTGAAGAACTAACAGCTTTAGATGTTAATATTGATATTGCATCAGAGTTTAGATACCGAAAAAATAGGTTTAAAAATGATACTTTATATATCTTTGTATCTCAATCAGGTGAAACAGCTGATACTTATGCGGCTTTAGATCTTTGTAATAAAAATAAAATGAAAACTTGTGCAGTTGTAAATGTAATTGAAAGTTCGATTGCAAGAGATTCAAATTTTGTATTACCTATACATTGTGGCCCAGAGATAGGTGTAGCATCAACTAAAGCATTTTTAGGCCAAATACTTGTTTTGTATATTTTATCATTAAAATTATCATCATTAAGAAAAGAAATTGAAAATAAAAATTATCAAGAAAAAATTAAAGATCTCAAAAATTTACCTAAATTAATTGAAGAAACGTTATTAATTGACAACGATGTTCAGGCTATTGCGTCAACATTTAATGAAGCAAAAGGGTCAATGTTTTTAGGTAGAGGTTTCTCTTATCCAATTGCACTAGAGGGTGCATTAAAACTTAAAGAATTATCTTATGTTCATGCAGAAGGTTATCCAGCTGGTGAAATGAAACATGGTCCGCTTGCATTGATTGAAGAAGGTATGCCAGTCGTTGTTTTAGCTCCAAGAGATAATTATTATAAAAAAACAATTTCAAACATGCAGGAAGTTGTGGCAAGAGGTGCTAAAGTTTTGTTAATCACTAATAAAAGTAAAGACGAAATTATCTCTGAAAATATTTGGGAAAGTATTGAGGTTGAAACTACAAATGATGACTTACTTCCATTTCTTTTGACTATACCACTTCAAAAGCTTGCCTATTACTCAGCTCTTAAAAAGGGTTATGATATAGATAAACCTAGAAACTTAGCTAAATCAGTAACAGTTGAATAAAGTTTAAACTCTGTTAAAACAATCCCAAGTTGAATATGAAAAATTGGAAAAAAAATAGCTGGAGAAAATATCCTGTAAAACACATACCTGAATATCCAAACAAAAAAGAATTGGATACAGTATTAGATAAGATAGGTACGTTCCCACCTTTGGTATTTGCAGGGGAAACTAGACATTTAAAAGATCAACTTGCTGATGTAGTGGATGGAAAAGCATTTTTACTTCAAGGAGGAGATTGTGCAGAAAGTTTTGCAGAATTTAATCCAGATAATATTAGAGATACATTTAAATTAATGCTGCAAATGTCATTAGTGTTAACTTATTCAGCATCTTTGCCAGTTGTTAAAGTTGGAAGAATTGCTGGTCAATTTTCAAAACCTAGAAGTTCACCAATTGAGTCTAAAGATGGTATAGAACTTCCAAGTTATTTAGGGGATAATATTAATGGGATGGAATTCAATGAAAAATCTAGAGTTCCTGATCCCAAAAGATTGTTTAAAGCATATTCTCAATCAGCTGCAACATTAAACCTTATAAGAGCTTTTTGCCACGGAGGTTTTGCTGATCTTCAAAATGTTCATAATTGGAACCTAGGGTTTATTAAAAATAGCCCAGCATTAAAAAGATTTAAAGAACTTGAAGATAGAATAGCTGATGCCCTAGCTTTTATGGATGCTTGTGGAATAAACTCTGATTTTAATAGAAGATTAAAGACAGTTAATTTTTGGACTTCTCATGAAGCACTATTGTTACCTTTTGAAGAAACAATGACCAGAACAGATTCTACCACTGGTGAAAATCATGATACTTCAGCTCACTTCGTTTGGATTGGAGATAGAACTAGACAACTTGATGGAGGACACGTTGAATTTTGCAGAGGTATCGAAAATCCAATAGGAATTAAGTGTGGACCAACATTAAAACCAGAGGATTTATTAAATCTTTGTAATAAAATTAATCCAAGAAATGAAAAAGGTAAAATCACTTTAATTTCAAGATTTGGTGCAGATAACGTTTCAAAACATTTACCTAAATTAATTAGAGCAATCAAAAAGGAAGGTCTAAATGTAATTTGGTCTTGTGATCCTTGCCATGGTAACACGGTTAAAGCAGCAACTGGATTTAAAACAAGACCTTTTAATAGTGTTTTGACAGAGGTTAAGAATGTATTTGCCTGTCATCAAAGTGAAGGAAGTTACGCTGGTGGATTACATATAGAAATGACTGGTCAAAATGTAACTGAATGTATCGGTGGAGCTCAAAAAATATCAGAGAAAGATTTATCGTCTAGATATCATACTCACTGTGATCCAAGACTTAATGCAAATCAAGCCTTAGAATTGGCTTTTTTAATTTCTGATGAGATTAAAAAGAATAGCTCATATTCTAAAAATGCACACAGAGCGGCATCTTAAATCATTGTAAAAGATACCAACTAATAATATTTTAAAACTATGAATGCCTCAGAAAAAGTAAATTTTGTATCTAATTGGATAAAAGATTACGCAAATAATATGCCAAGTAAGGCTCGAGCATTAGTCATTGGAATTTCTGGTGGGATAGACTCATCTGTTTCAAGTACATTAAGTGCAATGACAGGATTAAAAACAATTGTTTTATCAATGCCAATTAAACAAAAATCTCAACAACATGATTTAAGCTTAAAACATCAAGAGTGGCTAGTTAATAAATTTGATAATGTTGAAGCGCATACAATAAATTTAGATGAATTATTTTCAGCTTTTTCTTCTAGTTTATCTAAATTTAATAATGAACATGGAATGGCAAATTCTAGAGCTAGATTAAGAATGACTACTCTTTATCAGGTGGCTGCAGCAAACAAAGGCATAGTTGTTGGAACAGGTAACAAAGTAGAAGATTTTGGAGTTGGGTTTTATACAAAATATGGTGATGGTGGGGTTGATATATCTCCAATAGCTGATTGTAATAAAAGTGAAGTTTGGGAGATAGGAAAAGAACTTGGAATTTTAAAAGAAATAATTGAGGCAGCCCCAACAGATGGTTTATGGGACGATGGTCGAACAGATGAAGGCCAACTT
Organism: Pelagibacteraceae bacterium AG-390-L03; assembly: GCA_003279685.1. Classification (GTDB taxonomy): domain Bacteria; phylum Pseudomonadota; class Alphaproteobacteria; order Pelagibacterales; family Pelagibacteraceae; genus Pelagibacter. The sequence continues at coordinate 889 of QCHA01000004.1, read as the reverse complement.
GGTTTAAAATATCATCAATTAGAAGAAGCTATGGACAATCCAAACTCATCGAACAGAGCTAAGTACGAAACTATAAGAAAACAAAATTTGCATAAAATGGAGCCAATTCCAGTATGCAAAATTCCAAATTAATCAAATAGATTCACAAATCTATAAATTAAGTATATTTCTAAAAAGATGAATAAAGATATTTTTTTAACAAACAATCTAAGTAACAAAAAAGAAAAATTTGTTCCAATAGATGAAAAAAATATAGGAATGTATGTTTGTGGTCCAACCGTTTATGATGATCCTCATATTGGTAATGCTAGACCAATAGTTATTTTTGATATTCTCTTTAAGATACTTAAAAATAAATTTTCATCAGTCACTTATATTAGAAATATTACTGATGTTGATGATAAGATAATTAAGTCATCTAATGAAAAAAATATATCTATTTCAGAATTAACACAAACTGTAATTAAAAGTTTTGGTGAAGATTGTAATTATTTAAATTGCGAAAACCCAACTCAACAACCTAAAGCTACAGAGCATATAGATTTAATGATTGAGATGGTTTCTGAATTAATCAAAAAGGGTTTTGCTTATGAAAATAACAAACATGTTTATTTTGAGGTAAAAAAATTTAATGATTATGGTCAATTATCAAACAAAAAGTTAGAGGATTTAATTGCAGGGTCTAGAATTGAAATTAGTGATAATAAAAAGAACTCAGAAGACTTTGTATTATGGAAACCCTCTACAGAAAGCGAACCTTCATGGAAGTCTCCATGGGGAAAAGGCAGACCTGGTTGGCACTTAGAATGTTCTGCAATGTCTAAGAAATTTTTAGGAAATGAGTTTGATATACATGGTGGAGGTATAGATTTAATTTTTCCACATCATG
>QCHA01000003.1 GCA_003279685.1 Pelagibacteraceae bacterium AG-390-L03 | reverse complement strand
GCTGGTGTAATTTTACATACTGGTGATTGGAAAATTGATCCAGAACCTTTAATTGGTGGAAATATTAACTCTAATAGATTGAAAGAAATTGGTAAAGACGGTGTCTTAGCAATGATATGTGACTCAACAAATGTATTTAGTTTGGGTAAAGCAGGCTCAGAATTAGATGTTAGAAAAAGTATGCTGAATATAATGAGTAGTTTAAAAAAAAGAATTATCATTGCTTCTTTTGCTTCCAATGTTGCTAGACTAGAAACAGCTTTTTACTGTGCTGAAAAAACTGGTCGACAAATATCTTTAGTTGGAAGATCAATGCACAGAATATTTAAAGCAGCAAGACAATGTGGCTATTTAAAAGAAGTTATTGAGCCAATAGATCCTCGTGAGGCAAAAAATATTGCAAGAGAAAAGATAGTTTATCTTTGCACCGGTAGTCAGGGAGAACCTATGGCAGCTTTAATGAGAATAGCCAAATATACTCATCCAGATGTATTTATAGAAAAAGGTGACACTGTTATATTTTCATCTAAGATTATTCCAGGTAATGAAAAAAAATTATACAATTTGCAAAATCAATTAGTTAAAGATGGTATTGAAGTAATTTCTGAAGAAAATGAATTTGTCCATGTTTCAGGACACCCTAATAGAGATGATCTTAGAGAAATGTACGAATGGGTAAAACCGCAATGTGTTATTCCCGTTCATGGAGAGCATAGACACATGATTGAGCATATAAAGTTTGCAAAAGAAATGAATGTACCAAACCCTGTTCAGGTAGAAAATGGTGATATTGTTAAGATATACCCTGGAAAACCTGAGGTATATGATAAAGCACCAAGTGGTAGGCTTTATGTAGATGGTAATATTAGCGTAATAGAAGATGCTCAATCAATTAAAGATAGAAAAAATTTAAGTGCAAATGGATATATTGAGGCTACCGTATTAATTACTCCAAAAGGTAACATCCATAAAAGACCAGTTTTAACTTTTAGAGGTATTCCGGTTGATGATGCCGAAGAGTTTATTTATGGCTTAGAGGATACAATTGAAGAAATTACAAGAACTTTTAGATTGGCAAGCAAACAACAAGAACATAATTTAATAGATGCTCTTAAGATAGCGTGTAGAAAATTTTCAAAAGAAAAAACTGGAAAAAAACCTTTCACAAATATTAATTTAGTAAGAATTTAATGAGCATCACAGGTTTAGCAATAATCTACATAATTATTTGGTGGATCATTTTTTTTGCTATTTTGCCTATTGATGTAAATAGAACAAAGATAGTTAAAATTGACGGTGAGGACCCTGGATCACCTGAAAACCCTAAAATGTTAAAAAAATTCCTTTATTGTACAGGAATTACAACTGTCATTTTTATTATAATTTATCTATTAATTAAATTTGAATATTTAAATTTAAGAAATATTATTAACTAAGATGCTTTTATCAAAATCTTTTATCCCAATTTTAAAAAATAATCCTTCAGAGGCAAAAATAAAATCTCATCAACTAATGTTGAGGGTAGGTATGATTAAACAAGCCTCAGCAGGTATTTACTCTTGGTTGCCACTTGGCTTTAAAGTGATGAAGAAAATAGAAGCTATTGTAAGACAAGAACAAAATAAGATAGGTGCTCAAGAAATTTTAATGCCAACAATTCAGTCTAGTGAAATTTGGAAAGAAAGTGGAAGATATGATGATTATGGAGAAGAAATGCTCAGAATTAAAGATCGTCAAAATAGAGAGATGCTTTATGGGCCTACAAATGAGGAACAAGTAACTGAAATTTTTAGATCATCATTTAAATCTTATAAATCATTACCCCAACTTCTATATCATATTCAATGGAAGTTTAGAGATGAGATTAGACCACGATTTGGAATTATGAGAGGTAGAGAATTCTATATGAAAGATGCATATTCATTTGATGTAACTGATGAAGAAGCTTTTTATTCTTATAATAAATTTTTCTTGTCTTATTTAAGAACTTTTAAAAGATTATCGTTAACTGCAATTCCTATGGCTGCTGATACAGGACCTATTGGAGGAAATTTATCACACGAGTTTATAATTTTGGCTGATACTGGTGAAAGTAAAATTTTTACTGATAAACGAATTTTTGATTTAACTAGTGAGGGCACTAATTTAGAAAAATCTTCTTTAGAGGAAATGCGAAAAAAATATGAACAATTTTACTCAGTTACCGACGAAAAATTTAATAAAGATGAATTTGAAAAAATGGTTTTAGAAGAAAATAGATTAATAACAAAAGGTATTGAGGTAGGTCATATATTTTATTTTGGTGATAAGTATTCAAAAGCCATGGATACAGCTGTAGATCTTCCTGGGGGTAAAAAAGACTTTGTTAAGATGGGTTCATATGGAATTGGTGTATCAAGATTAGTAGGGGCTATTATAGAGGCTAAATATGATGATAAAAATGAAATCATGAAATGGCCATTGTCTGTTGCTCCCTATGACATTGCACTTATTCCTATGATAAATAAAAATGATAACTCAGCTCTTGAAAAGGCTAATAATATAAATTCAGTATTAATAAAAAATAATATTGAAGCAATTATTGATGATACAGATGAAAACTATTCATCAAAGATTAAAAAGATGAATTTAATTGGCGCCCCATATCAAATTGTTATTGGAAAAAAATCAGAGGGCGATCTTCTCGAATTTAAAGAAGCAGATGGTGAAACTCAGAATTTGAGTTTAGATAAAATAATAAAACTTATAACAAAACAAAAAGCTCCAAATTGATTTCTGCGTTAGAAAAAGAAATTACTTTTAGATTTTTAAAGGCTAGAAAAAAAGATGGCTTTTTAAATGTCATATCTATTTTTTCTTTTATAGGAATCAGTCTTGGTGTTGCGGTTTTGATAATTGTTATGTCCGTTATGAATGGATTTCGAACGGAATTAATAAATAAGATAGTAGGGTTTAATCCTCATATAACAGTAAAATCTTATGACAATAATGGAATTGATCTTAATAAACTAGATAACAATAACTTAAAACTTATTACTAAAAATTTAATTTTTAGCAACTCTGGTGAGGCTATTATTCTAAAAGATAATACATCAAAAGGAATAATGTTAAGAGGATATCAAACTAAAGAATTTTCTGATTTAACAATTATTAAAAATGATAAATTTAAAGGTGATAGATCTAAATTAGATAAAAATTCTATATCTATAGGAAATGAACTAAGTTTTAGTTTGGGTCTTAAAATTAAAGATAAAATTACTATTATGTCACCTTCAGGAGTTGAAACTATCATTGGTAGTATGCCAAAGCAAAAAACTTTTGAAATAACTTCAATTTTTAATAGTGGATTAGCTGATTTTGATAACAACATAGCTCTTATTAATTTAGATACATTAGATGATTTTTTTGGTTTTGATCAAAAAGATAGAAATTTAGAAATATATCTAAATAATCCCAAAAATATAGACTCACAAAAACAAATAGTTCAAAAAATTTTTGATCAAGAATTTATTTATACATGGGCAGACATGAATAGTTCTTTGTTTTCAGCACTAAAGGTTGAAAGAAATGTAATGTTTATAATATTGTCTTTAATAATAATTGTTGCTGCATTTAATATTATATCTGGATTGACAATTTTAGTTAAAAATAAAACAAGAGATATTGCTATTTTAAAATCAATTGGTGTTTTAAATAAATCAATTATTAAAATATTTTTTTTAATTGGGGTGATAATAGGAACATCAGCTACTATTTTTGGAATTTTTTTAGGAGTTTCTTTTTCTTTATATATAGAGAATTTTAGGCAATTTTTAAGTTCAACTTTTAATATTAGTTTATTTCCTGAAGAAATTTATTTTTTAAGTACTATGCCTTCTGAAATTAATCCTACTTCAATTCTGTTAATAGCGTTCTGTTCAATATTAATAACAATTATTGTTTCTATATTTCCCGCATATAAAGCTGCTAATTTAGATCCAATTAAAGCATTAAAATATGAATAATTTTTTAAGATTAAAAAATATTTCTAAGCACTTTAATAATGAAAAGAAAATTAAAGTTTTAAAAGATCTATCTTATGATTTTAATAAAGGAAAAACTTATGCATTAATAGGTCCTTCAGGGTCTGGAAAATCGACATTACTTAATTTGATATCTTTAATAGACAGACCTACTCATGGATCTATTAAATTTAATGATAATAATGTTAATTTCACTAATAACAAAAAAAACGATATCTTTAGAGCTAAAAATATTGGTATAGTTTATCAGCAAAATAATTTACTTTCTGATTTTACAGCATTAGAAAATATTTATTTAGCAAACTTATCTATAAATAATAGAGACCAAGCTATAAAAAAAGCAAAAGTTTTATTAAGAAAAATTGGTTTATCAAATAGATCAAATCATTTTCCTTCCCAACTATCTGGTGGTGAATGTCAACGTGTAGCTATAGCTAGAGCAATTATTAATGATCCGGATATAATTCTTGCTGATGAACCTACTGGAAGTCTAGATTTAAATACTGCAAAAGAAATATTTCAGCTCTTAAATAATCAAAAAAAATCTAACAGACTTATTATATTTGCAACTCATAATAGATTTTTTGCAAATAAGGCAGATTGCCTTTTGGAGATGATAAATGGTAGTGTAAAATCAATTAATGCCTGAGTCTTCTACCCAAATTTTTAACCATCTAAAAATACATTCTCAATACTCAATTTGTGAAGGTGCTGTAAAAATAGATGATTTACAAGACTTTTCAAAGTTAAATAAAGTAAAATCATTAGCACTTTGCGATACTTCAAATTTATGTGGAGCATTAGAATTTGCTGAAAAAATTTCTAAAGTTGGGACACAACCAATTATTGGTACTCAAATAAATTTTAAATATGGTGATTGTATTGGTTTATTACCTCTGTTTGCGCTTAATGAAGAGGGCTATAAAAGAGTTATCAAGTTATCATCAACTTCATTCCTTGAAAACAATGAATTATCAGATCCACACATAGATTTTAATGAATTATTAGATGATAATACTGGTGTTGCTCTTTTTTCAGGAACTATTTTTGGACTGTTTGGTGAACTATTTAATAAAGGAAAATTTAGTGAAATTTCTGAATTATATAAAAAACTAAAATTAAACTTTGGTGATCGATTTTATATTGAAATACAAAGACACAATGATCAGAATGAATTAGGTTTTGAAAAATTTAACTTAAATAAATCATTAGAATTAGAAATCCCAATAATTGCTACAAATGAAGTTTTTTATCTAGATAAAGATATGCATGAAGCGCATGATGCATTGATATGTATTGGAAATAAAACTTATGTTAATGAAAAATCAAGAATAAGACTAAGTGATCAACACTATTATAAAAATAATTCAGAAATGACAGAATTATTTGCAGATTTACCAGAAGCATTAGAAAATAATTACAATTTTCCTTTAAGATGTAATTTCAGGCCATTATTTTCAAACCCAGTTTTACCAAATATAAGTTCTGAAAAAGGAGGAAACGCTGATGACGTTTTAAAAAAAGACTCTTTGCATGGGTTAAAAATTAAATTTAATAAAGTTTTTGGTGTTAAGACAAATGATCTTGAAAATAATAAAACATACCTAGACTACAAGGATAGATTAGATCATGAGTTATCAATAATAATACAAATGAAATATTCTAGTTATTTTCTTATTGTCTCTGATTACATTAAATGGGCAAAAAATAATGATATACCCGTTGGCCCTGGTAGAGGCTCTGGTGCTGGATCACTTGTTGCTTGGTGTCTTTCAATTACTGATGTTGATCCAATAAAATTTAATTTAATTTTTGAGAGATTTTTGAACCCTGACCGTATTTCAATGCCAGACTTTGATATAGATTTTTGTGAGGATAAAAGAGATCTTGTTTTTGAATATTTGACAAAAAAGTATCAAGATAGTGTCGCGCACATTATTACTTTTGGTAAATTAAAAGCAAGAATGGTAATCAGAGATGTTGGAAGAGTACTAGGTTTACCATATGGTTTTGTTGACAGTATTTCAAAAATGATACCATTTGATCCGTCTAGACCACAAAGTTTATCTCAATGTATAGCAGGTGAGCCAAGATTACAAAAGCTTGTAAATGAAGATCCTAGAGTAAAAAAATTAACTGATCTGTCGTTAAAACTCGAAGGTTTAAATCGTAATGTAGCAACACACGCAGCTGGTGTTGTTATAGCTGATAAAAAACTTACTGAAATTGTTCCACTTTATAAAGATGTTTCAGCAAATTTGTTATTACCTTCTACTCAGTTTGACATGTATTCTGCAGAAAATGCAGGTCTCGTAAAATTTGATTTCTTAGGATTAAAAACATTAACTGTAATTAATAATACTCAAAAATTAGTTAAAAAAGTTGATAAAGATTTTGACATAGAAAATATTAGTTATGAAGATCAAAAAGTGTTTGATGTATTATCAAGTGGTAACACGGTTGGATTATTTCAGGTTGAGAGTGCTGGAATGAGAGAAGCACTGGTTCAAATGAAACCTAATCATATCGAGGATATTATTGCTTTAGTTGCTCTTTATAGACCGGGACCAATGAGCAATATTCCAACCTATAATGATTGTAAACATGGAAGACAAACTCCAGATTATCTTCACCCTTTATTAGAAGATATTTTAAAACCTACATACGGTGTAATCATTTACCAAGAACAAGTAATGCAAATAGCCCAGAAATTGTCTGGTTTTACAGCTGGACAAGCTGATCTTCTTAGAAGAGCAATGGGAAAAAAGAAAAGAGCAGAGTTAGAAAAACAAAAACAAGGTTTTATTGCTGGAGCATTAAAAAATGGAATAGCTAAAGATGTAGCTGCAGGAATATTTTTAAAAATAGAACCTTTTGCTGAATATGGTTTTAATAAAAGTCATGCAGCAGCCTATGCGATAATTTCTTATCAAACTGCTTTCTTAAAAACTTATTATCCTAAAGAATTTATTGCTGCATCAATGACTATGGATATTTCAAATCAAAACAAATTAAGCGAATTCTATGAGGAATTAAAAAGGTTAAATATTGAAATTACAAGACCGGATATTAATGAGTGTTTTGCTGATTTTAGAACAATTGGTAATAAATTTTATTATGCATTAGGTGGTATAAAAGCTGTAGGATATGAAGCTATCTCTAATGTTGTAAAGGAAAGAACTCAAAATGGTAAATTTCAATCTATAAATGATTTTTTAAATAGAGTTAACCCAAAGGATATGAATAAACTTCAACTAGAAGGTTTGGTTAAAGCTGGAGCTTTTGATAATTTAAACAAAAATAGACAATCACTTTTCGACTCTATACCCAACTTTATTCTAAAAACTAAAAATATATTTGAAAATAAATCAGCAAATCAAATAGATTTGTTTTTTGAAGAAGAAAATTCTCAAAATAATATTATTACTGAGATAGAAGATTGGAAATTTGAAGAACGTTTATCTAAAGAATTTGAAGCAGTTGGATTTTTCATATCAGATCATCCATTAAACCAATTTACTGAAATTTTTGGTGATTATAAAATTATTGATTACATAAATTTTAATTCTATTGAAGAAATAAAAGATGCAAATATTGCAGCCACTTTGCTAAAAGTTCAAGAAAGAAAAACAGCAAAAGGAAATTCTTATGCTGTATTAAAGTTAACTGATTTAAGCAGTGTTTTTGAAATATTTATTTTCTCTGATATTTTAGAATTAAACCGTGAAATTTTAAAAGAAGGTAGCTCTTTATTATTAACTCTAGTTAAAAGCATATCAAATGATGTAAATAGATTTAAAAGAATTAATGTTCAAAAAATAGGATCTTTGACCGATTTATTTAACAGCCCAATTAATAAAGTGTCTTTTGATGTTAATTCTCATGAAAATCTAGTTTCAATCTCAAAAATTTTAGTTGAAGATGGCAAAACTGAGGTTAATTTTAACATATTGATTGATGATAAAATCTTAAAATTTAGACTTAAAAATGCACGGAATCTTGATCGAAAATCACTTAATCTTTTGAGAAAAAGAGAAATTTCAACCACTATAAGCTAAATAAAACTTGTTAATTTTAAGAATTATTAGTAAATAGAGCCTAAATTAAATTAACACGCACACAGTTGTTGGTTTTATACCTCCGGTCCTTAATTGGAAATTACTGTGGTGGCTTAACCGGGAAAAAATATGAAAATACCTAACATTACAATACAACAATTATTAGAAGCAGGCGTTCATCTTGGACACAAAACCTTAAGATGGAATCCAAAAATGAAAAAGTACATTTTTGGAAAAAGAGATTCAATCCATATAATGGATTTAACTCAAACATTAGAACTAACTAAAGTTGCTTTAGAAAAAATTTATTCAACAATAGCAAATAATGGAAAAATTTTATTTGTTTCAACTAAAAAACAAGCATCAGAAGCCATTGCTGAAGTTGCTAAAGAAACTGATCAGTACTTTGTAAATTATAGATGGCTTGGTGGTATGCTTACTAACTGGGGTACTATATCTGGTTCAATTAAAAAAATGAAAAAATATGAAGCAGATCTAGTTGCTGAAAATAGAGGTTTTACAAAAAAAGAACTTCTAAAAATGAGTGTTAAAAAAGATAAGCTTGAAAGGTCACTAGGTGGAATTGCTGAAATGAAAAAAACTCCTGATTTAGTTTTCATAATTGATACAAATTATGAGTCATTAGCTATTGCAGAGTCTGTAAAATTAGGAATACCTATAGTTGCTATTCTTGATAGTAATTCAAACCCAGACAATATTGATTATCCAATACCTGGCAATGATGACGCTCGTAGATCAATAGATCTTTATTGCAATTTAATTAAAGAGACTATTAACAATGCTAAGAGTTCAATTCCTGCTCCAGAGCCTCAAAAAGAAGTATCTCAGGAAGTGAAAGAAAAAATTCAAGGAAAAACTGTACAAGAAATTGATAGAGAAAAATTAGAACAAAAATTTTCTAAAGATAAAAAGGAGACTTTAAATTAATATGAGTGATATTGAAAATGTTAAAAAATTAAGAGAAGCAACTGGTGCAGGATTTAAAGATTGTAATCTTGCAATAAAAGAGTCTGGTGGTGATATTGATAAAGCAATTGAAATTTTGCGTGTAAAAGGGATTTCAAAAGCATCAAAAAAAATGTCTAGAGATGCAAAAGAAGGTGTTGTTGCTGTTAGTGGTGATGAAAACAAAACATCGGTTATAGAAGTAAATTGTGAAACAGACTTTGTTGCAAAAAATGAAGATTTTACAAATTTTGTTAAAGAGCTTAGTGAATTAAATAATGAAAAAAATTCTAATATAGACGATTTGAAAAGTTCTAAAATGAAAAATGGAGTGACAGTAGAAGAGAATGTTGTATCTTTAATTGCTAAAATTGGTGAAAAAATTACTATTGGTAAAGCTAAAACGATTGAAAATACTGGAACTGTAAATAATCATTATCTACATTCAGTTGTAAAAGATAATATTTCAAAGTTAGCTGTTATTGTTTCAATAGAGACAAAAGATAATTCTGATGTAATTAAAAATTTTGGAAAGCAACTATCTATGCACATAGCTGCCTCAAATCCACTGGCACTTACATCTGATCTAATAGATCAATCAGTTATTGACAAAGAACAAGAGCTTGTAACTGAGGAGTTGAAGAATTCAGGCAAACCAGAGGATATTGCAAAAAAAATTAGCTTAGGTAAAATGAATAAATTTAAAGAGGAGAACTCTCTTTTATCTCAACCCTGGGTTATGGAGCCCAAAAAGAAAGTGCAAGATATAGTTAAAGAACTTTCAATTACTGATTTAAAGATAAAAGAGTTTTATAGAATAAAGATCGGAGAGTAAATGTTTGACGAAAAGTCATACAATGTCAAAATGGATAAAGCCATTGAGATATTCTTAAAAGAACTGTCTTCGCTTAGAACTGGCAGAGCAAATGCTGCAATGCTAGATTTAGTTAAAGTTGATGTTTATGGTCAACAAATGCCTATTAATCAAGTAGGAAGCATAACAACACCAGAGCCAAGAATGATTAATATTCAAGTATGGGATGCTAATAATGTACCATTAGTTGATGCAGCAATTAAAAAATCAGATTTAGGTTTGAATCCACAAATTGATGGACAGTTAATTAGACTTCCAGTTCCAGAACTAAATGAAGAACGAAGATCGGAATTAAAGAAATTAATAAAATCAATTGGTGAAAAATGCAAAATTACTATTCGAAATATTCGTAGGGAAGCAAATGAAGAATTAAAAAAACTTTTAAAATCAAAAGAAATTGGTGAAGATGAAGAAAAAACATCTGAAAAAAATGTCCAAACAATTACAGATGATCATATTAAAGTTGTTGACGAAAAGGTTTCTTTAAAAGAAAAAGAAATAATGACCATATAAGATGAACCCTCTTAATCATGTGGCCATTATTATGGATGGTAATGGACGGTGGGGTTTAGAACATAAAAACTCAAGAAATGAAGGTCATAAGTCTGGTCTAAATACCGTAGAAAAAATTATCAAAGAAACTATTAAACAAAAAATCAATTATCTTACATTATATGTTTTTTCGACTGAAAATTGGAACAGACCAAAAAAAGAAATTGATTACTTGTTTAACTTACTTGAAAACTTTCTCTTAAAAAAAATTAAAGTTCTTAACAAACAAAATATAAAACTTAAAATTATAGGTGTTAAAAAATTTTCAAAAAAATTAAATAACCTTTTAAAATTATCAGAAAAAAAAACAGCAGAAAATACAAAACTTCAAATTAATCTTGCTTTGAATTATGGATCAAAACATGAAATTTTGAATGCCATAAAGAATATACGGAAAAAAAATGTTAAAATTAATGAAAATAATTTTCAAAAGTATCTTCAAACAAAAAATATACCTGATCCAGAACTATTAATTAGAACTGGAAATACAAAAAGATTAAGTAATTTTTTACTGTGGCAGTTAGCTTATGCTGAAATTTTTTTTGAAAAGAAATTATGGCCTGACTTTAACGAAAAAGACTATGTTCGAATAATTAAAAGATTTAAAAAAATTAAGAGAAACTTTGGTAATATTTAATGTCAGAAAATTTATTTAAAAGAATAATTACATCAATTATTTTATTATCTTTGTTAGTTTTTATCATTTTCAGTCATAAATATATTTTAATTTTATCAATTTTAATTTTAGGAATAATTATATCTATAGAAGCTAACAATCTATTTTCAAAAATACTAATCTCAAATTATGTTAAAAATAACTCTACTTTAAAAAATTTTAATTATAAAATTCTAATTTTAAATATAATAACTTTTTGTTATATATTTTTTATATTTTGTCATTTTTCTTATGAGATACATAGATCTGAGGGTCCTGTTTTTTTTCTATATTTAATTGGTATATGTTTTTTTACAGACATTGGCGGTTATATATTTGGAAAAATTATAGGGGGTAAAAAATTATCAAAAATTAGTCCCAACAAAACAATATCAGGGACTGTTGGTTCTTTTATTTTATCGTTGTTTCCATTAATATTGATAATAAATTTTAATTATTTAGACTTAAAATTTAGCTTAATTAACATATCTTTTTGTTTATTTGTCTCATTAATCAGTCAATTAGGAGATTTATTTATTTCATTTATCAAAAGAAAAGCCAATATCAAAGATACTGGCAATTTATTACCAGGTCATGGAGGAGCTCTTGATAGGGTAGATGGAATTATTTTTGCTGTGCCATTTTCTTATTTTTTACTAAAGTTAATTTAAATGAAAAAAAAAATAGCTATACTTGGATCAACAGGCACAATTGGCAAAACATTAGTTGAGATAATCAAAAAAGATAAAAAAAATTTAAATGTTGTTTTGCTTACGGCTGATAAAAATTATCAGGAAATTTTCAAACAGGCAAAAATTTTAAATGTAAAAAATTTAATTATAACGAATGAAAAATCCTTTAAAGAATTAAAAAAAAAAAGATTAGATAAAATTAATATTTTTAATAATTACAATTCTTTTAATAATATTTTTAAGAAAAAAATTGACTATGTTATGAGTTCAATTTCTGGAATTCATGGTCTTGAACCTACAATTAAAATTATTAAACATACAAAAAAAATAGCAATTGCAAATAAAGAAGCAATTATTTGTGGTTGGCATCTAATTGAAAAAGATCTCAAAAAATTTAAAACAACGTTTGTTCCTGTTGATTCTGAACATTTTTCTATATTCTACGCATTAAAAGGTAACAAAATTTCAAATATTAATAAAATATTCCTAACCGCTTCTGGGGGCCCATTAAATAATGTGTCTAAAGCTAAATTTAAAAATGTTAAAATTTCTGAGGCTATTAAACATCCAAATTGGAAAATGGGAAAAAAAATATCAGTCGACTCGGCAACTATGATGAATAAAGTTTTTGAAGTTATGGAAGCAAAAAAAATATTTAATTTAAATTATAATCAACTAGATGTATTGGTCCACCCTAGTTCATACGTACATGCAATTTTGAAATTTAAAGATGGAATGATTAAAATTATAGTACATGACACTAATATGAAAATTCCAATATTTAATTCATTATATGATAGTCAACACAAGATTATTAAAACTGATAAAATAGATCTTAAGAAATTAAACTTTCTTAATTTAAGAAAAGTTGATGTTAATAAATTTTCATCAATTAAGTTGATAAAAAGGTTACAAAACAAGGAGTCTTTACTAGAAACAATTATTGTTCTAGCTAATGATGAGTTGGTAAATCTTTTTTTATTAAAAAAAATAAATTTTACTGATATAACTACTCATCTTCAAAAATTAATAAATATGAAAGAAATTTTAAGTCTAAGTCAAAAAAAACCAGGGAATATTAACTCTATTATTTCTTTAAACAAAATAGTTAGAATAAAAATCAATAAATTATTTTATAAATAATCATGAAATCATTTAAGAATATATTTAAATCAGCCTTCTTAATTCTAATATTTTTTTCAAGTTATGCATTATCTGACACTTTAAATAAGATTGAAATTACTGGAAATGATCGAATTTCAGATGAAACTATAAAATTATTTATTTCCATAGATATAAATGACGAAATTAATGATGTTAAACTAAATAAAATACTAAAAGATCTTTATGAAACAGATTTTTTTAAAAATATAAATGTAAAGTTTTATAATCAAATTTTATTAATCAATGTTGAGGAAAATCCTATAATTGAGAATATATCTTACAATGGTATTAAAAGTACAAGAATTTTAGAAATAATAAAAAAGGAAACATCAATCAAGCAAAGATACTCCTATAATGAAAACCTAATTAAAAAAGAGAAACTGAAAATTGAAAATATTTTAAAAAATTTAGGTTATTACAATTCATCATTAGAAATTCTAGTTGATGAATCTAAAAATAATCTTGTTAGCATTATTTACGATGTAGATTTAGGAAAAAAATCAAAAATTAAAAAGATTACATTTGTAGGAAATAAAGTTTTTAAAGATAAAAAACTTCGTAGAATTATAACAAGTACAGAATATAAATTTTGGAAATTTATTTCTGGTAGAAAATTTTTAAACCAAAATTCCGTTTCTTTTGATGAAAGACTTTTAAAAAATTTTTATAAAAATAATGGATTTTATAATGTAAATATTAATTCTTCATTTGCAAAATTAATTGATGATAGTAATTTTGAGTTAATTTTTAATATTGATTCTGGCTCTAAAATTTATTTTGGTGAATTAGACCTTAAACTTCCTACTGATTTTGACGAAAATAACTTTTCTTCAATAAAAAAATTATTTAAAAAAGTTAAAGGCAAACCTTATTCAATTAATACAATTGATAAAATACTTGATGAAATAGACAATATAACAGCTCTAGAGCAGTACAAGTTCATAAAAGCTAATGTGAATGAATCAATTAATCAAAACTCTATTAATTTACAATTTAATGTAGAAGAGGGAGAAAAATTTTATGTAGATAGAATTAATATTCTTGGAAATACTATTACTTCTGAAAACGTAATACGAAATCAATTAATGCTTGATGAAGGTGATCCATTTAGTGACATTTTAGTTAATAAATCAATTAATAATATTAAAAGTTTAAATTTTTTCAAAGTAGTAAATTCTAAAGTTAATAATAATGAAAATAACACTAAATCAATCGATATTTTTGTAGAAGAAAAACCTACTGGTGAAATTTATGCTTCTGCTGGCGCAGGCACATCTGGAGGTTCATTTGGCTTTGGTATTAAAGAAAATAATTTTTTAGGAAATGGAATTGGCTTAGATACAAATTTTTTACTTTCAACAGATGCTTTTAAAGGTAAATTTTCTGTTACTAACCCTAATTTTAACAATTCAAACAAATCTTTATTTTTTTCAGCTGAAGCTACTGAAAATGATAATTATCAAACTTTCGGTTATAAAACTAATAAAACTGGAGTAAGTATTGGAACAGATTTTGAGTATTTAAATGATTTTTATTTAGGAATTAATAATTCAAACTTCTATGAGGTTATAGAAACTAATAGTACTGCTTCAGCACAACAGCAAGCACAAGAAGGTAATTATTGGGACTCTTTTATGAAGTTAAATATGAATTACGATAAACGAAACCAGAAATTTCAAACAAGTGATGGATTTAAATCTTTTTACTCTCTTGATTTACCTATTATAAGTGACACAAATACTATTAAAAATTATTATAATTATTCTCACTATTTTGATTTCTTTGAAAAAAATTTTTCATCTATTTCAATTTATCTTCAATCAGCCAATTCTTTAAATAATAAAGATATTAAATTATCTGAGAGAATAAACATACCTTCAAGTAGACTAAGAGGTTTTGAAGCTGGAAGAGTAGGTCCAAAGGATGGTGATGATTTTGTGGGTGGTAATTATGCTTATTCAGTCAACTTTGCTTCAAATGTGCCCCAGATATTTGAAGAATCACAAAATTTAGATTTTTTAATTTTTGCAGATGCTGCAGATATATGGGGTGTTGATTACAATTCATCTATTAAAGGAGGAGGTGTAAGATCTTCAGTTGGTGTGGCTCTTGATTGGATGAGTCCTGTTGGTCCAATGAATTTTACTTTAGCTCATCCTGTCACTAAAAAAACAGGTGATAAAACAGAGACTTTTAGATTTAATCTAGGAACAACTTTTTAATGAACTTATTTAAAAAATTTTTTTTTATCTTATTTTTTTTATCACTATTTGTTAGCTTTTCAAAAGCTGAGGATAGAGTTTCTTATATAGATATTAATTATGTTCTATCAAATACTATTGCAGGTAAAGAGCTCTTAATTACTCTTAAAAAAGAAGAAGAATTAAAAATTAATAAGTTTAAATCAAATGATAATGATTTTAAAAATGAAGAAAATAAGATTTTAGCTAAAAAAAATTTAATTTCAAAGGATGAAATAAATAATGAGTTGAAACTATTACAAATTAAATTTGAAAAATATAGAAAAGAAAAAATTAAAGAAGTTGATAACTTGAAAATAAAAAGAAATCAAAATATTCTTAATTTTTTGAATTTGATAAATCCAATAATAGAAAAATATATGGCTGATAATTCAATTTATATGCTCATTGATAAAAAAAATGTTTTTATTGCAAGTAAAGACTATGACATTACAAATAATTTAATTGAACTCATTGACAATCAAATTAAAAATATTGAAATTATAAAATGACAAATTTAAACAAAAAAGAAATTGAAAATTTGCTGCCACATAGAGATCCCATGTTATTAATAGATGAACTACATGATATTAAAAAATTAACATCGGCCACAGGTGTTGTTAATGTTAAAAAAGATAGTTTTTTTGTTCAAGGACATTTTCCTGAGCAACCTGTAATGCCAGGTGTTCTCATAGTTGAAGCATTTGGTCAAACCGCTGCAGCTTTGACTGCACATGGTATTGATAAATCTACCTATGAAAATAAACTTGTTTTTCTGATGGGTGTTGAAAAAGCAAGATTTAGAAGCCCTGTAATTCCTGATTGCAAACTTTTACTTAAAATAGAGGCGATAAGATCCCATGGTAGAGTTTGGAAGTACAAGGGTGAAGCTTTTGTTGATAACAAGAAAATGGCTGATGCAATGTGGTCAGCAACAATTGTAGATAAGAAATAAATAGCAATAATTATTGATAACTTAAACTATTTTGCTTTGTTAAAAGCAATCATGGTTAGTCCTTTTTTTAAAAATAATGGTCCTTATAAATTTGGTGAGATACTGAATGAATTAAATCTAAAAGATGATGAAATTAATAGTAATCTAAATGTTGCTGATATTAAAGATTTACAAAATTCAAAATTAGATGAAATTACTTTTTTTCATTCAAAAAAATATAAAATTGCCGCCAATAATACAAAAGCTTCTTTTTGTATAACAACTGTTAATCTTAAAAATGAGTTACCTAAAAAATGTATACCTATAATTGTTGATAATGTTCTAAGTTCAACTTCTATTATTACTTCTAAATTTTATCCAGATTCAATTAATGATGATTTTGATACAACTGTTGTAAATATTGATAAAACTAAATTTAAGAATAAGATTAAATTTGGAAACAATGTATTAATTGGTGAAAATGTATCAGTAGGTAATAACTGTATTATTGGTCATAACACCATTATTGAAAAAAATGCAATTATTGGAAATAATTGTTTTATTGGTTCAAACACTATACTCAGAAATACTCTAATTAAAAATAAGGTTAGAATTCTAGATAACTGTGTCATAGGTAAACACGGATTTGGATTTTTTCCAAACAAGAATAGAAATTTAAGATACCCTCATATAGGAGCTGTTATAATTGAGGATAATTGTGAAATTGGATGTGGTTCAACTATAGATAGAGGCTCTATGTCAAATACTACTATTGGAAAAAACACTTATTTAGATAATCAAATACATATTGCTCATAATGTGAAAATTGGTCAAAATTCAATAATCGCTGGACAAGTAGGTATTGCTGGTAGCTCTATAATCGGTGAAAATGTTAAAATTGGTGGACAAGCAGGGATTTCAGGACATTTAAAAATTGGTAATAATGTTGAAATAGCTGGTGGTTCAGGTGTTATAAAAGATATTCCTGACAACTCAAAAGTAATGGGCTATCCAGCAAAGAATATTAGACAATTCTTAAAGGATAATAGATGATACACAAAACAGCAATTGTAGATTCTAAGGCAAAAATTTCTTCTAATGTAAAAATCGGAGCCTATTCGATCATTGGTCCAAATGTTGAAATAAATGATAATTCAGATATTCAATCTCATGTAAGCATACTAGGTAATACTAAAATAGGTATAAATAATAAGATATATCCTTTTTCCTCAATTGGTAACGATCCTCAAGATTTAAAATTTGCTGGCGAAGAAACCAAGCTTGAGATTGGAGATAATAATAAAATTAGAGAATACGTTACTATTAATCCAGGTACAAAAGGAGGAGGTGGATTAACAAAAATAGGTAATAACTGTTTATTTATGGTTTCTTCTCATATCGCTCATGATTGTATGGTTGGAAATGATGTAATTTTGGCTAACAATGTTCCACTAGGTGGTCATGCAGAAATTGAAGATAATGTTATTATCGGTGGTAATTCTGCAGTTCAGCAATTTACTAGAGTTGGTAGGTCTGCAATGATTGGTGGGATGTGTGGGGTTGTAAGAGACATAATACCTTACGGAATAGCTCATGGTAATAGAAGTATTTTACAAGGTTTAAATCTCATTGGTCTTAGAAGAAAGAATATTCCAAATAAAGAAATAATGACTCTAAGCAATGCTTATAAGGAAATATTTAGAAATGAAAACTTAACTGATAATTTGAATAATTTAAATGAAGATTTTAAAAAGAGTGATTTAGTTTTAGAAGTGGTTAATTTTTTAGAAAAAGATAAAAAAAGACCAATCTGCACTCCTTTTTCTAAATAAAATGATTGGATTATTTTTAGGCGATACTGATTTTTCAGAAATTATTCTTAACAAAATTATAAAATTAAAAAAAAAATATTTTATAATAGATTTTTCAAAAAATAATAAATTTAAGCAAAATATAAATTCAAATCGAATAAGTATTGGTAAATTTGGAAAAATAATAAATCTAATTAAAGAGAAAAAATCAAAAAAAGTTTTGTTTGCAGGAAAAATAGCTAAACCTAAATTTTCAACACTAAGACTTGATCTTAAAGGTATTTATTATATGCCAAGTGTAATTAAAGCTGCTAAATCAGGGGATGCAGCAATTATAAAGGCAATTATCAAGATATTGGAAAAAGAGAAAATAAAAGTTATTAGTTCAAATTTTTTTAATCCAGAGCTATCATTAAAAGCTAAAAATTACACAAAACTAAAACCAAACTCTAAAGAAATAAAATCTATTAAAAAAGGAGTTCTTTATTTTAATCAATTGAATAGTTTAGATCATGTTCAGGCATTAATTGTAAAAGATGAAAAAGTTATAGCTTCTGAAGGAAATCAAGGAACTAAAAAAATGCTATCAAAGTTAAAAAAAGGATCAGCAGGAATTTTAATTAAATTACCTAAGAAAAAACAGGATTTAAGAATGGATTTACCAACAATCGGTCTTAATACATTAAAAGATTGTAAGAAATATGGGTTAAAAGGTATTGTTCTAAAATCAAAGAAAAATATTTTCTTAGATAAAGAAAAATGCATAAGCTTTGCTAATAAACACAAGATATTTATTAAAATTATATGAAGAAAGTATTTATTTTAACAGGGGAGCCCTCTGGAGATAAATTAGCTTCAACAGTTATTTCAAAGCTAATGATACAAAACACTAATGTTGAGTATTTATCAGTTGGTGGTACTCATATTAAAAAGCTTGGAATTCAATCAATTTTTGAACTTAAAGAAATAACTTATCTTGGGTTTACAAGCGTATTGCTTAATATTTTTAAGATAAGGAACAGAATAAATAAGACAGTTGATGAAATTATAAAGTTTAATCCAGATATATTGTTTAGTGTTGATAGCCCAGATTTTACATTAAGGGTAGCTGAAAGAGTTAAAAAGATAAATAATAATATTAAAACAATACATTATGTTGCCCCTCAAGTTTGGGTTTGGCGAAAAAATAGAGTTAAAAAAATTAAAAAATTTATAGATCATATACTTTTATTATTTAATTTTGAAAAAAAATATTTTGAACTAGAAAATATTAAAACTACATTCGTAGGTCATCCGCTAATTGAAAAAAACGAAAATGTAAAAACAAATTTAAATGATTTGATATCTAAAGATAAGAAAATTATATCAATTTTTCCTGGTAGTCGTAAATCAGAAATAAATATACTTTTACCAATATTGTTAGACTTTATTAAACTCATGAATAAAAAAGAAAATATTTATTCTTTTGTTTTTCATGCTACAGATGAAAATAAAGATTCTATTATTAATAAAATAAATAGTACCGATTTTAATAACGTAGATGTTGTTTCTGATGAAAATATTAAATCACAAATTTTATCTAATTCTATATTTGCAGTTTCCAAATCAGGTACTGTCTCACTTCAAATTTCAAGCGCAAATGTTCCGTCAATAATAATTTATAAATTAAGCTATATAAACTTTATGATTTTTAAATTATTAGTAAATGTTAAATTTGCTAATATTATAAATATAATAAATGGCAGAGAAGTAATTCCAGAATTATTACAAAAAGAATGTAATGCTAGAGAAATTTTTAATACAGTTATATATTTTTTAAAAAATCCAAGTTTAATAGAAAAGCAATTGAGTGATTGTAACAAAACTTTAGAGGGTATTAAATCTAAAACATCTTCTTCAAATGAGTCAGCTTCAATTTTAAGTAAGTACCTTGCTTTCTAACCTTTTTTTAACCTCTTCCTTACCTAAAGAAATTATAATATCATAAAGTCCTGGACCAAATTTCGAACCGGTTAAAGACACTCTTAATGGTTGTCCAACTCCTTTAAAATTTGTTTCATATTTTTTTATTAATTCATTTACGATTGGTTCAAGATTTTCTTTATTTAAGTTTTCTATAGCTGTTAGATTATTATTAAATTCTTTAATAATTTTTTTTGCCTTTTCATCTATTAATTTTAAATCCTCATCTTCAAATTTTACTTCATCTAATATTATGTATTTTGCATTATTATAAATATCTTCTAAAGTTTTTGCTTTATTTTTGAGAAAAGATAAAGATGATTTAATTTTTACTTCTTTTGCTGGATTTATTTTTTCTTTATAAATTTCACAGTATTCTACCAGATGTTTATAAAGCTCATTTTCGTCAATGTTTTTTATATAATACTCATTCATCGATAAAATTCTGCTCAAATCTAGTTTAGAGGGAGATTTACCAATTCCTTCTAAGTTAAAGTGCTCAATACTTTCTTCTAGTGTAAATATTTCTTTATCCTCAAAAGACCAACCTAATCTTAGTAAATAATTCCTTAAAGCATCAGGCATAATTCCAATTTTAGAATAATCATCTAGTGTTGAAGCATTATCTCTTTTTGATAATTTTTTACCTTCTATTGTGTGAATTAGAGGTATATGCGCAAATTTTGGTAAATCCCAGTTCATTGCTAAATAAATTTGCATTTGTTTGAAAGTGTTAATCTTATGATCATCTCCTCTAATAATATGTGTCATATTCATTTGGTGATCATCGACAGTGGCAGACAAATTATAAGTTGGAGTACCATCATTTCTTAAAATTATAAAATCTTCAATTGTGTTATTATCAATTTCAACATCACCTTGAACTAAATCTTTTAGGATTGATGATCCTTCAATTTTACTTTTAAATCTTATTACTGGTCTAATATCCTTAGGAGCTTCAGATTCTGGTATATCTCTCCATTTTCTATTATAGATATAGGGAAGTTTTTTTTGTCTAGCTCTCTTTTTTTGTTCTTCAATTTCTTCACTAGAACAGTAACATTTATAAGCATTTCCATTTTTGAGTAGTTCATTTGCTACATCTATGTGATCATTAATTTTAGTTGATTGAACATATTCTTCACCATCATGTTCTATACCAAGCCACTTTAAAGATTTAATAATTTGAATTTTATGTTCATCTTTAGATCTTTCTTTGTCAGTATCTTCAATTCTAAGGTGAAATGTTCCTTTCTGATTTTTTGAAAATAACCAGTTAAATAGTGCTGTTCTTACACCTCCAATATGAAGAGCTCCAGTAGGTGATGGAGCAAATCTAGTTGCTACTTTTGACATCAGTGTTGTTTAGACTATTTTCTTAAAAGTTTCTATATAAAGATACTAAAACTCCTTGAACTTTTACTCTATCAGGTCCAAAAATCTTAGTTTCATAGTTTCTATTGGCACTTTCAAGCGCAACAACTTTACCTTTTTTACGAATTCTTTTGAGCATTGCTTCATGCTCATCGATTAAAGCTACAACAATTTTTCCATTATCAGCAGTATCAGTTCTTCTTATAATAACAGTGTCACCTTCATTGATACCAGCTTCGATCATAGAGTCTCCCTGAACTTTTAATCCAAAGTAATCACCATTTTTTTCTAGATTGTTAGGCAAAGGAATTCTTGACACTTCATTTTGGATAGCTTCAACTGGAGTACCAGCAGCTATTTTCCCAAGAACAGGAACTTCCATTTCATCAGAATTAATATTAACCTCATCTAAACCACCTTTAATTACACTAGGTGAGAAACTGTTATAAATATCATTTGCAGAAGCTGTTTCTGGCAATTTAATTACTTCTAACGCTCTTGCCTTGTGGGCTAACCTTTTAATAAATCCTCTTTCCTCTAATGCACTAATTAATCTATGGATACCTGATTTAGATTTTAGATTTAACGACTGTTTCATTTCCTCATAAGAGGGTGAGACACCAGAACTTCTCAACTTCTTGTTGATAAATAAAAGCAGGTTTTTTTGTTTTTTAGTAAGCATAAGAACAAATATCGTACAAATAATGTTCTATAAAAGTTCTTATAAATAAACAACAGTAAAAAAACTTAGTAAATTAGGGGATAATTTAACTATAAAACTGAGAAAATAGAATTTTCTGACAAATTTTTTAAAAGTGATTCACCAATTAAAAAAGTTTTTATAGAAGTTTTATTCTTCAAATCCAAAAGTTCATCTTTTGTTTTAATTCCACTCTCAGAAATTAAAGGTCCTTGATGATTTAAAAGCACATTATAAATATCGTAGGTTGTATCAATATCAGTTTTAAGTGTTTTTAAGTTTCTATTGTTAATTCCAATTAAAGCTTCTTTAAAATTCAAAGCTTTTTTCGCTTCTTCTAAAGTATGCACTTCAACGATAACTGACATGTTAAATTTTAATGCTTCTTCATATAATTCATTAGCTAAATCATCTGATACTCCCGCCAGAATAATTAAAATAGCATCAGCACCATAACTCTTTGCTAAAGGTATTTGAAATTTATCAATAAAAAAATCTTTACATAAAATTGGTAAGTTAAATTTTTGTTTAATTTTACTGATATGAATTAAATTTCCTAAAAAAAAATCTTCCTCGGTAAGAACAGATAAGCAAGTTACATTATTTTCGTTATAAATTTTAGCAATTTGAACAGGATTATAATCTTCTATAATTACTCCTGCTGAAGGACTTGCTTTTTTGATTTCAGCTATAATTGAGATTTTATCTTGAATTATATTATTTTGAATTTTTTCTTTAAAATTAATAAAATTATTATTTTTATCAATAATTTCATTTAAAGAGTCCAAACTTATGGATTTCTTAAGAGTATCGACTCTTTCAATTTTTTTTGTGATTATATTATTTAATATATTTTCAGACATTTTGTATTTTTTCTAAATGTAAATAGGCCTTACCTGATAAAATAAACTCTCTACAAAAATTATAAGCATCAGAAAATTCTGTGAATTTTTCACTAACTATTAATCCAGCAGCTGAATTTAAACAAACAGCTTTTGAAAAATCATTATCTTTACCTTTAAAAATTTCAATCATTTTATCAGCATTGAAGTTAGCATCATCTCCAATTAAATTTTCAAATTTTTCTGCATTTACATTAAGAATTTTTGGATCAATTATAATTTTAGATATTTTTTCATCTTTTAATTGAATAACATTTGTATTTGCGTATGGAGAAATTTCATCTAAACCATCATCACTATTTACAATCCATGCAAATTTTATACCTAGGTTTTTAAGTCCTTCAGCAAATATTGTAAGTAATTTTTTATCGAATACTCCTACAACTTGTCTATTAACTAATGCAGGGTTGCTTAACGGACCAATCATATTAAAAATAGTTCTTTTGCCGATTTTCTTTCTTACAGGTCCAACAAATCTCATTGCACTATGATAGTTTGGCGCAAACATAAAACCAAAGTTATTATTATTAATCTCTTTTTCTATGTCGTTTGGCTCAAGATTTATTTTAATTTTAAGTGCCTCTAAAACATCACCAGACCCACATTTTGATGAGACAGCTTTATTCCCATGTTTGGCTACTTTTGTGCCCATACTTGCTAAAAGTAAAGCCGATGCAGTGGAAATATTTAAGGTATTCATGCCATCACCACCTGTTCCACAGGTATCAACACAATCAGTTACGTTTACTCTTTTTGATTTTTCTCTAAGGACATAAACACCACCAGCAATTTCATCTGAAACTTCACCTTTTTCAGAGAGTAGCGTTAAAAAATCGTAAATTTCGTCTTCATTCGCTTTGCCCGTCATTAACAATTCAAAAGCAGATTTACTTTCTTCAAAAGTTAAATCCTCTTTTTTTCTTAATTTTTCTAAAATTAGTTCCATAAATTAATAATTTATAAAGTTCTTTAATATTTTCATTCCTAATTTAGTTTTAATACTTTCTGGATGGAATTGTACACCATGAATATTGTATTTTTTATGTTGAACACCCATGATTAATCCATCATTTGTTTCAGCAGTAATTTCTAAATTTTCAGATAAGGATTTTTTATCAATAATTAAACTATGATATCTTGTGGCTTCAAATGATCTTGGAAGATTTTTTAAAATCCCAATTTGTCTAGATTTGATTTTACTTGTTTTTCCATGCATTAATTTTTTTGTTTGAATAATTTTTGATCCAAAAACTTGACCTATGATTTGATGTCCCAGGCACACTCCAAGAAATGGAAGATCTTTATATAAGGTTTTTAAAATATTCAAACAATTTCCCGATTGATTTGGATTCCCAGGTCCAGGCGAAATTACAATTTTATTATATCTTTTTTTAATAATTTCTTTTGAAGTAATTTTATCATTTCTGACGACATCGACTTTTGTTTTTAAAGATGAAAGATAATGATAAAGGTTAAATGTAAAACTATCGTAATTATCAATTAGTAATATTTTCATTATCTCAATGCATTAATTAAAGCTTTAGCTTTGTTTATTGTTTCTTCATATTCTTTTATTGGTTTGCTGTCTGCAACGATCCCAGCACCAGCTTGAACATAAAATTTTTTATTTTTTGCAACAGCTGTTCTTAAAGCAATACAAGTATCAAATTCTCCGTTTGCTGAAAAATATCCAATACCTCCCGCATATACTTTTCTTCTTGTTGTTTCTAATTCATCAATAATTTCCATAGCTCTTATTTTAGGAGCTCCAGATACTGTGCCAGCTGGAAAGCCTGCCAATAATGATTTAAATTTTGAGAACTTTTTATTATATTCTCCTATTACATTAGAAACTATATGCATGACATGTGAATATCTCTCAATAATAAAACTCTCAGTGACTTTAATAGAATTTATTTTAGAAACTTTACCCGCATCATTTCTACCTAGATCTAAAAGCATTAAATGTTCTGACAATTCTTTTTTATCTTTTAACAAATCTTTTTCGTAATAAAGATCTTCTTTTTTTGTTTTTCCTCTTGGTCTTGTTCCAGCTATTGGTCTTACAGTTATCTTGTTATCTCTTAATCTTACCAGTATTTCAGGACTAGCCCCAACTATTTGAAAATCGTCAAAATTGAAGAAAAACATGAAAGGAGAGGGGTTTGTAACCCTTAATTTTTTATAAATCTCAAGAGGGTTTTTTGTAAGTTTTGCTTCAAACCTTTGGCTCAAAACTACTTGAAAAATATCACCTAATTTAATGTATTTTTTTGCTTTGTTAACCATACTAAGAAATTTGTGTTTAGGTGTATTGGACTTAACTTTAATTTCTTTAAGAGCATTACTCTTGGATTTATTTAAATTTTTTAAAGAAGATTGAATTGTAAGTTTGAAAAGTTCAGAATTTATATCATCAAATTTCTTTTGATAATTTGTAATTTTTTCATCATTAAATATATTAATTATATAAAATATTTCGTTTTTTAAATTATCATGAATTACAAGAGTTCTAGGCCTTAGCAGTCTAACGTCTGGTAAATTAAGATCATTTTTACATTTGTTAGGGATTTTTTCGATATATCTAATGGAGTCGTATGAGAAATATCCTGAGATTAAAGAACAAATCTTTGGTAATTCTTTAGGAGTTTCAAATTTAAACTCCTCAATTATCTTTTCTATTAATTCTTCTGGCTTATCTTTTAATTTAATTTTTTTTTTGTTTTTAATTAGATAAGAATTTTTGTTATTAAATTCCCAAATTTTATCAGGATTTTTGCCAAAAATAGTAAATCTTCCTTTTATCTTGCCTTTTTCAACAGACTCAAAAATAAAGCTATTTTTTTCAATTAAAAAATTATCAATTAAATTAATTACCTCATTATCATTTTTGACTTTTTTAGAAGTATAGATAATTTGATTTTTTTTGCTTCTATGTCGAAACTTAAAATCCTTGAAGTTTCGATTGATTATCATTTGAAATAATTTTTAACTCTATCAATAGTTTTTTGGTTTAATTGTACTTGATACTTTATATTTAGCAGTTGATCGTAAGATTGAAGAATAGTTTTTCTGGTATTAGTATTTTGGTTATTAACAAAATCTAGATAATCTTCATCAGTTTCGCTAAATGTATTTTTTTTTGTGCTAACTAGTTTTACTAAATATATTTTATTTTCCTTATCATTTACTAATGTGAAAGAATTAATGGGTAAAGAATAAAGCATTTTAACTGAATTTGATTCAAATTTCTCAATATCATCAATTGAATTTATAGTTATATACTTAATAGTAAAACCACCCATTTCTTTAAACTTATTGTTATCGAATTCATTTTTTTGAATGTTTTCTAATATATTTTTATTTTTATCAAATTTACCTTTTTGATACACCAATTCACGGATTCCTTTTTTGATAGTTTCATCTGTTAAATCTGGCACTTTGTCGTATTGGTTATTGATATTATATAATAAAAAATTATCTCCATCTTCAATAAGGTCTAATTTTGTAGATCTTTTTGAATATATATTATCTTCATTTTTTTTTTCAGTTGTAGTAGGAGTGAATTCTTTTACTTCATTTACGACTACACTTAAATTTTCAATAATAGATTCAAAACTGCTTCCTTCAGAGATTCTATTTTCAATTTTATCTATTTCATCAAAAAACTCTTGATTAAATTCTTCTAAACCAATTAAATTTTTAGGATTTAGAACAGCATATTTAAAATCTATATACTCACTTTTTAACTGTTCTTTATTTTCCTCTAAAAATTTTTCAATTTCCAAATTAGTATATTCATTTTTATCTTTATAAAGATTTTCCATTGCAAAATATTCAAGATCTAAAGATTTATTCTCTTCTTCAAATTTCTTTTTAGTAAGAAAATTGGGAGTTATTGTTCCAGCTCCAATAAAATCAAATAGATGTTTTTGCAGTTCACGATTTTTTAATTGTAATTCAAACATAGGTGCTGACATATTGTTTGATAGTAAAAATTTTTCATACTTAGTTCTTTGAAAAACGTTATTCTCATCTTGAAAATTTTTGTTTTCTTTAATCTTTTTTAAAACTGTTAATTCAGTAATTGAAAGATCAAAATCTTCTACTTCTAAGTCAATTAAAGTTGTCGAGATTAAACCTGATAATAGTTCCTCAATTATATTATTTTCTAAATTTTCTCTAATAGCTTGTTGTGAAATTCCACTTTCATTAACATAGTTCATAAAATCTTGAGTAGTTACATTAGTTTTATTAATTTTAGCGATGTTGTTTTGGTTGTTGGTACTAAAACCTCCTCCAAAGCCACCAAAGCCAAAAGCAATTATAATGACCGCAATTAAGATTAAACCACCTAATTTTTTTGCACCAAATTTTTTCAAAGTTTCTATCATTAGCTATAAATTTATTGATCTGTAAAAAACAAATCTATAGATTAAAATTTCAATTATGACAAATAAATATATGTATTTTATAGCTAATTGGAAAATGTTTGGTGATTTAAGAACGCTAAATTCACTTGATAGCGTTATAAAATTTTCAAAAAATAATAAAAATGCCAAGTTTAGAATTATTTATTGTCCGCCTAACATTCTTATACGTCCATTATCAAAGAGGTTAAAAAAAACAAATCTTGAAGTTGGAGCACAAAATTGTCATGAGAGTGAAAACTATGGAGCATTTACAGGTCATGTAAATTCAAAAATGTTAAAAAATGTTGGAGCTAAATATGTCATCTTAGGACATTCAGAAAATAGACAATCTGGTGAGACTGATAAATTGATTAATTTAAAAATTAAAAGTGCAATTAAGTCAAAATTAAAAGTAATTTTTTGTATTGGAGAAACACTTAGTGAAAAAAGAAAAAAAAGAACTAATAAAATCTTAACAAAACAAATTCATAATGGATTGAAGTCTGTTACCGATACTTCAAATATTATCATAGCTTATGAGCCTGTATGGTCTATTGGAACTGGTTTAATTCCAAAACCAAACGACTTATTAAATTCGATTTCATTTATCAAAAATAAATTTCGTAAAAAAACTCCAAAAGTTTTATATGGTGGCTCTGTAAATAGTAAAAATATTGCTCAATTAAAAGATATTAGTGCTATTGATGGTTTTTTGATTGGTGGAGCTTCACAAAATTCAAAAAAATTTATTGATATAATTAAAAAAACCTTTAATTAACCCCTCATGGAAAATGTTCTGTTAGTAATTAACATCATCTTAGCTTTAATCCTGGTGTCTTTGATATTATTGCAAAAATCTGAAGGGGGAGCCTTAGGTATAGGAGTTTCACAAGAAAATTTCATGCTATCAAGATCAGCAGGTGGTTTTATGACTAAAGCAACAGCAATAGTAGCCACTCTATTTATAATTTGTAGTTTAGCATTAACTATTATTTCAAGAGCTGAATTAACACCAACAAGTTCAGTTTTAGATACTATTGAAGAAAAAACAGAAGATACACCTTCAATACCTGAAAATAATTAATTAACACTTTCCAATTCAATTTTTATTCGCTATAAGATAATTCCATGGCGCGATATATATTTGTCACCGGCGGCGTGGTTTCATCCCTAGGAAAAGGTCTCTCTTCAGCATCGCTTGCTTATTTATTACAATCTAGAGGTTATAAGGTTAGATTAAGAAAATTAGATCCATATCTAAATGTAGATCCAGGAACAATGAGTCCGTTCCAACATGGAGAGGTTTATGTAACAGATGATGGTGCAGAAACTGATTTAGATCTTGGTCATTATGAAAGATTTTCTGGAGTATCAGCTAAAAAATCTGACAATATCACAACTGGAAAAATTTATAGTGACGTTCTTAAAAAAGAAAGAAAAGGCGAATATTTAGGAAAGACAGTACAAGTAATTCCTCATGTCACTGATCGTATAAAGCAGTTTATTAAAAACGATTCTTCCAAAGAAGACTTTGTAATTTGTGAAATTGGAGGAATAGTAGGTGATATAGAAAGTTTACCATTTGTTGAAGCAATTAGACAGTTTGCAAATGATGTGGGTAAAAAAAATGCATTATTTATTCATTTAACATTAGTACCTTATTTAAAAGCCTCTGATGAAATTAAAACAAAACCAACTCAACACTCTGTTAAAGAATTAAGAAGTATTGGAATTCAGCCAGATATAATAATTTGTAGATCAGAAAGATCAATACCACTTGATCATAGAAAGAAAATTTCTTTATTTTGTAATGTTGATATTAAAAATGTAATTGAAACTGTTGATGTTCGAACTATTTATGAAGCTCCTATGAGTTTTTTTAGGGAAAAACTAGATCTTCAAGTTTTGAGTTATTTCAATTTAAAATCAAAAAAACCTGCAAATCTAAATCCTTGGAAAAAAATTACTAAAATTATTTTAAATAATAAAAAACAAGTAAATATTGCAATCATTGGAAAGTATGTCGAGTTAAAGGATGCTTATAAGTCATTAGATGAAGCATTAACTCATGGCGGAATAGATAATAAAGTAAAAGTTAATCTAGTTAGAATAGATTCTGAAAAACTAAAAGTTTTAGAAATTAAGAAAAAACTTAAAAATATTTCAGGAATATTAATCCCTGGTGGATTTGGTAAAAGAGGAACGGATGGAAAAATAGAAGCAATCAAATATGCTAGATTAAATAAAATTCCTTTTTTGGGTATTTGTTATGGAATGCAAATGGCAATTATTGAATTTGCTAGAAATCAATTAAATTTAAAAAATGCTACATCAAGTGAATTTGATAAAAAAGGTTTACCAATTATTGGATTAATTAATGAATGGACTAAAGATGGAAAAATGATCAAGGGTACTGATAAAGATCTTGGTGGAACAATGAGATTAGGTTCATATGATGCTAAACTAAAAGACAAATCATTAATTAGAAAAATATATAAATCTAGATTAATTAAAGAAAGACATAGACATAGATATGAAGTGAATATTGCTTTTAGAGAAAAATTTGAAAAAAAAGGTATGATTTTTTCAGGTTTATCACCCGATAGTAAGCTACCAGAGATTATAGAGTTAAAAAATCATCCCTGGTTTATTGGAGTACAGTTTCATCCTGAATTTAAATCTAGACCTTTAGCCCCTCATCCTTTATTCTCTTCATTTATCAAGGCAGCTAAAAATCATAAATGAGTAGTATTAAAGTTAATTGCGGAAACATAGAAATTTCTAACGATAATAAAATTTGTATTATCGCAGGTCCTTGTCAGCTTGAAACAGAACAGCACGCAATGGATATGGCTGGTCAAATTAAGGAGATTACAAAAAAATTAGGCCTTGGACTAATTTACAAAACTTCTTTTGATAAAGCTAATCGAACAAGCCTTAAGGGACAAAGAGGTGCTGGTTTAGATGCTTCACTACCAGTGTTTGATAAAATTAAAAAAGAATTAGACGTTCCAATATTAACAGACATTCATAACTCAGAACAATGTTCACTTGTTGCTGATCATGTTGATGTATTACAAATTCCGGCCTTTTTATGCAGACAAACAGATTTATTAATTGCTGCTGCTAAAACAAACAAAATTATTAATGTTAAAAAGGGCCAGTTTCTTGCTCCTTGGGACATGGTAAATGTAACAAAAAAAATAGCTAACTCAGGAAACAAAAACATACTTGTTACAGAAAGAGGAGCAAGTTTTGGTTACAATACCTTAGTATCTGATATGAGATCTTTACCAATAATGGCAAAGAATGGCTATCCAGTAATTTTTGATGCCACACACTCTGTCCAACAACCTGGAGGACAAGGTGAGTCTTCAGGTGGTCAAAGAGAATTTGTTGAGTATTTAGCTAGAGCAGCAGTTGCTGTTGGTGTAGCTGGTGTATTTATTGAAACGCATCAAGATCCAGACAATGCACCTTCTGATGGACCAAATATGGTTCCATTAGATAAATTAGAAAATTTATTAAATCAATTAACTGATATCGATAATTTAATTAAGAAATAGTGAGTAAAATTTTAAAAGTAAAAGCACGTCAAGTATTTGACAGTAGAGGAAATCCTACAGTAGAAGCAGAAGTTTATACAAAAAATAATAGTGCCACTGCTATTTGTCCATCGGGGGCTTCTACAGGAACTTTTGAAGCTTATGAAAAAAGAGATAAGAATAATAAAAGATATTTAGGAAAAAGTGTTTTTAGTGCTGTAAATTTAATTAATTCTAAAATTTCAAAAAAATTAAAAGGTCAAAATATTCACAATCAAGAACGTATTGATACTCTTTTGATTAATCTTGATGGAACTAGACAAAAAACAAAACTTGGTGCAAATGCAATGTTAGCTGTTTCCGTGGCAGTTAAAAAACTTTCAGCTAAAGTTAAGAAATTACCACTATATAAAACATTTATAATTAAAAAGAATTTTCAACTGCCATATCCTTTAATGAATATAATTAATGGTGGAGCACATGCTAACAACGGACTTAGAATTCAAGAGTTTATGATAAGACCAGATAGAGCAAAAAGTTTCTCTGAAGCAATGAGAGTGAGTTTTTTAGTTATTAAAAGTTTAAGTAAACTAATCAAAGATAAGGGTTTATCAACATCTGTAGGTGATGAAGGAGGATTTGCTCCTATGATCAGCAGCAATAATCAAGCACTAGATTTGATAGTCGCAGCTGTTAGAAAAGCAGGTTTTAAAAATGGTAAAGATGTTTCAATATGTCTTGATGTTGCTGCTAATGAGCTATTTAAAAAAGATAAATACTCAATTCATTCTAAAAATTATATTTCAGTTGAAAAATCAATTAAAGAATATCAAAAAATTATCAAGAAATATAAGATCAAATCAATTGAAGATCCATTTGCAGAAAATGATTGGATAGCTTGGAATAAATTAATGAAATCAGTCAAGAACGTTCAAATTGTTGGAGATGATTTGTATGTAACCAATCTTGAAAGACTTAAAAAAGGCTTTTTAAATATTTCTTCAAATTCAATTTTAATTAAATTAAATCAAATTGGCACAGTTTCTGAAACTTTAGATGTTATTAAATTTGCTCAAACTATTGGATATAAAACAATCATTTCTCACCGATCTGGAGAAAGTGAAGACACATTTATTGCAGATTTAGCAGTTGGAACAAATTCTAATCAAATAAAAACAGGATCATTAGCAAGATCAGAAAGAGTTGCTAAATATAATCAATTAATTCGTATTGAAGAAGAACTTGGAAAAAAAGCGAGGATGAATAAGATTAATTAATGCTAAGATTAATAAAAAGAAATTATTTTTTATTAATATCAGTATTTTTGATTTTATACTTTGGGTTTAATCTTGTATCTGGTGAAAGAGGGCTTTTTTCCTATATTGAAAAAAAAGAACTT
This sequence comes from Pelagibacteraceae bacterium AG-390-L03, assembly GCA_003279685.1. Classification (GTDB taxonomy): domain Bacteria; phylum Pseudomonadota; class Alphaproteobacteria; order Pelagibacterales; family Pelagibacteraceae; genus Pelagibacter. The sequence continues at coordinate 89,057 of QCHA01000003.1, read as the reverse complement.
TTGTCTAACTTGAAAAAAGAAGAAATATCCTTAACTAATAAAATAATAGACATGGATCACAAAAATTCATTATTAAGCACAAATTTGGATCTTGATTATGTAGAAACTCTAATTAGAGAGAGATTTTTATTTGGTAAAGAAGGTGAGACAATTTATATAATTAAAAAAGATGAAAACTAGACATCCAGAAAAAGAAAATAAACCAATAAATCCAATTAAGAAAAAACCAGATTGGATAAGGTCTAAACTATTAAATAGTAAAGAGTTTTTTTTAACAAAAACAATTGTAAATAATAATAATTTAGTAACTGTATGTCAGGAAGCTAATTGCCCAAATATCACTGAATGTTGGAGTAAAAGACATGCAACATTCATGATAATGGGAGATACATGTACAAGAGCATGTGCTTTTTGTGATGTTAAAACTGGTTTACCTGGAAAATTAGATCAACTTGAACCTATTAAAATTGCTCAAGCTGTAAAAAAATTAAATTTAAAACATGTAGTTATTACTTCTGTTGATAGAGATGATCTTGATGACGGTGGATCTGAACATTTTTTTGAAACAATTAATCAAATAAGAAAACAAAATCCAAATACTACTATCGAAGTGTTAACACCAGATTTTTTAAGAAAAGGAGATGCGTACAAAAGAGTATTAGATGCAAATCCAGATGTGTTTAATCATAATATCGAAACTGTTCCAAGCTTGTATTTAAAAGTTAGACCAGGCTCAAGATACTTTTCATCTTTAGAACTTTTGAAAAATGCTAAAAAAGTTAACAAAAATGTTTTTACTAAATCTGGAATTATGGTTGGATTAGGAGAGGGTAGAGATGAAATTTTACAAGTAATGGATGATTTAAAAGCTGCTGATGTGGATTTTTTAACTATTGGTCAGTATCTTCAACCTTCAACAAAACACTATCCCTTAGATAGATACTATACCCCAAAAGAATTTGATGATTTAGGAACAATAGCAAAAGCAAAAGGTTTTTTGCTAGTATCATCATCACCTTTAACTAGATCCTCTTATCATGCAGATGAAGATTTTGCTAAACTTCAACAAAACAGATTAAGTCAAAATTAATGCCAAAAGCATCAGTTAAGAGATTAATTGAATGTAAAAAAGATCAGTTAATTGACTTAGTTTTAGATATTGAAAAATATCCTGATTTCGTTCCTTTTTGCCTAGGCTCTCATGTTTATGAAAAAAATAAAGAAGCCAGCCAAACATTAATCATCGCTGATCTTACAATTGGTAAAGGACCATTTAAAGATACTTATAAAAGTGATGTAAAATTTGACAAAGAAAAGAGCACTATAAACGTAACAAATATAGGTGGTCCATTAAATCACTTGGAAAATAATTGGAAATTTATTGAAACAGAAGGTGGTACAGAGATTTCTTTTGATATTGACTTTGAAATAGAAAATAAATTTTTAAATGTTTTGATGTCTAAATCTTTTGAATTTGGTTTAAATAAAATTGCAGATGCTTTTCAAAAAAGAGCTGAAGATCTTTATAAGCCCATAGATAATTAATTAAATCAAATTTAAAATTATCTTAATCACTTTTCCAATAGTTGATTTTTGAATAGAGTTACGGTTAATTGATTTAAATTTATTTTCTTTAATAAGTACTGTTTTACCTTTTTGAATACCAATATAAACCAAACCAACTGGTTTGTTTTTAGAGGCTCCGCCTGGTCCTGCAATTCCAGTAATCGAAACATTTATTTTGCTTTTTGAAATTTTAGATAAGTTTTGGACCATAGATTTACAGCACTCTTTACTTACAGCTCCATATTTCTTAATTATGTTTTTATTTACTTTTAATATCTTTATTTTTGCTTGATTAGAGTACGTAGTTAAACCCATTTGAAAGTACTTTGACGAATTGGCTAATTTTGTTAAATTATGAGCCAATAATCCACCAGTACAGGACTCAGCAACAGATATAGTTAATTTTTTTTCAATTAATTTTTTATGAAGTAATTGAATAGTCATTAGAATTTAAGACTTATTAAGAAAATTAATATCATTGAATATAATCCAGCCATTATATCATCCATGATTATTCCAAAGTAATTTTTGAAATTTTTATCAAAATAATTAACTGGAAAAGGCTTTAAAATATCAAAAAATCTGAAGAAAATGAAAGATAACACATAATAAATTTCAATTTGTAAACTCAATTGATTGTTTTGACTTAGGTACAATACAAGAATTAAAGGCATAGCTTGACCCAGAACTTCATCAATAACTATTTGTCTTGGGTCTTTGTTCTTAAATTCACTTTCAGCATCTTTGACTGCATAAAAAGAATAAAAAAATAAAAGAGTAAAAAAAATTATTGAAAATTTAATATCAGTATATCCTAGGTATTCGTAAGCAATGTATATGAATATAGTTGTAACAAGTGATGTAATTGTTCCTGGAATTTTTGTTAAATAACCATAACCAAAAAAAGTTGATATTAAGATATTAATTTTTTTCATTGTGATATTGAGCAAATAACTTCACATGCTATTGCTTTTTCCTTTCCAATTAATCCTAATTTTTCAACTGTTTTACCTTTTAAATTAATTAAATCTTTATCTAAATTTAATAAACTGGATAAAGAATTTATTATTTTAATTCTATGTTTTGAGACTTTAGGTTGTTCACATATCAAATTGATATCTAAATTATTTATATAAAAATTATTTTTATTTAATATATCGACAATAGGCGCCAATATTTTTGGTGACCTGATATTTTTGAATCTATTTTTATTATCTGGAAAAAAAGTACCAATATCTTTTTTTCTCATGGCACCTAATAAAGCATCTATTATTGAGTGTAAAATTACATCTCCATCTGAATGTCCTTTAAGCCCTGAATGGAAAGGAATTTTGATACCACCCAAATATAGTTTTTTACCTTGGATTAACCTATGAATATCAAATCCAATACCAAAGTAAGTTACTGTATTATTGATATCTTCTTTAAAGGTAATTTTATTATTTAAAGTTTCACCATTTATAAATTTGATTTTTAAATTATTGTTAATAAATAAAGTTGCTTCATCTTGAATTATATTTTTTTGTTTTACTGATAAGTCATAAATATCTTTAAATTTAAATGCTTGGGGTGTTTGTGTTAAATATGATTTTTCTCTATTTAAATTAAATAATTCGTTTTTAACTTTATATTTAATTGAATCCTTTGAAGAGATAACTGGAATGCAGGCTTTATTTTTTTTAAGAGAATTTAATAATCTTTTTAAAAGTTTGATTGTGAAATTTGGTCTTGCAGCATCATGGATTAAAACATTATTTGGATTAAATTTTTTGATATATTTTAGGGCAATTAAAGAAGAATCTGACCTTTCTTTGCCACCTTTGATAATCAATACACTTTTAGAATATTTTTTTTTGATTTGTTTTTTATCATTAACAACTAAAATTATTTTCCTAAAAAGTTTAGAACTTAGTGCTTTATCTAAAGAATGTTCAAAAAGAGCTTTATTTTTATACTTAATAAATTGCTTTAGTTTACTTGAATTAAATCTTTTGCTTTGTCCGGAGGCAAGTATTATAAAATAATTATTCATCATTTAGGTGATTATTTTTTAAGAATGCACGATTTTATCAAAAAAAACATATATTTAATATTCCTATTTATTATCACATTATCCATAGGTTTTTTAACTTTTTTAACTTTTATTGATAAGAGCCTTATAGAATTATCAAGTCGCAATTTACAATACTTATTAATTTTAAATATTGTTTTACTTACCCTTTTATTTATTTTTATTTTTTTAGAAATTAAAAAAGCTATTAAAAATGACATAGATAATGATGGTCTCAAATCTAATAAAAAATATATTACATATTTTGCATTATTTACATTTATACCCTCATTGTTGATATCAATTTTTTCTTTATTTCTTTTTTCTTTTGCTCTTGAAAAGTATTTTGACAAAAAAGTTACTACTGTTGTTAATAATTCTTATGAGTTAGCTAGAGATTATGTCGATGAAGTAAGAAATAAAATTCAATCGGAAATAGTTCTAATTGCTTTTGACGTTAATAAAAGTAAAAAATTTTTAAATGATAATGAAAGAGAATATAAAAGGTTTTTACAAACACAAAAATTAATACGAGGCGTTGATGAAATACATATAATTAATTTAGAAAAAAAACTATTATTCTCAACTATCGCTGATGATGATCCATATTTAGCACCAGTAGATGAAGCTTTAAACTTAGTATTAGATGATGATCGTCCATTAAAAATTATAAATGCTTTTGAAAACAGATCAGCTGCCATAATGCGTTTACAAAATTTTGAGGATAGATTTATTTATGTTGTTAAATATCTTGATAAAGATATCTCAAAGTACTTAACTGAAACTGAAGAAGCTATCAATTTTTATTACACGGTTGAAGAAAAAAGTACAGGCATAAAGATTTCATTTGCAATAATTTATATAATTATTGTTTCCCTATTGCTATTTATATCTATATCAATAGCTATTAGATTTTCTTCGAGGTTCTTTAGATCAATTAATAACTTGATTTTAGCTTCAACCTCAATTGGTGAGGGAAATTTAGATATAAAAGTTCCTGAAGTTAAAACTGATAAAGATTTAGAAATATTAAATAAAAATTTTAATCAAATGATTGAACGACTGAAAGATCAACAAAATAGATTAATCATCAATGAAAGACATGAGGCTTGGGGTAGCTTAGCAAGAAAACTTGCTCATGAAATTAAAAATCCGTTAACTCCAATCCAATTAACAATTGATAGACTTAAAAATAAATATTCAACAGAACTAAATGAAAAAAATAAGATAAAATTTAAAGAAAATTTAAAAATTATTAACAATCAAATCAAACAAATAGAAAAATTAGTTAATGAATTTTCTGATTTTGCAAGAATGCCAAAACCCATATTTCAAAAAAATGATTTAGTTATATTAATAAAAGATAATATTAAATTACTTCAAGAATTAGACCAAACTATTAAAATTGATTTTATTTATAGTAATCAGCAATTATTTTTTGATTGTGATAAGGAACAATTAAGTAGAGTTTTTCTAAACTTAATTAAAAATTCAATTGAAAGTATTCTGCAAAAAACTGAAATTATAAGTAATTTCAACAAGAATATTACTATTGAACTTAATGATTTTGATAGTCATATAAGCTTTATTATTAATGACAATGGGATAGGTTTTAAGAATTTGAATAATAATATCAAAGAAATTTTAAATCCGTATTTTACCACTAAAAAACAAGGAACTGGACTTGGCCTTTCAATTGTAAATAAAATAATTAATGATCACAGTGGAAATATTGAATTTATATCAAAAGAAGATGGGGCAATAATAAAAATAACTTTTATAAAATAATGAGTGCTGAAATTTTAATAGTTGATGATAATTCTGATATTAGAAATATTATTAACGAGTTGATTATTGATGCTGGTTATAAAACAAGGATTGCAGCCAATTACAATCAAGCTCTTGCAGAAATAGATAAAAAATTACCAGATGTTGCCATCCTTGATGTAAAACTTGATAAAGGAGATAATGATGGTATTGAACTTTTATCTCATATTAAAACAAAAGATAAAGATGTACCTGTAATAATAATTTCTGGTCATGCAAATATGGAAATGGCTATAAAATCTTTACATCATGGTGCATTTGAATTTATTGAAAAACCATTTGATCAAGAAAGATTGTTAAACTTTGTAAGTCGTGCTGTCGAAAATTATGATCTTAAAAAAAAAAATAAAGATTATGAAAATAAATTATTTTCCTCGTTTGATCTTATTGGGGATAGTAAAAATACAGTAAATATAATTGAAAAAATTAAAAAGATTTCATTAACTGAAAGTAGAGTTTTTATCTATGGTCCATCGGGCTCAGGAAAAGAATTAATAGCAAGAAAAATTCATAAAAACTCATTAAGAAATAAAAATCCATTTATTATATTAAATGGTGCTTTGCTTGACTCAAATAAGTACGAATTGGAATTATTTGGTGAAGAAAAAGAAAATGGATCTATATCATATGGGTCACTTGAAAAAGCTAATAAAGGAACTTTGCTTATAGATCAAATTTCTGAAATCCCACTTGATATCCAATCAAAAATTTTACGAGTTTTAACAGATCAAAAATTTAAAAGAATTAACGGTAATAATGACGTTAGTGTTGATGTTAGATTAATTTGTTCATCAAGCAAAGATTTGAAAAAAGAAATTCAAATAGGTAACTTTAGAGAAGATTTATTTCATAGAATTAATGTATTTGAAATTAATATCGAACCATTAAGTCAAAGAATTTCAGATATCCCATTATTAATAAAATATTTTTCCAAAAAAATATCTGAAAACTATAATATTAAAGAGTTAGAAATTGATGATAACAATAGTTATATTTTGAATCATGAATGGAAAGGCAATGTTAGAGAATTAAGAAATTTAATTGAAAGAATTGCAATTTTACAACCTAATACAAAAGAAAAAATTTCAAATATAATTAAAGAGTCATTAAAAATTGATAATTTTAGTGATCAAATCTTAGAAAACAACCTATCCGTGCCATTAAAAGAAGCTAGAGAAAAGTTTGAAAAAGAGTATTTAACTATCCAACTTAAAAAATTTAATGGCAATATTTCAAAAACCGCAAATTTTGTTGGTATGGAAAGAAGTGCCTTACATAGAAAATTAAAAGGCTTAGGAATTAAAGAGTTTAATTAAAATGAATATAATCATCTGTGGTGCAGGAAGAGTAGGTTTTACTATAGCTAAACAGCTTAGTGATCAGGGTCATTCTATAACTGTTATTGATCAATCAAGTGAAGATATTCAAAAAATTGACGATTCATTAGATGTTAAAGCTATTGTTGGAAAAGCTACTTTTCCATCCATTTTAGAAAAAGCAAATGCCTCAGAAGCAGATATGATTATTGCTGTTACTCGTAATGATGAAATCAATATGGTTATTTGCCAAATAGCTTTTTCTATTTTTAATATCCCAAAAAAAATTGCCAGAATTAGATCTCAAGACTATTTAAATCCGAAATTTACAACAGTTTATAACAAAGAAAACTTACCAATTGATGTAATTATTTCTCCTGAATTAGAAATAGCAAAATCAATTCAAAGAAAATTGGAAGCACCTGGCGCATTAGATAGTGTTCCATTTGCAGAAAATAGAATTAGATTATTAGAAATTTTAATTAATGAAGATTGTAATTTAATTAATATTAAACTTAACGAATTGACGAAAAAATATCCTAATTTAGATGCAAATATTATTGGTGTTATCAGAGGTGATAAATTTTTGATACCAAAAAAAAATGACGATATTCAAAAAAATGATAAAATCTATGTTATTATAAATTCCTCACAAATGTCCCAAACATTAGAAGCGTTTGGTCATGTAGAAAAAATATCAAAAAAAATATTAATTGTTGGTGGTGGTAATATTGGGTTTAATCTTGCAAAAAATCTTGAAGAAAGTTTAGATGATGCAAGAATAAAAATAGTTGAAAAAAATAAAGATCGATCAGAGTTTCTTGCAAACGAACTCAATAATACAATTATTATTAATGGCAATGGTCTTGATGAAGAAGTTTTAATAGAAGCAAATCTAGAAGAAGCCGAAACAGTTCTTGCTCTTACTAATGATGACGAAGATAATTTAATGGTAAGTGTTCTTGTTGAAAAATTTGCAAAAGATGACAAGAAAATTGACGACAAAAGAACAATGGCTTTAATAAATAAACCAAATTATTCATTGTTACAAAATTCTTTAAAAATAGATGATTTAATTGACCCTAGAATGAATACAGTTTCGAGTATTCTAAAACATATTCACAAAGGAACTATTGAAACAGCTTATACAATTCACAATGGTGAATATGAAGTAATTGAAGCTGAAATTATCGAAACATCAGAGTTAATTAATAAAGAACTAAAAAACTCCAATTTACCAGATGAAATTAGAATAGGTGCGGTTTTACGTGATGATAAAGTTGTTATTCCTAGATCAGATTTTGTGTTTCAAAAAGATGACAGAGTTGTCTTTTTAGCCAAAAAAGACTCTATTTCAGTAGTAGAAAATATATTTAGAATAAGCTCCATATAATTAAAATGTCTCTTTTTAGAGTAAAATATCTTAGTTTTTTTTTGGTACTAGTTTCTGTCTTTTCTTTTTTTAATATTATTTATTCTTATTATTTTAATTTATATCTAAATCTTAATACATATTATTTTAGTTTATTTTCATCCTTAATTATTGGTTTAATATTTTATAAGATCAAAGAAGCTGATAGAAAACCATCAGTTTTTGAAAAAATTTTAACAGTTTTTTTAGGATATCTTTTAATTCCAATTATATTATCGCTTCCGTTTTATTTTAGCATTTATAATTTAACATTTTTAAACTCTATATTTGAGTCTGTTTCTGGATTCACTTCTACAGGGTTTACAATTTTTGATAATATAAAACATATAGATCAAGGTTTAATCTTATGGAGATCTTCTATTCAATGGATAGGAGGTCTATACTTCCTGTTCTCAATTATTTTTTTAATAGATATTTATGATGATAGTTTAAAAAGATCTTTAACAAACTTTTTGTCATTTAATAGTAGCGAAGTTTTAAAACAAACAATTAAAATTTTTATTTTATATTCTTGTATAACTTTATCAATTTTTTTTATCTTAAATATTTTTGATGTAAGATCTTTTCACTCTCTCAACTTATCAATGACTATAATTTCATCAGGTGGTTTTTTGTCATCAAATAATCTTTCTTCAATCATAACAAATGAAGCTCAAATAATTATATTTTCATTATTAATGTTAGTTTCTTTTTTTAGCATTTTTTTTATTTATAATTTGATTTTTTTTAAAAATAAAAATCTTAATTTTTTTTATGAAGATATTCACCTATTATTATATTTTTTGTTTACTGTAACAATTTTTTTTATTTTTTTTAGCTTCGATAATGATTTTATTTATAGTTTTTTATCTTTAGTTAGTAGTATATCAAATATAGGTGTTTCATTAGAATTTGATCAATCAAAACTAAGTTTTATTTATTTAATTTTAGTAATAATTGGTGGATCATTTTTTTCTACAAGTTCAGGTTTAAGATTTTTAAAAATATACTCACTAACCAAGTATTCTTTAAATCAAATTTTGTCCTTTAGTAAACCTAAAAATGTTTTTATGAATAAGTTATTATTTTCTAAAATTAATTTTGATTTTAAAGAAATTAACAAATATTTTTTGACAATTTTAATTTTTATTATTTCATTATTTATTTTGACATCATTATTAAGTTTAAGTGGTATTATTTTTGAAAGTTCATTTAAATTAGCTGTTTTAACTTTAATGAATACAGTAAATTCCTCTGCTTACGGAATAAGTGAATTTAGTTTTGGTACATTACATTTTTTAACTAAATATATTCTAATTTTTTTTATGATTATTGGAAGAGTTGAGCTTATATCTTTACTTTTAATAGCTAAAAAATTTCTTTTTAAATATTAATTAAGTATTATATATGTATCTGTATTTATTAATTGCGCCCTTAGCTCAGCTGGATAGAGCATCGGTTTTCTAAACCGAGGGTCGCACGTTCGAGTCGTGCAGGGCGCACCATTATCAACATATATTCTTATATTTTTTTTTCACACTACATATAGTGAGAATGACTCTAATTTTGAGAATTTTCCTTTGATCAACTTTATATAATGATAGAAACTTGTTCTGATTCAAATTTAATTTGAATTATTTGTTAACAAATAAAAATAACTTAAAGGAAGAATAATGTTTAAATACTTAAAACAATTAACTTCTTTAGTGGCAATGGTTGCTGTGTTGTTTACTTTTACAACAGAGACTATGGCTGCTAAAAAATCTAAGACACTTAAAAACACTCAGAAGAAGGGTTTTGTAAGATGTGGAGTATCTCAAGGTCTACCAGGATTTTCTAATGCTGACGCTGCAGGAAATTGGACTGGTGTTGACGTTGATGTATGTAGAGCGGTAGCTGCTGCAGTACTAGGTGATGCAAACAAAGTTAAGTTTACACCATTAAGTGCTAAAGAAAGATTTACAGCTTTAACTTCTGGTGAGATTGATATCTTATCAAGAAACACAACTTGGACTCTTTCTAGAGATGCTGACATTGGACTTACTTTCGTTGGAGTAAACTTCTACGATGGTCAAGGTTTCATGGTTAGAAAAGACTCTGGAATAACTTCAACAAGTCAATTCAAAGATGGAATCTCAGCTTGTACTAACATTGGTACAACAACTGAGTTAAACATGAGAGACTTCTTTAACTCAAAAGGAATTTCTTACACTCCAGTTGCTTTTGAAAAAGCTGATGAAGTCGTAGCTGCTTATGATGCTGGTAGATGTGATACTTACACTACTGACAAATCTGGTCTTGCTGCACAAAGAACTAAAATGACTAACCCAGATGATCACATGGTGTTACCTGAAACTATTTCAAAAGAGCCACTAGGCCCTGTTGTTAGACAAGGTGATTCAGTATGGGAAGATATCGTAAGATGGTCTTTAAATACTATGATCGAAGCTGAAGAGTACGGTGTTACTTCTGCTAATGCTGACTCAATGAAAACTTCAGATAATCCACAAATCAAAAGATTAGTTGGTGCTGAAGGTGAAATGGGTGCTGCATTCGGTTTAGATAACGAGTGGAACTTAAGAATTATCAAACAAGTTGGAAACTATGGTGAAAGTTATAAGAGAAATATAGCTGACACTGGTATCTTACCAGACAGAGGTCCAAATGAATTATGGACTAAAGGTGGTATTTTATACGTTCCACCATCAAGATAATTTAAAGTTATAAATTAATTAAAAAGGGCTAGATTTATCTAGCCCTTTTTTTATAGTATCAATCAAATGAAATTTAAAAAAATCCTACCTCAATTTTTAACTTTATTATTTATAGTTTTAATTTTTGGTTTCTTTACCATGAATGCTCAAGAGAACATGGATACGCGTGGTATTGAATTTGGATTTGGTTTTTTTATCAAAAGAAGCTTCATTTGATATTCAGTTTTCATTAATCGATTATGATGGCTCTATGTCATATGGCAGAGCTTATTTAGTAGGATTATTAAATACTTTACTGGTATCTTTCATTGGAATTATTTTATCCACAATTTTGGGTATAATCATTGGAGTTGCTAGATTATCACCTAACTATTTAATAAACAAAACGGCTAGTTTTTATGTAGAATTTTTTAGAAACGTTCCATTGTTGTTACAGATATTTTTTTGGTACTTTGCAGCATTAAGAGCATTGCCTATGCCAGAAGATGCTCCTTTGATTTTTGGATCATCATATATGACTATTAAAGGACTTTATACTGTTGCACCAGTTTGGAATAATTTTGATATATTTTTTATAGCTTTAATTATCGCAATGATAGTAATTTTCTTTTTCAATAAATTTGCTAAAAAAAAGCAAGAAGAAGAAGGCAAACAGTATCCTAAATTTTTAATTTCGCTCGGAATTTTTATAATCATACCAGCTATAACATTTGTTGTAGGTGGTGTTGATTTATCTTGGAGTTTTCCAGAATTAAAACAATTAGCCAAAACATCTTTTACCTATGAAGGTGGTATGGGTATACCTCCTGAATTGATAGCTCTTACATTGGCACTTACTTTGTATACCGCAACATTCATAGCTGAAAACGTCAGAGCAGGTATACAGGGCGTTGGTAAAGGTCAAAAAGAAGCAGCAGCTTCAATTGGTCTAACACCAAGCCAAGTTTTAAAACTAGTTATAATGCCTCAAGCGTTAAGAATTATTATACCACCTACAACAAACCAATATTTAAATTTAACTAAAAACTCTTCTCTGGCAGCAGCAATTGCTTATCCAGATTTAGTATTAGTGTTTGCGGGAACTGCCATGATGCAAACTGGAAGAGCTATAGAGATAGTTGGTATTACAATGGCCACATATTTAACAATTAGCTTAGCTATTTCAATGTTTATGAATTGGTACAATAAAAGAATTGCGATACAGGAAAAATAATAATGAATAATGTAAATATTTTAAAACCAAATAAAGAAAATTTAAATTTATTTTTAGTTTTTGGGGCTTTATTTTTTTTATTAGGAATATTTGATTTTTGCTTAAATAATTTTTATGAAAAAAATATTACTGGTTTTTTACCTGGTTTTATAAGTTTCTTTACTCCCTTAATTTTTGGAATGATAGGCCTCCATTTAATAAGAATAGAGTTTTCTGGGATTAAAATATTAGATGAACTAAATAAAAATATTAATACTAACAATTTTAATGCAGCTTTAAGTGTTAGTATTATTATATTAATAATTTTTAGTGTAGCGCCATTACTTAACTGGTTTATTCTAGATGCTAATTTTGTAGGAGACAGCAAGGAGGCTTGCACTGGTGGTGGAGCCTGCTGGGTATATATTAAAGTTTGGTTTAACAGATTTATTTATGGAATGTATCCAAATGCAGAACAGTGGAGAGTTAATGCTACATTTATTATTGTTCTAGGATTTATGGGTTTAGGTTATTTTTTTCCATTAAAACTTAAAAAATATTTAACATTTTATTATGTTATATTTTTACCAATAATATCATTTTTGCTAATCTACTATTTAATATCGGGTGGAGAATTTGGTTTAGAATGGGTTGAAACAGGTGCTTGGGGTGGTTTATCATTAACTTTTATTGTTTCATTCTTTTCTCTAATATTCTGTTTTCCTATTGGTATGATGTTGGCTCTTGGAAGAAGATCAGATTTAGCTGTTGTTAAGTATTCATCACTTTCATTTATTGAATTTTGGAGAGGTGTACCGTTAATCACTGTTTTATTTATGTCTGCAGTTATGTTTCCTATGTTTTTACCTGATGGAACTTATGTTGATAAATTGATTAGAGTTATTGTTGCTATAACTTTGTTTGAAGCAGCTTACACAGCGGAAGTTATTAGAGGTGGTTTACAAGCCTTACCAAGAGGACAGTATGATGCTGCTAAATCTTTAGGTATGGGATATTGGAGACTTCACTTATTAGTTATTTTACCTCAAGCTCTAAAATTAGTTATTCCAGGTATTGCCAATACGTTTTTAGCCTTAGTAAAAGATACTCCATTAATCTTTGTAGTAGGCTTATTAGAGTTAGTTGGAATGTTGAACTTAGCAAAAACAAATCCTAAATGGCTTGGTTTTTCAATGGAAGGATATGTTTTTGCTGGAATAATATTCTGGATTATTTGCTACAGTATGAGTAAATATAGTCAAAAATTAGAATTAAAATTTAAAACAGATAGATAAAATATGTCAGATTCAATTATACAAATTAATGAAGTAAATAAATGGTATGGTGATTTTCAAGTTCTTAAAGATATTAACCTTGAAGTTAAAGCTAAAGAAAAAATTGTTGTTTGTGGACCTTCAGGATCTGGTAAATCTACATTAATTAGATGTATCAATAGACTAGAAGAGCATCAAAAAGGAAGTATCATTGTTGATGGCACAGAAATTTCTGAAGATACTAAAAATATTGAACAAGTAAGAGCAGAAGTTGGAATGGTGTTTCAACAGTTTAATTTATTTCCACATTTATCTATTGTTGACAATTGCACACTTGCACCTATTTGGGTTAAGAAAATGCCTAAGAAAGAAGCTGAAGAATTGGCACTTAAACATCTAGAAAGAGTTCAAATTTTAGATCAAGCTCAAAAATTTCCAGGTCAATTATCAGGTGGACAACAACAAAGAGTAGCTATTGCAAGAGCGTTATGCATGGAGCCTAAAATTATGTTATTTGATGAACCAACTTCTGCTTTAGACCCAGAAATGATTAAAGAAGTGTTAGATGTGATGGTAAATTTAGCAAAAGAAGGTATGACAATGATTGTTGTTACTCATGAAATGGGTTTTGCTAAAGAGGTTGCAGATAGCATGATATTTATGGATGAAGGAAGGATTGTAGAAAAGGCAAATACTAATGAATTCTTTGATAATCCTAAAAGCGATAGAACAAAGCTATTTTTAAGTCAAATTTTATAAAAATACTTTAATTTAAGGCCTTATATAATCATTTTTTGAAAACCTATTATGAGTTTTTATTAATTAACTTATGCTTGACAGCATTTTCATTAATTAATTTTTCTGAGAAATAAATAAATTTTTTTATTGCAGTAACATTAATAAATTTGTTCAATGTGATTTTAAAATTTAATTAAGAGGGGTCTTAATGGAAGATAATTTCAACAAACACTTGGGCAGCAAGCTTAAAATAAGAAGATTAGCTTTGGGTTTAACTCAAACTAAAGTAGCAAAAGCTATTAATGTTACGTTTCAACAAATTCAAAAATATGAAAAAGGTACAAATGGTGTTAGTTCAATTAGATTACTTCAATTATCTAATTATTTAAAAGTACCAATTAACTATTTCTTTGAAGATTTTTCAGAATATTTAATTAACTTAGAAAAATCTAAGGAAGGTCATATGAATGTTAACTATAATTTTTTAACTAAATTATATTCAGAACTTAGTGCAGAGCAAAAATTAAAATTTAATAAATCTTTACAAATTTCAGGAACAGTTATTTCAAAAGTAGTTTAATTTTTTTATTTGAGACCCCAAAATTTAATTCAGCAAATTTTGCTTTAACATTAATTATTTATAATTAAGTAATATTATTTAAAAACATTTTTTTTGGCTCCTCGGGCAGGACTCGAACCTGCGACCAATTGATTAACAGTCAACTGCTCTACCAACTGAGCTACCGAGGAATATAAAAAACTCAACTTACTTTTTTTTAGAGCTAAAACAAGATTTTTTTTGGAGGCAACGCCCGGAATCGAACCGGGATACAAGGATTTGCAATCCTCTGCGTAACCATTCCGCCACGTTGCCCTCTTGTTTAGACTAATAGCTTCAGATGCCTTTTTATATTAAATTTTTCTAATTAGTCTATTAAATAACGATCTAAATTGATTATTGTTAATTTAAATTATTAAATTATAAACTTTAAACATAGATGAGTAGCGATAAATATATACATTCTGATGTTGAGAATAAGATTTATTCTTATTGGGAAAAACATGGTCTTTTTAAACCTCAAAAAAATACAAAAAAATTCTCAATTGTAATTCCTCCCCCCAATGTAACTGGCAGTCTTCATATGGGACATGCTTTAAATAATTCTATTCAAGATTTATTAGTCCGTTATCATCGAATGAATAATTATGAAACTTTATGGCAACCAGGTACAGATCATGCTGGTATTGCTACTCAAGCTTTAGTTGAGAGGAAACTAACAGCAGAAAAGGTTAATAAAAATGAAATTGGTAGAGATAAATTTATTGAAAAGGTTTGGGAGTGGAAAGATCAATATGGAGACATTATTATTAATCAATTAAAAAAACTTGGATGTTCATGCGATTGGTCACGTAATGCTTTTACGATGGATGAAAATCTTTCAAAATCTGTAATTAAAGTTTTTGTGGATCTTTATAATAAAGATTTAATTTATAAGGATAAAAAATTAGTAAACTGGGATACTGTTTTAAAAACAGCAATTTCTGATCTTGAAGTAGATCAAAGAGAAGTTAACTCTAAAATTTATTATATTAGATATCCTATTGATGGAACTGATGAATTTATAACAATAGCAACAACAAGACCTGAAACCATGCTTGGCGACACTGCAATTGCTGTTAATCCAAAAGATGAGAGGTTCAAGACATTTGTTGGTAAAACCGTTACAATACCAATTGTTGATAGAAAGATTAAAATTATAGAAGATGATTATGCAGATCCAGAACAGGGAACTGGAGCACTAAAAATTACACCAGCACATGATTTTAATGACTATGATGTCGGACAAAGAAATAATCTTGAGATTGTCAATATATTTACTGAAGCTGGTAAAATTAATGAAAATGCTCCTAATGACTATATTGGACTTGATAGATTTGAAGCAAGAAAAAGAATTTTAAAAGAACTTAAAGAACAAGAATTTTTTGTCAAAGAAGAAAACATTAAGAATAAAGTTCCATATGGGGATAGATCTAATTCCATAATTGAACCTTTTTTAACCGAACAATGGTTTGCAGATGCTGAGAAATTATCTGTAAAAGCTAAAGAAGTTGTTAATTCTAAAAAAACAAATTTCTTTCCTGAAAACTGGTCAAAAACTTATTTTCAATGGATGAACAATATAGAGCCATGGTGTATTTCAAGACAACTCTGGTGGGGTCATCAGATACCTGCCTGGTATGGTCCAGATAAAAAAATCTTTGTTGCTTACGATGAAGATGAGGCAAAAAAGTTAGCGAACAAACATTATGGTAAAGATGAAGAATTAATTCGTGACCCAGATGTTTTGGATACATGGTTTTCATCTGGTCTTTGGCCATTTGCAACATTGGGTTGGCCCGACAATAAAGAATACGTTGAAAAATTTTATCCAACTTCTGTTTTAGTAACTGGTTTTGATATTATATTTTTTTGGGTTGCTAGAATGATTATGTTTGGAACAGAATTTTTAAATAAGGAACCATTTAAGGATATTTATGTTCACGCATTAGTTAAAGATGAGAAGGGTCAAAAAATGTCTAAATCCAAAGGGAATGTTATTGATCCCTTGGATTTAATTGAAAAATATAGTGCAGATGCATTAAGATTTACCCTTCTTTCAATGGCATCTCCTGGAACAGATGTAAAACTTTCTGAAGATAGAGTTAAAGGATATAGGAATTTTTTAAATAAATTATGGAATGCTAATAATTTTTTAATCACTAATGAATGCGATTTCTCTGATATTGATAAAGCTCCAAATTTATCAGTTAATATTAATAAATGGATCTATGCTGAACTAGTTGAAGCAAAATCTAAAATTGAGAAAAATCTAGAAGATTATAGATTTGATGAAGCTGCAAAAAATGCTTACCAATTTGCTTGGCACTCTTATTGTGATTGGTATTTAGAATTATCAAAAACAATATTATTTTCAGATAATGAAGAAGCTAAATCTGAGGTTAAAAAAGTTTCAAGCTATGTATTCAAACAGATACTGATTTTATTGCATCCATTTATACCTTTTGTTACTGAAGAAATTTGGCTTAAAAATAAATTTGACAGGTCTGGTAAAGACTTTTTAATGCTTGCTAATTGGCTAACAGGCGAAATTAATAAAGATGCTGACACTAAACAGGTTGAGAATATCATAGAAATAATATCTGAAATTAGGTCTTTTAAGAATGAACTTAATGTTGGACCTGGCTCATTTATAGACATGTCTATAAATAATATTAACGAGAATCAAAAAAAATTTATCAATGAAAATGAAGTTATCCTTAAAAAATTAGGAAGAATTAACAATATTCTTGGTAATGACTTAGACAAACCTTCTGCGACCATGGTTGTTTCAGGTGACTTATTTAAAATTTATTTTGATAAAGATGTCGATTTAAAACTCATAAAGGAAAATTTAACTAACAAGCAAAATAGAATAAAAGATGAAATGAATAAGATATCTCAAAGATTGGAAAATAAAAGTTTTGTAGATAGAGCACCAAAAGAGATTGTTGAACAAGAAAAAACTAATTATAATAATTTAAAGAGTGATATTGATAAAATATTAGTAACAATAAAGGGTATATAATGGCAAAATTTAATAAAAAGAAACTTCCAAGTAGACATACATCATTAGGAGCAGATAGAGCTCCTCACAGATCATTTTATTATGCAATGGGAGAAACTGAAAAAGATGTAGCAAAACCTTTTGTTGGTGTTGTATCGACTTGGAATGAGGCTGCTCCTTGTAATATTGCCCTGATGAGACAAGCTCAATCGGTTAAAAAAGGTGTGAGAGCTAATGGTGGAACACCTCGAGAATTTTGCACCATCACAGTTACTGATGGTATTGCAATGGGTCATGAAGGAATGAAATCTTCTTTGATATCAAGAGAAGTTATAGCAGACTCTGCTGAACTTACTGTTAGAGGACATTGTTACGATGCATTAGTCGGTATTGCAGGATGTGATAAATCTTTACCTGGATTAATGATGTCTATGGTTAGATTGAATGTTCCAAGTGTATTTATTTATGGAGGATCAATTCTTCCAGGAAGATATAAAGGTAAAGATGTTACTGTTGTTGATGTATTCGAAGCAGTTGGAAAACATTCTTCAGGTCAAATGTCTGCAGCAGAGCTTAGAAAATTAGAATTAGTTGCTTGTCCAAGCGCTGGTGCGTGTGGTGGTCAATTCACAGCAAACACTATGGCATGTGTATCTGAAGCAATTGGCTTAGCGCTTCCTTATTCAGCTGGAACACCAGCTCCTTATGAAGAAAGAGATAAATACGCTAAAGCAAGTGGAAAGATGGTTATGAACCTTTTAAAAAAAGGAATTAAACCAAGAGATATAGTAACCAAGAAAGCATTAGAAAATGCTGCAACAATAGTTGCTGCAACAGGTGGATCAACTAATGCAGGATTACACTTACCAGCAATTGCTAATGAAGCTGGTATAAAATTTGATTTAATGGATGTTGCTAAAATTTTTAAAAGAACTCCTTATTTAGCAGACTTAAAACCAGGTGGAAAATATGTTGCAAAAGATATGTGGTTAGCAGGGGGTGTTCCAATGTTACTTAAAACTTTATACGAAGGTGGTTTTATTCATGGTGATTGTATGACTGTCACTGGAAAAACCATGAAAGAAAATTTAAAAAATATTAAATTCAATCCAAAACAAAAAGTAATGAGATCTTATAAAGATCCTTTATCACCAACAGGTGGTGTAGTTGGGTTAAAAGGTAATTTAGCTCCAGAAGGAGCAATAGTTAAAGTTGCAGGATTAAAGAAATTACAATTCACTGGAAAAGCAAGATGCTTTGATAATGAAGAAAGTGCTATGCAAGCTGTTCAAAGTAAAAAGTATAATGATGGTGACGTAATTATTATTAGATATGAAGGCCCTGTTGGAGGACCCGGTATGAGAGAAATGCTATCAACAACAGGAGCTATATACGGACAAGGAAAAGGAGAGAAAGTAGCTCTTATTACGGATGGTAGGTTCTCTGGTGCTACAAGAGGCTTTTGTGTGGGTCATGTGGGCCCTGAGGCCGCTCTAGGAGGTCCTATAGGCCTTTTACGTACAGGGGACATCATCGATATAGATGCCAAAAAAGGAACTATCAATGTAAGACTTTCTAAAAAAGAAATGGCTGCAAGGAAAAGAAAATGGAAGGTTAGAAAATCAGATTTTGGATCTGGTACTTTATGGAAATATGCACAAACAGTAGGACCAGCTTATTTAGGAGCACCAACTCATCCAGGTAAGAAAAAAGAAGTTAAGGATTATTCAGAAATTTAATGAAAATTCGTCCAGTCATTTTATGTGGTGGCGCTGGAACACGTCTTTGGTCTAACTCTAAAAATCATCAAGCAAAACAATTTATTGATTTTGGTAACTGGACTTTATTAGACAAAACTTTAGATAGAACTAAAGCATCTATTTATGATGAACCAATTATAAGCACTAATAAAAAATACCTTAATGAAGTTAAAAAACATCTTAAAAAAAATAAGATCAAAAAATACAAAATAGTTTTAGAACCTGCAAAAAGAAATACAGCTCCAGCTATATTAAGTACCGCCTTAATCAAAGACATTCCAAACGATCAACCATTGATGTTTTTTACTGCTGATCATTTAATTGAAAAAATGAGTGTTTTTAATAAAGCTATTAATAAAAATAAATCAAATTTAACTGATGAAAACATCTTTATATTTGGTATTAAACCCACATCCCCTTCAAGTGAATATGGTTATTTTATAACTAAAAAGGTTAAAGGAAATATTAATAAAGTAACTAAATTTATTGAAAAACCAAAAGAATCTAAAGCTAAACAAGTTATAAAACAAAAAGGATATTGGAATTCAGGAATGTTTTTTCTTAGAAAAGACTCAATAATCAATAACTTTAAAAAAAAGCAACCTGTTATTTATAGAAACTGTATTAACGCAATTAAAAAAGCAAAATTCAAAGATAATACCTATTACTTGAGCAAATCATCATTTGAAAAAGCAACTGCGAAATCCTTTGATTATGCAATTTTAGAAAAAACAAAACAAATTAATGCTATTAAACTAGATATTCCTTGGTCAGATCTTGGAAGTTGGAAAGAGATCTTAAAAATGTATGCCAAAAATAAAAATAAATACATTAAGAAAAAGAATGTATTTTACCGACCATGGGGTAGGTATACTAATTTGTTTGAGGGAAAAGAGTTCTTAATTAAAGAATTATTTGTAAGAACTAAAGGTATTTTAAGTCTACAAAAGCATCATCATAGAGCTGAACATTGGTTAGTCACACAAGGAAACCCAAAGATAACTCTCAATAAAGATAATTTTAAAATGAAACCTAATGAGCATATATTTATACCTCTTCAGGCTATTCATAGAATTCAAAACCCTGGAAAAAAGCCAGTTAAAATTATGGAAGCACAAGTAGGATCAATTCTTAAAGAGACAGATATTGTTAGATATCAGGATGTTTACGGCAGAGTAAAATAACAAAATAATGGATACTACAGTTTTTATTATAATTTTATTAGCTACTGTTATGCATGCAATTTGGAATGCAATGGTAAAACATCATCCAGATAAAGTAATTGCAGTTTTAGCTATTGTTTTAGGGCATATACCTTTGGCTTTGTTATGTATAATTTATTTTCCTTTACCAGGAAAAGAGTCGTTACCTTATATAATTGCTAGCGTCATAGCTCATCAGGGATATCAGTGGTATATGATAAATTCTTATAAGGTAGGAGACTACACAAATGTGTATCCTATATTTAGAGGATTTGGTCCTCTATTAGCTACATTAATATCTTTAATCTTTCTTGGGGTTGTATTTAAAGTAGCAACTATAATTTCAATTTTATTTATATGTGTTGGAATAATGGTTCTAGGATTATTTGGATCAAAAGATAAAAATCAATTTGAAATAATTAAATACGCGTTACTTACTGGGTCGTTCATTAGTCTTTATTCTTTAATTGATGGATATGGGGCAAGGGTAAGTGTCTCTGCAATATCTTATATTAGTTTCTCTTTTTTGTTTAGTGCTTTACTTTTTCCCATCATTTTAAAACTTAATAAACATGAAGATATTATTTCAAAAGTTTTTAAAGATGCAAAAATGATATTTTGGGTAGGGGGTTCTATATCTTTTGTTATTTATGTAATTGTTGTTTGGGGCTTTACGAAGGCTCCAATTCCTCTAGTTGCAGCTCTGAGAGAAACGAGTATATTTTTCTCAATATTTATTGGATATTTTTTCTTGAAAGAAACGATAAATCTAAAAAAAATTATATCTATTTTACTAATAGTTATTGGTGTTATTGGGATTAAATTATTTTAAATATAATTGAATAATTTTAATATAATTATTGTATTCAGAAGCAACAACATTACAGGAACAACTGTTCTAATAAGCTCCATTATATGATTAACTCTATCAAGTTTTCTCTCCAATTTTCTGATTGGACTCATGTTTTTCCATTCAGTTTTTGAGTAACCATATTTTTTTTGATTTTTTTTCATAACGATGAATTCTTTTATTCATTTTTAGAGAAAATTCAAATTTTTAAGTAGTTAATTTAAATATTTAGTTAAATTTAATGTAACTTTTACAAATTATCATAAAAATTATCATTGGATTATTAACTTTTTTTATTAATAAAAAAAAAGAATATTAGGGATCTAGATGTTTATGTTGAGGTTACGTATATCTATCTTTGTGTGGAAATTTTTATTGGTAAATCTTTTGTTACATCAAATCTTTCTTTTTTAGTGACATCTTCAACTTGTTCAGATTTTTTCTTTAAACACCATTCTTCGTATAATCTACAAAAAGTATAAACAGCATTGTATCTATCAATCATAATTACAGTATTCAATTCACTTTTTATTAAAAACTTTACATCGTATAATTCTTTAATGTTAACTTTAGATAGTATTTCTCTTGAGTCAGGATTGTAATATCCAGTCTCGTCCTCACATGGAGTTTCTAAAATTTGATTAATATATTCTTGAAAAATATTTCCTTTAATAAATTTTTCATCATAATCTTCTGAGTTAATAGTTTCATATATTAGTCTTCTTAAGGGTGGTTTATTTAATTGAAGCCACAACTCAAGTAATTCAAAATATATTAATTCATACAATCTTATTTGAATTGGTTTTCCCCTTACTATTTTTGACCATTCTAAAAATCTTCTTATTTCAATATTTTTTCTAATACTTTTCATTAATATAAATTTTACCCACCCGATTTAATTTTAGTAAAACCGCAATTTTTACATTCTAGGGTTGTAACTCTGTCAGTTGGATTAAAGCCAAATTCAATATTAATTGTTTTGTAATTATGTAATCCCAAAAAACACAGTAATTTTATCAATTTCAAAATCATAATTTTGACACTTTAATTTGTTAATTTTAATTATTGATTGTCAGCACAAGGCTGAATTAGAGCGGGACTCAGATAGATCATACCGCACAAGAAATATAAAAGCAAAAAATATAATTCAGCTTTTTTTACTTATTTATTTAAGAGACCTTTTTTTTTAATTTTTTAAAAATTTAAAATTAAAAATATTTAGTTATCAACAACTTGAATTTCAAAAATATGATATAGTGATTCAATATGAAAGCTTTTAAAGAGCTAATAAAAAAACATAAAAAAATAGAACTAGAAATTAATCACCTAACTAAATTAAGACTTAATGACAGAACGTTCTCATCTTGGGAGCAGTTAAGAACTTTAAAAAAAGAAAAGTTAAAATTAAAAGAATTAGTTTCTGCTTTTGCTAAATAATTAATTATTTACTAATCACTTAAACCTATTAGTATAATTTAATGGAACTTTTAACCATAATTTTATTAATTATAATCGGTTTATTGACTTTTCTATTATTGAAAAAAGAAAGAGTACTGGGCATTAATACCGATGAAAATAAAAATAATGATCAAATAAAAATAATTGAAAGTAAAGATTATCGAAAAAATATTTATAATTTACTAAATTATATTCCTGAGGGCATCTTAATTTTAGATAAATCAAAAAAAATAATTTATACTAACAACTCAGCATCAGAATGGTTTCAAACTAAAATAGGTGAAAATATTAGTGCCTTTTTAAGAAACCCTGACTTATTAAGTTCCATTGATAAAGCTTTTGATGGAAATAATTTAACTGATCTAGAAATCGAAATCAGAAGTCAGTCAACTTTTAGATTAAATATTACGATTTATCTTGATAAGAATAATTTATTCTTTGATGAAACTTCATGCTTCTTATTTATTAGAGATCTAACTGAATTTCATAAATTCCAACAATTAAAATCAGATTTTGTTGCAAATGTTTCGCATGAATTAAGAACACCACTACAATCGATCAAAATGGGACTTGAAACATTTGAAAATAATTCTGAATTAAAGAAAAATTCTGAAGTTACTAACTTACTTCCAGTAATGACCTCACAATCTGAAAGGATGGAAAATCTAATTAGGGATTTATTGTCATTATCTAAAATTGAATTACAAGAGCACATAAGACCTACTCATGAAATAGATTTAACTGAGTTGATAGAATATGTAATTAAAACATATGAAAAATTAGTCAGTAGAAATAATATTAAATTGAACTTTCATAAAGTGGATAATTTTAGAATAATTGGCGATAGAGATAAATTAATAGAAATTTTCACCAACCTAATAGATAACGCTATTAAGTATAGTGACAAAAATAAAGAAGTATCAATTACATTTAAAAAAGAGGGTGATTTAAATATTGTTTCGGTTTCTGACCAAGGAATTGGTATACCTAAAGAATCTATTCACAGAATTCAAAATCCTGGGAAAAAACCTGTAAAAATTATGGAAGCTCAAATAGGATCAATTCTCAAGGAAACAGATATTGTTAGATATCAAGATGTTTATGGAAGAGTTCTTTGAGATTAATATAATTGTAATACTAGATAAATATTTTTGTAACTAAAATCATCTAAAAAACATTAACAAAATTTATAGTTTAATAAAAATTAATTTTCTCCCCTTTTTAACTTAAATTTTGTTAATTAACTACTTTCTCTCTTCTGCTAATTTAGAAGAGAGAAAGACGAATTTCGAAATTAGTTATTTACAGATGTAGAGCTTTCACTAGATTTTTTTTTAGCTAGTTTTTTTGCTTTTTTATTAGCAACTTTTTTTTCTACGCTAGCAATTTTTATATTAATTTTAGATAATTTTTTTTCTTTTAAATTGATCTTATTTTTAAGTTTATTTATTGATTTAGTAATCTTCTTCTTTTTTTTTTCATTTTTCTTTAATTTTTTATTCATCAAAACCTCCTTTAATAAATGATAAATTAATAATATTTAAACGAAATATTCAAGTAAAAATAAATCTTGTTAGGTTCTTATGTTTAAAAATTATATTAAAAAATTTACTTTTTTTTCTGAAAACTCAATATCAATATTTTTATGACATCCAAAATTGTCCCCATCAATCTGAACGGGAATTTCAAAATTATTGCCATCAATATGAATATTTTTTGAATATGTAGTTATAACAGATTTGTTCCTTGATAAATCTCCGTAAATAATTATTAAAAATATGTAATATATAAGTTTTAATCTGGTTAAATCTTTAAACACATAAGTTACAAGCTTACCATCAAAAATATTTGACTGATTAATTTTATGATGACCTGCATAATATTTAGTATTAGATGACAATATCCAATCAGCTTTATGTTTTTGTCCATCAAAGTAAACATTTAATTTATTATTATTCATAAATAAAAAATGCTGAAATCCCTTTAGACCAAATATTATTTTTCCAAGTATTTTTTTTAAACGAGTATCAATAGAGTGAACAATTTTTGCATCCCAACCTATACCAGCCATCAAAAAAAAATAATTTTTATTTATTTTTATAAGATTTGATTGTTTATAATTATTTGATGTTAAAACATCACAAATATTATCTACCTTTTTCGTTATTGATAACTCTGCCTGAAGTAAATTGGCTGTTCCAGCTGGTATATATCCAATTTTAAAATTATCATTAAAAACGAAGTCATTTTTAATCAATTCATTAATAGCAAATGAAACTGATCCATCTCCACCAGCGACTATCAATCTATCATAATTTTTATTTTTAAATTTAAGAAATATGTTTTTTGCCTCTTTTTCAGATTTAGTTTTAAAATAATCTACAGTGTTATTGATCTTTAATTTTTCATAGATTTTATTTATTAATTTTAATTTTTTTCCTGAGGAGGAATTAAGATTATAAATCAAACAATAATGCATATTTTTTTCGTAATTAAATTTTAATAAATCCTTAACATTTCAATGGGATAAGAAATAGATGATTCGAGTTACAGTTGTGTTACAAAAAAATTTTTTTAATGGCCTCACTATTAAAATATAAGAGTATATTTATATCTGATGTGCACCTTGGTACCAAAGGTTGTCAAGCAAACAAGCTTTTAGAATTTTTCAAAAATTCAAGATCTGAAAACCTTTATTTGGTTGGAGATATCATCGATGTTTGGGCTATGCAAAAAAGCTTCTATTGGCCTCAAGAGCATAATGATGTCATTCAAAAAATATTAAGAAAAGCGAGACACGGAACAAAAGTATTTTATATAATTGGAAATCATGATGAAGTCTTTAGAAAATTTATCCCAATGCATTTGGGTGATATTAAAATTGTAAATAGAGTTATTCATGAAACACTATTAGGTAAAAAATATTTAGTCGTTCATGGTGATGCTTGGGATGGAGTGATGAAATATGCAAAATGGTTATCTAAATTGGGATCCATTGCTTATGAATTATTACTTAAAATAAATATTGTTATTAATTTTGTCAGAAAACTAAGAGGCAAAAATTATTGGTCTTTAGCGAAATTTTTAAAATACAAAGTAAAGAACGCAGTTAAATATATTGGTGAATATGAAAAAACACTTTCAGACTATGCAAAAAGAAAAAAATTTGATGGAATAATTTGTGGTCACATACATCACGCTGAAGATTTAAATTATGATGGTGTTAATTATTTAAATTGTGGAGACTGGGTAGAGTCTTGTACTGCATTAGTCGAAAAATATGATGGAACCTTTGAAATTATTTATTGGGACAAGAAAAGAAACGAGTATATTTCGGAAAATTTTGACAAAGATAAAGTTACTAAATTCAAAAAAGCATCTTAGAAAATGAAAATATTAATAGTAACAGATGCTTACTACCCTCAGGTTAATGGTGTTGTTCGAACTCTTCATGAAACTGGTGAAATTCTTAAATCTCAAGGTCACATAATTGAATATATTACTCCTCAACAATTTCTTACTGTGCCTATGCCTAAATATAATGAAATTAGATTATCTTTAAATGTTTGGCCTCGTGTAAGTAATTTAATCAATTCAATTAAACCTGATGCAATACATATTGCAACAGAAGGACCTCTTGGTTTCATGGCGAGAAGGCATTGTATTAAAAAAGGCTTAAAATTTACAACAAGTTTTCATACAAGATTTGATAAATACATCAAATTATATATGCCTATAATACCATCAAAATGGTCAGAAAAATTTTTGTGTAACTTCCACAATAAAGCTGAAAGAATTTTAATAACAACAGAGTCTATGCGTGATGAGTTAATAGCGCTAGGTATTGATAACAATAAAATGGTTACATGGACTAGGGGAGGTAATCATGGTGCATTTAAAAATCCAGTTAAAAGAGATTTACCTTATAAAAGACCCATATGGATATACGTCGGTAGAGTTGCAGTTGAAAAAAATATTAAAGCATTTTTAGATCTAGATCTAGAAGGCACTAAAGTTATAATTGGAAAAGGTCCTAACTTAAATAATTTGAAAAAAAAATATCCAAATGATTTTTTTTTAGGTGAAAAAACTAATGGAGAATTAGCATCTCATTTTGCATCATCTGATGTTTTTGTATTTCCAAGTAAAACAGATACTTTTGGTATAGTTGTGTTAGAGTCTTTAAATTGTGGAACACCTGTTGCAGCTTATCCAGTTCCTGGTCCTATAGATATATTAAGTGGGTCTAAAATAGATACATTAGATCAAGACCTCAAAATCTCCGCACTTAAGGCACTAAAAGTAAATCGAGAAGATTGTCTAGAATTTGCTAAAAAATATAGTTGGGAAGAAACAGCAAAAATATTCTTTGAAAATATTTCACCTAATAATTAAAGACAATATTAATTACATTTGTTAAAACATGTCCATGTTTTGGACAGAGGTAACACTTATAGTTATAATAATTGTTTTATTATATTTTTTATTTAAAAAAAATTTTAAGCCTGAAAATTTAGCTCCAGTCGTAAACAAGACTAATAAAGATGATTTAGGAAAAAGAGTAATTATTGAAGAATTAGAAGATCAATTTTTTGCCTTAGATAAATACAATTTAATTAAATATTTAAACAAAAGTGCAAAACAACGTTTTGGTGAAAACTTAATTGATAAAAATATTTCTAGCGTAATAAGAGACACAAAGTTATTAGAAACAATTGATGAAGCTATTAAAGATCAAAGCACAAAGAATGTAAATGTTGAAATAAATTTACCATCATACCAACTGTATAAAATTTATATCATACCTGGTCCTACTCATTTATTTCCAGAAACAGATTCCGTTGTTTTATTTCTTAAAGATTTTACAGAAATAACTAAAGCTCAAAAGTTAAAAACTGATTTTGTTGCCAATGTTAGTCACGAATTAAGAACCCCTTTAGTCTCGATTAAAGGCTCTTTAGAAACTATTCTTGGACCAGCTTCAGATGATAAAGCTGCACAAAAAAAATTTATGTCTATCATGTCTGACCAGGTAGAAAGAATGGAAAACCTTATTAATGATTTATTGATTTTAAGTAGAATAGAATTGGAAGAACATATCAAACCTAGCAACATCGTAAACTTAAATGATATTTTTACAAATATTAAAAGTAACTTTGAATTAGTTCTTAAAAAAAAGAAAATTAATTTACATATTGATCTTATGGAACCAACGTTAGTTTTTGGTGATAATGAAAAACTGTTAACTGTTTTTTCAAACTTAATTGATAATGCAATTAAATACTCAAGTGATGAAAAAAATATTCATGTCAAAAGTCAAAATAGTGCAGGTAAATTAATTACTAAAAATATTTTAATTAGTATCAAAGATGAGGGAATTGGAATACCACAACAGTTAATTCCAAGAATAACAGAAAGATTTTTTAGAGTTGATACAGAAAAAAGTAAAAAAATTGGTGGTACAGGTTTAGGTTTAGCTATCATGAAGCATATTATATCTCAGCACAGAGGCGATTATGAGATTCATAGCAAAGTTAATAAAGGAACAGAAATTAAAATATATCTTCCAACAAAATAATTAGTTTTTAAAAAATCATTTAATATTAACTTTAATTGGGCCATTATTTAACAAATCTTTTATTGATTAAAACCATAGTTTATTTAAAATTTTTATTATGGTTAAGATATTAAATTATATTTCCATCATTATATTTGCTTTGATGTTGATGATTACTAAAAGTATATCATCTGATATTTCTACAATTTTAAGGAACCAACAATTAACTGTATTCGATATTGGTATTTTTAGATTACAAGAAGATTTAAAAAGCTCTTATCCTGAAATTAAAAAACACAAAGATGTACCATACGAAGATATTTACATGGATGTTCTTACTTCATATCGAAACAATTCAGTAGATCTAATTATTTCAATTCCCGTAAACGAAAATTTAAAAAAAGAAAACTACATGTCAGATACATTTAGATGTCGAAATATATTTAATTCTGTAAGAGATCATTTACTAAGAAATGAAAATATGAGTAATTATAGATTTACTATGGCAACAAGCTATTTAACAACTATTTTTTCTACACCATCTAGTTGGCCAAAATGGCGTTATGATCAAAGTGTACTTGAGGAATTGGTTAATTTGGTAAAACTGGAAGTTGTTTTAAGACCTACAACAGAACTTGCTTTTAAGGATAATGTTAATCCAATTTCATGCAAAGGTGGCTTGGAAACCGAAAATAATGAGATTATTATCTCGATGAAATACAACTAAAAAGTTACCTTTTTAACAAAACTGTAACAATTCTGTAATATTAAAGATTCAATAAATTTATACGAGTCTAAAATCTTTTAATTAACAATGAAAGGATTAAAGATAATGAAAAAACTAACTATAATAATTGCTTCGCTTGTTGCTTTAACAATTGCAACAGTTGCTCAAGCAAGAGATCAAATTAAAATAGTTGGTTCATCTACAGTATTCCCTTACGCGACTGTTGTTGCTGAAAGATTCGGTGGTTCAGGATTTAAAACTCCTGTGATCGAGTCTACTGGTACTGGTGGAGGAGCTAAACTATTCTGTGCTGGTGTTGGTGAGAACCATCCAGATATAACAAATGCATCAAGAGCTATGAAAGATAAAGAAAAAGCTCTATGTAAAAAAAATGGTGTTAATGAAATCGTTGAAATCGTAATTGGTAATGACGGTATTACTTTAGCATACAGCTTAGATGCAAAACCAGTAAACTTTACTAAAGAACAATTGTATTTAGCACTAGCTGCTCATACAGTTGTTGATGGTAAATTAGTTCCAAATATTTATAAAACTTGGGACCAAATTGATCCTAGTTTACCAAAACAAAAAATTTCAGTAATGATTCCTCCAGGAACATCAGGAACTAGAGATGCTTGGAATTCTTTGGTGATGAAAAAAGGTATGACTAAAGAAGCTAAAGCTCTTTACAAAGCAGGTTTTGAAGCTGGAAACAAAAAATATAAAAAACCACAAAAACTTTACAGAGAAGATGGTGCTGCTATTGAAGTTGGTGAAAACGACAGTTTAATCATTCAAAAATTAGTACAAGATAAAGAAATGTTTGGTTTCTTTGGTTTTAGTTATTTCTTAGCTGCTAAAGATAAATTACAAGCTGCTAGCATTGATGGCGGTCAACCATCTTTAAAATCTATTCAAGATTACAGCTATGCAGTTGCAAGACCTTTATTTTTCTATGTGAAAAAAGCTCATGTTGGCGTGATCCCTGGTTTACATGAATTTGTAAAAGAGTTCACTACAACTAAAGCTATAGGTAAGAATGGCTATTTAGCTGATATTGGATTAGTTCCATTAGATAAGACGTTGTATAAAACAACTAGAACTAATGCGAAAAAACTAGTTGCAATGGCTGATTAATAAGTTTGGTTAACAAATATAAATTAAGGGGTCTTTCTAGACCCCTTTTTTTTGGAAAAGTGTAAAGTCAACGTAAAGGAGATTCTTTGAATTTAATATTGTTTATATTTATAGTTTTACTAGGCTTTACAAGTTATTATTTTGGAAGAAAAAAAGCATACACAATTCAATCAACTAATAAAAGATTAACAGCGCTCCCACAATTCTATGGATACTATCTTGCTATATGGTGTGCTATTCCAGCATTTATTATTTATTCTTTATGGGCAATTTTTGAACCAACGATCGTAAAACTATTAATTTTAAGTGACTATGCAAATCAAGGTTATCTCGATGACGAATTAAATTTAATTTATGAAAAGACAAAAGCACTTTCACGTGGTCAATTTACAGGAGAGGTTACATCTTTTATCCAAACATCTTCAGAAAAATATTTAAATCTTCGTTCAATAGCTCAAAGCTCAAAAGTTGTTATAGTTTTATGTATTATTATTGCTTCTGTAGCTTATGCATACAAAAGAATCTCATCGAAT
Source organism: Pelagibacteraceae bacterium AG-390-L03 (assembly GCA_003279685.1). Lineage (GTDB taxonomy): Bacteria > Pseudomonadota > Alphaproteobacteria > Pelagibacterales > Pelagibacteraceae > Pelagibacter. The sequence continues at coordinate 58,140 of QCHA01000003.1, read as the reverse complement.
AATCGAACGAGAGAACCAGTAGAAAAGTTTTTTAAAGCAGTTTTATTTACTGCTTCTTTAGCTGCAATTTTAACTACTGTTGGAATTGTCTTTTCATTGATATTTCAAACAGTAGATTTTTTTAAAGTAATCCCTTTGTTTGATTTTGTTTTTGGAACACATTGGTATCCTGCAAAAGCTTTTGTAAGAGACTCCTCTGAGGCTTTGGATCCCAGTATGTATTCAGATACTTTTGGCGCAGTTCCAATTTTTGCAGGTACTTTTTTTATAGCTTTCATTGCAATGTGTGTGGCTATTCCAATTGGACTAATGAGCGGAATATATTTAGCTGAGTATGCATCATATAAAGTGAGACAGTACGCTAAACCTTTAATAGAGATCTTAGCAGGTATACCAACAGTGGTTTATGGTTTTTTTGCAGCTTTAACTGTTGGACCATTTTTAAAAGATATAGGAACTGCAATGGGACTAGAAGTATCTGCTGAGAGTGCTCTTGCTGCTGGTGGAGTGATGGGAATTATGATTATTCCATTTATATCTAGTCTTAGTGACGATGTTATTACAAGTGTTCCTCAAAGTCTTAGAGATGGAAGTTATGCAATGGGTGCAACTAAATCAGAGACAATTAAAAAAGTTATTTTTCCTGCAGCCTTACCTGGAATTGTTGGATCAATATTATTAGGTGTTTCAAGAGCAATAGGTGAAACAATGATTGTAGTGATGGCATCTGGATTAGCTGCTAACTTAACTTTAAATCCACTAGAGTCTACCTCAACAATTACTGCACAAATTGTCGTAATATTAATTGGAGATCAGGCCTTTGGAGATCCTAAAACCCAGGCAGCATTTGCACTAGGTATGACATTGTTTTTGGTAACACTTAGTTTAAATATTTTTGCACTAAGAGTTGTTAAAAAATATAGGGAAAAATATGAATAAAAATAAGGAAAAACTCTTAAATTCTAGATATAGGACCGAAAAAAGATTTCAATTTTACGGGAAAAGTGCAATTTTTTTAGCTCTTTTGTTTTTAACAATTTTTATTTTTAAAATCTTTTCTACTGGCTATACAGCGTTTCAGAAAACTTGGTTGATTGTACCAGTCACCTTTGATGCTGAAACCATGTACCTTGACGAAAATCCTTCTAAAGAGGACTTAGAAGATGCAGATTATTTTGATCTAGCTTTACAAACAATGTTTGATTTAGATAAAAGTGCCTCAGAAAAACAACAAAATGATCTGAAGAAAATGGTCTCTTATTTTTTTGAAAGAGAGATTAAAAGGGAGCTTTTAAACGACCCTTCATTAATTGGAAAAACTAAAGATGTTTATTTAACTGCCTCAGATGATTTAGACCAAGTATTCAAAGGTAATTATCCAAGGGATTTACCTGAAGATCAAAGAAGAGTTACAGATTATCAGTTAAAGATTTTCGATCAACTTGTAGAACAGGGAAGAGTTGAAAGTAAATTCAATTTAAGTTTTTTTACATACCCTGACTCAAGAGAAGCTGAATTAGCTGGTATAGCAAGCTCATTTATGGGATCGATTTTTTCTATTCTAGTTTGTTTAGTTATTGCATTTCCTGTTGCAGTGCTAGCAGCTATTTATTTAGAGGAATTCGCACCAAAAAATAGATTTACCGATTTTATTGAGGTAAATATAAATAACTTGGCAGCTGTACCATCAATTGTTTTTGGTCTTTTGGGACTAGGTATTTTGCTAGCTGTATTTCAGTTACCTAGATCAACACCTCTAGTTGGTGGAATAACTTTGTCATTAATGACTTTACCAACAATAATTATTGCTTGTAGAGCATCTTTGAAAGCTGTTCCTCCAAGTATAAGAGAAGCAGCACTTGCAATGGGTGCTAGTCGAATGCAAACCACAATGCATCATACTGTTCCATTATCTATGCCAGGAACTTTATCTGGTACAATCATAGGATTGGCTCAAGCTTTAGGTGAAACTGCACCCTTAATATTGATTGGTATGGTAGCTTTTGTTAATACAATCCCTGGATCTCCTTTAGATCCGGCTGCAAGTTTACCAGTTCAAATTTATATATGGGCAGAGAGCGCAGAAAGAGGATTTGTTGAAAAAGTTTCAGCTTGTATTATGGTTTTATTAGGTTTTTTAATATTAATGAATTTATTTGCACAAATAATTCGACATAAATTTGAAAAGAAATGGAGTTAAAATGATTAAGATAAATTCAAAAAATGTAGATGTTTTTTATGGAAAAAAACAAGCTTTATTCAATATAAATTTAGATATTGAAGAAAACCAAGTAACAGCACTCATTGGGCCTTCAGGGTGTGGTAAGTCCACTTTTTTAAGATGCCTAAATAGAATGAATGACGTAATTGATATTTGTAAAGTACAAGGTCAAATTATAATCAATAATTTTGACATTAATGATAAGAGTTGCGACGTAGTTAGATTAAGAGAAAAAATTGGAATGGTTTTTCAAAAACCAAATCCTTTTCCTAAAACCATTTACGAAAATGTTTCTTATGGTCCAACAATTCATGGTATGGCTCAATCAAAATCTGAGATGGATGAAATAGTTGAAACTAGCTTAAAAAAGGCAGCATTGTGGGAAGAAATTAAAGATAGACTTCATGAGCCAGGAACCGGACTGTCAGGTGGTCAACAGCAGAGATTGTGTATTGCAAGAGCTATTTCAGTTAAACCTGAAGTTATTCTTATGGACGAACCTTGTTCTGCTTTAGATCCTATTGCTACAGCTCAAATAGAAGAGCTAATTGATGAGTTAAAAAAAGATCATACTATTATAATAGTTACTCATTCAATGGCTCAAGCCGCAAGAGTATCTCAAAATACAGGATTTTTTCATTTGGGAGAATTGATAGAACATGGTTCTACTGATAAAATATTTAAGAATCCTGAAAATAAAAGGACCCAGGATTATATTACAGGGAGGTTTGGATAATGGTTGAAGCACCACATACAGTTAAGTCATACGAGGAAGAACTTAAAAATTTAAATAACAATATAATTAAAATGGGCGGTTTTTGTGAAGAAGCTTTAGGAAAAGCTATCCAAGCGATCACAACAAGAAATAGCGATAATGCCGAAGCCGTTATTAAAGATGATGAAAAAATAGATAAGTTTGAAACTTTAATAGAGCAACAAGTTGTAAATTTAATTGCTTTAAGACAACCAATGGCGATTGATCTTAGAGAAACAGTCACTGCATTAAAAATTTCATCTGATTTAGAAAGAATAGGAGATTTGGCAAAGAATATTTCAAAAAGAACATTATTATTAAATGAAAATTTACCAAAAAATTTGACTGAAGCTTTGATAAGAGTTTCTTCTAATGTTCAAAAACAACTCAAATCTATTTTGGATGCATATTTAGATAGGTCATCTGCTATGGCTGTAAATGTCTGGGAAGGTGATGAGCATATAGATGATTTAACTAATTTATGCATGCAAGAAGTAATAAAATATTTGAAGGAAGATGAAAAAAATCTAGATGATGGTACTCATTTATTATTTGTTACTAAAAATATTGAACGTATCGGTGATCACACAACAAACGTTGCAGAACAGGTATATTATTTAGTTACTGGGGAGTATTTAGAAGGAGATCGTCCAAAAGGAACAGAGCCAATAGTAACAGGAGAAAAGAAATAAATGTCTGCTCACGTATTTGTTGCTGAAGATGAAACTTCAATAGTAACGCTTCTAAAATATAATCTTGAAAAAGAAGGTCACAAAGTAAGCTATTCTGAAAATGGTGAAGATGCACTTAAACAAATTAAGGATAAGCATCCTGACTTAATATTAATGGATTGGATGTTACCAGATTTGTCGGGTGTTGAAATATGTAAAAATTTAAAAAAAGACAAAAAGTATAATGACATACCGGTAATAATGTTGACAGCAAAAGGCGAGGAAGAGGACAAATTAAGAGCTTTTGATACAGGTGCAGATGATTATGTAACAAAGCCATTTAGTCAAAAAGAACTTAATGCAAGAATTAAATCACTACTTAGAAGATCAAAACCACAATCATCTGCTGATGTTGTTGAGTTTACAGATCTAAAAATAGATAGAATAACAAAAAGAGTTTATAGAAATAATGTTGAAATAAATTTGGGTCCTACAGAATTTAAATTATTAGATTTTTTTATCAAAAATCCAAAAAGAGTATATTCACGAGAACAACTATTAAACAATGTTTGGGGTGAAAATATTTATGTAGAGTCTAGAACAGTCGATGTACATATTAGAAGATTAAGACAGGCTATTAATATAGATAAATCTAAACCATTAATAAGAACTGTGAGATCAGCAGGTTATTCTTTAGAATCTTGAAGGTCTTTAGGTCTCATAAATTCCTTAATTAAACCATTTTCATCTAATTTATTCCATTCATTAAAATCAAAATAAATTTTTGCAAAAGCTGATGTTGGAAATTTATAGTTTAATAACTTAAAATGATTGTTGTTATGATTTTTTGTCAGTGATCGTACTAGATTTCTAACAGCAGGCTCGTGATTAATTAAAAGCACAGATTTAAATTTTTTAGGTGTTTTTTTTATTATATCTATAATTTTATCTTCACTTGATAGATATAATTTTTTTGAAGAAATAATTTTTTTTGGTTTTTTTATTTTTTTTAATAAAATTTTTAACGTTTTCTTTGTTCTTTTTGATGATGAAAGTAATATGTAATCAAACTTATATTTTTTTTTAACAAAAAATTCACAAATCTTTTTTGCATTTTTCTTACCACGCTTACTTAAAGGTCTTTCATGATCGTCAAGATTTGGATAGTCCCAGCTAGATTTTGCATGACGCATAACGTATAATTTGAGCATAAAGTTTAAATATATGACTGCATTAAAAAAACAAGATAAAGAAATACTTAAATCTAAATACATAAATAGAGAATTGTCTTGGCTCAAATTCAACGACAGAGTTCTTCTAGAGGCACAAAATATAGAAAACCCTCTTTATGAAAGAATTAGATTTTTATCTATAGCTGGATCAAATTTAGATGAATTTTTTATGGTACGTGTCGCGGGTCTATATAGTCAAATCAAGCAGGATGTAGACTCTCTTAGCTCTGATGGTCTTACACCTGATGAACAAATGAGTGAAGTTATTTTGGAAACAAATAATCTTCTTAATAAACAAAATAAAATATATAGAGATTTAATTCTTCAATTAAAAAAAGCAAATATAAGTATAGTTAAACCTGAAAATTTAGGTAAATCGGATCAGAAAAAATTATTTAAAATTTTTAATGAAGAAATTTACCCCTTACTAACACCATCAGCAATAGACCCGGCTCATCCCTTTCCATTCATTGCAAATCAAGGAAGAGCATTAGTTATGAAATTAAATAAGAAAAATAAAAAAAGAGTTTTAAATGCAATAATAGTAATTCCAAAAGCTTTATCAAGATTTATTGAAATAGATGGAAGTAAAAGTTTTAAAAAATTTTTAATTATCGATGATGTTATAAGTTTTTTTGCATCTGAAATTTTCCCTGATCATGATTTAGATAAAAAAATGTTATTTAGAGTTATAAGAGATAGTGATGTAGAAATACAAGAGGAAGCAGAAGATTTAGTTAGATCTTTTGAATTAGCATTAAAAAGAAGAAGAACAGGTGACATAGTACGTTTAGAAATTTTAAAAAATAGTAATAATGACTTAATTAAGTTTATAACCAATAAGTTAAAAGTAAAATCTGAATACATCTATGAAATTGAAGGCATTGTTGGTATTCAAGATATCGACCAAGTTTGTAAAATTAAAAATTCTAAATTAAGATTTAAAAATTTTAATCCTAGAGAGGTTGAGAGATTAAAGGAATTTAATAATAATTTTTTTGATACTATAAAAAAAAAAGATTTAATAGTTCATCACCCCTTTGAAACATTTGATGCTGTCGTTGAGTTTTTAAATCAAGCTGCATATGATAAAAAAGTTATAGCAATTAAACAAACTCTATACAGAACAACGTTAGACTCTCCAATTGTTAAAGCCTTAATAACAGCAGCTGAAAATGGAAAGACAGTGACCGCTTTAATAGAGATCAAAGCAAGATTTGATGAAGAAGCAAATATTCAACTTTCTAGAAGTTTAGAAAAGGCAGGAATTCAAATAGTTTATGGTTTTGCAAAATATAAGACACATGCAAAATCATCTTTAATATTAAGAAAAGAACAGGGAAAAATTCAAACTTATATACACCTAGGAACCGGAAATTATCACCCAGTTAATGCAAAAATTTATACTGACTTATCTCTATTTAGTTCTGATAAAAAAATAGCAACTGATGTAGAAAAATTTTTTAATTATGTAACTGGTTATTCAAAACCGCGAAATCTAAGTAAAATATCTATATCACCAATAAATCTTAGGGAAACTTTGAACAAATGTATTGCTAACGAGATAGCAAATGTCAAAAAAGGTAAAAACGGTGAAATATGGGCCAAAATGAATTCCTTAGTAGACCCAGCGATAATTGATAAATTTTACGAAGCTTCAAATGCTGGAGTAAAGATATTTTTATTTGTAAGAGGTGTTTGTTGTTTAAGACCTGGAGTTAAAGAAAAATCTGAAAATATAATAGTAAAAAGCATGATAGGAAGATTTTTGGAACACTCAAGAATTTATTGTTTTTCAAATGGAAAAACAATGCCTAGTAGAGATGCAAAAGTTTTTATTTCATCAGCAGACTTAATGCCAAGAAATTTAAATCGAAGAGTAGAACTTCTAGTTCCAATTGAAAACCAAACAGTCCACGAACAAGTTCTTGATCAAATTATGTTAGCTAATTATTTAGATAAAAAACAAAGTTGGGGACTTGATGCTAGTGGAAATTATAAAAAAATTAAATATAGTGAAAATGATTCTTTTTCAGCCCATGATTATTTTATGAATAATCCTAGTTTATCTGGAAGAGGTAAAGCTAAATTAAAAATGAAACCGAAAAAATTAAACTTAAGATTAATTAAAAGTGGAAATTAAAGTTTTTAAAAATAAACAAAATTTAAAATTAAAACCTGCAAAATTAGCAGTTATTGATATAGGCTCTAATTCTATTAGGATGCTAATTTATGAAGATTTTAGCTCTTCTCGTGTGCCTTTTTTTAATGAAAAAGCTGTTTGTGAACTTGGTAAAAATTTAGATAAATCAAGAAAACTTCATAAGTCTGGTGTTGATTATGCTCAAAAAGTATTGAAGAGATTTTCAGAGATTTTAAATGTTTCTAAAATTGTTAATTTAAAGATAATAGCAACTGCAGTTTTAAGAGAAGCAACTGATGCTAAACCATTTGTTGAATACGTAGAAAATCTCTTTAAGAAAAAAATAGAAATCTTAAGTGGTGAGGAAGAAGCAATTTGTTCAGCAGAAGGTGTTAAAATTGGATTTGATAATGTAGATGGGTTAGTTGCTGATCTTGGTGGAGGTAGTTTAGAATTAGCTCGAGTTGAAAATGGTTTGATCACTAATAAAACATCTTTACCTTTAGGTGTTTTAAGATTAATTAATAATCCAATTATAAAAAAAAGAAACCTTTCCAAATATATAAAAAAACTTTTGAGAGATGAGAAATGGTTATCTAAAAAAAAATTTGAAAACCTATATTTAGTTGGTGGAACATGGAGAGCTTTATTTAAACTTCATCTTTTTCAAAATAAACACCCTGTCCACATAATCCATCAGTATTCAGTAAATTATGAAACTATATCGACATTTGTAGAAAAAATAGCATCGTTCAATAAAGCAAAACTAAAAACAGTTGAATATATATCTAAATCTAGAACACCATATCTACCATATAGCTCTATAATTTTAGATGAGATCATGAGAACAACAAATCCAAAAAACATAATATGCTCTATAAGCGGTATTAGAGAGGGATCTCTGGCAAAAGATTACTTTAAAAATATTGATAACTCTCAAGTTTTTGAAAAATCATTAGAATATATTTCTAAGAAAAGAGGTGATTTGGGATTAACTTACAAAAAGTATCATGAATTTATCAAACCTGTATTTGATGGAAATGAACATTTTGATAAAAAATTGCTTAATTTAGCTTGTGTTTTAAGTCATATGGATTGGGGACTTGGTGCTTTTCAAAAGGCAGAATTAGTTTTTCAAGAAACATTAAATACTCCGTTATTGAGACTTTCACATAAAGAAAGAATTCAAATAGCTCTTTCATGTTATTGGAGATACTGCAGCATTAAATACAATCCTAAAATAGAATATTTGACTTATTTAAATAATAATGAAATTTTTTCTAGTAAACAAGTTGGTGCATCCTTAAGATTTGCTCACTCGCTTACATCTATTTCAACTATCTTCTTAGAGGAATTTAAATTGTATAAAAGAGGTAACTCTGTATTTTTAAAAATTCCAGCACAACATCAAGAAATAATTTCTAAACAAGTTACAAAAAGATTTAAAGCTCTTGCGCGAGAATTATTTTTAGAGCCAAGAGTAATTTACTCAAATAATTAAAATATAATTTAATTTATTACAACTTATAAGTTAGTGATTTTTCTTTTTTAATAAATTTTTAATTTTATTGAAATATATCATTAGTTAGAATGTCATATTTTTCTCTGAAATTCTTCTAAACCCCTGAAATACGCTCGATAAATTATCGAGCATATTTTTTTTTATAAAACAAAAACATACCGATATGAGAGGCGTTGTTAAATTTACGATTTTTAATTAATTTAATTATTTGATGATCAGAAACTATATGTATTTTTATTCCTTTTTCTGGCTTTGAAATTTTAATAAGATTATTACAAAAAAAACCAGTAATTTTAGTAGTGAGTCGGCCTGGTTCAGAATAAAACGAAGTAATTTTTTTTAATTTATCTATTGATTTATATCCCGTCTCTTCAATTAATTCTTTTTTAGCTGATAATAAGGCTGTTTCATTTTTTTCAATGATACCAGATGGAAACTCAAAATTAATTTGATTTATGGGAACTCTTTTTTGTGAAACCAAAATATACTTGTTTTTAATTTTAGGTATTACAATTGAAAGATTTGAAGTCTCTAAATAATGATAAAATTCGTTTTTATTAAATTTTTTATTAATTAATTTAATATTATTTGTCAGTTTTAAATTTATCAATTTTTTTCTAAGAATAATTTTTTCGCAATAAAAACAGCAATCAACATACCAATTAATTCTGCAACTATATAAAAAGGAGTATTAAAATAGCTTATACCAGTAAATGACTCTGTGAAGGTTCTTGCTATTGCTACAGCTGGATTTGCAAAAGATGTTGAAGAAGTAAACCAATAACCAGCAGTAATATATAAACCAACTGATGCAGCAACTGCTAATTTACCTGATTTCATTGATCCAAAAATAATAAGAATTAGACCAAATGTAGCAACTATTTCAGAGGTAAAAATATAAATTCCATCTCTAGATTTTGTAGATAGTTCAAAAATCTGATGTTCAAAAAAGAAATTAGCTAAGGCTACACCTAGCAAACATCCTAAAATTTGAGCAGAAATATAGAAGGGTAGAAGTCTTTTTTTTAGTTTTCCAGCTATTGCCATTGCAATACTTACAAATGGATTAAAATGGGCTCCAGATACGTCAGCAAATACTGTTATTAATACAAACAAACCTGCTCCAGTAGCCAATGTATTTGCAATCAGCATCACAGCCGTATCGTTTGTTAAGTTTTCTGCCATTAATCCTGATCCAACTATAATCATTACAAGAAAACAACTTCCTATAAACTCAGATAGAAAATATCTATTTTTATTTTTCATTTAACCAATTGTTAATTTTTGTACTAATATTATTAAAAGTGTTTCTAATAATAATTTGTTTTTCTTCATTATTAGCATCTTTAAGTTTTGAAACTGGATCTTCAATGTCCCAGTGTATAATTTGACTTTTTTCAGGCCATATAGGACATACTTCGTTATTTGCATTATTGCAGACAGTCACAACGTGATCCATTTTAATTTCATTGTTTAAGAAATCTTCAAAATTTTTTGAGTTATATCCAGAAAGATCATAGTTTTTATTTTTTTCTATAAATTCCTTGATGTCTTCATTAATTTTACCTGAGGGATTACTTCCAGCGCTATAAGCTTTAAATTTATCTTTAAACTCGTTATTAATAATGCTTTCAGCTATTATGCTTCTAGCTGAGTTACCCGTACAAACGAATAAGATATTTTTCATTAGAAAATAATTTTATAAATTCCAATTACAAACAATGGTATTTGTAATCCAAAATTAGTTAAAATAGCTTTATCTTTTGATATAAAACCAGCTATCGTCCATCCAACAACGCCAAGTCCATGGAAGTAGATATTAATAGGGTAGATATTTAAATTAGTTAACAATATTCCTGTTAAAACAAGAGCTGTACTAATCCATTTTAGATATTTTTTAATAAACATAGTCTCCTCTATATGTAATTTTTGTTACGAATTTATTACAAATATAGAGGAAACTAAATTCTTAATTTAACTTTCCCAATCAAATCTTGGAAAGGAGTCAAAAATCTTAAAGATACCATCAGACCACTTATTACAAACCTTTGAATATTCATCATCTGTAATATTTAGGCATTTGTGGGACGCAATTTGATTTTCATCTTTTTTATAAACAGCTAAATCTATTGGTGGACCGACAGTTAGGTCACTCTTTAGAGTTGAGTCCATTGATATAAGTGCACATCGTGATGCATCTCCAATAGAGACATCTGGTTTTATAACTCTATCTAAAATTGGTTTTCCATATTTAACTTCACCTATAACTAAGTAGGGCTTACTGTCTGCGGGTCTTATATAATTACCTTGAGAATAAACTAGGTATAGCTCAAGTGGTTGACCTCTAATTTGACCCCCAACAATAAATGTAGATCCAAGTAAAACCGTATCTGTGTTAATACCCTTTGGCGAAGAATGTTCTATGTTTAATGATCCAATATATGAAGCTATTTGCTCAAAATCAGAACAGGTATTTAAATTCATAATTCCAGAGGTGCTATCTAAATCTTTTCTTATTGAATTATAAACAGCTTGAGAGGTTCCTAAATTTCCTGACGTAACAATGATAATTGTTCTATCACCAACATCATGAATAAACATTTTTGAGTAGATATTAACGTTATCTAAACCAGCATTTGTTCTAGAGTCAGATGCAAAAACTATGCCATTACTGGCCTTGATCCCCACACAATACGTCATACTCTTATTTATTATATTTAAGTTTTAACTAATAACTAAATTAAAGCATAGTAGATATCCCAAATATGCATTTGATTAATCATTTCAATTAATAAAAAATTAACTGTGAATAAATTATGGAAAAATTATGATGCTAAAGAAGCATACGATGGTTATTTTACTAAAGATAAAAAACTTAGAAAACATGCTTCAGTAATTTCGAGTATACTAGAAAGATACGGAAAAAATAAACTACAAAAGATTGAAAAAAATTGTCAAAGCACCATAAGTGCTAGAGGTATTAATTTTAGAGTATATGCTGCTAATAATAGAGCTGAAGAAAAAAAATGGCCTTTAGATATAATTCCAAGAATAATTCCTAAGACGCAATGGAATAAAGTCTCTAAAGGATTAAAACAAAGAGTTAAAGCATTAAACTTATTCATAGATGACGTTTATAATCAAAAGAAAATTTTTAAAGATAAAATTGTACCTAAAGAGTTAATTTTTAATTCTCCATATTATGTTAAGGAATGTGAGGGCTTTTCACCTAAATATAAAGCTTGGTCAAATATTTCAGGTATTGATTTAATTCGAAATAAAAATGGTGAATATTTAGTCTTAGAAGATAATTTAAGAGTACCTTCTGGAGTTTCTTACATGCTTGAAAACAGAATGGTTATGAGAGATGTTTTTCCTGAGTTATTTACAAGGTATAAAGTTTCTTCCATTCATCAATATACAAATAAACTTTACAATTGCATGCTTGAGTGCATCCCTAAAAAAGCTCAAAATCCTCACATGGTAGTTCTTACACCAGGTATTTATAACTCTGCGTACTTTGAACATTCATTTTTAGCAGAACAAATGGGTGTTGCCTTAGTTGAGGGCAAAGATCTATTTGTTGAAAATGATTACGTTTACATGAAAACTGTTAAGGGGCCATTAAAAGTAGATTGTATATATAGGAGATTAGATGATAATTTTTTAGATCCTAAAGCTTTTAATAAAGACTCTGTAATAGGTGTCCCAGGTTTATTTAAATCTTGGCTTAAAAAAAATGTTGGTATAATAAATGCTGTTGGCACAGGTGTTGCAGATGACAAAGCTGTTTATTCTTATGTTAATAAGATGATCGTATACTATTTAGGTGAGCAACCAATTTTAAATCAAGTTGAAACTTACCTTTGCCATGAAGATATTCAAAAAAAATATGTGATAGATAATATTTCAAAATTAGTAGTTAAACCTGCAAATGCATCTGGTGGTTACGGTATATTAATTGGTCCAAAAGCAAGCTCAAATGAAAAAGAAGAAACAATTCAAAAAATTAAAAAAAACCCACGTGAATATATTGCTCAACCGTTAGAAATTTTATCTACAGCACCAACTATCACAGACAAAGATATTGAACCAAGACATTTAGATCTTAGACCATTCGTCCTAAGTGGAAAAACTAATTATGTAACAACAGGTGGACTTACAAGGGTAGCCCTTAAAAAAGGCAGTACCGTTGTAAACAGTTCACAAGGTGGTGGTTCTAAAGATACCTTAATAGTAGAATAAGTTAATTCTCAAATCAACTTAAAGCAAATTCTTTAATTTTTTCAAACTTAAAATGATCTGCTATATCTTTCTTTGCATAATAAACTTCTTCGACATTACCTTGCTCATTTATTAAGATATCAGTCACAGCTATGTCTAAATGACCTTTAATTCTAGTTGGAATATAACCCTTTATCATTGCAGGTATGATTTTATGAGGTTTAAATAACATTGCATACAATGTTTTTGCCATAGATCTTTCTATTTCATATTTTTGAAAATATTTAAATTGTTCATCTGCCAGTACTGTAAAAGGAAGATCGTTATGCTTATCCATATAAAATTTTAAATTATCAACAGGAGAGTGAAAAATACCAACGTGTGTGAAATTTTTTCCTAGTTCACCAAATCTATTATTAATTTCATTAAGTCTTAAATTGCAGAAACTACAACCAGCAATTCTATAAAAAGTTAATAGTACTTTCTTACCTAATGTTTGTGATAAATTAAACGTATTACCCTCCTTATCAGGAAGAGTAATTTCATCCAACTTATCACCTTTGTTAATTTTCATATTTCATATTATATCGAAATATGATCTAAAATTAACAACCTTTAAATGACGCAGACATATTTTTTATAAGATCGAAATATAAATCTTTACCTGGATTTAAAGTAGCTCCTAGAGGGTCTACAACACCAGTTTTTATATTCATATCCTTAGCAACTGCCTTGATAATATCAGGATTAAACTGAGGCTCAGAGAATACACAAGCAACTTTATCGTGCTCAATTATTTCTCTAATTTCAGCTAATTGTTCTGCACCAGGCATTACATCAGTATTAACTGTAAAAGCACCCAAAATGTTTACGTTAAATCTTTTCTCAAAATATTGATAAGCATCATGAAATACGATTGAAGAAACACTGCTACTTAATTCAGTCATTACATCAATTGTCAGTTTATCGATATCTTTTAAAGCTTTATCTAAATTACTTTTATATTTAGCTTCATTTTTTGGATCATTTTCAATTAAATGCTCAACCATTTCATTTAATATTACTTTTGCATTAATTGGATCTAACCAAATGTGTGGATCGAATTCACCATGTGCATGTCCTTCATGATCGTCATGTCCGTCATGATCGTCGTGATCATCGTGTCCATCTTTCTTTTTAGCATGTCCATCATGATCGTGGTCGTCATGATCATCTTTCTTTTTTTTAGCATGTCCATCGTGGTCGTGGTCATCATGATCGTCATGATCATCATGTTCATCAAAAATATTTCTTTCTCTGAATTTTAAAACTTGTAATCCTTTTGTTTCCATTAATTCGATCTTCTCAGCTTTCTTAGCAATTGAACTTAATGGTTTTTCTAAAAAACTTTCTAAATCTTCACCTACCCAAAATATAAGGTCAGCATTTTGTAACATTTTTGCATGAGATGGTTTCATTGCAAATCCATGAGGAGATGCGTATCCATCTACTATTAGATCAGGTTTTGCTACACCATCCATTAAATAACTAGCCAATGAATGTAATGGTTTAATTGATGTAACTACTTTTACTTCTGCATTTACTGGTGTAAAGAAAGTCAAAACTGATAAGATTGATAATATTAGTGGAATTTTTTTGATATTTTTCATAATAAGTAATTTAATTGGTTGTTATAATATAACAGTATGTAATAATATAACATTTATAAGTCAAGCGATAAAATGAACTCACAAAATACATTAGTTAAATTAAATAATGCAGGTTTTCGTCAAAACGGAAAATGGCTCGTTGAAGGTGTATCTTTAAATGTTGAAAAAGGAAAAATTGTAACTCTTATTGGCCCAAATGGATCTGGAAAAAGTACTACTGCTAAAATTGCTTTAGGTATTTATAAAAATATTGAGGGAAGTGTTGAAAAATACACAAATAAAGTTGGATATGTGCCTCAAAAAATTTCAATAGATTGGACACTACCTTTAAGAGTTAATGATTTTATGGTTTTAACTGAAAGTATTAAAGACAATGAAATCAATGAAGCGTTATCATTAACTGGTGTAATGCATCTTAAGAATAAAAATTTAGGAAATTTGTCTGGTGGAGAATTTCAAAGAGTTTTACTTGCTAGAGCTATTTCTAAAAAACCAGAACTATTAGTATTAGATGAACCTGTTCAGGGTGTTGATTATACAGGAGAAATTGCCTTATACGAATTAATCAAAAAGATTTCAGATACTTTAAATTGCGGAATTTTATTAATATCTCATGATCTTCATACAGTTATGACTGCTACAGATCATGTTGTTTGTTTAAATGGACACGTTTGCTGTTCTGGTTCACCAATTGATGTTGCAAAAAACAATGAATATAAAACATTATTTGGAGAACAGGCTTCTCAAATTCTTTCAGTTTATGAACACAAACATGATCATGAACATTCTCATGAAGGAGATATAAAGAAAAATTAAATGTTTGATGATTTTTTTATAAGAGCACTAGTAGCTGGAATTGGAATTGCATTGGTTACAGGACCACTTGGTTGTTTTGTAGTTTGGAGAAGATTATCTTATTTTGGTGATACACTTGCCCACTCAGCACTACTTGGTGTTACAATGGCATATAGTTTTGATTTAAATATTGCTCTTTCTGTATTTTTAATTTCATCAGTTATCGCGCTAATATTAATTCAACTTCAAAAAAAAACTAACTTACCAGGAGATGCCTTACTAGGGTTGCTAGCACACTCTTCACTTGCTGTTGGGTTAGTAGTAATTGGTTTTTTAACATTTATTAGATTTGATATTATGGGATTATTGTTTGGTGATATACTAGCAGTAAATACTAATGATATTTTTACAATATGGACTGGTGGAGCGATCATTTTAATAGTGCTTAAATTAATTTGGAAACCTTTATTTGCCTCAACTGTAAATTATGAATTAGCAGAAGCTGAAGGATTAAATCCTGATAGAGCAAAAGCTATATTTACTATTTTAATGGCAGCAGTTATTGCAATATCAATTAAAATGGTAGGATTGTTATTGATTACTGGAATGTTAATTATTCCAGCAGCCATGGCTCGAAACATTTCAGATAGTCCTCAAAAAATGGTATTTTACTCAGTTATTGGTGGATTATTATCTGTAGTATTAGGATTATTTTCTTCGTTAGAATTTAACACATCTTCTGGACCATCAATAATTGTAGCTGCTCTAGCTTTGTTTATATTGTCTTTGTTAAATATTAAGCAATCGATTAAGTTAAAAAATTAATAAATTATTAAAAATTAAAAATGCAAAAACAGCAAAATCTTTCAAAAAACCAACAAATTATTTTTGATATAATTCATAATTCTTCAGAACCATTAAAAGCATATTCAATTCTTTTTAATGTTCAAAAAAAAGGAATTAAGGCACCATTGCAAGTTTATAGAGCATTAGATAAATTGGTTGAATTAGGAAAAATTCATAAAATAGAGAGTAGAAATGCTTTTATAGCTTGTCAAAATTCTAGTTGTCAAATATCAAAAGCAACTGCATTTTCAATTTGTGAAAGTTGTGAACAAGTTTCCGAAATAAGTAACACTAAACTCTCAAAATATTTATCAAATTTTACTGATGAGGCTGGAATGAAATACAACAAATATAATTTAGAATTTTTTGGTTTATGCAAAAAATGTAAATCAAAATAATGAGCACTGTTTCTTTAAAATTAGATGAGATTTTTGATTTAGCTAAAAAAACTTTATTAGCAAATGGATGTGATGATGATACAGCATCTATATTATCTGATTTAATTAGAAATGCGGAAAGAGATGGATCTGTGTCTCATGGATTATTTAGATTGCCAGCATATGTAAGTGGTCTTAAAAGTGGAAAGATTAATGGTAAAGGAAAACCTGAAATTAATAAAGTTTCAGCATCAGTCATTAAAGTTAAAGGTAATAATTGTTTAGCTCCAGTAGTATTAAGTAAAGGTTTGCCAGAATTATCTAACGCTGCAAAAGAAAATGGTGTTGCAGTTTTAGCAATAAACAATTCTCATCATATGGCTGCTATGTGGCCTGAAACAGAAAAATTAGCTGAAGAGGGTTTAGTTGCTTTTGCTTGTACTTCTTATAAGCCAGCAGTAGCTCCTGCAGGTGCAATCAAACCTTTATTTGGAACAAACCCAATTTCATTTGCTTGGCCTAGACCAGGTAAAACTCCTGTAGTTTATGATATGGCAACAGCTTCTATGGCAATGGGTGAAGTCCAAGTTGCTAAGAGAGAAGGGCACAAAGTTCCACTTGGAACTGGACTTACAAAAGACGGGAAAGAAACAACTGATCCTGGTGAAATTGCTGATGGAGGTGTCTTATTACCTTTTGGAGGCTACAAAGGCTCTGCAATAGCGATGATGGTTGAATTATTAGCTGGTGCTTTAGTTGGTGATAATTTTAGTTATCAAACTGCTGCAAAAGATAACAATGATGGTGGTCCTCCAAGTGGTGGTGAATTTATTCTAGCTATATGTCCTGATAAAACTGCTGGAACTAGTTGGCAAAAACATGCTGAAGAATTTTTTGAAAAAATGAAATCAATGGGTGAAGTAAGATTACCTGGTGAAAGAAGACATAAAAACAGACTAGATACAGGACCAAGACATATCAATGAGGAACTGGTTAATAAAATTAAGTCTTTAAGCTAATTTAATTTCAATAGGTGTGTGATCTGAAGGTTTTTCCCTTCCACGAGGATCTTTATTAATATTTATATCTTTCACTAAATCTATTAAAGAATTTGAGACTAAAAAGTGATCTATCCGCATACCATTATTTTTTTGCCAAGCACCTCTCATATAGTCCCAGAATGTATATCCTTCTTTATCTTCATTAAAATGCCTGTAAACATCACTAAAGCCTAGATTTAACATCTCTCGAAATTTTTTTCTAATTTCAAGACGGTATAAGGCATCATCTTCAAAACTTTTAACATTGTACACATCTTCAGCAGCTGGAATAACATTGAAGTCTCCTGCAAGTATTATATTAGAATTTTTCTTAGATAATGATTTTAGTTGTTTAATTAATTGATCCATCCAATCTTTTTTATAATCATATTTTTCTGTATCTACAGGGTTTCCGTTTGGAGTATAAATATTTATTAATTGAATATTCTTCTTTTTATATTCAACTTCAGCAGAAATAATTCTAGATTGTTTTAGTTTATCTTTAATTAAATCTGTTCTAATATTTTTTAATTTTGCTTTTGAAATAATTGCAACACCATTATAACTTTTTTGACCAAAAACATGACTCTCATAATCCATAACTGAAAAATCATCATAAGGAAAATTAACATCTTCAGTTTTAATCTCTTGCATCATTAAAACATCAGGCTTGTATTTTAGTAAATAGCTTTTGATATTCTCAATTCTAGCTCTTACAGAATTTACATTCCATGAAGATATAATCATTAAAGAGAAAAAGAAACACCACAACCACATGAAGATTTAGTCTGTGGATTGGATATTTTAAAAGACTCGCCAATTAGTTCTGAAACGTAATCAACTTCTGAATCTTTTAATAAATCAGCCGAGGTTTTATCAATTAAAATATTTTTATATGTTAGATCATCTTCATTTTTGGATTGTTCAAATGTAAATTCATATTGAAAACCCGAACAACCGCCACCTTTAATTGCGATTCTAAAAAAAGAACCTTGGTCTTTTTTAGACAACAAATTTTGTATTTGTTTTAGAGCATTATCGGTAAATTTAATTTCTTTAATCATGTCTCAACACTGATATTACTAATATAGTACTTAATTATTTAAATTAAAGGATGAAAAAACACTCACAATTAGGCGTATTTAAAAGCAAGGGCAGGCTTAATAAAGAACCTATTTCAAAATACAGATCACCTTTTCAAAGAGATAGAGATAGAATAATTCATAGTGCATCATTTAGAAGGCTAAAACATAAAACCCAAGTATTTGTAAATACTGAAGGAGATCATTTTAGAACAAGAATTACTCATTCAATTGAAGTTGCTCAAATTGCTAGATCTATAGCTAAATATCTTAATTTAAATGAGGACTTATCAGAAACATTAAGTTTAGCTCATGATTTAGGACACACTCCGTTTGGGCATGCTGGTGAAGATGCTTTAAACGAATGTATGGAAAGTTATGGTGGTTTTGATCATAATTTACAAACTTTGAGAATTATTATGTTTTTGGAGAATAAATATTTTAAATTCAAAGGCCTTAATTTATCAATTGAAACTTTAGAAGGACTTTTAAAACATAATGGACCTGTTGAAGATACAGATTTAGTAAATAAGTTAATTGGACTAAAAAAATTTAAAAAAAAGATCAATTTTAAAACATATCCTTCTTTAGAAGCTCAAATTTCAGCAATATCAGATGATATAGCTTATAATAATCATGATATTCAAGATGGCATTAACGCTAATTTGTTTAAGCTAGAAGAGCTTATGGAGATAGATTTTTTTAAATTAATTTATTTTAAATATAAAAAAAAGATTAATAAAAAAAATTATAAGATTGCAACATATCAAATTATTAGAGACTCGATTGATCTAATGATTAGAGATCTGTTAGCAAATACTCAAAAGAACTTAAAAAATCTTAAAATAAAATCAATTAAAGACATAGCAAAGTCTGATCAATTAATAGTTTGTTTTTCAGATAAAATTCAAAATTCAGAAAAAGAAATTAGATTATTTTTACGAACTAAAATGTACGACAACAAACTAGTATTAAGAAAGAATCAAAGAGGAAAAATTATTATTAAGAAGTTATTCAATACAATTAAATTAAATCCAAGAAAATTTCTAACAAAAGATCAATTGACTAACGATAAATTTAGGGCTATTTCAGATTTTATTTCAGGTATGACAGATCGTTATGCTATTAACCTATATAATAATTTTAAATGAATATTTTTGAACTATATTTAGATAAGATTAAATCAGCGATAATTGAGTTAAGTAAGAAGGGTGAAATTATTGTTCCGGAGACGTTCAATGGAATTAATGCGGAAATACCTCCTTCTAAATTTGATTGTGATATTTCAACTAATGTTGGGATGGTTCTTTCAAAATTGAATAAAAGATCTCCATTAGAGCTTGCTGAAAAAATATCTTTATTCTTAAAAGATAGCGACCCGTTTATTCAAACTATAGAGGTTGTCAAACCAGGATTCATCAATATAAAATTTAAACCAACTTTTTGGTCAAATTTTATAGAAAGTGTTATTACTAATTCAAAAACATTTGGTGTTAATGACAAAGAACAAAAACATAACTATTTAGTTGAGTTTGTTTCAGCTAACCCAACTGGTCCTTTGCATGTTGGTCATTGTCGTGGAGCAATTTTAGGTGATGTAATTTCAAATATATTAATCTTTAACCAACATAAAGTTACTAAAGAATATTATGTCAACGATTATGGAAATCAGATCATTAACTTTACTAAATCTGTTTTTGCTAGAATACGTGAGGTAAAATTTAATGAAAAATTTCCAATTGATAATTCTGATCTTTATCCTGGAGATTATTTAATAGATTTTGCAAATAATATTATTTCATCAAATATTGGTTTGGATTTTGATAATTATGATGATGTCAGTGAAAAATTAACAGAACTATCAATTGAACAAGCCTTACTATTGATTAAAAAAAATCTAAAAAGTCTTGGTATCAAACATGATAATTTTGTTAGTGAGAAAAGTATTGTTACAAATAAAGAAGTTGAAAATGTAATCCAATTTTTGGAAGATAAGGATTTTGTATATAAGGGTAAAATTAAAGCACCAGCTGGAGAAGACAAAAAAGATTGGGTAGAAAGGGAACAATTGTTGTTCAGATCAACAGATTTCGGTGATGATAAGGATAGAGCCTTACAAAAATCTGATGGTACTTGGACTTATTTTGCAAGTGATGTTGCGTACCATAAAAATAAAGTAGATCGTAAATTTGATTATTTAATTAATATACTTGGTGCAGATCATGCTGGCTATATAAAAAGAATTTCTTCTTCTGTTGATGCATTATCAGGAACAAAAAATAAATTAATTTGTAAAATTAGTCAGCTTGTAAAATTAATTAAAGACAAGAAGCCATTTAAAATGTCTAAAAGAAAAGGGGATTATATTACAGTTGATGATTTAATTGAGGAAGTTGGAAAAGATGCAACTAGATTTATTATGTTAAACAGAAGTAGTGATGTTGAGCTAGATTTTGATTTTGATTCAGTCAAAGAAAAATCAAAAGATAATCCGCTTTATTATGTTCAATATTGTTATGCTAGAATTTCATCTGTGTTTAGACATTTAGATAAAGATTTAGCAAAAGATGTTGATATAGATAATTATAATTTTGAATATTCAGATGATGAAATTAAGATTTTAAAGAAGATATCTGAATGGCCTAAATGTATTGATTCTGCTAGTACGAAACTTGAGCCTCACCGTATACCAATTTATTTATATGAGCTAGCCGCAGAATTTCATTCTTATTGGAATCTTGGAAAACAATTTCCTGAAAAAAGATTTATCAATGATCAAAAAAATATTCCTCAAGATAAATTAGTTTTTCTAAAAGCAATAGCTAATGTTATTAAATCAGGAATGGATATAGTTGGCGTCTCGTCTCCAGCTAAAATGTAATGCTAAAAGAGATTAAATACCTATTTTTCATAGTAATCATTACATTATTTCTTTTTTTTACTGGAAAATATTATTTTTCAAATGAAAATATAAAAAATTCTTATAGATCTTACAAAAATATTGATCAAAAGATTAAAGATTATTCTAAAAATTTACCATTATTAAAAAATGATACAGAAAATATCATTGAGTATGTCAAGCAGACTGACAAAAAAAAGAAAAAAAAATTTAATTTTTGGAAACTTTTAGAAAATGATTAAAAACAGAAGAGCATTTATAGTTGGTATTAAATCATACAAGTTATCAATTAATGAAAAAAAATTTTTGATAAAATATAAGCCTTGGGGTGTAATACTATTTTTAAGAAATATTAAATCTGTTAAACAAACAAAGAATTTAACAGACAGTATAAAAAAAATTTTTAAAGATAAAAATTATCCAATATTAATTGATCAAGAAGGTGGAAGAGTAAATAGATTAAGTAATATTATTTCTTTTGACAATTTAACATCTGAATATTTTGGTAATCTTTATGAAAAAGATAAAATGAAATTAGATATAATTTATAAATTATTTATTGATAAAACATCTCACCTATTAAAATTAATAGGGGCAAACATCAATACGGTACCAGTTTTGGATCTTAGAATTAAAGGATCTAGTAATATAATTGGTGATAGATCATTTTCTAAAAAAGTAAATACGGTCTCAAAAATGGGAGACTTATGTATAAAATTATTTCATGAAAACTCGATTGGAACTATAATAAAACATATACCTGGACATGGTTTAGCTAAAGTAGATAGTCATAATTTTACACCTATAGTGAATAAATCACTTAAATATCTTAAAAAAAATGATTTTAGTGTATTTAAAAAAAAAGAATGTTTCTTTGCAATGACAGGGCACGTTATCTATAAAAATATAGATAAGTTTAACACCGCAACTCATTCAAAAAAAGTCATTAATCATATTAGAAATATAATAGGTTTCAAAAATATTATAATTTCAGATGATCTTTCAATGAAAAGTTTAAAAGATTCTATGAGAGAAAATACTGTTAAATCTTTTAAAGCTGGATGCAATATAGTTCTTCATTGTAACAGTAACTTAGCTGAAATGAAGATAGTGGCTGAAAATTCACCCTTGATAAGTAGCTTTATAATTAAAAAAACATCACAATTTTATAAAATTTTAAGTTAATATTTCTTTATGTCTGAGTCTGATTCTATTTTATTTAACGTCGATATTAATAACTATAATGGTCCCTTAGATGTCTTGTTAGATCTTGCAAAAGCTCAAAAAGTAGATCTAGAAGAAATATCAATAACCAAATTAGCTGATCAATTTCATGATTATATCACTAAAGAAAAAGACCTAAATTTAGAAATAGCATCTGAGTATTTGTTAATGGCTACATGGTTAGCTTACTTAAAATCAAAATTATTACTTCCTGGCACTCCTGAAGAAGAATTTAAAGTTCAAGAAGTTGCTGAAAAATTAAAATTACAGCTTAAAAAATTAGAATTGATTAGATTACTTTCAGAGCAGATGCTTAAAAGAAATCGATTAGGTCGAGAAATCAGAACACGTGGAATAAAAGGAAATATAAGATCTATTTATAGCTCCGAATACAATGTAACTTTATTTGAACTTTTAAAATCATACTCTTCTGTAGTGATGACTAAAGATTTTCAAACAATGAATATTCCAAAATTACCTGTATTTACTACTGAAGATGGTATCAAAACTATAAAACAATTTCTTGGAAAACTAATGGATTGGAAAAAACTTGATGAACTAATTCCAACAAATTTTAAATCTGGTTCTAAATACAAAAAAACTGGTAAAGCAGGTATTTTTGCTGGATCTTTAGAATTAGTTAAAGAGGGAAATCTTTCAATGAAACAAGATAATTTATTTGATGATATTTATGTAAGGGAAGTTAATGATTAAAAAAGCAAAAGTGACCAAAAAAGATAATGTAGTTAATTTTCCAACTAAAATTAATGATCTAGATAAAGAAATTGAGGCGGTAATTTTTGCTGCTGCTGAACCTCTTGATGTTGATACAATTGAAAGTAAAATTTCAAAGAAAGCAAATGTTGTTAAATCGTTAGAAAAATTACAACAAGAATATTCTAGCAGAGGTATAAATTTGGTCTGCATTAAAAATAAATGGTCTTTTAGAACATCTCCTAAACTTTCAACTTTGATGACTCAAGAAAAAACTGTTGAAAAAAAATTATCTCGTGCCGCAATAGAAACTTTGGCAATTATTGTCTATCACCAACCTGTTACTAGAGCAGAAATTGAAGAAATACGTGGTGTTGCTTTTGGAACAAATACTTTAGAAATTTTAATGGAATTAGATTGGGTTAAACCTGGTGGTCGAAAAGATGTCCCAGGCAAACCAATCCAATATTTAACTACTGATGGATTTTTAAGTCACTTTAATTTGCAGAAATTATCAGATCTTCCAACTGTAGACGAACTAGGTGCTGCTGGTTTAATTGATAGTTCCAGCGTTGATAATGCAATTTTTGGTACGAGCAAATTTTTTAAAGAAAAACAAGATGAAAAAAAAGAAGATATCTATTCCAATATTGATGAAATGCTAAGTAGCACTCTTGATGAAGAGGAAAAAGATACATAAAAAAGTAACTTTAAAATTAATCATAAAAGGGTTATAAGTTTTTATGAGCATAGGAATTTGGCAAATAGCAATTGTTGTAATATTAGTTGTCTTATTATTTGGACGAGGAAAAATATCTAGTCTTATGGGCGACGTTGCTAAAGGTATTAAAAGTTTCAAAAAAGGAATGGCGTCAGACGTTACTGACGAAAGTAAGCCAAAAAATATTTCCGACGAAAATAAAGACTCAGATAACAAAGATTAAATTACATGCCTACTATTGGTTGGTTTGAAATTTTAATCGTTGTTGGTATTGCTATCGTTGTGCTTGGACCTAAAGATTTTCCTGTCATGTTAAAAAAAGCAGGTTCTTGGATTGGTACTGCTAAAAAATATATGCACGATATTCAAAATGAGGTTTCAAATATCGATATAGATGATGAAAAAACAAACGAAATAAAAAAAGATAATAAAAAAGATGAGTAATGAAGAAAATGAAGGTGGCTTTATAAGTCATTTAACTGAATTAAGAAAAAGACTTATCCATAGTTTTTTATTTTTATTCATATTTTTTATTGGCTGTTATTTTTTTGCTGAACATATATATGGATTTTTAGTAGATCCGTTTGCTAAAGCAGTTAAAGATGATGGATCTGAAAGAAGATTAATTTTTACTGCTCTTCAAGAAACTTTTTTAACTTATCTAAAAGTTTCTTTCTTCACAGCATTCTTTGTAACATGTCCATTTATTCTTATGCAAATATGGAAATTTATAGCACCCGGTTTATACAAACATGAAAAAATTGCTATTATGCCTTACTTAATTTTAACTCCTATATTATTTCTTCTAGGGGGAATGTTGGTCTATTATTTGATTATGCCCCTTGCGATTAAATTTTTCTTATCTTTTGAAAGCACTGGTCTTTCAACCAATTTACCAATTCAACTTGAAGCAAAAGTTAATGAATATCTATCACTCGTTATGAAGCTTATTTTTGCTTTTGGATTAAGTTTTCAGTTGCCAGTTGTACTTAGCTTATTAGCAAGAGTTGGAATTGTTGATAGTCAGTTTTTAAAAGATAGAAGAAAATATGTTGTTGTAATTATTTTTGCTGCAGCTGCTTTACTCACGCCACCAGATCCCATAACTCAAATTGGTTTAGCAATACCATTATTAATTTTATATGAATTATCAATATTTTCTGTAAAATTTATAGAAAACAAAAATTTAGAAAAAACAGATGCATAATTTAAAAGATATAAGAAAAGATTTCACTGTTTTTGCAAAATCTTTAGAAAAAAGATCCATTAATTTAGATATTAAAAATTTACAAAAATTAGATGAGAAAAATAGACAGCTAATTCAGCAAAAAGAGACTTTAGAAAAAGAAAAAAAAGATATTTCAAAATCTAAAGATGAAAAAATGTTTAAAAAATCTAAAGAAATTTCTTTAGATTTAGAAAAAATTTCAGAGAGTCAAAAAAAAGTTAAAATTGAATTAGATAATATATTATCAAATATTCCAAATATACCTCATCCTGATGTTCCTAATGGTAAAGATGAAAATGATAATATTGAAATTTCTAAATCAGGTAAAATTCCAGATTTTGATTTTAAACCTAAATCTCACTATGAGCTTGGTGAAAAATTAAAGATGTTAGATTTTGATCTTGCAACAAAAACTACAGGTTCAAGATTTGTCTTTGTTAAAAATAAATTAGCTTTATTGGAAAGAGCGTTGTCCAATTTCATGCTAGATACTCATGTAAATCAAAATGAATATCAGGAAATTTCACCACCATTAATTGCTTCTGATAATACTATGTTTGGTACTGGACAACTTCCCAAATTTGAAAACGATCAATTCGAAATTAAATTTGATGAGGGTTCAGATAGAAAATTTTTAATACCAACAGCTGAAGTTATATTAACAAACATTGTTAAAGATAAGATTGTTGAACGCAAAGATCTACCAATGAGATTTGTAGCATCAACGCCTTGTTTTAGAAAAGAAGCTGGAAGTTATGGAAAAGATACTAAAGGAATGATCAGGCAGCATCAGTTCTATAAAGTTGAAATGGTGAGTATTGTTGAAAATGAAAATTGTTTGGATGAGTTAGAAAGAATGACTAATTGCGCCACAGATATTTTAGACAAATTAGAATTACCTTATAGAAAAATTATTTTATGTTCTGGTGATATGGGTTTTAGTGCTGAAAAAACTTATGATATTGAAGTTTGGTTACCTTCAGAAAATAAATATCGTGAAATTTCATCTTGTTCGTCTTGTGCAACTTTTCAGGGTCAAAGAATGAAAACTAGATACAAAAATGAAAATAAAGAAACTCATTTTGTTGGCACTCTTAATGGAAGTGGACTTGCTGTAGGCAGAACACTTATAGCTGTTTTAGAAAATTATCAGCAAAAAGATGGTTCAATTATAGTACCGAAAGTTCTAAGACCCTATATGAACAATTTAGAAAGTATTTCAATCAATTAAAGTTGTTTTCATTATTAAGATAGTATAATAATTCAGCTAATTTATAAGGAGATTTATGGAAGGTTCAGGAATAGGACAATTTATACCGCTAATTTTAATTTTTGTTATTTTTTATTTTTTCTTAATAAGACCTCAACAAAAAAAAGTTAAAGAGCATAAGGCAATGGTTGAAAGCTTAAAAAGAGGTGACAAAGTCATTACTTCTGGTGGTATTACTGGAACGGTTGAAAGATTGATTGATAACGATAAAGTTGAAGTTGAAATTGCTGATAATGTTAAAGTTGAAATTGTCAAAGCAACAGGTATTCAGGGTCTTTTAAACAATCAAGTTAATAGTCAAGAAGTTAAAAAATAATCAATTAAAGTAAAGTGCTTTATTTTTCAAAGTTAAGAATTATATTTATAACTCTTTTCTCACTTTTATTTATTGCTATTGCTTCATCAAATTTATTTAAATTTGATGATGATTTTTTTGATAAGAAAATAAATCTGGGTTTAGATTTACAAGGTGGTTCTTATCTTTTATTAGAAATTGATAATGCCCCAGTCATTGAGCAAAAACTTCAAAATTTAACCACAACTATTAGAAATTATTTTAAAGAGCAAAATATAAAAATAAATAACATTAAAATTGAAGGCGAAAATATTTTTTTTAACGTTGATGATCAAAGCAAACAAACAATCATTGATACATTTACTGATGAAAATAGCGATATAAATCCTTATTATCCAAGATTTAAATCACATCAATTAAATATAGAGGACACAGGACTTAATTTAAAAGTAAATTTTTCAAAACAAGGTTTGATTACTCTGAAAACCTCATCTCAAGACCAAGCAATTGAAATTGTTAGACGAAGAATTGACGAAGTGGGAACTAACGAACCAAATATATTAAAAAGAGGAAATAATCGTATTTTAGTTGAGCTTCCTGGATTAGATGATCCTATGAGAGTAAAATCTCTTTTAGGTAAAACAGCAAACTTAACTTTCAGATTTGTTACTAATAATGAAAATGATAGTTTTGGTGTTGAAAAGTTAAAATATGAGGATGGAATAGAAGAAGCTACAGTTAGTAAACGTATTATTATAAGTGGTGATAATCTTTTGGATGCGCAACCTAAAATGGATACTCAAACAAATCAAACTATTGTCTCTTTTTCATTAGATAGAGTAGGGGCTAAAAGATTTGGTAAAGCTACATCTACCGGTATTGGTAAACAGCTTGCTATCGTACTAGATGGTAAAATAATAAGTGCCCCAGTAATTAGAGACACGATTGCAAGTGGTTCTGGTCAAATTAGTGGAGGATTTACATTCCAAACAGCAACAGACTTGGCGCTATTGCTCAGATCTGGTGCGTTACCGGCTCCTTTAGATATTATAGAGGAACGAACAGTTGGGCCTGATTTAGGTCAAGATTCTATAGACGCAGGTATGATTGCTTTAACTATAGGGTTTCTCTTAGTTATAATTTTTATGTTTGTTAAATACAAAATTTTTGGATTGATCACTAATGTAACATTAATAATTAATTTATTTATTTTATTAGGTATTTTAACTTTATTTGAAGCCACTTTAACATTACCTGGTATAGCTGGTATAATTTTAACTGTTGGTATGGCAGTCGATGCAAATGTTTTAATTTTTGAAAGAATTAAAGAAGAACTAAAAGATGAAAAAAATAATATAGTTGCTTTTGATAGTGGATATATAAAATCAAGAACTGCAATTATTGATGCAAATATAACTACTTTATTAGCAGCAATTATACTTTTTTTTATGGGCTCTGGTCCGATAAAGGGATTTTCAGTTACACTTGGAATAGGAATTTTTACAACTTTATTTTCTGTTTATTTTATCGCAAGACTATTCACCAGTCTTTATGTGGCCAAAAATAGAAACAAGGAAAAATTAATATAATGATTGCTTTTAACAAATACTATAATCACTTTAATTTGATCTCATCAATTTTGATTTTTTGCTCATTAATTTTATTAATCTTTAAGGGGCTAAATTTTGGAATAGACTTTAAAGGTGGAACTTTAATTGAACTAAGGTCTTCAGATTCTAAAATAAATGTTAGCTCATTAAGAGATAAATTTAGTCAAATGAATCTGGGAGATGTTTCAGTCAAAAAATTTGGTAATGATACCGATTATTTAATTAAATTTGAAAATAAAGATAATAAGAAAAATATAATTGAAGAAATAAAGATAAATCTTGATAAATCTTTTGGAAATAACTTCAATTTTAGAAGAGTTGAAAACGTTGGTCCAAAAGTAAGTGCTGAGTTATTAAGATCTGGAGTAATTGCTATATCATTATCTCTAGCCATAATGTTATTCTATATTTGGATAAGGTTTGAATGGCAATTTAGTCTAGGTGCAATTTTAGCTTTATTTCATGATGTAATTGTAACACTGGGTGTATTCTCATTGTTTAGTCTAGAAATTAACCTATCTATTATTGCTGCTGTTTTGACCATAGTTGGATATTCAATGAATGACACAGTTGTAATTTTTGACCGTGTTCGAGAAAATTTAAGAAAATATTCTGATATCAAGATTTTTGAATTGACTAATATTTCTATTAACGAAACATTATCTAGGACTATAATTACTTCAGCCACGACTTTATTAGCTTTATTGGCCATTTATTTATTTGGTGGTGAAATTTTAAAAGGATTTTCATTAGCAATGATTTTGGGAGTTATTTTCGGTACGTATTCATCAATTTATATTGCTAATACTGTTTTAGTTAGACTTAGAGTTTCTCAAAAAACTGTTTTGAGAGAGGATGATCAAAAATAAATAAGAACATTCAACAGCAATATTTTTGCATGAATAAAAAACTTTGGGAACCATCAAAAACATTAAAATTAAATTCAAATTTATTAAAATTTGAAAAATTTATTTCAAATAGATTTAAAAAAAAATTTAATGGAAATTATGAAAAAATTCATAATTGGACGATAAAGAATCCTCAAAGTTTTTGGAATAGTGTTTGGGATTATTCTAATGTAAAAGGAAATAAAGGTAAAAATAACAATAAAAAATTCTCTAAATTCTATAAAAATACTTTCTTAAATAATTCAAAATTAAATTTTACAGAGAATTTATTATCAAAAAATAATGATGATAAGGCTATCACTTTTATTAGTGAGAATGGTTTTCGAGAAATAAAAAATTGGAAAGAATTAAATATAAATGTAAAGAAAGTTTCTTCATTTTTAAGAAATTTAAATATCAAATCAAAAGATCGGGTTGTTGCCTATATGCCCAATATTTCAGAGACAGTAGAAGCTTTTTTGGGAACAGTTGCTATAGGATCAATTTGGTCCTCATGTTCACCTGATTTTGGAATAAACGGAGTTATCGAAAGGTTTTCTCAAATTAAACCCAAAGTTTTATTTGTAACTGATGAGTATTTTTATAATGGAAAAAGAATTAATGTTTTAGAAAGAGTACCGGATATAATTAAAAAAATACCTACTATTAAACATGTTGTTATCTCAAATTATCCAGGTCAGTTTAAAATTAAAAAATTACCCGAATATAAAGGTATCACAACACATAATTGGAAAAATATAATCAAACAAAAAAGTTTAGAATTAGTCTTTAATAAATTTGATTTTGAACATGAGTTAGCAATTTTGTACTCAAGTGGAACAACAGGTAAACCAAAATGTATTTGTCACAAAACTGGTGGTGTGTTGTTACAACATTTAAAAGAACATCAGCTACATTGTAATATAAAAGAAAATGATAATGTTTTTTATTTTACTACTTGTGGATGGATGATGTGGAATTGGTTAATTTCTGCTTTAGCTAGTAAAGCTTCAATTGTATTATTTGATGGGTCACCAATGTATAAAAAAGATGACCTTCTTTTAAAAATAGCAAATAAAGAAAAAATAACTTTGTTTGGAATTAGCGCAAAGTACATTGATGCATTACGTAAAACTGAAAAAAATTTTAAAAAATCTTACAAATTACCTAAGCTAAGAACTATTTGTTCAACTGGCTCTCCTTTATCAGAGGATGGATTTAACTACGTTTATAAAAATATCAAAAAAGATGTTCACCTTGCTTCTATATCAGGTGGCACCGATATTGTTTCTTGTTTTGTTTTGGGAAATTTATACCAACCAGTTTATTCAGGTGAAATACAAAATAAAGGATTGGGTATGGATGTTCGTGTTTTTAATGAAAAAGGTCAATCAGTTTTGAATAAAAAAGGTGAACTTGTTTGTGTTAATCCTTTTCCTTCAATTCCATTAAAATTTTGGAATGATAAAAATAATAAAAAATTTGAAAATGCATATTTTAATAAATTTAAGAATATTTGGTATCATGGAGATTATGCTAAAATAACTAATAAAAATGGTTTTATTATTAGTGGTCGATCAGATACTACCTTAAATCCTGGGGGTGTTCGTCTTGGAACAGCAGAAATTTATTCTGAAATTGAACGATTTGACGAAATTAAAGAGTCTTTAGTAGTAGGCCAATCATGGGATAATGATATTAGAATTATTTTATTTGTAATCTTAAATTTGAAATTTGAACTTACTGAAGATTTGATTACAAGAATGAAATTACAAATAAGAAAAAATGCATCTCCAAGACATGTCCCAAATAAGATAATTCAAGTGAATGATATTCCAAGAACTAAGAGTGGTAAGATTGTTGAGTTGGCTGTAAAAAATATAATTGAGGGAAATAAAATTAAAAATAAAGAGGCGTTAGCAAATCCACAGGCTCTGAACGAATATATTGGTATTAAAGAGCTGAAATATTAATTTTTTTTGTTTATTAAAAAATTAGTAAAGGTTTTGAGCAGCAACCATTGAAAGTAGCATTGGTAATGATAGTAATGTATTAGTTCTCGAAAACAACATTGCTGTACGTGCTGATTTTGCTTTTACTTCAGGTTCACAATCAACAATACCTAACGCTTTTTTTTGATTAGGCCATATAACAAACCAAACATTAAACGCCATATATAAACCAAGCCACATACCAATACCAATAGCTGTACTTTTTCCACCACCAAAAGTCATAGCGCTATGCAAGTAACCATTTAAATGAGCTAAGATTAATCCAGAAATTACCGTTAATAATGCGGCCCATCTAAAATAAAATAATGCAGCTGGTGCAATAACTTTACCTATTGCTGGTTTTTGTTCATCAGGTATTTTTGGCATATTAGGAATTTGAACAAAATTAAAATACCAAAGTAGACCTATCCACATTATTGCAACAACAACATGAATTAATCTAAATAACCAACTCCAAAACAGTCTATCAAAATCAAATCCTCCATTACCAACAAATAATCCAATAAAGAGAATTATAGCTAAAGCTAATGAGGCATGAATTGTTTTTGAAAGTGATGATAGTAAATTACCCATATAATGAATCACTTATACACTAATTTTAAATTTTATTAACCTTTATTTAATTAATCTTACAGTAATGATTTAAGAAATTCGCCTGTGTAACTTCCTTTTATCTTTACTATTTCTTCTGGTTTTCCTTCGGCAATGATATTTCCACCCTTAACACCACCCTCAGGACCCATATCTACAATGTAATCAGCTGTTTTAATTACATCTAAATTGTGCTCAATAACAACGACTGTGTTTCCAAGTTTTACAAATGTGTGAAGTATTTCCAATAATTTTTTAATATCATGCTGATGAAGACCAGTTGTTGGTTCATCTAAAATATACATAGTTCTACCTGTCGATCTTTTTGAAAGTTCTTTAGCAAGTTTTATTCTTTGAGCTTCACCACCAGAGAGTGTTGTTGCTTGTTGACCAATCTTAATGTATCCCAAACCTACTTTTTTTAGTGTTAAAAGTTTAGTTTTTATATTTGATATATTTTCAAAATACTCACATCCTTCATCTACAGACATATCTAAAACATCAGCAATATTTTTATCTTTAAATTTGATTTCCAATGTTTCTCTATTGTATCTAGTACCTTTGCATTCATCACATTGAATATATACATCTGGTAAAAAGTGCATTTCATAAGTTATTACACCATCTCCTTCACATGCCTCACATCTTCCACCTTTCACATTAAAAGAAAATCTTCCAGGTTTATAACCTCTAGTTTTTGATTCAGGTAAACTTGTAAACCAGTCTCTAATTGGACCAAAGGCTCCTGTATAAGTTGCTGGGTTAGATCTAGGTGTTCTACCAATAGGTGATTGGTCTATATCTATAATTTTATCTATCAACTCAACACCTTTATAGCTTTTGAAAGCTTTTGGTGCTTTTCTAGCTTTATTATTAAGCGTTAAATTTAAAGCATGATATAAAGTTTGTAATATTAAAGTCGACTTACCACTTCCTGAAACACCAGTTATACATGTGAAACTTCCTGTTGGAATTTTCAGATTAACATTATTTAGATTGTTTCCTGTAGCACCATTAATTTCTACAAATCTACCGTTTTTTGCTAAACGTCGAGTTTTAGGAACTTCAATATTTTTTTTATTTGATAAATATTGACCAGTAATACTATTTTTATCTTTTTTAATTTCGTCATATGTTCCTTGAGCGGATATTTCACCACCATTAGATCCAGCTTCAGGACCCATGTCAATAATATGATCAGCATTTTCCATAGTCTCTGTATCATGTTCAACAACAATTACGGTATTACCCAAATCTCTTAATCTTTTAAGAGCATTAATAAGTTTAACATTATCTTTTTGATGCAAGCCAATAGAAGGTTCATCAAGTACGTATAAAACACCTGTTAAACCTGAACCTATTTGAGATGCCAACCTTATTCTTTGAGCCTCACCACCAGATAATGTTCCTGATTCTCTAGACAATGTTAAATAATCAAGGCCAACGTTTAGCAAAAAAGTTAATCTTTCATTAATCTCTTTCAAAACATGTTCTGCAATTTTAAATTGCCTCTTATCTAAATTTTCTTCTAATTCTTTAAACCATTTTGCTGCATCAAGAATTGATTTTTTTGTAACCTCACTAATATTATGATTGTCAATTTTTATACATAGAGCCTCTTCTTTAAGTCTATCTCCATTACAGCTTTCACATGCTGAGTCAGATTGATATTCTGCTATAGCTTCTCTTTTCCATTCACTATCAGACTCTAAAAATCTTCTCTCTAGATTATTTATTACACCTTCAAAAGTTTTTTTATGCGAATATTTTTCATACCCATCATCATAATTAAA
Organism: Pelagibacteraceae bacterium AG-390-L03; assembly: GCA_003279685.1. GTDB lineage: Bacteria > Pseudomonadota > Alphaproteobacteria > Pelagibacterales > Pelagibacteraceae > Pelagibacter. Next base: position 24,340 of record QCHA01000003.1, on the reverse strand, counting down.
CTTAATTTCTTCCTCATCAGACCCATATAAAATTACATCTTTAATTTTTTTTGGTAATTTTTTCCATTTATCATCCAATGAGAAACCATAATGTTTTGCAATAGATGCTAAGGTTTGAGCATAATATAATGTTGTAGATTTTGCCCAAGGTTCAATAGCGCCATCTGCAATACTTTTTCTTTCATCTGGAATTACTAAATTAGGATCAACATTTAATTTAATTCCAATACCTTCACATTCTTCACAAGCTCCATATGGACTATTAAAGGAAAAAAGTCTCGGTTCTATTTCTTCAATAGTGAAACCACTTTCAGGACAAGCAAATTTAGTTGAATAAATTAGTTTTTCTATTTTTCTAAATTTTTGTGGTAACGTCTCATCTTCATATTCGACAAATACCAATCCATTAGACAAATTTACTGCTGTTTCAATACTTTCTGCTAATCTATTTCCTAATTTTGAATTTAATACAATTCTATCAACTAAAACTGAAATATCATGTTTTAGTTTTTTATCTAAATTTGGAGATTTTTCGATGTCGTATAAAACATTATCAATCTTAATTTTTCTAAATCCTCTTCTTTTGTAACTTAAAATATCTTTTCTATATTCACCTTTACGACCTCTAACTACCGGAGCATAAATATATATGGTACTTTTTTTTGGTAATTTTTTAACTAAATCTACTATTTGAGTTATGGTCTGAGATGTAATTGGTTTTCCAGTAAATGGTGAGTAGGGTATGCCGGCTCTAGCAAACAAAACCCTCATATAATCATAAATTTCTGTAACGGTAGCAACTGTTGATCTTGGGTTCTTAGATGTATTTTTTTGTTCAATAGCTATTGCTGGACTTAAACCTTCAATTAGATCAACATTAGGCTTTTTCATTTTATCTAAAAATTGTCTAGCATAAGCAGATAAACTTTCGACATATCGTCTTTGGCCTTCTGCATATATGGTATCAAAAGCTAATGACGATTTTCCAGACCCAGATAGTCCAGTTATTACAACAAATTGATCTTTAGGGATTTCAACAGAAACATTCTTCAAATTATGTTCTTTAGCACCCTTAATAACTATCTTTTTGATCATATTTTTTGTTGCTTTGAGTTAATAAAATTAATAATGAGAAGAATTGTGATATAGTTCTTATTAATTAATTTAACAAATATTAAATATTATGGCTGGAAGTTTAAATAAAGTATTATTAATTGGTCGTTTGGGCGCAGACCCAGAAATTAAGCAAATGGTTAATGGTAAAAGTGTTGCAAGACTTAGTTTAGCTACAAGTCAATCATGGAAAGACAAAAATACTGGTGAAAAAAAAGAGAAAACAGAATGGCACCGTATAGTTGTATTTAACGAAGGTCTTGTAAATGTTATTCAACAATACTTAAAAAAAGGTGCTCAAATTTATGTTGAGGGTCAACTTACAACTAGAAAATGGAAAGACGAGCAATCTGGCCAAGATAAATATTCTACAGAAATAGTTCTTCAAGGATACAACACTACGTTAACAATGCTTGGTGGTGGAAACACTGGTGGTGGAATTCAAAATGACACAACTCAACAAAACAATATTGAGGACTCTTCTCAAGTGTCAAACGATATGGATGACGAAATTCCATTTTAGTACCTATGCAAAAAACTGAAGCTCCAAAAGATAATAATATTAAATTAATCTCAATGCATGATGAGATGAGCTCATCTTATCTATCTTATGCAATGAGTGTAATAGTAAGTCGAGCTTTACCAGATGTAAGAGATGGATTGAAGCCTGTTCATAGAAGAATTTTATATGCTATGTATAAAGGTGGTTATGATTGGTCTAAACAATTTAGAAAATCTGCAAGAATAGTTGGGGATGTAATTGGTAAATACCATCCTCATGGTGACCAGTCAGTTTATGATGCACTTGTAAGAATGGTTCAAGATTTTTCTATGAGCCTACCTTTAGTTCAAGGTCAAGGTAACTTTGGATCTATTGATGGTGATCCTGCTGCTGCTATGAGATATACAGAAACAAGACTTTCAAAAGTTTCTCAATTTTTAATTGATGATATTGAAAAAAATACAGTCTCTTACAAAAGTAACTATGATGAAACCGAAAAAGAACCCACTGTTTTACCCGCTCAATATCCAAACCTTTTAGTGAATGGTGCTGGTGGTATAGCTGTAGGAATGGCAACTAGTATTCCACCTCACAATCTTGGTGAGATAATAAATGGAACTTTAGCTTTAATAGATAATAAAGATATTAAGGTTAAAGAATTAATGAAACATATTCCAGGACCTGATTTTCCAACCGGAGGTGTAATAATTGGAAAAGATATCATCAAACAAGGTTATAACAATGGAAGAGGTTCATTTAAGATTAGAGGCGAAGTATCTTCAGAATCCTTAAAAAATGGTAGAGATAGATTGGTTATTACATCTATTCCATATCAAGTAAATAAATCTGTATTAAACGAAAGAATTGCGCAACTTGTTAGAGAAAAAAAAATCGAAGGTATTAAAGATATAAGAGATGAATCTAACAGAGAAGGTATAAGAGTTGCGATAGATTTAAGAAATGGTGTAGAGCCAGAAACTATTAAAAGACAACTTTATAAAAATACTCAAATTGAAAGTTCATTTGGTTTTAATACATTAGCAATTGTTGATGGAAAACCTAAAACCTGTAACTTAAAAGATTTTCTAACAAACTTTTTATCTTTTAGAGAAGATGTTGTTATAAAAAAAACTAAATTTGATCTGCAAAAAGCTGAAGAAAGAGCACATATTCTATTAGGATTATCAGTATCAGTAGAAAATTTAGATAAAATTATTAAGATTATACGTTCATCAAAAACTCCCGATGATGCCAAACAATCTATATTAAAAACAAAATGGAAAATAAATAAAACTCAAAAACTTATTTCTTTAGTTGAAGGAAAAAAAAGTAAAAATGTTTACTCTTTATCTGACCCTCAAGTTACAGCTATTTTAGAGTTGAGATTACAAAAATTAACAGCTCTTGGAATAAACGAAATAGAAGTTGAGATAAAAAAATTAGCAGAGCTTATAACTAAATTTAAAAAGATTATATCTTCTAAAAAAGAACTTTTAAAAGTTATCAGTGAAGAACTTAAAAACATTAAAGAAAAATTTGCTGTACCAAGAAGAACTAAAATTATAGATGCAGTGTTAAACTATGATATTGAAGAGACAATTCAAAAACAATCTGTAATTATAACTGTTACTCTACAAGGCTATATAAAAAGAGGGTCTTTAGATGGTGTTAAACAGCAAAAAAGAGGTGGTAAAGGTAAATCGGGCATTACAACAAGAGATCAAGACTCAGTTATTCAAACACTTTCTGTTAATACACATACATCTGTTCTTTTCTTTTCAACCGAAGGTTTAGTTTATAAAGTTAAAGCATGGAAAATTCCTGAAGGATCAACTACTTCGAAAGGTAAATCATTATTTAATATTTTACCTTTAAAAAATCATCAATCCATTAGTTCAATAATGCCAATGCCTGAGAATGAAACTGATTCAAAAAATTATCAAATAATTTTTGCAACAGCTAAAGGTAAAGTTAGAAAAAATAGCTTGGAAGATTTCTCATCAATTAATGCATCTGGTAAGATAGCAATGAAATTAGATAACAATGACAAAATAGTTGGTGTTAAAATTTGTCAAGATGATCAAGATGTTATTTTAAGTACTAAGTTTGGTAAATGTATAAGGTTTGAAGCAAAAAAATTAAGAGTGTTTAAGGGTCGATCTTCAAAAGGAATTAAAGGTATAGAATTAGCTCCTAATGATCAGATAGTTTCTCTATCTGTTATTGATAATGATAAATCAAAAAAAAATGGCAAAAAATCAAAAGATGAAAAATCTGAGATTAAAGCTAAAGAAAAGTTTGTCTTATCAATAAGCGAAAATGGCTATGGAAAGAAGACTTCTCACGCAGATTATAGAGTTACTAATAGAGGTGGCAAAGGTATAATTGGTATAGTTAATTCGCCAAGAAATGGAAATATAACATCATCTTTTCCTGTTTTTGAAGGAGATGAAATACTTATTTCAACTAATAAAGGAAGAGTAATAAGAGTTGCTGTTAAAGAAATAAGAACAGCTGGTAGAAATACTCAAGGTGTAAGAATTATAAAATTGTCTGGTGAAGAAAAAGTAGTATCTGCAATTAAAATTGATGATAATCTAATCTAATGAATAAGGTAGCTATTTATCCAGGTACATTTGACCCTATTACTTATGGTCATATAGACGTAATTAAGAAAGCGTTAAAGTTATTTGATAAAATTGTAGTTGGAGTTTCTGATGTTAGTAACAAAAACTACCTTTTTAATTCAGATGAGCGAATAGATATTGTTAACAAAGCGTTATTTAAAGATTTAAATTTAGATAAAAAGAAAATAAAAGTAATTTCATTCAGTTCTCTTACAACAGATCTCTGTAAAAAATATAAGTCAAATATAATTTTAAGAGGTTTAAGAGCTGTTTCCGACTTTGAATATGAGTTTCAATTAGCTGGCATGAATAGAAAACTGAATAACAATATTGAAACTATTTTTTTAATGTCTGATGTAGAGAATCAAATAATATCCTCTCGATTTGTGAAAGAGATTGTAAAATTAAATGGTGATATAAGAAAATTTACTACCAAAAGTACAATTAAATCATTAAAAGATAAATATGAGTAGAATTTTAACAACTATATTTATTTTATTTTTTTTATTTACTAATCAATTAATAGCACAGGAGAATATAATGATTTTAAAATTAAAAGATGGCGATGTGAAAATTGAGTTATTTGAAGATGTAGCTCCAAACCATGTTAAAAGAATTAAAGAACTAGCTGAGGGTGGAAAATACGATAATGTTGTATTTCATAGAGTTATCGATGGATTTATGGCTCAAACTGGAGACGTAAAATTTGGTAATTCAGATTCTAAGGACTTTGATTTAAGAAGGGCTGGTATGGGTGGTTCAGATTTGCCAGATTTAAAACAGGAATTTAGTAGTGTTCCACATGATAGAGGTACTTTATCAATGGCTAGATCTTCTGATCCAGATAGTGCAAACAGTCAATTTTTTATATGTTTTAAACCAGCACCTTTTCTTGATAGACAATACACAGTATTTGGTAAAGTTTTAGAAGGCATGGAATTTGTTGATAAAATTAAAAGAGGAGATGATAGTAATAACGGCTCTGTATCAGATCCTGATAAAATTATCAGTTTTAAATCTCAATAATTTCTTTAAATGGCATTAAAAGATTTTGCCTTTAAAATTTTAAAAAAAGATAAATTTGCTAGGTGTGGTTTAATAGAAACTCATCGAGGTAATATTAATACACCTGCTTTTATGCCAGTTGGTACACAAGCTACTGTAAAAGCTTGTACAATTGATGATATTAAAAAAACAGGTTCAGAAATAATATTATCCAATACATATCATTTAATGATCAGACCAGGAGTTGATAGAATTCAAGCAGCTGGAGGTCTTCATAATTTCATGAATTGTGACTTACCTATACTTACAGATTCAGGAGGGTTTCAAGTAATGTCTCTATCGAAGCTAAATAAAATAGATAGAGAAAAGGGTGCAATTTTTAATTCACATGTTGATGGTAAAAAATTTTTTTTAAGTCCTGAAGAAAGTATAAGAATTCAATTAGGACTTAATTCAGACATTGTAATGATAATGGATGAATGTCCTCGTAAATCTGATAATTACGATTTGATAAAAAAATCAATGGATTTATCTTTGTATTGGGCGCAAAGATCAAAAAAAGCATTCGGTAAAAATCCACATAAAGCTCTTTTTGGAATTGTTCAAGGTGGTTTATTTAAAGACCTTAGAAACAAATCTTTAACAGAATTGATTAAAATTGGATTTGATGGTTATGCAATGGGAGGCTTAGCAGTAGGGGAGTCTCAAGATGAAATGTTTAATGTTTTAGATGATGTTAAAGAACTCCTTCCAGAGGAAAAACCACATTACTTGATGGGTGTTGGCACTCCTTCAGATATAATAGGTGCTGTAAAAAGAGGTATTGATATGTTTGATTGTGTTATGCCAACAAGATCAGGAAGGACTGGATTAGCTTTTACATGGGACGGCAAAATTAATATTAAAAACAATAAATATCAAACTGACAACACACCTTTAGACTCTAATTGTAGTAATTTAAATCTTAATAAGTACTCAAAAAATTATTTAAATCACTTATTCAATACTAATGAAATTTTAGCATCAATGCTTTTAACGCTTCATAATATTAATTTTTATCAAGAATTAATGACAGCAATAAGAAAAAATATAACAGAAGGTACATTTGATCAATTTCATGATAAATATATTGATAAGTTGTAGAAGATATACAATTTTTAGTTCAATTTGACGTTTGAAAAAATAGAATAATTCTGTATATAACAATTATTCAATTTGAATAAATGTGGGCCCTTAGCTCAGTTGGTAGAGCAATTCCCTTTTAAGGAATGGGTCGATGGTTCGAGTCCATCAGGGCTCACCACTATTCAAAATTATGTAAGTTTAATAGGTGGATAATCCAATATAACTTCATTCATCTTTTCATTTAAATCTCTTATTCTGTTATCTGATGATGGATGTGTGCTCATAAATTGTGGTGGTTCTTTTCCTTTATTTAGCTCCTTCATTCTTTCCCAAATTTTAACTGTTTCTCTAATATCGTAACCTGATAAAGATGAAAAAATCATTCCTAAATAATCTGCTTCACTTTCTTGTTTTCTATTAAATGGATTTGTTATTCCTAATTGAGATAACAATCCAATTGTGTTCATTCCTGTAGTTCTGTTTATTTGAGATAATTTTCCACCGCTAAAAATATCTACAAGTTGAGTACCGGTATTTAATAAAACACTTCTGCTTGCTCTTTCTATTGAATGTTTTGCTACTGCATGTGCAATTTCATGACCCATTACAGCTGCAAGACCATTGGTATTTTTAGTTGCATCTAAAATCCCTGTATATACGGCTATCTTTCCACCAGGCATACACCAAGCATTACGTACTTTTTTTTTATCTATTAGAATATATTCCCAGTCAAAATTAGTAGTAGGATCTTCTAATCCCGATCTATCAAAATACTCAGAAATTGAATTTTCCATTTTTTTTCCAATCTCTTTAATTTCATTAAGTGTTTTTTTATCATCGCTCATTTTTTCTTTTTCTTTAACTTTTTCATAAATTTGAGCTGCTTGAGCATTTAACTTAGCTTCAGAAACAATTTTTAACTGCTTCCTTTCGGTAATTGGGGCAGTTGTACATGAAGGTAATATAAGGCTACCACAACTACAACCAACATAAGACAAAAATTTTCTTCTATTCATTTTCATATATAATTGTTAATATCATTGTATTATGAATCTTAATAATAAAATTCTATTAGTATTGTTTATTGTTGCAATAGTTTTTGTAATTTATTCAAGTTTTAGCTGATAATATGGATAAAAAATCTAAAAGAAAATCTTTATCTTTAACACTTCGAAACTATTTTATTGCAGGTGTAGTTGTTTTAATTCCAATTGGCTTTACTCTATATCTTACTAAAGTTTTAATTGGCATATCTTCAAATTTAATCCCCAAAAACCTTAATCCCAATCATTATTTACCTTTTGATATACCTGGAATAGAAATTTTAATTTCATTATTATTAATAACTTTAGTAGGAGGATTATCATTATCATTTTTTGGTAGAAGAATTTTAAAACTAATTGATGATTTGTTTAAAAGAATTCCTTTTTTAAGAACTGTTTACTCCGCAATTGTTCAAATGACGGAAACATTTTCAAAAAAAGATGATAACAAAAAAAGTGTTGTTTTAATTGAATATCCAAGAAAAGGTGTTTGGGCAGTTGGTTTTGCAACTAAAGAAAACACTGGAGAAATGGCTGAAAAAACTAATAAAAAACTAATCAATGTTTTTGTTCCTACAACTCCTAATCCCACAAGTGGTTTTTTATTAATGTTTCCAATTGAAGATGTAATTTATTTAAATATGACTTTTGAGGAAGCTTCTAAGTTTATTGTTTCAGCTGGCACATCAAACAAGCAATCTTAAGCAATATCATTTATAATATCGGCTCTATCATATAATTTTATAAGTGGTTTAAACTTACTTATGTCCTCATTTTGATTTTCAATTCTTCTAATTTCCTTTTCTGCTAGAAGAAAAAGATCGCTATTATGAACTGGATCAGCTAATTTAAAATTTTTTATACCACTCTGCTTAAATCCTAATATGTCACCAAAACCCCTGATTTTCATATCCTCTTCTGAGATATAAAAACCATCATTAGAGTCTTTTAAAATATTTATTCTCTTTTTAGCATTTTCACTTAAATTGGATTTAAACATTAGTATACATGTTGACTCTTTGCTGCCTCTTCCGACACGACCTCTAAGTTGGTGTAATTGAGATAATCCAAATTTATTAGCATTTTCTATTATTATTACATTGGCGTTTGGAAAATCTATACCCACTTCAATAATCGTCGTAGATACTAGAATTTGAAATTTATTCTTTAAGAAATTATCTAATATTATCTCTTTATCATTCAAATCAGTTTTACCATGTAGTAAAGAGACTTGTTTAGGAAAAAGTTTATTCAAATAATCAAATTTTTTAACAGCAGAAGAGTGATCTAATTTTTTAGATTCTTCTATTAAAGGGCAAACCCAAAAAATTTGATTACCAGATTTTATTTCTTTTTTAATAAATTTAACAACATCATCAATCTTACTTTCTAGCTTACTATAAGTTTTAATAGGTTTTCTTGATTTAGGTTTTTCTCTTATGATAGAAAGATCCATATCTCCATATAATGTCATTGTTAAAGTTCTTGGTATAGGTGTTGCGGTCATTAATAATACATCACAATTATTTCCACCCTTATCAGATAAACGTTTTCTTTGATTAACTCCAAATTTATGTTGCTCATCTATAATGATTAGTCCTAAGTTATTAAAATTTACTTTTTTTTGAAAAATAGCATGTGTCCCAAAAATTATATCTATTTCATTATTTGCCAGTTTTTTTAAAACTTCCTTTTTTGTCTTGTATTCAGATTTACCAGATATTAATTCTATATTTACTTGTTTTGGGAAAAGTTTTTTTGCAAAATTATAGTGTTGTCTTGCTAATATTTCAGTAGGGGCCATTACAGCTGCTTGAAATCCAGAATTGATGGTGTTGTAAGCTGCAATCAAAGATACTATAGTTTTACCACTTCCAACATCTCCTTGAAGCAATCTAAACATCTTGTTTGATGATGAAAGATCATTATTAATTTCTTGTAATGTTTTTTTTTGATCTTTTGTTAAAGTAAATTCTAGTTTATCTATAATTTCAATTTGTTTAGTTTTATTTAAAACTTTTCTTTTTTTTTTTATTTTTTTAATTTTTTTTCTAATCTCTGAATTTGCTAAAAAAGTAGAAAATATTTCATCAAATGCTAAACGTTGGTAAAAATTTTTCCTAAATTTTCCTATATTTTCTGGTTTATGTAATTCAATAATAGCGTCATTCCATTTTATATTTTCAAATTTATTTAAAATGTTCTCTGAATGCCATTCATTTAAAATTGGCAGATTTGTTATTATTTGATTAATAATTTTATTGTAAACTTTTTCAGAAATGCCTTGAGTTAAGGAATATGTATTATGTTTTTGTTTTATAAGAGTTGAGTCTTCTGATAAATATTTTGGATTTGTTAGTTGATATTTATTTCTAAAAAAACCAATTTTCCCACTAATTGTTATATTCCTTCCAAGAGGAAGAATTTTTCTTACATACCCCTCATAACTATTAAAAAATATACAATCAATTTCACCCGTTTCATCGGTACAAGAAACTTTATTTGGAAGATTTCTTACTCTTGGAAATTGATATTTGATAGGTGTAATGTTTATAGTTTGGTTTTCACCAATTTTTAAATCTTTTATTTTTGTTGAGTGACTTCTGTCTGTATATGTTTTTGGTAATTTCCATAAAAGATCAAAAATATTATTAATTTTCTTCTTTTTTAATAAGTTTGTTGTTTTGGCTCCAACACCTTTAAGATTTGATAAATCTGACAATAAATATTCATAATTACTTTTATTAGCCATAAATTAGCAATATATTACAATTATGACTCCCAACATAGATCAATTAAAAAAAAAAATTATTTATCGATCTAATTATCGTGGCACGAAAGAAATGGATAAGCTGTTAGGTGCATTTACCAAAAAATATATTGAGTCATTGAGCTTTAAAGATCTTAAGGATTTAGAAGAATTATTAGATATAGACGATACCAACTTATACAATTTCTATAATGGGTTGGAATGTGATATTGAATTTAAAAACAACTACATTTACTCACTATTTAAAGATTTCAGATATAATATTGATTAAAATTTGTGGCGGAAGGACTGAGATTCGAACTCAGGAAAGAGTTGCCCCTTTGCCGGTTTTCAAGACCGGTGCATTCAACCACTCTGCCATCCTTCCGTGAAGAGTGTTTTATTATTATAATTATTTAATTCAACCATAAAATAAGCTAATAAAAGCCTTAACTAATTAATCACTATAATTCCTATGAATAAAGAATTTAATAAAGGATTGCTCTTAGCTGGTTTTGGTTCATTTTGGTGGGGATTTTTTGGGGTTCTTTATTTCAAATATATTTCTTATATAGGCCATGTAGAGCTTGTTATTCATAGATGCTTATGGACTACATTTACTTTAATAATAACTACCTCATTTTTTTCTAAATGGAAAATTTTTTTTAAGATTATTAATAATAAAAAAAATTTAATTTATTTATTTTTTTCAGGAATTCTTATATTCATTAATTGGGCAATATGGATCTATGCAATTGCTACAGATAGAATTATAGATGCGAGTTTTGGGTATTTTATAATGCCTATCTTAAGTGTTTTGCTTGGATATATTTTTTTTAAAGAAAAACTAAATAAAAAAAGAATTTTTTCAATTATACTAGTAATTATTTCAATATTATATTTAATATTAGTAAGTTTTAAATCATTACCTTGGGTTGGATTACTTGTTGCTTTTACTTGGGCATTTTATAATCCAATTAGAAAAAAAATAAATATTGATACTGATGTAGGTCTTTTAATTGAAAGTCTTTACATACTTCCATTTGCACTAATTGCATTTTATTTAATAACAATAAATAATTATAATGATTTTACATTATCCAATCCACCAATGATGTTAGTTATTTTTCTAGCAGGACCGATGACTATAATACCATTATTTTTATATGTTAAAGGTGTTGAAAAGTGTGGTGTTGGGCCGTCAGGAATGATCTTTTATATTACGCCAACACTTCAATTTTTGCTTGGTTATTTCTATTATGATGAACCATTTTCAGTTACAAAATTAGTTAGTTTTATTTTAATATGGATTGCTGTAATTATATATTTAAAGGATTTGTATGAAACTAATTAATTATATATTTATATTTGTTATTTTAAGTTTTGTTCCTTCTTTGGCAGTTGATCAAACTGGTTTTTTAACATGGAAAGAAAATTTTAAGAAAGTTGCTTTAAAAAATGATATTTCAGAAAAAACTTTTGATAAAGTTATGGCTAATGTAAAATTTTTACCAAATGTTATTAAATACGATAGATATCAACCAGAGTTTTATGAGGATACTAAAACATATATATCAAAAAGAACCTCATCAAAAAAAGTTTCCAAAGGTTTAAATTTTTATAAAGAAAACTCGAATTTAATAAATATTGTAGAAAATCAATACAATATAAATAAAGAACTTCTTTTAGCTTTAATGGGCATAGAGACTAATTTTGGAACCTATGTTGGTAAAATGGATATATTATCATCATTATCAACTTTAAGTTTTGATGAACGTAGATCAGAGTTTTTTTCAAATGAGTTAATAATTCTATTAAAATTAATAGAAAAAAATCAAATTGATTATAAAACATTATATGGTTCTTGGGCTGGTGCTTTTGGTTATTTTCAATTCATGCCCTCAACAATGAAAAATTATGCAATAGATTACGATAAAAATAGTTATATTGATTTAAAAAACAATAATGATGCGTATGCTTCTGCCGCAAACTATTTAAATAAAATAGGGTGGAAAGATGACCGGCCTTGTTTTTATAAGATAAATTTATCAAATGATGTTCCTAAAAAATATTTAAATGTTTCAGCAAAAAAATTACATGATAAACAAAAATTAAAATATTTTAGAAAATACATAACAAATGATGATATTTTAGATAAAAAATTTGATAATCTATATGCTGCTTTAATAACACCTGATAAAGATATTATACCTGATGCAGAAAACTTAAGTCCAGCTTATATAGTTTTCAATAATTATGAAATTATTTTAAAGTGGAATAGATCCTTGAGATTTTCACTTGCAGTGTGCACTCTTAAAGAAAAATTTGAAAATGAATTATAAAATTTTAATTACTATAATCTCAATCTTTTTTTTGGCTAGCTGTGAACATAATAAAATTAACAAAGAAATTGTTGATAAAAATACTATTATTAAAAATGTTGTGAAACCAAATAATATCAATAAGACAATTGTTAAAAAAAAAATAATCAATAAAAATATATTTAATAAATATAACAATACGGGATTTGCTTTAATTTATACCGATACTTTAAAAAAGGAAAATAAAATTACAAAAAAAATTGATAAAAGATCTCTACTAATTTTTCATAAAAACCTAAAAGAAAATTCATTTGTTAAAATAACTAATCCAACAAATCAAAAAACAATAATAGCTGAGGTTATTTCAAATGAAGTTCAGTTTTCAGATTTTTATAATTGTGTTATCACATCAAGAATTGCAGAAGAATTATCTTTAGATTTAAATGAGCCATATATTAATTTAGTTTTAATTTCTCAAAATTCATCTTTTGTAGCAAAAAAAGCTAAAACTTTTGATGAAGAAAAAAAAGTAGCAGAAAAAGCTCCTGTTGATGGTATTAAAATTGATAACTTAGGTGATGATATAAAAAAAAGTAAAGAAGTCAGTAAAGATAATTTGTTTGCATATTCAATAAAAATTGCAGATTTTTATTATAAAGACTCTGCCAAAAATATGACTAATAGAATTATAAATGAAACTGATGCTAAGAACCCAATTATCCAAACATTATCTAAAACAAAATATAGGGTATTATTAGGACCTTTTAATGATATAAAAAAACTTGAAAAAACATTTAATGATATTAAATCATTAAATTTTGAAAATATTGAAATTTTAAAAGATGTTTAAAAAATTATTTTTAATAATATTAACTAACTTTTTTTTAGGCCAATTTGCTAATGCTAATTTTGATTTAAAAGCAAGAACTGCAATTTTACAAGATTATTATTCTGGAGAAATTCTATATGAAAAAGAAGCTGATACTTCAATCAATCCAGCTTCTATGACTAAAATAATGACTTCAATAATTGCCTTTGATTTAATTAAATCTGGTGATTTGAAGTTAGATGAAAAATTTATAATCTCTGAAAAAGCTTGGAGATTATCAACATCTGGTTATTCATCTATGTTTATCATGGTAGGGGATCAGGTATCTGTAGAAAATTTACTTAAAGGAATAGTAATTGCCTCAGGTAATGACGCCTGTATAGCGTTAGCAGAAGGAATAGCTGGCACAGAAGAAGAGTTTGCAATTTTAATGACTACAAAAGCTAAAGAATTAGGTATGGAAAATACTAATTTTGCAAATTCATCTGGTATCAATGATACAGATAATTATTCAACAGTAAGAGATGTACTAAAGATGTCTAAATATTTAATTGATAAACATCCTGAATTTTACAAAATGTTTGCAGAAAAAAAATTTACTTGGGATAGAACTGGTGGAGATCCGATAACTCAAGGCAATAGAAATCCTCTTTTATATAAAAATTTAGGTGCAGATGGAATTAAAACAGGTTATTTAGCTGCTGAAAAATATTCTTTAGCTTCTTCAATAATTAGAAATGGTAGAAGATTAATAGCTGTTGGTAGTGGATTTAATTCAAAAAATTTAAGATCAAAAGAAAGCACGAAACTACTCACATACGGTCTTACTAATTATGACCTTGTTAATATTTCTATAGCTAAAGAGCCATTTCAAAAAATTGAAGTTTGGCAAGGTAAAGTTGATAAAATTGATGTTTATACGAATCAGGATATATATAAAACAATTAAGAAAGCTAAAAAAAAACTGTTAAAAGTATCTGTCAAATACGAAGGTCCAGTAGAGGCTCCAATTCAAAAAGGTGAAAAAGTTGCTATTTTAAAAGTTGTTTACGATGATGAGATAGTTGGTGAGTATGATTTACTAGCTTCGATAGAAGTTAAAAAAGTAAATTTTGTTTCAAGATTACTTAAATCACTTAATTATCTAATCTGGGGCGATGTCTAAAAAACCAATTATAGTTTTTGAGGGTATTGAGGGTAGTGGAAAAAGTCACCATATATCAAGAGTATCTAAATATCTTAATGAAAAAAAAATAAGCCATATAAAAATAAGAGAGCCTGGTGGCAATGTAAATTCAGAAAAAATTAGAAAGTTAATCTTAAATAATAAATCTGATTTTAATAAAAATACAGATTTGCTTTTATATATGGCGGCAAGAAGTGAAAATATAGATTTAATAAAGAATTCATATAAAAAAAAAGTTATACTTATTGATAGGTTTACAGATTCAACGATAGCATATCAGCATTATGGGATGGGTGTAAATATTAATCTAATAAAAACTTTAAATAAGTATTTACTTAAAAATATTAAAGTAGATTTTACTTTCCTAAATATTGTTAATAGAAGGAATTTATACGAAAGATTAAAAAAAAGAAAATCACTTAACAGATATGATAGATTTAATATAACTTTTTATAACAAAGTTCAAAATGGATTTATAAAATTGTCAAAGTTAAAAAAGAATAAAAGTAAATTAATAAATTCAAATTTAGAAATTAGAAATAATGAAAAATTAATTTTAAATATAATTGATAAATTAATTTAATGAATTTAAACCCCTCAAATCAATTAAGTTTGTTTGGACATCATAATGTTTTGCAAAATTTTGTAAATCTATATTTAAATAAAAGATTACCAAATAAGATATTATTATCTGGAGAAAAGGGTATTGGAAAATCCACATTAGTATACCATCTTGTTAATTTTATTTTGTCTACAGATGAAGATCTTTCTTATGATGTAAAAAATTTTCTAATTAATCCTGAAAATAAATCTTTTAAATTGATCATAAATAAATCTAATCCAAATTTTATTTCAATTAATGTTATTGATGATAAAAAAAGTATAGACATAAATCAAATTAGAAATTTGATTTCAACTTTAAATAAATCATCTTTTAATAATAAACCTAGATTCGTACTGATTGATAATATTGAGCTATTAAATATTAATTCAGTTAACGCATTATTAAAAATTCTTGAGGAACCAAACGATAATATTTATTTTATATTAATCAATAATAACATGAAAATTGAGCCTACACTTAAATCTAGATGTCTAAACTTTAAAATTCAACTATCATCAAGTCAATCTTCTTACATAACAAATCAAATTTTAAATGATAATTTTATGAATTTAATTAATCCAGAGCTGATAAATTCTTATAGTACACCTGGCAAAATCTTGAATCTATTAAATTTTGCGAAACAAAATGATGTTGATTTAAAAGAAATTAATTTAAAAGAATTAATTAAAAAAATAATAATGGAAAAAAAATATAAAAAAGATCTTTCAATTAAACATTTATTATATTCTTTAATTGAGATTTATTTCAGAAAAATCATATCAATTAAAAATACAAAAAATATAGATATTCATAATTACTTTTTGAAAAAAATTAATAACACTAAAATCTTTAATTTAGATGATGAGTCATTATTAATGGAGTTAGAAGAAAGAGTGCTAAATGGATAAAAAATTTTATATAACTACACCAATTTATTATCCTTCTGCAAAACCACATATGGGACATGCTTATTCAAGTATTATTGCTGATTTTTTTGCAAGATTTAAAATGATTGATGATTATCATGTTCATTTTCTTACAGGTACAGATGAACATGGATTAAAAATTCAAAGATCTGCAGAAAAAGCAGGCAAGGATCCTCAAATATTTTGTGATCATATTAGTCAAACTTTTCGAGATCTTTCAGACACTTTAAATCTATCAAATACTGATTTTATAAGAACTACAGAAACAAGACATAAAAAAACAGTCCAACATCTTTGGAGTAAACTTGAAAAAAATGACGATATATATTTATCAAATTATTCTGGATGGTATTCAGTATCAGATGAAGCCTTCTACAACGAAGATGAAATAGAGAAAATAGATGGAAAAAAAATAGCTATATCCTCAAAATCTTCTGTTGAATGGATTGAAGAAGAGTCATACTTTTTTAGACTTTCAAAGTGGGAAAAACCTTTATTGAATTATTATGAAGCCAATCCAGATTTTATTTCTCCAGTATCTAGAAAAAATGAAGTTATTAGTTTTGTAAAAAGTGGTCTTAAAGATCTTTCAATAAGTAGAAAAAGTTTTTCGTGGGGAATACCTGTTCCAAATAATCAACGTCATGTGATATACGTTTGGCTTGACGCACTTACAAATTATTTAAGTGCATTAAATTATCCTAATACAAATGATGATTTATTTAAAAAATTTTGGCCAGCTTCAATACATTTAATTGGTAAAGATATATTAAGATTTCATGCTGTATATTGGCCTGCTTTTTTATTAGCAGCAAAAATTGATTTACCAAAGAAAGTTTATGGCCATGGATGGATATTATCGGGTGAAGAAAAGATGTCTAAATCTAGAGGAAATATACTTGATCCACTTGAAATAATTAAAAAGTATGGTTTAGATCCTTTAAGATACTATTTAATTAAAGAAGTTTCTTTTGGAAATGACGGTAATATTTCTCAAGAAAGATTGGAAGACTGTATTAATAGTGATTTAGCTAACAATTATGGAAATTTATGTCAACGTGTAACAGCTTTTGCAATTAAAAATTGTGATGGAAAAATTCCATCAATAATTAAATTCCAGGATGAAGACTTATTAATACTAAATAAATTTAAAGATAATTTAGACAATATAAGGTCTAAAATTGATGACCAAAATATTAATTTTTATATCGATTATATTGTTAATTCTCTTTTTGAAGCTAACAAATATTTTAATGATCAAGAGCCATGGAAAAAGAAAGATGATCCAATTAGATTAAATACAATTGTTTACACTACATTAGAAATTGTAAGAAAAATAAGTTTTTTATTATATCCAATTATTCCTGCATCTTCTTTAAAGGCATTAAAGATTTTTGATATTAAAGAAAATAAAGTTAAATTAAATACTATCACTAATAATGAATTTTTAACTAAAGGTAATAATTTAAATAAAATAGATATACTTTTTAAAAAAATAGAGAAAAATAATGATTGATTCACACTGTCATCTAGATCACGAACCATTAATTAGCGATCTATCTAATGTACTACAAAGATCTAAAGACGTAGGTATAGAAAAATTATTAACTATATCAACATCTTTTGAAAGTTTTGCCAGAGTTAAAGAATTAATCAAACGAGATGAGATGATCTATGGAACTATTGGAATTCATCCTCACGAAAGTTCAACTAATATAATAACTTCAAAACAGATAATTGATGGTCTGAGTGAAAATTCAAAAATTATTGGAATTGGTGAAACAGGGTTGGATTTTTATTACAATAATAGTAAAAAAGACAAACAGATAGCTAGTTTCAAAGAACATATAGAGGCATCCATTCAAACAAATATCCCATTAATTGTTCATTCAAGAGATGCTGAAAAAGAAACATTTGAAATTTTAAATGAATATAAACACGAGAAAATTAAGATTCTTATGCATTGCTTCACGGGGTCAAAAGAATTTTCTGAGAAATTGACAACTTTAAACTCGTTCTTTTCAGCAAGTGGTATTATTACTTTTAAAAACTCACTAGATTTACATGAAACTTTTAGATCTATTCCAATGGATAATATTTTAATTGAGACTGACAGTCCTTTTTTAGCACCTGTTCCTAAAAGAGGTAAAAAAAATGAACCATCATTCATTGATTTTACTGCTGCAAAATTAGCAGAGATTAAAAATATATCCAAAGAAGATCTTATTAGAAAAACTACAGAAAACTTTAATAAACTTTTTTTTAATTAAGATTATGAAATTTATAATTTTAGGTTGCGGTAGTTCAATGGGTGTACCAAGACCAGATGGTTTTTTTGGAAGTTGCGACCCAAATAATAAAAAAAATTATAGAACAAGATGCTCAGCATTAATTAAAACTACTGATGAAAATATTCTTATAGATACATCTCCTGATCTACGGCAACAACTTTTAAGACATAAAATAAAAAGAATTAATAAAGTATTATTTTCTCATATGCATGGTGATCAAACTCATGGAATAAATGATTTGAGATCTTTTTATATAAATAGCAGAAAACAACTTGATGTTTATGCTGATAAATATACTTCTAAATATCTTAAATCTACATTTTCTTATATATTTAATAGCTATTCAAAAGAATATCCAGCAACACTAAAACTTAATAAGTTGCCAAAAAATATATTTACAAAAAATAATAATAAAAAAGTTGGTATCCAATCAATTATGGTTCAACATGGCAAAGTTAAATCAAATTGTTTTATTATTAATAAAAAATTAGCTTATATAAGCGATGTAAGTAAAATTTATAATAAAGATCATAAATATTTTAAAAATCTTGAATGTTTAATTGTTGATTGCTTATGGTACAATTTTCATCCATCACATTTTAATTTAGAAACTTCATTAACTATAATTAAAAAATTTAAACCTAAAAAGGCTATTCTGACAAATTTATCACCGGTATTAGATTATAAAGAACTTAAAAAGGTGTTGCCAAAAAATGTTATTCCAGCACATGATGGGTTAACTATAAAATTATAAGATATTTTCTATAGCTTCAATAATTTTTTTTGACATGGGTTTTGTAAAAGATGCAAATGTATCTTCAACTTTTCCTTCTTTATTAATTAAAATTTTATGAAAATTCCACTTGGGTTCAGCCGATTTACCATGATTTTCTTTTGCCCATTTAAAAACTTCATGAGCATTTTTACCTTTAACCTCAATTATAGTTGTTAGTGGAAACTTAATATTAAAATTTACTTCACAAAATTTTTTAACATCTGCATTGTTGTTTTTTTCTTGATTAAATGAATTAGATGGTACACCAAGAACAATCAAACCTTTTTCTTTATACAAGTCCCATAATTCCTGTAATTCATCATATTGTTTGGTAAACCCACAATAACTTGCTGTATTCACAATTAAAATAACTTTATTTTTGTATTCTTTAAAATTAATTATCTCACCAGCTATACTCTCTATACTGAAATCATAAATTTTTTTTTCATAGTTAGCAGTTGCTGAAGTTTTAAAAAAAAACATAAATATTGATAATAGAAATATTACTTTTCTCATTTACTAGGTTTATTTGGAGTAAGTAATATTAAAAAATAACCAAATATAGTGGATAACAAAGATCCAGTTAATACTCCTATTTTTACACCATCCATATATTGCATATTTTCAGCAAATGCTAAGTTTCCGACAAATAAACTCATTGTAAAACCAATCCCAGTAAGAACTCCCACGCCATAAAAATTGTACCAACTTGTATCGTTTGGCATCTGAGCTATTTTACATTTTATAGATAGATAAGAAAATATAAATACACCAAGTTGTTTACCTACGAATAGCCCTAACACGATACCTAAAGGAACCTTGTCTAATAAAGATGCAAAAGATAAGCCTTCCAAAGACACGCCAGCATTTGCAAATGCAAATAGAGGCATTATTCCAAAAGCAACATATGGACTAATTGAATGCTCTATTTTGATTAACAAAGAAAAATCTTTTTCTTTTTTTCTATGAGGAATTGTCATAGCTAACAAAACACCTGCAATAGTAGCATGGATACCAGAATTATGCGTAAAATCCCAAAGGAAAAGTCCAACAATCAAATAAGGTAGAAACTTTTTAATGTTAAATTTGTTTATTAACAACAAGGCAATAAAAGCTAATAACATTAAAGTTAAATACTTAATGCTCAAATCTCCAGAGTAGAATAAGGCAATAATAACTATTGCTCCTAAATCATCAATTATAGCTAATGCAGTTAAAAATACTTTTAATGATAATGGAACTCTTTTACCCAACAAAGATAAAACTCCTAATGAAAAAGCAATATCAGTAGCTGATGGAATAGCCCATCCATTTAAAGTTTCACTATCACCTAAATTAATGAAAACGTAAAATAATGCAGGAACTAACATTCCTCCTACAGCAGCTATTATTGGCAATAAAGCTTGCTTTATATTTGAAAGCTCTCCTTGTAAAAATTCTCTTTTAATTTCTAAAGTGACGAAAAAAAAGAAAATTGCCATTAAGGCATCATTAATCCAATGTAATACAGATAATTTTAATCCAAAATTATTAATACCTATAAATAAATATTTATTTAGAGTAGCAAAATATAAATCTGCTAGCTCAGAATTACTTATAAGTAATGCAATTATTGCAGCAAAAAATAGTACAAGACCACTTGCAGCTTCTAATTTAAAGAACCATCTAAAAGGTTTAGATATATAATTAATCATAAAAAATTAAATAAGGTCTATAATAAATAGTTTTATATCTCGCAATGTTTCAAAAAGGTTAAATAGTATAATTTCTAATCCAGGAAACACATTAATTAGTGGAGTTTTTAGTGTATCAAGCAAGATAATTAATGCTACAAAAGTTATTATAAATACAATTAAATAAGAAAAAAAGTTACCAACAGTTTTCTTAGACTTATCTTTAGATATTGTTTTTTTTTTTTCTTGAAATTTTTTTGTGTTTATGTCTTCGTTTTTTTTATTTATTTTTGTATGTATAGCTTGATTTATTTCAACTTGAACATCACTTTCTGTTTCAACTTTATCAAGTTCAATTTCATTATCTTTATTATTATTTTCATTAAAAGTTAGAGGTTTTGAGCTCACATCATCGATTTTATAAAGCCAAACGTAATTACATGATCCACATTTTAAATCTCTTCCATCTTCAGGTATTAGAGTAGGGTCAATATTAAATTTTTTCTTACAATTAGGGCATGTGATTATCATACTTGGTTATATATCAGATTTTTATTAAAATTCTTTTAATTTTGATCTATTTATACTTTGAAATTAACAATAACTGCTGTATTAGTACTCGGATCGGAGTGTAGCGCAGCCTGGTAGCGCATCTGGTTTGGGACCAGAGGGTCGCAGGTTCGAATCCTGCCACTCCGACCATAGTCTATGAACAAAGCAATAATTTATATACCTAACAAAAGTCCTATGCAGTCTGGAACTGCAAAGAATAATAAATGGATCTTAGAATTTATTACTAAAAATCCAACTCGAAACCCTTTAATGGGTTGGGAAAGTTCTTCTGATACACTGACTGAGTTAAAATTGGAATTTTCGTCTAAAGAGTTGGCAATAAACTATGCAAAAAAGAAAAAAATTGATTTTGATTTAATTGAACCCAAAAAAAGAAAAACTGTAATAAAATCGTATGCAGATAATTTTTTAAAATAATAGATGTTTAGATTTTTCAAATTAAAAAAATGGTTTATTTGGTCTTGGTTGGGATCTTTAATTATTTTGATATCTTTATGGGTACAAGTTAAAATAGATGTTAAAATTAATGAGTGGTTTGGTGTTTTTTATGACATGATACAAAAAGCTCTAGCCACACCTAATGCAATTACAATAGAAGAATATTGGTCAAGCTTAGCTTCATTTATTACTTTAGCTGGAATGTACATAGCTCTATATGTGGCTATAAGTTTTTTTACAGCTCACTATTTATTTAGATGGAGAACTGCTATGGTAGAATGGTACCATAGTGTTTATGATAAAGCTGCAAAGATAGAAGGTGCCTCACAAAGGGTTCAAGAAGATACAATTAAATTTACACGTATTATGGAAGGTTTAGGAACAAGTTTTATTGAGTCAGTAATGGTTCTTTTTCAATTTGTTCCAATTTTACTTGGATTATCTATTGGTATTCCAATTTTCTTTTTTGGTGATTGGCAATATGGATTAATAACAGGTGCATTATTATGGACTCTTGGTGGAACAATATTTCTAATAGGATTGGGATGGTTGTTGAGATTAGTTGGTGTTGAATATGATCTTCAGAAAAAAGAAGCCGCTTATAGAAAAATATTGGTAATAGCCGAAGACGATATAAATGTAAGACCAAAAACAATTAATGAATTATTTTCAGATGTTCGTTCAATTCATTTTTTAAGTTATGTGCGTTATTTATATTTTAATATTGGTAGAATGGCATATTTACAAGCAAATGTATTATCGGCATATGTATTTTTAGCTCCAGCCATTGTAGCGGGTGTAGTAACTCTGGGTGTTATGCAACAAATCATTAGAGCTTTTGGAAGGGTTGAAGGTTCTATGCAATATCTTTTAAAATCTTGGCCAATAATAATTGAATTGGCTAGTGTCTATAAAAGATTAAGAGAATTTGAATCACAAATTAATGATAAAGAATTGTTTGATGAAAAAGTTTGATGCCAATAGATAAAAAATTTATTGATCAATTTATTAAAGTAACATCAAAAGCAGCTTTTGCATCTTCATTTTTTATTGGTAAAAAAGATAAAATTGCTGCTGATAAAGCTGCTGTTGACTCAATGAGATCTGAATTAAATAAGATCAATATGACTTGCAAAGTTGTAATTGGTGAAGGTACTCTAGATAATGCTCCTATGCTTTATACTGGAGAAATTCTTGGAACTAAAAAAGGTCCATTTTTTGATATCGCTGTAGATCCAGTTGAAGGAACTAATTTTGTTGCAAATAATTTGCCTGGTGGAATTGCAGTTTTGGCAATTAGTGAAGAAGGTAATTTATTTAATGCACCAGAAACTTATATGGATAAAATAGCAACTGGAAAAATTGATAAAGGTTTGATTGATTTAGATTATCCATTAGAAAAAAATATTAAAAATTTATCAGAATTTAAAAATAAAGATTTTTCTTCGTTAACTGTTTGTGTGCTTGACAGGCCCAGACATAAAAAAATTATTGATGAACTTAAAGATTTAAAGATAAATATTAAACTTATTACAGATGGTGATGTTCTTGGTTCATTATATGTTTCAGATCCAAAATATAATGTTGACATGTTCATAGGTATTGGTGGAGGACCTGAGGGTGTTATAGCTGCATGCGCACTTGATGCTTATGACTGTCATTTTCAAGGGAGATTTATTTTTGATAATGAAAAAGATATACTTGAAGCTAAATCAATGGGAATAACTAATTTGAACAAAAAGTATGAATTAAACGAAATTGTTAAGGGCGACTCTCTTTTTTGTGCGTCAGGCATAACAAGTAGTGAAGTTTTAAAAGGCACTATTATTGAGGATGATAAATTTGTAAGCGAAACTTTAGTTACACACAAAAGTTCTAATTTTAGGGAAATAGTAAAGAATATTAATCTAATTAATGAATGATCTCTATAACTGGAAAAGAATGGACTCAACAAAAAGTTAACAAAAATTTAGTAGAAAAGATCAAACAAGATTATTGTCTTGGAGATATTTTATCACACTTAATTATTTCAAGAAATTATGATACTTCAGAAATATTTGGCATTAATAACCCCCAAAAATTAACAAATATATTTAAAGATGATTTTGATTATCAAAAAGCATTATCAATTTTGTCAGATGTTATTAAAAAAAATCAAAATATTTGTATTTTAGGAGATTATGATGTTGATGGGACATGTGCTACGACGTTGTTTGTTAGATATTTTAATCATATAAATCAACAGCATTTTTTTTATATACCAGATAGAATTAAAGATGGCTATGGAGCTAGCAAAAAACTTTTTCAAAAATTAATTTTAAAAAATCCTAAATTGATAATAATGGTTGATTGTGGCTCAACATCAAATGAAGCAATTGATTATCTAAATAAGTACAATATTAGATCAATAATAATTGATCATCATGATATTAATAAGCCATATCCTAAAGCTGATGCAATAATAAATCCAAAAAAAATTAATAATAAAGAAACTTCTTTATTGTGTGCTACTTCATTGACATATTTTTTTATCGATATTTTGATTAAAAAATCTCTATCA
>QCHA01000002.1 GCA_003279685.1 Pelagibacteraceae bacterium AG-390-L03 | reverse complement strand
TAAATTTCCTCCTTTTTTTAAGTAATTTAATTCTTGCTTTATAATTTCTGACCTAAAAGACCAGATTAATACAAGTATATATTTAGGGTTTAGTTCCCTCATTTTTTCTTTTGAAATAATTTTAATATTAGTTCCAGGTGTAAATTTTCCAAATTTTTGTCTATTTGCATCACAAATGTAAGGCATTTTACTTGAGTTTATATTGCAATAATTTAGAACAATATTTCCTTTAGTAGAAGCTCCATAACCAACAATATGGCGATTTTTTCTAATAAAACTTAATAAATCTTTTCTTACATTTTTAATTCTTTCAGAAAAATTATAGAAAGCTCTATTACCAATTTTTTTTTCATCATTTTTTATTTTTTTAATAAAATTTTTATTAATGGTTCTATTACTGTTATTCTTTGTAATTATAGCTTCAATACTACCACCATTAATTTCATTTAATTTAATATCTATAACTTTTAAATTATTATTTTGTAATATTTTTTCAAACACTCCAAAAGTATAATACATGACATGTTCATGACATATTTGGTCAAAAGTTAAATTTTTTAACATTAGTGGCAAATATGAAATTTCACATATCCAAATACCATTTTCATTTAATAACATTTCAATATCTTGACAAAATGAATTTGGATCTTCAACATCATAAAACATAGCAAAACTTGATATAAGATCAAATTTAATGTTTTTATTTTTTACATTTTTTAAAATATTTTTTTTAGAAAAAAAATCAGTTATTAATTTCATTCCTTTGTATTCATTTTTGAATTTTTTTGCAGAAGGATCAATTCCATATAAATTACAGTTATTGCCTAATAATTTTAAAAAAGAGGCATCATTACTCCCTATGTCTAATAAATTATTACCTTTTTTTATTATTTTATATTTTTTTAATCTTTTAACTTTTTCTCTTAAGTGAGAAACCATCATTTTACTAACTGATGTTTTGTAACCATAATGATTCCCATACATTTTTTGAGTATTTATTGAATTGTTTAATTGAACTAAGCTGCATTTAGTGCATTTGTATAAATCTAAGGAGTAATTAGGTAAATTCGTCTCTTTTTTTGAATGAAAAAAACCACTAAGGGGCTGTTTACCTATTTTTACAATTTTCTTTAAAGAATTTTTTTTACAATTTTTACATTTCATAATTATTAAGTGAATTATAAGTGGATGCTGATCATTGTATTTATTTATATTAAATTTTATTAATTACAATAACCAATTTGATTTTTTATTTGATATATGATTTGTGAGCTGTCTTTTTTTATTTTTATATATTATCTTTCCAGTACAATTAAATTTTTTCCATAACATTTTAGAAAATTTTAAAATAGTTAATCTATTTGACTCTGATACGTGATATGTCTGAAAATATTTAAATTTTCTTTTGTTAAAATTTAATGCATCAAATAAAATTTTAACTACAAAATCAATATGACTAAAATCTCTGATCTCAAAAGGATTCTTTAAAAATAAATTTTTATTTTCTTTTGAACATTTTTTTATTGTTGAGTACAATCTATTTTGATCTTCTCCATCACCATACACTGGAAATAACCTCATAACTCTAAATTTACAGTTATATTTTTTAGAATAATTTTGGACAATATTATTAAAAATAAGTTTGCTTAATCCATAAGTATCATTTGGAAATTTAAAATCATTTTTTTTTACCCCATTAGCATTAACGTTCATTATTCCAAATTCAGAAGAACTACTTATAATTATAAATTTTTTACAATTATTTTTAATGGCATTTAAAATAAAATCTTTAGAGTTAAAAACATTAACTTCAAAATTTTTTTTAAAATTATTTCTTTTATTTGATTTGGTTCCTTCTGATGCAAAATGAATTAAGACGTCAAATTTACCAATTTTTTTTAATTTAATTTTATTAAATTGACCGACTATCCATTTCAAATTCTTATTGGAAAACTCTCTTTTTTTTCTTGATATAGCAAGTATTTTTACATTTTTTTTTAAACAATATTTAATGAAATTTTTGGAAATGAAACCATTTGCTCCTGTAACCAGAAGATTCATTAATTAAAATATTTTATTTTTTTTTGAAAATTTTTAAATTGATCTATAGTAAATTCAATAACTTTTTTTCTATCTTTTTTATATGCGTAAAAAACCTTAAACCAGTCAAATGTTAATCTTAATGAAGTTTGAGGATTCATATAGATTTTCCATTTTAAGATTTTAAATGATTTCTGAGAATTTAAAGATAAATATTTGGCTTCATGTAACTTTTTACTTTCTCTTTTATCAATTATTATTTTTGATTTTGAGTTAAAGATTTTTTTTCCTATTTTTGCTAGATTTAAAACACTTAGATTAATTTTATTAGGTCCAAAATTCCAGGATCCTATAAATTTTTGACCATTTTTACCAAAAAGTTTTTCTGCTAATTTTAAGTATCCACAAACTGGCTCCATAACATGTTGCCAAGGTCTAGTGGCATTAGGACTTCTAATTAATAAATTTTTTTTGTGAATAAAAGCTTCAACACAATCTTTAACTATTCTATCTTCTGTCCAATCACCTCCACCTATGCAATTCCCTGATCTAACAGTTGCTATCTTGCATTTGTTTTTATTAATAAAAGATTTTACAAAACTCTCAGTTATAATTTCGCAGCATGCCTTACTAGAACTGTAAATGTCATGACCACCTAGCTTAGAATTTTCATCAAAATTTATTTTTTTATCCTCGTTTAAATAAACTTTATCTGTAGTAACAATTATAGCAGATTTAATGGATTTATTTAATTTGATTGATTTTAATAAATTGAATGTTCCAATAATGTTAGTTTTAACTGTATCATCTGGATTTTTATAGCTTACTAATACACTTGACTGTGCAGCTAAATGAAAAACGATATCTGGTTTAAACTTTTTAATTGCTTTATTAAGTTTTGAGAAATCTTTAATATCATTTCTAAAATCATGTTGTAAAAACTTGGAAAGTTTTAAATTATCAAAAAAATTAGGCTTTGAAATGGGATCTAATGCATATCCTGAAATTTTTGCACCTAAATGATGTAATATCAATACTAACCAACTGCCTTTGAAACCCGTGTGACCGGTTATAAATACTTTTTTATTTTTCCAAAAAGAATTTTTCATTTTAATTTTTTTAATAAATTATTTATTTTAATTTTTTTACTTTTATCATTTTTTAATATTTTAACATCTTTAATGTTATCAATAGAATGCCAAAATCCAGAAAATTTTTGAAATTTACATTTATATTTTCTAATAATTTTTGGGTAAAGGACACTTTCAAAATTTTCTATATTTTTAATATTTTCATTTAATATTTCATTTTTTAAAATTGCCATTCCTGAATAAATATGGGCAATATTATCATATTTATTGGCTATTTTAACAGCATTAAAGATTACATCTCTTTCAAAATTTTTTACTAATCCTTTTGATAACACTATTGTCCCATATGGCAATATACTTTCTGAGCCTAAAAAAGTGATAAAAGTTTTTTTACTCTTAATATGGTCTTTATAAATTTTATCTAAGTTAAAATCAAAAATAGCATCTCCATTCAATAATAAAAAATTTTCTGATTTTATATATTTTTTTATAGTAAATATTCTTTTTGCAATAGGTGTGTTAATCCCTGTCGGTACAATTTTTATGTTAAAATTTTTAAATATTTTTTTTTCTAAATAGTTTTTTATTTGATCTCCTTTGTAGCCTATGGGTAATATGAAATGATTAAATTTGTTTTTTTTTAGAATATTCAAAATATACCAAATTATTGGTTTGCCTTTAATTTCAACTAAAGATTTTGGTATTTTTTTTGTAATTGATCCCAATCTTGTACCTCTACCTCCACATAGTATTACTGCGGTTCTAATTTCTTTATTTTTTAATAATTTCATCTAGTAAAATAATAATTGTAAATTTTAGAGAGTTTTATATCTTTATAATAAATACTTGCATCATTTCTTTTTTTTTCTTTAAATTTAAAAGAAAATTCTTCCATTAATTTTATAATAGTGTCATATTGTTCTATATAATTTTCGTTAATTTCAATTTGTACTTCCTTAATTTTAGTATCTTTAAATAATTTTGTCCCACCTTTCAAAATCAAATGTTCGGCACCGTCAACATCAATTTTTATATAGTCGGGCACATCAAGAATTTTATCATCTATAATTTGATCTATATTTGTAGAAAATATTTTATATTTATTCTCTGATTTCATTTTTTTACCTTCAAAATTTATATTTGAGTCTATTGAATTATAACTTTCACCTTCATTAAACTTTTGTTCATTAAATTTTAAAAAGTTATTCTTGCTAGCTCCAAGTGGTATTTGAAAAATTTTAATTTTATTTTCTA
Organism: Pelagibacteraceae bacterium AG-390-L03; assembly: GCA_003279685.1. GTDB lineage: Bacteria > Pseudomonadota > Alphaproteobacteria > Pelagibacterales > Pelagibacteraceae > Pelagibacter. The sequence continues at coordinate 175,727 of QCHA01000002.1, read as the reverse complement.
GTTGATTAATCGAGATATTTCGAGAGAGAATTCTTAAATTGCTTGTTGAAGGTTCAAAACTTATAACTTCAATATTTTCAATTTTTGCGGCAGCATAAATTGAAAATAAACCAATATTTGAACCTATATCCCAAAAAATAACTTTTTTTTCTTTTTTAAAACCATCTATCCATTTTAATGTTTCTGGTTCTTTCTCATAAAAATCTCCAACAAGTAAATGAATTAAATAATTTGGTGAGAAGAAAGTTAAATGTTTCCCAGACTCTAATTTAATAGTTTTATAAGCATCTTGTTCGATATGAGATTTTACTCTTAGTATAATATTTCTATTAAAAGTTTTTTCAAAAATTGTGTTGATGCATTTTAAAAGATAATAAATTACTTTTGATAAATTTCTAATCATTAGTTTTAAATTATATTAAAATTTTATATTTTCTTTAAACTAGATTTAGTAGATTATTTATACCAAAAAAAAAGTAATAATTTTGATCAATATTAAAAAATTATCACTAAAAATTTAAATTCTTTCAATATTATATAATATGATTAAACTTATTAGTGATGTATTAAAATATATCTATATTTAAAGGCTAAATTTTTTAAAAAAATGTTAAAAGAAATATTAAAAAAAATTATCCCTATTGGTCTGAGACATAAAATTCGTGTTTTGCAATACAAATTTTTTGGCCTTGATAGCAAGTACAAGCATTTAACTGCTGAAGATGTGTTCGATGATATTTATGAAAAAGGGATTTGGGGTAAAGATGAGCAAATGAACTCGACAAGTGGAACTGGTTCTCATAAAGAAGAAATAGTTGGTCCTTATGTTGAAGTTGTTAAAAAAATTATTGCTGAAAATAATATAAATTCAGTAGCTGATTTGGGATGTGGAGATTTTGCAGTAGGATCATTATTGATTGATTATTGTAATATTTATAACGCATATGATGTTTCTAAAGTTATTCTTGACAGAAATCGTATTAAATATCGATCACCTAACTTAAAGTTTGAAAAATTAGATTTATCAAAGGATAAACTGCCTCATGCAGAAATTGCATTTGTTAGACAAGTTCTGCAGCACCTATCTAACGAGAATATAAAAAGTTTTGTGGATCAATTAAATATTTCTAAAAACTTCAAATATTTACTTATAACTGAGCATCTTCCGTATAATCCAAATTTTGTACCAAATAAGAATAAACCAAGTGGACCAAATATACGTATTGCTATAAATAGTGGCGTGATACTGCATAATGAACCATTTAATCTAAAATTCAAAACTATGGATAACGTTCTATCTATAAATGAACATACAGGTGGCTTTAATGCTGTAATTCAAACAACACTCTATGAACTTTAGCTTATAGAATCAAAATAGATCTCGAAAATATTCAAGATAAATTATATACAAAAGATATATTTGGAAATGATAAGTGAAAAATAATAAAATATCATTAACTAGTAAAGAAGTGGCTCAGCCACTAGTTACCATTATTATCCCACTCTTCAATGCGCAGAACTATATTTCTGAAACTATTGATAGTGTGATTAGTCAAACATATCAAAATTGGGAATTAATTATTGTAGATGATTGTTCTACTGATAATAGTGCAGAAATTGCAAAAGGATATGAGGTTAAAGACAGAAGAATAAAGCTAATAGAATTAAATTCAAATTTTGGTGGACCAGCAAGACCTCGAAACATTGGTCTTGATATTTCTAACGGTGAATATTTAGCTTTCTTGGATGCTGACGATGTGTGGCTTCAAGATAAATTACAAGTTCAAGTTCATGAAATGAAATTTAACAATTTAGATTTTACAAGCACAGACAGCAAGTTTATTGATATTAATAGTAATGACACAATAATCAATAAATACAAAATAATAGTTTTTTTAAAAAAACTCAAAAGGAAAGCAAAATTATCCGATGTAATTAAAAGCAATTTTATAAGAACATCATCTGTAATAATTTCCAAAAAATTTATCTCTAAGTTTGATGAAAATAAAGATTTTATTGGAGTAGAGGATCTGTATTTATGGATGAAAATATTAAATGATAAGAGTGTAAGATATAAATATATCTCAGATAAATTAATAAAATATAGAATATCATCTACTTCATTATCTGAAAGAGGAAAAAATCAAAAGCAAGCTATTAGAGCTAATTTATGTATATTAAAATTTATTCTAGAAAATCAAAAGTTTGAATATATTAAATATTTTTATATTAGAATCATAAAATTAGCATTTATTTATTTCATAAAAAAAATAATTTAATGATAATTAAAAATTATAAATAATTTGTTTACAAAATAATGAAAGATTTATCAAAAGTAATAAAAGCTAAAACGCTGATTTATTCAACAACACATGATATTTGGGGTGGTGGACTAATTTATATTGAACAATTGTGTAAATATATGAATTTAAAAGGTGTTGAGATGTATATCTTTTCTTCTCAACCTGAAAGTTTCACTTGCCCTACAAAAAAGATGGATAGTGTTCAATCAAAAAAAAAAAGATTTTTTTCAGCAATAGCAGTTGCAAGAAAATACAAAAAAGAAAATTTTAAAAATATTATATTAAATGATCTATCAACTTTATGGTTAGCGCCTATTTTTAAAATATATGGATATAATGTGATTTCATTACTTCATCTAAATCTTCAAAAGCGTAATGAAAATAATTTTGGACACTCTATTTTTCAATACTATTTACTAAAATTCACATCTAAATTTTGCAACATTATCTTTAGTGTAGGCAAAAGAAATCAAGATGTATTTGGTAAAGATAAAGTTAAATTTATTGGTAATTATGTGCCGGACTGGTTTTTTGATACGCCCAAAAAAAAAGACACTAAAAAATATGATTTTGTAATAATTGCGAGGCTTTCAAGGGAAAAGAATATTCCTTTGTTCTTAGATTTATTAAAGAATATGAATAATAATTCAGCTAGAAAATATAATGCACTCATTGTTGGCAGAGGACCAGAAAAAAAAAATATTGAAGATATAATTTTAAAAAAAGGTTTAAGTGATAATGTAATTTTACTTGATTGGATAAAAAGAGAAGAACTGCCAGAAGTTTATGATTCAGGAAAATGTTTTGTTATTAGTAGTTATCATGAAGGATTTGCTACAACAATTTTAGAGTCTCATGCAAGAGGTATGCCTGCAATAGTAACCAAATCATCAGGATTTTGCAGAGAATTTGTTGAAAAGTTTAATGATGAGACGGGTATAACTTTTGAGTCAGAAGACCTGAATGATCAAAAGTTTTATTACAATCTTGCTAAATTTATAGATGATTATAAATATTATGAGCAAAAGTGTATAACAAAAGCGAAAATATTTTCCGAAAAAAATGTTTTTGAGCCGATTTTAAAAACATTAAAATGAAATATTTTATTCAATCAAATAAAGTTTATGGTGTGAACACATGAAAGTTATTCATATTATCACAAGTCTTCAAGATGGTGGTGCAGAGCACACATTGTATAAAATTTGTAAATATGATAAACAAAATGAACATATTGTAATTTCATTAACAGGTACTGGAAAATACTTATCTTTATTAAATAATTTAGATATTAAAGTTTATTGTTTAAAATTAAAGTTTTATTCATTTAATAAATTTTTATTTTTTGTAGAATTATTAAGATCTTTAAGGCCCGATGTCGTTCAAACTTGGCTTGTTCATGCTGACCTAATAGGAGGTCTCGCTGCTCGATTAGCTGGGATCAAAAATATAATTTGGAATATTCGTTATTCAAATTTTAGTATTGGAAAAGCAAAATTAGAGACCATCTTTATTATAAATTTATTAGTAAAATTGTCATATTTTATACCCAAACTAATTATAGTTAATTCAAAAAGAGCAAAGAAATTTTATACAGTGAAGGGTTATGATAAGGAAAAATTAAGATTTATTCCTAATGGATATGATTTATCAATCTTGAGACCGAGCAAACTTCAAAAAATAATTTTTAAAAAAAAGATCAAGTCCAAAAAATCAATACCTATTATTGGAAATGTTTCTCGTTATGATCCAAAAAAAGATCATTCAAATTTACTTAATGCACTTTCTTATCTTAAATCTAAGAATTTAAAATTTTTGTGTGTTTTAGTTGGTTCTAATATTGATAAACACAATCACAAGTTAAACTCAGAAATTAATAAATTGAGATTATCTAATTATGTAAAATTATTAGGTCAAAATGATAATATTTACCAAGTAATGAATGGAATAGATATTTACGTACAAAGTAGTAGTTTTGGTGAAGGTTTCCCTAATGTTGTGGCAGAATCGATGGCTTGTGGAACGCCATGTGTAGTTACAGATGTCGGTGAGGCCTCTTCTATCGTTGGCAAAACTGGCTGGGTAGTTCCACCTAATAATTCAATTAAGCTAGCAGTAGCAATCAACAATGCACTTAAGGAATTTAAAAAAATAAAATGGAACGAAAGAAAAAATGAATCAAGATCAAGAATTAAAAAAAATTTTTATATTAGAAAAATGATGGAGTCTTATAATGAGATATGGTTTAAGACACAGAAAAAAAATAAAGAACTTTTATTTGATTTAATAGCATCACAACCACAAAATCCAATTGAAAAAAAACATGGTGGTTCTGAATATACAAAAGTAGTTTTTAAACATTTGATTAAATCAGCTGTAAATAAAAATGTTAAAATTGATGCTGTATATAATTCTAATGTAGAATTAGATAAAGAAATCGAAAATCAATCTAAAAAATATTCTATAAATTTGATTTCAATTAACAGTAAAAATGAAATCAAAAATGTTTTAAATCGAAAAAGTTATGATAAATTTTTTTCAGGTCTTGGATATGGTTTAAGAAATATAAATATTCCAAAAAATATCCAATTCATGCCTGTTGTGCATGGATTAAGACCCGTTGAAATGCCAAAAGATGAATATGAAAAATATTATTTTATTAGTCAAAAACAAAGATTCATTACATTTATAAAAAATTTATTTTATAATCAATATTTTGATTATAGAAAAAAAGACTACTATAAATTTCTAAAAAAATATAAAGACAATCTAATTGTTGTTTCAAATCATACTAAAAATTCTATTATCCATTATTATCCAGATCTAAAAACAAGCAATATAAAAGTTTTATACTCACCAGAAAAATCATCAAATAAAACAAAAATAAAAAAGAATAATTTCAAATATATACTAATGGTTAGTGCATCTGTATGGATTAAAAATTCTTATCGAGGAATTTTAGCCTTAGATAAATTCTTTCAGCAGAAGGAATTTAGACATATTAAAGCTATAATCTTGGGTGGTCTTCCTGATAAAATTTTCAATCAGATTAAAAATAAGCAAAATTTTGAAATATACGATTATGTCACTACTGAAAAACTTGAGGAATATTATGCAAATGCTCATTTATTTTTCTATCCCACTTTAAATGAAGGATTTGGATATCCTCCTTTGGAAGCAATGAAATATGGAACGCCAGTAATTGCTTCATCAAATTCAGCAGTACCAGAAATTTGTGAGGACTCTGTTTTATATTTTAATCCTTATTCAATCAAACAAATGACTAATAAGCTTATACAATTTCAGTCCTTAAATTATGAGATGCAACAACGAAGATCAATCAAACAATATTTTAAAATAAAGAAAAAACAAGATAAAGACTTAAAAGAAATGGTAAAATTGATACTTAATTAGGAAATTAAATTTTTATTATCTAGAAGTATTGATTATTATTAGAGATGAAAAATAAATAGGCACATAATAGTATATTATTAATAGCAAATAGATCTTATTAATAATTTAATAAAAATGATAGATAAAGATCAAATAATAATTAAAAAAAATTTAAAAACGTTAAAAGATTAGAAAGAGTGAGTGAAGTATTCATTAAGAGTAAATAAATATTGGCTAAGTTATTTTTTTGTAAAGGTGTTTTACATGTTTTTTGCAATATTTATTTATCAAAAATTGATTAATCCGAATCGAACAATAGGTGATACAGCCCTTTATCTTGGGTTATGGAGTGGAGATAATGCTGGAAATTATGAATATATATTCAAGGACTCAACTATTATGTTGGAATTTGTTGGTAATGCATCTGCTTTATATTTAGGTCCTGTATTTGGTAATTTACCATTTATGCTCCTAGCCTTTTATGGAATTTATTATTCAGTTTCAAGATTACAGCTTAGTAGCAAGCAACTGTTATGGATTTTGTTTTTATTATCTTTTCCTACATTTGGCGTTTACAGCTCTGTGATTGGCAAAGAAGCCGTGAGCGTTTTTTATATGGGAATTATTGGCGGATATATCATTGATATATTAAATAAAAAAAGATTTAAACCAAAACTAATTGAATTATTTAGTTTCTACTTATTATTCTTTTTTACTCCATATTATGCTGCAGCTATAATATCAGTCTTTATTTTTATCTTTATAACAAATAATTTTTATCTTAAGGGAAATGGTAAACTAATCTTATTATTACTTCATTTTATTTTAACCGCTTTTCTTTTTTATATTTATAGAGATGCTATTAATGAGATGAGTTTTGATGTTGTTAAGCATTTTTCATTAGCAGTAGGAAGTACGAGAGAAAACACAATATTTGTCAATGAAAATGATATTTTTTGGAATGCTCCTTATGGAATGTTGTTAAGCTTTTGGGGCCCAACATTTTCTGAAATATTACAAAAACCAATTCAATCCATAGCATTCATAGAAAGTTTAATTATTTTTTGTTTTTTTGTTTTTTTTATATGGATGTTCTTAAGAAAAACTTTAAAAACATATAGATTAAATATCTTTGTATTTGCCCTAACGTTAATAGTTATTTTTTGGATATTATTTGCAAATTATCCTAGTGGTGTGTTCAATCCAGGAAGTGCCCTAAGATATCGTGAGAGGTTTTATGCATTCTTAGTTGTTTTTTTGTTTTATTTTTATTCAAAATACATAAAAAAAAAGGTAAAGAATTAAGACACTTTAATACCTTATTAGAGTAAATTTAATGACAAAGGAAAAGTGACTTGATAAGAAAAAAAATAGCAATAGTAGTTAATAATTCATGGTCTGCATGGAATTTTAGAGCAAATCTTGCTTTTGCATTTAAAAAGTCTGGGTACCAGGTTGTCTTCATATCGCCTTACGATAAATATAGCGAAATCATAAAAAAACATTTTGAGTTTCAAGATGTTTCGATCAATTCCAAAGGAATTAATCCTATAGAAGACTTAAAATTAATCTATAATTTATATAAAGTTTATAAAAATGTAAGGCCAGATATTATTTGTCATTACAATATTAAGCCAAATATATATGGTACTATAGCGGCTAATATATTAAAAATTCCATCAATTAGCAATATAGCAGGACTAGGTACACTTTTTATAAATCAAAATTTTATAACTAAAATTGCTAAAAGCCTTTATAAATTTTCTCAAAAAAAAGCTATAAAAATATTTTTTCAAAATAAAAATGATTTTAAAATGTTTGTAGATGAAAAATTAATACAAAAAGATAAATGCGAAGTACTTCCAGGAAGCGGTGTGGATATTGAAAAGTTTAAACCTGTAAAAAAAAAAGATAATGGTGTGTTTAAATTTTTGTTAATATCTAGAATGCTTTGGGCAAAAGGAGTTAAGGATTTTGTAGAAGCTGCAAAGCTCATTAAAGAACGGTATCAAAATGTAGATTTTCAACTATTAGGTTATCTAGATATGGAAAGTCCAACAGCTATATCAAAAAAACAAATGGATATATGGGTGAATGAGGGATTCGTAAATTATTTAGGAGATAGCGATGATGTAAGAGTTGAAATAACTAAGGCTGATTGTATCGTGCTTCCCTCATTTTATAGAGAGGGAACTCCTAGAGTGCTTCTTGAAGGCGCAAGTATGCAAAAGCCAATTATTACGACTAACACAGTTGGCTGTCGAGATGTAGTAAATGATGGAGTTAACGGGTACTTGTGTGAAGAGAAAAATCCTAGGGACCTAGCAGATAAAATGGAAAAAATACTAAATCTTACGAATGAACAAAGAAATGCTATGGGAAAAGCTGGGAGAAGAAAAATAGTTAAAGAGTTTGACGAAACAATTGTAATAAGTAAATATATTAAATCTGTCGAAGCTATAAATCGTGATATAAATTAAATTCGATGAAGCGAATTATTGATTTATTATTAGTTTTTGTTTTTTTTTCTATTTTATTTTTACCTATGATATTAATCTTTGTTTTAATTCGTTTAACTTCTAAGGGACCAGCAATATATTGGTCTGATAGGGTTGGTAAAAATAATTCTGTTTTTAAAATGCCAAAGTTTAGATCAATGTTAATTCAAACACCAACGGTAGCAACACATCTTTTGAATGAACCAGACTCTTACTTATCACCGATAGGAGGTTTTTTGCGTAGATCAAGTTTAGATGAACTTCCTCAATTGTTATCAGTATTAAAAGGAGATATGAGTTTTGTAGGCCCACGACCTGCACTTTATAATCAATATGATTTGATAGAGTTACGTACTAAAAATGGTATAAATAGTTTGTTACCTGGAATTACTGGTTGGGCCCAGGTTAATGGAAGAGATAAATTATCAATTCCAGATAAAGTATTGTTAGAAGTTGAGTATTTAAAAAATCGATCAATCTTGTTTGATATGAAAATTCTTTGGATGACACTTTTAAAAGTTTTTAAAAGAGATGGAATAAACCATTAAATTAGTCACAAAAATCTAAATTTTTAATTTAGAATAATTTTATTTTTAGTCTAAATTTTTAATTATATCTTAATTGTTTAATGTTAAATTAAAATAATATAATATTTCGTTTAAATGCTTAACGTTAAGAATTTATTTTAATTTAAATTTTATGAATAATTACATTAAAGATCTCTCAAATAGTTTTTTGTCAATTCCTCGTTATGCAAAAAAGATTATAGCAATAATTGTTGATTTAGGTTTGTGTATTTTATGTACTTGGTTAGCTTTTTATTTAAGACTAGAAGAATTTATTAAAATAAATGATGTAACAATTTTATCAGTATTAATCTCAATTTTTCTAGCAATCCCTATATTTTGGTTGTCTGGTTTATATAAAACAATGTTTCGTTTCATAGGCTCATCTATAATTTTAACCGTAGCTGTTGCTTCACTGGCATATGGATTGTTATATTTTGCAGTTATTGGGATTTATGGAATTCAAGGTATTCCAAGATCAATTGGTGTAATTCAGCCTGTGTTATTATTTTTAGGTATTTCAAGTTCTAGATTAATTGTTAGATATTTATTTGTTAATTCTTTGCAAAAAAACTCTAAAAGCAAAAAAAACGTATTAATTTATGGAGCAGGCAATGCTGGAAGGCAATTATTAACTAGTTTAGAAAATAATCCTGAAATGAGAGTAGTTGGTTTTTTAGATGATGATCAGCAGTTTCATAATCAAATACTATTAGGGCAAACTATTTATGACCCATTAAAAATTGATAAATTGATAGTTTCAAAAAATATAGATATAGTCTTACTTGCTCTTCCATCAATAAATAGAATAAAGAGAAATCAAATCATTGATGAATTAAATAAATATAAAATAATAGTTAAAACCTTACCAAGTATTCAAGATGTTGTTAATGGTAAGATATCGGTGTCAGATATAAAAGATTTGACTATTGAAGATCTGTTAAACAGGGAGCAAGTAGAACCAAATTTAGAATTATTATCAAAAAATATTCACTCGAAAGTTGTATTAGTTACTGGTGCTGGAGGTTCTATTGGCTCAGAAATATCTCGTCAAATTATAAAATTAAAACCAGAGAAATTATTACTTTTAGAATTAAATGAATTTGCTCTCTACAAAATTAATGAAGAGTTAAAGAATATTTCAACAAATATAAAAATTATTCCATTATTAATTAATATTCAAAATTCATCAAGAATAAATGAGGTGTTTCAAACTTTCAAAGTAGACACAGTTTATCATGCTGCTGCTTATAAGCACGTACCTTTAGTTGAAGAAAATATTTGTGAAAGTGTTAAAAATAATGTCTTTGGAACTTTTTCAATTGCGCAGGTTGCGATAAAAAATAGTGTTTCCAATTTTGTTCTAATTTCAAGTGATAAAGCAGTACGGTCAACTAATATTATGGGAGCTACCAAAAGACTAGCTGAAATTTGTGTGCAATCACTTTTTGATGAACAAAATAGAACTACAAAATTTGCTATTGTTCGTTTTGGAAACGTTTTACAATCATCAGGCTCTGTAATTCCAAAATTTAAAAAGCAAATTAAAGAGGGGGGGCCAATAACTTTAACCCACCCTGAAGTTACTCGTTATTTTATGACTATAGCTGAGTCTGCTCAATTAGTTATCCAGGCTGGTGCAATGTCAGAAGGTTGCGAGGTATTTGTTTTAGATATGGGTGAAAGTGTAAAAATTAGAGAATTAATCTACAAAATGGTTAAACTTTCGGGGCTAACAATTAAGGATACTAAAAACTTAGAAGGAGATATAGAGGTTAAAATAACAGGACTTAGACCAGGTGAAAAATTATATGAAGAACTATTGTTGGGGGACAATCCTCAAAAAACTTATCATGAAAAAATACAAAAAGCACAAGATCCATTTATACCTTTTAATCAGCTAAAAATAGAATTGGAAAATTTATCGACTTTGATAGAAAGTAATAGATCAGCTGATGTCAAAAAAACGCTTAATAGATTAGTTCCTTCGTATAAATCAAACTCAAAAATTGTTGATCACATTTATGAGGAACAATTGAATTATCAAAATGATTTAAAAAAAACCTCTGAAATCAAAAATAAAGAAAATAAAGTTATAAGGATTAAGACTAAATAATTTATTTAATTATAAGTTTTAAAATTTTTTTATGAATAATATAAAAAATCATAATTCAATCCTGATTAATTTGATAATAACATCTATTATTCCTTTTTTAATATGGGGACCTTTTTTTCCTGACCTAATTGTTAGTGCTTCTGCTTTATATTTTTTGTTTTATTTATTTAAAAAAAATAATTTCAACTATTTTAATAATAAACCTCTAATTATTTTTTTTATTTTTTGCATATATTGTATTTTAATTAGTATCTTTGTGTCTCAAGATACAATGCTAAGTTTTGAAAGTTCTTTATTTTATTTTAGAATAGGAATTTTTAGTTGTTATATTTGGTATTTAATTGAAAAAGACAGAAATATTTTAAGGTATTTTTATTTTGTTTTAATTTTATGTTTTTTAGTTTTAGTTTTGGACGGTTATTTTCAATATTTTACAGGAGCAAATATATTAGGATTTAAAATTATTGGTACTAGAGTTTCATCTTTTTTTGGCGAGGAAAAAATTTTGGGCTCGTATTTATCTAGATTATTTCCATTATTATTTGCGTTATTTTTAGTTAAACAAAAGCAAAAATTTGAAATTTATTTTATAGGATTTTTATTTATTTTAGTTGATGTATTGATTTATCTATCTGGTGAGCGATCTTCTTTCTTTTTTTTAAATTTATCAACAATATTTATAATTATCTTAATTAAGGAGTACCAAAAATTTAGGTTGTTTACATTTACTGTAGCAACTATTTTTGTTGTTGTTATTACTCTAAACTCATCACAATTAAGTGATAGAATGATTAAGTGGCCTGCTGAAAATATGGGTTTAATTAAAAGCTCAAATGAGAAAACTATTTTTACTAAAGGCCACGACAACCTTATACGAACAGCTTATAACATGTTTGAAGAAAAACCCATTTTTGGACATGGGCCTAAGATGTATAGAGTTTTATGTAACGATGAAAGATATGAAGTAGCTGAAGAAAGATCTTGCCGGACGCATCCTCATAATTTTTATATCCAATTGTTAGCTGAAACTGGAATTATAGGATTTTTATTTTTATTAAGTGCTTTTTGTTATGTTTTATTTACGGCTTTAAAACAGTTTAAATGTATATTCTTTAGGCAAAAAAGACCTTTGTCAGATTATCAAGTTTGTCTTTTAGCTGGAATATTAATAACTGTTTGGCCATTTTCCCCTAATGGTAATTTTTTCAATAATTGGCTAATGATAGTTTACAGTTTACCAGTAGGTTTTTATCTTCAATCTATTTATTCTAAAAATAATAAATAATATTAATTTTAGACTAATACTTAAAAAAATAACTTTTTTATTATTGTTTGTTTCAAATTTTGATATAGATAGCCTGTCTTGAAATATTAATTATATGAATAAAAAAACTGAAATAAATAATGATGAAATTAATTTAGTTGAGTTGGTAAATATAGCCTGGAAGGGCAAACTGAAGATACTTGCGGCTGTATTAATTTCAGTTTTATCGTTAATACTTTATATAAATAATCAGCCAAAAAATTTTATTGCCACAACTAATATTACACCTATTTCATCCATCGAAGAGAATAAATATACAGCTTTCAATTTATACACTTACACTCCCACTGAAGAAATATTTAATCCTAAAAAAGAAATTGAAGAAACTAATATTATAATTAATACAAATAAAAATGAAGATATTATGGATGGTTTCAATAATGAACTTTCTAAATTTAATGATCTTAAAACTTTTAAATTGACGGCCTCAGGACTTTTAAAGCAATACATTGAAATATTAAATGAAAGAAAATTATTTGAAGATGGAATACGAAAATATAAATTGTTAGATATTAACAATTATAGTAATGTAAATGATTATGAAGAAGCGATCAATCAACTTGCAGCATCTATAAAAATTATCTCGAGAACCATACCAGAAAAAAAACAAATACAAGAAGGTTTTGAAGTTACATATAGCACTATTAAATTTGAATTCGATGAAATTAAAAAATGGAAGTCAGTTTTAGCATATGTTGATGAGGCTGCAAATAAAATTGTAAAACAAAGCTTACGGCAACAGTATGAAAGATTAATATTGTCTGAAAGACAGAAAAGAAAATATATTCTTGAAGACTTATCAGAAAAAATAGAAAATCTAAGAATTGATTATGATAGTAAGTCTGTTGCGAAAATATTGTATTTAAAAGAGCAATCAGCAATAGCTAAACAGCTAGGTGTTGCAAAAAATACAATTGAAGTACAAACATTAGGTAATCAGAGTACATTGTTGTCAACAGTTGTCACAGACTCACCATTTTATTTGAGAGGTTATGAGGCAATTGATAAAGAAATAGAATTAATTGAGTCACGTAAAAATAAAAATGCATTTATTGAGGGTCTAGATAAAACATTCACATTTAAAAGAAAACTAGAACAAGACAAAACTTTAGATCGAGCAGAATTGATCTTTGAAACAACTCCTTTAGCTAAAGATGATAATTTTTATGCAGCCTCAATAAAAGTTTTATCTACTAATATTGAGCGTAAAAATAATCGAACAAAAATAATAATTTCTGTGATATTTGGATTTATAATTGGGTTATTTATAGTGATTGTTTCTAATGCAATCCAAACTCAAAAAAACTCCTAAATAATTAAAAACTAGCTGTAAAATTTTGAATTGTTAAGATTAAGATGAATCAAAGAATAATCTTTACATTCCTTCCTAATTTTAGTACTAAGCCCTGCCTGGTGATTATTGCGAAAGTGTAATACCCGATCCCATTCCGAACTCGGTAGTCAAGCCTTTCTGCGCCAATGGTACTTTGTCTTAAGACATGGAAGAGTAGGACATTGCCAGGCATATCTAAAATGAAAAATCTTATAATTGTAACTGGTGGTGCTGGATTTGTTGGTTCTAATTTAATTAAGATGCTTTTGAAGAAAACTAATAAAAAAATTATTAGTATTGATAATTATTCCTCTGGAAATAAAAAAAATCATATAAAAGATAAAAGAATTAAGTACTTAAAAGCTGAAACAGTTGATATTTCAAATCAATTAAAAAAAGTAAAAAAAAGAATTAATTCAATTTTTCATTTTGGCGAGTTTGCGAGAATTTATCAAAGTTTTAAAAAATTTGATGAATGTTTTAAATCAAATTCTATTGGTTCGAATGCTGTTTTTAAATTTTGTCTTGAAAATAATATAAAACTTATTTACTCAGCAACTTCTGCCTCTTTAGGTAATAATGGTGATGATAAAAATTTATCTCCATATGCTTTTACAAAATCTAAAAATTTAGAATTATTAGAAAACTTAAGAAAATGGTTTAATTTTAAATATGAGGTAATTTATTTTTATAATGTCTATGGACCTGGACAAATTAAAGTAGGTGATATGGCAACTGTTGTCGGAATTTTTGAAGATTTGTATATAAAGAATAAACCCTTAACAATTGTAAAACCTGGAACTCAAACAAGAAGATTCACACATATTGATGATACTATCAAAATTTGTATTGAAGCTTGGAGTAGAAATAAATGTCTCCATTACAGTATAAGCAACAAAAAATCCTATTCAATAAAAGATCTTGCTAAAATGTTTAAAACTAAAATAGTATTTCTAAAACCAAGATCTGGTGAACGATATGCATCTGCATTAACGAAAATATCAAATAATCGTAAAATAATTAATAAATATGGAAAAATAGATTTGAAAGATTATGTAACTTCGTTTATTAAAGGTGAAAAATTATGAAAATTAAAAGCTCATTAAAGTCAATTAAAAAAAGAGATCTTAATTCTAAGTTAGTTAGAAGAAGAGGTCGTGTATACGTTATCAATAAAACTAATCCAAAGTTTAAAGCAAGACAGAAGTAATTTTTATGGATAATGAAAACCATAAAAATACCTGGAACAATTTTACAAAATTTGTGTTGTGGGGAACAGTCGCAGTTATTGGTGTTTTAGTTTTAATGGCGATATTCTTACTATAAGATAAATGTATGAAAATTGCTTCTATTCTAGAAAATCAAAAAATTGAAAAAAGAATAGCAGTTACTCCTGAGATTGCAAAAAAATATATATCCCTTGGTCTTGAAGTTTCATTAGCTAAAAATTATGGAAATCATCTTGGAATTAAAGATGAAGAATATAGAGAATTAGGAGTATCAATTTCACAAGATGAAAAAGAAATCATATCTAGTGCAGATATTATTGTTCAGTTAGGTTTATTAGATGATGACAAAAATTCTTTATTAAAAGAAAATCAAACATTTATTGGGGTATTAAACCCATATGATAATAAAGATAAGATAAATGATTTAGTAAAAAAAAATATCAATACTTTTTCACTTGAATTACTTCCACGAATAACAAGAGCTCAATCTATGGATATATTATCCTCACAAGCAAACCTTGCGGGTTATAAAGCAGTAGTAGAGTCGTTCGCTCATTTTGAAAAAGCAATTCCAATGATGATGACTGCAGCAGGAACAATACCAGCTGCAAAGGTACTGGTAGTTGGTGCGGGGGTTGCGGGATTACAAGCAATTGCAACTGCAAAACGAATGGGCGCAATTGTATTTGCAACAGATGTTAGAATGGCTTCTAAAGAACAGGTTGAAAGTTTAGGCGGAAAATTTTTAACAGTTGAAGGTGCTGAAAATCTTGAGACAGAGGGAGGTTATGCTAAAGAAGCATCAGATGATTTTAAAAAGAAGCAAGAAGAATTATTATCAGAAACATTAAAGAAAATTGATATTGTAATTTGCACAGCTTTAATTCCTGGAAAAAAAGCACCAGTGATTATTAAAGAAGGTATGATTAATAATATGAGCTCAGGTTCAATAATATATGATCTAGCTGCTATTCAAGGTGGAAACACAGCACACACTAAAGTTGATGAAATTGTAGATAGCAATGGTGTAAAAATAATGGGGGAAAGTAATATTTTAAATAAACTTCCAACTTCTGCATCAAATTTATATGCTAAAAATGTATTTAATTTTGTGTCGAATTTATATGATAAAGAAAATAATAAAATTAATATAAATTTAGAAGACGAGATAATTGAAAAAACGATAATAAAATAAAATTATGGAAATAGATCCTTTTATATTCAGATTAAGTATTTTTATCCTTTCAATTTTTATAGGATACTATGTAGTTTGGAGCGTAACCCCATCACTTCATACTCCTTTAATGTCCGTTACTAATGCAATTTCATCAGTGATTATTGTTGGCGCAATTATTGCAGGTTTGGCTGGAAATTCTGACACTATATTTAACACTTCAAGTATCTTTGGGTTTTTAGCAATATCATTAGCAGCTATTAATATATTTGGTGGATTTTTAGTAACGCAGAGAATGCTTGCAATGTATAAAAAAAAGAAAAAGGATAAATAATGTTATCAGCAAATTTATCAGCCATATTTTATTTAATTTCAGGGGTGTTATTTATTTTAGCTTTAAGAGGACTTTCTTCACCTGAAACATCTAGACAAGGGAATTTCTTTGGTATTTTAGGAATGATTATTGCAATTACAGTTACTTTTTTATCCATTGGTAATTTTTCAACTGGATTTGTAGTTGTTTTAATATTTCTTTTGATAGGAGGATTAATAGGTGCTTTTATTGCATATAAAATTCCAATGACTGCAATGCCAGAATTGGTAGCTGGGTTTCATAGTTTGGTTGGGCTTGCAGCTGTATTTGTTGCAATAGCTGCTTTTTTAAATCCAGAGGCTTTTAATTTAGGATCACCAGGCAACATTAAACTTGGAAGCTTAATAGAAATGTCAATTGGTGCAGCAGTGGGTGCAATCACTTTTTCAGGTTCAATTATTGCTTTCTTAAAACTTCAAGGAATAATGTCAGGTTCACCTATAACTTTTAAAGGACAACATCCTCTAAATGCATTAATTTTAATTTCAATAATTGTATTAACTTATCTACTTTGCTCTACTCAATCTTCTAATTTATTTTGGATATTATTGGCAGTTTCTTTTTTAATTGGTTTTTTATTAATCATTCCAATCGGTGGTGCAGATATGCCGGTAGTGATTTCAATGCTAAACTCTTATTCTGGTTGGGCGGCAGCTGGAATTGGTTTTACTTTAGAAAATACAGCTTTAATTATTACAGGTGCATTAGTAGGTTCATCTGGTGCAATTTTATCTTATATAATGTGTAAGGGAATGAATAGATCATTTTTTAATGTAATCCTAGGAGGGTTTGGAGCAACCGAACAATCAGGATCAGCACAAAATAAAGAACAAAGACCAGTTAAAAGTGGAAATGCAGATGATGCTGCTTTCTTAATGAAGAATGCTTCATCAGTTATAATTGTACCAGGCTATGGAATGGCTGTTGCACAAGCACAACATGCGTTAAGAGAAATGGTTGATACATTGAAAAAAAATGACATAAAAGTTTCTTATGCGATACATCCTGTTGCTGGTCGAATGCCAGGACACATGAATGTTTTGCTTGCTGAAGCAAATGTTCCTTATGATGAAGTATTTGAGTTAGAGGAAATTAATAATGATTTTGCAAATGCAGATGTAGCATTTGTAATTGGCGCTAATGATGTAACAAACCCAGTTGCTAAAACAGATCCTCAAAGCCCAATTTATGGGATGCCGGTTCTTGATGTTGAAAAATGTAAATCAGTTTTATTTGTAAAAAGAAGTTTATCACCTGGTTATGCAGGAATTGATAACGATTTATTTTACAAAGAAAATACTTTGATGTTGTTTGCAGATGCAAAAAAAATGACAGAAGATATCACAAAAAATCTATAGTTTTAATTTATAAACAATTAAAGGAATTGGTTGCGGGGGACGGATTTGAACCGCCGACCTTCAGGTTATGAGCCTGACGAGCTACCAGACTGCTCCACCCCGCGATATACTTAAATTCTATTTTTAAGTTTGTTTAATTTTTTAACTCTCTTAATGTTTTCTTGAAGAATTCTTTTCTTTTTCTCAGAGGGTTTTTCGTAAGTATTTTTTAATTTAATGACTTTAAAAAAACCATCTCGTTGAAGTTTTCTTTTTAGAACTCTAAGTGCTTGTTCAATATTATTGTCTTTAACTTCTATTTTCATAAATATTTTTAATGTGTGTGATTATCACTATAAAATTTTGATGTCTATTAAATTTATTCAATGTTTGAAATTACTTTTGATGATTTTGCTTTTTCTTTTTCTTTTTTTTCTCTTTTTATCCTTCTTTCAGCTTTTTCTAGAGCCTCAACTAGATCTTTTTGACTAAATAAATTCAAAGCAACAGGATCTTTTGGATTTAAATTATTATAGTTCCAATAACTTTTGTTTCTTATAGAGGTAACTGAATTTTTAGTTATACCAACTAATTTTGCAATTTGTGAGTCCTTAAGAATATTATGTTGTCTAATCAACCATAATGCTGAGTCTGGCTTGTCTTGTCTCTTAGATAACGGTATATATTTTTTAGTTTTCTTCTCAGTATTAGATATTTCAATATCGGTGTTTCTGATTAGCAGGTGTCGACTTTTATCTTTTGACGATAATTCAATTTCTTCTCTAGAAAGCTGACCTGAAATTATTGGATTATAAGCTTTAATTCCTCTTGCAACCTCTCCATCCGCAATTCCTTGAATCTCAACTTCGTGTAAGTTACAAAATTTTGCAATTTGTTTAAAAGTAAGCGTAGTATTTTCAACTAACCAAACAGCTGTAGCCATTGGCATCAAAGGTGCTTTTGACATTTAATTTTTTTTATCTGATTTAAAGTTTTGAAATTTTTTATTAAATTTACTTATTCTACCTTTATCCATTAACTTCTGTTTGCCACCTGTCCACGCAGAATGAGATTTTGGATCAATTTCTAATTTAAGTAAATCTCCTTCAGCACCCCAAGTTGATTTTGTTTCAAACTGAGTTCCATCAGTCATTTCAACTTTAATTGTATGATAGTTTGGATGTAAGTCTTTTTTCATATCGAGACTTATAGCAAAAGAATTTTATAACACAATTAAAAGTTAACTAAATTTTCTAACATTTTTTCATTAATTGCAGCACTTGAAGCCTTAATATCAATTTTATTTACATCAAATTTATGAATATCGTTTACTATTCCTCCTGCTTCTTTGACCAATATCTCTCCAGCAGCGACATCCCAAAGGTTAATCTGATTATGAAAAAATCCATCAAGTCTACCAGATGCAACATAAGCCAAATCTAGGGCAGCACACCCACTATATCTCATATTAAGATCACTAAATTTAACACCTTCATGGTTACTTGAAAATAGACAGTCATCAATGGAATTCTTGTTTGACACTCTTAGTCTTTGGTTATTTAAGAAGGCTCCTTTATCTTTTTCAGCAAAAAACATTTCATCTTTGATTGGGTCAAAAATTAAACCACTTACAATTTCATTTTTGTTTTGAAGAGCAATACAAATTGCAAAATGAGGTATGCCATGTAAAAAGTTTGTTGTTCCATCTATTGGGTCAATAATCCAAATATTTTCTTTATCATTATTTTTAATCACACCAGTTTCTTCGGTTATAAAGGAGTAGTTTTTTTTAATTTTTGATAATTCTTCAATTAAAATTTTTTCTACATATTTGTCAGTTTTTGTAACAAAATCATAGGGTCCTTTTTTTGATACTTGTAATTTTTCAACTTCGCCAAAATCTCTAATAACAGATTTAGATGCTTTTTCTGCAGCCTTAATCATTATGTTGAGATTTGCAGATATAGAAATCATTTTGATTATATTTTTTTTATATACTCGAGAGTTCTTGTATCAACAATTACTTCATCACCAGAGTCTATAAAAGGTGGAACTTGAATACTTAAACCATTATCAAGAGTTGCTGGTTTATATGACGACGAGACAGTTTGTCCCTTTAGCGCAACGTCTGTTGTTTCTATCTTACACTTTACTTGATTTGGAAGTTCAATTGAAATTGGATTTTCATTATAAAAACTAACAGTCACCTCTAGATTCTCAGTTAATAATTTCCCTTGTTCTCCAACTATTTCTTTTTTGATTTCAACTTGCTCAAATGTTTTTGGTTCCATAAAAAAATAATTATTTTCATCTTCATAGAGATAATTAAATTTAGTTTCTTCTAATGATGCTTTTTCAACAGTCTCACTAGATCTAAATCGCTCATTTAATTTTGTGTTTTTTTCCAAACTTTTCATTTCCACTTGGGCAAATGCTCCACCTTTACCTGGTTTCACATGTTGAGTTTTTAGAACTTGCCATAAATCACTTTTATATTCTAAAAGCATTCCTACTCTTATTTCTCCTGCATTAATTTTCATTTAAGTTTTTCTATCGTTTCTAAAGGTTTATATTTTTTATTATTCCAAACGTAGCTTGAAATAGCTAATAAATTAGCATTGTTCAATAGCAGTTTTTTATAATTATCAAAATTTATTCCACCAATTGCAACTATTGGGGTTTTGGTTAACTTTTTAATTTTATTTAAAATTTTAATATCAGCCTTGAATATTACTTTTTTGGTTTTAGTGGAAAAGAAAGCTCCAAAGGCAATATAATCAGCATTTTCTTTAATAGCAGCTTTTGCTAATTTGATAGAATTATGGCAGGTAACTCCAATAATTTTTTTTCCAATTATTTTTCTAGCATTTTTTATGTCCATATCTTTTTGACCTAGATGACAACCATCTGCATTAAGTGTTTTTGAGAGTATGGGATCATCATTGACTATAAATTTAATATTATTTTTTTTACAAATTTGTTGAATTTTTTTTCCAATTACAATTTTTTGTTTAAGTGAATATTTTTTAAGTCTCAATTGAAATAGAGCTACTTTGCCAGCTCTAAGTACTTGGTTTAAATCATGATAGAACTCAGGATAAATTTTATTTGGGGAAATAAGATAAATAAATTTTTTTTTATTTATTCTCAAGTTCTTTAGACCATTTGCCTTGAGCTGCTAAAGTGTTCATTCTTGCTCTATGATTAAAAATATTTTGAGCACCTTCGATATTGTTAATATCTTTCGCCCAGAATTTTAAAGCACTTTGTTGAAGAGCTCTTCCATATGAGTAAGTCATTATAAAATTAGTATTATTATTTTTATTGATTAAGTTTAAATTTTCTGTTGCCTCAATTTCTGATTGGCCACCAGACAAAAAAGCAATTCCAGGAACTTCATTTGGAACTGATTTTTTTAAACACTCAAGTGTTTTAGAAGAAACTTCTTCATTAGAGATTTTATTTTTTGATTTATTGCCTGCTAAAATCATATTTGGTTTTAAAATTATGCCTGTAAGGTCAATTTTGTAAATTAAAAGTTCTTCAAAACATTTTTGAATTACTTCTGATGTTTTTATTAAGCAATCATCAGCAGAATGATCTCCATCCATTAAGACTTCTGGCTCAACAATTGGAACCATTCCACATTCTTGTACTAGAGCAGAATATCTCGCTAGTGCATGAGCATTTGAATTAATTGCAATTTTACTTGGGTATTTTTTTCCAATATTATAAACACCCCTCCACTTTGTAAATCTTGCACCAAGCTCATAATATTTTTTTAATCTTTCTCTTAGCCCATCTAAACCCTCGGTAACTTTTTCATCTAATGAATTGGCTAAATCTTTTGCACCAGTATCAACTTTAATACCTGGAACAGCTCCTGTCTCTGAAATTATGGCTGGGATTGTTTTTCCATTACCTGATTTTTGGTTGATTGTTTCATCATACAATATAACTCCGCCAATACAGTCTTTCATGCTATCTGCTGTAAAAAGTGTTTCTCTAAAAAGAAGTCTATTTTCTGGTGTTGATTGAATATTTACTGACTCTAATCTTTTAGTCATCGTTCCATTACTTTCGTCTGCAGCAAGTATACCCTTGCCATTTGAAAGAATTTTTAGAGCAATTTTGGTAAGTTCAGACATTTTAGTTTAAAGCTTTTATACCAGGAAGTTCTTTGCCTTCAAGATATTCTAAAAAAGCTCCCCCTGCAGTTGAAACAAAATTAAAATCATTAACCGCATTTAAACTATTCAATAATGAAACCGTATCTCCTCCTCCAGCAACTGAATAGATTTTATTGGATTTATTATTTTCAATTATCTTCTTAGCAATTTCAATACTACCATTAGCAAAGCTAGGATTTTCAAAATATCCAGCAGGTCCATTCCACAAAATAGTATTACTTTTATCAATGATATTTTTAATAGTTCCGATAGTTTTTGGACCAATATCTAAAATCATTTCATCGGATGAAATTTCACTCAACTCTTTAGTTTGTGGGCTTCCATTTAAGTTTTTTCCTACTACAGCATCTTGAGGATAAATTATTTTACAGTTTTCTGTTTCTGAAAGTGAAATAATTTCTTTTATAATAGGGTCACAGTTTTCTTCTTTTAAGGATTTTCCAATTTGGTTACCCATATATCTAATAACATTGTTAGCCATTCCGCCTACAAAAATAATGTTGTCAAATTTAGGTATTAAGTTCTTAATTATGTTAATTTTAGAAGAGACTTTTGAGCCTCCAATAATGCAGGTTATAGGTTTTTTAATTTCAGAAGTAATTTTTTTTAAAGCATCAACTTCTAAATCAAGTTGTAATCCGGAGTAACAAGGTAAAAAATTTGTTATCTCATCAATTGATGCGTGTGCCCTATGAGAACATGAAAAAGCATCATTAACATAAATATCAGCTAAACTTGCAAGATGTTTTGCAAATTGTGGATTGTTTTTTTCCTCCTCAGGATAAAATCTTATATTTTCTAAAACAATTATTTTTTCATGATCATTATTAAATAAATCTTTTGAAGTTATTTCTTTAATATCTTTAGAAATAAGTTTTATATTTTGACTTAATTTCATTTCTAAATCATCACATATGGGTCTTAGTGATAGTTCGTTTACTACTTGTCCTTTAGGTCTTCCTACATGAGAAATAATTATGATTTTTGTATTTTGAGAAATTAGAAATTTTAAAGTAGGTAGAATTTTATCAATCCTTGTTGTGTCAGTGATTTTGTCATCAATTAAAGGAACATTTAAATCTAATCTTAATAATATTTTTTGATTACTAAGATTTAATTCTTCACTGATACTTTTCATTCAGAGATTTTATAAACGTATTCTGCTATGTCACACATTCTATTTGAAAATCCCCATTCATTGTCATACCAGGCTGAAATTTTTCCCATATTTTTACCTACTACGCTAGTAAGTGAAGCATCTACAATTGCTGATGATGAATTATGATTAAAGTCAATAGATACTAGTTTTTCTGATGTTATTTCTAATATTTTTTTAGACTGATTTTTTGAAACTTCTTTGAATGCTTCATTAATTTTTTCTCTGTTTATCTCTTTTTTGGTACAAAAAACTAATTCAATCAGGGACACATTTGGAGTTGGAACTCGCATCGCAACACCTTCCAATTTACCTTTTAAAGATGGAATTATTTCCCCTATAGCTTTTGAAGCTCCGGTAGAAGTTGGAACAATCGATTGGCTTGCAGATCTTGCTCTTCTTGGATCTTTGTGAGAATTATCTAAAATTCTTTGATCACTAGTAAAGGCATGAATTGTAGTCATAAAACCTTTTTCAATTTCAAAATTTTTATGAAGTGTACTTGCAACTGGAGCCAAACAATTTGTGGTACAAGATGCTGCAGAAATTATTTGATCATTTTTTGTAAGCTCTTCTTCATTTACACCAAATACGATAGTTTTGTCTGCGTTTTTACATGGAGCAGAGACTACAACTTTTTTTGCACCATTCTTGATATGTGTTAATAATTTTTCTTTTGAATTAAATTTACCAGTGCATTCAAAAACGTAATCAACGCCAAATTTTTTCCAATTAATATCTTCAATTTTAGATTCTTGAGAAAAAGTAATTTTATTTTTATTTATAATTAAATGATTTTCATCGTAATCAAGATTTGCATTAAATTTTCCATGAACAGAATCATATTTAATTAGTGTGCAACTTGCCTCTGAATTAGATCTATTATTGATATGTTTTATTTGAATATTTTTATTTTGGCTCTCAATAATTGCCCTAATAACCATTCGACCAATTCTTCCCATTCCGTTGATTCCTACATTTATAGTCATATTTTTTTTCCGAAAAGTTTTTTTATTTTATTTGTAATATTTACAGCTGTTAAACCAAAGTGTTTATAAATTTCTTTGTAGGGCGCACTTTTTCCAAATGTATCAATTCCAAAAGATAAGCCATCTCTACCCATATATTTTTTCCAACAATCGGTTGATGCTGCTTCTATCGAAATTTTGATTTTTGTCTCATTAATTATCTTTTGTTGATATGAGTTTGATTGTTTATCAAAAAGATCTTGGCAAGGCATCGATATTACTTTTGAGTATATCTTATCTTTGGCTAATTTATGACATGTCTCAATTGCTAAACTAACTTCAGAACCACTAGCAAGTATTGTTAAATGAATTTTTTTGTTTGTTCTCAAAACCTCATATGCACCTAGAGAACATTTATTAGTGTTTGAAACTTTTTTTCTTATTGGTTCAAGATTTTGTCTGGTTAAAGATAAGATACTTGGTGTTTTTGAACTTTTTAATGCATGTTCCCAACATTCAATAGTTTCCATTCTATCTGCAGGTCTAAAAATATTTAGATTTGGAATAGATCGCAAACCTGATAATTGTTCTATAGGTTGATGGGTTGGACCATCTTCTCCAAGACCGATAGAGTCGTGCGTCATAACATAAATAACTCTTTGCTCCATTAATGCTGATAACCTTATTGAAGGTTTGCAATAATCTGAAAATATCAAAAAGGTTCCTCCATAAGGAATAAAATTACTATGAAGCGCAAGTCCATTCATTATTCCACTCATTGCATGCTCTCTCACTCCATAGTGAATATAATTACCATTAAATTCACCAGGCTTAACTATTTTATGATATTTAGTTTTAGTGTTATTTGATCCTGCTAAATCTGCAGAACCACCAATTAGATTATTAGCAACACTAGTTAATGCATTTAAAGTAAGCTCTGAGGATTTTCTTGTGGCTAAACTTTTTAATTCTTTAATTGTATTTTGTTTTTCAGTTTGTAAAATTTTTGAAAAATTATTTTTTAGTAAATTGTTTATTTTTACTTTTTTCTTTTTATAAATCTTGCTCCAAGCATTTTCAAGTTTTTCGCCTCTTTTACCAATTTTTTTCCATTCATTTAAAATTTTATTCGGAATTTCAAAAGGTTTATAATTCCAATTTAGGGAATTTCTTACAAGTTTAATTTCATCCAAACCTAAAGGACTTCCATGAGATGATGATTTACCAGATTTATTTGGTGACCCATAACCAATTTTAGTTTTACAAGAAATAACAGTTGGTTTTTTTGCGTTTTGAACTTTTTTTAAAGCTTTAAAAATTTCTTTTTCATTGTGACCATCGATAAGAACATATTCCCATCCATAACTTTCAAATCTTTTTTTATAATTATCTGAAACTGCTAAACTAGTCGGTCCATCAATTGATATTGAATTATTATCAAAAAGCATCACTAAATTTTTAAGCTTCAAATGTCCGGCTAAACTCATTGCTTCATGACTTATTCCCTCCATTAGGCAACCGTCTCCAGCAAGAACATAAGTTTTGTGATTTATTATTTCTTTACCTAATTTTTTTTTTAAAATTTCTTCAGCAAGCGCAAAACCAACTGCATTTGCAATACCTTGTCCAAGCGGTCCTGTTGTGGTCTCAATACCAGTATTAGGATGATACTCTGGGTGACCTGCACATATTGAATTAAGTTGTCTAAACTTTTTTAGACTATTGAGTGAAATACTTTTATATCCCGTTAAATATAATACGGAGTAAAGCAACATTGAACCATGACCTGCTGACAAAACAAATCTATCTCTATTTAACCAACTTGGATTTTTTGGATTAAATCTTAAAAAATTTTTAAACAGAACAGTTGCAACATCCGCCATACCCATTGGCATACCAGGGTGACCAGAATTTGCCCTCTGTACAGCATCAATTGAAAGAAATCTGATGCAATTTGCTAAATCATTGTGTAGTTTGCTCAAAATTATCCTGACTAGACTAAGAAGAATCTATTTAATAATATAAACATATATATATGAATTCTATAATCGAAAAAGAAAAAAAATTGAATCAGGCTCTTTCAGAGTTAAAAAATTTAGATCTTAGTAACCCTGATTTAAAAAATAATATTGACAATTTAAGTTCTCAAAAAACTCAATTAGAAATTGAAAAATCTGAACTAGAAGATAAATACAAATCTCTGTTAGAAGAACACACCAATCTTTCAAAAAAAATTGAAGAAATTCAAAATAAAGAAAAATTAGAGCAAAAAAAACAAATAGAGTTTTCTGAAAAAATTGATGAATTAAATCAGGAAACAGATACTTTGTTAGAAGAAATAGATAAATGGCAAATGTAAGTATTAAATTTAATAATAAAGAGTTTTTATTGTCATGCGAAGATGGCCAAGAGGAGCATCTAGAAGAATTGTTAATTCAAATTAATCAAAAATTTAACGAACTTAAAAATAATCTTGGAAATTTAGGTGAAAATAAGCTTCTTTTAATTACAGCTGTTAAGATTATGGATGAGTACTATGAGACTAAAAAAAAAGTTGAACAAAAAAAAAATGAATTAAAAGATCTCTCTAATAAATTTAGAGAACTGAAATCACTTATTTACGATTATAGAGATAAAAAAGAAGAAGAGATTAAAGAATTAAATACCAATCATTTGAACTTTAAAAATGAAATTGAGGCTAATCATAAAAAGTACGAACAAATAATTGATGACGCTGCAGATGAAATATCTAATTTTATTGAAAAAGCAAAATTAGAAAATATCTCTCAATAAATTTTGTGAATAAATCCCAAATAAGAAATAAAATTATAAAAATCAGAAAAAAAAAATTTGATAAAAGTTTACAGATTAATTTAGGAAAGTTTGTTTCTTTCTTAAAAATTGATAAATTAAATCTAAAAAATATTGGTGGTTATTATCCTTCAAATTATGAAATAGATGTTTTGACTATTTTAGATTTATTAGAAAAAAAAAATTTTAAAGTATCCTTGCCAATTATAAAAAAAGATAGCCAGATGAACTTTTATAGTTGGTCAAGAAATGATCCTTTAAAAATAAACAAATTTGGTATTCCAGAACCTGTGTCATCTAAAATTTTTTATCCAGATATTTTATTGGTACCATTAGTTGCCTATGATAGTAGTTTAAATAGGTTAGGTTATGGCGGTGGTTATTATGATCGCTACATTGAAAAGATAGAAAAAATCAAAAAAGTTACAAAAATTGGTTTAGCATTTTCTTTTCAAAGAATCTCATCTATACCAATTAATCAATATGATAAAAAATTAGATTTTATTGTTACTGAAAAAGAAATTTTGAGATGAAAATATTATTTTTAGGTGATGTGGTTGGAATTTCGGGTTGTTCAAAATTAATGAATAACTTGATGAACGAAATTAAATCAAAAAATATAGATTTTGTTATTGTAAATGGAGAAAATGCAGCTTCGCAGGGAGTTGGTTTGACAAAAGAAATATGTAATGATTTTTTCAATTGTGGAGTAGATGTAATTACAACTGGAAATCATGTTTGGGATCAAAAAGAAATAATGGAGTATATTGATAAAGAAGATAGATTATTGCGTCCTAAAAATCTTTTTGAGCCAGCGCCAGGCAGAGGTTTCAATATTTATAATACTAAAAATGATATTAAAATTGGTGTACTTAATTTAATGGGAAATGTTTTTATGAAAAAGTGCGATGATGTCTTTGAAGTTTCAGAAAAATTTATGAAACAATTTAATTTAAAAAAAGATTATGATTTACTTGTAGTTGATTTCCACGGTGAAATAACTAGCGAGAAAAATGCAATAGGTCATTATTTTGATGGTAAAGCTTCTTTGGTCGTTGGAACACACACACACATCCCCACTAATGATGCAAGAATATTAACAGGTGGTACCGGTTATCAAACTGATGCTGGCATGTGTGGTGATTACAACTCAGTTATTGGCATGAATGCAGAGAATTCACTAAATAGATTTTTAAAAAAAAATTCAGTAAAACATTTTCCTGCAATTGGTGAAGCGACTTTAAGTGGCGTTATAGTTGAATGTAATATAAATACAGGATTAGCAACAAGTATTGAAAGTTATATCTTTGGAGCTCAATTAAAAAATACACATTAAAATTATGGCAGGACATTCACATTGGGCAGGGATTAAACATAAAAAGGGGAAAGCTGATAAGCAGCGCTCTAAAATATTTTCAAAATTATCAAAAGAAATTACCGTTGCAGCAAAACTTGGGGATAAAGACCCTGCAATGAATCCAAGATTAAGATCTGCCATCCAGGCAGCAAGATCTGCTAACATGCCAAAAGATAATATCGAAAGAGCAATTGATAAATCTTCTGCTGCATCAGGTGTTAACTTTGAAAATCTTAGATACGAAGGATTTGGCCCAGATAAAATTGCCGTGATTGTAGAAGCATTGACAGATAATAAAAATAGAACAGCTTCAAATATAAGAACTATATTTCAAAAAAGTGGTGGTAGTTTAGGAACTCAAGGATCTGCATCACATAATTTTAATCAATTAGGTATTATTAAAATTGATAAACAAGAGATTTCTGATGAAAAAATTTTTGAACTTGCAATTGAATCTGGAGCTGATGAATGTATCTCTCATGATGAATTCCATGAAATTCAATGCCCTATGAGTGATATCTATAACGTTAAAAAAAAATTAGAAACAGTAGTTGCAAATTTTATTTCAACAGAAATAGAGTGGGTTGCACTCAACAATGCTAATGTTAATAAAGATCAGCAAGAAACTGTGATTGATTTTTTAGAGTCATTAGAAGATGATGACGATGTACAAAATGTTTTTTCAAACGCTAACTTTGAAAATAATTAATGCTTATAATTGGAATTGACCCAGGTATTTCAGGATCAATATGTTTCTTTCAAGATGGAAAAATAATTGATGTGGTGGAAATGCCAACTATGACTGAAGGTAAAAAAAATAAAAAACAAGTCAATGGCTCTCAAATTTTTAATGAAATATCAGATAGAATTAAGAAATTAGATAAAAAGGATATAAAAGTGATTATCGAGCAAGTATCAGCTATGCCAGGCCAAGGTGTAACTAGTATGTTTAACTTTGGTCAGTCGTTTGGTATTTTAAAGGGGATATGTTCTGCAATGCAATTACCAATGTATTTTGTAAGACCTGCAAAATGGAAAAAATATTTTAATCTCATAAATTCTGAAAAAGATGCAAGTAGAACAAAAGCAATTGAGATTTTTCCTTATTTTTCGGTTCATTTATCTAAAAAAAAAGACTCTAATAAAGCTGACGCTATTTTAATAGCGAGTTTTTATTATGAAACTTATAAAATTGAAGAATAGTCAAAAATATAAGACAAATTCATGACACATTTAAGTGTGAAGAGTTAAGAATGGAAGCTGATATCACATCACAGGCAGTAGGATTAGGGGCTAATACTGATTTTTCTTTAATGAGTCTATTTTTGAGGGCTGATATAATTGTTAAATCAGTAATGATTATTTTGGTAGTTTGCTCGATTTATTCATGGGCGGTAATAATAGAGAAAATTAGATTATTCAAAAGAATTAATAAATCTTCAGAAGAGTTTGAGGAAAAATTTTGGAACTCTAAGTCAGCAGAGACATTTTATAATAGTTTACCAACTAAAGTTGATGATCCTATGGCAGTAGTTTTTCAAGATGCCATGGAAAGTTTACTTAAAAAAAAATCTAAAACCAATTTAAGTGAAAGAATGAGTACTTTTTTAGAAGTTGGAATTGAAAAACAGATGTCTAAAATTGATAAAGGCTT
Source organism: Pelagibacteraceae bacterium AG-390-L03 (assembly GCA_003279685.1). Classification (GTDB taxonomy): domain Bacteria; phylum Pseudomonadota; class Alphaproteobacteria; order Pelagibacterales; family Pelagibacteraceae; genus Pelagibacter. The sequence continues at coordinate 145,948 of QCHA01000002.1, read as the reverse complement.
TACCTTTTTAGCAACAGTTGGATCTACAGCTCCTTTTATTGGACTGTTCGGAACTGTGTGGGGTATAATGAATTCATTCCAATCAATAGCAATTTCAAGAAATACTAGTTTAGCAATTGTAGCCCCAGGAATAGCCGAAGCATTATTTGCTACTGCACTAGGGTTGTTGGCCGCAATCCCTGCTGTAGTTGCTTACAATAAGTTTAATACAGACTCGCAAAAATATTCTCAAAAATTAGAAAATTTTTCAAAAAGATTTTTAACAATAATTTAAATGGCGTTTAAATTAAATCGTTCATCAAAAGAACCTATGAGTGAAATTAACGTAACACCATTCGTAGATGTTATGCTGGTTCTTCTTATTATTTTTATGGTTACGGCTCCACTATTAACTGTTGGGGTGCAAGTAGATTTACCAGAAAGCTCAGCAGATTCACTTCCAGAAGAGTCAGAGCCGCTTACTCTATCAATTAACTCAAAAGGAGAGATATTCATCCAAGAAGCAAAAGTCGAATTTGATAGTATAATTGCAAAAGTTTTAGCAGTTTCAAAAAATAGGACAGATACTAGAATTTATGTTCGAGGTGACAAAACTATTAACTACGGAAGGGTGCTTGAGATAATGGGTTTATTGTCAGGCTCTGGTTTTACCAAAGTTGCATTAATATCAGAACCATTGAAACAAAGGTAATTTAAGTGAATAGAAGTTTGATTATTTCTTCTGTTTTACATGGTGCTTTAATTTTCATCACAGCAATGAGTTTACCTTTTTTAGCTAAAAAACCACTTGATATTCCACCAATAGTTTCAGTTGAACTCATACAGATTGCAGAAAAAACAAATATACCATTTGCTCCAAAAGCAAAAAAAATAATTGAAAAGAAAAAGAAAAAAAAATTAAAAGAAAAAGAAAAAAAATTAGTATCAGAACAAGCACCTCCAAAAAAAGTTAAAAAAACAAAAACCAAAACAGTTGTTTCATTAGATGAAAAAAAAGAAAAAATTGACAGTAAAAATCCTGAAGCAGTTCCATTACCAGATAAAAAAGTCAAGAAAATCCATACAAAAAAAGAAAATAAACAAAATCCTGAAAAAATAAATGAAGAGGTAAAACAAGTCTCAGAATTTGAAAAAAAAGAATTAGTTGATTTAGATAACATTGCAAAACTAATTGATAAAGCGAAAGAGGATACAGCAGATGTAATTAAAAAAAATAACGATATTACTCAAGATCAAGATAGAAATATTGTAACTTCAGGATTATCTTTAAGTGAAGAAGACGCATTAAAAGCACAAATTTTTGGATGTTGGAGTATTCCTCTTGGATTACCCTATAATGAAGATTTGTTAGTTAGAATAAAATTAATGCTCGAGCCAGATGGCTCAGTAGTAAAAACTGAAATTTTAGATCATGTTAGAATGAATAAACCAGGTCAAGGCTTTTATAAGGTATTGGCAGAAAGTGCATTAAGAGCTATAAAATTATGCCAACCTTTAAGGGTACCAACGTCAGGTTATGAAAGATGGAAAGAATTGCAATTAAATTTTGATGCAAGAGAGATGTTAGAGGGTTAATATAAAGAAATGAAAAAAAATTTAATTATTTTATTTTTAATGATTATATTTCAGATTAAGGCTTTTGCTTTAATTGAAGTAGATATCACTAGAGGAAATTTAAACCCACTTCCATTAGCAGTATCACCTTTGTCAATCGATGATAAATCAAAAATAAGTTTTGAAAAAATCCTCAAAAAAGAAAATATAGGATCTGAAATCTCAATTATAGTTGAAAATAATTTAAGGACATCTGGTTTATTTAATCCATTAAGTAAAGATGCATTTTTACAAGCACCAGATATTGCAAATTTAAAACCTAGATTTGAAGATTGGAATTTAATTAAAGCTCAAGCACTTATTACTGGCAAAGTAACATATGTTAATGAAAAATTGAGGGTTGAATTTAGGTTATGGGATATTTTAGCAGCTAAAGAAATGATGGCATTAGCATTTACCACGGTACCTAGTAACTGGAGAAGAGTAGGACACATTATATCAGACAAAGTTTATGAAAGATTGACTGGAGAAAAAGGATATTTTGATACAAGGATAATTTATGTTGCTGAGGAAGGTCCAAAAACTCAAAGAAAAAAAAGGTTGGCAATCATGGATCAAGATGGTGCGAATAATAAATTTCTTACACTTGGAAATGAGCTTGTATTAACTCCAAGATTTAACCCTGCAAGTCAAATGGTTACATATTTGTCGTACTTTAAAAATTTACCAAGAGTGTATCTGCTAGATATTGAAACAGGAACACAAGAAGTTGTGGGTGACTTTCCTGGCATGACTTTTGCGCCAAGATTTTCTCCAGATGGAAAAAAAATAATAATGAGTTTTGCTAAAGATGGAAAATCAGACATATATACGATGGATTTAGAAAATAGATTAGTTGAAAAAATCACAAATCATCCATCAATTGACACATCACCATCTTATTCTCCTAATGGAAAATTTATTGCTTTTAATTCTGACAGAAGCGGATACCAACAAATTTATATAATGAAAAGTGATGGGAGTGATGTAAGAAGAATTTCATTTGGAAACGGTATTTATGGAACACCTGTTTGGTCGCCCAGAGGTGACTTGATAGCTTTTACAAAGCTACATAAAGGAAAATTTTATATTGGAGTAATGAGGACAGATGGAAAAGGAGAAAGATTATTAACTGAAAACTATTATCAAGAGGCACCATCTTGGTCTCCAAATGGAAGAGTTCTAATTTTTTATAGAGAAACAAAAACTAACGCAAAAGGTGAAGGATTTTCTGCTAAGTTATGGTCAATAGATTTAACTGGGTATAATGAACGTTTAGTTGAAACTCAAACTGATGCCTCCGACCCATCATGGTCATCTTTATTGAGTAATTAAGTAAAAAAACTTGATTTTTTGACTTGAAACCTCTAATTAGTTGTGAAAAAGTAACGAATTGAAATTAGCAGCAAGGAGCAATTTAATGATATTAAGCAAAATTTTTAAAAATGGATTTCTAATAATAGCGGCGTGCCTGGTTTTAACAGCCTGTGCAACTAAAAAAGAAGTTACTACTACTACTACTGATGATACTACTACTAGTGCTTCTACTTCTACTACTTCTACTACTACTGATGCCGCTCCAAAAATTTCAGGTCAAATGCAAGGTGATACATATATTGGAGATGATACGGTTAAATATTTAGCTGACGGAGTTCCAGACAGAGTTTTCTTTGCAACGAATGAATCAATTTTAACTACAGCTTCTAGAGAAACTTTAAGAGCGCAAGCAGCTTGGCTAAGACAAAACTCTAATATTAATGTAGTTGTTGAAGGTCATGCTGATGAAAGAGGAACAAGAGAGTATAATTTAGCTCTAGGAGAAAGAAGAGCTAATTCAGCTAAAGACTATTTAATGACCTATGGAATTTCTTCAGACAGAATATCAGTACTAAGCTATGGTAAAGAAAGACCGGTTGATGCTGGCTCTACTCCTTTAGCTTGGTCAAAAAACAGAAGATCAGTAACTGTCAAAGCAAATTAATAATTTAAATTTAAAGACCCTAAAACGTGAAAGTTTAAGGGTCTTTTTTTTGCCATTTTTATAACCATAAATCTAATCAATGAGATTTACACTTAAGATAATAATATTAATTTTATTTAATTTAAGTTTTTTAAATAATTCTTTTGGAGATAATCATAATATTTATGAAACTTTAGAAATTATCAAGAATGATCTTAAAACTCTTGAAAGAGCAGTTTATTCTGGTTCAATGGAAATTAATACATCATCATCTAATGAAAGTTCAAGTATTGGGTCAGATAGTAACTCAGAGGATGTGCTAACAAGGCATTTATTAAAATTATCTGAAGTTGAAGATCAGTTTAGACAATTAACTAATAAGTTTGAAGAAATTAATTTTAAGCTTGATAAATTATCTAATAGGTTGTCAAAAATTCAATCTGATAACCAGATACGATTCCAAGACATAGAGTCTACAATAAGTTCTGGTGAAATTACAACAAAGTTGACTTCAAAACCAAAAATAGACACAAAAAATGAAATATTACCAGGGAGCTCTAAACCACAAGATCTAGGTACAATTTCATACAAAGATACCGAAACATCTGAAACTTCTCAACAAATTCAATCAGTAGATACTACTGCAACTGTCTTGACTGAAACTTTTCAAGCCGAAGAAAAATTATTACCTCAAGATTTAACTCCAAAGAAACAGTATGAATTTGCAACAAGTTTTTTAAAAGTTGGTGATTATAATACAGCTGAAAGAGCTTTTAGAGAATTTGTTTTAGACAATGGTGAGCATGAATTGGCTGGCAGTGCTCAGTACTGGTACGCAGAAACATTTAGAATAAGACAACTTTATACTGATGCTGCATCTGCCTATTTAGAAGGTTATCAAAAATATCCCAAAGGCAAGAAGGCTCCTGTAAATCTATTAAAACTTGGTGTATCCATGGTTCAAATTGGAGAAAAAGACCAAGGTTGTAAAATGATAAATGGTGTAGAGTTACAATATCCTAAAGCAAATAAATCAGTAATTCAAAAAGCAAAATATGAGTCCAAAAAATTCGAATGTATCAAAGAAGACTCATAGGTTTTTATTAAATAAACTAAAAGATAGACGAACCCTTAAAATTTATAAAAAATTTGAAGGTAAATTATCAATTAACAAAAATTTTATTGTAGCTGTTTCAGGAGGCCCAGATAGTCTTGCTTTATCATTTTTATCAAAAATATATTCAATTAAAAAATCTTTAGATGTAAAATATTTTATTGTTGACCACAAATTGAGAAAAAACTCATCATTAGAAGTTAAATATGTTCAAAAAAAATTAAAAAATTTTTTGATAAAATTAAATATTTTAACTTGGAGAGGACTTAAGCCAAAAAAAAATATCCAGTCTATTGCTAGAGAAAAAAGATATGAATTATTGTGTGATATAGCAAAAAAAATTAGAATAGAAAATATTTTAGTCGGGCATCATTTAGATGATTTATTTGAAAATTTTTTTATAAGAATTTTAAGAGGGAGTGGTCTACAAGGATTAATCTCTTTAGATAGAGAAACACAAAAAAATAATATTAATCTAATTAGACCTTTGATAAATATTGATAAAGATGATTTAGTTTATATTAGTAATCATGTTTTTGGATCATATGTTCAAGACCCTTCTAATCAAGATGATAAGTTTAAGAGAGTTAAAGTTAGAAATTTATTAAAAGAATTAAGTTTAGAAGGATTGGATAGAAATAAATTTTTTTTAACAATAAAAAATTTAAAATTTGCTAATGAGAGTATTAAATTTTATACAAAAAAAAACTTAGAAGAAAATGTAACTATTTTAAAAAAAAAACAAAATGCTATTCTAAAAGAAAATTTTTTTTCTCAATCAGAAGAAGTTATATTTAGATCTCTAGGCGAACTAATAAAGATTGTAGGAAAAAAATATTATATTGTTAGAGGAAAAAAGATTAATAAGATTATTGATTTAGTTGATTCTAAATCATCATTTAAAGTTACTTTAGGTGGATGTTTAATTAAAAAGGTTAACAAAACCATTATATTATCAAAAGAGTAATAAAACATAAATATTTAATGATATTTTGTCACTTGTTAATCTTGCAATAATTCTTATCTTACTACTATGAATTTAAAAAATCTTGCTATGTGGGGAATCATAGTCTTCTTGACTATTGGTCTATATAACATGTTTAAGAATCCACAATCAAATGTGAGAGGTGGAAATCAAATTATATTTTCAGAATTTTTAACCTCAGTTGAAAATGGTGAAGTTTTAAAAGTTGAGATACAAGGAAACAATATCAAGGGAGTTTTTTCTAATGGAAATTCTTTTTCTACTTACTCTCCTAATGATCCTAACTTAATTGAAAAATTATCAGATAAAGGAGTTAGCATTTCAGCTGCACCTTTAGATGAAAAAATGCCTTCATTGTTTGGGGTTCTTTTATCTTGGTTCCCGATGTTACTATTAATTGCAGTTTGGATTTTCTTTATGAGACAAATGCAAGGTGGCAAAGGTGGTGCGATGGGATTTGGAAAATCTAAAGCAAAAATGATGAACGAGATAAAGGGAAAGGTTACATTCAATGATGTTGCTGGAGTTGAGGAAGCTAAAGAGGAGGTAGAAGAAATTGTAGAATTCTTAAAGGATCCAAAAAAATTTAGTAGACTTGGAGGAAAAATACCAAGAGGTGCATTGTTAGTTGGACCTCCAGGAACAGGAAAAACTTTACTAGCAAGAGCAATTGCAGGGGAAGCAGGCGTTCCTTTTTTTACAATTTCAGGTTCAGATTTTGTAGAAATGTTCGTTGGAGTAGGAGCTTCAAGAGTAAGAGATATGTTTGAACAAGGTAAAAAAAATTCACCATGTATTATTTTTATAGATGAAATAGATGCAGTCGGCAGAAGTAGAGGTGCTGGTTTGGGAGGTGGAAATGATGAAAGAGAACAAACCTTAAACCAATTGTTAGTAGAAATGGATGGGTTTGAAACTAACGAAGGTGTTATTATAATTGCTGCAACTAATAGGCCTGACGTACTTGATCCAGCTTTATTAAGACCTGGTAGATTTGATAGGCAGGTAGTTGTTTCAAATCCAGATATTATTGGAAGAGAAAAAATCTTAAAAGTTCATGTTAAAAAAATTAAAATGGCACCAGATGTAAATTTAAGGACTATAGCTAGAGGAACCCCTGGTTTTTCTGGAGCTGATTTAGCTAATCTGGTTAATGAGTCAGCTTTATTGGCTGCAAGGAAAAATAAAAGAATTGTAACCTTAATTGAGTTTGAAGAAGCTAAAGATAAAGTAATGATGGGATCCGAGAGACGTTCAATGGTGATGACAGAGGATGAAAAAAAATTAACAGCATATCATGAAGGTGGACATGCTTTAGTTTCATTTAATATGCCGAGCTATGATCCAATACATAAAGCAACAATAATTCCAAGAGGTAGAGCCCTTGGTATGGTTATGAATTTACCTGAAAGAGACAAACATGGATACTCAATAAAATACTTAAAAGCTAGAATGGCTGTGTGTTTTGGTGGCAGAGTTGCAGAAGAGTTGATTTTTGGAAAAGATAATATTTCTACAGGTGCTGGAGGTGGTAGTGGATCAGATATAAATCAAGCTACACAACTTGCCAGAGCTATGGTTACAAAATATGGTATGAGTGAAGAAATGGGACCAATAGAATATGGTGAAAACCAGGAGGAAGTATTTTTAGGAAGATCAGTTACACAAACACAATCTGTTTCAGAAGAAGTGGCCCAAAAGATAGATAAAGAAATTAGAAAACTTGTTGATGAAGGCTACAATCAGGCTACCAAAATATTAACTGAAAAAATTGATGACCTACATAAAATTGCTAAAGCACTAATTACATATGAGACTTTAACTGGTGAAGAAATTGAAAATATAATTAATAAAAATTTATATCCAAAAGATAAAATAGTTGAAAAACCCGAAGAAAATGATGATCAAAGCTCAGCTTTAGGCGCAATGGGTTTAAAACCAAAAATAGTTCATTAACAAAAAGTAATGAGAAGATATTACACTAGAGTGTGTAATTTCTATTACGGTAAAGAATCAAGATTACTAGTCAATACTAATAAATCTATCCCTCTTAATGGAAATATAAATATTTCATTTGATCATATAGAAATAATATCAAGAACTTCAAAAAAAAAAATATCTATAAATAAAATTAATAGTTTAGCTAAATCATTAAAAAAATTAATCGTTTTAGATTTAAAAAAAATAAGATTAAAGAAAAAAAATTTTTCAAATTTAAATTTTTTACAAATACCAAATATAATGGGAGTATTGAACCTCACACCAGATAGTTTTTCTGATGGAGGAAAATTTAATACAAGTAAAAAGGGTTTAAAACATGCTTTAGAAATGTTTGACTCAGGAGCAAATATTATTGATATAGGTGGTGAATCTACTCGCCCAGGATCAAAAGCAATAGACAATAAAACAGAATGGAAAAGAATAGAAAAAGTAATTAAATTGCTGAGTAAAAAAATTCCAATTTCATTAGACACTAGAAAATCTGAAATTATGAAGAGTGGAATTAAGTATGGTGTAAAAATTATTAACGATGTCTCTGGACTAGATTACGATTCTGAAACTACTGATGTTCTTAAAAAATATAAAATTCCTTTTGTTATCCAGCATTCACAAGGAACACCTGAGAATATGCAAAATAAACCAAAGTATAAAAATGAATTATTAGACATATATGATTTTTTTGACCAGAAAATAAAGTTTTTAAAAAGAATTGGTATTAAACACAACAATATTATTATTGATCCTGGTATAGGTTTTGGAAAAAATTTGAAACATAATATTAATCTTATTAGCAATATTTCTATTTTTCATTCATTAGGTTTTCCTATACTTGTAGGTAATTCAAAAAAAAGATTTATAAAAGAAATAGCAGGAAATAATGACAGTAAGAATAGAATTGGAGGAACAGTAGCATCTTCAATTTATCTGATGATGCAAGGTGTTCAAATTTTACGAATTCATGATGTAAATGAATTGCTTCAAGGCATAAAAGTCTTTAAAGAGACAATAAAACATTAATGACAAAAAAATATTTTGGAACCGATGGAATAAGAGGCGCTATTAACAGTAAGCATATTAACGGAGATATGTTTTTTAAGTTTGGATTAGCATCAGGAACATATTTTAAGTCTCAAAAAAAAAGAAAACAAACAGCAATTATAGCTAAAGATACAAGATTATCTGGTTATGCACTCGAACCTGCACTTGTATCAGGATTAGCCTCAGCTGGAATGCATGTTTATACATTTGGGCCTATGCCAACAAATGGTTTGGCTATGTTGACTAAAATAATGAAAGCAAATATGGGTATTATGATAACTGCTTCTCATAATCCTTATAATGATAACGGTTTAAAATTATTTGGTCCAGATGGAATGAAATTATCTGACAAAATTGAAAAAAAAATTGAAAAATTAATAGATAAGAAAATTTCAAAAAATCTTTCTAGTCCTGAAAAGTTAGGTAGAGTAAAAAGATTAGAGAGTGGGACAAAAGAATATATAAAAATAATAAAAAAAAATTTTCCGAAAGAATTTAATTTAAAAGGATTAAGAATAGTAATCGATTGTGCGCATGGTGCTGGTTATAAAGCTGGACCAGAGTTGCTGAAGTCTTTAGGAGCAAAAGTGATTGCAATTGGTGTAAATCCAAATGGAGTAAATATTAATCAAAACTGTGGCTCAACACATCCTAACAAGATTAAACTTGCAGTAAAAAAATACAAAGCTCATCTTGGTATTTCTCTAGACGGTGATGCTGATAGAATTATTATGAGCGATGAAGCAGGAAATATAATTGATGGAGATCAAATAATTGCAGCAATAGCTACAAGATGGAAAAACAAAAAGATGTTAAGAGGTGGAGTTATTGGAACATTGATGTCTAACTATGGATTAGAAAGATTTTTCGAAGCAAATAAAATTAAATTTATTAGAGCAAATGTTGGAGATAGATATGTAAAAGAACAAATGCAAAAAAATAATTTTAACCTAGGTGGTGAACAATCTGGTCATATTATTTTGGGTAAATTTGCAACAACTGGAGATGGGTTGTTAGTTGCACTAGAAGTGTTATTTGCGATAAGAAAAGGAAAAAAAGCCAGTTCTTTCTTTAATAAGTTTAAAAAAACTCCTCAAATTCTAGAAAATATCTTAGTTAAAGATAAATCAATAATTAAAAATTTAGATGTAAAAAAATCTATTAAAGAAGCTGAAAAATTAATGAATGGTCATGGGAGAATATTAGTGAGAGCATCAGGTACAGAGTCAAAAATAAGAGTTATGGGTGAAAGTGAAAACAAAAAACTTTTAGTAAAGTGTTTAAATATTATTTTAACCAAAATAAAGTGAAGCCTAATTCTAAAGTATTAATCATTGCAGGCTCTGATTCATCAGGTGGTGCTGGAATACAGGCAGACATAAAAACTGTTACTGCGCTTGGATCTTATGCAATGACCGCTATCACTGCTATTACAGCTCAAAATACAACAGGAGTAAAATCAATCGTATCAATACCAACAAAAGAAATTTCAAATCAAATTTTATTTACGGCTAAAGATATTAAGCCTGATGCAATAAAGATTGGCATGTTACATTCTACTAAGGTTATAGAGTCAGTTATTAATTCTCTTAAAATTATTAGTTTAAATAAAATAGTTCTTGATCCTGTAATGGTAGCAAAAGGGGGGGCAAAATTAATAGATGAAAAAGCTATCAAATTATTAAAAAATAAACTGGTAAAAAGAGTTACATTAATTACTCCTAATATCCCTGAAGCTGAAATATTAACTAATATGAAAATAATAAGTAAAGAGGATATGATCTTTTCAGCTTACAAATTAATAGAAATTGGTGCAAATAATGTATTAATCAAAGGAGGACATTTAAACTCAAAAACTGTTCAAGATATATTTGTTTCAAAATCTGAAATTAAAATTTTTAATAGTCAAAGATATAATACAAAAAATACCCATGGAACAGGCTGTACCTTATCTACTGCAATCACTACATTTTTGTCATGTGGAAAACCTATAAAGAAATCTTGTGAGCTTGGTATTAAATATGTAAATTCTGGCATTAAATTTAATCCTAAATATGGTAAAGGTCATGGTCCAATCAATCATCTTCATACAATTAATATAGAAAGAAAGTTTAGATAATGAAAAATATAGTTGTAGTAGGATCTCAGTGGGGTGATGAAGGAAAAGGTAAAATTGTTGATTGGCTTTCTGAACAAGCAGATGTAGTAATTAGATTTCAAGGAGGGCATAACGCAGGTCATACACTAGTAATTGATGGTGTAACTTATAAGTTAAGATTATTACCATCTGGAATTGTGCGAAAAAATAAAATTTCAATTATTGGAAATGGAGTTGTTGTAGATCCGTGGGCATTACTAGAAGAAATTGAGGAAATAAAATCAAAAGGAGTTGATGTAAACATCAATAATTTTATTCTTTCTGAAGCTGCAAATTTAATCTTACCATTTCATAGAGAAATGGATGAAATAAGAGAGGATGCAGCAGGGAAAGGTAAAATCGGAACAACTAGAAGAGGAATTGGCCCAGCGTATGAAGACAAAGTTGGAAGAAGATCTATTAGAGTAATGGATCTTAGATCTGAAAAAAATTTAGACCAAAGGTTAGAGTCCGTTTTAGTTCATCACAATGCAATTAGAAAAGGTCTAGGAAAAAAAATTTATGAAAAAGAACAATTAAAATCAGATTTATTAAAAATTGCACCTCAAATATTGAAATTTTCTCAGCCTGTTTGGCTTAAGATTGATGAATTTAAAAAACAAAAAAAGAAAATTTTATTCGAAGGTGCTCAAGGAATTTTATTAGATGTGGACCATGGAACTTACCCTTATGTAACATCCTCTAACACAGTTGCATCAAGTGCTGCAACAGGCACGGGATGTGGTCCAAATTCAATTAATTATGTTTTGGGAATTACAAAAGCCTATACAACTAGAGTTGGAGAAGGTCCTTTTCCAACTGAATTAACTGATGATGTGGGAGAATTATTAGGCACACGTGGAAAAGAGTTTGGTACTGTTACTAGTAGAAAAAGAAGATGCGGTTGGTTTGATGGTGTATTGGTAAGACAGACAATAAAAATTTCAGGCATTGATGGTATTGCACTTACTAAACTAGATGTTCTTGATGAATTAGATGAAATTAAAATGTGTGTTGAATATGAGCTTGATGGAAAAAAAATAGATTATTTACCTGCAGCAGTTGAAGACCAGTTAAAAATTAAACCTGTTTATAAAACCTTTCCTGGATGGAAAACATCTACTAATGGAATTAAAGATATGGATGCTTTACCTGAAAATGCAAAAAAATATATTTATGCAGTAGAAAAATTTATAGCTGCAAGAGTTTCCAGTATATCAACTAGCCCTGAAAGAGATGATACTATCTTAGTTGAGAATCCTTTTGATGTTTAATTTACTGGTAGTAGATTTTTAGATTTTGCCATAAGTAGCATTTGTTTTTGTAACTTCTCGAATGCTTTATTTTCAATTTGCCTAACTCTTTCTCTGCTAATTTTATGTTTTTTACTCAAATCCTCCAAAGTTGTTGGATTTTCATTTAATCTTCTGGAATATAAAATTTCTTTTTCTCTTTCATTCAAGACTTTAATTGAATTTTTTAATAGATCTTTTCTTTGCTCCATTTCTTCTTGGTGTGCAAACTTTAAATCGTGGTCTAATTCTTTATCAACTAACCAGTCTTGCCACTCATCTCCATCTTCGCCAACTTGAGCATTTAATGAAAATTCTTTACCTGATAGTCTTCTATTCATTGAAACCACTTCTTCTTTACTCACATCTAATTTATTAGAAATTTCATTTACATGCTCATCCCTTAAATCACCTTCTGATTGAGGCGCAATTTGGTTTTTTATTTTTTTAAGATTGAAAAACAATTTCTTTTGAGCTGTAGTTGTTCCTATTTTTACTAAACTCCAAGATCTTAAAATATATTCTTGGATAGAAGCCTTAATCCACCACATGGCGTATGTTGCTAATCTAAAACCTTTTTCGGGTTCAAATTTTTTAACAGCTTGCATAAGACCAACATTACCCTCTGAAATCATTTCATTAACAGGAAGTCCATATCCTTTGTAGCCCATTGCAATTTTAGCTACTAATCTTAAATGACTTGTTACTAATTTTTCTGCTGCTTTGATATTTCCTTTAGTTTTCCAATTTTTTGCTAACATGTATTCTTCCTCTGCAGCTAACATTGGAAATTTTTTGATTTGCTCTAAATATGCAGACAGGCCTCCTTCATTCGAAAGAGCTGGCAGGTTGCTATTAAAAGTTGCATTCATGGCTATAGTTATTTAATTAACTATATTAAATTTTCAATGATTTATTCGCTAGTATTTCTAAGCATTTTTAATAAATTTTCCAGTTCTTGTGGCAAAATTGAGGAAAAAATCATTTCCTCATTAGTTTTTGGATGAATAAATCCTAAAGTTTTTGCGTGTAAGAATTGTCTATTAAGTTTAGAAATTAAACTTTCTAATCCCATATCAATATTTTTAAGCTTCTTGTATTTTTTTTTATATTTATCGTCCCCAACTATACTGTTTCCCATATGAGTCATATGAACACGAATTTGATGGGTTCTTCCAGTTTCCAATTTACACTCCACCAAACTTAATGTCGGTGTTTTATCGTTTTCATAAACTTCTATAGTATTATAATTTGTTATTGCTCGTTTTCCTTTTGAAATACTAACCTCCATTAGTTGTCTGTTTTTGGAACTGCGTGTTATAAGAGTATCAATTTTTCCTTTTGAAGGTCTAAGCTTTCCCCATATTAATAGTTGATAAACTCTTGTGATTGTATGATCACTAAATTGCTTTGACAAGTTTTCATGTGTTTCATTATTTTTTGCAATAACAACTAAACCTGACGTATTTTTATCAATTCTGTGTACTATTCCTGGTCTTAATTCATCTCCAATAGTTGATAGTGAGTCTTCATCGTAATGCATTAAAGCATTGACAATAGTTTTGTCATAATTTCCAGCACCTGGGTGCATAATAATTCCAGCTGGCTTATTAATTACTAAGAGATCATTATCTTCATGAACTATATTTAGTTTAAAATCATAGGGCTTTAGTGAAGTTTCTTGAGGTTCTGGGATATTAAGACTTAACTTGTCCCCAGTTAAAACTTTTTTTGAAGGACTTTTAATAATTGTATTATTTAGTTTTAGTTTTTCTTTAAGGATTAAATTTTTAATTCTAGTTCTGCTTATCAATTCCTCTCTTTTGTTGATTAATACATCAACTCTCAGATTATTTTCATTTTCTTCAACTATAAAATTAATGTTTTTTTCCATAAAATGTAATATTAATACTATATGCGCTTGTAGCTCAACTGGATAGAGCGCCTGACTTCGGATCAGGAGGTTCTGGGTTCGACTCCTAGCAGGCGCACCAATTTATTCACCTATATTGATTAAAGTTCCTTTCTCTCTAGCTTTATCAAAAGAATAGTAAAATACAGATACTGCAGCAATTAGATATGCACCATTAAAATAAAGGGCATGAATGATATTTTCATAATTTACAGATTGATTAACTAATATATTTCTTGTTTCCTCAAAGATATAAACTAACGGAAGAGCATAAGCTATAAGCTGAAAAATTTCTGGTAAAGTTTCAACTGGGTAATATATGCATCCAAAGGGTGCAAGTAAAAACATAGTTGACCAGGCAATATTTTCAAAAGAAGGCCCAAATCTTAACAATCCTGCAGAAACAAATAAACCCAAAGTAATTCCAAAAATATATAAACTTAAAAAAAGAAATGCTAGAGGCAAACCTAAATCTAATAAAGAAATTCCAAATATAGGAGATGTTAATAATATTGCTGGAACCAACCCAATTAAAGCTCTAATCAAAGCAGTAAAGACTAGCGATACAATAATTTCACTTATTTTCATTGGAGCAATAAATAAGTTGGTAAAATTTCTACTCCAAATTTCCTCTAAAAATAGCATATTAAACCCAATACTAGTTCTAAATAAAAAATCGTACAGTATTGCACAAGAAAGTATTACCCCTACAGCACCATTATAGTAGTCGCTATGGTCTGCAAAAAAATTTGAAATAAAACCCCATAGCGTGATTTGAATAGATGGCCAATAAATTAAATCTAAAATTCTTGGAAACGATCTTGTGATTAAGTAAAAGTGTCTTAAAAAAAGACCATAAATTCTAGTTAAATTCATTTTTATTTCTCACAAGTTCTAAAAAAACTTCCTCTAAATTTTTTCTTCCATACTTTCTAATCAAATGATCAGGGGTACCACTATCTACTATTGTCCCATCTTTCATCATTAAAACAGAGCCACATAGTCTCTTAACTTCATCCATATTATGTGAAGCGAGCAATACTGATATTTTATTTTCTTTTTTATAATTCTCTAAAAAAGTTCTAACAAAATCCCCTGTTTCTGGATCTAAAGATGCAGTAGGTTCATCAAGTAAAAGCACAGTGGGATTATTAATTAATGCTTTTGTTAAACTCACTCTATTTTTTTGCCCTGAAGAAAGTTCTCCTGTAACTCTATCTAATAGTTTATTTAATCTTAATTTATTTGATAAATAATCAATTTGTTCATTTAAATTATGCACATTATATAATTTTCCATAGACCACTAAATTTTGCCTAACTGTAAGTTTTTTTGGTAATTCTATATAAGGAGAAATAAAATTCATTCTATGGAGAAGAGAAATTTTATTTTTTTCAATATCCATTCCATTAATTAAAACTTTTCCACTGGTTGGCTTTAACAAACCTAACATCATTCCAATTGTAGTGGTTTTCCCACATCCATTCGGTCCCAACAAACCAACAATTTCATTTTCGTTAATTTTAAAGTTAATATTGTTTACAGCCTGTTTTGACTTATAGCTTTTTGATAAATTAATTACTTCAATTGAATTTGACATTTAGTATTTTGAGGCTCTGTTCAATCTATCATTTATTGTTTTACCAATACCTTTGTTTTGAATTTTTTCAACTGCAATCATTTTATAACCATCTTTTTTAATTTTTCTTAATAATGAGTAGAGATTTCTTGCAGATTCTTGAAGATTATTTTTTTTACTTAAGTAGTAGTAATTTTTATATGTAGTTCTTCTTCTTTTTATTAATACAAAGGCTTCATCTTTTTTTGGTTTTTTAACATTTGTTCTTAATGGAATACCAGGGGAATAATGCAAGGGAAATTGTCCAGGAGCAATTTTCTTTTTTAAATTAGTTTTGATTAAAACTTTTTTTTTCAATATTTTTTCTATTTTTGAAACATCTAATCCTCCAAATCTAAGTATTGTTGGTTTATCTATAAGATTAATAATAGTGGACTCTAAACCAATCTGACATTTGCCCCCATCTAAGACATATTTAATTCTTGATCGAAACTCTTCAATAACATCAGATGCTTTAACAGAGCTTAGTCTAGTAGATATGTTTGCACTTGGAGCAGCCAAAGGATAGTCCAAACTTTTAAGTAGTTTTTTAAATAATGGATGTTTTGGAAAACGAACTGCAAGACTTTTTTGTTTATTAGTTACAAATTTAGAAATTTTGGAACCTTTTTTCAATTTCAAGACAAATGTAATTGGTCCAGGAGATAGTTTATTATAAAGCTTAATAAAATTATCATTTACAACACAATCATTATTAAGTTTGCCTATATCTGAATAATGAACAATTAAAGGGTTGTTCATAGGTCTTTTTTTTAACTTGAATATTTGCTTTACAGATAGATCTGAATAAGCATTCCCAGCTAATCCATAGACAGTTTCAGTGGGAACAGCCACACAATGATTTTTATCTAAATATTTTTTTACTTTTTTGATATTTGATTGAATAGATTTCATGTATTAATAATTATTATTATATGAAAGATAAAAATTTACTACCCGATAATAATGCAGAGACACTTGAAGAACTAACAGATCAAGCAAATCAAATAATTGAGTCTTTGGAAAATGAAAAAGACTTAAACAATTCTGTTGAAACTTATCAAGAATTATTGAAATTAAACAATATTATTGAAAAAAAATTTCATAAAAGTTTTAGATCTATAGGTGAAGAAACTAATAAAAAAGTTAAAGAAATCATTAAGAAAAAATGAAAACTAAACTTAATAAGATTGCACAAGAGACAAATAATTTTCTAAAGAAATTTCTTAATAAGCAAAATAATTCTAAATTACTTCCAGCCATGAAATATGGTTTATTTCCTGGTGGAAAAAAAATTAGATCTAAAATTTTGATTGATATTGGTTCGTTACTAGCAATAGATTATAAAACATTAATTGCTGTCGGCGCCGCTGTGGAATGTATTCATGCTTATTCCCTAATTCATGACGATTTACCATGTATGGACAATGATAAAATTAGAAGAGGAAAACCATCTACACATGTTAGGTTTGGAGAGTCAACAGCAGTCTTAGCTGGAAATTCATTACTTACAACGGCATTTGAAATTTTAGCAAGTCCCACTTTAAAATTAAGTGAAAAAATTAAGATTAATTTAATAAAGAAATTATCTGAATGCTCAGGTCATTTAGGTATAGCAGGGGGTCAATATTTAGATCTAAGTTACGAAAAAAAAAAGATATCTAAAGAAAAGATTATAGAAATGGAAATAAAAAAAACTGGAAAATTATTTAGTTTTTGTTGTGCTGCACCTGCAATTATTAAAAAAAAAAATACTAAAGAAATTAAATTTTTTGAAATTATTGGTTCTGATATAGGTTTATTATTTCAAATAGCTGATGATTTAATTGATTTTAAAGGTAGTTCCAAAATAGCTGGGAAAAAAACAGGAAAAGATCAAAAAAAAGGTAAAGCTACATTAATAAGTTTGTTAGGTCACATGAATGCAATTAAATATTGTGATAGAATTATTTCAAAAACAAATAAAAATTTAAAGAAATATGGTTCAAATTCTAAATATATAAAAGAAACATTGAATTATATTTTGCATAGAGAGAAGTAATGAAAAATTATAAATTTTTAAATGATATAAATTTTCCATCTGATTTAAGAAAACTATCAGAAGATGATTTGCAAAAAGTTTCCGATGAAGTTAGAGAGGAAATGATCGGTGCAGTTTCTGAAACTGGAGGACATTTAGGTGCAGGTTTAGGAGTAGTAGAATTAACAGTTGCTCTTCACTATGTTTTTGACACACCCAATGATAAATTGATCTGGGATGTAGGACATCAATCTTATCCACATAAAATTTTAACTGGAAGAAAAAATAAGATTAGAACTTTAAGACAAGGAAATGGTTTGTCAGGATTTACAAAAAGATCAGAAAGCGAATATGATCCTTTTGGTGCTGCTCATAGTTCAACATCTATATCTTCAGCATTAGGAATTGCTGAAGCAAATAAATTAGCAAATAAATCATCAAATGTAATTGCAGTAATTGGTGACGGTGCAATCAGTGCAGGAATGGCTTATGAAGCAATGAATAATGCTGGAGCATCAAAAACAAAAATGATTGTTATTTTGAATGATAACGATATGTCAATTGCAAAACCAGTAGGTGCTATGAGAACTTATCTAGCAAAATTATTTACTGGAAAAATTTATTTCAGTCTGAGAGAAACTATTAAATTGATAACTTCCTCGTTTTCAAAACGATTTAGTGCAAAAGCTGGTAAAGCCGAAGATTTTCTACGATCAGCTGTTACAGGAGGTACGTTATTTAATTCATTAGGTTTTTATTATGCAGGTCCAATTGATGGTCACGACCTAGATAGTCTTATTCCTATTCTTAAAAATGCAAGAGATTCTAAACATGAAGGACCAATTATGATCCACATTAAAACACAAAAAGGAAAAGGCTATTCTTATGCAGAAAAAGCAACTGATCATTACCACGGTGTTTCAAAATTTAATGTGAAGACGGGAGAACAAGTAAAAAGTGGTAGCAATCTTCCAGCTTATACAAAGGTATTTGCAAATACTTTGGTTAAACATGCTCAAAAAGACAGTAAAATTGTTGGAATTACAGCTGCAATGCCAGGTGGAACAGGTATGGATATTTTTGGAAAAGAATTTCCTAAAAGAATGTTTGATGTTGGTATAGCAGAACAGCATGCAGTAACTTTTGCAGCTGGTCTAGCTACAGAAGGTTATAAACCTTACGCTGCAATTTATTCTACCTTTCTACAAAGAGCTTATGATCAGGTAGTACACGATGTAGCTATTCAAAGCTTACCCGTAAGGTTTGCAATAGATAGAGCAGGTCTAGTAGGTGCGGATGGATCCACACATGCTGGCTCATTTGATATTACATACTTATCAACTTTGCCTAATTTTATAGTAATGGTAGCAAGTGATGAAGTTGAGTTGGTAAAAATGATTAATACATCCGTGGATATTAATGATAAACCAAGTGCAATCAGATATCCTAGAGGAACAGGAGTCGGTCTGGACCTACCCTCAATTGAGGAAAAGATTGAAATAGGCAAAGGAAAAGTAGTTCAAGAAGGAAATCAAGTTTGCATTTTAAGTCTGGGAACTAGGCTTGAAGAGTGCAAATCAGCAGCTGAGGAATTAAAGAATAAAGGTGTATCAGTAACAATTGTTGATGCAAGATTTGCTAAACCTTTAGACCAAGACCTTATTTTGAAATGTGCTAGACAACACGAAGTAATGATCACGATTGAAGAAGGATCAATAGGTGGTTTTGGTTCTCATGTTAAAAATTTATTAGCTGAGAAAGGAATATTTGACAAAGGATTGAAGTTTAGAGCAATGACACTACCCGACACTTTTATCGAACAAGATAATCCTAAGAAAATGTATGACGTAGCTGGGTTAAATGCTTCACAAATTTCAAAGAAAGTTATGGATATTTTGTTTACAAAAGACTCAATTAAGGTAGTTAAAAATTAAATATAGTTTTAACTACACTGAGCTTTGTGCATTAAATAATGATCTAGTAAAACACAATTCATCATAGCTTCACCAACTGGAACAGCTCTTATACCTACACAAGGGTCATGTCTTCCTTTAACAGATATAGTTGTATTTTTTCCAAATTTATTAATTGTTTTTCTTGTTGTTAAAATTGATGATGTGGGTTTAACAGCAAAAGAGGCAATAATTTCTTGACCGCTTGATATGCCACCCAAGATACCTCCAGCATTGTTAGAGTTAAATTTTAACTTTTTACCTTTTTGGGAAATTTCGTCTGAGTTTTGTTCACCACTTAATTGGGCTGAGTTCATACCTGATCCAATGTTTACTCCTTTAACAGCATTAATACTCATTAAACCTGAAGCAATATCAGAGTCTAGTTTTGAATATATTGGGGCACCTAATCCATGAGGCACTCCTCTTGCTCTTATTTCAATCACAGCTCCACAAGAAGATCCAGATTTTCTAACACCTAATAAATATTTTTCCCAAAGTTTAATCATTGACTTATCTGGACAAAAAAATGGATTTTTCTTGATTACCCTATCGTTCCATTGATTTGTATCACATCCTAATATTCCCAGTTGAGTTACAGCTCCTATAACCTTAAACTTTTTACCTAATTTATTTTGTAAAACCAATTTAGCTATAGCACCAGCTGCAACACGAGCTGCAGTTTCTCTTGCTGAGGATCTTCCTCCACCTCTATAATCTCTAATTCCATATTTTTTAAAATAAGTTAAATCAGCATGCCCTGGTCTAAATTTATCTTTTATGTTCACATAATCTTTAGATCTCATATCTTTGTTGTAAATTATGAGTGATATAGGAGTCCCAGTTGTCTTTCCTTCAAACACACCAGATAGGATTTGAACTTTATCGTCTTCTTTACGTTGAGTTGTAAATTTTGATTGTCCTGGTTTTCTTTTATCCAGTTCTATTTGAATATCTTGTTCTTTAATACTTATGTTAGGTGGGCATCCATCTACTATACAGCCTATTGCAGGTCCGTGAGACTCTCCCCAAGTTGAGAAACGAAATAGCTTTCCAAAAGTATTAAATGACATTATTTATATTGTATAGATTATTTTGTTTAAATTATGAATCAAAAAAACTCACTTGGTCTCAATAAATGTTTCTTAGATCTAGATGATCCTATTGAATTGTTTAAAGTGTGGATGGATGAAGCAAAAAAATCAGAGCCCAATGATCCTAATGCTCTATCATTAGCAACATCTAGTGGAAATAACTTACCATCAGTCAGAATGGTTTTATTAAAAGAGATTAATAAAAATGGATTTGTATTTTATACTAATTTAAATAGTCAAAAAGGAAATGAGCTTAAAAAAAATCCAAATGCTGCAATGTGTTTTCATTGGAAAAGTCTTTTAAGACAAATAAGAATTAGTGGAACAATAATTCAAGTAGAAGACAATGTAGCTGATCAATATTACAATTCGCGAAGTTATGATAGTAGAATTGGAGCTTGGGCATCAAAACAGAGTAAAGAATTAAAAAATAGAGATGAACTTGAAAACTCAATTAAAGAGTTTAAAAAAAAATTTAATGATGAAAACAATGTACCAAGACCCAACCATTGGTCTGGTTGGAATTTATCACCGACAAGAATCGAATTTTGGTTAGATGGAGAAAACAGAATTCATGAAAGATTAAATTACACTATTGATAAAAGTGGCAATTGGATAAGATCTTTACTAAGTCCTTAAAAATTTCTAGCTAAACTAAACGAAGTAAGGCTTCTTAAAATAGTTTTTTCTTTTGTATCTTTAAATACTGTAAGAGAGTTTGAGGCAAGATTAATGTAATGTTGAGCTTTTTGATAGCACTCATTTATAATGTCATATTTTTTTATCAAAACAATTATTTTTTTAAAATCATTTTTTTCTCTAAAATCTTTTTTAAAAAATTCAGTTATTAATTTTTTTTCATCAAAATCTATTTTTTGAAATAGTAAAATAATAGGTAAAGTAATTTTACCTTCAAAAAAATCTTGACCTATCTTTTTACCAAATAATTTTAAATCTGAATTGTAGTCAAGAGTATCATCGGCAATTTGAAAAGTTAATCCAAGATTTCTTCCATAGAACTCAAGAGCATCTTTTTCTTTAGATTCAACGTCAGATAAAATTGCTCCTACTTTTGTTGCAGCTGCAAAAAGTTCAGCAGTTTTTGCTGATATGATTTTAAGGTAAGTTTCTTCAAGCATATCAACTTCACCTTTATGTTGAAGCTGCAAAACCTCTCCCTGAGCAATTTTTGAAGAAGTTGATGATAATAATTTTAAAACTTCTAAATTACCATCTTCTACCATCATTTCAAAACATCGACTTAATAAATAGTCCCCAATTAAAACTGATGAATGATTGTCCCAAACTTTATTTAATGTATCTTTGCCTCTTCTTACCTTTCCTTCATCAATTACATCATCATGCATTAAAGTTGCGCTGTGAATTAATTCAACACAAGCTGCCAAATTAATATCTCTTGAGCCTTTAGAGTACCCACATAATTTTGCAGACCCAAGAGTTAATAGGGCCCTTAATCTTTTTCCACCAGTTTGAATGTGATAGTCTGTCATTTTTTGTACTAACCCAACATCGCTTGTTAATTTTGATTTTATCTTTTCTTCAGTGAGAATTAGTTTGTCCTCAACAGAATCCTTAAGTTGAAAGTATGAGTCGTTTATTTGATTCTTGAGTTGAACTACAGTTCCCATAATGATTTTAAATTAATATATTTGAGTTTTATATATTACTTATCAATTGACGCACCTAATTCTTCAATTATAAGTATTTTATATATTCAATAAATAATTCTATAAGGGATAATAATGTTCTCTTTTTTAAAAAAGAAAAAGACCGTAGCTCATATCAAATTGAATGGAGTTATTGGAAATGCTGGAAAATTCAAACAAGGTATCGATTTTGCTGGTCAAGAGGAGATTATTAAAAAGGCTTTTTCTCTAAAAAAAGCTTCATGTGTAGCTATATCCATAAACTCGCCGGGTGGGTCGCCAGTTCAGTCACACATGATTTATAATTTTATCAGACAGGAAGCTAAAAATAACAAAAAAAAAGTAATTGTATTTGCTGAAGATGTTGCGGCATCTGGTGGATATTTAATTTCATGTGCTGGAGATGAAATTTATGCAAATTCGAGTTCAATAATTGGTTCTATAGGAGTTATCTATTCTTCTTTTGGATTTACAGAGTTAATAAAAAAAATTGGTGTTGAAAGAAGAGTTCACACAGCTGGGAAAAACAAAAGTACTTTAGATCCTTTTTTAGAAGAAAAAAATGAGGACATAGAAAGATTAAAAAATATTCAGCTAGATTTACATAAAGATTTTATTGATGTAGTTGAAAAAAGTAGAGGATCGAAGTTAAATAAATCTGAAGTAGAACTTTTTTCTGGAGAATTTTGGTCAGGAAGCAAAGCTAAAGATTTAGGGTTAATAGATGGATTAGGAGATGCTCATCAAGTTCTTAAAGAAAAATTTGGAAATGATGTTGTTATTAAAAAATTTGAAAAATCTAAAGGTTGGTTAAGTCAAAAACTTTCTTCATCCAATAATCAAGTAGATCAATTAGCCAATATTTTAGACGAAAGGTCAATCTGGCAAAGATATGGTTTCTAAAATAAAAAAACCAAAAAAAAAATTTCAATCATTTCAAGATACAATTCTTAATCTTCAAAAATTTTGGAGTAAAAAAGGATGTATTGTTCTTCAGCCATACGATATGGAAGTTGGTGCTGGAACATTTCATCCCGCAACCACATTAAGATCACTGGGTCCAAAACATTGGAAAGCTGCATACGTTCAACCATCAAGAAGACCAACAGATGGAAGATATGGTGATAATCCAAATAGATTACAACATTATTATCAATTTCAAGTTTTAATTAAACCTTCACCAGATAATATAAAAAAATTATATTTAAATAGTTTGTCCCTAATTGGTATTGATCACAATGAACATGACATAAGATTTGTTGAAGATGATTGGGAAAGCCCAACACTTGGTGCGGCAGGTTTGGGTTGGGAAGTTTGGTGTGATGGTATGGAAATAACACAATTTACTTATTTTCAACAAATGGCAGGATATGAATGTAAACCTGTTTCAGTAGAAATTACATACGGATTAGAAAGAATATGTATGTTTACCCAGCAACAAAAGAATGTTTATGATTTAATATGGAATGATGATGGAATAAAATATCACGACGTTTTTCATCAAGCAGAAAAAGAATTTTCAGCATACAATTTTGAGCACGCAAATGTTGAAAATTTATTAAAAATGTTTGATATGATTGAAAAAGAAGCCATATCTCTTGTAGAAAAAAAAATATCATTACCAGCATATGACCAATGCTTAAAAGCGAGCCATATATTTAATATTTTAGATGCTAGAGGAGCAATAAGCGTTGCTCAAAGAGCTGGATATATAGGAAGAATTAGAGATATTACTAAAGCGGTCGCAGGTATTTGGTTAGATAGTCAAAGCTAAATGTCAGAATTTTTTTTAGAATTATTTAGTGAGGAAATACCTTCATCTCTTCAAAAGAGTTTAAGAGAAGATCTTTTAAATAATTTTATTAAAATATTTAATGAAAAATCAATTTCATTTAAAAAAAGCTCATCATTTTCAACACCTAATAGACTGGTTATTTTGTTTGAGGGTTTACACAAACAGATAACTTTTAAATCAGAAGAAATAAAAGGCCCAAATGTAAAAGCCCCAGAAGTAGCATTAGAAGGATTTATCAGATCAAATAATATTGATAAAAAAGACCTTTTTAAAAAAACAACAGATAAAGGTGAATTTTATTTTTTTAAAACTAAATTACAAAAAATTAATACTCAAAATTTATTAGAAGAGTTAGTTCCATCAATATTACATAAAATTCAGTGGAAAAAATCTATGCGATGGAGTGATTTTAATTTAAATTGGGGAAGACCATTAAAATCAATTTTAGCAATATTTGATAAAAAAAGATTAACTTTTAATTTTCATCATTTAACCTCTTCAAATTCAACATTTATAGATAAAGAGTTTGAGGAGAAGAAAAAAATATTTATTGATTTTAAAGATTATAATAATTTTTTCAAAAAATTAAATATAATCATAGATCACAATCTAAGAAAAAATTTTATAGAAAAAAAATTAAATGATATTTCAAATAAGAAAAATATAATAATTGAAGATAATCCTAAGTTACTTGATGAAGTTGTTGATTTAACAGACCAACCTAATGTTATATTGTGTGAATTTGATAGAAAATTTCTAAATATTCCAAAGGAAATTTTAATAATTACCATGCAGCATCATCAAAAATATTTTCCAACATTTGATAAAAAAGGAAATATTACAAATGAATTTTTAGTTGTAACAAATAAGAAAGATATAAATGGGTTAATAAAACTTGGAAATGAAAGAGTTGTAGAAGCTAGATTAAACGATGCAGAGTTTTTTTGGAAAAAAGATAAATCTCAAAACTTAGTTAAAAAGGTATCAATGCTTAAATCTATGAATTATTTCAAAGGACTTGGAACGTATTTTGACAAAGTTCAAAGAATGAGAAAACTAGGTGGAATGCTTTCTGATGAATTATTAATTAGCAAAGACAAAGTTGAATTATCTGCATCCATTTGTAAAGTTGATTTAGTCTCGGAACTTGTTGGAGAATTCCCAGAACTTCAAGGTATTATGGGAGGTTATTTTGCAGAGGCTCAGGGCTTTGAGAAAGATGTTTGCAAAGCTATTAGTGAGCAATATTTACCAGTTGGACTAAATTCAAAAGTGCCCAAAAAGCCATACAGTATAGCACTATCTCTTACAGATAAGATAGATACGCTAGTAGGTTTTTTTGGAATAAATCAAAAACCAACAAGTTCAAAAGACCCATTTGCTTTAAGAAGATTGGCCTCAGGAGTAATCAAAACAATAGTTGAAAATAAAAAAGATTTTAAAATCAGAGATTTGATTAGTTATTCAGCTGGTTTGTATCTTGATCAAGGTTTTGAATTTGAGAATAAATCTCTACAAAACGAATTGGTAAATTTTTTGATGGATAGATTAAAATTTTATATGAAAGAAGAGAAAATTCGGAGTGATATTATTCTGGCCTCTACAAGTTTCCTTAATTTAGATCAATCTGTGATTATTTTTGGTAAGGCTAGAACTTTAAATAAGTATATTAATAAACCCAATGGAATAGATGTAATTGCAAGTTTCAAAAGAGCCTCAAGTATTTTGGAAAGTGAGCTAAGAGATAAAAAATTAGAATTATCAAATACAACTGACCCTGGTATTTTCAAAACTGAGATTGAAAAAAATTTATATAAAAAAATTAATGAATTAAGAAAATACTTTCAAAATATTAATAAAGACGAGGATTTTGATCTATCAATCAATAATTTGGCAGAGTCTAAAAAAATAATTTTTGATTTTTTTGACAATGTCATTGTTAATGAAGACGACTTCTCAATAAAGAAAAACAGACTGGAACTAATCCAAATGTTATGTAAAACATTCGATTATTATGTTAATTTTTCCTTAATCGATTCCCATCAATGAACAAACTAATTTTAAATTTTAAATCTAAAGATAGTAAAAAGATTAAAGAACCTAAAATTTTTTTAGGTGGGAAAGGTGCTAATTTATCTGAAATGGGTAGAATGGGTCTTCCTGTTCCACCAGGATTTACAATTTCAACAAAAGTGTGTGAAATTTTTTATAAAGATAAAAAAAAAATTGAATAAAAATTTAGTATCCCAAATAAAAAAAGAATTAAATATCGTTGAAAAAGATGTAGGTAAAAAATTTGGTGATTTAAAAAATCCTTTATTACTTTCCGTAAGATCTGGAGCAAGAGTGTCTATGCCGGGTATGATGGATACAATTTTAAACTTAGGTTTAAACGATAAGACTGTAAATGCCTTAGCTTCAAAAACTTCAAACGGAAGATTTGCTAAAGATAGCTACAGAAGGTTTATTCAAATGTATGGAAATGTAGTAATGGGAGTCGAAGGTTATCATTTTGAGGAATTAATTGAAAATTATAAGCTCACAAAAGGAGTTCTCTTAGATACAGATCTTGATGAAAATGATTGGGATGGTTTAATAGTTGATTTTAAAAGAACTGTTAAAGAAAAAACCAAAAAAGATTTTCCCCAAGATGTGTATCAGCAATTATTGGGTGCAATTAATGCAGTATTTTTGTCTTGGGAAAGTAACAGAGCAAAAGTTTATAGAAAATTAAATCAAATCCCTGCTGAATGGGGCACAGCAGTAAATGTTCAATCAATGGTTTTTGGTAATATGGGTGATGATTGTGCAACTGGAGTGGTCTTTACAAGAAACCCTTCTGATGGATTAAATGAAATTTATGGTGAATATTTAATAAATGCTCAAGGTGAAGATGTTGTAGCTGGAACTAGAACACCCCAATACATAACTAAAAAAGCAAGACAACAGGCCAAAGTAAAAGCACCATCAATGGAAGAGGTTATGCCAAATGTTTATAGACAACTTCACAAAATTTTAAAAAAATTAGAAAAGCATTACAAAGATATGCAAGATGTAGAATTTACTGTTGAAAATAAAAAACTATGGATGCTTCAAACTAGATCTGGAAAAAGAACTGCGAAATCAGCGGTAAAGATTGCAGTTGATATGGTTAAAGAGAAACTAATTTCAAAAAAAAAGGCTGTTCTAAGAATTGATCCAAATTCATTAGACACTTTACTTCATCCTACATTAGATGAAAAAAGCTCGATAAATGTTATTGCCAATGGTTTGCCAGCTTCACCAGGTGCTGCAAGTGGAAAAGTCGTTTTTACCTCTGAAGAGGCTGAAAGACTGACTGGAATGATGCAAGATACGATTTTAGTAAGAGTGGAAACGTCACCAGAAGACATTCAAGGAATGCACGCAGCTAAAGGAATTTTGACTGCAAGAGGTGGAATGACAAGTCATGCAGCTGTTGTTGCAAGAGGTATGGGAAGACCTTGTGTTTCTGGTTCTAGTGAAATTGATATTAATTATGAGAACAAATCATTTAAAACAGCATCTTTAGAAATTAAAGAAGGTGAAATTATTACGATTGATGGATCAACTGGTAGAATCATATTAGGAAGTGTTGCAACAGTTAAACCTGAAATTTCAGGTGACTTTTCAAAACTAATGTCATGGGCAGATAGTTTTAGAAAATTAAATATTAGAACTAATTCAGAGACACCCAGAGATACTAAAACAGCAAAAGATTTTGGAGCAGAAGGAATTGGTCTTTGTAGAACTGAGCATATGTTTTTTGATGAAGAGAGAATTTTGTCTGTTCGTGAAATGATTCTATCAAAAACTAAAGAGGATAGAGCAATAGCACTTGAAAAACTTTTGCCTCATCAAAAAAAAGATTTTGTAGAAATTTTTAAAATTATGAATGGTCTGCCAGTTACAGTAAGATTGTTGGATCCCCCTTTACATGAGTTTTTACCACGAACAAGTAAAGAAATTGATGAAGTTGCAAATGTAGTAGGACTTTCGACGAAAGAAATTGAAACTAGAATAGAAGAATTGCATGAACAAAACCCAATGTTAGGACATAGAGGTTGTAGGCTGGGAATATCATTTCCAGAAATTTACGAAATGCAATGTAGAGCTATTTTCGAAGCATTAGCCGAACTTAAAAAAAAAAAAATTAAATCAGCTTTTCCTGAAATTATGATTCCCCTTGTTTCTACTGAAGCAGAAATAAAGATAATGAAAGATTTAGTGATAAATATTGCAAGTGAGGTTCAAAAACTGAATAAAATTAAAATAGAATTCTTGGTTGGCACAATGATTGAGCTACCTAGGGCTGCAATAAAAGCTAAAGAAATAGCAAAGCATGCGGAATTTTTTAGTTTTGGAACTAATGATTTAACACAAACAACATTTGGAATTAGTAGAGATGATAGTGGTAAGTTTTTAAATGACTATTTGGATAACAAAATATTTTCAATTGATCCATTCGTATCTATTGATGATGGTGTTGCAGACTTAGTTGAGATTGCTGTTGATAAAGGTAAAAGTCAAAATAAAAAATTGAAGCTTGGGATCTGTGGTGAACATGGTGGAGACCCAAAAAGTATTGAATTTTGCTCTAAAGCAGGTTTGAATTATGTTTCGTGTTCACCCTACAGAGTTCCAATAGCTAGACTGGCAGCAGCTCAGGCTGAATTAAAAAAAATAAAAATACAATTTTATTAAATTAATTTTTAATTTTTTTATAAATTAGATTTTTCTATTTATTAATCTTATTTAAAATTCGTATAATATTATATTTTAAACTTGATGAAATATTTTTTCTTATAAATTTTGGAATTAAGGTTTTTAATATTCTGATAATAATATTATTATCTTTTTTTTTAACATTAATCCAATCATAATCAAAAAGTTTATTGGGATCATTTAATAGTTCTTGATTGAATTCAATTTTATTTATTAAGTCATTTCTTAAAAAAATTAAATTACCAGTGTGAACGATTAATGAATATCCTTTTTTATTAGCTACGATTAAGGTCGATGTAAAAGAGTTTCCTTGTTTATTATCTTCCAAGTTATGTTTTTGTTCAATCCCAGGTAAAATCCCTGAATTAATTTCAATCACAACAATTTTTGGATTATAATTATTTAAACTTTCCCAAATTTCTAAATCATTGCTGTCTATATCTATTGAAAGTACATCAAAATTATTAGGAAAATTATTTTCTTTAAGAATTTCATCTAAACAACAGTGTCCACTTGATTTTACATATTTTTTTACTGGAATTATTGATGGATTTTTTTTTGATGTTTTAATCAAATCATTAAATCTTTCACTATCACCTTCAATCAATAATGCTATAGCATTAAATTTTTTCACTAAATTAAATGTATTTGATAAAAAAACACCATCCCATGCTCCAAATTCACAAACAAACAATTTTTTAGTTATTTTTAAGTCACTAATGATTTTTTCAATTATTCCATCCTCTCCATTTTGAGAAAAGTAATTTTTTTTATATTTTGAATACATATTATTTATTTTTTTTATTAAAAGATCTTATAACAATATTTATATTGTTAACTATAACCAAGTTTCTTTTATAATAGGTTCTGATCAAACTTTTTTCATTTATTGGCTGAATTGATTGCTCATATTTTTTAATAAACTTGATGTGGCAAACTAAATTAACAAATAAATAGGGGCGTTCTGTTGCCAGGTGCCCCAAACCCCGTCTACTTAATTAACAAAGTTAATTAGGCAGCAAGTGCGTAACTTTCGTTAGCAATTATAAATTAGCCCGTCACGGTGGAACAATCCCGAACGAAAGAATAGCCTTTAGTCATCCGTCGAATCTAGTTCACCCCCATAAGTTGTAATGGTGGAGGTGGTGGGTACTGCCCCCACGTCCGCAATGGTTATTACGAAATTCGTTTATCGTCGTAGTTGGAAAACCAACATTATTAATATAAAAGGATTTACAACAGATTCAATAACAATCATGAAATTAACAAAAGAACAGGCAGACGAAATAAAAAATCAACAAAGTCAGAGCAATCCAACAAAAAGGGTTACTGCTCCAGAACTTGAAAAAATTCTTTATGAAGCTATTCCAGCTTTAGACCATGGTTTTGTAAGAGTAATTGATTACATGGGTGATGATACATCTATAGTTCAATCAGCAAGAGTTTCTTACGGCAAAGGTACAAAACAAGTTTCAACAGATAAAGGTTTAATTAAATATTTAATGAGACATTGGCATAGTACGCCGTTTGAAATGTGTGAAGTAAAATATCATATCAAGCTTCCTATATTTATTGCAAGACAGTGGATTAGACACAGAACGGCAAATGTTAATGAATATTCAGCAAGATATTCAATTTTAGATAAAGAATTTTATTTACCAAGCGCAGAAAATTTAGCTGCTCAATCTTCAAGTAATAGGCAAGGCAGAGGAGATGTTTTACAGGGAGAACAGGCTAAAGAAGTTTTAGAACTTTTAAAAAATGATGCTGAAAGAACCTATGATAATTATGAGACGATGTTAAATGAAAGATTTGATGGTTCAACTATTGACGAAAATAAAAAAGGATTAGCAAGAGAACTCGCTAGAATGAATTTAACTCTTAATACTTATACTCAGTGGTACTGGAAAACTGATTTATTAAATCTGATGAATTTCTTGAGATTAAGAGCTGATAGCCATGCGCAATATGAAATTAGAATCTATGCAGATATCATGCTAGATACAGTAAAAAAATGGGTTCCAATAACTTACGATGCATTTATGGATTACAGAGTTGGTGGAACGGAAGTTTCAGCTAAAGGAAAAGTAATTATTCAAAAACTTATTAAAGGTGAAAATGTTGATGTAGAAAGCTCAGGACTTTCAAAGAGAGAGTGGAACGAGTTAATGATCGCTTTTAATCTTAAAGATAAATTGATTTAATTTTATTTGCAAAATCTAAATAAATTTTAGAAATTTCATGTTGAGGATTGGCTTCAACAATAGGTTTGCCTTCATCTCCATTTTTTCCAACTTCAGGATTAATAGGTATTTCCCCTAAAAATTCTTTTTGAAATTCTTCTGCAGTTTTTTTAACACCACCTTCGCCAAAAATTTTATATTTCTTTCCATCGTCTCCAGTAAAATAACTCATATTATCGACTAATCCTAAAATTTTTACTCCCAGTTTATCAAACATTTTAATACCTCTTTTAACGTCTAATAGAGCTACCTCTTGAGGAGTTGAGACAATTATTGCTCCATCCATTTTAATTTCTTGTGAGAAAGTTAATTGAGTATCTCCAGTTCCTGGAGGCATATCAACGATTATAAAATCTAAATCTTTCCAATTAACTTTTTGAGTAAAAGTTTTAATAGCACTTGTCACCATAGGTCCACGCCAAATCATGGGTGTCTGTTGATCTGCTAAAAAACCGATAGACATACATTGAATGTCATACTTGATTATAGGATCTAATTTTTGACCATCGCTTTTTGGTTTTTCATTAATATCAAACATCTTTGGAATTGATGGGCCATAAATGTCAGCATCTAATAAACCAACTTTGCAACCAACTTGTTTTAAGGCTAAAGCAAGATTCGTTGCAAATGTAGATTTGCCAACTCCACCCTTGGCACTTGAAATTGCAATGGTAAATTTTGTACCTAAAATTGGATTTTTAATGAATTTTCTTGGCTCTAATTTTTTTTTCATTGCGTCACTTAGTTCTGGCTTTTTATCTGTCATTTTTTGATCATTACTTGTTTTTTACAATAAAGACACTATATACTTTGTCATATGTCAGACGATTTAAAAGGCAGAGGCGGAAGTCCATGGGGGTCACCTCCAGGTGGAGGGGGAAACGGTTCAGGTAGAGGACCGACACCACCAGACATCGATGCAATAATAAGAGATATTCAAAACAAAATTAATAAATTTTTACCTGGTGGAAGTAAATCGGGTGGAAAACCAATTGGCTTAATTTTAATTATTTTGCTTTTTGTGTGGTTAGCAAGCGGACTATATAGAGTGCTACCTGATGAACAGGGTGTAGTGTTGAGGTTCGGAAAATTTGTAAAAACAACACAACCTGGTCTTAATTATCATATTCCATTTCCAGTAGAGAGTGTTGAAACTCCAAAAGTCACAAAAGTTAATAGAATGGATATTGGTTTTAGATCAGAGAGAGATAGTGGATTTTCAACAGGTGGAGGAGTTGCAGATGTTCCTCAAGAAAGTTTAATGTTAACGGGTGATGAAAATATTGTGAACATCGATTTTTCTGTATTCTGGGTAATTAAAGATGCTGGTAAATTTTTATTTGAAATTCAAGATCCTGAAGGAACAGTTAAAGCAGCTGCAGAGACTGCAATGAGAGAAGTAATTGCAAAAAGTGATATTCAACCAATTTTAACTGAGGGTAGAGCAAAGATTGAAGTAGAGACACAAGATATTATTCAATCCATTTTAGATGAATATAATAGTGGTATTCAAATTACACAGGTGCAAACACAAAAAGCAGACCCACCAGATCAGGTAATTGATGCATTTAGAGATGTACAAGCTGCTAGAGCAGATATGGAAAGGTCTAAAAATGAGGCTGAAGCTTACGCAAATGATGTTATTCCAAGAGCTAGAGGGGAAGCCCAAAAAATATTACAAGCAGCAGAAGCTTATAAAAAACAAGTTGTTGCTAAAGCAGAGGGTGAAGCTAGTAGATTTGTATCAATTTATGATGAGTATGCAAAAGCAAAAGAAGTTACTCAAGAGAGAATGTATTTAGAAACTATGGAAAAAGTTTTAGCAGATATTGAAAAAGTAATTATTGAGAAAAATGCAGGATCAGGAGTAGTACCTTATCTTCCATTACCAGAATTAAATAAAAAGAAAGCGACTAATTAAATGAAAGCACAAAAAATATTACTACCGATATTAGCTGTTTTAGGAGCTTTAGTTTTCTTTTCAGTATTCATTGTAAAAGAAGTTAATCAAGCAATAGTTCTTCAATTTGGTGATCCTAAAAAAATTATAATTGAACCAGGTTTAAACTTTAAATTACCTTTTATCCAAAATGTTGTTTTTTTAGATAGTAGGATTTTAAATTTAGATACTCCACCAGCAGAAGTTATCGCATCTGACCAAAAAAAGATTAATCGTTGATGCATTTGCAAGATTTCAAATTATAGATCCTTTAAAATTCTATATTTCCGTTGGAAATGAAAGAGTTGCAAGATCAAGACTAGCAACAATTATTAACTCAAGAATTAGAAATGTTTTAGGACAACAAGAGCTACAAACCCTATTATCAAAAGATAGATCAAAACAAATGGCATTAATTCAAGAAGGAGTAAATACAGAAGCTCAAAAGTTTGGAATTAAAATTGTTGATGTCAGAATAAAAAGAGCTGACCTTCCACAGGCAAATAGTGATGCAATTTACAGAAGAATGCAGACCGAAAGGGAGAGAGAAGCAAAAGAGTTTAGAGCAAAAGGCGCTGAAATGGCGGTAACTATTACTTCAACAGCTGATAAAGAAGTTTCGATAATTTTAGCAGATGCAAATAAAGACTCTGAGATCATGAAAGGAGAAGGGGATGGTGAAAGAAATAAAATTTTTGCTGAAGCCTTTGGAAGAGATCCTGAATTTTTTGCATTCTATAGAGCGATGCAAGCATATGAAACCGCTCTAATTGGTGGAGATACATCATTGATATTATCTCCTGATAGTGAATTTTTTAAGTTTTTTGGAAATATAAAACCTAAATCACAATAACCTATTTTTATGAAGGAATTGATCATAGCATTTGGTCTCTTTCTTTTTATAGAAGGAATTTTGTATGCCATATTTCCATCAAAAATGAAAAGTATGTTAAAAAAATTAGAAATTGTAAACGATAGCCAATTAAGAACTGGTGGGCTAATTTTTGCAATTATAGGATTTGTAATTATTTATTATATTAAAAGTTAGTATGAAAAAAATTAGATTTATATTCTTAGCATTATTTTTTACTTTAAGTTTCCAAACAATATCAAGCTCTAATCCGGTACCAGCATCATTTGCTGATCTTGCTGAAAGATTAATGCCTTCAGTTGTAAATATTTCAACTACACAAACTGTGGTCACGAATACCAATCCACTACCCTTTACATTTCCACCAGGGTCACCTTTTGAAGATATGTTTAGAGAATTTGGAACTCCTCAAGAGAGAAAATCATCTGCTTTAGGTTCGGGATTTATTATTGATGAAAAAGGATTAGTAGTTACTAACAATCATGTAATTCAGGGAGCAGAAGATATCATAGTTAGAGTTAACGGTGATCAAGAATATAAAGCAAAAGTAATTGGAGCTGATCCTTTATCAGATATTGCAGTTTTGCAATTAGAAACAGATGAAAAATTTATACCAGTTCAGTTTGGAGACTCAGATAAAGCAAGAATTGGAGATTGGGTTATAGCTATTGGAAATCCTTTTGGATTAGGGGGAACAGTTACATCTGGGATTATTTCGGCAAGAAATAGATCAATTGGACTATCAAGATATGAAGATTACATTCAAACAGATGCATCTATTAACTCAGGTAACTCAGGTGGACCACTGTTTGATATGAATGGAGATGTAATAGGAATTAATACAGCAATACTAGGAAGAAATGGGTCTATTGGAATTGGTTTTTCAATTCCAGCTAATGATGCAAAGTTAGTTATAGATCAATTAATTGAATTTGGTGAAACGAAAAGAGGTTGGCTAGGGGTTAGAATTCAAGATGTTACTCAAGAAATAGCTGATGTTGAAAAATTAGATGAACCGAGAGGGGCATTAGTTGCAAGTGTTGCAGAAAATAGTCCGTCAGATAAAGGTGGAATTAAAGCAGGTGATATTATTCTCGAATTTAACGGTGTTAAAATTAATCAAATGAAAGAGTTGCCAGCAATTGTTGCTAAAACAAAAGTTGGAACAACAGTTAAAGTTAAAGTTTGGAGAAATAAAAAAGAAATAACAAAAAGTATTCTTTTAGGTAGATTAGAAACTTCAGATGATTTTAAAGTAGGTGAAAAAACACCAGAACTACCAAAAGATTTAATAATAGAGGATTTAAAAATAACAGTTAAAAAGTTAACAAAGGAAGATATTAAAAAGAGAAAATTACCAAACCAAACTACTGGTTTAATAGTAACTAAAGTTGGTAATACTAGCCCTTTACTTAATTCAATTAACCCAAATAGTGTTATCGTTGAAGCACAAAAGACCAGAATAAGAAGTGCAAGTGATTTAGAAAAAATAGTTAAAGATGTTTTAAAATCTAATCAAAAGACAATATTATTTGCAATCTATAATACCCAAAATCAAAGAAGATATATTGGTGTAAAACTAGATTAATCATGGATTTAAAATCCAAGATTATTTTAATTTCTGGACCAACAGCATCAGGAAAATCAAATTTTGCAATTAAACTTGCTAAAAAAGTTAATGGCGAAATTATTAATGCGGATAGCATGCAAGTTTATAAAGAATTGAAGATTTTATCTGCGCGCCCTTATCCTAAAAATTATCAAAAAATAAAGCATCACTTGTATGGTTTTAATAGTGTTAAAATTAATTTCTCAACAGGAGATTGGTTAAAATATGCAATTAAAAAAATCAAAGAAGTTAAAGCAAGAAAAAAAACTCCTATTTTTGTTGGGGGAACAGGTTTATACTTTAAAGCTTTAACCGATGGATTAACAAGTATTCCCAATATTCCAATTCGATTTAGAAATAAAATAAGAGCTTTACATAAAAGTTTAGGACAAAAAAAATTTTATCAAAAACTTTTGAAGCTTGACCCAAGCTCTAAAGATAAGATTGATCCAACAGACTCTCAAAGATCAATTAGAGCTTATGAAGTTAAACAATTTACTAAAAAATCACTTCATAATTGGTTTCAAAATACCAAATCACATTTTGTTAAAGATGATTTTTTTAAAATCTACATAGACTATCCCCGTGAAGAGCTAATTCAAAGAATTAACAAAAGAGCTGAACAAATGATTAAGATTGGTGCAATTAACGAGGTTAAAAGATTTCTAAAATTAAAAATTAGAAAAGATAAGAGCGTTAATAAGGCCATCGGTATCCATGAAATAAAAGAATATTTAGAAAAAACAAAAGATATAAGCTACGTTATTGAAAAAATATCAATAAAGACTAGACAATATGCAAAAAGACAAAGTACTTGGGCTAGAGGCAACATGATGAGTTGGATAAAATTACCACCACAAGACTTAAATAAATTTATAAAAAAAATTAAATAATTCATTCTAAAACTTGACCAATCAGTACAACTTCAGCTAGATTGCGAAATGCCAAAATTATATACTGGAGCAGAAATTGTTTTTAAATGCCTTGAAGAGCAAAAGGTAAGTCATATTTTTGGTTATCCTGGAGGAGCAGTTCTTCCAATTTATGATGAATTAAAAAATCATACATCTATTAAACATATTTTAGTAAGACATGAACAAGGAGCTGGTCATGCAGCAGAAGGTTACGCAAGATCTTCAGGTAAGCCTGGAGTTGTTTTAGTTACCTCTGGACCTGGTGCAACAAATGTTGTTACTGCACTAACTGATGCATATATGGATTCAGTTCCACTAGTTTGCATTTCAGGACAGGTACCAACTCATTTAATTGGAACAGATGCTTTCCAGGAATGTGATACGACTGGAATTACTAGACCATGTACAAAACATAATTGGTTAGTAAAAGATATTAAAGATCTTCAAAGAGTTATGTATGAAGCATTTGAAGTTGCAACAACAGGCAGACCTGGTCCAGTATTAGTTGATATTCCAAAAGATATTCAATTTGCAAAAACTAAATATGTTTCTCTTAAAAAAGAAAAGAAAATAGAAATTAAAAATAAAAATAGATTTAATCAAAAAGATATTGATCAATTAATTGAACTAATGAATAAGGCTTCAAAACCAATTTTTTATACTGGTGGAGGTGTTATAAACTCAGGGCCGAAAGCAAGTGAACTTTTAAGAGAATTAGTTGCATTAACTGGATTTCCGATCACCTCAACTCTTCAAGGTTTAGGCTCATACCCTGGTGAGGATAATCAATTCTTAGGGATGCTTGGAATGCATGGAACATTTGAAGCTAATAATGCTATGCACGATTGTGACTTACTAATTAATATTGGTGCAAGATTTGACGATCGTATTACTGGTAAAATTGACGAATTCTCTCCTAAATCAAAAAAAGTACATATTGATATTGATCCCTCATCAATTAATAAAATTATAAAAGTAGATTTAGCAATTGTTGGAGATGTAACTGATGTTATTAAGTTAACAACAAAAACTTTAAAGAGGAAAAATTTAAATTTAGAAAAATCAAATAAACAAAAAATTTCAAAATGGTGGCAACAAATACAAAAGTGGAGAACAAAACAATCTTTAAACTTTATTAATAGTGATAAAATTATTAAGCCTCAACACGCAGTTCAAAGACTTTATGAGTTAACTAAAAATCAAGATACTTTTATTACAACTGAGGTTGGCCAACATCAAATGTGGGCTGCACAACACTATAAATTTAATAAACCAAATAGATGGATGACTTCAGGTGGTCTTGGTACTATGGGTTATGGTTTACCAGCTGCGATAGGTGTTCAGGTCGCAAATCCAAACAAATTGGTGATTGATGTAGCTGGTGAAGCGTCGATTTTAATGACAATGCAAGAAATCTCAACTGCAATTCAATATAATTTACCAATAAAGATTTTCATTTTAAATAATCAATATATGGGAATGGTAAGACAGTGGCAGGAATTACTACATGAAAAAAATTACTCAGAAAGTTACTCTGAGGCATTACCTGATTTTGTAAAGTTAGCTGAGGCTTATGGATGTGTTGGTATTAGAGCTGAAAATCCAGACGAATTAGATGAAAAAATAGAGGAAATGATCAGTGTTGATAAGCCAGTTATCTTTGATTGTCTTGTGGATCAAGCAGAGAACTGTTTTCCAATGATCCCATCTGGAAAACCTCATAATCAAATGTTGTTAGGTCCAAAAGACCAAGAAGAAAATAAAATTACAGGCAAGGGAAAAGCGTTAGTTTAAATGCCAAAATCTAAATCAGCATATAGTACTCCAACGAAAGTAAGTAAATTAGAAACTCATATAATTGTTGTTTGGGTAGCTAATGA
Organism: Pelagibacteraceae bacterium AG-390-L03; assembly: GCA_003279685.1. GTDB lineage: Bacteria > Pseudomonadota > Alphaproteobacteria > Pelagibacterales > Pelagibacteraceae > Pelagibacter. Next base: position 107,571 of record QCHA01000002.1, on the reverse strand, counting down.
AGCAAGCGTTTTATCAAGGGTGGTGGGTCTTTTTTCTGGTAGAGGATATAACATAGAGTCACTTGCAGTAGCGGAGGTTGATCAAAAAAATAATCTTTCAAGAATTACAATTGTAACAACAGGAACTCCTGAAGTAATAGAACAAATAGTTCTTCAATTGAAAAAGTTAGTGCCTGTTCACAAAGTTGGTAATTTTAAAAGAGATGATAAAAATGTAATTTTTAAAGAAATGGCACTTTTTAAAGTAGTTGGAAATTCAATTAAAATAAATAAAGCTTTAAATGCTTGTAAAAATTATAATCCAGTTATATTAGATCAAACAAAAAAATCTGCTGTAATTCAAATTACGGCACTCAGAAGAGAAATTGATAAAATGGCAAAAAATTTAAAATCGCACGGTCTTATAAGTGTCTCAAGAACTGGAGCGGTTGCAATGACTAGAGGCGCTGAAATATTTAACTAATTAATTAAGGAGAAAAAAAATGAAAATGTTTTATGAAAAAGATGCAGATGTTGAATTGATTAAAGGAAAAAAAATTGCAATTTTTGGTTATGGAAGCCAAGGACATGCTCATGCTTTAAACTTAAAAGATAGTGGTGTAAAAGAAATAGTTGTTGCCTTAAGAGAAGGATCTTCAAGTGCAGCAAAAGCTGAGTCTAAAGGTTTAAAGGTTATGAATTTATCTGATGCTGCGGCTTGGGCAGATGTTGTAATGATTTTAACACCAGATGAATTACAAGCTGAAATTTATAAAAATCATATTGAACAAAGAGTAAGAGAGGGAACAAGTATTGCGTTCGCACATGGACTAAATGTTCACTACGATTTAATTAAAGCAAGAAAAGATCTAGATGTATTTATGGTTGCGCCAAAAGGACCAGGTCACCTAGTTAGAAGTGAATATGAAAAAGGTGGTGGAGTTCCATGTTTGTTTGCTGTTCATCAAGATGGATCAGGTAAAGCAAGAGATCTTGCTTTATCTTATGCATCGGCAGTAGGAGGCGGAAGATCTGGAATTATTGAAACTACATTTAAAGATGAAGTTGAAACAGATTTATTTGGTGAACAAACTGTTTTATGTGGTGGTTTGGTTGAGTTGATTAAAAATGGTTATGAAACTTTAACTGAAGCAGGTTATGAACCAGAGATGGCTTATTTTGAAACAGTTCATGAAGTTAAATTAATTGTTGATTTAATTTATGAAGGTGGAATTGCAAATATGAATTATTCTATTTCTAATACTGCTGAGTATGGCGAATATGTTTCAGGTCCTAGAATTGTAAATAAAGAAGAAACCAAAAAAAGAATGAAAGAAGTTTTGTCTGATATTCAATCTGGAAAATTCACTAAAGAGTGGATGGATGAATGTAAAAATGGTCAAAAGAATTTTCTCGCAACTAGAGCAAAACTAGCTGATCACTCAGTAGAAAAAGTAGGTGCAGAACTAAGAGCTATGATGCCTTGGATTGCTAAGAAAAAATTAGTAGATAGCGATAAAAGTTAATTTTTTATTATAAAATTTTTTCTATAAAAATTTGCTTATTTCACCTATACTTTTTTAAATAAATTTAAAAAAGAGGGAAATAATGAAAATCAAAAATTTTATTAGAGTTTTACTATCAGTAGTTCTAGTATTTGGATTTTCTTCAGCATGGGCCAAAACTATTAAATGGTCAATGCAAGGAGACAGTCTAACTTTAGATCCACATGCACAAAACGAAGGACCAACGACTCAAGTATCAAGACAAGTATATGAAGCACTTGTTCAAAGAGGCTTGGATATGAAAATAGGTCCTGCTTTAGCAACAAAATGGAAAGCTACTGATCCAAATACTTGGATCTTTACATTAAGAGAAGACGCTAAGTTTTCTGATGGGTCAGGAATGACATCTGCAGATGTTGTGTTTAGCATTCTAAGAGCTAAGCAAAGAACATCTGATTTTAAAGAATATATCAGTACAATTTCAGGAGTAAAAGCTGTTGGTGATTATGCTGTTAAAATTACAACAAGTAAGCCCAATCCTATTCTTTTAAACCAGTTATCAAACATTTTTATAATGTCTAGAGCATGGTCTGAAAAGAATTTTGCAATGTCACCTCAAAACTGGGACGCTGGACAAGAAACTTTTTCAGCAACAAATGCTCTTGGAACTGGACCTTTTAAAATTACTTTAAGAGAACCTAATACTAAAACTGTGTTTAAAAGAAATAAACATTGGTGGGGTGAGATGACAGATAAAACAGTAACTGAAATTGAATTACTTCCAATTAAAAATGCAGCAACAAGAGTTGCAGCACTTTTATCAGGAGAAATTGACGTAGTTACTGATGCACCAGTTCAAGATTTAGCTCGAATTGGATCTTCATCAGCACATAAAGTTGAAAGTACTGCGCAAATGCGTACGATTTTCTTGGGTATGGATCAATCTGCTGACAAATTAAGAACTGGTAATACAGGTGATAATCCATTTAAGAAAAAAGCAGTAAGACAAGCTCTTTATCAGGCGATTGATATTGAAGCTATCAAGAAAAAAGTTATGAGAGGTTTGAGTGAGCCTGCAGGTATTATAACTTTTCCTGGTGTAAATGGTTACACCACAGATCTTGATAAAAGATTGCCTTACGATGTTGATGCAGCAAAAAAACTATTAGCTGATGCAGGCTATCCAAATGGTTTTGATGTTGAGTTGAGATGTCCAAATGACAGATATGTAAATGACGAAGCTATTTGCACTGCTGTTGTTGGTATGTTTGGTAAAATTGGTGTTAACGTAAATTTATTTGCTCAAACTAAGAGTAAACACTTTAAAGAGCTTAAAGATAATCAAGGTGATTTCTATATGCTTGGTTGGGGTGTTCCTACTCTAGATAGTCACTATGTTTTTCATTATTTATATGAATCAGGTGCTAGTTGGAATAAAGTTAACTTTAGTAACTCAGAAGTAGATGCTGCAATAAGAGTTATGGAAGGTGAAGTTGATTTAGATAAAAGGAATGCTGCAATAGCTAAGGCTTGGAAAATTGTGAAAGATGATATTTCTTATCTTCCTCTTCACCATCAAGTAATCTCTTGGGCATCTAAAAGTGGAGTTAACGTACCTATCAGACCAAATAACGAGCCGTTATTTAGAACTGCTAGTTTCAATTAAATAAAAATTATTACAAGCCCTCTAAAATATAGAGGGCTTGTAAATTTAAAATCTTCTAAAATTGATAAAATATTTTTTTAAACGGCTGTTTCAATCAGCTTTGGTAATGCTAGTCGTTGCATTTGTATCTTTCTCTTTATTTAATTTTGTCGGAGACCCAATAAATAATATGGTTGGGGAAGAAACATCGGATGAAGAAAGGGCCGAACTTAGAGAAACTCTTGGATTAATGGACCCAATTCATGTTCAATTTTCTAGATTTGTTGTTAATGCATCTAAAGGAGAATTTGGAATTTCATATCAATTAAGAAGGCCAGTTTCAGATTTAATAGTTGAAAGATTGCCTGCTACTATAGAGCTTGTAGTAATTTCAGCTTTAATAGCTTTAGTATCTGGCACATTGCTAGGAGTTTACACAGGAATTAATAGAAAAGGTTTTTTTAGTGATATTATCTTAGCTGTTTCCTTGCTAGGAGTATCGCTTCCCACATTTGTTATTGGCATACTTTTTATTTATTTGTTTGCAGTAATTTTAGGAATTTTACCCTCATTTGGAAGAGGTGAGGTGGTTGACTTAGGTTTTTGGACTACTGGTTTTTTAACAACCTCTGGATTAAAAGCAATTATACTTCCATCGGTTACTCTAAGCCTTTTTCAAATGACTTATATTATTAGACTTGTAAGAGCAGAGATGATGGAGATTTTACAAACAGATTATATTAAATTTGCACGTGCAAGAGGCATAAGTGAAAATAGTATTAAATATAAACATGCGTTAAAAAATGGACTAATTCCAGTTATTACTATTGCAGGAATTAATATTGGTACTTTAATTGCATTTTCAATAATTACCGAAACAGTTTTTCAATGGCCCGGTATGGGATTTTTATTTATTCAAGCAGTACAGTTCGTTGATATACCAATTATGTCAGCTTATTTAGTTTTTATAGCTTTTGTTTTTGTAATGATAAATTTTATTGTTGATATTCTTTATTATTTTATAGATCCAAGAATTAGAGTGAAAGGAGATATTTCAAGTGGATAAAATTATCACTAGTTGGGATAGAATTAAGGATAGTGATATCTATCATAGTTTTATTAAGTCCCCTACAGCAATTGTTTCATCAGTTATTTTATTTATAATTTTCTTTTGTTCTTTTTTTGTAGAATTTATTACTCCATATAATCCTTTTGATCCATCTTCATTATCTTTGATGGAAGCTTTTACCCCACCGTCTTGGACAGAAGATGGTCTTTCAAAATTTATTTTAGGCACTGATGGTCAAGGTAGGGATATGTTATCTACAATTCTTTATGGTTCAAGAATTTCTTTAATTGTTGGTTTTTCTGCAATTATATTTAGTTTAATACTTGGAGTTGGATTAGGATTAACAGCAGGATATTTTGGTGGAAAATATGAAATGATAGTAATGAGATTAACAGATGTACAATTGACAGTACCAAGTATTCTGATGGCTCTTTTGGTTGACGGAATTGCCAGAGGATTAATTTCAAGAGAGATGCATGATGAGATGGCTATTTATGTTTTAATATTTGCTATTGGAATTTCAGAGTGGCCGCAATTTGCAAGAGTATCAAGAGCAGCTACACTAGTTGAAAAAAATAAAGATTATGTATCAGCCTCAACTATAATTGGAGTTTCAAATTTAGTTATTATGTTTAAACATATTTTACCAAACATTTTAAGACCAGTATTGGTAATAGGAACTATTGGACTTGCACTTGCAATCATAGCAGAGTCAACTTTAAGTTTTTTAGGTGTTGGAGTTCCTCCCACTACTCCGTCTCTAGGAACCTTAATTAGACTAGGTAATGATTTTCTTTTTTCAGGAGAGTGGTGGATTACGTTTTTTCCAGCAATTTTTTTAGTAATACTAGCTTTTTCAATAAATCTATTAGGTGACTGGATGAGAGACACTTTAAATCCAAGGTTAAAAAAATGAGTTTTTTAAAAATTAAAAATCTTAGTGTTGATTACCCTATGAGGAAAGAAACCGTTTATGCTGCAAAGAATGTAAATATAGAGGTAAATAAAGGAGAAATATTAGGCTTAGTTGGTGAATCTGGATCAGGAAAAAGCACAGTTGGTAATGCAATTATTAATTTGATAGACGAACCTGGAAAAGTATCAAGTGGTTCGGTAATTTTAGGCGATCTTAACATTCATGAAGATAGAAATAACATTATAAAGTATAGAGGTAAAAAAATTGGCCTTATTTTTCAAGACCCTCAAACCTCACTAAACCCAATACTTACAATTGGCGAGCAATTAATAGAAACTATTCAAACACATCTTAATTTGACAAAAGATGAAGCGAAAAACAAATCAATAGATCTTTTAAAAGAGGTTGGAATCAAAGATGCAGAAATAAGATTTAATAATTATCCTCACCAGTTCTCAGGAGGTATGAGGCAAAGGGTAGTGATTTCACTTGCCCTATGCTGTGAACCAGAACTTTTAATTGCAGATGAACCAACAACAGCTTTAGATGTTTCAATACAATCCCAAATTCTTGATTTGATTAAAAAACTTACAAAAGAAAGAAATCTTGCAGTAATTTTGATTACTCATGATATGGGAGTGATTGCAGAGACAGCAAATAGAGTTGCGGTAATGAAAAGTGGCCAATTAGTTGAAATTGGAGTGACTAAAGAAATATTAACAAAACCAAAAAAAAATTATACAAAAAGTTTAGTTAGCTCAGTTCCTCCAACTAATAAGAAGATTTCAAGATTTGTAATTGTCGATAAACAAAATAAAAAAAATCAAGAAAATAATATTAAGATTTTAAATAGATGGGATAAGAAAGAAATTATAAAGCAAGACTTAGTCCAAATTAAAAATCTTGGCAAAAGTTTTGATGATAATTTTTTTACTGAAAGTTCAAAAAATTCTGTAATGGCTGTAGACGATGTTTCTTTTAAAATCAAAGAGGGTGAGTCGTTTGGATTAGTAGGTGAAAGTGGAAGTGGAAAGTCAACAATTGCAAAGATGATTGTAAATTTGTTTAAACCTTCTTCAGGAGATATTTTTTTTGATAATATTTGTATCACAAAAATAAATAATAAATCTGAAATGATGAAATTTAGAAAGCAGATACAAATGATTTTTCAAGACCCATATTCTTCTTTAAATGGAAGATTAAAAGTTAGAGATATAATTTCAGAACCAATCAAACTTCACAATCCAGTAATTTCAAATATTGATTTAGATGGTTATATTTTTGATTTATTAGAATCTGTAGAGTTATCACAAAAGTCTGCTGATCGATACCCTCATGAGTTTTCTGGAGGGCAAAGACAAAGAATATCAATTGCAAGAGCATTAGCCACTCAACCAAGACTTCTTGTTTGTGATGAGCCAACTTCAGCGCTAGATGTAAGTATCCAAGCACAAATATTAAACTTATTAAAAGATTTACAAGAACAATTGAATTTAACAATACTATTTATTAGTCATGACTTACCAGTAGTAAGACAAATGTGTGATAGAATTGGAGTATTAAAAGATGGTAAATTGTGTGAAGTTTCAAATACTGAAGAGCTTTTTTTGAAACCTCAGCATGAGTACACAAAAAAACTTTTGCACTTAATGCCAAAAATTGAGTCAATTTATAACTAAAATTGGAGGACCTGAAACGGTCGAATAATAAGAGAAATTCAACAAATTATTTTGCAATCTCTCTTATAGATTGTATTATAGTTTTTCTAAATTATTTAGTTATGAGCAGCAAAAATAGAGTCTTTATATTTGATACTACTATGCGTGATGGTGAGCAATCACCAGGTGCGTCTATGAGTTTGGAAGAAAAAATTCAAATAGCAAGAGTATTTGATGAATTAGGTGTTGATATTATTGAAGCTGGTTTTCCAATAGCGTCCCCTGGAGACTTTGAGGCAGTATCAGAAGTTAGTAAAATTTTAAAAAATTCTATTCCAGCAGGTCTTTCTAGACATTCTGTAAAAGATATTGATAGAGCATATGAAGCATTAAAACATGCTCCAAGATTTAGAATTCACACATTTATTTCAACAAGTCCTTTGCACATGAAACACAAACTTAACATGTCACATGAAGATGTATATGAATCGATCGGAAAACATGTTGCTTATGCAAGAAAATTTACTGACGATGTAGAGTGGTCATGTGAAGATGGAACGAGAACTGATATGGACTATATGTGTAAGACAGTAGAACTTGCTATTAAAAATGGAGCAAGTACAATAAATATTCCTGATACTGTTGGATATACAATACCTTCTGAATTTACCACAATAATAGAAACATTGTTAAACAAAGTACCTAATATTGACAAAGCAATTTTATCTACTCACTGTCATAATGATTTGGGTTTAGCAGTTGCAAACTCTTTAGCTGGAGTTCAGGCAGGCGCAAGACAAATAGAATGTACAATAAATGGTTTAGGTGAAAGAGCAGGTAATGCTGCATTAGAGGAAGTTGTAATGGCAATTAAGACAAGACCAGATTTATTACCTTATGATACAGGAATTAACACAACATTATTAAGCAAAGCATCAAAAATTGTATCTAATGCTACAGGTTTTCCTGTTCAATACAATAAAGCCATTGTTGGTAAAAATGCTTTTGCCCATGAAGCAGGAATTCATCAAGACGGGATGTTAAAGAATAGACAAACTTATGAAATCATGACACCTGAGAGTGTAGGAGTTAAACAAACTTCGTTAGTAATGGGTAAGCATTCTGGAAGACATGCGTTTAAAGATAAGATGAATAGCTTAGGTTACCCCGATCTTACTGATGATGTAGTAAGTAACGCATTTGCAAAATTTAAAGTTTTAGCTGATAAGAAAAAACATGTTTATGATGAAGATATCATTGCACTAGTGGATGATAGTTTGATTATTGATAATAAGGTAAATGCTATTAGCTTAAAATCATTGAAGGTTTTTGCTGGAACGGGTGAACCCCAAAAAGCAGAGATGACTTTAGATGTTTATGGTGAAGTAAAAAAAGCCTCAGAAACAGGTGATGGGCCAGTCGATGCAATATTTAAATGCATTAAAACTTTATATCCACATGATGTTAATTTACAGCTTTATCAAGTTCACGCCGTAACAGAAGGAACAGATGCACAAGCAACTGTAAGCGTGAAAATTGAAGAAAAAGGAAAAACAACAGTAGGCCAAGCAGCAGATACGGATACATTGGTTGCTTCAGCAAATGCTTACATTAATGCATTAAATAAAATGATTGTTAAACGAGACAAAACAGCTCCAATGGAGCAAGAAAATCAAAAAGTGAGAGGTATATAAAATGGGATTATTCGACAGAGTTAAAAAAATTTGGAGCCAAGATATGGCAATTGATCTAGGGACAGCTAACACATTAGTTGTTTTGAAAGGAAAAGGTGTAGTTTTAAACGAACCATCAGTTGTTGCAATAGTTGATCAAGGGGGAAAGAAAAATGTTCTTGCTGTTGGTGATGAGGCTAAAACAATGCTTGGAAGAACACCTGGAAATATTAGTGCAATCAGACCGTTAAGAGATGGTGTGATCGCAGATTTTATCGTCACTGAAGAAATGATTAAACACTTTATAAAAAAAGTTCACAAAGGAAGTACATTTGCAAATCCTAGAATTTTAATATGTGTCCCAACAGGATCAACCCCTGTTGAGAGAAAAGCCATTCAAGATAGTGCGCTTGCTGCAGGCGCAAGAAGAGTTCAATTAATTGAAGAACCTATTGCTGCAGCTATTGGAGCAGGACTTCCAATTTCTGAAGCAACGGGATCAATGATAATTGATATTGGTGGTGGTACAAGTGAAATTGCTGTGATGTCTTTAGGTGGTCTAGTTTATTCTAAATCTTTGAGAGTTGCTGGTGATGCTATGGATACTGCAATAGTCAACTATATGAGAAAAGAATATAATTTATTAATTGGAGATACCACAGCAGAAAAAATAAAAAAAGAAATGGGTACAGCAATTCCTACTGGAACTAATACCTACCCTGTAAAAGGAAGAGACTTGAGATCTGGCACACCAAAAGAAGTAAATATTACAGAGGAAGATACTGCCGAAGCATTAAATGATATTATGAGAGAAATGGTGGGCGCAATTAAAGTTGCATTAGAAAATACACCACCAGAGCTATCAGCTGACTTAGTTGATATGGGATTAACATTAACTGGAGGTGGTGCATTATTAAAAAATATTGATAAACGTTTTTCTAAAGAAACTGGATTACCAGTTCATGTTGCAGACGATCCATTATCATGTGTTGCTGTGGGGACTGGAAAAGCTTTGGACCAGGAAGAAACTTTTTCTACCATGTTATCTGAATATTAGAAATAATGGTTAAAGGCAGAGATGATTTTGTAATAGCCTTTAGGTCAGCAATTTTAAAAAAAAAAGATAAGCAACGTTTTTCATTATTAACTCTAATATTCTTATCTATTTTTGTAATTATTTTAAGTAATTTTGATTTTAAGGTAATTAAACTCATAAAGTTTGGAATTAATGAAGTTGTTTATAGATTGTCTTATTTAATTTCAATACCAGAAAATAAAATACAAAAAATAAATAATCAATTAACAGCCCATCTAGAAATATATAACAATTATCAAGATATAAAATCTGAACTTAATATTTTAAAAGAAGAAAAGTTAACTAGCGATTTTTTAAAACTAGAAAATAAAAAATTAAGAAATCTAATTAATGAAAGTGTTTCTTCAGAAGAGATATTAGCTAAGGTTTTAATTGATAAGGAAAGCCCATATTTAAAATCAATTGTTTTAAACAAAGGCAGTAAAGATAATGTAAAAATTGGAATGGCTATAATGGATGGTTCTTATTTGGCTGGAAAAGTTATCGAGGTAAATTACACAAATTCAAGAGCGTTACTTTTATCAGATCTAAACAGCAAGATTCCAGTGATGTTGTTACCAGATAGAATTCAAGCAGTAGTTTCTGGAACTGGAAAAAATTATGGCATTATTGAATATAGCAAAGAAAAAGAAGATAAGGAAATTAATGAAAAAGATAGAGTAATTTATACTTCTGGGTTTGCTGGATTATTTAAATCTGGAATACCAGTGGGCAGAATGTCTGAAAAATCAAATGGTCAAATTGATTTTTTTTCTAAATTTACTCAATTGGAATATGTGAAAATAGTTTCTTTTGATATGGAGAGTCAAAAATAATGTCTTCACTTAACAAATCAACTTTTTCTAAAATATTATTTTCATATTTTCCAACATTATTATTGTTCTTGTCAGTATTTAATGAGTATGATTTTAATTATTTAGAAATTGAATATTTTTCATTCAATTTTGTGTATATTTTAATTTTTTATTGGACCCTAAGAAATCCTAATCAACTTGGTTACATTTCAATATTTTTAGCTGGCATTATTAATGATGTTATCATTGGTTTCCCAATAGGAATAAGCAGCTTATGTTATTTGTTAATTTGTGCAGTAACTGCATATATTAGAAATATAACTTTAATTTATAATTTTATAAATGATTGGATATCAATATTATTTACATTGTTGTTAATAAATTCAATCCAAATATTAATTCTTGATTTTGTATTCAATTTTAATCCAAATTACCTATCTTATTTAATTAACTCTGGATTTACATTTATATTGTACCCAATATTTTTTTTTATTTTTAACTATTTAGACCAAAAAATTTTGTCACAGCCAAATGATTAAAGATAGTTCGGGTATAAGAAAAACAGATATAATAAACAGAAGAATGTTTATCATTGGGGCTGCAAAGTTAATAATATTCTCTGGAATAGTTGCTCGTTTATTTTCTTTACAAATTAATGATAATAAAAAATATTTAACTCTGTCGGATAAAAATAGAATTAGGGAGTGGAAATTACCTCCAATCAGAGGAAATATAGTAGATTATTTTGGAAATATAATTGCTGGTAATTTAAAAGTATATCAACTTCATATTATACCAGAACAAGTAGAAAATTTTAATTATATTTTATCTAGATTAAAAACTCTTTTAGAATTGACTGATAAAAAAATTACAAAAATTTTAAAATCAAAAAAACAAAAAAAACCCTGGGAAAGTATTATTGTTTCAGAAAATTTAAGTTGGGAACAGTTTTTGAAAATTAATAACTATTTGTATGATTTAGTTGGAGTAAAACCAGTAATGACTATTTCAAGAAATTATCCATTTAGTGATATCTACACACATGTTTTAGGCTATGTGAGTCAGCCTAATGAAAATGATATCTTGCAAAATAAAATAATCCAAGAAAGATTTGTAACAGGAATGAAAGTCGGAAAGTTAGGTTTAGAAAAAAGATTAGAAAATTATTTAATAGGCACAAATGATATTCAAAGATATGAAGTAAATGCCTATGGAAAAAGAATTAATCAACTTGAACACCAAAAAGGTAAACAAGGATCTAAAATTAGATTAACTTTAGATACAGAGATACAAAAGTTGTCAGCAAAGTTATTAGCCAGTAAGGCTGGATCTATAAGCGTTATGGACATTTACACCGGTGAGATTTTAGCAATGTATTCTTCACCATCATATGATCCTAATTTATTTTTATTTGGCATAAGCAATGATAATTGGGAGCTAATTAGAAATAATCCCTTAAAACCACTAATAAATAAGACGCTTTCAGGTCTTTATTCTCCAGGCTCTACAATAAAACCAATCGTAGCTTTGTCAGCTTTAGAGAACAATATAATTGGCCCTAACTTTAAAGTTAAATGCACGGGTAAGACGGAGCTTTATGGTCAAACATTTCATTGCTGGAAAGAAAAAGGGCATGGTGTAATGAGTTTAAAAAATGCGATGAAGCAATCTTGTGATACATATTTTTATGAAATTGCAAGAATTCTTGGGGTAGATAAATTAAAAATTACTGCAGAAAAATTTGGTTTAGGAAAAAAAGTTCTGGGGGAATACTATGAAAATGAGAAGCATGGTTTATTTCCAAATACAGTTTGGAAAAAAAATAATCTTGGAAAAGGATGGGTATTGGGTGAAACATTGATAACTGGTATTGGTCAAGGATATATTCAAACTACACCTTTACAACTATGTTTAATGACAGCTCAAATTGCAAATGGTGGATACAAAATTTCCCCAAAAATTATTGTTAATAATAAGCCATTAAATTTTCTAAAAGCAAAAAAGAATATGGAATTAAAAAGTTCTATTGAACCTAATCTTCAACTAATTAAAGATAAAAAAAATTTAAAAATAGTTCAAAAAGCAATGTTTAGTTCTACCAATGAAATTAGAGGAACCTCATATCGATCGAGGATAGATGACCCAAAATATCAATTTGCTGGAAAAACAGGTACTGCACAAGTAAAAAGAATAAGTAAAAGAGAAAGAGAATTAGATCTTAAATTAGAGCAAATACCATATAAAGATAGAGATCACGCTTTATATGTAGCTTATGGTCCATATATTAATCCAAGATATGCTCTTAGCATTATTGTTGAACATGGAGGATCAGGTAGTAAAGCTGCGGCACCAATAGCAAAAGAGCTTTTCAAATTAATCATTGATAGAGATGCTATGAGAGAAAAACAATCTAATTTTGAGGAAATAGATATTTAAATGATCCAACATAACAGACTTAATAATGAGCTAACATTTATTCAAAAAGTTAAAAATTTAGATTTTATTTTGTTACTTTGTCTTATTATATTATCAATCGTCAGTGTTTTAGTTATGTACTCAACTGATGGTGGGCAAGTTCTTTATCATACTAAAAGTCATTTTATAAAACTATTAACCTTTTTTTCATTAATGATATTAATTTCTTTTTTTAATATACGTTTGTGGCATATTACTTCTTATTTTATTTATTTTATTATCCTTCTTCTTTTGATTTGGGTTTCAGTTTATGGAATTAAGGTTTCAGGATCACAAAGATGGATAAATTTATATTTTATAGTTTTACAGCCTTCAGAATTAATGAAAATTGCAATCATTTTGTGCTTAGCAAAATATTATCATCGACTAAAAGTTGATAATATAAATTCATTTTCAAGTATTTTTGTTGCTCTTATAATTATTGTTATTCCAATTATGTTAGTTGTATCTCAACCTGACCTTGGAACATCTATATTAATAGCATCGAGTGGATTAATAATTTTATGGTTAGCAGGTGTAAGAATGAAATATTTTTTTATTTCTTTTGTTAGTTTCCTCATTTCATTACCTTTTATTATTTCTTTTTTGAAACCATATCAAAAATTGAGAATTTTAACTTTTTTAGATCCAGACAGAGACCCACTAGGTGCGGGATATCAAATTATCCAATCTAAAATTGCAATTGGGTCAGGCGGACTTAATGGAAAAGGTTTTTTAAAAGGCACACAGAGTTATTTAGAGTTTTTACCTGAAAAGCATACAGATTTTGTTTTTACTTTGTTTTCAGAGGAATTTGGTTTTGTTGGATCAATTTTTCTTTTATTAATTTATTCAATAATTATCATTAGAATTATAAGAATAGGAGCTATTTCGAGAAGTGATTTTTCAAAGCTTTTTTGTTTTGGGTTTGCTTTTGCAATCTTCATTTATATTATAGTAAATTTATGTATGGTGCTAGGTCTACTTCCTATTGTAGGCTCTCCTTTACCAATCATGTCGTATGGTGGATCTTCAATGATGGCAACAATGATTGGGTTTGGTATTGTCTTGAGTGCCAAAATAAATCACAAACAACTCATTGCTTAACAATTAAACTTTAAACAGGTGTATAATTTGTCACTATAATTATTAAATTATAATTGTATAAAAGTTTTATGAATAAAAATATTAAAGTTGGAATAGTTGGAGCAGGTATTCAAGGAGTTTCAAACGCATTATTTCTTCAAAAAAAAGGATTTAGTGTTACTATTTTCGATAGAGACAACCCTGGTGCACAAGCAGCATCTTATGGAAATGCAGGTCATTTTTCCCCATATGCTTCAGTTCCTCTTAATAGACCAGATGTATTAGCAGATGTTCCTGCTATGCTTTTAAGTTCTTCAGGTCCTTTAGCATTAAAATGGAATTACCTTCCAAAAATGATCCCATGGTTTATGAAATTTATTATGAATTCAACTACAAAGAATATGATGCATACTGCAAAAAATATGCATCAAATTTTAGACTTAGCATTACCCGCTTATGATGAACTATTTGATGAAATTAATCTAGAGGGTTTAGTTGAAAATAAAGGAATATTATATATTTGGAACGATCAAGACCTAAAAAGTAGAGAGTTAGAAATCAAAATAAGAGATGAACTGGGTGTTGAACAACAATTAGTTAGCAAATCTGAAATTCATGATTTAGAGCCACACATCAAACCTTTTTATCATGCGGGTGTATATTATCCATACGCAAGACATGCAAGAAACCCAAAAAAAATTCTCTTAAAACTTTTTGATTTGTTTTTAAAAAAAGGTGGAAAATTCAATAAAGTTAATATTAAAGATATTAATTTTGATGAAGAAAAACCAGTTTTTAAAACAGAAAATCAAAGTTTTATTTTTGATAAAGTGGTAATTGCTTGTGGAGCTTTTTCAAAAATATTAACTGATAACCTAGATGAAAAAATTCCTCTAGATACAGAAAGAGGATATCATGTTCATTTTAAAGGTTGTGATCATTTGTTGAATAGACCTGTGATATTTTCAAATCGTGGATTTGGCATTACTCCAATGGAACAGGGCTTAAGGGTTGTAGGTACAGTAGAATTCGGAGGTCTGAAAAATCCTTTATCTAAATCAAGAATTAAAAACTTAATTGACAATGCTAAATACATGCTTGGTGAATTACCTGAACACGAAGATGAATGGTTAGGCTTTAGACCATCATTACCAGATTTTTTACCAGTTATGGGCCCCTCAAAAAAATATAAAAATGTTTTTTATTGTTTTGGTCACCATCATTTAGGATGGACTTTAGGTCCGATATCTGGAAAGATTGTTTCAGGAATGATTGCAAACGAAAATACGAACTTAGATTTAAAACCATATAGCTCATTAAGATTTAGTTAGGTGAGAAAGGAGACTAACTTTCTTGCGTATGTTTTTTTGTTACTAACCGTAACTTTTTGGGCAGGTAATTTTATTATTGGTAAATTTGCCAGTCTTTACAACGTTCCACCATTTTCATTAAATTTTTATCGTTGGTTTTTTGCTTGGTTGATTTTAGCCCCTTTCACTTTACCTGAAATTATTAGAAAAAAAGATTACATAATCAAAAATTATAAATTGTTTATAATTCTAGGAGTTACAAGTATTACAATCTTTAATTCAATTGTTTATTATTCTTTAAATTTCACACAAGTTATAAGTGGTGTTTTAATGATATCTACAATTCCTGTAATGATAATGTTTTTTTCATCAATTTTAAAAATTGAAAAAACAAATATTTTTCAAATCATAGGAGTAATACTGTCTTTCATTGGAGTTATCGTAATTATAACTAAAGCTAATTTTGAAATTTTAAAAAATTTAAATTTTAATAAAGGAGATATTACGATGGTTGTAGCTATGTTTTCATGGGCCCTATATTCAAGTTTATTAAAAAAACAAAAATATGAAATTTCACAAATAAGCTTATTACAAGTTCTGATTACATTCGGATTAATTTTTTTAATTCCAGTTTATTTCATGGAGTATCAAATTGGCTTTAGAATTAAAATTGATACACCATTTATTTTAATTTTATCATACGTTGTTTTGCTTCCTGGTTTAGCTTCATTTATATTATGGATTAAAGGTATATCTATGATTGGAGCAAATCGATCTGGAGTATTTTTACATTTGATGCCTATATTCAGTGCCATTATGGCTATGATTTTTTTTAATGAAAAATTTATGTTTTATCATATCTTAGGAGCCTGTTTTATTATTACAGGGATTTTATTATCAAATAGGAAAGTTCAAAATGCTTAAAGTTGCAATACTAGACGATTATCAAGATGTTTCACAAGAATTTGTAGATTTAAGAAAATTATCTGGAAAATATGAATTTAAAATATTTAGTGAACCCTTTCAGGATGAAGCTGATGCTATCGAGCAATTATCAGATTTTGAAGCATTATTAATCATGCGAGAGCGAACACCAATTACAAAAAATTTAATCGATAATCTTAATAATCTTAAATATATCATCACAAGTGGCTCAAGAAATAAAGCAATTGATTTAGAGGCTGCAAAAAAAAGAAAAATTATAGTTAGTGGTACTGAGATTAATTTTAATCCAACTTGTGAATTAACTTGGGCTTTAATTCTAGGTCTATCAAAAAATTTAAAGACTGAAATTGATAATATGTACCAAGGTTATTGGCAAACAACTGTTGGCTTTGAATTAAAAGGTAAAATAATTGGTTTAATTGGCCTTGGAAGAGTAGGTTCGCAAGTGGCAAAAATAGCTAATGCTTTTGGTATGCAAGTTATGGCTTGGAGTGAAAACCTAGATCTAAACAAATGCAAAGAATTAAATGTCCTTCCATGTAGTAAAGAAGATTTAATTAAAACATCAGATTATATTTCAATTCATGTTCAAGGTGGCGAACGTTATAATGATTGCATTACTATAAAAGAATTTGATCAAATGAAGAAGACAGCTTTTTTAATTAATACCTCTAGAGGCCCTATCGTTAACGAGGATGATTTAATAATTGCATTATCAACTAATGTTATTATGGGTGCAGGAATTGATGTTTATGACAAAGAACCTCTGCCTGAAGGAAATAAATTAAGATTTTTACCTAATGCGTTACTTACTCCTCACATTGGATATGTAACAGTAGAAAATTATAGTATATTTTATACACAGATGATTGAAGATCTTGAGGCTTGTGTAAACGGAAAGCCCATTCGTGTTATTGAAAAGTAATGGAGCTACCAGTAGTAAATCATAAAGATTATGTTGCAAAAATTGGAGATGATCACAAATTTCCAATAAATAAATTTGGCGAACTTGCCAAGTATCTACTTAATCAAAAGGTTGTAAAAAATTTTTATAATCCTACTGCCTGTTCTTTTGAAACTTTAAATAGAGCTCATTCAGCAAATTATATAGATAATATAAAGAATAAGACTTTAGACAAAAATGGAATTAAAAAAATTGGCTTTCCATTAGTTGATAGTGTGGTTCAAAGATCATTAGTTGCAACTGGCGGTACTGTTTTAGCATCAAAACTTGCATTAAATTATGGAGTTGCGTGTAACACTGCTGGAGGAAGTCATCATGCTAATTATGATGGTGGTGCTGGCTATTGTGTTTTTAATGATGTAGCTGTAGCTGCTCACTATTTATTAGATAGAGGATTTGCCAATAGAATTTTAATTATAGATTTAGATGTTCATCAGGGAAATGGAAACTCAGAAATTTTTAAAGATAATAGACGTGTATTTACTTTTAGTATGCATTCAAAAACTAATTATCCTGCGAAAAAATCAATTAGTGATTTAGATGTGGAGCTTGAAGATAACATTGAAGATGATGCTTATCTAAAGACACTTAAATTTTATATAAATACACTCAATAATGAAAACTTTGACTTTGTTTTTTATATAGCGGGTGTTGATATTCATTTTAACGATCTATTAGGTAAGTTAAAAATTTCAGATGAAGGAGTAAAACAAAGAGATGAATTAGTAATTGAAAATTTTTCTTCAAAAAAAATACCTATCTGTGGTGTTTTAGGTGGAGGATATAATAAAGATTTTAATAAATTGGTAGAATTACATTCTTTATTGCATCAGTCTTGTGCTAGATTATTTTAAATTATGACTAAAAAAATTAATCCCAATCTAACTGAAGAACAAAAATCAGTTTTGTTTGAAGAGGGCACAGAAATGGCAGGCACAAGTGAGTTAAATCATGAAAAAAGAGAAGGAAGTTTTCATTGTGCTAATTGTGGAGAAGAATTATTTGACTCAAATACTAAATATGAAAGTGGTTCAGGTTGGCCATCTTTTTATCAATCTCTTCCCGATGTATTTGAAACTAAAACTGATCATCATCTAGGTTATGCAAGAACAGAATATCATTGTAAAAAATGTGGTGGACATCACGGACATATATTTGAAGATGGACCAAACCCAACTGGTAAAAGATATTGTAATAATGGAGTGTGTTTGGTTTTTAAACCTAAAAGCTAGTAAAAATGTTTGATGATATCGATAATCAAATTAAGTTTGCCAAAAAGATATTAAGAAAAAAATCAAAAGACTACATTCAGAATTTTAATAATATCAAAAGCTATATAGATATTGAAATTGCAAAAATTAAAAGATCTAAAGATTTAAACCAACCAATAATTCCTGAAATAAATTTTGATAGTATTGAGGGTAATAATGAAGAATTAATTAAAAAAATAAAACATAGAGGATGTGTAATTGTTAGGAATGTATTTAATGCTCAAATAATAAATATTCTAAATAAAGAATTAGAAGATTATATAAATATCAATGATTATTACACTGATCAAAAGAAGAAATCTGATTTAGATAAATACTTCAGCGACCTTAAATCTGGAAAACCTCAGATTTTTGGATTGTATTGGTCTAAAACACAAATAGAAATTAGACATTCTGAGCAAATGGCAAAAGTTAAAAAATGGCTTAATAATCTTTGGGTATATGAAAATGATGAATATAAGGTTTTTGATCCTAATAGAGAATTATCTTATGCTGACAGAGTAAGAAGAAGAGAGCCAGGTGATGATACATTAGGCTTATCTCCCCATTGTGATGCAGGATCAGTTGAAAGATGGACAGATAGTTCTTATCAAAAAATTTATAAAGATATCTTTTCAGATAACTTTAGAAATTATGATCCTTTTGATGCAAAGTATAGGGATAAAGTAATTGAATTTGAGTCTCCCGCAGTTGCGCATGTCTTTAGAACTTTTCAAGGTTGGACTGCTTTAACTGAACAAGGTCCTAATGATGGCACCTTACAGTTAATTCCGATTGCAAAAGGGATGGCTTATATTTTAACTAGGGCTTTACTTGATGATGTTCCTAAAAATGAATTATGTGGTTCAAAACTTGGCAAAGCTTTGTCAGTAAACAAAGATTATCATGAATTACTTTTAAAAGGTTTAGTTTCAATTCCAAAAATGAAACCAGGAGATACAATTTGGTGGCATCCAGATATCGTTCATGCTGTTGAGGATAAACATTTAGGAAAAAAATATTCTAATGTTGTTTACGTTGGTGCAACTCCATACTGTAAAAAAAATCTTGATTATACTTTAAAACAATCAAAAAAATTTTTAGAAGGTAAGAGCCCACCTGATTTTGCGCCAGAAGATTATGAAATTAATTATAAAGGTAGAATGAAATTAGAGAATTTAAATTCTATAGCAAAAAAACAACTATCCCTAGATAATATTGATTAATTATTACTAAAATACAAGTTTTTCTAATTAATTTTATTGATTTAAAATAATCTAATATTTGATAGGTTTTATATTTAATTAAGAGTTTAGTTGTGAAAAGATATTTTATAATTTTGTTTACTGCTTTAGTATTTTCAACTTCAAGTGCTGATACTTCTAAATTAAAAGATAATTTTTTTAGTTCAATAGAAAGTTTACTTGATAGTAATTTTAAAGATACTGATTTTTCCATTAAGTCTAAGGAAGGCAATAAACCAGAAATAGGAATTTTAACGTTTAAACCATTAAACGATAGCGATGATAGTTTAACTTTTTTTCAAGGGTCATTATTTACCCATGATGGAGATAGAGAAACTTTAAACTTAGGTTTTGGAAAAAGAATGCTGAGTGATGATGAAAGTTTTTTGTTTGGGTTAAATGCATTTTATGATCATGAGTTAGATTACGATCACCAAAGAGCAAGTATTGGAGCTGAAATTAAATCTTCTATCTTAGAATTAAATACCAATCACTATTTTGCTATATCTAACCAAGTAACTGGAAAAAATAGTATTAAAGAAGAGGTTGCAGATGGGTATGATTTAGAAGTTGGAGCTCACATTCCTTATATGCCAACTGCAAAGATTTATACTAAATTATTTGAATATGAAATTCCAGGTGGATCAGACTTTGAAGGAATAGAATATTCATCGAAAATTGGTATTCCAAATTCTGGAATGAATGTTGAAGTTGGTTTTAAAGACTATGGTAATAATAGTTATGAAGACCAATGGTTTTTAAACTTAACATTTAATTTAACTAAAATTAACCCTAATATAAGTTTAGTAAGTGACGAAGCTTTTGAAAGAGTTTCAATGAAAGATAAAAAATACGAAAAAGTGAGAAGAGAAAATCTAATTATTAAATCAAAGGATTTCTCTGTTAAAGCAGGAGGATTTTAAATGAAATATGCTAAATATTTATTTCTAATTTTATCTATAATCTTTGTTTTTGAGATGGTAAATTCCAAACAAGCAGAGGCATGCACAGTTACTGATGGAGTTGTGGCAAAGGAAAGTGGTGATGGTGCTGATTTTATTGATGACGGATGTGATGAAACTCCAGCTCTTTATGAAGTAGTAATTTATAAGTTATATTTGTGTACAAGTTCTCCAACAGAAGCTACCACATCTTCGGCAGTTGTTTTAACTCCATGTTCACAAGTTTTTAACAGTTCAAGTGGAGCAACTGCGTCTGTAACCCAAGGAGCAGATATAGTTTTAGATGGAACTTATACAAGACCTCCAACCGGAACTTATACTCATGGATATGCTTTTATGGATAATACTTTTGGTTTAACTTGGTCAGGAGAGCTTGCTGCATCAATGACTGGAATGACAGGTGGCACAGGAGTTTTTTGTGGAACTGTAGCTGGTTCAGGAACACATGCAAAAGGCAGCACTCATACCAATAGTTCTGTTTGTGGTTCAAGTGCAATAACTGCAGGAAAATTTGTTGAAACTCTAGCAACATTCGATGGAGCAGAAGAAGATTTTAAATCAAAAGCTGAAGTTGAAAATATTAATGGAACTACAGCAGCAATTAATGGATATTTAGTTGACACTAATGGTCATAGAGCTTCAACTACAGGTGAGGTTGATAAACTTGAGGGTTTAGTGTCATTTGCAAATCCAGTAGTTGTTACTGCAGACACTACCTCTTTAAGTATGAAATTTAATGTAGGTGAGGGAATGCACCTTGTTAATGGTGGTAGTAACAAATTATTTATTGGTAGTGGACCTTTCCAGGCAATAATGACTGCAAATTAAGGTATTTAATTAATATTTTTTTATTTAAGAAGGTCTTTTAACTTATCAGACTTTTCAAGCTCTCGTGTTTCATCGTAACCACCAATGTGTTTATCATCAAAAAAAATTTGAGGAATGGTTCTTTTACCATTAGCTTTTTTAATCATTTCATCCATTGCACCATCAACTGTAGCAATATTAATTTCTTTATATTCAATATTATTTCTAGCTAGTAATCTTTTTGCTGCATCACAATAATTGCAAAGAGGACCTGTATAAATTGTTACCGATTTCATATATTATAAATAATCATTCTTTTTCAATTTACTAGTTATTTCTTTTCTAGAATATTCAAATTTTTTTCTATGTTTTATACTTTTTTGATTAACTCTTTTTCTCCATAATCTAAATGAAGAAGGTTTTACAGATCTTCTCATAATCTTAATTACTTCAGATTCTGTTTTACCTGTTTTTTTTTCTATCTCTTCAAAGGTAATCCTATCTGCCCAGGCAGCCCAAATAACCCAATCTGGGTCATTAACCTCTGGTTCAGGATTTTTAACTCTCGTGATAGGGGTGTGACCTTTTTTTTTCATAAATCCTTTATATTTGAAAAAAAAGATTAATGCATTTTTTTTAGAGCATGATATTAATGTATCTGATAGTCCATCTTAGCCATCTTTAGCTCCCGGTTTTTTTGGACTATCTTCTATAAAATGTACCCCCTAAATTACTTTTTATTTTTACAAATAATTTTATTTCTATTCATCACCCCAGGTACACCTAGAATTGTAATTATTTCTTATTCTATGAATTATGGAATTCAAAAATGTATCTGGACAGCATTAGGAGATGTGACAGCAAATTTTATACAGGCGACCTTAGTAATTTTTGTAATTGGATCTTTTTTTGTCGATAATCCAAATTTTTTAAATATTTTTAAATGGGTTGGAGTAACTTATATTTTATATCTTTCTTATGATCTTTATAAATCAAAACCAAAAGATATAAATTCAGATAACGTTTTATCAAAAAGTTTATTTTCTTTTTATAGAGATGGTTTTTTAGTTGCAGGCACAAGTCCAAAGGCATGGATGTTTTTTCCATTAATATTTCCCCAATTTATCGATTTTAGTACAAATTATATTGCTCAATTTTTTATTTTGATCACAACTTATGTTGTTTTAGATTTTTTATCCTTAATTGCTTACGCGGTGCTTGCAAGAAAACTAATTGTTTGGATTAAAGCAAACCCTAAAGTTATTAATACAATTTCAGCGTGCGTTTTACTAATAATTGCATTGATAATAGTTATAACTCAGCAATATTAACATAAATACGTGGTTCTTATTGCCTCTTGCATTAAGGTCAATTTCTTTATTTAATCATTCATTAATTAATTAATAACCAGAGGAAATAAAATGAAATTAAATAAAATTATCTTAAGTTTTGTTTCTGCATTGGCAATTTTATTATCTTCATCAGTTACATCTTTTGCAAAAGTTGTAGGTGACAAGATAGTTTTAGGATCTGCTATTTCACTAACTGGTAAATACTCTTCTAATGGTGTTCATACTCAAAACGGTTACAATATGGCCGTTGATAGAATTAATAGCATGGGTGGTGTTAAGGTTGGTGGAAAAACTTATAAGTTTGAAATCATTTATTATGATGATGAGTCAAACCCAAAAAGAGCAGCGCAACTTGCAGAAAGATTAATCAAACAAGATGGAGTTGAGTTTATGCTTGGGCCATACAGCTCAGGATTGACTAAAGCAATAGCTCCTGTAACTGAAAAGTATGGTGTACCAATGGTTGAAGCAAACGGTGCTTCAAGATCTTTGTTCACTAAAGGTTACAAATATCTTTTTGCAGTGCTTGCACCAGCAAATTTATATCTTGATGTAGCTATCGATTTAGCTGTTGAGAAAAATAATGGTAAACCGGTATCTGTTGCAATGGCATTTGAACAAGATGCTTTTTCTCAAGATGTAAGATTAGGTGTTTTAGATGCAATCAAAAGAACTGGATCTAAAAAAGTAATTGACGACAAACTTCCAAAAGAACTAAATGACATGGCAGCAACTTTAGCAAAAGTTAAAGCCGTTAAACCAGATGTTCTAGTAGTTTCTGGTCATACTAAAGGTGCTTTGACAGCAATTAGACAAATTGCTGAAATGAAAGTTGACGTACCAATGCTTGCAATGACTCACTGTGATGCTGCGAAATTATCAAAACAACATGGTAAAAATTCTCAGTATGCATTATGTGCTTCACAATGGCATAAAACTTTAACTTATAAAGATAACTTTTTTAAAGACGGTATGACTTATGATGCTGACTTTACTAAAGAGTTCGGTTATGCACCTCCTTATCAAGCAGCTGAGTCTTCAGCAGCTTTATTGGTTTTTAAAGATGCATTTGAAAGAGCAAACTCTTTTGATAAAGTTAAAGTAAGAGATGCACTTGCTGATACCAACATGCAAACTTTTTATGGAAACATAAAATTTGCAGAAGGTGGTCAGAATGTTGATAAGCCGATGGTGTTATTCCAAGTTATGTGTGATGGGGATAAATGTGAAAACAAAGTTGTAGCTCCTACTAAATGGGCCTCAGCTGAGTTAATACACCCGATTCCTTCTTGGTCTCAAAGATAATATCTAATTTGTAAAATGCTCCCTAGTAATAGGGGGCATTTTTATATAGAAAGTCTCAATAAAAAATTATGGATCTACTTATATTTCAAGTACCAATATTAATGGTTCAAGCATCATTAGATGGAATATTACTTGGAATTTTATTTGCACTTATTGCATATGGAATGGCTCTTCAATGGGGAGTAATGAATATAATTAATATAGCTCAAGGAGATTTAGTAATTCTTGGAGGTTATATTACTTATTTTATGTATCTATCAGGAATACATCCAGCGCTAGGAGTTATAGTAGCACCTGCTATAATGTATTTTGTAGGTGTAGGTCTTTATAAATTAGTCATCAATAAAGTTGTAGATAGAGATTTATTCATATCGATACTAGCTACGTTTGGAATAAGTATACTTTTCATGCAATTAATGAACTTTGCTTTTGGTGCAGATGTTGTTCTTGCAAATTCTGAATTTGGAACAACAATGTTGTTTAATAATTCAGTGACATTACCAAATTCAAAAATATTTGCAGCAATCATAAGTATTATTTTTGCTATAGGTCTTGTTATTTACATGAGAAAATCAAAGTTAGGTCGTGCAATTAGAGCAACAGCACAAAATGCTAGAGCAGCAAAAATTTTAGGTGTTGATACTGAAAAAGTTTATGCAGCTACATTTGGTATAAATGCTGCACTTTGTGGTGTAGCTGGAGCATTAGTTGCTATTACATTTACAATTCATCCTTATATGGGGCTACCATATACAATAAGATCTTTCATGATTGTTATTATTGCTGGATTAGGAAATTTACCTGGTGTTGCAGTTTCAGGTATGGGTCTAGGGGTATTTGAAGAATTCGCAGATTATATTCTTGGAACAGAATTCAGAATTGGCTCTGTTTTCATGTTGTTAGTTTTAATTTTAGTTTACAGAAGATTTAAACTTTCCAAAAAAAGAGAGTACCTAAAATGATAAATAAAAATATTATTTTATACGCTGCAATATTAATCTTTGGAGTAGTTGCACCATTTGTATTACCTGCCTTTAAGGTTCAGTTATCTATTCTTTGTATACTTATTGTACTAGCTTTGACTTGGAATATTCAAGGTGGTGAAATGGGTTATAATACGTTTGGTAATATTCTATTCTATGGTCTTGGAATGTATTTATGTGCTTCAGTTCAAGTTGGCATGTTTTTCCCTTTAGCTGAATGGACTGAAAGTGGTGGAGAAAAAACTTTCGTACATACTCCAAGTCAATTTTTCCAAGGTATGGCATATGGACTTGTAGTTGCTGCAATAGTCCCAACAATAGTTGCCGGTTTAATTGGATATGCAATTCTAGGATTAAGAGGTCACTATTTTGCAATTTGCACTTTAGGTTTAGGAGTTGCGGCAGGAGAGATTTCGGGTGGAATAGAAATTATAGGAGCTGGTCAAGGCTTTACAACTCCTCCATTCCCAGAAGTTGGAGATTTAGAAGCACGAGGAGAGTTTTTTTATTTTTTAAGCTTTTTAGTTTTAGTACTAACTTTTATATCCGTTAAATCAATTTACTCTACTCGATTCAAATTAATCTTGAATGCAATAAGAGATAACGAAGATAAAGCGGAAGCTATGGGAATTCAAACTATGAAATACAAAATCATTGGTTGGATGATATCAGCTTTCTTTTGTGGTTTAGCTGGAGGAATCATGGGAGGATTAGTTGGTTACATTGACTCAACCGATGTTGCATTCGATGGAAGAGAGATGGGAGTGTTCATGGTTTTAATGGCAATTTTAGGTGGTAAAGGAACTTTATGGGGACCAGTTATTGGAGCAACCATATTTCATATTTTTAAAGAAGGCTTTTGGACATTCTTCTTGGGCTGGCAGTACGTAGCTCTTGGAGTTTTAATTGTTGTAATTGTAATATATTTCCCTGAGGGAATTATGGGTTGGTTGAGAGAAAAATATCCAGAAAGATTTGGGGAAGTTGTAGATGAAGCAGATCGAAAAGCACAGGTAGAACTTAAATGAGTATTTTAGAAGTAAGCAACGTAAGCAAATCATTTGGTGGTGTAAAAGCTAATGTTGATATTTCAATGAATGTTGAAAAAGGCAAAATTGTAGGTTTGATTGGCCCAAATGGATCAGGAAAAACTACATTATTTAATTCTATTGTTGGAACATATCCAATAGATAATGGTTCTATCAAATTTAATGGTAAAGAAGTATCAGAGTTACCTGTCCCCATTATAGCAAAACTTGGTTTATTAAGAACATTTCAACAAACTCGAATTTACGGCAAGCTAAACTGTGTAGAAAACATGCTTATTAGCCATAAAGATAGTGATGCAAATATAATGACTATATTTTCAAAAATTCCTAAAGAGCTTAATGAAAGAGCAGAAAATTTATTAAATTTTGTAGGTTTATATCAAAAAAGAAAGTTAAGAGCAGGAGACTTATCTTTTGGGCAGCAAAAATTATTAGAGCTTGCTATGGCTTTAATGAATGAACCCGAGATGCTACTATTGGATGAGCCTACAGCAGGAATTAACCCTACATTGATTAACGGGATTATTGATAGATTAATCAAAGTTAACCAAGATTTTGGAATCACTCTGCTAGTTATCGAGCATAATATGAGGGTGATTATGCAATTAGCTGAAGATATTTTCTGTCTAGCTCATGGAAAGATGCTAGCAAATGGTTCTCCAGATGAAATTAAAAATGATAAACGTGTTATAGATGCGTATTTAGGAGCTCAATAATGTCAAACCAATATGAAGTATTAGGAAAAGCTCCAACAGCAGATGATTTAAAAAAATTATCTCCAGATGAAATTCATTTAACTATTAAAGGTTTAAATGCAGGATACGGTAAAATGGAAATTTTGCATAACTTTGATTTGTTTGTAAATAAAGCTCAATCGTTATGTTTAATTGGCCCTAATGGAGCTGGTAAATCTACAATACTTCATTCTATTTATGGATTTACAAATATTTTTTCAGGTCAAATAGAAATAGAAGGAAAAGAAATTACAAATTTATCACCAGCTGAAAAATTAAAATCAGTAGGGATAGCTTATATTCTTCAAGATAATTCTGTTTTTCCCGACATGACAGTTGAAGAAAATTTATTAATGGGTGGATATATCAAAGATAAAACAGACGAATCTTATGAAGAAGCTGAAAAGATTTTTGCAAAATATGAAAGATTAAGAAATAGAAGAACACAACCTGCAAAAGTTTTATCTGGTGGAGAAAGAAGATTGCTAGAAATATCTAGAGCTCTTGTTATGAAACCATCAGTGTTATTGGTAGATGAACCTTCAATTGGATTAGAGCCAAGATATATAGATATGGTTTTTGAAATTTTAAGAGATCTTCAACAAAATGAAAAAAAAACAATAATACTTGTTGAGCAAAATGCAAAGAAAGGTCTGGAGTTTGCTGACATTGGTTATGTTTTAGTGTCAGGACAAACTGCCATTGCTGGAAAAGGAAATGATTTATTGGAAAATCCAGACGTAGGTAGACTATTTCTTGGCGGCTGATGATAAATAAAGAATTTTTTCTTAAAGGTTATAAATCCATATTAAAACATGATAGTCCCGCTATTGCATTAGGATGCTGTTTTATTGCTATTGGAGCTTTACTTAAAAATTTAGGATTTAATATTCAAGAGAGTGTTTTTTCTACAATGTTAACTTATGCCTTGCCAGGTTCTTTGGTAATGGCAGAGTCATTGTTAGTTGGTGCTTCTTTGCTAAATATTTTTTTAGCTGTTTGGTTTGTTAATGCCCGACTTTATCCAATGGCCGTATCGTTATTCCCTTTGATGATGCATGAAAGTCAGCCAAAGTGGAAATATTATTTTTCATGTCATTTTATTGCTGTTTCTGCTTGGTTAATCATGAAAAGTAATTACAAATCAATACCTAAAGAACAACGTATTGATTATTGGATTGGTATTGGTACTGCAACCTGGAGTATTGCGGTAATTGGAACTTTTATTGGTTTTTTTTCTTCAGAATATCTAAATAAAGATTTGATGATGGGATTAGCAATTTTAAATCCTATTTATTTTTTATGTATGATGGTTGGGGCTTCTAAAACTTTACAGGTTTCCTTATCAGTTATACTTGGATTAGTATTAGGACCAATTTTTTATTTTTTAACACCAGAGTGGTCAATTTTATTAGGTGGATTGGTGGGTGGTTCAATCGCATATTTGATTGGAGAATTAAATGTCAGCTAATATTGTTTATGCAATCCTTGTAACATCACTTGCAACTTTTTTATCAAGATTTTTAGGTGCAGTAAGTTCTGAAGGAATTAAAGAAACATCAAAATTATTTAAATGGTTTAATTGTTTAGCTTATGCAACATTAGCTGCTCTAATTGCTAGAACAATTATTTTTCCTGTAGGAGTTTTAATTGATGCTAGTTATTTAAGTAGATTAGCTGTTGTAATTTTATCTTTAATTGTTTTTTTTATTTCAAAAAAAAACTATGTGTATCCAACTATTTTTTCTGCTGTCAGTATGGCAATTTTAAGCAATTATTTTTAAATAAAATTGATTTATTAATAAAGTTAACCTAGAATTTATTATGCAAAATATAGCTGGTCTTGAAATACATGAGCATGAAAAATCAAAACGAATAATTAATATTAGTTTAGATGATGAAATCATAAAAAAACTAATCTTCCCTTTTAACAAATTTGATCTAACCGCATTAGAACTAAAACCATTTACCAGATTTACTATTGCAAAAAGTTTAGATGATTTAACTAATAATAAATTAAGTGAACTAATGAATAAAATATTAAGAGATAGGGATACAGGATGTTTTATAATTGGCCCTAAAAATATTACTTCTAAAATTAATGATAAATTTTTAGTAAAACTTTCTACTGCAATTGCTCATTTAATTGGTGTACCCAATCATGACTCAATGGCTGGAAAATATTATGCAAGATTTGAAGTCAAGCATGAAGACAAAAGCGATTCTTATTTAAGAAAAGCTTATAGAAATATGGATCTTCATACAGATGGAACCTATGTAAAAGAAATTACAGATTGGTTAATAATGACAAAAATAAATGAAGAGAATGTAAAAGGTGGTGAGACCGCAATGTTGCACTTAGACGATTGGGAGCACTGTGATGATTTATTTAGTGACCCAGTTGGTAAACAAAATTTTATGTGGGGATCACCCAAAAGCAAAAACATAGATTATAAGGTTGAGCACCCTGTTTTTTCATCAGATGAAGAGGGAAGACCTCATATTTCTTATATAGATCAATTTCCAGAGCCAAAAAATATGGAACAAGGAAATTTTTTACAAAAATTATCAGACAGTTTAGAGGAGAGTAACAATAAAGTTATTACTAAGCTTCCAGTTGGAAATTCTATTATTGCAAATAATTACTTCTGGTTACACGGTAGAAAACCTTTTGAAGAAAATAAGGAATTAAATAGAGAATTGCTGAGAATTAGAGGCTCTTTTTTTGTTAATTAATTCAATATAATCAATATAAAGTAATCAAAATTTATGAATTTAGGATTTATTGGTACAGGAAAAATTGCATCTTCAGTAATTACAGGAATCTGTAAATCTAAAATTAAATTCAAAAAAATTATAATCTCTGAAAGAAATAAGAAAACTGCAAAAACTTTAAAAAGAAAATTTAAAAAGATTAATATTTCTAAAAATAATCAAGAAATAATTGATAAATGTGACTGGATATTTTTATCAGTTACACCAACAGTGGGTGAAAAAATCATTAAAGATTTAAAATTTAAATCTAGTCATACTATTATAAGTTTCATTTCAACGATTACGTTATCGCAATTAAAAAAATCGATTAAAGTAAAAGCAAATATTGTAAGAGCAATACCATTACCTCCAATATCATTAAAAAAAGGACCAGTACCTATTTGTCCACCTAACCCAAAAATAAAAAAATTCTTTAATCAAATAGGAACAACTGTAGAAATTAAAAATGAGAAATCTTCAATTAATTTTTGGTCTACTTCTGGAATGATGGCACCTTTTTATGAGTTGCTTAGAGTTATGACAGATTGGCTTGTAAAACGTGGTGTGAAAAGAGATAATGCTCAAAAATATATTACATCACTATTCTTAGCTTTATCTCAAGATGCTGTTGTAAACTCTAAAGAGGATTTGAAGTATTTAGTTAAAGAGTCTCAAACGCCTAAGGGTCTTAATGAACAAGGTGTTAAAGAATTGACTAAAGCTGGTTTTTATAAGTCATTAGAAAAAACTTTAAATAGTATCCATAAACGACTTAATAAATAATTCCAATGTCAGAAAATATTTTAGAAATAAATAATTTATCAAAATATTTTGGTGGTTTAGCAGCTGTATCTGATTGTTCTTTAAATGTTAAAAGAGGAACTATAACTGGCATTATTGGACCTAATGGATCTGGTAAAACTACTTTATTTAATTTAATTGCAGGTAATTTAAAATCAACAAGTGGAGCAGTAACTTTTGATGAAGAAAATATTACAGATGTTCCATCTTACGAATTATTTTCAAAAGGTTTACTTAGAACTTTCCAAATTGCTCATGAATTTTCAAATTTATCAGTATTGGAAAATTTAATGATGGTTCCAGGAAACCAATCAGGTGAGAAACTGATGACCGCACTATTAAAACCAAAACTAGTTTCTGAAGAAGAAGCTATTGTAAAAGAAAAAGCAAAAGAAGTTGTTGATTTTTTAAATCTTAGTCATTTATCAAATGAATTGGCTGGAAATTTATCAGGCGGACAAAAGAAATTATTGGAATTAGGTAGAACAATGATGGTAGACGCTAAATTAGTATTATTAGATGAAGTGGGTGCTGGTGTGAATAGAACTTTACTAAAAGATCTTGGGACAGCAATCGAAAAACTCAATAAAGAAAAAGGATATACTTTTTGTATGATCGAACACGATATGGATTTTATAGGAAGATTATGCGACCCAGTTATTGTAATGGCTGAAGGTTCAGTTTTATTTGAAGGATCAGTAGATGAAGTTAAAAAAGATGAAAAAGTTATAGAAAGTTATTTAGGTAGGGGATCTAAACTTAAGGACTCAAATTAATGGCATATTTTGAAGGAAACGCAATGACAGGGGGCTATGGTAGTGGTCCTAATATAATTAATTCTTGCACAGTAAATGTTAACAAAGGTGAAATAGTCTCAATTCTTGGACCAAATGGAGCTGGTAAATCAACAGCCATGAAAGCGATGTTGGGTCTTTTGAATTTAAAATCTGGATCAGTAAAAATTGACGGTAAAGATATCTCTAAATTATCTCCTCAAGATAGAGTTAAAGAAGGAATATCTTTTGTACCACAAACTAAAAATGTTTTTGCCGGAATGACTGTTGAAGAAAATCTAGAAATGGGAGCTTTTCTTATCAATGATGAAATTAAAGACACAATAGATGAAATTTATAATTTATTTCCTATTCTTAAAGAAAAAAGAAATCAATTAGTTGGTGAACTATCAGGTGGACAAAGACAACAGGTAGCTCTTGGTCGAGCACTAATGATTAAACCAACAGTTCTAATGTTGGATGAGCCAACTGCAGGTGTTTCACCAATTGTTATGGATGAATTATTTGATCATATAATAAAAGTTAAAAGAACTAATGTTGCCATTTTAATGGTTGAGCAAAATGCAAAACAAGCACTTAATATTTCTGACAGAGGATACGTTTTAGTAACTGGAGAAAATAGATATTCAGGAACTGGAAATGAATTATTAAATGATCCAAGAGTAAGAAGCTCTTTTCTAGGGGGATAATTATGGATTTTTTAAATGCTATAATTCTTTTATTAAATTATATTTTTATTCCTGCTTTAACATATGGTTCTCAGTTAGCATTAGGTGCAATTTTTGTTACATTAATTTATGGAATTTTGAGATTTGCTAATTTTGCAACTGGAGACATGATGTCTTTTGGGACAATGGTTACAATTTTATTTACTTGGTATTTTCAATCAATTGGAATTTCACTTGGGGTTTTGCCAACAGCGTTAATAGCTATTCCATTTGCAATTTTATTTATGATTATTTACATGCTGTTTATAGATAAATTTGTATTTAAATATTACAGAGTTAATAAGAGCCCACCCGTTCAACTAGCAATGGTTAGTATTGGTGTAATGTTTGTCACTCAGGCTGTGGTAAGAATAATTATTGGTCCTTCTGATCAAAGATTTTTTGATGGTGAAAAATTTATTATCAAAGCACGTGAATTTAAAGAAATGACAGGCCTTAATGAAGGACTTGCATTGAAGTCTACGCAAGTACTAACAATATTTGTTACAATTGTTCTAGTTTCTCTTTTGTTTTGGTTTTTAAATAAGACTAAAACAGGAAAAAGTATGAAAGCTTACTCTGATAATGAGGATTTAGCTTTACTTTCAGGAATTGATCCAAAAAAAATAGTGATGATTACATGGATAATAGCAGGGATTTTAGCAACTATTGGAGGCGCCTTATATGGTCTGGATAAAAGTTTTAAACCTTTCACTTATTTTAACAATATGCTCCCTATATTTGCGGCAGCAATTGTTGGAGGTATAGGAAATCCATTTGGTGCCTTTTTAGGAGGATATGTTATTGCATTTTCAGAAATATTTTTAACTTATGCTTATAAAAAATTCTTTATGTACATTTTGCCAGAAAGTATGGAGCCTGAAAGTTTAGTTCAACTTTTATCTACAGATTATAAATTTGCAGTTTCATTTTCAATATTGGTCATAGTACTGCTTTACAGACCTTCAGGAATATTTAAAGGAAAAGTATTGTGAGAAAGAATTTAAATGTAATAGCTGCTTATAGCATCATGATGGCTTTGATAATTCTTGTAGGAATTTTTCAATCTTGGAATGTAGCATTATCAATATTTAATCTTTGTTTGATTTCTGCAGTAATGACTATGGGGGCAAATATTCAGTGGGGTTATGCAGGACTAATTAACTTTGGAATTATGGGTTATACAGCGCTTGGAGGGTTAGCGGCAGTTTTAATCTCAGTTGATCCTGTACAGGAAGCATGGCGTGCAGGTGGTTTTGATATCTTAATGTGTCTATGGCTAATTATTGCAATGGTATTTGCTATTAGATTTATTTTAAAAAATTTTGAAAAATCAAAATTTAGAACTTATGGAATAGCTGCAATTATAGTTGCTGGAATTGTAATCATTAGAATAACAGCTGAACCTGGAATTGAAGCGATAGAAGGGGTTAATCCAGCTAAAACAGGATTCTTAGGTGGCTTTGGATTACCAATTATCTTTTCTTGGATTGTTGGAGCATTTTTTGCAGGTGGGCTAGCTTTTATAGTTGGAAAAGTTGCCTTAGGTTTAAGAGCTGATTATTTAGCAATTGCAACTTTACTTATTTCTGAAATTGTAATTGCAATAATTAAGCATGAAGACTGGTTAACAAGAGGTGTTAAAAACGTAATAGGCTTAAAAAGACCAGCACCATATGAAGTTGACCTTCAAACAACTGAATGGTTTATTAATTTAGTAGAAAAATTCAATTCAGGAAAATTAGCATTAATTTCTAATCTTGCGGATCGTCAGGCAGCATTAAATCAAATGGTAATAGAAGGCTCAACTGTATTTGTTAAACTTTGTTATTCAGGATTATTTTTGATTGTTGTTATTATACTTTTAATTTTAACTCAAAAAGCGCTTTATTCTCCATGGGGCAGAATGATGAGAGCTATTAGAGACAACGAAGAAGCAGCAAATGCAATGGGTAAAAATGTTGTTAAACAACACCTGTTGATATTTATTTTGGGTTCTGCAATTGTTGGAATTGCTGGGGCAATGTTAGTTACTCAAGATGGTTTATTTACACCAGGAAGTTATAGACCTATGAGATATACATTTCTTATTTGGGTGATGGTAATTGTTGGTGGAAGTGGTAATAATTTTGGAGCTATACTTGGAGGTTTTGCAGTTTGGTTTTTATGGATTGAGGCCGCACCTATAGCACTATTTTTGATAAATTTTTTTACAGCTGGAATGGCAGACACCCATGCATTAAAAGTTCATTTAATTGAGAGTGTTCCTTACTTTAGATATTTAATGATGGGCCTTGGGTTGTTGTTGATAATGAGATATCGACCTAAAGGTATACTTCCTGAAAAAATAGAAATAAAGTAATTACTATATGAAATATATTATATTAGGTGCTGCAATTGCTTGGGCTATGTACATGGCTGACAAGTATATGTTTTAATTATCACAATTCTCTGTCTAATATTTTAGTACATTTTTTTGATATTTTAAGAATTTTAATTAGTATTTAGATATAAAAAAACCCCAGTAATTTTCATTACTGGGGTTTTTAATTAGATAATAATTATCTTTGTTTTTTAGTTTTGAATTTTCCACCTTTGATTTCTTGCTCTAAGAAAGAACCTTCAGCTTCACCAACACTAGTAAAAGTTACTCCAGTTGCACCTTCGTAATTTATCTTTTTACCTTTAGCTAGTAAATCCAATCCTTTTTTAAGCTCACCTGGATAAATTTTAGTTCCAGGAGCGTTAGCAACACCCATTACATTTTTTGCAATTGATGCTCTGTCAGCAGAATTACCTGCTTGCATTGCTAATACTATCAAAGCTGCTGCGTCGTATGACTCGCCTGTGTATGGTCCAGAAGAATCAATTCCTCCAGCTTTTGCTACATCAGCAAATACACCAGCACCTTTTCCAGTTGAACCAGGCATTGAACCAAAAGATTTACTTAAATCTTTTCCAAATGCATCAACTAGAGATTGACCTATCATACCATCAGATAAAACGAATGTATCAAATGCTCCAGAGTCTAAAGAAGCTTGAATAATTCCTTTTCCACCTTGGTCTAGGTAGCCAATTACAGCTACAGCATCACCACCCGCTGAAGCAAGAGTTGCAACTTCAGATGAGTAATCTGCTTTACCATCTTCGTGAGCAGTTACAGTAGTTACTTTAATACCATGACTTTCAACTGCTGCTTTATAAACATCAGCTAAGCCTTTACCATAGTCATTGTTAGTGTAAGTAATTGCTACACTTTTAACTTTTCTATCTTTAGTAATATCAGCTAAGATTTGACCACCTCTAGCATCTGATGGAGCTGTTCTAAAGAAATATCCATTATCATCTAGAGTTGTTAATCCTGGAGAAGTTGCTGATGGTGAAATCATCACTACACCATTAGGTACAGCAACGTTAGATGCAATTGCACCCGTAACACCTGAACAGTCAGCACCCATTATAGCCGCTACACCTTGTGATATTAATCCTTCAGCTGCTGCAGTTGCTGCTGCTGAGTCAACACAAGTTGAGTCTGCTTCTAAAACTGATATTTTTTTTCCACCCAATAAAGATCCAGACGCTGAAGCTTCTTCAAAAGCTAATTTAGCTGAGTCTCTCATAGCTGGTGTTAGAGATTCAATAGGACCAGTAAATCCTAAGATAATCCCCATTTTAATCGCATGTCCGTCTGCCATTACATTTGTTCCAAAACTTGAAACAAGCATAAATGCAGCAATAAATAGTTTTTTCATTATCTTCCTCTTTTATTGTTAACAATTTATAAAAAGATAATTAAATGATGATTATCTCAACAATTCAATGAAAAATTACTTAGTTTTTTGAAGTAAATATATTGATGTTATTACAACTATACCGCCAAATACTGTTATTAAAGAGGGTACTTCGCCAAATATAAAGAAAGTTAATATCAGTCCAAAAACAGGAAATAGTGAATAAAAAGGCATGACCATTCCTATTGGATAAAATTTATAAAGATAAAACATCATCATGTGTCCTAAAATTGAAATGATCATTCCAGCATACATAACCGCAAGCCAACCATTTGTTTCAACTTTCTCCATTTGTTTAACGATGTTTCCTTCAAATATTTGAGAAAAAATAATCAAGACTAAAAAACCTATAAGCCCCATAAAAGCGTTTGTAAACTTTACATCTAGGTCTTTTATGTATCTTGAAAAAACTTGAGATAGTCCATAAAAAAAGGCCATTCCAAAAACCAAAAAAGTACCAACAATTTCATCGAAAATATTTGGATCAAAAGCTATAAATAGTATTCCTAAAAATGATGAAAAAATAAAAATCCATTTTTTTAAACTAATACTTTCTTTTAAAAATAAAGAACTTATTAGTATTGCAAACGGTATAGATAGTTGTGCTCCAATTGTAATAGGAGCCAATAAAGTCACTGCATTGATAGATAAGTATAAAAACATATTTACACCCGCACCCATACAAAGAGAAAATCCTATTAAAGGTAATATATATTTCTTTTTAGGAATAATTATTTTGCAAAATGGTAATAAACATAAAAAAACAAAGCCCATTCTTAATGCACCAAAGAAAATTGGATTCATTGAAGCATTTAATCCAAATTTACCAAGTGGATAAGCGCTACCAAGAAAAAACATCACCAAAACAATTAATACAGTGTGTTTTGGGGACAAAATATTACCTGATTGAAAAAGGGTCTAGTGAAGGTTCATCAGAAGTATAGAACCAAGTTGTTTTAACTCTTGTATAATCTTTTATTGACTCGATTCCTGCTTCTTTACCATAACCACTATCTTTAATACCTCCAAATGGAGCAGATGGAGAAATTAATCTATAAGTATTTACAAAAGTTATCCCTGCTCTTATTGCTTTAGAAACTCTCATTCCTCTTGAAAGATTGCTGGTATAAACTCCAGACGATAATCCATACTGATTATCATTCATCTTATTTATTACTTCTTCTTCAGTGTCAAATTTCATAACAGATAGAACTGGTCCAAATAATTCATTTTCTGCAACAGGTAAATTATGGTTGTCGCATTCTACAATTGTCGCTGGAAAATAGTATCCTTTGTTAGAAAAAGAGTGTCGTTTACCACCACACTTTATTTTTCCACCTTGGTCAATTGTCGCTTTTATATTTTTTTCAATTGTTTCTAATTGTTTAAAACTACTTAATGGTCCCATCTCAGTTTCAGAGTCCATAGGAGCACCAATTTTAATTTTTGATGCACGTTTTGAGAGTTTGTCTAAAAATTCATCATAAATGCCTTTTTGAATATAAAGTCTTGAACCAGCTATACAACTTTGACCGCTTGCACCAAAAATTCCAGCAACAATACCATTTATTGCATTTTCTTGTTCTGCATCATCAAATACAGCAACAGGACTTTTTCCACCTAGTTCTAAACTTACTTCTGATAAATTATCTGCTGAATTTCTAATTATATGTCTTGCTGTTTCAGGTCCACCAGTAAAAGCAATTTTTTCAACTAAGTTATGTGTTGTTAGAGTTTTTCCACACGGATCACCAAAGCCAGTGATAACATTTACTACTCCTTTAGGAATACCAGTTTTTTCAATAAGTTTTGCAAATTCAAACATTACAGCGGGTGCTAATTCTGAAGATTTAATTACAACTGTATTCCCCATAGCAAGGGCAGGAGCTAATTTTGTTGCTGTTAAAAACATTTGTGAATTCCAAGGAATGATTGCAGCAATAACACCAATTGGAATTCTTGTAGTTATCGCTTGAACATTTGGTTTATCAATTGGAAGAACTGTTCCTTCAACTTTATCAGCAAGACCTGCATAATAATCATAATACTCAGCAATATAGATTGCTTGTTTTTTTGTTTCTCTAAAAAGTTTTCCAGTATCAATCGTTTCTATTTCACCTAACATCTCTGCGTTTTGTCTCAATTGATCTCCAATAGCTCTTAAGAATTTAGCTCTTTCTCTTGGAAGTAATTTAGGCCACTCACCTTCGAATGCTTTTTGTGCCGCATTAACTGCGTTGTTTACATCTTTAGCACTTGCTTCTGGAACAATTGCCCAAGGTTCATTGTTTTCTGGGTTTAAAGTTTCAAAAGTTCTTTTACTTTCCGAGTCAACCCACTCCCCATTAATGAACATTTTATACTGTTTTAGCTTAGTCATTTTTGTCTACAAATTTTTTGATTGCTAAATTTACATCATCTGCACACTCAATACCACAAAGATGTTTACCATCTTTGATGATCTTTAGTTCACTATTTTTAATTATGTTGTTTAACTGTTGTGACATTTCAATTGTAGACCCAATATCATGTTCTCCAGTCATTACTAAGGTTTTGCAATAGATTTTTTCAAAGTCTTCATCATTTTTATGTCTAACAAATAACTCATAAACTTTTAAAAAATTAGCCATATTATTTGCAGATAAAATTGAACTAATTTTTTCATAAGTATCAGGGTTATTTTCTAAATATTTGTCTGTAAACCATCTTTTCAACGCTTGTCTTGAGAGTTTTAATTCTTTTTTAGCTTGATCAAATCTTTCATTAACTATTTTTTGTTGTTGTTCAGATCGTTTGTATATTGAACCTAAAAGAATCAATGATTGTAATCGGTCACCATATCTAGTTGCAAAATTTCTAGCTATTAAAGATCCAATTGAAAAACCAACTAAATGAATTTTTTTAATTTTAAGTTCATCAATTAATTCTATAAGCTGTTCTGAAAAATCATCAAAACTTATATTTTGTTTTGTTAAAGATGACCTTCCATGACCAAGAATATCATATGAAAGATTAGAGTAATTTTTAAAAAAATTTAATTGTGGTTGCCAGATTTCATAAGTTAAACCAACACCATGAATAAAAACTATTGGGATTGATTGCTCTTTTTTATTGAAGATATAAAAAGTACCTGATGCAGTATTCCCGGTTGTCATCAAATATTACTTAGGCTCAATACCCATTTCTTTCATATCTTGATATCTATCACCAGTTCTTGCATGAGCTCTTCCACTTGAAGCTCCTCCAATTGCTATAACAATTTCATCATCGAATGGAGCATCATGTATCGTAAATTCGTGTGTTAAATAATACGGTCGCAATCCTGAGTCCGTTTTATGCATCATTGGAATTGAAATTTTAGATCCAGCTGGTCCTCTAGTATTTGTAAAACTTAAATAAGAAGTTCCACCAACAGCATCTCTAAATTTATTACCAAATCTTAATGTATGTATAAAAGCTGAAGCATGTTCTATCTCTCCATTTAAACCAACTACCCCAGCTTTACCATATGCTAATATTTTTTCTGGAGATCCAATTTCTTTAATTAGTTCGGGCACTAATAAATCACCGAGCTTAGGTGCTAAATCTAAAATTATAGGTCTTAAATCTTCAACAAAACCTTGTCCATGCCAAGGATTTTTAAATACAGCAGCAACCGAAACTAACAAAACTGGTTCATTAGCCTTTTTACCACCTTCAATGAAAGTTTTATCAACAAATTTTGTAAATTTTCTTAAATTAATATCCATAATTTTTTATTTTGTTACTTGAGCTAACACTAACCAAGCATTTACTCCTTTGCTTGCAATATAATTTGATTTAAAGAATTCAATTATTTTCCAAGAATTCTTATCTTCTAATTCTTTGATCTTTTTGTCAAATCCATATTCTTCGTAAATACCTAGATTAATTGTAAAACAAATAAATGATCCTGTTTTACAAATTCTTACCATTTCATCTAAAGCAGGGGGGTTAACGTGACCAAATGTAAAAGTACCAACGCAGGTTATCCCATCATAAGTATTATCTTTTATATCAACTTTTTTATTTAGATCGATTTTGAATAAGTTTTGATAAATATTCTCTGGTACCAAGTCCAGCATTTTTTGTGAAAAATCAGCTCCATCAAAGTTTTTAAAACCATGTTTTTTTAGCTCAATACCTACTAAACCAGTCCCACAACCTGCATCTAAAATTTTTATATCTTTGTTGGGAACATGTTTGTTAAAAAGGTCTACAGTTTCTTGAGGTCCAGAATATTTCCAATCAACCATATCCTTGTCATATTTATTTTCAACAGTCCATTCGTCATAATAATCTTCAACTTCCTTACCTGCTTTTAATTTATAAATTGGAATTTTATTACCAATATCTTTTTGTGACATTTATTTTTGCCTATGTTTAAAACTATCTCTTCTAAAACTATATAATGCACTAGGATCCACATCAACATCAACTACTGCAGGTTTATTAGATTTAATAGCTGCTCTAACAGCCTCATTTACTTCAGAAATTTTTTTAACCTTAAACCCTTTTGCACCATATAATTCTGCAACTTTATCAAATGAAGGGCTAGTAATATCTGCACCCAAATATCTTTTTCCAAAAAAATCTTTTTGGTAAGCTTTTTCTGCCCCCCAACTTTGATTATTCATTACAATAGTTGTTGTGTTTATTCCATATTCAACAGCAGTGCTTAATTCAGATATAGTCATGCCAAAACCACCATCTCCCATCAAGCTGACAACAGTTTTTTTAGGTTTTGCGATTTTAACACCAAGACCGCATGCAAATGAAAAACCCACCAATCCAAAGTCTAAAGGTGTAAATAATGAAGGTGGATTATAATATTCTAAAACATCTGTTGCCTGCAAACAAAGTGTTCCTGCATCTAAAGTAATAGCAGTATCTTTTGGTAGAGCTTTTCTTAATTGTTTAAATAACCCTTTTGGTTGAATAGGGAAGTTTTTTCCAAGATTATCTCTATCTCTGTTACTTAAATAATCTTTTCTTTCTTTTAAATATGAGTTTGTCCAATTTTTTATATCTAATTTAATTTTCTGTTTTTTAATTTCATTATATATTTGATTGGTGGCAGTGGCTGCATCAGCATTAATTCCAACAACTATTGGAAAATATTTTCCAAGCATTTTTTTTTCAATTTCAATTTGAATAATTTTTGCCTTTTTATTTATGTTTTCGTAAGAGTAAAAAGTAGAGTTAAAACCTAATCTAGTCCCAATTGCTAAAATGACATCTGCTTCTTTAACAAGTCTTGATGCAACAGGATTTCCACGGGGTCCCATCTGTCCTGCATTCAGTCTATGATTAAATGGAATGGCATCGCCATGGCCAGCTGCAGTAACAATTGGTACATTTAACAATTCAGCAAGTTTGATTACTTCTTTATATTTAGTGGTATATTTAATCCCACCACCAGCAATTATTACAAATTGACTTGCTTGATTTATAATTTTTGCAGCTTTTTTTATTTTTTCTTTTTTACCTTTAAGACTGCTCTCGCTTTCAAAAGAGGGCTTATTAGTATTGATTTTATAAGTATTTGTTGCTGCTAAAATATTTCTTGGTAGATTAACACAAACTGGACCTCTTCTAGGTTTCATTGCAAGGCTAAAAGCATCACTCATAACATTAGGTATCATTTTTGAATTTTTAACAGTCCAGGTTTTCTTTGTAATTGGAGTAAATAAAGATTGCTGATCAAGACCCTGAAATGCATCTTCCATTTTATCTTTTGTGGAATAAGAGCCAGCAATTGAAATTACAGGTGAAAAAGCAGCTTTTGCTTGAGCAACACCAGTTACTAAGTTTGTAGCTCCAGGTCCATTTTGTCCAGCTATTATAACACCTGGTTTGTTCGAGGCTCTTGCATACCCGTCAGCCATATGAGTGCCTGTTCTTTCATCTCTTACTCCAATAAATTTTATTTTTTTTTCATGGTAAAGAGCATCAAACATCTCCATTGTAGCAGAACCGATAAGACCAAAAACATGTTCAACTTTTTCTTTTTTTAAAGATTGAATGGCAGCCTGGCCACCAGATATTTTCTTATGTGATTTGATCACGAAACTTTTTTGACTTCAGTCTCTATATCATCTTGGAAGTGAGGCATAACTTTTTCAGTAAAAAGTTTAATACTTTTCATACAATCTTCATGTTTCACTCCAGGAAAATTTGACCAAACTTGTAAGTTTTGTAAGTTTAGTTCGGATTTTAATTCATGAATTTTATCAGCAACATATTCTGGAGTTCCAAATAACATATTTCTTTTGTGTAAAAATTCATAATTTAATAAATCTAATTTACCTTTAGTTTCTGGAAGTTCTTCACCTGGATCCATATGATTTCCTAGACCCCTCCAGTGACAAACCCATCTCATGTAATTTACCATATGCTCACCAGCTTTTTCTTTGGCTTCTTCCATAGTATCTGCAACAAACATATCTCTTACAAGCGAAATTCCTTCACCCATTGGCACATTTCTTTTTTCAGCTTCAGATTTTGCATTCTTGAAAGCTTCAAATTTAATTTTTAATGCTTTAACTGTTGGTATCCACATAATAATATTTAAGCCTTGTTGCGCAGCCCATTCAATAGACCTGATACCATCTACAACTTGATGAATTGGCGGGTAAGGTTTTTGATATGGCTGAGGTAGAACGCTAATTTTTTTCATTACATTAGTTTCCATATCCATAAATTCTTCACTTGGTTTGCTCATATCATGCTGCCAAACATAATCAGGTGATGGATAAGTGTAAAATTCACCCTTATGATCAAAAAATTTTTCTTTCCAGGCTTTCTTTAAAATAGTTAAAGTTTCTTCAAATAGTCTAAAGTTTTTAGCCTGATCTTTCATATCAGCTTCAATATTTAAATTTACAGCTTCTCTTCCATAAATTCCTCTACCAATACCGACTTCAACTCTACCTTTAGATAATTGATCTAAAAGAGCCACATCTTCGGCCATCTGTATAGGATTATGAAATGTAATTACATTACATGCCTGACCAATTCTAATTTGTTTAGTTCTTGCAGCAGCATCTGTACCCATCATTAATGGGTTTGTACAAGATTCCATTCCTTCATGGTTAAAATGATGTTCCGTATACCAAATAGAATTCCATTTGTTCTGATCACAATATTCAGTAATCTCTCTAGTTTCATCTAATAGTTCGTGATAAGGTTTGTGTGTCCAGTTTGTGGTATTACAAAAATAACCAAATTTCATAAAGCCTCCTTTAAAAGTTAATTTAAAGACGACCGATCCCACTTTCGTAAATCTTTGATTTTAACGACGAGTTATGTATCGCTTTATTTGATTAGCTTATCATATTTAAAGCAGTCCTGTTACAAAAAAATAATATAAGCTTGTATTCAAAATTATCACAATTTATATTATTTTTAATAATGGCAAATTCATCAGAAAATATAAAAAATTATTCAATAACTCTTTTATGTATAATTGCTTCTGCTTTTATAATTTTTTTAGGTTTCTATCTTAAAAATACAGCTGAAAGTAAGGCAATAGCTCAAAAGGAAATACTTACAAAAGTAGAGCAAAAAGTTGATAATATCTATGAAGATTACAAGTCACTTATTGATAGACAAATTTTTATGCAAGAGAGAATTGAAGAAAATGCAAACTCAGCAGGCGTACTACTTAATGAAGGGTCATTAATTTTTTCAATCAGATTAATGGAGTCAGAAAATATGATGGATCCTGCGCAAGCAGATATGATGGTGATTGAGTCTATTTCTGAAATTGAAAAGGTAAATCCAAGACTTGCTGATATAGTAACTGCATTTAATAGAAAATATATTAATTCTAGGTAAAATATTTTAAATCAGTTTTTTCTTTGAAGTCCAGGGTCCCACTTTTGTTTTGGGTAAAAACTTTTTAAGGTCTATGAGGACTTTTTCAGACAACTTTCTGTATGTAGTAAGTTTTCCTCCATAAATGTTTAAAAGAGGTAATTTTTTTACAATTTTTAAATCAAAAACATAATCTCTTGTAACTTTTGAGGCCTCTTTAAAATCTTCTATCAATGGCCTTATGCCAGAATAAGTATCAACTATATCCTTTTTGCTAATTTGTTTTTTTAAATAATTATTTACAGATCGAATTAAATATTGAGTTTCTTGTTTTGATATTACAGTATTTTCAGGCGATTTAACTTCCACTTCAGTTGTTCCAATTAATGAAAAATTTTTTT
This sequence comes from Pelagibacteraceae bacterium AG-390-L03, assembly GCA_003279685.1. Taxonomy (GTDB): domain Bacteria; phylum Pseudomonadota; class Alphaproteobacteria; order Pelagibacterales; family Pelagibacteraceae; genus Pelagibacter. The sequence goes on along the minus strand of QCHA01000002.1, from coordinate 63,707 downwards.
TGTAGGGAATTACAAATATTATTCTTTTATCTGTATTTTGAAATGTAAATGCAACATCTTCTTTATATAATTTCTTAGTAATAATGTGACTTCCTTTAACTAATCTTATTTTATTTTTAGATTTTATTTTTATATTTTTATGCAAAGTTTCATTTATCCATGGTCCAGATGCATTGATTAGAACTTTTGATTTTATTTTTTTTCTGTTTTGAAGACTAATGACCCATTCATTATTAATAATTTCAGCTTTTTTAACTTTGTTGTATTCTAGTATTTTAGCTTTATTTTTTTTTGCATCTTGAGCATTTAATTTTGTTAATTTTTTATCATCAATTTGAATATCGTAATATTGAAAACCAGTTTTGTATTTCTCCTTAAGAATATTTGGAAATTTTTTATTTAGATCTAATGTTTTTGATTTTGGAATACTAGTTTTCCCGCCTAAATTATCATACAAAAGCAAACCAAATTTAATTAACCATGCTGGTCTAATTTTATCAGTATGAGGAATAATAAATGGAATTGGTTTTGAAATGTTTTTTGCAATTCTGTAAACAATTTCTCTTTCTTTAAGAGACTCTCTTACTAATTTAAATTCATAATTTTCTAAATAACGAAGGCCACCATGAATTAATTTTGTAGACCAAGAAGAAGTTGCTCCTCCAATCTCACCTTTGTCAGCTAAACAAACAGAAAAACCTCTGCCTGCAGCATCTCTTGCAATACCTGCTCCGTTTATACCACCACCTATTATGAATAAATCAAATACTTTAGACATTTAAAATTGTTTATTGTTTATAAAATGTAATTACAAATATTCAATGGCTTAATGTGAATTACCGTTGATATTCGACAAATTTCATCAAAGATCGATTTAAAAATTTTTCATATATCTGCCCTGATTTTGAATTTTCTTTTGAATTTAGGAAACATTTATTCATTTTAAAGTCGTAAGAGGGTTCAAAAAAAAAGGGAACAGATAATCTCTTACTTTTGTTCCATAACACTCTATGATTTGTTGCTTTAAACTTTCCTTTACTTAAAAGCTCTAATGTTCTTCCTGTATTTACCACTAAAGCTTTTTTATTAAATGGCACATCATACCATTTTTTATTTTTTCTATTTTGTACTTGAAGACCACCTTTTTTATCTTGGTAAAGAACAGTAAAAACTCCACTATCAACATGCGTTTCACATCCAAGAGCTACACCATCTTGTTTTGAAATTTCAACTGGTTTAGTTTGATTAGGATAGTAGTTAAATCTTAATGTACTTAAAGTTTTAAGTCTTGAGAAAGCTCTATTACTGATACTATCATCTTTGTTATAAAGCTTAATTATTCCTTTAAACAATATTTCACCTAAAGAAAAAATATCATCAAAATAATTTGACAGACTTTTAATAGAAGATTTATCAAAAGATTTATTTAAGTCCAGATACTCTATAAAAGGAGATCTGTATTTTTTTAAATTATGAGGCGTTATTTTGAGATCACCTAAATCCAATCCTTCTTTACCATTAACGCTATTTGGAAAATAGCCTCTGTATGTATTCTTATTTTTTTTATTCCACTTTTTTGGAGCTAATTTTTTTTTATTTTTTTCAGATGAATTAAAAAATTTATTTCCAATTTTACAAATATTTTTAATATCTTTTTGACTTATACCATGACCTGTAATTTGAAAAAAACCAATATTAATACAAGCATTTCTAATTTTATTAATAGCTATAATTGATTTTGAATTGTCAAAACCATTTTTTACTATAGATGAAATATTAATAGTAGGAACTATGTTTTTTGTCATTTACCTAAGAGGTTTTTCTGTAGCTATAGATTGATCTTGAGCTTTTTCACGTATGAAAATATAAATACCACTTGATACAATTATTAAAATTCCTATCACGGTACTTAATGTTGGTATTTCATCAAAATATAACCATCCTAATAATGGTGACCAAAATAATATTGAATATTCAAAAGGTGAAATTACAGATGGAGAAGCTATGCTATAAGCTGTAAATAATAAAAGAAAAGCCACGGTAGCTGTAACTCCAGTTATACTCATTAGAAGAATACTACTATTAAAATCAACAAACCATTCCCTAAATATAAATTGAGAAGCTGGATGATCTGAAGTGTTGTATTGACCATCTCCAATAATGAAATAAAAAATTATACTTAAAATTATTGCACCAATGTAAAATGTAAATGTTTGTGTATAAACGCTATCTTTATCAGATGTTTTTTTTATTATTATCATCGATAATGAATAACAAAATGCACATAAAATAGGCAGTAAGCTTAAATAGTTAAAATTACTGAAATCAGGATTTAAAGTTATATAAACTCCAATAAATCCAACAACTACAGCAGACCATCTTCTCATTCCTATTTCTTCTTTCAAAAAAAAATGAGCAAATATTGTAATTAAAAATGGAGTAACAAAAAATAAAGCTGTAGCAGTGCCAAGTGGTAGTACTGTTAAAGAAATATAAAAAGAACTAAAGCCAAAGAAAAAAAGTATTACACGAAAAAAAGTTAAAACTGGATATTTACTTTTAAATACTATGGGTTTTTTTGTGAGTATTAAAAATGTTAGAATAAGTACAAAACTTATTACAGTTCTAACTAAGTAAACTTCATAAAGTGAAACAAAATTATAAATATGTTTCATAATTCCGTCCTGTACTGAAAAAACCATCATGGCTAACAAGATGTATAATATTCCTTTTGGATTATTATTTTGTCTAGGCATTCGCCCCATATAACATAGAACTTTTCTTCTTTATATTTTTATTAATTGTGCAATATTAAATTATGATTTCAGAAGAAGATCAAATAATGATGGATACTCTTTATTGGTGGGGTATTCCCACTTTATTTAGATGCAAAAATGATCCTGATCCAAAAAACTGTGATATTGCCTTAGTGGGTGTTCCACATAGCACAGGAAATGGTACTACCGAAAGAGATCAGCATTTAGGTCCTCGAGCTGTAAGAAATATTTCAGCAATGCTTAAAAGATCACATTTAGATTACGGAATTGACCCTTGGAAAATGAAAAAAATTCATGATTTAGGTGATGTTCCTTTTCCTGAAGCAAATAACAATGAAAAATGTATTGAGAGAATTTCTGCTTTTTATGATCAAATTGAACAAGCAGAAAAGCCAGTTGTATCAATTGGTGGAGACCATTCTATCACGGGAGGAATTGTTCAAAGTTTAGCAAAAAAAAATTCTAAATTAACTAAAGGAAAAAAAATTACATTTCTTCATTTTGATGCACATACAGATTGTTTTGAAAAATTAGATCATTTTTTAGGTGCAAAAAAATCAGCAGCACATTGGGCATCATATTTAGTTAAACAAGGAAATGTAGATCCTCATACAAGTACTCAAATTGGAATTAGAGGAAATCCAAGAACGTTAGATTGGTTACAGGCAAGTTATGATAATGGTTACCAAGTAATTACTATGGATGAGTATAGAGAGTGGGGACATGAAAAATGTGTAAAAAAGATTTTAGATAGAATAGGAGATAATCCTATTTACATAACTTTTGATTTAGATTGTTTAGACCCCACCGTTGCACCAGGGGTTGCAAATATAGAGTCAGCATATAGAGGTTTTAATATGGATGAGGCAAGAAAACTCATTCAATGTTTAAAAGGAAAAAACGTTATTGGTGGTGATGTTGCTTGCTTAATGCCAACAAAAGATAATCCAAATCAAATTACATCTATGGTTGCTGCAGCAATTATGTTTGAAATAATCTGCTTAATCTGTGTTAATCTAAAATAAATTCTGAAGCTCTTTCAGCTATCATTAATGTTGGAGCGTTTAGGTTTCCACTTGTAATCTCAGGCATCACAGATGCATCGACTACTCTAATATTTTCTAGACCGTGTACTTTCAGTTTTTCATCTACTACAGCCATATTATCCACTCCCATTTTAAGAGTGCATGATGGGTGATAAGCTGTTTCAGCTTTGGATCTTATATATTCTTCAAATAGTTCATTTGTATGAACATTTTCTCCAGGCCCAATTTCTTTTCCAGCAAAAGGTTTTAATGAATTTTGACCCAAAATATTTCTTGCTACATGAATACATTCTATTGTTTGCTTAAGATCATCCTCATGTTCTAAATAATTAAATTGAATTTTTGGATAATCATAAGGGTTAGAACTATTTAAAGTGACATGACCTCTACTTTTTGGATGATTAGGGCTAGCATGAAGTTGATAACCATGACGGTCAGGATCAACTAATCCATGATCAATTACAAAAGCTGGGAAAAAATGAAATTGTATATTTGGATATTCTCTTTCTGGTGAAGATTTACAAAAACCACCAGCTTCTAAAAAAGAAGTAGAGCAGGGACCGGTTCTAGATAAAAACCACTGGATACCTATTCTCATCATATTTAGCTTATTTACATAAGAATATAGAGTGTCTGAAGTTTTACACTCTTGTTGAACATATGTTTCTAAGTGATCTTGTAAATTTCTTCCAACACCTTCAAGGTTATGAACGACATCAATTCCTTTATCTTTAAGATGTTCACTTGGTCCAACTCCTGAAAGCATTAGTAATTGTGGAGAATTTATTGCACCACCACTAAGGATAACTTCTTTATTTGCATAAATTTTTTCAACTTTATTTTTAATTTTTACTTCAATACCAATTGCTTTTTTTCCATCGAAAATAATCTTCTCAACAAAAGCATCAGTAAAAACACTTAAATTTTTTCTTTTTTTTGCAGGATTTAAATAATATTTAGAGACACTTGCACGCTCTCCTTTGTGAATGGTTACATCGTACATACCAAAACCTTCTTGATCTTTACCATTCATATCATCATTAATTTTATAACCTGCTTCCCCGGCTGAATTTATAAAAGCTTTAAATAAAGGATTTTTATTTTTTGATTGGTTTACCGGTAAAATTCCATTTCCACCTCTGTAATCATTTTCCCCTTCTGACCAAGTTTCAATTTTTTTAAAATAGGGTAAAACTTTATCATAAGACCAGTCTTTCAAACCAAAAGAAGCCCATCTTTCATAATCATTTGGATTTCCTCTTACATAAACCATTCCATTATGAGCGGAGCAACCCCCAATCATTTTTCCTCTTGGACAAAAAAGATTTCTATTATTTAAATGAGGTTCTGGCTCTGAATAATATTTATAATTATATTTTGGATCATGCATTGTATAAAGAATTGCAAGGGGCATATTAACTTTCCAAATATCACTTGGTTTTCCAGCCTCAAAAACAGCAACGTTATTTTGACTATCTTTAGATAGTCGATTTGCAAGAACACATCCAGCTGAACCAGCTCCAATAATTAGATAATCAAATTTCATATAAGTTTAGAAGTTAGCAACTTTTGATAGTCATGAATAGATTTCATTTTAAGGTCAATTCTTTTCGCTGCCTCATCAAACTTTCTAAGAAGTATTGAAGGTTTAAAATATTCTTGAGCTTCAAATTTATTACTCTCCTCTTGATTTAATACACCACCTTGAAGTTTTAAGCTTGTTTTAGAAGCATCTGACAAAAGATCAAAGTACTTTTTATCTTTTGCCAAATATCTTTTTGCTAAAACATGGTATTTTATTGGTTCTAATATCTCTTTTTTAAAAAAACTTTTTAAATATTCATAACCTATATTTTCATGGTGACCGTCTACATTTAGTTTAACCAACTCATCTGGTTCTTCTAAAATAAAATGACCATAATCGTGCAATAAACATGAACAAATTAAATTATCATTACATTTTGCTTTTTCAGCTAGCATTGCAGTTTGTATCATGTGTTCCGACATGGTGACTTTTTCACCAATATAAAGAGATTTATTATTTACAAAATTTGATATTATTTTATCTACAACTTGCATTAAGATTATTGAGGGTGGTCACCTTCAATTGCAATACGATCCATTATTCTTTCATAACCTAAACCTCTTCCAGGAAAAAAATCTGCTATTGCGTAATGAATAACACTTCTATTGTCCCAGATAGCAACAGTATCTTTAGTCCAGTTAAATCTACATGTTAAATCTAATCTTGATTGATGTTCAAATATTTCTTTTAATATTTGATCGCTTTCTTCTTTATCCATACCAATAATTTGTTTTGTATATGTCCAATTCACATAAAGGATTTTCTTACCTGTTTCTGGATGAGTTCTAACAATTGGATGTTCGTTAGAGTATGAGTCGTAATTTCTTTTTTCATTACCTTCCATATACTTGTAATTATCAATAAAAAATTCTGCTCCAAGTGAACTATGGATAGCTTTTTTATTTTTAATTTTATCTTGAATTTTGGGATCTAATGTTTCCCATGCTAATTCCATATTAGAAAAACAAGTATCTCCACCAACAGGAGGTATTTTTAATGATCTTAAAATTACTGCTTTAGTTGGTTTAGCATTATAACTTACATCGCTATGCCAATTCTCACCCCATTGGTTTTTTTCTTCTTTACCCTTTATGATTCTTACAATTTCTGGATAATTTTCTAAGCCTTTAACATAAGCATGCGTTTCTAAAGGACCAAATTTTTCTGCAAGACCTACCTGCTGATCTTTAGTAATTGGTTGGTCTCTAAAAAAAATTACTTTGTGCTCTAAAAGCAAATCATTAATTTTTTTGAAATTTTCATCTGAAATATCAGTTAAATCAACTCCTTTAATTTCTGCACCAAGTGCACCTGATAGTAATTTTATTTCTGTATTCATTTAATTAAGGTTATTTTTTAAGTTTATTTAAAAATTTCAAGTTATCAAATTTAAATTTTGATTTATTTTCATCAATAAAATTGTTCATTATCAGTATTTTTTCTTTTTCAAATTCTGCTACTTTTCTCAAATCTAAGTTAATATATAAAGCTAAAACCTCAGTTGTTGCAGAGAGAACATTTTTACTTTTTTCGTACATTTCCAATTTATAGTGCAATCTTTTTTTATCATGATCACAATATGAAAGATAAACATCTACATCATCCTCTTCTTTAACTTCGTTATTATATGTAGTGTGTGTCTCTACAACCATTGTGCTTCTTTTTGTTTTTATTGCTGCTTCTTCACCCATATTAAATTTTGATAAAATTTTTTCTGCAGCCTTATCAAAAACCAATATATAAAAGGATAAATTCATATGATTGTTGTAATCGGTCCATTCATTAACAATTTTAGTGGTATTTAGAAGTAGAGACATATTAATTTAATTGATTTAAAATTTGTTCTGAAAGTTTTTTAATCTCATCTACAGCATTACCTTTTCTTTGTTTTTCTACTGCAGTTTTACCTTCGCCCATTGAAGATGTATAAATTTGTCTATTTCCTATAATTGTTTGAGTCGACTCAAGATCTAGACTTTTTATAAAATTTTTTGTTTTATCTATAAGCTTGGATCTTTGACTTGATCTATTAATTTGTGCTAAAATTTTCTTGTTTGCTTTTTTGGCTATTTCAACTATTGCTCCTGTTGCCCAAAAATCAACATGTGAAGCAGCCATAGGTATTAAAACTAAATCTGCTGCTTCAATAGAAGGTCTTGCATCTGACTCAATTTTTGGTGGGGTATCAATGATAACGATATCATGATCATTTTTTAATGTTTTTGATTCATATTGTGCTCCCCATAAACTTGCAGTTTTGAAAGTTAGATTTTCATTTGAAACTTTCTTTTCTGTTCGTATCATGAACCATTTACCCAAACTTCCTTGAGGATCAGTATCAATAATTGCAACTTTTAAATTATGATATTTTATAAAAGCCATAGCTAGATGAACAGCAAGGGTAGTTTTTCCAGTACCCCCTTTTTGCTGAGAAATAGTTATGACTTTCGAAAGCATAAGTAAGCAATATATTCTATAATTAAGTTATGATCGAATGAATAAGATTTAACTAAAAATTTTCTGTAAAATTCTACCAGTGATTGAATTTGAAATTTTTTTTCAATTTTTCATAATTTAACTAAAAGTTTTCATCTACATATAAAAATTATATATTTAAAATATAAACACTTTTAATTTGCTTTGCGTGTCATTTTATCTTTAAATGTAGTTTGAGAGGGTAAAATTTTAGCTTATGAACAAATTATTGCTTCCACAAGACGTAGTAGGCGGATCTTTTTGGTTAATATCCGTAGCGATGATAGGTGCAGCAATATTTTTCTTTCTTGAAAGAGGACGACTGTCTCCAAAATGGGGAACAGTAATGAATTTAGTTGGTGTTATAGCATTAATGTCATCGATTCATTACTTCTATGCAAAAAATTTGTGGGTTTTGAATGGTCAAGCACCAACAGCGCTAAGATATATTGATTGGCTGTTAACATTTCCACTTACAATACTCACTTTCTATGTGATGCTTAAGTCAGTTACAGATATTAAGCGTGGAATGTTCTGGAGATTGCTAGTTGGGACGTTAGTTTGGGTTATTGCACAACTTTTAGGGGCTTATGGTTACATGAGTGTAACTCTTGGGTTCTTAGTAGGTATTGTTGGATGGCTTTATATCATTGGAGAGCTTTATATGGGAGATGCTGGACGAGCAAATGCATCTTGCAATAATGAGCGAGTTCAGATGGCATTTTTTGCAAATAGACTAATAATTACAATAGGTTTTTCAATATATCATATTGGATACTTTATAGAGCACCTTGCTGGTGGAGCAAATATTAACAGTTTAAACATAATTTATAATTTAGCTGACGTATTAAATAAAATCATTTTTGGAATGATAATTTATAGCGCAGCTTTAGAAGATACAAAGAAAGGTAATCAGAATTAAGGGGGGAATAATATATGACTAAAGGAGCAGACATAATAGCAGGTATAATTTTAGTCGCACTTGCAATTGCGATTATAGTTTACTTATTACATTGGTTATACAGACGATCATCAAAAGAAGTTTCGTTTGTACGTACAGGTATGTTAGGGGAAAAAGTTGTTATATCTGGTGGTGCGTTTGTCTTACCTATAATTCATAATATTACACAAGTAGGAATGCGTACACTTAGTCTAAATATAAAGAGAGCAGGTGACAAATCTCTAATTACAAAAGATAGAATGAGAGCAGAACTTGTTACAGAATTTTTTACGAAAGTTCCACCAGAGGCTAAAGCAGTATCAACTGCAGCACAAACTTTAGGTAACAGAACTCTTGATCCAGAACATTTAAAAGAGGTTGTTGCTGGTCGTTTTGCAGACGCCCTTGGAGAAGTTGCAGCAAAAATGACCTTAGATGAAATACAAGAAAATAGAGGTCAATTTGTTAAACAAGTTGCAAACATTGCAAATGAATCAATAGGGCATACTGGATTGGCACTTGAAACAGTTTCTATCATCTCTCTTGATCAAGCACCGATTGAAATGTTTAATCCTGCTAATACTTTTGACTCTCAGGGTTTAACTCAATTGACTGAGCAAATTGAAGAGAGAAAGAAAAAGAGAAATGATATTACTCAAGATACAAAAATTTCAATTGAAAATAAAAATTTAGAGACAGTTCAAAAAGAATTAGAAATTAAGAAAAATGAGGAGTTTTCTAAGTATCAACAAGAAAGAGAAATAGCTATTCAAAGAGCTAAAGAAAAAACAGAGACAATAAAAGAAAAAGCTGAGAAAGAAAGAGAAGCAGAAGAAGCTGAAATAAGAAGTCAAGAACAAATTGAAGTTGCAAAAATTTCACAAAATCAAGTTATCGAGGTTGAAAGAAAATTAACAGAAACAAGACTTATTGAAGAAATCGAAAAAAGAAGAAAAGAGCAAAATGAATTAGAGAAAAATTCAGCGTTTGAAATAAGACAAAAAGATTTAGAAACAGAAGTTAAAATTTTAAATCTTGATAAAGAAAGTGAATATGCAAGACTTGAAAAGCAAAGACAAGTTGATATCAAACGAGCTCAAGAAAAAGCTGCTATTATAAAAGAACAATCTGAAAGACAAAAGGAGGCTGAAGAAGCTCAAATTGTTTCAGAACAACAAGTTAAAAATGCCAAGATTGAACAACAAAAAAATATAGACTCACATAGAATTGAATCTGAAAGAGTAGTGAGACTTCTTGATATAGAAAAAGCTAAAAGATTAAGTATTGAAGAGCATCAAAAAAATCTTGAAGTGATTAATAAGTCGAAACAGGTTTTAAAATCAAAAGCTGAAGAAGAAAATTCTAGAGCTAGAGCTATAGAAGCAGAAGAAAAAGCTAATTCAGCTAGATATGTTGAAAAAGCACAAGGGATTAAAAAAGTAGATGTAATAACAGCTGCATCTAGAGCTGAGCAAGATAGACATGCAACTATGGCTGCAAAATTAAGATATGAGATAGATGCTGCAGGTAAAGAAGCATTAAACTCTGCTGAAAATCTTAGAAGTGATGCAAGTAGAAGAAGTGCATTACGTTTAAAACTTGCTGATAAGATTGAGTCAATCATTAGAGAAAGTGTTAAACCAATGGCTAACATTGGAGATATTAAAATTGTTGATGTTAATGGTTTGCCAGGCTTTAGCGGAACATCCAGCACTGGAGGAGGCGGTGGAGAAGCATCTGATGGTACAGGTGGATCTGCAAGAAGCGGTAATTTAGCAGACAATGTAGTTAGTTCTGCATTACGTTACAGAGCTCATCAACCTTTCTTAGATAGTTTACTTAAAGAAATTGGAATGGCACCAGGTGAAATAAGTAATATTAGAAATATTTTAGGCGATTATGAAAATCCGAAAAAAGATTATCATATGAATTTTGATAATGATCCAACTAAAGGACCTAAAAGTTCTAAATAAAGAGTTAAAGATATATGAGTAGTGATTTGAATAATTGGGCAAAAAAGTACGAAGATCTTACAAATAGTGATGAAACTATTGCTGCTATGGCAAAATATTATTCATGCTCATTTATGTTTGATATGGAAAAAGCAAAAGTCATTATTGAAATGCATGATGGAAAAGTGAAAAATATTAATACTAACCCAGGCCCATTAGACCCATATGATTTCGCTTTAAGGGCTTCCGCAAACACTTGGAAAGAATTTAGTCAGCCAATACCTAAACCTATGTATCATGGTATTTGGTCAGCAAGTTTTAGAAAAGATTTAAAAATAGAGGGCAATCATTTAATTTTAATGAAAAATTTAAGAAATTTTACTGTTCAATTTGAACTATTAAGAAAATCAGGAGTTCCCGTATAAGATGAATTTTATTGAATTAAAAGGATTTAAAAAATGGTAAAGCATCACAGTGTAGTAGGGCGGTATGTTACTATTGAAGTAGATGATTGTGAATATAAAGTTTTTTATCTTCAAAATGGAAAAGGAATACCATTAATCTGTCAACATACTGCGGGTTGTCATAATCATCAATGGAGAGGACTTCTTGAAGATGAAGAAATTATAAAAAATTACAATGTAATTGCATATGACTTACCTAGACATGGTAAATCAGACCCTCCACATAATAAAGAATTTTGGAAAGAAGAATACAAACTAACTGCAGAACATTATTGTAATTTTATAATTAAATTATGTGAAGCATTAGATTTAAAAAATCCTATTTTTATGGGGTCTTCTTTTGGAGGAAATGTAGCGTTGCAATTAGCCCTTCGTCATCCTAATAAATTTAGAGCCGTTATTCCAGTTGAGGCAGCAGATCATGCGCCAGGTTTCTATTTAGATTGGTGGAGACATCCACATGCAAACGCAGCTCAAGTTTGTGGAAGTGGTACGTGGGATTTAATGGCACCTCAATCACCTGAAAAAGATAGATGGTTGACATGGCATTATTACACTCAGGGATCTGAGGCATTTAAAGGTGATTTATATTTTTATTCCGTTGATCATGACTTAAGAAATGAATTGAAGAATATTGATGGTCATAAATGTCCAGTAATAATGATGACTGGAACTTATGATTATTTAACACCACCTGAAGCTACTGAAAATACAGCAAGACAAATTAAAGGCGGAGTTTATATTGAAATGCCTGATATAGGGCATTTTCCAATGAGTGAAAATCATGAGTTATTTAGAGTTTACTTAATAGAAGCTCTGAAAATAATCCAAGAAAGGACCAATAAGTAATTTAGTTACTAGGAGTGGATATGGAAAAAGATAAAACAGGAGTTCAACTTAATCTTGGTCACACAAGTACTGATGATTATATTACTGAAAAATATGTATTACCACTATTAAGAGATGAAAAAATGAGAAACAAATTAATAGAAGAACACAGAGCAACTCCAGTTGGTCGAGCCCCACAACCTCATAAAGGTCAGCCAATGGTTGAACATAGTAAAGAACTTCAAATTGTTTTAGATAAACTTCGAAGACAACCAATGGCAATTAAAAAATATGTAACGGTATGTAAAAAAGATTTTGAAGATTATAGAATTGGAATAGTTACAGGAGTAAGAGGAGATCCAGTTGAAATTTTAGAAGAATCTTTTTCTTCTGAAGAAGCTGTCGAACATGCAATTTTTTTAAAAAGAATTTTAGATCTTTTAGAAAGACATGGACAATGATCAAAATTAAAAGGCATATAAAATGTTAAGAATTACAGGATATAGCGATAAGTACACATCTTTTCCAGGTGAAGAGATTAAATTTTATGTTAATGCAGAGAAAAATGAAAATTATGAGGTTCAAATTGTTAGATTAATTCATGGAGACACAAATCCTGAAGGACCAGGGTATAAAGATGAAGAGATAGGTGCTGAATGTAATAGAAATTATCAAGGAAAAAATCAAAAAATTCATGGAGGCTCCTATATTGTAATACCTCAAGATGAAAGATTAAATACAACAAGCTTTACTCTACAGGCTTATATTTTCCCTACAACACCAGACAAAGGTAAACAGGGAATCTTAACAAAATGGAATGATAAAACTCAAAGTGGCTATGGGTTATTTATAGATGAGAATAGTTGTTTATCAGTAATGATTGGAGACGGAGGAGGGCAAACAACTTCAGTTTCTAGTGAAAAGAAATTAATGAGAAAAGTTTGGTACTTAGTAGCAGCTACGTATGATGCGGAAACAGGAAAATTAAAACTATATCAAGAGCCTTGTGTTACACCTACTAACGGTGGACTTGGTATGTCACTTCTTCATCCAGCTGATGAAACTACAGCTTATGTTGAATCTATTAGTAATTTAAAACCAAGAGCCAATGATGCTCCATTCTTAATGGCAGCAAGCACATTAAATGATAGATCTGGAAGACATATTTTTGGTGGACATTATAAAGAAGCACTTAGTCCCATTGAATTACCAGAACAAACTTTAACTTATAACGGAAAGATAGATAGGCCAAGATTAAGTAAAAAAGCATTATCTAAATCAGAGATAGAGTCTCTCGCTAGAGGGTTTAGCGGTTGTACTTCTGAGCTAAGATCTGAAGTTATAGGAGCTTGGGATTTTCATGCTAACATCACTAAAAATATGGCATCAACTTTAATTGTTGATATGACATCTAATCATCTTAATGGCTTTATTATAAATTTACCATGTAGAGCTATGACAGGATACAATTGGACCGCTGATGAAATGGTATTTCATCATAAGCCAGAAGAGTACGGTGCCATTCATTTTCACGATGACGATATTGACGATGCAAGATGGGATGTAGATTTTGTTTATAAAGTCCCAGATAAAATTAAAAGTGGAGTTTATGCAGCAAGATTAAGAATAAATGGTGAAGATTCAGCAGAAACAGAGGATTTTATTCCATTTGTAATCAAACCTCCTAAAGGAAAAACTACTTCGGACCTTCTATTTGTTTTGCCAACAAATAGTTACATAGCCTATTCTAATGATAACCTTGGTACTAATTCAGTTGTAGCTCAATTATTAGCTGGAAAAGTACCAGTTATGTCAGCATCAGATTTGTATTTAAATGAACATAGAGAATATGGATTATCAACTTACTCTCAACATTCAGATGGAAGTGGTGTTGCAATTGCATCTAGACTAAGACCTATTTTGAATATGAGACCAAAATATAGACATTGGTTATCACCTTCTCTTTGGCAACTTAATGCAGATTTGCATTTAACTGATTGGTTAGAAGAAAAAAATTTAGATTTTGATGTTGTTACAGACGAAGACTTACATTTAGAAGGTGTAGAATTGTTAAATAGATACAAATGTGTTTTAACAGGATCACATCCTGAATATAGTTCTGAAAAAATGTTAGCAGCTTATGAGCAATATCAGCTTAATGGTGGAAGATGGATATACTTAGGTTCAGATGGTTTTTATTGGATTAGCGAGTATCACCCTGACAATCCAAATATCATTGAAGTAAGAAAAGGTGAAGCTGGTACTAGAGCATGGACTGCAAACCCAGGAGAATACAATAATGCCTTTGATGGAAAATATGGAGGTATGTGGAGAGCTCGAGGGAGAATACCATCAAAAGTATGTGGATTAACTTTTACAGCATATGGATTTGATGTTAGCTCTTATTACAAAAGGTCTCCTGATAGCGAACGACCTGAATGTTCTTGGATTTTTGATGGTGTTGGAAAAGATGAAGTAATAGGAGATTTTGGCTTAGTAGGTGGAGGTGCAGCAGGACTTGAGCTTGATAGATATGATTTAGAATTTGGAACACCTCATAATGCTTATCTATTAGCAAGATCAGAAAACCATACAAATTTAATGATGCAAGTAAATGAAGAGATTCATTTTACTGTAAGAGGATATTACGGCGGAGGTACAGAAAATCCTATGGTTAGAGCAGATATGATTTATTACAAAACACCAAACGATGGAGCTTTGTTTGCTCCTGGATCACTTTCTTTCTGTGGAAGTTTGTCTTACAATAATTACAATAATAATGTCTCTAAAATTTTAGAAAATACAATTAGAGGATTTTTAAAAGATGGACCATTACCATAATGAGCAATCAATTTACTAGACCTGAAGGAACAGGTGGAAAAAGTATTTTAGGTTCAGACAATAAAACTCCATTAAATAATTTGGAAAAAAATGCTCTAGGGAATTTGGATGAAGATAAATTGAATGAACTGGCAAAAAGCCTTTTTACATTAAATAATAGAAAATATGGACCTATACCTGGTGCGTATATGGTGATGTGCACTAAACCTGACAAAGAATGGTGTGTTGCTCAATTGAATGCTGATAGAGCTAAACCATTTATAATATTTGAAGATAAGGCTTACTCAACGATTAAAGAAGCCCAAGAAGAAGCTGAAAGAATTAAAAAAGAAAAAGGTGAATCAGCACCTAGACGCTGCACTTAATCTAACAAAAGGATCTACGATATGGCCAAGTCATATGTCTGAAAAATCAGTTTGGTTATTTATCTTCATATTATTATATGCTGCCTATTGTTTTTTTTGGGGCGTTAGAGGATCAAGGTATAATTCTGATAATCCAGAAAATTATTATCTAGCAAATAGAAGTATTTCTTCATGGGTTTTTTTCTTTGCAGCAACAGCCGCAACGTTTGCAGGCTTAACTGTAATTTCTCAAACCAGCCTTATCTTTCATGATGGCTTTCAATATGTTGGTACGGCTTTTATTGCTATAACTGTTCCTTTAGGGAGTATATTTTTTTTTAAAAGACAATGGATGCTAAGCAGAAAATTTGGATACATTACTCCTGGTGAAATGTATTATGATTACTATAAAAGTGATACCATTAGAATTATTTCTGTTTTGGTAACTTTTTTTTTCGCAATACCCTTACTTGCTGTTTTATTTGGAGCAACAGGTTATCTTATAAATACATTAACTGGTGAGTATGTTTCTAGAGAATTAGGAATGTGGGTAATTTCAATCATTGTATTATTCTATGTAACAAGAGGAGGTTTTAAATCTATTTTTAGTGTAGGTGTAGTTCAATCTTGGCTTTATTTTTTAACAATAATTATTTTAGGATTAATCACTTATTCCTTTATAGGAGATATAGAAACTTTTGGTAAATCATTAGCAAAAATAGCAAATACAAAAATTAGTTTTTGGGGAAATACAAATGGTTATGGAGGAGGTGACTATAACGGTTATTTCGCATTACCAGGTGTTATACAATGGGTAGCTGGTTTAGGAAAAAATGAAGCAATTGGAGGTCCTTGGACTGCGATGATGATATTTACATTTACAATTTCTTTTATGGGAATAGTACTGTCACCATCATTTTCAATGTTAAGCTATACAGCAAAACACCCTAAAGCTTTTTCTTATTACCAAATATGGGGATCTGCAGTTATTGTTGGTTTATTATTATTTATATTTACAACTTTTCAAGGAATTGGAGCAATTTTATTGGGGGCTAGTGCTGAAATTAATAATAATGGTCTTTTCGTTAATAAGCTTTTACCAGAAGTTTCAAGTAAAGATCATTCATCAATTGTTTATCATATTATCGGTTTAATGGACAAACATGCCTTATGGTTAACTGGTTTATTGGCTGTTGGATTAGTTGCTGCACTTCAATCTACAGCAGCTGCCCTTTTAATGACTTCAGGTAGCATCGTTACTAGAGATTTTTATAAAGCTTACGTAGATAAGAACTCGAACTGGGAGAAGGAGCGAAGAGCAGCTCGTATAATTATGATGTTAATGTTTCTGGCCTCACTTTATCTAGCTACATTTGCCAAACCTGCTATGATTATTTTTAGTGGTATTTCAATTGCTATAGCTTTTCAATTTTTAATTGTTCTACTTGGTCTTGTCTGGTTTCCATGGATAACAAGAGGAGCCGCTATATCTGGTATAATAATTGGAATAATAATTGTTATTTTAACAGAAACTATTGGTCAGCAAATTTCAGGAAATAGATTGCCTTGGGGAAGATGGCCATTGACTATTCATTCAGGTGTTTGGGGCTTATTATTCAATGTATTTATTTGTTTTTCAGTCTCAGCGTTTTCATCAATAGCAAAAGTAGATAATGATAGAGATTATCGTCAAAAATTTCATGATTTTTTAAATGAACACATGGGCCTTCATCCGAGTAGAACAAAATTAAGATCATTTGCATATGTTATTGCACTTATATGGTTATTCTTTGGAGTAGGTCCAGGACAAGTTCTTGGAAATAATTTTTTTGGCGCTCCAAATGCAGGATATGAATCTTGGATTTTAAAGATACCTTCATTATGGGGATATCAATTAATATGGTGGTTTTTTGGAATTGGTTTGATTTGGTTTTTAGCAAGTAAAATGGATTTATCAACTTTACCAAATAAACCAATACAGTCTGGTGATCTTCACAAACATCCAGATGAAGTTTCGGGAGAAAAAAATTATTTAGATAATTTAGGAACTGGCTATGGCTGGATCTTAATATTAATTGGTCTAGCTATATTTTCAATAATATTTTATGTTTATTACGTTTAGGAATTAGGGGTATGAATAATTTTACATTTAATACTACTTCAGGAATTAGATTTGGAAGTGGAATGTCTAAAATATGTGTTGAAGAAATTTCAAAAAAACTGGGACCAAATGTTTTATTTATAACTGATAAAGGGTTGATGTCTTTAAATTTAACTGAACCAACTCTAACTGAACTAAATAAATATTCATCAATAGTTGAAGTTTTTCAAGATGTAGAAGCAGATCCTTCAATTAAAACACTTCTACACTCTATAGAAGTTGGAAAAAAAATTAATGCTACAGGTGTTATTGGATTTGGGGGAGGATCTTCAATGGATGTAGCTAAATTAACTTCTTTAATTTTAGGTTCAAATGAAAATATTGAAGACGCCTGGGGTGTTTCTAATGCTAAAGGTCCAAGATTACCATTAATTTTAATACCGACTACAGCTGGAACAGGCTCGGAGGTAACTCCTATATCTATCATAACAGTTGGAGATGAAGAAAAGAAAGGAGTTTCTTCGCCAATAATTTTACCTGATATTGCAATTTTAGATCCAGATTTAACAATTGGATTACCAGCACACACAACAGCAGCTACAGGAATTGACGCTATGGTTCATGCTATAGAGGGTTATACTTCATCAAACAAAAATAATAATCCAATTTCAAAAATGTTAGCTATCGAAGCACTAAAACTTTTGTCGGGTTCAATAGAAAAAGCTGTATTTGATGGTTCGAATATTGAGGCTAGAGGCAACATGTTAATTGGAGCAATGTTAGCTGGGAAAGCATTTGCTAATTCTCCTGTTGCAGCAGTCCATGCTCTTGCCTATCCGATTGGAGGAACTTTTCATGTGTCTCATGGATTGTCAAACTCTTTAGTTCTTCCATACGTTTTAAGATTTAATAGTGTAGATAGCAAAACAACAAAAAATTATGCTGAATTAGCCCCATTTGTTTTCCAAGATATTAACACTGAAAAGGGGAGCCAAGCAGTATGCAAAGAATTTATTGATCGATTAGAGAGTTTGTCACAAAAAATTGGACTTCCTCAAAGATTAAGAGAGGTAAATATTCCAAAAGAGGCATGTAAAAAAATGGCATCAGATGCAATGAAACAAACTCGTTTATTAGTGAATAACCCAAGAGAACTGACTGAAAATGACGCTCTTAACATATATGAGGCAGCCTGGTAGAATAAAGTATGAATAATATTTCTGATGACTTTTTTGAAAAAACAACAAAGTTTAATAGTGGAATTAAACTATATATGTTTCAAACTGGTTCTATAAAAACTAAATTGAAATTCATAAAGATGAATCAAGGTGAAGAAGCTTATGAAATTCCTGTACCTTGGTTTTTAATTAAACATCCTGAAGGAGATGTTATTATTGATGGAGGAATGCCAATTGAGGCAGCTCTAGACAAACATAAACATTGGGGAAATGTTGTTGAGGCTTATGATCCTGTGATGAAAGCTTCAGAGTGGTGCAAAGAAGTAGTTAAATCTGTAAACACAAACCCAGAGGATGTTAAATATGTTATTCAAACTCACTTACATCTTGATCATTCAGGAGCAATTGGTCACTTTCCTAATGCAACACATATTACACAAAGAGTAGAATACGATTATGCATTCAATCCAGACTGGTTTTCACAACCAGCTTATGTAAGAGCAGATTTTGATAAACCAAATATAAGATGGAAATTTTTACAGGGAAGAAAAACAGATTTTTATGATGTCTTTGGAGATGGTGTTATTAAAATAATATTTACTCCTGGACATACTCCTGGTCATCAATCGGTTCTTGTAAATTTACCAAAAACTGGACATATGTTATTTACTGGAGACGCATGTTATACAGGAGATCATTGGTGTGATAAATGTCTGCCTGGACTTGTTGCTTCTGCTTCAGATGCGGCTGACTCTGTTAAAAAATTAAGAAAAGTTGCCAAAGATTATAATGCTAAAGTAGTTTGGGGACATGACCCTGTTACATGGTTAGATTGGAAAAAAGCTCCAATGTTTTATTACGATTAATTTAAAAAATTATATTTTTTTATCACTCTATAATTTACACACTAGCGAAAAAATATTAATTGTAATGAATGTTTTTATTTCAGTTTTTATTAGTTCAAAATTAACAAACTCAGGATTTTGATTAGATAATGTTATATCTAGGATTGTTCTTACTTCTTTTTTTGAAATCCCAGTTTCATTTGATAGTTCAATTATAGTATCTAAATATTTAGTAATAAATTTTTTTTTAGATTTCATATGTTATTCAATGATAATCGCAACTGTACCAGGCTCAACTGCTTCTTGGTCATTTTGAATATTTACTTGTATAACTTTTCCATCAATAGGCGAGTTGTGATGTACCTCTGTTTTCATTACCTCCATAATGAAAAGGTCATCATTTTGTTTAACAATATCTCCTACTTTAACTAGTACTTTCCATATATTACCCGGAACTGTTGTTTTTACCTCAGTTGTCATTATCTAAAATATTCCTTTCATATTTAATAATTAATTAAAAAACCGAATTTTCATATTTTTCATGCCTTTTTTTTCCATCAATTTTACTCTTTTTTTCTCCTCCGTCTTATTTTTATCAAAATCTATTATCTTTATTGGGTCTAATTGTTTGTTTTTTTCATTTTTGATAGTTTCATTCTTATTAAAAGATATAAGGCTTTCTTCGCTACAAATGATTGACTGTTCAGCTCTTAATGTTTGAGCTTTTTCAACTGAAACTTCTATAAAATTGAGAATATCTCCTGGTTTAGCTTGTCCTAATTTCCAAAAAGTTGCTGATGGCACAGTATACGGGTTAATAAAACCACCCATGCTTGGTCCATCATTAACAAGAATAATTGGGGTTTGACCTGCAAGATTAATTGCTCCTGCAGGATAGCCCTGGTCAATAATATTTGAAGGTTCCGAACCATTTTCAAGGCTTTTGTTTGTAGCCTTATCAGTGAAAGATAGTTTAGGTCCATCTAATCTATACCCTGTCCGATCACTTTTTGCTTGAAGTTTCCATTTAGAATTAAAAAAAATCTCATGACCTTTGTCATCTATCCAATCATCGTTGGGACCTAAAACAACTTCTATAGACCAATTTTTATCTTTAGAGATTTCGGGTATTGAACTTTTTTTTATTTTTCTAAACTGAATTTTTTTATTGTTTCCTAGTGGCAGAATTTGATTATTTTCAATAGCTTTACCATCAATTCCGCCTACCCCAGCTTTATGAAATGTAGATTTCGATCCAAGCCAAGGTTCACTATTAATTCCTCCAGCAAAAGCAATATATGATCTTGCACCTATTGTGGCAAATTCTAATTCTAAAACTTGATTTGCTTTAACTTCAATACTCTCCCATAAAGGAACACTTTTACCATCTATTTTTGGAGACATGTCTGCACCTGTAATAGCTATTGTTCTATCATCAATAAATTTAAGAGTTGGTCCCATAAATTGACACTCTAGTGCTGCGTCACCAGGCTTATTTCCAACCAATATATTTGCAAGTCTAAAAGACCAACTATCCATTGGACCTGAGGCTGGAAATCCTTGATTTAAAGTTCCAATTCTTCCAGGATAATCTTGGACTGATGTTTCTAAACCTTTTTTAATTACCTGAACCATAAAAGTTAAAATCTTTTTGTTTTATCAATTGTTGTTAACCAATTTTTATAATTTTTTACTGAAAATTTTTGATAGTCAATAATATTATAATCATAGGATTTGTCCTTTACCTTATTCGAAACATGATCAAATTCTTCGTAGCTTGTGGGTACAAATTTTACTCTGTCACCAGGTTTAAAAAGACAGATACTTTCTTCAAATACAGAAAAACTTTTCTGAGTATCCCAAATAGGAACAGGTATTATTCCAAAAATTTGATAACCACCAGGCAATCTATCAGGATATATTGAAGTTGAAGATCCACCCATTCCTACGGCACCTTTTGGGGTCCAGGTTCTTGGTGGATTATATTTTGGTGCAGTTAATTTACATCTAGGGTCTAAAGGCATCATAAATGGAAGACCTGGCCAAAAACCTAGTGCCGAAACCCAATATTCAGTTCCAGAATGAACCCTTACAAATTGTTCAGTATTTTCAAGTTTATTTAGCTCTACAATAAAATCAGGATCAGGAGTTTTTTCTACAATTTTGCTTGAATAATCTTCAATACATTCTTTTGTCCATTTATCTAAATAAACAGTGGGAAATGAGAAAATTCTACTATTAATCTCAATATCATCAGTTGGACCTAATGACTTAATAAGTGACTTCATCTCATTTTTTAAATCATTAAATTTTATTTCATCAGGATTATAATGAATAAGCATCGAAGCAAAACATGGAGCAGTTTCATAAATACCTTTGATTTTATTATCAAGAATAGCTTTAGCTAAGTTTTGTGCTGTAAAGTTAATTTCTAGATCCATAAGATTACCAAATTCAATGACCATATATTTGTCACCTCCTGGTTTAAATAATGGTTCTTCATATACTTTTCCTATTATATTTTTAATAGAACCTTTTTTTTGATTATCATTTTTTTTATTTAAAATATTCTTAAATGCTTTGAAATCATTTTCAGTGTAGTGGTCTGAGTGTTTTTTATTAGGAGATTGTGCTGTGATTTTTTTAAAAGCCTCAACATCTTTATCAGTATATTTTTGAACAATATTTTCTTCATTAATAGTTTTACTTATATTTTTTTTTAAAGTTTCTGATTCTTTTGTAAATAAAGATAAATTATTTTCTATAAATTTAGTATTATAAGTTGCTTTTTCAAAAGACTCATTTTTTAAAACTGAAATTAAAAAAGATTTATTTGTATTAATTCCTTCTATTTTTAATTCACTTAAATAATGAATCATATTATTTATACTTTCTATTCTATTTTCACTTTTTGAAATAATTTTTGCAATCATTGGATCATAATAAAAAGATATCTCATCTCCTTCATCTACACCTATATCAAGTCTAATATCTACAAAACCAGTATTAGGAAGATTTAATTTAGTAATTTTACCTGGAGAAGGAAGAAAGTTTTTAGCTGGGTCTTCAGCATATAATCTACATTCAATAGCATGTCCTGATTTATTAATTTTATTTTGTTCTATAGATTGTAGATCTAGGTTTAATGCAAATTGGATTTGCATTGAAACTAAATCAGAATTTGTGATCATCTCTGTAACAGGGTGCTCTACTTGAATTCTAGTATTCATTTCTAAAAAATAAAATTTTTTATTATCAATGTCGTATATAAATTCTATTGTACCAGCTCCTTCATATTTTTGATTTGTAACAAAATTTACTGCACTTTCTGCCATCTCATTAATTATTGAGTCTTTAATCTCAGGAGCGGGACTTTCTTCTATAATTTTTTGAAAGCGTCTTTGTATTGAGCAATCTCTTTCGTAGAAATGCAAAGCTTTTCTTTCACCAAGACCAAAAACTTGAATTTCTATATGCCTTGCATTTGAAATAAATTTTTCTAAAAAAATATCGCTATTACCAAATGCTTTTTTTGCTAAATTTTTAGTTTTTTCAATTGATTGAATTAATTCCTCATAATTGTTTGCTATTCGCATTCCAATTCCACCACCACCAGCACTTGCCTTTATTAAAATTGGATAACCAATTTCATTACATTTATTTTCTAGATCATCTTTTTTTAAATCTTCATCTTTTAACCCTGGGCAAATAGGAAGGTTATTTTTTATAGCCAAATCTCTTGCTACATCTTTATTACCCATTGATATGATAGTGCTTGGTTTTGGGCCTATCCAAATTATCCCTGAGTCTATTACATTCTGGGCAAATTCAGCATTTTCGGCCATAAATCCATATCCTGGATGAATAGCATCAGCATTTAGTTTTTTAGCAACCTCAATGATTTTTTCTGCGAAAAGGTAACTTTCTTGTGCTTTTGACCCCCCTATGTGGATTGACTCGTCAGCTTCTCTAACGTGTTTGCTGTTTTTGTCTATATCTGAATATACAGCAATTGACTGTATACCTAGTTTTTTACAGCTTTTAATAATTCTACAAGCTATTTCACCTCTGTTAGCTATTAAAATTCTTTTCATTTACTAAGAGCTGATTTAATACCTGTAATTATTTCAACTGCATTAGGTGTATCTGAATGAACGCAAATTGTATCACAACCAACATTTATATCTTTACCAATAGTATTGGTAACTTTTTTTTCTTTTAATGCACGCATGACACGTTTGGCTGCAATTTTACTATCGTAGTTAGCATTTTTTCCTTTAGCTACAACTAGGTTTCCTTCTTTATCATAATCTAGGTCAGCATAAAATTCTGCTATAAAATTTAAACCTCTTTCATCTTTATAAACCTTTTCATGACAAGTATTTGCCATTCCAAAAATACTCACATTAAAAGTTTCAACAGCATCTGCAATTGCGTTAGCCATATTTTCATCTTTCGCAGCCATAACATATAATGATCCATGAGGTTTGATATGGTTCAAAGGCATATCTTGTTCATCTAAAAATGATTTTAAAGCACCTACCTGATACATAACCATATTTTTTATATCTTGTCTTGGCATTTTTATTTCTCTTCTTCCAAATCCCTGCAGATCAGAAAAAGAAGGGTGAGCACCAACTTTTACCCCATGTTTTTTTGCAAGTGCCACAGTTTTTCTCATATGATTAGGATCAGAAGCATGAAACCCACAGGCAACATTTGCTATATCTATTAATGGCATTATCTCTTCATCATTACCCGCTTTATAGATCCCAAAACTTTCACCCATATCGCAATTTAATTCTATCATAAATCTTCTCCTTTATATCTGGCTTCTTATATGTGGGGATCTTGCGTATAGGGCAACCATTGGAATAATAAGTAATCCTAAAATAAATTGTTGTGCTTCCCAACTTAAACCCCATCCAATTAATACAGTTGTTATTATTTGTAATATAAATACTCCAATAACACTTAACCCATAACCTCCAGAACCTCCTAATAATGAAGTTCCACCAATAACCACTGCAGCTATAGTTGTGAATAAATAAATATCTCCAGCACCTACATATCCTCCACCACTCCAACCAAGAAGTAGAATTCCAGTTAAAGCTGAGAAAAATCCACTAATAACATAAGCACCAACCCAGTATCCTCTTTCAGAAATAGAAAGTCTTGATGATGACAATCTACTTCCACCTAAAGCATATAAATGCCTTCCCCATTTTGTTAATCTAAGTGCAACAATAACTAATATACTTGCAACTATCCAAATAATGATCACAGGAGGTATTGGAAGACCAATAGTTTTTCCTCCCATAGAGGCCAAATTTTGCATCCAATCTGGTACTACACCAAAAACTGTACCTGCTGAGAAAGTTCCCATAGAGACTAAAATTTGAACTCCTCCTTTAACAAAAAATCCGACACCTAAGGTTAAAATTAATGCTTGTCCCTGAAGCCTAAAACTCAGAGTTCCATTAACAAATCCAATTAAAGCTCCTAGCAATAATATTACTATGCATGCTAACCAGGGTGGAACTCCTTTTGAAATTAACGACATTAAACCAACATTCATAGAGCCAATAACAAATGGAATTGAAAGATCTAAACCCCCTAAAAGTGCAACAAAAGTCTGACCAATAGTAGCTAGTCCTAAAAATGATGCGAAAACCAACATTGATTTCATGTTCATGGTTGTTAAGAAACCAGGTATGGTTAGAGATCCAATAATAAACAATCCAATCAACACAGAGATCCCTACAAAAACACTTTTTGAACCTTTTATGTATCTGCTGATAATACCCATAAAAATCACAAATACTAAAAAGATCAAAAATGAAACTAGGGTTCTTCCTGAAAAGAAATCATCTGCTACAAAAGATACAAAAATAAAGATTAGAATTACCCCAAGGAAAGCAATTGTTTTCCATTTATTTTCTCTAATATTTTTGAAGAAAAAATTTTCTTCATCTTCTTCGTCTTTTATAATTTCTTCTTTAGGAAATTTAGTGAAGATATTTTGTTTTAAATCTTCATTAATCCATCTTACAGAAAAATGGTACCATCCCCACAATATTAATCCAGTTACAGCAATAGAGTAGGTAGCAATATTCATCCAATCTGCGCCATCATACCAACCAAGAAAAGCAGTTCCTATTCCACAAAGAATTGCAAATAATAATCCTAGTCCTTTAAAAAAAAGAAATGCTGATTTTTTCATCTACTTTATTTCCTCCCATTGACTTAATTGTTTATCACGTGCATTTTTTTCTTTATAGATAGACATAAATTGCCAAACCAAAGGTGTAATAGGTATTCCAATTACTAATACTGCAAGAATTTTATATAATGAATATCCTACAGAATAAAATATTGAAGCCCAAAGTGCTACAGCAATAGTTACTATGTAAATATATGGAGCAAATCTTTTATAATTTGCTTTCTCACCCATATTAAGGAATAAAAAATATTGGACTAAAAATACCGCTAGAATACTAAAGGCAAATTGAGAATATCCTGAAGTTGCAGTTTCATAAAAAAATCTTTTTGTCCCTTCGTATTTAATTTGAGAAAGATCTCCGATATTTAATTCACTTATTATTTTAGGTTGATAAAAAGATGGATCATTTAGAACAAAAGTATTACCACCAATAAAATAAGTACAAATTATTGCAAGAATACCAAATCCAAATATATATACATTAGTTAAGTTTTTTATTTTTGAATGAACAAATGGAGCCGTTATAACAAATAAAAGTAAAACAACTAGTATTACCCCATATCCCTGAATGCCAAAAAAGCTACTATCAGTGCTTTCAACTAAATTATTATATGAAACACCTTTTAAAACAATTAAAGATATAGCTGCTAGAAAAAATAAAAGCGCTGTAGATTTAGTACGTGGACTAAATTGAGGAAGCATTGATATTACAATTAGAGATGCCAACAAAACAATTCCAGCAAAATAAATAATACTATAAGTAGTTCCAGAAATAAGAGAACTCTCAAGAACATTTGGGAAGTAGTTTATTTTTTCCAAGCTAAAGTATTGAGGAGCAGAAGTTTCAATACTACTTACTTGTTTAGAGTTTAAAGTTATTTTTTCTGTATCTTTTAATATGTCTTTTTCTTTATCGTCGGGGTCAAAAATTAAACCAGCTGCCATTATGACTACGATAATTACAAAAGAAATCGTGGATGGATTTCTATGGGCTGACAATAGGTAAAGCAACAAAGCAACGAATGCTATTCCTAAAATTACATAAAACACTATAGTTCCTGGTGTTTCAGTGAGTTGAACTACGCCATGACCTGCCAACGAGCCACCTTTAGCAGTACCAGTTCCTGTTGTTGCCCCAGCTTCAGAGTCCTCAACTATAATATTTCCTGTTGAATCTACTTTTCTTACTTTTGATCCTCTTACATCATTTTGAGATTTTTCATCAGTTTCAACTACTTTCTCTATAATAATTGGTTGATCATACACTTGATGTAATACCACAAATAATCCTGCAAATGCCATTAAAATGAAAAAAACCATTACCGATAAACCCTTTGTTACTCTTGTGACATAAGGAAGAATAAGACTAACTAATAATGCTATAACCAAAACTGCTCCATAAGATAAGTCCGAAACAAAACTTTGAAGTCTTTCAAATCTAAAAGTAACCAAGATATAATTTATAAGGTATAAGTTTAATGCACCTAAAATTGCTCCAAACGCACCTCCACGCCCACCAGCCAAACTTGCGCCACCTAGAACTAATGCAGTAATACCTAGTAATGTGTATTTAGTTCCTTGTAGTGGGTCTCCAGATCCAACAAGAGCCGTAAAACATATTGCAGAAAGAGCTGCAAAAATTCCTGCTATCATATGAGCAACTATTCTTACAAGGTGAATTTTTACACCACTTGTAAAAGCTGCACGTTCATCTGAACCCATTAATTTTAGATGACCCCAAAAAGCCGTATGAGTAATTATATAAAATAATATTGTCGCCAATATCATTAGAAGAAATATAGGGTTTAGAATTGTAAATCCTTCTCCCCATGGAAGCAGCCAGTCCGGAGCTATTCCACCTGGTCTTGGTAAAATTACGATATTTATTCCAGCAAATGCTAAATATCCAGCTAGAGATACAATTATTGGTGAAACTCTTACAAAACAAACTATTAAAGCATAGAAAAGCTGCCAAATTAATCCCATTGCTATTGCATAAACAAACCAGCCAATTGGAGTTTGTAAATATCCAGCAGCATATAGTTGAATACTACTTACATTTATAAAACCCATGAAAGGACCAATAGACAAATCAACCCCACCTCTTCCGGCCATAGCTATAAATGTTAGAGCGTAAGTGGTTAAAATTAAAGGAGCAGTAAGCATTATCGCACTTCCTATGCCTGATTGTGAGATAAGTATTGGACTTCTAATTAAAGCAAAAATTAATAAAGCAAAAAAAATAAAAATGGGCACCATTAGATACTTATTTGAAGAAGTATCTACACTAGATCTATAAGTTTTTAACTTTTCAATTATTTCCATTTTTTTTAATCAAAATAAACTACTTTTATTTTATCAATCCCAAATTTATTTTTAAGTTTTTTTTCATTCTCATTTATTTTACTGTAATCAATTACTCTAATTTTTTCGTTTAGTTCGTTATTTTTTTCTTGATCTGAATTTCTTTTTGGAATTATTTTATTAAACTCTTCATGGTCTTTAGATGAATAGTTTGATTTGAGATTAATTTTTTTTTGTATTTTTTCTGTATTATTATGTTCAGAAAAACTATCTAGTTGATCAAATTTTTGAAAGTCTGATAGGCTATAATAGTTTATCTCTTTTTCCTTATCATTTTCATTATATTTAGTGGCTTTTTGATCAATCTTTAAAATATTATTAAAATAATTTTTATCAGAATTAGCATACTTAATAATATGATTATTTGATTGAATATTATTTTTAAGGTTAGAATTAAATTTTCTAAAATTATTTAATTTTTCAAAATTTATTTCATCTTCATCATTATAATATTTATGTTTATTCTCTGTTTTCATCAAAAAGTTTTAACTTTTATTTTATTATTATTCTTATTGTTATTTTCATCATCAAAATTTACTATTTTTACAATCTTTCTTCCTTCAGGTTCGGTTTTATTTTCAGCTTTATTTTTTATTATTGCTGAAACATTAGGTTTAGCTGAAATAGTTGTTTCACCAACCCCAGCGGTTTGACCAAACATTCCTTCAAGTAAAGTATCAGCATTAATTTTATCATTTTCAAAAATATCAAATATTGTCCCATTTCTAAAAACTATAACTTTTGGACATAGCCCAATAAATTCTTCTAGTTCACTTGATAAAAAAACAACTGTGTTACCTTCTTCAACATATTTTCTTAAATGAACATACAGGTCTCTTTTAGTGCTTATATCTATGCCTCTTGCTGGATCATTTAAAATAAGAACTTTTGGATGCTGTGCAAATGATCTTGCTATCATTACTTTTTGTTGATTTCCTCCACTTAGTGAACCAATTAGATTATCACTTGGGCCAGTTTTAATATTTAATCTTTCTACTTCCCAATCATAAATTCCATTCAGTTCCATCCAGTTAATAAAACCTAAAAATCCTGCTCTGCTAGTTTTTTTGTAAAGAGGTACAACTAAATTTTCATAAATACTTAAGTTAGGAAGTATTCCTTCTTTTTTTCGATCACCAGAAACAAATGATATTCCATTTTCTTTTGCACTTTCTAAAGAATTATATTTTAAAAATTTTTCATTTGAGTCTAAAATTTCAATAGTCCCACCATGAGATTCTTGTACACCTGCTAAAATCTTAACAAAGTCATCTTGTCCATTACCATCAAGACCTGTTATGCCTACAATTTCTCCTTTTTTGACTTCAAAATTGATAGGTTTGCTGTCTGGCCAAACAATTAAATTTTCTGCTCTCATTACAACTTTATCTGTTTTAGTTTGCATAGCTATTGAAGTGGATTTTTCTCCTGTTTCTTCTCTACCAGTCATTAAGCCTATTAAATTTTTTTCATTAAGATCTTTTTTTTCTAACACCCCTACATCTTTACCATCTCTCATAACAGTTGCTTTATCACTTATTCGTACTAGCTCAGCAATTCGGTGAGTAACAATGAAAATTGCAACTCCTTTGTCACGTAACTCTCTCATTTTTTTAAATAATCTTTCAGTGGAATCAAAATCAAGAGCAGCTGATGACTCATCTAGAATTAATACTTTTGTATTATCTCTCAAGAAAGCTCTAGCAATTGTTATCCATGCTTTTATGGGAAGTGATAAATTAAATGCCTGCGTATATGGATCAACGTATTCACCAACAAGATCTTCCATAATTTCTTGAGCTTTAAGCACTTTTTCTCTTTGGGTTAAATTTTTGTACCAAAAATCATCTGAGCCAACAAATAAGTTGTCTACTACTGATGACTCTTCAGCTATCATTACTTCTTGAAAAACTGTTGCAATTCCCATGTTTCTCGCCATTACAGGGGAAGTAGGAGTTTGACCAAGTATTGAAACTTTACCTTTATCTACTGGCAAAACTCCAGACATTGTTTTTGCCAATGTGCTTTTGCCACAGCCATTTCCTCCAACAATTGCATGAATTTCACCAAAATTTGCATTGAAATTTACTCCGTTCAAGGCTTTGGTCACACCAAAATATTTGTGAACATCTTGGACATAAATATCACCTTGGACAGTTTTTGACTTCTCAGACAACACCTCTTTAGAGGTGTTGTCTTCTATATTTTTTTCAGCACTCATACTTAGTTATAAGTATTAGTGAGATTTTGGATCGTATTTTGTAGGATCGCTTGGATTCTCAAAGAATGCTTCTACGTATTCTTTAGGAGCCCATTTGTCCATTCCAGGATTATCCCAACCAGTAGAATTTCGATCACAATCTTCATTTAAGATTTCACTGATTTCATCGAAATTTTTCGTAGCTGGACCAACTAATATAGACTGAATCATAGGACTTTGACCTTGCAAAGTTCTAATCATTACATCCATACCTAGCTCAACTTCATCTCCCGGAGGCCATGCATATATTGCTTCATCAATATATCCTGGGTTTTGTCTCCAATAACATAATGCACCAAGTTCTCCTCCTAATGCAATTGGTGGAATTGGATCAAGTCCAGACTGAAGTAGGGCCTGCAAAGTTCCAGTTTCTCCTGAAGATTGAACAGCAATACCATCAACTTTTTTTGTATTTGTTGATAACCATTGTGACAGTTCTTTTTGAGCAACTTGCGAAGTCCAGTTATGTGCTAGTTGTCCAACAACGTTTACATCAGGGAATTCTGACAACGCAGCTAGTACCCCTTTGTTTTGTTGGTCTGAAGCAGAATAACCTGGTATTCCTTCGATAACTATAACATTACCTTTTTCTCCAATAAGCTCAGCCATCCATGCACCTACATAGTAACCAACTAATCTGTAATTAACAGATGTGTTGATTGAATACGGAGATGTTGTAAAGCCTGTAAATGATAATGTAGGTATACCTTTTTCCCAACCATACTTAATAGTAGTGTTAAGAGCAGTTATATTAGAGCAACATATAATAATTGCATCAACTTTACCCCCATCTATCATTTGTCTCATTTGCTGAATTTGTAATGAGTCATCTAAGTTTGATTGAGTAATTACAATCTCATCAACCATTCCTAGTGCTTTCCACTTAGGATATACAACTTCCATTAATCTTTCCATTGCACCTTTTCTCCAAGTGTTTCCAGCATACGTACTAGCGTAACCAATAGTCCACGGTGGTTTTCTAGGACTTTTCCATCCTTTCATTACCGCAGGTCCTAAAGGTTGGTCTTTATCCATAAAGTCCATGTTATAAACATAGTCTCTCATTTCTTGTGGAACTTTTTTTAGACACTCTGTGCACAATTCACCTGAATTTGCTGTGCTAAATATTCCAAGAAGTGAAGAAAACATAATAACATAGATCATTTTAGTTATTTTCATGTACCCCTCCTTTATTAATATTAATAATGTTACTTTCTCATGTAAGAAAAATTTTTTCTACGATTTAAATATTGCTAATTTTTATATATAATTTTTATAGGTTAAATTTTCGTTTGTTTTATATGCAAAAAATGATCTAAATTAGATTAAGTATATGTTAAAAAAATATTCTATTAAGAGTTGAATAAAATTATTTTTTAACACAAAATAATTTTTATATGAAAAAATTTATTTTTATTTTTATTTTTATCCTTCTAGTCCCCTCAAGAGTTTTCGCAGATTATATTTTAGAGCCGGCCAATTGTACTTTAAAAAAACAAAATAATTGTGGAGCTTATCTATATAACAATAAAACAGGCGCAACATATTTTTGTACTTTAGAAAATTGTAAAGAAATTATGCCTGCTTTAGAAGAATATGCTGTAGAGGAAACTAAAGGTAAAAAAGACTCTAAAAAATCTAAAATTCCCAAATTTAAGAAAAAAGAGAAAAAAAAATCTAAAATTCCAAAATTTAAAAAAAAATCTGAATAATTTAATTTAGTCTTTTGATTTTAATTTTTTAGTCTCTGCAATGGTTATTTCAATTGCTGATCTAATTTCATTACAAAAATTTAGATCATCTCCAATAAAAGTTCCCTTTATAAAGCTTTGATTGGCAACTCCATTTTCTTTCATAAAATCCATATAATCAGATACCTGAGTGCCCACACTGTTTTGGTATTCTTTTTCTACATCTTGATAATTCATTTTTTTTATTTTTGCTAAAGTGAGAATGCCAAATGGATACAAGTAATTAGCTGTTGCAAAAAAACTCTTTGATAATTCTGGATGATCTTCTCTTGTTATTTCTGTTATTGCAGAATTTAAAGAAACACAACTTTTAATAATTTTGTAGGTTAAATTGTCGTCTTCAAGAAGCTCTTGTATATTATAAAAACCTAATCGCTCAACTTTTGCTGCAAATAAAGGTGTGGTAAAAATTATAAAAATAATTATTAGTTTTCTCATATTAATCTCTGTAACTCATATCCTCTTTATCAAGTATCTTTTTTATTTCATTTAAATGTTGTTCACCCATATTTACAGGATAATTTTCCCATTCTTGTGCTGTTTTTTCAGCGACCTCTGAGCTTACTATATTTAATTCTTTGTTAGTAGAAAGTGCTGTTAAATATGTTTCACAGGCTTTTTCAAAATAGTATAATTCATCAAATGCTTCAGCAACAGTTTGACCTAAAGTTAATATTCCGTGGTTCGCAAGAAGCATAGAACGATTATTTCCAATAGCTGACGCCATTTTATTTGACTCTTCTTCAAAACCTAGTCCTCCAAAATCATTATAAATTGAAACACGGTTATAAAACCTCATAGTATTTTGATCTATTGGTTGTAATACAGGGTTTTTTAAGGCTGATAATGCTGTAGCATATTTTGAGTGAACATGAAGTATGCACCTAGCATGAGGAACTTTTTTATGGATTGTTCCGTGAATATGTAATGCTGTTGGGTCAACTACTTCAGGCTTTTTTTTAATCTCGTCAATTTTGTCTTGTTCTACTAAAACCATGTCACTAGCTTTAATTGAGCTAAAGTGTAATCCAGAACCATTAACATAAAAATCATTTGAATTAGGAAGACAAACACTAAAATGATTAGCTATTCCTTCGTTCATATTAAGTCTAGCTGTCCATCTAAATGCTGCTGCTAAATCTTGTTTTAATTCATTTATTTTCATTTTTATTAATCTAGAGTATATTTTTTCATTATTAAAATGAACAATAAAGTATTTATATCATGCGCTGTAACTGGTTCAGGTGATACTGCTAGTAAACACCCAGATTTACCAAAAACTCCTGAACAAATCGCAACAGCTTCAATTGAGGCTGCAAAAGCTGGAGCTGCTATAGCTCATATTCATGTTAGAGAAGAAGATGGCACTCCAAGTAGAAGATTAGAATTATACAAAGAAGTTGTGGATAGAGTTCGTTCAAGTGACACTGATGTAATAATTAATTTAACCACAGGCATGGGTGGAGATCTTGATATAGGTCAAGGTGACAACCCTTTAGATTTTGGACCTATGACTGATATGGCAAATGTCATGGAAAGAATTGCAAATGCAGAGCAATTTCTTCCTGAGATTTGTACGCTCGATGCTGGAACTTTAAATTTTGGTGACGGTTCAACTATTACTGTTAATACACCAAATGATTTAAGAAAAGCTGCAAAAAAATTAAAAGAAATTGGTGTCAAACCCGAAATAGAAGCATTTGATCTGGGAAATATGTGGTTTGGAGCTCAGCTATATAAAGAAGGATTATTAAGTGATCCACCTATGTTTCAAATGTGTTTAGGAATACCATGGGGTGCACCGGCAACTACTTTAGCAATGCAAGCAATGAAAGATATAATGCCAAAAGAAGGTGTATGGTCTGGTTTTGCAATTTCAAAAAATGAAATGCCATTTGTTGCTCAAACAGCTTTGATGGGAGGAAATCCAAGAGTTGGACTAGAGGATAATTTATATTTATCAAAAGGGAAACTTGCTACTAATGCACAATTAGTTGAAAAAGCTATAAGAATAATTGATGAGATTGGCTACACACCAATGACTCCATCTGAAACAAGAGAAAAGTTAAAACTTGTTAAACACAAGTAATGTCTCAAATCAAAAAAATAGCAGTTATTGGAACTGGAGTAATTGGAACAGGCTGGATTATTCGATGTTTAGCACACAACAAAATTGTTCATGCTTACGATAAAGATATTAAATTAAAAAAAAATTTGATAGCTGAGATTAAGAGAACTTGGCCATCTGTAAAAAAACTTTTTAATAAAAAAAAACTTAATCTTAAAAATTTTAAGTATTTCACTTCTATTGATGAGGTATTAAAAGATGCAGATTTTATCCAAGAATGTGCGAGTGAAAATTATGCTTTAAAAACTAAATTGATGAGTGCTATTGGAAAATATGCTAAACAAAATTCAATTATTGCATCAAGCTCATCAGGACTATTGCCGACAAAAATTTATTCTAAATGCAAAAATCCTGAAAGAACAATGATTGGTCATCCTTTTAACCCAGTTTATTTATTGCCTGCCGTTGAGATTGTTCCAGGAAAAAAGACATCTAAAAAATATTTAAATAAAGCTAAAAAGTTTTACAATTCAATTTCAATGAATCCAATAATGGTTAAACATGAGTTACCCGGCTATTTATCAGATAGATTGCAAGAAGCTTTATGGAGAGAAGGGCTGCATATTATTAATGAAGGGCATGCAACTACAGAGGATTTAGATAGAGCAATTGAAGATGGACCAGGTTTAAGATGGTCATTAATGGGAACCTTTTTAACTTTTCATTTAGCAGGAGGAAAAGCTGGTATGAGACATATGTTGGAACAATTTGGACCAGCTTTAAAACTTCCATGGACAAAACTTAAGGCTCCAAGGTTGTCTAATAGGTTAATTGATAGATTGATTAAAGGAACTAAAAAACAATCAAAAGGAAAATCAGTTACCAAAATTTCAAACATTAGAGATGAATATTTAGTAGAGCTTCAAAAGCTTAGAAAAAAATACGAAAAAAAATTAAGATAAATTAATCGTTTCTTTCTGTGTGACCATCAACAGAAATTACCTGTCCAGATACTTTACTTGAGTCATCTGAGATTAGAAAAGAACACATCTTCCCAATATCTTCTTCTAAAACCCATTGTTTCATTGAACTCATAGACACAAAATCTTTTTCAATAGTTTTTGTTGAAACTTTGGTAAATTTTGCTTTATCTCTTATTACTCTTTTCATTCTATCTCCCTTAATTGTTCCAGGACATACTGCATTTACTCTAATATTAAATTTACCAAGCTCCATGGCTAATGTTTTTGTAACTCCAATTATTGCCCATTTACTTGCAGCATAAGGGGATCGAAGTGGAAAACCAAGTATGCCAGCAGTAGATGAAATATTGATTATTGATCCATTTTTAGATTTTTTAATTAATGGGATAGCTTTTTTTGTAAAATAGAAGTGGCTATTTACATCTACATGCAAGGTATTTTCCCAATCTTTAGATTTTAATTTTTCAAGCAATCCAGTGGGTCCTGCAATACCTACATTATTAATTAATGCATCAATTTTTTTTGTTTTCTTTTTAACTTTTTCAAAAAAATCTAAAACCTGATACTCATTTGATGCATCACAAAGATAAGAAAATAATCTTTTGTTTCTTAATGGGTGTTTATTCAATTTATTAAGTGATTTACTATCTATATCACAAAGATAAACGGTAGCTCCTCTAGAAAGACATATTTTTACTGTTGCTAAACCAATTCCAGAAGCTCCTGCTGATATGATTATTTTTTTATTTTTTAATGATTGATTAACCATTAATTATGATTTTGTTAATGATGACTGTAATTCTTTATTAGTTATATAACCTGTTACGTTTCCACTTTTATCAACTACTTCACAATTAGCATTGGTACAAACTATTTGCGGTAAAAATTCTTCTATAAATTGATCTTCATTCACTTTAACTAGATTTGATTTATCAATACCGTTTGTTTCATTAGCTTTTGTCATAATGATTTTAGCTTTGATAACTTTTGCTCTGTTGACGTCCTTAACAAATGCTTTTACATAATCGTCAGCAGGATTCATGATGATATCAACAGGTGTACCAACCTGTACTAATTTTCCTGCATTTAATATTCCAATATGATCTCCAAGTCTTAATGACTCATCTAGATCATGAGTAATAAATACAATTGTTTTTTTTAATTCTGATTGAAGATCAATTAATTGTTTTTGCATATCACTTCTAATAAGTGGATCTAATGCACTAAACGCTTCATCCATTAACATGATGTCAGAATTTGTGGCAAGTGCTCTTGCTAAACCAACACGTTGTTGCATACCTCCTGATAATTGATTTGGAAATTGGTTTTCAAATCCATTAAGACCAACAGCTTCAATTTTTTCCATAGCGATCTTGTCTCTTTCTTCTTCTGATTTTCCTTGCATTTCTAAACCATAGCCAACATTTTGCATTACAGTTTTATGTGGAAACAAACCAAATCTTTGAAAGACCATACTCATCTTGTGTCTTCTAAAATCTATTAATTGCTCTGGATTAAAATTCATAACATTTTCGCCATCAATTAGAATCTCCCCAGCTGTTGGATCAATCAGTCTGTTTAAATGTCTTATCAGTGTTGATTTTCCAGAACCTGATAAACCCATACAAACAAAAGTTTCTCCTTCTTCAATGTTTAAAGAAACATTATCAAGACCAACTGTGTGTCCTGTTTGTTCAAGCACTTCATCTTTTGTAGAACCATTTTTAACCATATCCATCACAGAGTCTGGATCGTTACCAAAAATTTTATAAATATTATTTATTTCAATTTTTGACATTATTTTTTAGCCTTTTTAGCCGGAGCATTTCTCTCTTGAAGAGTTTCACCATAAGACTGGGTAATTCTATCTAAAACGATTGCTAATAATACAATTGCAATTCCGGCTTCTGCTGCTCGACCAACGTTTAGTTGTTGAAGACCAAGAAGAACTTCATCTCCCAAACCTCTTGTGCCAATCATTGATGCAATAACCACCATTGATAAAGCCATCATTGTACATTGGTTAATTCCCTGCATTATATTAGGAAGAGCTAATGGGATTTGAACACCCCATAATTTTTGTTTTTTGCTTGCTCCAAAAGCATCAGCTGCCTCAATAACTTCAGTATCTACCAATCGAATACCAAGGTCAGTTAATCTTATCAGTGGGGGAACAGCATAAATAAACGTCGCAATAATTGCAGGTACTGCACCTAAGCCAAATAGCATAATACCTGGAATTAAATATACAAAAGCAGGAATTGTCTGCATCAAGTCAAGAATCGGAAGAATTTTTTCTCTTACTTTATTTGCTCTAGACATTGCAATTCCAATTGGAACTCCTATTACAAGACATAGGAAAATACTTATTAACATTATTGATGTAGTTTCAATGGCTTTGTCCCAAAATCTTGGATGTAAAAATCCTATAAAAAATGTGCAGAAACCTACCGCAACAGTAGTTTTAATTTTTTTTCCACTTGCAAAATAAGTTAATACAACAACACCAATAATAACTGCAGGCCAAGGAGCTTGAACTAAAAAGTTTTTTAGCCCCATTAACATTGCTAGTAAAAAATTATTTATTGCTTCAAAAATAAAACCAAAATTTTCATTTAAAGCTTTGAACCATTTATTGATCCATTTCATTAAAGGTAAATCTAACCATTTTGGCCAATCACTTAACCAAGAAAAATCTTTTAATAATTCACCAACGGATTCAGGTTTTCTTTTTGATGAGCTGTAACTTGCTATTAATAACCATACAAAAATTCCTAAAAGGCCAAGGTTAAATAGATCTTTTTTATTTTTGAACATATATGATTATTTTTTTAAAGAAAGAGCCCATTAAAGGGCTCTTTCAAATTGATTATTATAATTGGATTATAAAGCAGCTGTAACTTTTGATGCTACGTCTGCAGGTACCCAACTTTTCCACATTGCTTCAGTTTTTAAAAACTCTTTAGCAGTTAATTCCATATCACCATCTGACTCATCTTCGTAGAAGGCTAACATTTTATTAACTACTGCTGTAGGAATAGTATACTTTTCTAAGAAAGCCGTTTCAGCTGGATTAGCTTTTGCCCAATCAGTTAAAACAGATTTTGTTAGAGCCATATCTCTATATTCACAAGCACAAGATTTTTTGTAAGCATCTGGTCCGTTAGCTTTAATGTCTTCAACAACAGCAGACATTTTGTTCCAACAATCAGAATCAAATTTTGGTTCTGTCAATCTTACAAGATCAACTTTACCCATTAAACCTGTTGGTGCCCAGTAGTATGTAAAAATTGGTTTTTTCTTAGCAAAAGCTCCTGCAATAGCAGCATCTAATGCTCCACCTGAACCCGGATCAAAGTTAGTATAGTATTTATCTAAACCATACTCTATTTGTTTAACCAAGTTTACAGTATAACAAGTCCAACCTGAAATACAGCTAGTCATTCTTCCTTTTGATGGATCTTCTGGATCGCTAAATAGTGCAGCTATTTTTGGATCTTTCATATCCATTACAGATTTTAAATTATATTTATCTGCTGTAGTTTTATCTACGTAGAAAGCTTGCTGAGAGTCTGGAGTATTCACACCAATATTTTTGATCGTACCAGCTTTTTCATGCGGCTCGTAGTTTGCAATAATATTGTCATACCAAACTTCAGTAATAACATCTAACTGCTTATCATAATGAGCAGCCATAATAGGTGTAGTACTTCCTTTGGTTACTGAAACTTCACACCCATATCCTTTTTCAAGAATAAAAGTTGTGATTGCAGTATGAATATTTGCACTACTCCAGTCAAAATCTCCCAATCTAGCTTTACAGTCACCAGCATTAGCACTTGTTGCTAATAAAGATGATGCAAAAAAAGCTGAAAGAACTAATTTTTTCAAAAACTTCATTAAATTATCTCCTTAGGTTAAGTTTTATTATTAAGATTTAATAATGAATGAAGACAAAACACAAGAGCTGAATTTTATTTGCAACTATAAATTGAATTGAATTTTTACTCTTTATATATAATGATTGATCATGAGTTCAATTTCAAGATTAGAGAAAAATTCTAACTATTTGAAAGTTATTTGGGATGATGGTGAAGAAAGTAAATTTAATTATTTATGGTTAAGAGATAATTGTCCATCTGCTCATGACAAAGATTCTCGTCACAGAATGTTTAACATTTTGAGCGTTTCAACAGATATTAGCCCAAAAACTTATAATGTTAACATTAATGGAAGCTTAGAAATAGAATGGAGCGAAGGAGATCATAAAAGTTCATATGATCCATCTTGGTTAAGAAAAAATTGTTATACAATCAAAAATAAAAGTAAATATGTTTCCCCTTATAAACTTTGGGATAGTTCACTACAAAATAATTTAGAATCAATCCATATCAACCATGATGAAATTATAAATTCTGAAGAGGGATTAATAAAATGGTTAGAGCTTTTGCATTATACTGGGATAGCAATTGTAAAAAATGCACCAACTGAAAAAGACTCAGCCTTTAAAGTTTTAAATAAAATAAGCCATACTAGAGAAACTTTTTTTAAAACTCCATTTGAAGTAATTAACATTCCAAAACCTAATAATTCGGCCTATACAGCCCATGCTTTGAGAAATCACATGGATCTTCCTTGGTTTGAAAATCCTCCAGGATATCAATTCTTACATTGTTTAGTTAATTCTGCAAAGGGTGGAGACTCATCAGCTGTAGATGCTTTTGCTGTTGCAGAATATTTAAAAAAAAATGAAAAAGAAACTTTTGATGTTTTGGTAAATACTCCACTAAAATTTAGGGACAAAGACTATACTCAAGAAGCAGTTAGAAGTGTTTATGGTTCCGCAATTTCACTTACCAAAGATGGAGATTATAATGATATTCGATACAGTATCGCAACTTTAGATGCACTTGACTGTCATCCTGATATAATGGATTCAGTTTATAGAGCGCATCATAGATTTGGTAATTTATTACATGACGCTAATTTTCAAATCAATTTTAGACTAGAACCAGGTGATATATTTTCATTTAACAATAGAAGACTTCTTCATGGTCGAACTGAATTTGATCCGAACTCAGGCCATAGACATCTACAGGGTTATTATATGGATCGAGATGAAATTATTGGAAGATTAAACTACTTAAAACAAATTTAAACCTGAAGTAGAAAATTTTTTAATTTTATTAAATATCATCTAAAAAAAAATTAATTTATTTGTAACAATACTTTAATAATTTTTATATGTTTCATTTATAAATTTATATTTTAATTAAATTTAATTAACGGAGGGAAATAATGAAAAAGATACTAAGTATTTTAACAATACTATTTACATTTTCTTTCACATCTAACAGTTACTCTAAAACAGAGATTCACTGGTGGTATGGAAACAGTGGTTTTCTAGGTGATGTGATTATAGAAATTGCAAATAGATTTAATGCATCTCAAAACGATTATACTGTCATTCCGACAGGTAAAGGAAGTTATGAGGATAATATGGCCGCAACAATTGCGGCTTTTAGAGCTGGGGATCAACCACACTATTCACAAGTTTATGATGCTGGAGCTGCAATTATGGTAGCACAAGTAAAAAACGGTGTTGTAATTGGTTTTGAAGAAATGGCCGAGAAATATGGAATTAGTGTAGACGCAGATAACTACATTCCAGGTATTAAAAATTTCTATGCTGACTCTGATGGAAAAATGATTGGTGTTCCATTTAATAGTTCAACTTGTTTGATGTATGCAAACATGGACATATTGAAAAAAGTAGGAATTGAGTCAGTTCCAAAAACTTATGAAGAATTTGAGGCTATGGCTCCAAAAATTAAAGCTGCTGGATACATTCCTTTAGTTCAAAGTCACTTTCCTTGGATTTGGACAGAAAATTTCTTTTCAAGACATAATTTGTTAATGACTGATGGAAACAATGGTTACGATGCTGTTCCAACAAAAACTTTATTTGCTGAAACAGATGCATTCGTAATGCACTGGAAAAAAGTTAAAGAATGGTATGAAAGTGGTTTATATGGTTACAAAGGAAGAGCATGGGGAGATAACCAAGCTCCTTTTATAGCTGGTGAAGCTGCTTTTTGGTTTGGTTCTGCTGCATCATTTGGTGGAATGAAAGGTGTTGTGCCTAACTTTTCAGTAAATCATATTCCTTATTGGGATTCAGTTACAAAAGGAAAAGAGTATCCAACATTTATCGGTGGTGCTGCTAACTGGATCTTAAATGGTCATACTGAAGAAGAATATAAAGGACTTGCTAAATTCATTGAATTTATGGGTTCTCCAGAAATGGATCTATATTATCATAATATGACTGGTTATTCTGCAGTGACTAAAGGTGGTATAGAGTTAGCTGAGACTATTAACTTTTATAGAACTTCTCCTTACCACAAAGCTGTTGGTGAACAACTAAGCTTAGAAGGTTCAACTATTCCTGGTGGATATAGAGCTGGTAACTGGCCACAAATTCGTGAAGTAATTTATGAAAATGTTGAGCCAATGTTAAACGGTAAAATATCAATCGAAAAAGGATTGAAGAACATGGATAAGGGTGCAGCTAAATTGTTAAAACAATTTGCTAAAACTTTATAAATAAAAAGACTATTGATAAGGAGGGTATTAAAACACCCTCCTTATTATTTTAATATTTATGAAAAAGGTTCAATTTAAATCTAATTATACTCAATATTTATTCTTAGCCCCACAGCTAGGTATATTATTAATTTTTTTATATTGGCCAATATTACAAACTTTTAGAGATGCATTTACAATGCAAGATGCATTTGGAATAAGTGTTCAATTTGCAGGAATTGATAACTTTCTTTTTATTTTTGACGACCCAGCATACAAAACAGCTTTTAAATTTACTATTATTTATAGTTTTGTAATCACGTTAATAACAGGAGCAATAGGATTATTACTTGCTGTTCAGGCTAACAATATAATGCATGGAAAGAGTGCATATAAAACTCTTTTAATTTGGCCATATGCTATTGCACCAGCTGTTGTGGGTGTTATGGCTAATTATTTTTTTAGTGAAAGATTTGGACTTCTATATCATTTATTTAATGATATGTGGGGTTTCAATTGGTATGAGAGTGTTTTTGATGCATATATTTATGTAATCATAGCTGGTTCCTGGAAGCAAATTAGTGCTAATTTCATTTTTTTCTTAGCGGGACTTCAGGCTATTCAAGTATCTGTAATAGAGGCATCTATGATTGATTGTAAAAGTAGTTTTAGAAGATTCTGGACAATTACATTTCCACTATTGATGCCTACAACATTTTTTTTAATTATAATTAATATTACTTATGCTTTTTTTGATACATTTGGAATTATTGATACAACAACAATTGGTGCACCATCTGGAGAAACAAGAACCCTTGTTTATAAAGCTTACATGGATGGATTTAGAGGACTAGATTTAGGAAGCGCTGGAGCTCAATCAATCATGATGATGTTAATTGTTTTAGTAATTACTATTTTTCAATTTAGATACATTGAAGGGAAAATACATTATAATTAATGAGTAGATTTTTTACATCAACTTTTTCACATATAATTTTATTTATAGGAATATCTATCATGGTTGTTCCCGTATGGATGATTTTTGCTAGCTCAACTTATACAAGTTCATTTATTAACACGAACGGTCTTCAGTTTTTTTTAGGTGATAGTTTTCAAGAAAACTACTTAAGGGTTTTATTGTATAAGGGAGGTTTTTTTAAAGAGATAACTGCTTTAAAAATGTTTCTTAACAGTTTTATTATGGCTACAGGAGTAGCATTGTTATCAGTGGTTACTTCTCTGATGGCTGCGTATGCTTTAGTTTATTATAGAATAAAATACGCCACATTGTTATTTTGGATAATATTTATTACTATATTAGTACCTTTAGAGTTAAGAATTTTTCCTACTTACTCAGTCATGGCTGAACTTAATCTAGTAAATTCTTATTTTGGATTAATAGTTCCAATTTCTGCCTCAGCTATAGCAACTTTATTTTTTAGGCAATTTTATAAAACTGTTCCAGATGAATTACTCGAATCAGCCAAACTTGATGGTGCAAGCACTTGGAGATTTTTTATTGATTTTTTAGTACCACTATCAAAAACAATGATTGTTGCCATGTTAATATTTATGTTTGTCTTTGGTTACAACCAGTATTTATGGCCATTATTGGTAACTTCTTCTGAGCAATATTGGACAGTGGTTATGGGGTTAAAAATGATGTCAGGATCAATTGTTCATCGTTTTGCTTTTGTAATGATGTCTATGGTTCCACCAGTTTTAATTATAATCATTTTACAAAAACATTTTATTAAAGGAGTTTTTCAAGATAAATGAAAATTAAACCACTTCAGATATTAGCTCATATAATTCTTATATTAGGTGTATTGTTAATGGTTGTACCTATCTGGATATCTTTTGCAAGTTCCACTCATGATACAGTGACTATATTAACTGAGGGTATGAAATTTAATATAGGTGAATATTTTTCAAGAAACTATAATGAAGTTTTAAATGAAAAAGGTGGCTGGTCAGAAGAAGTTACTGCAGCAAAGATGTTTATCAATAGCTTTATAATGGCATTAGGAATAGCAACCCTTAAGGTAACTATTTCTGCAATGTCAGCATATGCCCTTGTGTATTATAGATTTAAATTAGCAGTACCTATTTTTTGGTTAATTTTTATTACTTTGCTAGTACCTTTGGAAGTAAGAATTTTTCCTACTTATAAAATTGTATCAGATTTAGGTTTAACAAATTCTTACACAGGCCTAATTCTTCCCTTAGTTGCATCTGCAACTGCAACCTTTTTCTTTAGACAATTTTATAGGACTATTCCAGATGAATTGCTTGAGTCAGCCAAACTTGATGGTGCAAATAGTTGGAGATTTTTTATAGATTTCTTGGTTCCATTGTCCAAAACTATGATTGCAGCT
Organism: Pelagibacteraceae bacterium AG-390-L03; assembly: GCA_003279685.1. Taxonomy (GTDB): domain Bacteria; phylum Pseudomonadota; class Alphaproteobacteria; order Pelagibacterales; family Pelagibacteraceae; genus Pelagibacter. The sequence goes on along the minus strand of QCHA01000002.1, from coordinate 19,719 downwards.
ATGTTTATATTTATGTTTGTTTATGGATATAGTCAATATTTATGGCCTCTAATCATGACTACAAGTGAAAAATATTGGACGGTTGTAATGGGAATGAAAATTATATTTACTGAAAGCTACGAAGGTGTGGCTCTTCCAAGAACAGCTGAGAGATTTGCGTATATTATTTTATCAATGTTACCTCCGGTTTTAGTGGTAGTAATTTTGCAAAAATGGTTCATAAAAGGTTTAATTCAAACGGAGAAATAAATGAGTTTTCTAGATTTAAAAAATGTAACAAAAATTTATCCTAACGGAACTAAAGCCGTCCATGAAACATCATTAAGTATTGATGAAGGAGAATTTATGGTTTTTGTTGGACCTAGTGGATGTGGAAAATCAACTTTATTGAGAATGGTAGCTGGTCTAGAAGATATAACTGAGGGAGATGTCAGCCTTGATGGAAAATTAATTAATCAAGTTGATCCATCAGAAAGAGATGTTGCGATGGTATTTCAAAATTATGCGTTATATCCACATATGAACGTTTATAATAATTTAGCTTATGGTTTAAAAAATAGAGGAATTGATAAAGAAACAATCGAGCAAAAAGTAAATGATGCAGCTAAGCTGTTACAAATTTCAGATTTTTTACAGAGAAAGCCCTCGATGTTGTCAGGTGGTCAAAGACAAAGAGTTGCAATGGGAAGAGCAATTGTAAGAAATCCCAAAATATTCTTATTTGATGAACCACTTTCAAACCTTGATGCAAAATTAAGAATCCAAATGAGACTTGAAATTAAAAAACTTCAACAGAAAGTAGGGGTAACAAGTATATTTGTTACGCATGATCAAGTTGAGGCCATGACACTTGCTGATAGATTAGCAGTTATTAACAACGGAATCATTGAACAATTAGGAACCCCTATCGAGATATATGATAATCCCAAATCTTTATTTGTTGCTGGTTTTATTGGTTCACCACAAATGAATTTTTTAGACGGTAATATAAAAAACAAAACATTATCTGCAGAGGGTTTTGAAATTAAAGATATACAAAGTGACTTTAATGGAGATATCATATTAGGAATACGACCTGAGCATTTAAGTCAAACTGAAAATGGTTTAATTAATTTAAAAGTAGACTTAGTGGAACAGCTTGGTTCGGATAATCTTGTTTATGGTCAATTGAAAGATAAAAAAGACTTTTGTTACAGGTGTCCAGGAAATCAAACTATTGAAAAAGGCCTCAATATAAGTCTAAATATTGAGAATAATAAATATTATATTTTTGATAAAAGTACTGGCAAAAGAGTTAATTAAATTTGATTTTAAGTAAACCAAATCATATAAAAATTTACGGACACCGAGGAGCTAGAGGAGACCTTCCTGAAAATACTTTAGAAAGTTTTAAATATTTATTTGAAAATAATATTAATTCATACGAAACAGACATATTAATTTCTAAGGATCTTATACCAGTTATTACTCATGATTTTAGATTGGATCCAAGTTTTACAAAAGATAATAATGGAAATTGGATAGAGGATGAAAATATAAAAATATTTGATTTAACTTATGAAGAACTTTTAAAATTTGATGTAGGTTCAATCAATAAATTATCTAGATATGGAAGACGATTTATTAACCAAAAAACTTTAGAAAATCAAAGAATACCAAAACTTTCTGAATTATTAGATCTATCTTCAAAAAATATATCTGAAAACTTACTAATAAATTTAGAAATTAAATCTACACCAGATGAAGAAAATTTAACACCTACTCCAGAGGATACTGTAAAATTAGTTGTCAATGAGATAAACAAATCAAATTTAAAAGACAAAATAATTGTTTCTTCATTTGACTGGAGAACTCTGACAGAAATTAAAAACCAATATCCTCAAATTTCAAGGGCATATTTAACTTATCAACAGGTGAGAGGAATGAAAATTAAAAAAACTATATACAATAGATCTCCTTGGATGAGTTTTTTGCCTTTTTATGAAGATCATGAATTGCCAAAAATTATAAAGTCTCAAGGTGGAAAAGCTTGGCAACCATACCGAAAAGATATAACAAAAAAATTAGTAGATATTTCTCATCAAGAAGATTTGCCTATAAATGTATGGACAGTAAATAAAGAATACGACATGTTGAAAATGATTGAGTACGGTGTGGATGGTATTATGACAGATTATCCACTAAGGTTAATGGAACTTTGTGAAAAAGAAAATATAAAATGGTTCTAGCTTTTTTAAATGGATTTAAACATAGTTAATAATGAGGAAAAATTTTTATCAGGTAAACTTGAAGGTTACACTTTAAAAGGTGCAGAAAATAAATTTGACGACAAAGGAAATCCTTTACCATTTCCAGGGTGCACAATAATTTGCAATATTCCTCTGAATACTAATTTATCAGATGAAATAATTAGTTTTCAAAAAAAAATAGAAAATTTTAATCCTAAAAAAACTTATTTCTATTTACCTCCATCTAGTTTTCATATGACATTATTTGATTGTTGTAATTTAAATACAAAAAATACCAATTATTGGCCATCAGATATAGGTCATGATATGGATTATAAAGATATAGCTATTGAATTGAATAAAAGAATTCAGAACTATATTTTTCCAAAAGAATTTAATCTTAAACTTAAAATGTTTTATGGAGGTTATAGCGCTATCTTAGAACCTTTTTCTAATAAAGATGAAAAAATTCTAAGAGACTGTAGAGATGACTTAAGTAAATTATTAAAAATTAAATTTGAAAATCATTTAAGATACACATTCCATATCACGTTAGCATATATTTTAAGAGAGCTTACAGAAGAGGAAATTAAAAATTTGTTGGAGTTTAACAAAGATCTATTTAAAGAATTTGATAAAAAATTTCCTAAAATTGTTTTATATAAACCTGAAATGTCGACATTTGAAAATATGTTGGAATTTAAAAATATTAATAAAGTATTTTAGCAAATGCACAAATTTTATTACCATCAAGATCTCGCAAATAACAATAATAATCACCTGATCTTATTCCTGGAGCTCCCTCATCTTTTCCACCCAGTTTTATTCCAGTATTATAAAAATTATTCACTAAATCTTTTGAGTTAACTAAAAAAGATATTTGTGTTCCATTTCCAAAAGTTGCTCTATCTTTATTCACTGGATTAGTTACATAGAATTCAACTTCATCAAGCTTTTCTTTTGAAGCATAGCCTATATATTTTTCATTGCTGACAACTCTTTTTAATTCAATTGCATCAAGTAAGATGTCATAAAAATTAGTTGCCTTATCTAGATTGTTAGTACCAACCATTACAAAGCCAATCATTAATTACTTCCAGCCTGTAACAGTTTTTACTTCAAGATATTCCTCAAGACCCCATACTCCACCTTCGCGACCGTTTCCAGATTGTCTATATCCACCAAATGGAGTTCCGGCATCTGCTGTTTTTCCATTTATATAAACACATCCCGATCTCAACTTTTTCGCAACTCGGTGAGCTTTTACTTTATCTTCTGTTTGTAAATAGTTTCCTAAACCATAAGAGGTATCATTAACTATTTTTATCGCCTCATCTTCTGTATCAAATGGAATAATTGATAAAACAGGTCCAAAAATTTCTTCTTTAGCTATTCTCATATCATTACTAACATCTGTGAATATTGTTGGTTTAATAAAATAACCTTTGTTTAAACCATTAGGCAGTTCAGGCCCACCTGCTGCTAGTGTTGCTCCTTCAGAAATTCCACTTTCAATTAAACTTATGATTTTATCATATTGAGTTTTTGAAATAACTGGACCAATGTGATCACCTTTTTTTGAAGCTTGATCAACTTGAATTTTATTTGCCTCATCTACTGCATCTTGAACAGCTCTTTTATAAATAGATTTTTCAACCAACATTCTTGTTGGAGCGTCACATGATTGACCTGAGTTGCTCATCACATTCCTAATACCATCTCTCACCGCATCTTTATAGCTATCAGCAAAAACAATATTTCCACCTTTGCCACCTAGCTCAAGACACACTCTTTTAATTGTATCAGCAGCGTTTTTTGAAATTAATCTTCCAGCTCTTGTGGAACCTGTAAAAGAAACCATATCAATATCAGGATGACTTGAAATTTGAGATCCAACACCAACTCCATCTCCGTTTACTAAATTAAAGACACCTTTTGGAAATCCTACTTCGTCAATCATTTCAGTAAACAACATACCTGAAATAGGAGCAATTTCTGAAGGTTTCAAAATCATGGTGCAGCCTGTTGCAATCGCTGGCACTACTTTAAGTGCTATTTGATTAATAGGCCAATTCCATGGAGTGATTAATCCACAAACTCCAATTGGGTCATAGTAGATATGATTATTTGATTTATCATCAAAGTGTTCATCGAATTGAAAATTTTTTAATCTCAAAATAAAATCTTCTAAATGATCCCTACCAGAAGCTGTTTGTACGTCTGCTGCCCAATCCATAGGTGCACCCATTTCCAAGGAAATAGCTTCAGCCATTTCATCAAATCTTTTTTTATAAACTAATAATAATTTATTTAGTAAATTTAGCTTTTCTTCCTTGCTTGTCTCTTTCCAGGTTTCAAAAGCAATTTTTGCTGATTTTACAGCTAAATCTGTATCTTCTTTTGAACCTAAAGAAATAACAGCAAAAGGATCTTCATTACATGGATTGATTACTTCTAAATCATTTTTTTTAATTGGATCAACCCACTGACCATTAATATAAAATTTTCTTTTATCTAACATTTTCTATCTTAACACATTTATTAAATTTCATATCCTTTTTCCTCTGGCTCATTATCAATTAGTTCATCAGGAAAACCATTAGCTCTAAAATTAATATTATTTATATCCTCCATCCTTTTTACAATCATTGATGACCAGGCTCTGGATCCATATTTTTTTTGACCATCTTTAAATATTTCAACTATTTGTGGAGAAATTTCCAAAGGAGCATTTAGTTTTTTGGCTAGGTTGTCAAACAGACCTGTATCTTTTAAAACTAAATCCATTGTAAAATTTATGTTGTAAGACCCATTTAATATAACCTGACTTTCAGTTTCATGAACAAATGAGTTACCTGAAGAAATAGCAATTCCTTTGTAAGCTTTAGCAAGATCTAAATTTGATTTTTTAGCAACTGTCCAAGCTTCACCAAGAGCTACTAAATGAACAGATGCTAAATAATTTGTAATCACTTTTAACACACTTGCAGAACCAAGCTCACCAGTATGCAATACTTTTCTACCCATAACAGTTAATGCAGGTAAAATTTTTTCAAATGCTTTTCTTTCTCCACCAACAAATATAGCAATATTGCCTGTTGCCGCTCTATGACATCCGCCGCTCACAGGCCCATCCATTGGTATACTTTTTTTGGCAATTACTTTTTCCCCAAGTCTTTTAACTTCATTTTCGTCTGTGGTACTCATTTCTAACCAAATTTTATTTTCCGATAGACCATTTATAATTCCATCATTTGCCTCCATTACTTGGGCAGATACCTCAGGGGAAGGAAGAGAAGTAATTATTAAATCAGTTTGTTCTGCTAATTCTTTTGGAGATTTTGCAACTTTAGCACCTAAGTCTTTAAAAGGATCTGTTAACCTTTGATCTAAATCTCTTACTGTAAGATCAAAGTTATTTCTCAATAAGCTGCCAGCAAGTTTACCTCCTACATTACCTAGACCAATAAATCCTATTTTCATTTTGTTACCTCATCTTTTTTGTTTTTTGTAAATACAATTAAAATTACACCAACTATTATTATTGCACCGCCTATAAATAATTCTGGAGTTGGTTTTTCTCCTAAAAGAAAAATAGCAGCTAGTAAACCTGTTGGGGGTATACCCATAGTAACAATAGGAAGCACTTTATATAGTGGATTGTTTTTTAATACATAATAGAAACAACCATAAGTAATTGGCTGCATGATGAATCCAATATAAATCGCAATGATCCAGTGATCAACTTTGGCATTTGTTAAATAATTAATTGTATTACCGTCAATAATTGCAGAAAGTATTACTAAAATTGGTCCAGAGAATAATGCCAACCAAGCAACTAAAGCTAATGGATTTATTTCTTTGCTTAAAGGTTTAACCATAACTTGTCCAAGAGCCCATACAGCAGATCCTAAAATTGTAAGACCAATTCCAATAAATTTTCCATCTAAGTTAGGAGATCCTGTTAAAATATAAACACCAACAAAGGCGATAGTTATTCCTATTAAAGCTCTAATAGTTGGTTTTTCTTTAAGAATGAAATAGGCAAAAATAACTCCAAACGGAACTTCTGTTTGAACAAGTAGAACAGCTGCTGATGCATCAATTAAATCTAATCCTGAATAAGTAATGCTATATTGCAAGGTATTAGCTACCAATGAGGCAGCAAATATCTTTTTTAAATATCCTTTTGGAATTGGAAACCACCAAATTAATAATGATGCAGCAAACATAAATCTTATACCCATTAAAAGAATAGGAGGGAAAGACTCAAAAGCTGGTTTAGCTATGACAAAACCAAAGCCTAAAAATATAGGCACTAACGATGCAATAAAAGTATCTTTTAAATTCATGTCACTGTTTTTAATACTAATGATTATTAAAGAACTTATGATATATTCACCTTTTTAAAATATGAATTCAACAAAAATAGATCCTAAATACATTACCAAATCAAATCCAAGGATTGGACTTATTGCCCTTGCTAGTGATTTTATGATTGAAAGAGATTTCATAAACGTAATTAAAGATAGAGAAGTTGATTTTTTTGTAAATCGTATCGAATGCTATAATCCACTGACAAAAGAAAATTTGATAAAAATGTCAAATAAGGTTACCGAGGTAACAAAAGACATATTACCTGATCAGGATATTGATTGTGTTGTCTATGGTTGTACATCTGGAACTATAGCTGTAGGCTATGAGTCTATTGAAAAAAAGGTAAAAGCTGCAAAACCAATGGCAGAAGTAACAACTCCTAGTACTGCTGCAATCAAAGCCTTAAAAAAATTGAATATAACCAAAATAAGTCTCTTTACGCCTTATAGCAAAAAACTTAATGATGAAGTTTTAGACTACTTTAAAAAAGAAGGTTTTGAAATCACCTCAAATTCTTATTTTGATATAGAAGCCGATTACGATATTGGAAAAGTTGATCAGAATTATTTGTATAATGTTTTATCTGAAACTGATTTAAATGGGGCAGAGGCACTCTTTGTTTCTTGTACTGCTTTACCAGTACTACCAATAATCGACAAATTAGAAAAAAAATTAAACACAACCGTTTTATCTAGCAATCAGGCACTAATTTGGGATACTCTTGTAAAAATAAATAAAAATAATTCAATACAAGGTTTCGGAAAATTATTTAAAAATTAATTTCATGGATTTTACAAAAGAAGAATATCAAAGAAGATTAAAAAAAGTTCAAAAAATGATGCAAGAAAAAGGCATTGAATTATTAATTTCACACGATACAAATAATTTAAATTATTTGACAGGATATGATGCTTGGTCTTTTTATTATGCTCAATGTGCTATAGTTCATGTGAATGCTGAAGAACCTTTGTGCTTTGTAAGAGCTCAAGATGCAGGTGGTGCTTATATTAGAACATATTTAAAAGATGAAAATATTATTGTTTATGATGAAAATTATATTCATACTTGGCCTAAACACCCTTATGATTATTTGGTTCAAGTAATTAAAGAAAAAAAATGGGACAAGCTTTGTGTTGGTGTAGAAATGGATGCGCACTATTATACTGCGTTTTGTCATGAAAAAATTAAGCAAGGTCTTCCAAATGCTAAAATAATTGATAGTGACAGATTAGTTAATTGGGCAAGATTAGTTAAATCGGATGCTGAAATAGGGTACATGAAGTCAGCAGCTTTAATTTCAGAAAAAGGAATGAAAACTGCAATGGAAGTAATTAACCCAGGTGTTAGGCAGTGTGATGCAGTTGGAGAAATTCAAAAAACACTTTTTTATGGAACGGAGGAGTTTGGTGGCGAATATGCTAGCATTGCAACTTTACTTCCAACAGGAAAAGGGACTTCAGCCTCACATTTAACCGCTACACAAGATAAATTTGTAGAAGGAGAGGCTACTATTATTGAATTATCTGGAGTTTATAAAAGATATCATGCACCAATGGCGAGGACGGTATTATTAGGTAATCCTGATCAGTTAAAAATTGATACAATGAAGAAAACCATAGAAGCTCTAGAAACTGGTATTAATGCTGTAAAACCTGGAAATACAGCAGATGATGTTGCCCAAGCTTTTTGGAAGATATTAGATAAATACGGTATCGATAAAAAATCCAGAACTGGTTATTCAATTGGAATTGGTTACCCACCTGACTGGGGAGAACATACACTTAATATATATAAAGGGGATATGACAGTATTGGAGCCCAATGTTTGTTTTCACATGATTGCAGTGATGCAATTTGGTGATTGGGGTGTTGAAGCGTCTGAAGCTATTAGAGTAACTGAAACTGGCAGTGAATTATTTTGTAATATGAGCAAAGAATTACATATCAAATAAATTACTTGATTATCAATCTAACAAATGTTTTAAAGTAGCATGGCCAATGATCACTTCGTAAGATTCGAGAATGTAGATAAAAGTTACGACGGTAAGCAACTCGTTGTAAAAGGTTTAGATCTAGATATTGCTGAAGGTGAGTTTGTTACAATGCTTGGACCCTCTGGTTCTGGTAAGACAACTTGTTTGATGATGTTAGCCGGATTTGAAACTCCAACAAATGGACAAATTTATTTAGATAACAAAGTTATCTCTGACATTCCTCCACACAAAAGAGGAATTGGAATGGTGTTTCAAAATTATGCTTTGTTTCCCCATATGACTGTTTATGAAAACTTAGCTTTTCCTTTAAGAGTTAGAAAAATTCCTAAAGATGAAGCAGATAAAAAAGTTGATAAAGCATTATCAATGGTATCTCTTCAAGGCTTTGAGTCTAGAATGCCTATGCAGTTATCAGGCGGACAACAACAAAGGGTAGCGGTTGCAAGATCATTAGTGTTTGATCCTAAACTAGTTTTAATGGATGAACCTCTTGGAGCTTTAGATAAAAATTTAAGAGAAAGTATGCAATATGAAATTAAACATATTCATGAGAGTATTGGAGTAACAGTAGTTTATGTAACTCATGATCAGACTGAAGCCTTAACAATGTCGAACAGAATTGCAGTGTTTAATGATGGTAAAGTTCAACAACTTTCTAGTCCAGATGAATTATATGAAAGACCAGTAAATTCATTTGTTGCAGAATTTATTGGTGAAAATAATACTTTCGCTGGTGAGGTTATCGATTCTTCTGGAGATCAATGTAAGGTAAAATTAAATTCTGGAACAGAAATTTTAGCAAATCCTATAGTAGCAAAAGCTAAAGGAGAAAAAACTACGGTTTCATTAAGACCTGAAAGGGCAATTATTGATCCTGAGACAGCAATGGACAACAATCATAAAGGTAAAATCGAGGAAGTTATTTACCATGGAGACCATACAAGGTTAAGGTTGGATCTATTAGGTAACAATCAGTTTATTCTTAAAGTTCCAAATAGCTCAAATAGAATAGATATTAAAGAAGGTCGAGAGATAAATATTGGCTGGAATAGCGTAGACTGTAGAGCTTTAGACCCAAAATAAACAAAAAAATTTTCATAAAATATTAAGACAAATTAACCTTAATCAGCTGTTGACTAAGCTAATCTATATTGTTTTACTTTCACTTTATAAAAACTAAACGTTAACGTTAAATAGGAGAATAAATGAAAAAATTAAGTAAATTATTACTTGCTCTTTCTTTTGTACTTTCTGTAACAACTTCAGCATTTGCAGTAACTGTAGTGTCTTGGGGTGGAGCTTACACAGAGTCACAAAAATTGGGTTACGGTGATCCTACAGCAGCGAAACTTGGAATACCTGTAAACTGGGTAGACTACACTGGTGGATTATCAGAAATTAAAGCGCAAAAAGAAGCTGGAGCAATAACTTGGGACATCATTGACGTGTACGCAAAAGACACAATCATTGGATGTGACGAAGGTATTTTCCATGAATTCGATTTTGACAAAGATTTTGCACCTGCTCCAGATGGAACACCTGCAAGTCAAGATTTCTTTACAGGTATGCCTTCTAAATGTGCAGTTGGAAACATTTTGTACTCTTGGAACTATGCTTACAATGATGCAACTATCGGTGATAAAAAACCAAGCACGTTGAAAGACTTTTTTAATACTAAAAAGTTTCCTGGTAAAAGAGCTATCTACAAAGGTGCAATGTCTAACTTAGAAATTGCTATCACTGCAGACGGTGTAAACCCTGGTAAAGGTTCTGATTTAACTTACAGAAAACTTGAAGCAGATGGCGGTATTGATAGAGCTATGGATAAACTTAAAGCACTTTGTACAGATCCAAATGGTGGATGTGTATTCTGGAATGCTGGAGCTCAACCACCAGAACTTCTAGCTAATGGTGAAGTAGTAATGGCTACTGGTTGGAATGGTAGATTCTTCAATGCACAAATGGAAGGAACTCCACTTGTACAAGTATGGGATGGACAAATTCTTGACTATGAATACTTTGCATTAGTTAAAGATGGTCCAGGTTATGCTGATGGTTCAGCTATGAAAGTGCTTAGAGAAATGACAAGTACTGAAATGTTAGCTGGAAGTGCAAAGTATATTGCCTATGCGCCTTGGAGAAAATCTTCAATTGCTATTATGGAAGCTGGAGAGCCTTGGTTTAAAGATGGTAAAACTAACATGGTACCACATATGCCAACAGCACCTGCTAACACAAAAAAATACATCCTTATGAACCCTGATTTCTGGGCAGATAACCAAGATGAAATCGGTGAAAAATGGGAAGCTATGAAAGCTGGTCTATAATTTAGTTTTATAGAATAGTTTTTTATACTATATTGAAAGGGCAGTTATTTATAACTGCCCTTTTTTATTATGAGCCAAGAACAAATTTTATCATCTGACGGAATACCTTTAGAGGAAAGTCTTAAAAAGGCAGAGAGAAAAAATAAATTAAAAGCAGTCTTACTAGTGGCTCCTCTTTTTTTATTTATTTTAATTATTTACGTATTTCCAATTGGAGATATGCTTTTTAGAAGTGTTGATGATCGAATGATCACTAAAATGTTGCCAAAAACCTTTAATGCAATGGAAAATTGGGATGGAAAAGATTTACCTGATGAGGAAGTTTATAAAGGTCTTTATGATGATTTAACATACTTAAAAAAAAATAAGACCTATGGCAAAATTATAGCCAGATTAAATTATGAAAAATCTGGATTTAGTAGCTTAATTAAAAAAACAGTAAGAAAGATTAACAAATTTGAAGAAGGTAACTACAAAAAACAGTTTATAAAAGTTCATAAACGATGGGGAAAAAATGAGTATTTAGTTGCTTTAAAAAATACAGCACCTAATTGGTCGTATGCTAAATACCTTAAGGGTATGGACAGAAAGTTTGACCAGGATAGAAATATAATTCAAGTAGAAGAAGATAGAAGAATCCACAAAATTTTATGGTTGAGAACTTTAAACGTAGCTTTCTGGGTTACTATTTTTTGCTTTGTTCTTGCTTATCCAATATCTCATTTGTTGGCAACATTACCAATGAAATATAGCAATTTATTAATGATTTGTGTTTTACTTCCTTTCTGGACTTCACTTTTGGTTAGAACTTCCAGCTGGATGGTTTTACTTCAACAGCAAGGACCAATTAATGATTTAATTGTTTGGATTGGTTTGGCTGCCGATGATAATAGGCCTGAGCTAATGTATAATGTTATTGGAACATTTGTTGCAATGACACAAATATTGTTACCTTTTATGGTTTTGCCGCTTTACAGCGTAATGAAAACTATATCTCCAAGTTTAATGAGAGCTGGTAAATCTTTAGGTGGTACACCACTTGTATCATTTGTAAAAATTTACTTTCCTTTAACAATTCCTGGAATTGGTGCTGGATGTTTATTGGTATTTATTTTAGCTATTGGTTATTACATTACTCCCGCATTAGTAGGTGGAGCAAGTGGATCCTTGATTAGTAATACAATTGCTTATCATATGAAAAGTTCGTTAGATTGGGCTTTTGCTTCTGCTCTTGGAACAATGTTGTTAGTTGGAGTTTTAGCAATTTATTGGGTTTATAATAAGCTTGTTGGAATAGATAATATTAAATTAGGATAATAAATTATGGCATTACCAAATCACACTCCTTTAAATTATAGAATATGGCACTACACATATTTAACTTTTTGTGGATTAGTATTTTTCTTTTTGATTGCACCTTTATTTGTAATTTTGCCTCTTTCATTTAATGCTGAACAATACATTCACTTTTCAGCAAAGATGTTGGCGTTAGATCCAGAAGGGTTTTCTTTAAGATGGTACGAGGATATGATTTATGGAACTAAAAACCCCTGGGGGTTAGCTACTAAAAATAGTTTAGTTATTGCCTTCTTTGCAACTATTGGATCAACAATTCTTGGAACTGTTGCTGCGTTAGGTTTGAGCAGTAGACATATGCCTTATAAAGCTGCATTTATGGCATTATTAATTTCACCAATGATTGTTCCGTTAATTATTTCTGGAACTGCAATATTTTTCTTTATGGCCAAAGTTGGTTTGGCTGCAACACATACAGGAATTATATTATCTCACATAATCTTAGGAACTCCATTTGTAGTAATTACTGTCACAGCAACCTTAACAGGCTTTGATCATAGTGTTACTAGAGCGGCAGCAAGTTTAGGAAGTAATCCAGTGAATACTTTTATGAAAATAACTTTACCTTTAATTATGCCTGGTGTTATCTCTGGAGCATTATTTGCTTTCGTAACTTCTTTTGATGAAGTTGTAGTGGTATTATTTTTAGCAGGTCTTGAAAACACAACTATTCCAATTCAAATGTGGGTAGGTTTAAGAGAACAATTAAGTCCAACTATAATGGCTGTTGCAACTTGTTTGATTGTAATGTCGACTTTAATTTTAGTTAGTGCAGAACTTTTAAGAAGAAGATCTGAAAGGTTAAGAGGAATAAATACGTAATTTTAATTTTTTCCAACTAGTTTTTCATAACTAGTAGATAAATCTTTAATTAAATCACATACTTCAAAATTATTAGCTGCAATATTTCCTACAGGAGTTATCTCTGCAGCAGTACCTGTTATAAAACAACCCTTAAAATTAGATAATTCATCAGGAGATATCTTTCTCTCGTGTATCTTGATATTTTTTGACTTTGCAAGATCTATAACCGTTTTTCTAGTTATACCATCTAAAAAAGAGTCTGGAATTGGAGTGTGCAATTCATCTTTTTCATCTTTAAAAAAGATATTGGCACTTGTAGCTTCTGCAATATTGCCTTCATGATCTAACATTAGAGAATCTGTATATCCCTCTTTTTCTGCTTGATGTTTTGAAAGTGTACAGATCATATACAAACCAGCAGCCTTACTTTCCCAGGGCGATGAATTTTGAGGTGGTCTTTGCCATTTCGAAATATTCAACTTAATACCTTTTAATTTTAAACTTGGATCAAAGTATGTTGGCCAATCCCATATCGCTATAGCTACATTTATCTTTGTATTTTGAGCTGAAACACCCATCATTTCACTACCTCTCCAAACAAATGGGCGTATATATCCATTTTGAATATTTTGATCAGAGACAAGTTTTTTTGTAGCTTCTATTATCTCATTATATGAATAAGGAATTTTCATATCTAAAATTTTTGCAGAATTGAAAAGTCTATCTGTGTGTTCCTCTAATTTAAAAATTTTTGTATTGTATACTCTTAAACCTTCAAAAACTAAGCTAGCATAATGCATTCCATGACTGATTATATGAACCCTAGCATCTTGCCACTCACATAATTCGTTATTAAACCAAATTTTTCCAGATCTTTTATCGAAAGGTAATTGTTGCATATGAAAATTTATTCGACAGATTCAACAATTGTTGCAATACCCATTCCAAGGCCAATACATTGAGTAGCTAACGCGTACTTTTTATTTTCTCTTCTTAATAATTGAGCTGCTTTTCCAGTAATTCTTGCACCTGTAGCTCCAAGTGGATGACCTAATGCTAAGGCACCACCATCTATGTTAACTTTGTTAGGATCTATTTGTAAATCTTTAATGCAAGCTAATGATTGAGATGCAAATGCTTCATTTAGCTCTACAATATCAATATCTTTCATTGATAATTTAGCTCTTTCCAATGCTTTTTGTGAAGCACCAATTGGTCCTAACCCCATTGTGTTAGCTTTACATCCCTGAACTGCAGTAGATACAATTTTAGCTAAAATTTCTAGGTTATTATCTTTTGCATATTGTTCTTCACAAATTAAAGTAGCAGCAGCACCATCTGTAAGAGGTGATGATGTTGCAGCAGTTACAGTCCCATTTTGATCAAATGCTAATTTTAAACTATTTAATTTCTCTTGATTGCTATTAGGTCTTATATTGCTATCTTGAGAACAATTTCCAATTGAGACAATTTCATTATTAAAATTACCTTTTGATTGAGCTTCAAATGCTTTCTTATGACTTGATATTGCAAATTCCTGTTGTTCAGTTCTTGATATAGAGTATTGTTTAGCTACATTTTCTGCAGTAGTACCCATTGTAAAATAAACATTTGGATTTTCAGTTTCAGTATATGGATATGGCATTGGGTCAAAACCAGTAGTTACTCTAGTCATACTTTCAACGCCACCACAAATAAAAACTTTTCCAGACCCCATTGCTATTTTTCCTGCCGCAATATGAATAGCTTCCATTGATGATCCACACCATCTATCTATTGTCATTCCAGAAGTCTTGATATCCATGTTGGTTAAAAAAGTTACTAATTTACCAATATTAAAACACTGTTCTCCAGTTTGAAATGCACATCCAATTACAACGTCCTCTATATCGCTTTTATTAATTTTAGTTTTTGAAACAAGATTGTTTATAACTTCAGCAAGCAGATTAACTGGCTTGACGTCAATTAATTCTCCTTTTCTCGCCATTGTAAATGGTGATCTTGAATAACCTGCTATAACTGCTTTAAACATATGGAATATATAGCTATTTAATCTGGAAATGGCAAAGATGTTATCGTCCCATTTCTTTTCCCCCCATCAAGAGTTTGGACAAATACATTTTCTCCAACATTCCAGTATTCTTTCAAAATCATTGATAAACCAATATTTTTTTTAATTCTAGGAGAGAAAATTCCTGACGTTATCTGTCCAATTTTTTTATTATCTTTTGAGAGTACTTTTAATGGTTGTCCGGTTGCTGGACATGGATCGCCATCAAAAATAATTCCCATCATTTTTTGTTTAATGCCTTCATTTTTGATTTTTGTTAAGGCTTGTTTTCCAATAAAATCATGTGACACATCATCTTTGCAATATTTTTCTAGATTGCACTCAAAAGGATTATTCTCTCTTGTAAAATCATTCCCATAAGACATAAGTCCACCTTCAATTCTATCAATTAGATTAGGGCAACCTGGTAAAATATTAAATTTTTTACCAGCTTCCCAAATTGTATCCCAAAGTTTTTCACCCATTTCAATTTTATCAAAATATTTTTCATGTACTTTGAAATAAATTTCAAAACCATCTTGTTTACTGTATCCTGATCTTGCAATAACTTGTTTAGTTCCTTCAAAATCAACTACTCTAAAGTTAAAAAACTTAATTTTTTTTATTTCTTCACCAAATATAGAAACTAACAGCTCTTCTGATTTTGGTCCTTGAACTGCCAAAGGATAAACATCAGGTTCGTCAATATTTACATCTAAGTTTAATCCCAAAGCATAACCTTTTGCCCATAGTAAAATATCAGAGTCTGCTATTGAGATCCAAAACATATCGTCATCTAATTTAAGTAAGACCGGGTCATTTATCATTCCAGCTTTTTCATTTAGCATCGGTATATAAAAACATTTCCCTGTCTCCATAGTTTTTATCGAACGAGGAGTTAATTTTTGTATCAACGAAGCAGCATCAGGGCCACTTATCTGTACTTGTCTTTGACAAGAGACATCCCAAATTTGAACCTCTTTACTTAAGTGCCAGTAATCCTCCTCAACTGTATTTTTGAAACCTTTTGGTAAAAGCATGTGATTTACTACTGTAAAATCTGAGACACCATGTTCTTCCACTCTATTAGTGTAAGGAGTTCTTCTTATTCTTCTAGACATATTTAATTTTATATTTTTGGTCATAAAAAATTTAATTATTTAATAATTATTGAGACCACCAAATCGAATAACCGTTTGGTGATATAATTATTGGTAAGTGATATTTTTTTTTAGGATCTTCCATTCTAAATTTTATTATTATTTCAGAAATTATTTTTTTTTTTAGAAAAATAATCTGCTGTTTTACAAACCATTTCATAATCACATTCACAGTCATCATTTGAAAGTTCGAAATCTTTTAGAATTCTGCCACCATCATCTGTTTCAGTTTCAAAAAATATCTTTTTAACACCTAGGGAATTAATTTGATTAATAATTACTTTAACTCCACTAGCATGAGTTCCGTCTACTGAGTTAAGTAAGTGTGATGATAAAGTTGCCATATATTTATTCTATTGAGGCCTTATCTCTTTTGTCACTAACAGCAGCAACTATTGGGCTTATAACGCCTTTTGCCTTTACGTTGATACATGCAGTTTTTCCACTCTTTATTGCTCTTTTTAATGCTGGGGCTAATTGTTTTCTTTTTGTAACTAACTCTCCATGACCTCCAAAACCTTCAAAAATTTTATGAAAAGGAATATCTCTAAAATCAGTTGCAAAATGTTTTCCACTTTCAAATAATCTTTCTTGTTGTTGAGATATACAATCTAATCCACCATTATTATCAATTACTACTACAATAGGTTTGTTCTCTTGAAAAGCAGCCTCTATAGATAAACCTCCAGATAAAAAAGCTCCATCTCCACTTATTAAGATAACATTTGATTCAGGGTTTATATTTTTCGCAGAAAGCGCAAATGGAACACCAACACCTAACATACTAAATGTACCAGGATGAAGAATTCCACCTATTTTTTTTCCTTTTGATCCAGCAATATTTATTGCAATTTCAGACCAGAAGTGAGTATTACCTCCGTCAATGACCAACCAATCTTTCTCACCAATAACATCTTGTACATCCAAAGCTAATTGAAGTGGATGCATTTTACCTCCGTTGGCTTCAGCCTCTTTTGTCTCTTTACTTAAATCTTCTAATGTCTTATCTACCCATTCTTGTTTTTTTGTTTTGTTAAGATCAAACCAATCGTTACTTAAATTCCATTTATTATTTGATTTAAGTTTATTTAATGTGTCAAAAAAAACTCCAGGATCGCATAATAAATTTATATCTGCGGCTCTATTAAGTTCTATTTCTTCATGAGATCCATTAATACATACAAGTTTAGTTGATTTAGGAAAAAGTGGTGGGTTTCCAAAATTCATTTGATTATCCAATCTAGCTCCAACCATCATTACCAAATCAGAGTCATGTAATGCAAATTTTGAAGGAGGGTATTGATGAATATCAGCTAAACCCATATAAGCATTAGTTTCTTCTCCAAGTAATTTTTGGTGATAAGGAATATTAAATATTGGAATTTTCAAACTATTGCCAACTTCTTCTAATTTTTTTTCAGATCTAGACCACCAAACTCCATGACCACCAATTAAAACTGGTTTTTTTGAATTACTTGCAAGTTCTAATATTTCTGACATTTGTGCTGGGTCAGGCCAAGCTTTTACAATTGTTTTTGTTTGATGTGAAAATGGTCTTTCTTCAAGTCCTGCGTCTTCAGAAAAAGATGAAAACATAATATCAACAGGCATACTTAAATGTACTGCACCAGGATATCCATTTGTTGCAATTTTATATGCCTTATCTACAAATTCTCTAATTCTAGTTCCATCAGTTATACTAGCACTGTATTTTGTTAAAGGTTCAGCAATTGCAACATCATCAATTTCTTTAAATCCTCCTGAGCCTTGTCTTTTTAAACTGCTTGAACCAGTTATGAATATTACAGGTGATCGTTCACCCCAAGCCTCCATCATTGAAGGAACAGCATTTGCAAACCCTTCAGGACCAACAAGACAAACAGCTGGTTTTCTTGTAATTCTTGTATGTCCATCAGCTATGTGACCTGCTACTTGTTCATGAGGACAATTGATTACTTCCATTTGGCACTCCATAAACCCCTCTAAAGCAGGATTACAAAACCCACCAGATAATGTAAAAACATGTTGAATCCCTTTATCTTTTAATGCTCTAGCGATAAGCGATCCACCTCTAATTTTTTTTTCTGACATTTTTTTAGTATTTCATATTTTCAATAAATTTTTTAGCAATTATTTCTGACGTCACATCATTTATATCAGTTAAACCAACTAAACCTAGTGCTGTACTTAATTCGTCTTTAATAATATCTAAAATTCTTCTTAAACCTTTTTCACCATCAGCTCCAATACCATACATAAGTGGTCTTCCAAGCATTACGTAATTTGCACCTAGTGCTAAAGCTCTTATAATATCGCTTCCACCTCTAACACCGCTATCAAATAGCAGAGGAAATTCTTTACCCAATGCATTTCTTATCAATGGTAATGCTTCGATTGCTGCTGTAGCACTATCTAATTGTCTTCCACCATGGTTAGATACTTGTATAGCATCAACCCCTTCATCCTTTATTTTTAAAGCATCCTCCGGTGACATTACTCCTTTAATTATTAATTTTCCTTTCCAAGCATCCCTTACCCTTTTGAGGGTTCCCCAATCCGTAGCTCCTCTGCTTTCACTTCTTACAAATTTATTACCACTCTTTGATGTTTCATAGTTCATTGGTTTTGGAATACCACCTAGTAAAGTTGTTAAAGACCAATGAGGATGAGTTGCAAAATCAAATATTTGTTTAGGACCTATTTTAAAAGGGACAGTAAAACCATTTTTATTATCTTTAGCCCTTCTAAATTGAATTGGAACATCCACAGTTAGTATTGCCACTTTATAACCAGTATGCTCTGCTCTTTGTAAAAGCTCCATTACAAAATCTTCTTGAAAATTATATAATTGAATCCAAGATCGACCTTCAGACAATTCATACATTTTTTCTAAAGATGTTGACGAAGCCATGGATACACATGCAGGTACATTATTTGCAATACTTTCTTTAGCTAACATTTTATCGGCACCAGTCCAGGTTAAGTTACACATACCCATTGGTGAAAAACCAAATGGTTGATCAAACTCAATATCTAAAAATTTTTTTTTCAAATTTCTATTTTCAACATTTCTTAAAACTTTTGGTTCAAGTCTAATTTGATCTAAGGCTGTACTGTTAATTTCACAAAGTTTTTCATCACCTGAAGCACCATCTACAAAATCAAACATTAATTTTGGCATTCTTTTCTTTGCTAAATTTCTAGCATCATCTAAGCTATGAATTTTTTTACTTGTGGTTATATTCTTCATTTATTCTTTATATATTCTTTCAGATTAATCTTTTTATTTTTATCTAAAAAATAAGCTGCGTGATTTTTTCTTGAAGAATAAACTTCAGTTGGTTTTCCGTCAACAAAAACTACTGCCACACCATCATCTATTGCAATACCTTGAGGCAATTTGTTATTTTTAATATCTGACTCA
>QCHA01000001.1:595000-624772 GCA_003279685.1 Pelagibacteraceae bacterium AG-390-L03 | reverse complement strand
TTTACATCTTATATATTGTAAAAATGACAATCCATTTTTCCTATAAATATCCAATATTTCTGGAATCCTAATTATCATTATAAATGGGTAAATATAATTCCATTCTTTCTCTCCAAACAAGTTGATAGAAAGTGGTTTCGCCTGAATATAGCTCTTAGAATTTCTAAAAGCATGAGAAAACATCTTCACATGTGGTGCTGTATTATCAATTGTAGACCATACTCCTCGATTATATAATTTTTTTTTGTCAATCATATTGAAACTTTTAATAAATTTTTTTCGTCTATAAATAGTTAAGAATATAGCAAGCAAAAATTCCCATGAAACAGAGGGATTTATCAGATTAAAAAATTTAGTTTTTTGATTTTTTTTTATTTTTGAAAAACTTGCAAGTCTTTTTGGAATTTTTTTAGTATTAAACGGTTGTTTATGACTAAAAACAAATTTTGAATTTAGACTAGACGAATTTACGAAAAAAAAATCCACATCCTTATGTTTAAAAAATAATTTTTCTAATTTTTTTAATGCATGTAAATATAATAAGTCATCATTACCAATAATCCATATAAATTCACCTTTTGCCATTTTTATTACTTTATGAAAATTTGCACCAAAACCTAAATTTTTTGAACTTCTTTTATAATTTATTGTTAATTTTTTTTTTTTATAATAATTAACGATCGACGAAATATCTTCTGTTGATCCGTTATCTGAAATACAAATTTCAAATTTTAACGATGAAAATGACTTAGCTAATAAAATTGAATTTAAACAATTATTTAAATATTTGCCTCTATTGTAATTTGGTATACAAATACTTAATAACATTATCTATAGTTTTTGTTTCTTTTGTTGAGTTTTTACCAATTAATATATTTAAAACAACATAAACTAGGTATAAATATATTAATTGGATATCATTTAAGAATGTATTTTTATATTTCATGAAACGCTGAAACAGCATTTTCAAAAAAATTACCTTTTATACCATCCTCTTTAAAATATTTGTTAATTATCTCTTTATTGCGAACTGGGTTAATTTTGATATTTTTTTCAAAATTAGTCTTGGTTAATTGGTCGGTCCAAATAGAATTTAGACCATAAACTCTTGCAAGCTTATGAATTTCTTTATTTTTGTTATCAATAAAACAATGATCTTTAAATAATAGTAGCGGCTTATAATCTACTATTGCCTGGTCTACACCCGAAGAGTTATGGCCTAAAACGATTTTAGAATGTTGAATTAGATTTGCTGTTTTTTTATATATTATATCTCTATTTTTAAATGGATTGATTTCATAATCATACTTCCCAGATGCTGCTATAATTACTTTAAAATTTGTCCAATTTTCTATTTTTTCGAAAACATTATTTATTCTTTTATAAAATCCCTCTATATCTTGATTTGGATTAGTTAAACCAAACAATGCTGCATCTGGGGATAAATTTACCGCTCCATCAACATAAGCAATATATTTTTCATTAATTATAGGCTCTTCTCTATGCCAGAGTATATTGAAAGATGGTAAGCTTTTATAAATAAAATTTTTTTTATAAATTTTTGATACTTGTTTTCTTCCTTCACTACCAGTTCCAATTATTAAAGATGGTTTCTTTTTATTGTTTTGAAAACGAATTTTCAAAAGTTTTAAATTTAGTTTTAATTTAGACCATAAATTTGGAATATAGGGATGAGGTATTAAATGATGTAAAACATATTGAATTTTATGTTTATTAAAAATTTCTAAGTCAGAATTAGCAACTTCGTTATTATTTATTGATCCTAAAGTTAATACCACTACTATAGCTTTAGAATCCAATCTGACAACTTTTTGTTCTAAATCAACAAAATTTTTAATTTTAATTACATCTAGCTCTTTATATAAGTATGTTTTGGAGCCACTAGCAGCAGCCTTAATATTTTCTAGTTTATGAAAAATTTCCTCGGTACTCCATATTTCAATATCAAAACCATAATTTTTAAATTCATCCAACTTCCATTTTTTAGGCCAAGTATCAAATATAGGAACAGAACAATAAATAATTAACTTTTTAGATTTATTATTGGAATTTTTTAAAGTCATATAATTTAGTATGTAGCTTTACAAACTCACTAAGATAATATTATCTTATATCCATCTTGCTATGTTTAAATTTTCCTCTATTATTTTTTTTCTTGCATTTGGTAACCCATTCCCGACAAAATTAAAGAGATTTGCAGTTGCCACAGCATCAACTTTTTCTCTTTTTAATCCTTCAATAAGGTGACTCTCATTCCCTGCACCACCAGCTATAATTAACGGGATTTTTATACTATTAGCAACTTGATCAATGGTGTCAAAATCATATCCAAAACCTGTGCCATCTTTATCAATAGAATTTAAATAAAGCTCTCCCACTCCTAAATTTTGAACATGTTCAATATATTGTCTCAATGACATATCTACCCTTTCCTTACCATCATTAATAAATATTACGTTATTTCCATCTATCGTTTTATAATCTATGCTTGCTATTACACTTTGAGAACCGTATTGTTTAACAATTTGTCTAACAATTTCTTGGTTATTATTTAATAATGAGTTTAATACTAATTTATCTGCTCCACTATTAAATAATAATTTAGCATCTTCAATAGATGTGATACCACCACCTGCAGCTATAGGAATAAATACATCTTCCACAATTCTCTCTAAAGTTTTAGCAAATTCTTCTATTTTTTTTTTATCTTTAGAAGCATTTAAAACTATCAACTCATCAAGAGAAAAAGCCATTTCCTTAAAATTATAGTTTTTTTCAAGCCAAATTAAGTTCCCAGCTTTTTGCAATCTAAAATTTCTACTTTGGTTAAAAAACCCACCTTCATAGATCAATGAAAATATTATTCTTTTTCTAAGCAACTAAAACTTTCCAATAAAATTTTTTAATACTTTTAAACCATTGGTTTGGCTAAATTCTGGGTGAAATTGCGTACCAATAATATTGCTTTGTTCAAAAGAAGCTATGAAGTCTTCTTTATAGTTGCAATAAGATTGGTTTATATTTTCATCACTTTGCAATCTATAACTATGAACAAAATAAAAATCATTCTCTTTGTTTAATCCATCATAAAGTTTTGTGTTTGAATTTAAAATGACTTGGTTAAAACCTACATGTGGTACTTTTAAATTTTCTTCATTAAATTTTCTGCATTCAGCATCAACATAGCCAAGACCTTGGGCACCTCCATCTTCCTCGCTATAATTGCAAAGTAACTGCATACCAAGACATATACCTAATATAGGTTTTTTATCTTTAAGAACAACTTGATCTAATGTTTTGTCTAATGATAAATCTTTAATCTTATTCATAGCACTAACAAAAGAACCAACCCCTGGCAAAAGTAATTTATCAGCTTCTTTGATAGTTTTGTGATCATTTGAGATGACTACGTTTTCAACATTTAAATACTTTAAAGCACTTCCTAATGATTTAAGATTGCCCATCCCATAGTCTATGATCACTAAATTCATTCAGTAAAATCTTTTCCGACCTTGAATTTAGGTTGCCAAATACCTTCTTCTTTATTAAATAAATTTTTATTTACATATTTATCAAGTACTGCATCAAATTCTTCTTTGGTCATACTATAATAATCTAGATAAGTATTTATAAACTCACTAGGATACGCGTTATCATACATTTGAACTAAATTAACAGCTTGATCCCTAGTCATAGAACCCCTTCTTATCTCAATTCCAGCATCCTGTGTTGCTCTACCAAACCCAAATTTTAGATACATCATATAGGCATGAAGAGAATAAAGTGCCTGATCATTTTGCGCAAAGTTAG
Organism: Pelagibacteraceae bacterium AG-390-L03; assembly: GCA_003279685.1. Taxonomy (GTDB): domain Bacteria; phylum Pseudomonadota; class Alphaproteobacteria; order Pelagibacterales; family Pelagibacteraceae; genus Pelagibacter. Next base: position 620,941 of record QCHA01000001.1, on the reverse strand, counting down.
TAAATGTACCACTGTTACTATTTCCAGATTCTTTCAATCCGCAATATTCTTTTGCTACTAAATAGTTACGGTAAGAATCCCATGGTTCAAAATAACTCCACTTAGCCATTTTTATATTTTTTGAGTCAACACTTTCCTGGGTAGGCATGTTAAACCAGTACAATTCTGATTTATTAAATTTCATTTGTTTTAATACTTTCTCATATCCAGACTCTAAATATACTTTTTTTATAAACTCAATATCAAATATACCTTTATCTTTAAATTCAGTAGAACCTCCATATTCTACTTCACCCTCTTCACCCCAAAAAATAAGTGGTATATTAAATTTATTAGCAACAATTAAAGGTATTGTCTTTATAGTAATTAGCCAACCATAATAAGGGAATCCTTTTTCTATAAAGCCAAGTTTATTTAGTTTTTGCATAGCATCTAGATTTGCAGAAACGTGAAGATGTTCATATCCACTTCCAATAAACGCCTCAAGATTTTTATCACCCAGTTCTAAACTTAAGGGTGGTCTAGATGTAACTGCTAAAGGGTTCATTTTATATTTATGTTTTAACTGATAAGCTAGATACGAACCATCTTTACCTCCACTTGCAGGTACCAAGCAATCGTAGCTTCCATCTGTTGACCTATGATTGTCTAAAAGATTTTGTAGTTCTTTTTTTCTAACACCCCAGTCCATTTTTTTTTTTTCTTCCATCCATTGGCACGCATTACACCATCCTCTTTGATCGAATGTGATTCTTGGTCTAGTGGACATATTCAAACAATTATTGCACCAAAATATTTTCTTAGTCATTATTTAAGATATTTTTTTAATAAAAATTATTATAGTTCTTAACATTTTTAAATTTATTAGTATATCTAAGTTAAAATATAAATTATCTCTTAGATTTTTTTGAATAATTCTTAATGATCATTTTTTTATATCATGTCTCGCTTCATAGAGTTCGGCAAGTTCATCAAGTGTGTGAAGGGCTTCTGGGCTAGCAGTTTCTGCTGCATAAGCTCTTCCTTCAGCAAAATACTCGGCTAAAGTAAATTTTTTTTTTGGCGGCTCCCAACCCATGTTTATATAATGTTGATTTTTTGGAGCATCAGTTAGTACTTTTCTAGGCACTCCTTGTCGACGCATCATCTTTTTTGTTTTATTATCTGGAGTAACTCCTAATAATAAAGCAATTTTTTTAATATAGATTTCTGGCTGAAAAACAAACTTTTCATATGGTACTTCGATAATAGTCGCATCAGTAGATTTTATAGTTTTATCAATAAAATTATCACTATCCCTTATCCATTGATCAAATAATAAAATTGCTTTATCAGTCAGGCTCGCATCTACATAATTTTTCTCAATACTATTTGCATAGAATGGAACAAAAGTTAAATTAGATTTTCGATCCATAGTTTTATACAAAATAGTTGCATGTCGATCATCATTTTTATAACGTTCAGCCCAATTTTTAGTATGTCTAAGCATTAGAGTTGACATAGGATGTCTGGTAACTCGAACCCAAACTAAACGATCACCTATAGCTTCAAACAATGGCTTTGCATAACTAGTAATAACATGTGTATTATAGTTTAATATAGGCTTTTCTTCTTCCACACTTTTTTTTCCTTCTAAGGGAGATTTAAATAATCTTTTAAAATATTTTAATGGTCTAGCATTTTGAAATACACTTGATGCATCTGAAGGTTTGAAATTTACGTGTCTGCTCAAACTTTGGTTCATTATATCCACCTCTATCCAATTATTAATTAGAGTTTTAGCAGCATCTAAACTTAAATGATCTAGGTGATGTAAAGCGCACGCTTGTTCAAACTGAGGTTTGTCAATCCATATTTCAACATTTGGTAAACTTGAGATAATCGAGCACACAAGAGCCTTACCTCCACCGATCATGCCATCCACTATTACAATTTTTTTAGCAAAATTTAATTGTTTAGTTAGTAAATGTGTATCAGTTGTTTTATTTTCAAATGTCATTATTTTTGATTTTAATTATTTATTATTTTTAAAATAAATTTGTTAAATTAAAATATATTATTTTTATTTATGCTTATACTTCCAATGGAAAACAATCAGGGTATGAAGAAAATTCTTCATTAACCCAATTTAATTGAATTACTCTTCTTTCTGAAAAATCTTTACCAGGATCTAGACCGTGCCAAGAATCTTTCGTTTGACCAAACACAAAACAACTATTGTTAATGAAAGGGATAGTTTTCAATTTATCAAAATCATCAAAATTTCTTTTCATAGTCTCTTTTCGATATTCTTTACTTTTAATTGAATAAATATCTGTTCCTGCATCTAATGACTGATTATTAAAATTTATATAGATTAAAAAAGAAACAACTTTTTCTATACAATCTTGGTGTGGCAATAAGAAATGACCTCTTCTATTTCTTAATAATTCTATTTTCAGTCTTGTTTTACTTATATCATAATTCAACTTCTTGCTAAGAAACTGACTGAAGCTTTTAGAGACCAACTTATTTTTAAGTGGCAATATTTCGGGAAATAAATGAATGTTATTAACATCTACAAATAAACGGTTTATTCCTTGCTGACCATTTGGATTATTTTTTAACTTAATTTTTTTTACTTTGGCGTTATCAATAGATTTATTTTCTGGTGAAAAGTCAGATACACAATTTACTTCAAGTTGATCATTTTCTTTTAGGTTATAAATATCGAGTTTATTCATAACTGATTGAGGAACAGACTCTTGAACGTAAAGTGTATCAGGCACTTTATCAAAATAATTATCTACTATTTTTAAATAATCTAAATCTAAAAAATTTTCTATTACGACGTAATTAAAAGGATCATTAATCTTAGAGTATTTAAAATTTTTATTTTCTATTGAATTCATTATTTAAAAAATAAATATCTATATGATTATATTTTTATTACAATATTTTAAAAGTTCTTCTTTTTAAGAATTTTCTCAACAATTCTAACATCTTTTTTAGTATCTACAGCCCAACTATCACCAATCATTTTGATAGCATAAACTTTAATATCACATTCTATCATCCCATTAATCTCTAAACCTTCCAGCTTATCTGTTTTTACATAATTATAATTTTTAATGTAATGATCCAGCTCCTTTTTGTTAAAAGAGTAATACCAAATCGCACTTTTTGCGTAATTTGTGTAATTTTTCCCACTATAGGGCAAGCTTAATCTTGAAGTGTAAAGCACATTGCCGGATTTAGAAACAATTACTTTTGCTTTTGTTTTATCAGTATATTTATATTTTGAGCATGGGCCCTCTCCAATGGCTACTCTGTTAGGGTATTTTTTTCCATAGTTAATTAACTTTTTCAAATCTTTAATATTAGCTAATGGTTCGTCACCATTTACAACAATATAGTTTTTTGCTTTTATAAATTTAGCAAACAAACCAATTCTGTAAATTGCTGTAGGAGCAGCACCTGTGTTAATAACATTTATTCCAGATTTATGACAAAATTTTTCTATAATTTTATCTTCAGTAGCAACAAAAATATCTTTTTTATCAATTACTTTTTTGCATTGTTCCCAAACTCGAAGAAGCATGGGTTTGCCAAGTATACTTATTAATGGTTTGCCTGGCAATCTTTTGCCTTTCATTCTAGCAGGTATAACTAAGATTTGTTTCATATAATTTGTTTTTTTTATTATTTTAAGAGTAAAAATTTAAATAATCTATATCATAATTTCTTTAATTAAAAAAAAATATAAATTTAAGTTTATTTTATTTCTTATTTAATAATAGTTCTGCGATCTTTAAATCGTATGGTGTATCAATATCAAGTGAACGTTCAATCGGAATTTGAACATGACGTACTTTACCACTAAATATATTTTCTTTCTCTAATATAAATTTTGGAGCTGCAACATAAGCAACAGTAGTCATGTCATAGATATTTGGTGCCTCTTGTCTTCTAGTTATTTTTTTTTCTGGAGGAATTACAAGGCTGACTACACCCTCTTCATTAATTTTTACCATATTAAAATAGGGATTTCGATTTGATTCTGTAACTGTAATTATGATATCTGCATCCCCTTTTTGATATTCTTTAAGACAATTTTTTAAATCATCTACAGTTCTTAAAGGTGCAGTGACTGGAATCACAATCAAAATATCTGGAAAGTCATTTCCTTCTCTTTTAATACATTCTAAAGCATGTCTCCAAACTAACCATTCGGGAACATTGTCTTGAGCAAGTTCTATGGGTCTCATGAATGGCACTTCGGCACCAGCATCAATAGCTATATTTGCAATCTCTTTAGAGTCCGTTGAGACAATAATTCTATTAATCTCTTTAAGTTCTTTTGCTTGATTTATAGATCTTGTAATTAAAGGTTTTCCATCAAGAAGTTTAATATTTTTGTCTGGTATTCCTTTTGATCCACTTCGAGCACATATTAATGCAATGATATTCATTTTAAAAAATTATTAATAAATTGGTCATTTATTTAATCTTAATTATAATAAGGATACAAGAGAAGAGTTATTTGAGGATTTTTGAATAGCCTCTACTATTTTTATCACCTTTAACCCATCCTTTCCATCTACGAGTGGTTTTTTTTTATTTTCGACACAATCTATAAAGTGTTTTAATTCAGAGATATAAGTATTATCTCGTTGATTTTTTTTTTCATATATTGTTTTCCATTGCACTGAATCTTTTTCATACAATTTGATGCTGCCATCAATGGCATTCCAATATAATGTTCCCAGTTGGCCTATGACTTTACAATACCTCGTAGAGTCATGACGAATAAAATCCATATTTAGACTAGCAATGATGTCATTTTTTTTATTAATGCCTGAAAAACCAAGTGTAATATAAGCAGTATCTTCTGTATCTATTTTAAGATCACTTTGAGTAAAAATTTTAGAATTCACCCATTTTACATTACCAAATAACCAAATTAGATAATCGATATCATGGCTTAATTCTAATAATACACCTCCTCCAAGGTTTTTTCTTGCAGATACACTTTTATCATAATCTGACTCAGGCCTCCAAGAAGGTAAATATGAACCAACTTCACTTCTAACTGATAATATTTTACCTATCGTTTCATTTTTTAAAATTTCACGAAATTTTATTAAAGACTCCATGTATCGTAAATTATATCCAACCATTAAAATATTTTTTTTTGACTCACATATATCAATTAATTTCGAAACATCTTTACTTGAATTTGATATTGGTTTTTCTATTAATAAATGTATCCCTTGCTCAGCCAAATCATTTGAAATTTCTATATGATGACTAGTTGGATTAGCTATTATTGCAATTTGTGGTTTTAATTTGATAGCATCTTTCAAATTAATAACACAATGATCTACATTTTGACTCTTTAAATCTTCACAGTTTTCATGTCTTAAAACAATAATTTTAGCTTTAGGTAATAAATCTCTTGCTAATCTTGCATGTCTTTTACCTATACTTCCGTAACCTACTATTAACAATCTTTCAATCATCAAATTATATGTTTTACTTTACTTTATAATAATCTTCTGGTCTACCAACATCCAACCACGGCTCATGCACCGGATACACAATAGTTTTTTGATTTTTTTTTTTTAGTTTTTCAAAAAGATTTGGCATATCAAAATTTTTATCTTTTTCTATATCATCAATTACTGATGGTTCTAAAACATATACTCCAGCATTTATGTTGCTTCGTATAATTGGTTTTTCTTCAAAATCAATAATGTCAATGCCTTTTGTTACAACAACCCCATAAGGATTTTTCCATTCATGCATACGTACTGCCATTGTAGCGACAGCCTTATGATCATAGTGAAAATCTAATAACTCACCATAATTAATATCTGTTACTATATCACAATTTGATACTATAAAAGGATGCTCAGGCTTTGGAGACAATAAACTTAGTGATCCTGCAGTACCGAGGGGCTGATCTTCTTTTATGTAATCAATTTTAACGTTCCATTTTTCTCCATTACCAAAATAATCTTCTATCATCTGTCCGAGATAATTAATTGATATTATAAACCTTTCAAACCCTTGTAATTTTGCTCGATCTATTATTTGTTCAAGCATTGGCTTACCATTAACTGGTAGTAGTGGCTTCGGACAATTTTTAGTATATTTACCAAGCCTCGTACCCTTTCCACCAGCCATAATAACCATTGTATTAGTGATTTTCTTTTGTGAAATAACTTCGTCCCAAAGATAAAGTCCGCTAATTTTTTTGACTTCATTAACAACAGGAATTTGTTGAACTTTATTTTTTATCATAAGTTGCAAAACAATTTCTGGCTTTATTTCAGGACTGACTATAAATGCGTTCCTATTAATTATCTTTTGAATTGAAGTTTTCTGATCTACTCCCTCAACTAAAGCTTTTCTAATATCTCCATCTGTAACAGTTCCTTGAAATTCTTGTTTTTCATTTATAATTAGTGAAATTCTTAACCCAGTCTTATTCAGGTTTTTTAAAACGTCTTCAATAGTAGCATTCAATGAAAGGAGTGTTCCTTTCCACTTATTATTATCATTGTTAAAAAAATCATTTTTTTGAAAGTCTTTTTTCATTCATTACCTTTTTTTGAAACTATCTTTTTTAATACTATCTGTAATATCATTGTTGAATTTACACTTTTCTTTAATAAATGCTCTTAAAACTTTAAATTAAAAAAAACTTTTTTCAAAATATTATCTATTGGCACAGTTTTTAAAACTTTAATAATTTTTTGACTTGCATAATCTTCTCCATCTCCATATGGATTATTAACATTTTTTAATTTTTTTTGAAATTCATTTGAGTAGATTTTTTTAATTGCTTCTTTTATATCTTTTTTAATTGGTAAACAGTCAATGACACTTTCGGCTTTAATTCTACCTTTTTGTCTATTGCCAATATTGATAGTACCAATTTTAAAACTTGGAGCTTCAAGTAATCCACTTGAGCTATTTCCAATAATAAAATCTATATATTGCAAACAACTTAGATAATTCAACTGGCCTAAAGAAGTAATACCTATTGATTTATTTGAATTTTTACTTGTATATTCATCAATCAATTGATTAATAATTCTCCCATCTGTATCACTATTTGATTTAGTTAAAATAATATTAGTGTTTTCTAATTCATCAATTGAGTTCAGTAGCTCTAGAAAGTGTTTTTTTGATGTGTTATTCTCTAGTGTTGAAGGGTGGAAAGCAACTAAAACATTCTTAGTATTTAATTTAAAATTTATTGATTTTTCAAGCTCCTCTCTTGATAATAGATTAAGTCTTTTGATATTTTCAATTCCAGAACCTCCTACATTAAAAACTCTACTAGGTTCTTCGCCTAATTGTATCACTCTTTTGTAATATTCCTCTGCAGCAGTAAAATGTAAATGACTCATTTTAGTTATACAATGTCGTATCGTATTGTCCCACGAACCCTCTGTAATTTCCCCACCATGAATATGAGCAATTGGTATTTTTGCAATCATCGCTGCAGTAGCTGCACTTAAAATTTCATATCTATCACCTAAAACCACAATAATATCAGGTTTTAATACATTATAAGCTTGTGAAATTGATGTTTGGCCTATACCCATTGATTTTGAAATACCTTCGCTAGTGTCTAAGCATAACTCCATGTCAATTTTTTTATCAATTTTAAATTCTTTCTCTATTTCTTTGTAAGTGAAATCAAACTCCGAACTTAAATGCATTCCTGTAACTATAAGTTGAAGCTCAAGATCTTTATCAGCCTCAATCTCTTTAATTAGCCAATAAAGTAATCCGTATTCCGCACGAGACCCCGTAATTATACATATTTTTCTCTTAATCATATCGGGTCGTCTTCATTATAATCTTTTACTGATTTGGTTCCAACTACATCATCCCATTTCATTGGACTTATGCCTCCACCTGGTCTTTTAATTGATAGATTTTGTTCATTCAAAACTTCACCTTTTTTTATTTTAGTTTTTGCAACTATCGATTTTCTAACTATTTTGATATTTTGCATCTCACTTTTAGATGGTTTTTTAATACTACTTCCAAGAGCTTTTTCAATATTCCTTATAGCTTTTACCATAGCCTTGAGTTGATTTGGTTCAAGACTAGCTTTGTGATCTGGCCCATCCATGTTGCAATCTAAAGTAAAGTGTTTTTCTATACAACTTGCACCCATAGCAACTGCGGCTATATCAGTCTCAATGCCCAAAGTATGATCACTATATCCAAAATTTACATTCAATTCTTTTCCAATTGTTACCATTGCTTTTAAATTGACATCTTCCATTGGAGTTGGATACTGTGTATTAGCATGTAAAACTGTAATTTTATCTTTTTTAGTGCCTGAATTAATTAAAACACTTAAAGCATTTTTAATTTCCTCAATTGTCGACATTCCAGTTGAAAGAAAAATTTTCTTATTTAATTTTCCTATGTGTCTAAGATATGGAAGATTCGTAATCTCTCCACTTGGAATTTTAAAAATTTCTAAATCTAGATCTTTTAGTAGCTCTATGCTTTCGTGATCAAAAGGAGATGACAAAAAAGTGATTTTTTTACTTTTACAATATGAAATAAGTTCTTTATGAGAATCCGCACTGAGTTCTAGTTTTTTTAACATATCAAATTGGGTTTCATTTTTATTTGTAGTATTTTTTTGATACATTGCTTTACTAGCGTTTTTAGTTGCGAGTTTATTTGCTTTAAATGTTTGAAATTTAATTGCATCTACTCCTGCATCAGATGCTACATCAATCAATTTCTTTGCTAGTTCAATTGAACCATTATGATTAACGCCTGCTTCCGCAATAATAAACACGCTCATTTCACTAAACCTCCAGCTTTAATAAAACTGTTTTCCTTTATAGTAATATTGTCTTTTGTTGTAACGTTGCTACCAATAAAGCATTTTGCTCCTATCTTAACTCCACCATTAATAATTGCATTTGTAGAAATATGACAATGGTTTGCGATTGAACAATCGTGCTCAACTAATGCTTTTGAATTTATAATGCAATTATCTCCAATGGATGCGTTTGCGTTAATAATTGCATTATGCATAACAATGGTTCCATTGCCTATTTTTGAATGCTTAGACACATGGGCATTTGGAGAAATAATTCGTGGTAATGAAAATCCAGCCTTAATTGCTAAATCAAAAAGTTTAATCCTTGATAATACTGAATTAATTTGACCAACTGTTATTAAAGCATACTTATATTTTTTGGCTAGAACCTCTAGGTCAAAATCATTACCAATTACTGAATAACCTAGAATTTTAGAGTCTAAAAGTTCTGGCTTATCAACTATGCCTGCAATTTCAAACTTAGCTTCTTGCTCAATAACATCAATAACTGATTTACAATGACCCCCTCCACCGATCAATATAATTTTATTCATAACCGAACACTACTTGGTATATTTACAACTCGCTCACCTAGCCACTCAGAATTTGTTAATTCACCACATTCAGCATCTTTAAACATTGGTAACTTGTTCATTAGTGTCCAAATTGGCCTAGTCATAACTTTGTTAGAATTAGTTTCTTCTAAAAATTGATCTCTTTGTTGTTTATTTTTAAAAATTATAGAATTAAGCCAATAATTCGATTTGCTATCCTTTGGTTCTTTAAAAAATTTTATATCAATACTACTAAAAAAAGTTTCATAAATATTCGCTAAATCTCGCTTATTATCAATGAAATCATTTATTTTTTCTAACTGAGCCAATAATAAAGCAGCATTTAAATTGGGCATACGATAATTATAACCAATCATATCATGATTGAAATCCCACTTATGAGGAACTTTAGCGGTAGTGGTTAGATGCTTTGCTCTTTTTGCGAGAAATTTATCATCAGTAATTATGCAGCCCCCTCCACCAGCTGTAATAGTTTTATTTCCATTAAAACTGATAACTCCTAACTTTCCAAAAGTGCCTGTATGTTTATCTTTATAAATACTGCCTAAACTCTCAGCAGCATCCTCAATTAAAAATATATAATGTTGTTTACATATTTCTTTTATTTTATCTATTCTACAAGGATGGCCATAAGAATGCATTGGTACACATGCTTTAATCACCTTATTAGTTTTATTATTAATACACTGTTTATTTATTATAGTAGTGTTATTTTCTAAAAAAAGTTTAAGCGCAGAGGGTGATAAACCCATAGTTTCTTTATCAACATCAATAAATATTGGTTTTGCATTGCAGTAACTAATAGCGTTGCACGATGCAACAAAATTTAGAGACTGAGTAATTACTTCATTATTTTGTTCTACACCTCCTAATATTAATGATATGTGAAGAGCTGAAGTTCCATTCGTTGTTGCTACAGCATATTTTGTACCTGTATATTTTGCCAATTTTTCTTCAGCCTTATCAACATAATTTCCAACAGATGAAACAAATGTTGTGTCAATACAATCATTTAAATATTTTTTTTCATTTCCTATAAATTGTGGCTCGTGTAAAGGAATATGATTTTTAGTTTTGTAAGTTTCTTGGATTAAATTGATAACGTTTTTAAACATTACATTTTACCATCAAGATATTTTTCATTATCACTATAATTAAAATCAGGAATTAGTTTCTTGAATTCATCAACAATTGATTTTTTGTCCCATGCCATATTAGATTTTAATTTATTTATAATACCTTCAAAATCATTTAATTTCTTATGATGATCTTCAAGATTATTTTTTATAATTCCTAAATTTATAAACCTATCCATATTAACAATTTCATTTTTAGTAAAAAATTCCTCAATTGCTTTTTCTCCAGTAGTATTACTTTTAGTAAATAAACATGGCCATTTTTTATTTTCTGGTAAAGTTTTAATTAATTTTCTTGCCTCATCTTCTGACTCGCAAACATGAGCCTCATAACCTCTCTCCTGGAGATACTTAATTGCTAGATCAGAAAATGATAAAAGGTTTTTTGATTTATTTAATTTAGGAAAAAAAATATCTCTATTATCCCCAAAAATGCAGCTTAATAAGCATAACTCTCCACTTTCTTGTGGAGTTAAAAAATAGCGTTTTATATCAATTGGAGCAGCTATTGGTTGTCTTTTTTTTATTCGATTATCAAAACCATGTAAAAGTGAACCATCACTGAAGGCTACGTTAGCAAATCTAGCTGTTGATACATCTATATTTGAAGATCTGCTCATTAAATACATTTCCATTATACGTTTACTTGCACCCATCAGATTTACTGGGTTAGTAGCTTTATCTGTACTTACACAAAAGTATTTTTTTGTTTTATTTTTAATGGATTGTCTTATTGTTTTGTCAGTATTAAATATATTAACATTTATTAATCTCATTAAAGTATACGGATCTTTTTCACTTCGAACATGCTTAAGAGCTGATAGATTCAACACAAAATCATAACTACCATCTGAATGAATAAATGCATCATATTCTATTGAGCCAACGTCTATTGCAAAAGTTCTAAATTCACCCTTTATATATCCAAACTGACTTCTAATATCTCTAACAAGTTCAGTTAAATTATTCTCATTTATATCAACTACATGAAGTTTTTTTGGATCCCTTTTAAAAATTTCTTTTACTACTGCGCTACCAATCGATCCAGCTCCACCAATAACAATAAATGATGAATTTTGTATTATTTCTTTAATTTTTTTTTCATTTCTTTTGATATCATCATCAAATAAATCTGATTTTCTTCCTATTAGATTTAAAAAAGTATTCATAAAATTTTTAACAGTTGTTTTAAGTTATTTTAAAATCAACTAGAGTGACCAGCCATCATCAATAATTATATTTTGACCATTAATATATCTTGAATGGTCTGAGATTAAAAATATAATAGTTTCAACAAGATCACTAACTTCCAACATACCCTTATCATTGCAAGATTTTTTGTATTTTTCTAAAAAACTAGCTGGTTGATTATCTAATATACCTCCTGGACTGACAGAGTTCACTTTTATATTTGAATTCTTACAATACTTAGCAAGATATTTAGTAATAGCTATTATTCCTGCTTTTATTGCACTATATTCAATAGGTGAAACCATTGAAGTTCCTGAATAATGTTCAAATTTTGGCGCACTTGTTCCTTGTATAGATGAAATGTGAATTAAATTTCCATGACCTTGAGACTTAAAAAATCTAAGAGCTCTTTGAGACAATAATATTGCTCCACCTAATTGATTATTAAGATCTTCATTTAAATATTTCTTTTTCAAATTTTCAAATTTTGTTCCCCAAGCTTCTGATTTTGGATATGCAGAATGAACTATTGCATCAAGTCTACCAAACTTATCATAGGTCTTTTTAATACTTAAATCTATTTCATTAATTTTACTTACATCAGCAACTATGTGCATGAAATTTTTATTCTTTTTGAATTTCTTTAAACTGTTATTTAGTTTTTTGTTCTTATCAACCACAACAACTTTGGCATTGTAATCTATAATTTTTTTTGCCAACTCTGCTCCTATCTGACCATTCCCACCTGTAATTAAAACTATTTTATTTTTTATCACAAAGACACTTTTTTATTTTCAATTAAATATATGGCAATTTTAAAATCTAATTTCGTATTTATATCTATAACACGTTCTTCAATTTTAAGAATAATTAATTTTACCTATTACTTTTTAAGACACAGAGCCAAACTAGTTTTATTAGACTCCATTTTAGTTTTCCAAGGTAAATTGCCTAAAGGAAGAATGTCGATTTCTATTTCATTAATCAAACGCTCAGTTGCTAAATATGGGCCTTCAACAACATAATTATTAGACCAAAGAGGCTTTCCATTTGGAAAATAATCATGAAGTAAAATAACTCCACCTTTATTAAGTTTATCTAAGGCCAGAGGAATTTCTTGATATACTGTTGATGGCGTATGATCACCATCTAGAAAAATAAAATCGAAAGTATTTGAAGTTTTTTTAAGATAATTAATCGAAATATCCTCAACAAAGTCAACATATGAAACATTCAGTTCTTTAATCATTTCAACTGGTGATTTGGTCATTCCATAATTAAGCCATGGTTTTTTTTTAATTGAATTAACATCTCTGATATCAATTGTTTTAAATATTTTTTTTGTTAATGGATCAATTTGATTATAATTCATTGCAGAAGCTATATTTACTGTAGAAGCCCCAATATGTGTGCCTATCTCTAATACTGCTTTAGGTTTAAAATATCTTATTAGATAGAAAATAGCTCTTTGATCACCTGGATTTACACCTCCCTTAAAATCTATAAAATTAAAAGAGCTTAATTTATCTTGCCAACTTTTCCATGTATCTAGTATCTCTTCATTTTTTAAAATATAGTCCAAATTAATTTCATTGATAGATGCCAAATTATTTTTTTTTATCTGAGGTTTTTTCAATGCATAAAATTTTCTTAATCTTATCCAATTTAAAATTTTCACCAAAAATCGTAAAAGTAAATTAGGTATTAATTTTTTAATTGTTTTTTTAATGCTCATAATCCTTTCTTAAAATATTTTACCAAAATTAAGCAAATATGTTTATTATATTAAATATTTTTATATATCTATAACCCTAAACTAAAGTTTTTCATTAATTCCTTTCTAATAATTTTATAATAAACTCAATCAATAAAATCTAACTCAAGAATAACAATTCTAGGTCATGTTACTAAATTTTTATAATTCAACTTTCAAAATCTATAATTTATTGATTGTTTAGTAAATTTTGATAAATTTTTTCAATTGAGTCATGATAATTTTCAATATTGAATTTTTCTATTACTGTTCGATATAAATTTTCTCCATATAATTTTCTTATATTTGAATTTGAAGCTAACAAAGAAATGGACTCACAAAGTTTTAATGGGTCGATTTCTTTTGGTGTTGTTAATTCTTGTGATTTAGGATTAATCACTACATCAGGCATTGGGATTGCATTATTTGGTATTGATTTAAATGAGATTTTTTTATCTTGATCAATTAATATTCCACTTATGCCATTTGTAATTATTTCAGGTATTCCATCTACATTCGATGCTATAACTGGTTTTTTGCAATATCCTGACTCTATAATAATATTGCCAAGTGGCTCTCTTATGGATGGTGTAACTATAATATCCATTTTTGAAATGAAATCTAATGGCTCTTTTACATTCCCTAAAAAATGAATGTTTTTGCAATTATTTGCAGATTTTTTTAATACATCTTTCAATACACCTTCGCCAGCAATAAAAAATTCATATTTGGGTAATTTTTTAGCTGACTCTATAAGAACATGCACTCCTTTAAAAGTCTCAAGCCTTCCAGCATATCCAACACTTAACTTTTCACTATATCTTTTATTATTTTTGGGAACAAATTTATAATTTTTACTTAAAAACCCATTAAATATTACTCTGATTTTTTTTTCATTTATACCAAATCTTTTGGTTAACATTATTTTACTAGCATTTGAATTGGCAAGTATTATTTTAGCTTTTGTTGCATTACTTTTATAAGTTTCAATATCTTTTTCCTTTGCAGTCCACGCAGCTCCTCTTTCGTGAAAAATAATATTTGAATGAGGAGTTAGATTTAGCAATTTATTTACAGAAGAACTTCCTAAGTTGTTGTAAAAATGTATTACACAATTTTTTGAAATTAAAAAAAAAATAAATTTTATTTTAGAAATTATAGATTTATTCATATTAATATAATGACTTTTCATATCTATAAATTGGTCTTTAATACCATGCATGCCATAAATAATATGATGATAATTACTTTTTTTAAAAGCAAACAACATAAATTTGATAAAACTATTTTGCACCCCACCTATATTTGAAAGTGAAATCTGGTGTATAATTTTTTTTGACACTTTGTAGTTTAATATTTAATTTTATTATTAGTTAATAGATTAATTCTTTTATAGTATTCTGTATCTATAATTTTAGTTGAACACATGTCGTTAATATATTTGGCATTATGTATTAACACTTCTTTAGGAATTTCTAAAACTTTTTGAATTTGCTCAGCCCAAATATTTGCATCTAGTTTTAAATAACAACCTCCTTTGTTTGTTCTAATTATAGAATCTGTAATATCTTTTAAATAATTGCTAACCACAGGTACTCCACATGCTTGGGACTCTAATATTGGTGTACCTAATCCCTCCGCCTTTGAAGGAAATAAAAAAACATCGCTACATTTTAAATATTCATCAAAATTATGAATAAATCCATTTTGAATATCAACTCTTGCATCTAAATTAAGATTATTTATCTTGTCTAAAAGATTTTGAAAATAAGCATTATTTTCTGTTTTTAACGGACCAGCTAAAATTAGTTTAAAATTTTTTGGCAACAAGCTTAATACGTCTAGTACAAAAAGCTGATTTTTTCTATCAATAAAATTCGCAACTAAATTCAATACTATATCATCTTGATTAAATTTTGTTAATTTATTTCTTAAAAAATATTTTTTTTTAAAATCTACAAAAAATTTTTTTTCATCAACTGGATTAGGCCTTTGCCAAATACTTTTTGCTCCAAACTTTCTAGCTAAGATCTCTAATTTTTTTGAAATAGAAACAATTAAAGTATTTTCTTTTTCAAATATACGTCTCATATAATTTTCAATTTGTATAGGATAGAGAGGGTTGCTCATATCATTACATAATTCTCTTATAATTGGCTTATTTCTTTTAGAAAAATACCAGCTCAAAAAGCCAATTGTCCAAGTATTTCCAAATGTATGAAGTAAATTATAATCATCTATTTTTTTTCGAATAAATTTCCAGCTATAAAAAATTTCCCAAAAAATTCCTAGTAAAGTTAAAATAGATTTCCATAAAGATTTTTTTTTAGGAATTTTAAAAGGTGGAGATATTCTAGAAACCTCAACTCCATCATATTCATATCTTTCATTTCCTTGATATAACGTTGAGTTCGTCAGCACATCAAAATCAAGATTATATTTTTTTTTTAGTCTTTTATATGTATTGTGAGCTCTAAATCCAGATCCTGAATATTCTGGTTGATATTTGCTACTAATTACAAGTATCTTATGTTTATTCATTCTAATTAACATTATTTGAATTATTTTTATTCTAGTAGTTTTAGTTATAAAAAAATAGCTATCTTAACAAAATTTTTACTCAAAAAAATTAAAATATTGATGATAATTCTATGTTATTATTTAAAGACCTATGAAATTGTAATCTAACATTTTAAATTTAGGAAATGATTAAAACTTCAAATATAAAAAAAACATATCATTTTTTAGACAAGAAAATAAATATTGATTTTTCATTTATAAATAAAATTTTTTTTTATGATGGTCTTAATAAAATATTTATTTTGGGAGACCCAATATTAAATTCTACAATAAATTTTCATTCAATTATAGATTCTATAAATTCAGATACTCTTGATAATCAGTTTTTAAAAAAAATAGATGGAGAATTTCTATTAATAATAATTAAAGATAAAAGTATTAATATAGTTAGTGATCGATTTGGCTCTATACCTCTCTACTATTCTTTAAAAAATAATGAATTTAATATTTCAACGAATATGCTTAATTTATTTAAAAAATTAGATAGAAAAAATTTAAGAACAGAAAAATTTATGGAATTTTTATATTTTCAGAGATTGCATGGTTATGACACTTATAGCAATGAAATAAAAATTATGCCAGCATCAACACAATTGAAATACGATTTTAAAAATATCCAGTTAAGAAAATATTGGTTTCAAGATTTTAACAAAGATTATAATTATAGCATAGATGAATATGCAAAAAATCTTAGTGTTGCAATTCAAAATTCTATCAATAAAAAGACTTCTGATCAAAAAAACTTGAATAACAAATATGGGTTATTTTTAAGTGGTGGTATGGATACGCGAACTATTCTTGCTGCATTTCAAGATATCAAACCTATCTCTTTCACCTTAGGTTTCTCAGAAAAAGCTGAGTATAAAGTTGCAAAATTGTTAACAAAAAAAAAAGAGCTCGAGCATTACTTTATTAAATTAAATGAAGATCATTATGAAAGATATTTCAATAACTTAATTGAAATTTCTTCGGGCATGTATGTATTTGATCATGCTATTTTTCTTGGTATTAAAGAGAAGATAAAAAAATATGTTGATGTTACATTCAATGGCCATGGTTTTGATTATATGTTTCAAGGCATGTATGTGCCGAAATCTAATTATAAAATATTTGGAAAGCCAACTTACCTAAATAAATTAAGAGTTCCTGCAGAAGAATTCACTACTGATTATTTTGAAAATATTGCCTACAAATTCAAATACATAAATCCTTTTAAATATATTAAAGATGAATTTAAAACTGAGGTTATCGATAAGTTAATTTTAGAAGTAAAAAATGTTTTTAATGAAGGTAAAAATTATGGCTGTAAAACATTTTATGATAGTTGGGACTATATGATCTCACATCGTATATCTGGACATTATTCATATCCAAATATTTTAAGTATGAATGACTCTAGTCATCCTCGGACAATTGCATTTGATAATGATATCTTCGATATTTTCTTAAGAATACCAGTAGAATATAGGCTGAATGGTGAAATTTTAAAAAGAACCCTCAAATATCTTAACAAAGACTTTGCTAATATAATTAGTGCGAACCATGGAATGAAAATTACCTCGTCACCTTTAAGCATGACATTAAAAACGATTATTCGAAAAATATTAAGCAAGATATCTGATTCAAAAAAATTTAAACATCCTAGTGCAAGTGAACGAACCTGGCCTGATAGATACGATTATTTGATTAAAAACAAATACATATATACAAAAGCAAAAGATTTAATTTCATCTGAACATATTGATATTGCAATGCCTTATCTTGATAGAGATTTATTAAATAAAGACATAAAAAATTTTCTGAATGGAGATAAAAAAGGTGGGGATTTTTTATTTCGTTTAATAACAATAAATGAATTTTTGAAAAAAGGTTACGTTTAAATGTGCGCTATTTTTGGTTTTTACTTAAACAGAGAGCTTAACATTAATGACATAAGTTTAGGAAAAAAAGCTCTTAAAATGTTAGAGCATAGAGGTCCAGATGACTCTGGAACATGGTTTAATAAAAAAGAAGGAATTTTTTTTGGACATAATCGTTTATCAATCATAGATACCTCATCATTAAATAAACAACCAATGAGCTATAATGGCACTACATTAATTTTTAATGGAGAGATTTACAATTTTGAGGAAATTAAAAAAAAATATAAAAATAAATTCCCAAAATTTAAGACCCATGGTGATACCGAAGTGTTGTTAAAATCATTTCATCATGATGAAAAAAAAACTTTTGATTATTTAGATGGTATGTTTGCTTTCGCATGTTTTAAAAAAAAAAAATTATTTCTAGCAGTTGATCATTTTGGAGAAAAACCAATCTATTATGCTAAACTTCAAGAAGGGATTTATTTTTCTTCTGAACCAAAACCTTTAATTGAGTTACTCGAATTGACTCCTTACAAAAACGAAAAAATTAAAATGGAATTTATGATATTTGGTCATATTAATAGTCCAAATACAATCTACCAAAATTTATTTAAACTTGAACCAGCTCATTTAATTGAATGCACTAAACAAGATAAAAAAATTAGATTGCATAAAAAAAAATATTGGGACGCAAAGCGGAGATCTTTTAATTCAGGAAGTATTCAACCTATAGATAAAAACAAGATACAAAATATAAAAGAAATTTTATTAAGTTCCATTAAATCAAGAATGATATCAGATGTACCATTAGGTTTATTCATGTCATCAGGTATTGATTCTGTATTAATTGCTAGTTTAATTAAAAAAGAATTAAATAAAAATATTGATGCTTATACAGTCAAATTTAACTCTACTAAAGTGCATGATGAATCAACAATTGCAAAAAAAATTGCAAAATTTTTAGGCCTAAATCATATTACTATTTCTTCTAACTATAAAAAAAATTATGACTTAAGTAACCTATTAAAATTATACTCATTAGATCCAAATGATAACTTAACCATATTCTCTGTTTTTGCTATGTCTGAGCTAGCTAGAAAAAATATCAAAGTTGCTTTATGCGGTTTAGGAAGTGATGAAATTTTTTTGGGATATAATCGATACACATTCTTTTACAAATATATAAATCTAATTAAAAATTTGAGGAAATTTAGCTCCACAATTAATTCAATAGACAATTTATCAAAAAAAAAATGGAATAAAATCCATATTTTAAATAAAAATTTTATACAGGTGGATAAAAAGAATATTTATATAAATCATGTAAATCGTAATCAACTACATTTGTATGATGAAAATTTAATTAGCTCTATTTCTAATAAATATTTTTCAGGAGATTTGGATAATTTTATAGAAGAAATGATCGACTTTGATCTAAAATATAAAATGCCTAACTCGTATATACCACCTATAGACTTAGGTAGCATGAAAGCTAGTTTAGAAGTCAGGTCTCCATTTTTAAATAAAAGTCTGTATGAGTATATAAATAGAAATATTGATCAAAGAAACTTACTCGAATTTGGTTCTAAAAATATATTAAAAATAATTCTTAAAGAATACCTGCCAAAAAAATACATAAATTCAAATAAAAAAGGATTTGTTTTTCCTGTGAGTGAATTAATTAAAAAAAAGGGCACAACTAATCAAAAAAAAATTATACTAAGAACGCAAATTTTAAAAAAATTGAATATTTAATTTAAATTTTATCTTAAGGTATTAGCCAATAATCTTTCACTAATTGTTCTTGTTTTACAATATCTTTATGTGGTGTATTCAATGCGTTTTCAAGTTCACGTAAATTCAAATAATATATACCATCTTTAATATAGGTAGAAACAATTTTAACAATAGATTTAAATTCATCAAAATTTTCTTTATCAAATAATCTTCTTTTCATATCTATATAAATAACATCTTTCCCAGCACATAATGCTTCAACGAACGCAGTTCCAGCAATATCTAAAATAACTGTATCTACATGGCTCAAACTCTTAATCATTGAGTCCATAATATTATATTTTGCAATTTTACCCAGGTTATTTACTGCATGAAGCTTTCCTTTAGGGTGCGTTTTATAGATTACCTCATAATGAAAATTTTGTACTGTTTCAATTAAATATTTTTGCCAATCATAAACTACAGGATCAATTAATTTAGTGTATGGAAATGTTCTCTCTTCAGACACAAATTGAGATGGAATATATAAAATTTTTTTGTTATTTTTTAATTTTTTTTTAAAATATTTATTAAATATTTTTTGGTATTTACTTGAACCAATTGCTCTTACTTCAATTTCTTTATTTAAACTTTTTGCTTTTCTATCTACAAATTTTTTCCATTTTTTCCCGAAAGTAACAAAAACATTTGTATTATAAAAGGCTGAATTCCAATAAAAATCTTCATCAAAAAAACATCTTTCACCTCCATGGTCGAACTTCAAAATATTAGTATTGTGATTTTTTGCTATAGTAGAAACTAATCTTGTATGGTAACTAGAACTTGAACCTAAAACAATATTCTGAGTATTTATTAAGACATTATCATAATTTTTTAGATCATTATCAGCTTTGGCCAAATGTCTTTCAATAATAAAATCAATGGATTGTTTATGTTCATTTTCTAAATTGAAATATTTTTCTTCAATCTTTGCAAAAATAAATTTAGATATTTCTTGTGATAAAATCTTGGAAATTTTACTTTCTTCAAATCTAGACAATAAATATGTCGGATACGAAAGCCTTAAATATTTATAATTATTTTTTAAAAAATCTTTTATCAAAAAATTTCTCTCAACAATAATATATTTAAATATATTCTTAGGAATTTTTTCAGCTAAAATCTGATAAATCTTTTTTATAGAATTTTTTTTATATATTTTTTTACTTATCTCTAATGAAGGAAGGAAAGATAATTTTTTTTTTTTCCATATATTATCTAAGTAAATACTATTTTTATGAGAATATATTGGCTTAAGGTTATTTGATGATAAAATTACATAATCATATACATGACTTAGATATGCAGACATGTCTTTATAAATTTCCAGTTTGGCTAATTGAAAAATTACATCATTTCTTCCATCAAATTTTATCTTTTCAAATAAATTATATAAAAAATAGGTAAATTCATCATACTCAAGATGATTTACATGCCAAGTAAGTCTTTGATTTTTATCATAAAAATCTGAATTTATAAGTGAAGTTATGTCTAAATATTTTTCCATAATTTTAATATTTAAAATTTTAAATTTTACTACTTAAGAATATATATTGTGATTTATATATTAAAACTAATCACTTCCATTAAATTCAAAAGTACTAAAATTATTTACTTAAATCAAAAATTAACTTTAAAAATTTATCTACATGTATGGAAATAGTATACAAATCTTTCTTTTTAAATGCGTTCAAAGAGATTTTTTGATACGCTTTTTTATTAGAAAGCAAAAATTTTAATTTTTTTTGAACTATATTTAGCTTACCAAAAGAGCAACAATATCCATTATAATTATTGGTAACTACCTCACTTAAACCAGTTACATTCCATACAATTGCTGGAAGCTTAAAATACATGGCTTCTACCAGCACTAAACCAAATGAGTCTCTATGAGATAAAAATAGAAAAAGATCACTGGTATAATAAAAAGATAAAAGTTTAGAAATTGACATAGCACCTGGAAATATAACTAAATCTTTGTATCTATTTTTAATATATTTTGCATAATTTTCATCTTCATATCCCCCAACAAAAATAAATTTAATATTTGACTTATTTTTAAATTTTTTAGCTACTTCACAAAAATCCTCTACACCTTTTTCTTTAGTTACTCTTCCTACAGAGAGAATTACTTTGTCTGATTTCTTTATATTAAATTTTTTTCTTAGATTGATATTTTTTTTTTTATTTTCAATGGTCACGCCATTATAAATTATTTTTATTTTTTCTTTTTGCACACCATATTTTTCTATCAATGTTTTCTTGGCAGCCTTGCTAACTGCAATAACTCTATCTGCTTTTCTATAATTGAAAACTATCAATTTCTCATAAAATTTATGTAATAATAACCTTGGATCCATTAATAATTTTGGATAGAAATACTTTATCGGCTCATTTTTTATAAAAGCACTATAGCAATGAGCTGTAATTTTTATATTCCATTTTTTTTCCAAAAAATCTAAAATATAAGCATTCTGAACATGTATGTGGGTTATATTATTTATTTCTATAATTTTTTTTATTTTTTTTCTGATTTTAAAAACTTCAAATCTTCTATGAAATAGATTTTTTACAGTTTTCGCGGGAAATGGGAGGTGCACAACATTTATATTTTGACTTAACATATATTTATATAATTTATCATTTGAGTTGTAGAGAACCACATAATCTATGTTTCTTTTATTAAGTTCCTTGCAACAATAAATAAGATGTCTTAATGTTCCTTCAAATCCATTTTTTGATCTTTTTTCTTGTATAATTAAAATTTTCATTTGAAATTTAGCTAATATTTTTTTTAATCATATAATCTTTAGCTTTTTTTAAATCGCTAAGATTATCAATATCTAAAGAGCTCTCTTGATCCATAATAAAAACATTTATTTTACCACCAAGTCTATTTTTATTTTTTAATAAAACATTTGGTTTAGTTATATATATTGCTCCATTTTCTTGATAGAAATTTACATCCTGATGACGGGGTCTTTTTTTTATATTGTAATTTATTGGACAAAAATTATTATTTTTCTTTTTCCATATAAATTTAGAATTTTTACATACACTTAACAAAGAGTCTTTTTTTGAATAAAAAATTTTTTTTATTGCATCATCAATATGCTTTGAACTTCTTAATGGACTCGTAGGCTGAAGCATAACTATATAATCATATTTTTCATTTAAGGATTGATACGCATGTATCATTGCTTCATCAGCATGAATAGTGTCATTTGCTAATTTTTTTGGTCTTATAATAGTTTTAACTTTTTGTTTTTTGGCGTATTCTAATATTGTTTGACTATCGCTAGTAATACAAATTTCTTTAATATGTTTTGACTTTTTTGCAGCTAAAATGCTCCAAAAAATAAGCGGCTTACCATTCAAGTTTCTCAAGTTTTTATTTTTAATTCTTTTAGAATTGCCTCTTGCTGGTATTAAAGCTAAAATTTTTAAGTTTCTCACAAATTAAAATTTTTAATAATTATAGTTTTTAATATTAAAATATTTTTTAAATATTTATGCATACAGCGTATGATACTTTTAAAAATAATAATTTAATTCTTGTTATTAGACTACCAATATCTAAGTTCTTTACTTTTATTCTTCTCATCCTCAAGTATTCTTTTTTTTCCATCTCCTTTTATAATTTTAATTTTTTTTATCATTTTGACTAAATTTGTAAGTCCACCAGGCGATAAAGAAGCAGACTGGTCAGTTCCCCACATTGCTCTATCTAAGGTGATATGTCTCTCAATAAATTTTGCACCCATATAGCAAGCGCCTATTGATGGCGAAACAGTTGACTCATGTCCTGAATATCCAACTTCACACTTATATTTTTTAGCTAAAACAGGAATCAAAGACAAATTTAGATCTTCCTCTTTAGCTGGATAACTAGAAACACTATGCATTAATACAAATTTACATTTATTTTTTCTAAATATCTTAACTGCTTTCTGGATATCTTTATATGTACACATTCCTGTCGATATAAAAGTTGTTTTTTTTTGTTTTGCAACTTCATTTAGAAAATTTAAGTTAGTTATCATTGCTGAGGCAACTTTATTATATTTTGATTTAAATCTTTTTAAAAATTTAAGGCTTTGAATATCCCAAGCACTTGCAAACCAACCTATACCTATTTTTTTTGAAAATTTATCAATTTCTTTATACTCTTTTAATCCAAATTCAATTTTTTTTTTATATTTTAAATAACTTATTTTACCCCAAGGAGTTTCTCTTATGATTTCTTTTTTATTTTCTGGAGTAGTTATATCAGGTGTTCTCTTTTGAAATTTTACAAAATCACAACCCGAGTCCTTTGCTAATTTCATCATTTTTTTTGCTAAAGATAAATCGCCATTATGATTTATTCCTATCTCAGCAATGATTAATATATTATTTTTCATTTATTATTATTAATTACTATTAACAGTGTTTAATTAAATAATCATCAATAATGCTACAATTATTATTAATTTATAGTTAACTTGCTGCTTGAAAATCTTATTAAAACTAAATCTTTAATGTTTTATCAAGTAATCTTTAAAAGTTTTTTTAATGTGAAAATATTAATTACTTGAAATTACTTCATCAAATGTTCCTTGACTTATAAGTTGGCCTTTATCAAGTTTAAAGATTATATCACAATTTTTTACTGTACTTAAACGGTGTGCAATTAAAATAATGGTTACATCTTTTCCTAAATTATTTACTGCCTCCATAACCGCTTGTTCAGTTTGGCTATCTAGTGCGCTGGTTGCTTCATCTAAAACTAGGAGTTGCGGTTTATGATATAAAGCTCTTGCAATTCCAATTCTTTGTCGTTGTCCCCCCGATAGTCTGACACCGCGTTCACCAATGGTTGTTTGATATTGTTTTGGTAAATCATTAAAAACAAAGTTGTGAAGATTTGCAATTTTAGCCGCCTTTTCAATTGCTAAATTATCAATATTCTCAGGATTTACCCCAAAGGCTATATTAGCTGCAACAGTATTATCAGATAAATAAATAGACTGAGGAACGTAACCGATGGATTTTTGCCAAGATCTTAAATTTTTTTTTGTAATAATTTGTCCATCAATCTCTAAAGTTCCTTTTTGAGGTTCAAGTAATCCTAAAATTATATCTGCTGTAGTTGTTTTACCACATCCAGTCGACCCTATAATTCCAATAGTAAATTTAGCAGGAATTTTTAAACTAATATTTTTTATCGCTGTTTTTGAGGAATTTGGATAATTATAATTAATATTTTTTAAAGTGATGTCTTTGTTGATTAATAGTTTTCCTTGATCCTGATTATCATCATATTTTTTAATAATTTTAATATCATCGTGTAATTTATCTAGGGCTGGCCTAATAAAAATAAGTTGAGTAACAGCTACATAGATTTGCTGTAAAGCTGGCAATAAACGATAGCCGGCAAAAACATATAAACTAATAATAGGTAGGGCATTATTAAAACCACCAGTTTGAGCCATAATGTAGAGTATAATTAATAGAATACCTCCAAAAGCTATAGCCTCTAATAAAAATTTGGGTAATAGACCAATAACTCGCGAATATGCATGAGTTCGAGCAAAAATTTTTGAAGGTCCATCAAAACCTTTTATATAAGTTTTTTCTAAGCCTCCGAGTTTTACCTCTTTCACAGCACTAAAAACTTCAGTAACTATTTTAAAACGTAAATGATTATTTTTTAATCGAGCGTCTCCAATTCTATTAAGATATTTTCTTATTATAAAATAGATAAGCGCATATGACCCACCAAGAAAAATACCAACTATTAACGTTAGTTTTGGATCAGCAATAATTAGCAAAACTATAAGAGCAATTGAAACCATTCCTTTCGCAATTAAATCAAACATTGGTGTAAGACCGGCTCCAACTACTTGTTGGACCTCTGATAAAATAGTTTTTCCAAGATCAGAGCTATGACGACTTAAAAACCAGCTATAAGGTTGGTGCAGATATCCTTCTACTAAACGTTTACCGATGCTGTGTTCACGCATTTGAGAAAATCGAACAAGAGCATAAGTTGTTAGAGCTTTAAAAGCTAGTGATAAAATTAATAAGATGAACACAAAGACACCTAAAGCAAAAATAAACTCTTGTTCATTTTTAACTCCAAATACACTTGTGGCTTTAAATGAAGTATTTAAAATAATATTTGTATTGATAAGATCTGGACTCGACAGGACAGCCATAAAAGGTAAGATAGATG
>QCHA01000001.1:0-590000 GCA_003279685.1 Pelagibacteraceae bacterium AG-390-L03 | reverse complement strand
GGTTCTGCGCGTATCTTCGAATTAAACCACATGCTCCACTACTTGTGCGGGTCCCCGTCAATTCATTTGAGTTTTAACCTTGCGGTCGTACTCCCCAGGCGGTGTGTTTATCGGTTTCCCTGCGACACTGAAAATAAATTTCCAACGTCTAACACACATCGTTTACGGCATGGACTACGAGGGTATCTAATCCTCTTCGCTACCCATGCTTTCGTTCCTCAGTGTCAGTAATGATCCAGAAAGCTGCCTTCGCAATTGGTATTCTTTCTAATATCTACGAATTTCACCTCTACACTAGAAATTCTGCTTTCCTCTATCATACTCTAGCTGAAAAGTTTTAATGGCAGTTCCAGAGTTAAGCTCTGGGATTTCACCACTAACTTTTTCAACCACCTACGAACTCTTTAAGCCCAGTAATTCCGAACTACGCTAGGTCCCTTCGTATTACCGCGGCTGCTGGCACGAAGTTAGCCGGACCTTCTTATTCGGGTACAGTCATTTTCTTCCCCGACGAAAGAGCTTTACAACCCAAGGGCCTTCTTCACTCACGCGGCATCGCTGCATCAGAGTTTCCTCCATTGTGCAAGATTCCCCACTGCTGCCTCCCGTAGGAGTTTGGGCCGTGTCTCAGTCCCAATGTGGCTGATCATCCTCTCAAATCAGCTATTGATCACAGTCTTGGTAGGCCATTACCCCACCAACAAACTAATCAAGTGCAGGCTCATCCAATGGTGCATAAAGCTTTCTCCGTAAAGACTTATCCGGTATTAGCACAAGTTTCCTCGTGTTATTCCAGGCCAAAGGGCAGATACCTACATGTTACTCACCCGTCTGCCACTAAGTATTGCTACTTCGTTCGACTTGCATGTGTTAGGCGTGCCGCCAGCGTACGTTCTGAGCCATGATCAAACTCTCAAGTTTAAAAACGGCGCACACTAGCTTCTATATAAATTCTAAGAATAAAATTTATATAATGTTGAAGTGTGTACGACAAATTTTGGTAACCTTAACCGTCCACACTTCTCTTCTTAAATTTTAACTTTTTAAATAGCTAATTGGGTCTAAAAAGCCCAATAATACTCACTAATCTATTGTTTTAACAATAATTTTCGTGAGAAAGTGTGACGCTTATAGGCTAAAATAAAAGGAAATCAAGCATTTATGAATTAAAAAAAATACTAAAAATTGATGATTTTATTGGGTTTTTTTTGATTTTTTTACACTGCTAAACTAATAATCCTAATCAAATATTTTAAATGCTTAAAAAACTAAAATCATCTCTAATAAAAAAAATAAAGGTATTAGGATTACTTTTTCTAATTATTTTCACAATAATAATTGCAACATTATCAAACCATGAAAAAAATTTAAATAAAAATCAATATAATAATTTTATAAACAATATTTATTTAAAAAAAACTCTTACAGAAATTGTTAATAATTTAGAACCTAGATACAAAAAATATAATCACAAAATAAAATCTGGAGAAACATTTGATAAAATACTTAATAATTACTCCATAGAAAAAAAAGAGATAATTGCTATCAAAGAAAGTCTTTTAAAAAAATTTAACATTAACAAGTTGAACACTAATCAAAAAATTCAAATTGTTTTAGATAAAACTAATAATAGAATTAAAGAATTTACTTTTCAATTTTCAAATACTCAAAAAATTTATTTATCAAAGAATAGCGGGGAGTTAAAATTTAACGAAAAAATAATAACTTTAAAATTAGATAAAAAAATTATTTATAAAGAAAATCTTATACTTCAAAGTCTTTATAAGGCTGCAACTGATCAAGAAATACCACCAAATACTATAATTGAATTTGCTAGAATTTATGGTTTTCAAGTAGATTTTCAAAGAGACATTCGTAAAGAAGATAAATTTCAAATTATGTATGAGGTATTCATTGATGAGAATAATAAAATAATTGAAATAGGAGAAATTCTTTTTGCAAATCTTAAGTTAAGTGGTCAAGATAATTCATTATATTATTTTGATAAAGAAGATGTTGAAGGTCATTACGATAAAAATGGAAAGAGTGTACAAAAGGCATTAATGAAGACACCAATTAATGGTGCAAGATTATCTTCATCATTTGGAATGAGAAAACATCCAATAGATGGATTTAATAAAATGCATAGAGGAACTGATTTTGCAGCTCCTATAGGAACTCCAATTATGGCATCTGGAAATGGTATAATTAAAAAAGCTGGCTGGTGTGGAGGTGGTGGAAATTGTGTTAAAATAAGACATAACTCAACATACGAAACAGTTTACGCACATATGTCAAAATTTGCTCGAGGAATTAAAAAAGGAATTAGAGTTAAACAGGGTCAAACTATTGGTTATGTTGGTTCAACTGGAAAATCTACAGGTCCCCATTTACATTATGAAGTTATTGTTAATGGAAAAAAAGTGAACTCTCAAAAACTAAAACTTCCATCAGGTAAAGTTTTAAAGGGGAAAAATAGACAACTTTTTGAAACTAACAAAATAAAATTAAATGTTTTAAAATCTGAAAAAATTATTGGATTAAATTAATTAGCTTCAGTTTTTTTTTTAGAAATTGGTTTAATCTCCGCTATAATTTTCTTATCTTCAGTATTAATTTCTTCAGATTTATCTGATAATTCCTGTGACTCTGAGGTATTTTCAATAGATTTATTTTCAGCAAATTTTAATTTTTTATAATTTTCTTGTTCGTTCAAAATTCTAGTGAAATGGTCTGCATGCTGTAAATAATTTTCAGATAATATTTTATCTCCATTGGAAGAGGCTTCTCTTGCTAGATCATTATATTTTTCAATTAACTTTGGAGCGTTATGGTTATTTCTGCCAGGAGCTTTTCTTTTAAAGTTATCGTTGTTTGAATAATTTGATCCAAATTTAGGTCTATCTCCATTGCTTTTAAAATTTCTATCATTTCTTCTGAAATTATTTCTTCTAGCATTATTATTGTTTCTGAATGTTACCATATATGTAATTAATTATATT
Organism: Pelagibacteraceae bacterium AG-390-L03; assembly: GCA_003279685.1. GTDB lineage: Bacteria > Pseudomonadota > Alphaproteobacteria > Pelagibacterales > Pelagibacteraceae > Pelagibacter. Next base: position 586,998 of record QCHA01000001.1, on the reverse strand, counting down.
TTAGTACTGACTATGCAACGATCGTTCTTTGCAAGATCTTTGACTATCTTATTTATATAAAAACCTTTGTTGTTTAATAATTTAATAACTTTACTTTTTTGATCAAAACCAATCTCTAAAATAAATTTCCCATTTTTCTTTAACAGTTCAGATGATTTTTTAACTACTTTTCTGATAACTGATAAACCATCTAATCCACCATCTAGAGCTAAATTAGGCTCAAACTTTAAAACATCACTCTCCAAATATTTTAAATCACTTCGTTTAATATAAGGGGGATTAGAAACAACTAAATCATATTTGTCTTGAACAAATTTGTCAACATCTGATTTGTAGAATTTTACTCTTTTACTTACGGAGAGCTTTTTTGCATTTATTTTGAATATTTCTAATGAATTTTTGCAAATATCTATTCCTGTACCATAAAAATTCTTTTTTTCTTTTAGAATACTCAAAAGAATACACCCTGAGCCAACTCCAATATCAAGAATTTTTAGACGATGTTTATTCTTGGTAACTTCTAAAATTTGCTCTATAAGAATTTCTGTATCAGGGCGTGGTATAAGAGTGTTTTTATTCACATGAAATTCGCTTTTCCAAAAAAACTTTTTATTTAAAAGATATGCTATTGGTTTTCTACTAGCTCGTTCATGAACTAATTTTTTAAAATATTCTAAATTTTCATTATTTAAAACTTTATCATGATTTAAAATTATGTATTCACGATTTTTATTTAATGCTTTAGCCATTAAAATTTCTGTATCTAGTTGAGCTGATAGAATAGATTTATTTTTTAAAATATTAATTCCTTCTAAAACTGCTGACTGAATATTCATTTAATTTAAACTGCTTAAACTATCTTCTTGTGCTTGCAATGTTAGTGACTCGATCATTTCATCGAAAGCTTCGCCCTCTAAAAATTCCTCTAATCTGTGAAGCGTTAAATTAATTCTATGGTCTGTTACTCTTCCTTGTGGAAAATTATAAGTTCTAATTCTTTCAGATCTATCTCCTGTTCCTATTTTTGTTTTTCTATCTTGTGATCTTTCTTGGTCAATTCTTGATCTTTCTAATTCGTATAGCCTTGACCTTAAAATTTTCATCCCTTTTGCTTTATTCTTATGTTGGGACTTTTCATCTTGTTGTGAAACAGACAATCCTGTCGGAATATGAGTAATTCTAACTGCACTATCAGTTGTATTTACTGACTGTCCTCCTGGTCCACCTGCTCTAAAAACATCAATTCTTAAATCAGACTCATTTATTTTTAAATCAACCTCCTCTGCTTCAGGCAATACTGCTACTGTTGCAGCTGAAGTATGGACTCTTCCCTGTGTTTCAGTATGTGGTACTCTTTGAACTCGATGAACTCCACTTTCGTATTTTAAAGTTGAATAAATATTGGTTCCTTTTATTGATGCAATAACCTCTTTTAGCCCTCCAGCATCACTCCTAGAGATTGATATTAATTCTAATATCCATTTTTTTTTATGACTCACTTTTTCGTACATCTTAAAAAGATCTGAAGCAAATAAGCTTGCCTCTAATCCTCCAGTCCCTGCTCTAATTTCTATAATTGCATTTTTTTTATCAGCCTCATCTTTGGGAAGTAAAAATAATTTCAATTTTTTTTCATTTATTTCTAGTTCAGTCTTTAAATCTGATAGTTCAAGTTCAGCCATATCTTTCAATTCTTTATCTGCAGAACTATCATTTAAAATTTTTTCCAAATCTTTTTTATCATTTTCGTATGATAAATACTTCCTAGCATTTTCTATAATTTCGTTAACATCGGAGTACTCTTTTGATTTTTCTGCAAAAAACTTTTTATCAATTTTTCCAGAAGACAAATCTTTTTCTAAAGTTGAATGCTTTAATATAAGTTCTTCAATAGTTTTTGCAGGTATCATTGTTTTTTTTCTAACTCTAAAGCTTTTTTTTCAACTTCAGATACAACTTTATCAATTATTTCATTTGTTAAGATTTTTTTACTCTGAACGCCAGAAAGATAAAGCATATTGTTACCTTTTCCACCTCCAGTAATTCCCACGTCTGTCATCGCAGCTTCACCAGGCCCATTCACCACACATCCAATTATAGATAATGTAACTGGAGTTTTAATATGTGATAATTTTTCTTCTAAAACCTTTACGGTATTGATTACTTGAAATGCTTGTCTAGCACATGATGGGCAGGAAATAATTTTTACACCTCTATTTCTCAATCCCAATGACTTTAAAATCTCATTACCGATTTTTATTTCTTTAACTGGGTCATCAGATAGAGAAATTCTAATAGTATCACCAATTCCATCTAAAAGTAATGTTCCTAACCCAATAGACGATTTAACACTTCCAGAAACAAAGCTTCCAGCTTCTGTAATTCCCAGATGTAATGGATAATCCATTGCTTTTGAAAGTTGACGATAAGCTGCAATTGATAAAAAAACATCTGATGACTTGACACTCACTTTAAAGTTAAAAAAATTTTGATCTTCTAGAACTTTGATATTTCTTAAAGCACTTTCCACTAAAGCTTCTGGACAAGGTTCTTTATATTTTTCAAGAATATCTTTTTCAAGCGACCCTGCATTTACCCCAATCCTAATTGAGCAATCATTATTTATTGCAGCACTTAAAACATCATAAATTTTTTGTTTGTCGCCAATATTTCCTGGGTTTATTCTTAAACATTTTGCTCCATTTTCAGCAGCCTCAATTGCTCTTTTATAATGAAAATGAATATCAGCAATCACTGGTAGATTTACATTTTGTGTTATTTCTTTTAGTGCTTTTGTAGAGTCTTCATCTGGACATGAAACTCTTACAATGTCTGCACCCTCTTCATGAATTGCATTTATTTGGCTGATTGTAGATTTAACATCAGTTGTTAAAGTATTCGTCATTGATTGAACTGAAATTGGATTGTTCCCACCAATCTTTACATCACCAACATTTATTACTTTGGTTTTTTTTCGATTAATATTTCTAAAGGGCCTGAGGCTCATAAAATTTAGTCTAATTTAAATTCTTTATGCAGTACAGCTATAGCTTTTTTCACTTGATTAGTAGCAACTAAAACTGAAATTTTAATTTCAGATGTAGATATTACCAAGATATTTATCTTTTTTGAAGCTAAAGCTTTAAACATTCTATAAGTAATTCCAGGTGCAGTTATCATTCCAACTCCAATTATTGAAACTTTCGATACATCTTTATCAAAAGATAATTTTTTGTAAGATATTTTTTTATTCTGTTTTATGAATTTTTCTGTTTTTCTTAAATCATCAGATTTGATTGTAAATGTAAGATCTGTTTCTTTACCATTAAGTGAAATATTTTGAACAACCATATCAACATTTATTAAATTTTGAGATAGGGGTTTAAAAATGGAAGCGGCTACCCCAGGTCTATCTTTAACTCCTTCAATTGTAATTTTTGCATCATGTTTTGTTGATGAAATTCCAGTTATGATTCGATCGCTAAAAGATTTAGATAAATTTGTTATCAATGTTCCTGGCTTTCGATTAAAAGACGATTTAACTTGTATATCTATTTTATTTAATTTTGCATCTTGCACAGAAGTTGGTTGCATAACTTTTGAACCTAAAGATGCCATTTCTAACATTTCATCATAAAATATTTTTTTAATTTTTTTAGCTTTTTTGTACTGTCTGGGATCTGTTGTATAAACACCGTCTACATCAGTATAGATGATACACTCATCTGCTTTTATAAATTTAGCTAACATGATTGCTGTAGCATCTGAGCCACTTCTGCCAATAGTAGTTAATCTATAACTTTTGTTTATTCCTTGAAAGCCAGTGATTACAGGAATGCCTCCACTTTTAAGATAGCTAAGTAATTCTTTTGAAACTACTCTATTAATTCTCGCTGCCGAGTAAGGTCCTTCTGTTATAATTGGTATTTGCCAAGATAACCAAGATCTAGATTTAAACCCAATATGTTTTAATCTTCCAGCTATTAAAGCACAAGAAACTTGCTCTCCAGTAGATAATAGAGTGTCATATTCAGCTTTATCAAAATTGTTACTAATTAATTTAGATTTATTAACTAATTCATTAGTAACACCACTCATAGCAGAGGAAATCACTATTACTTTATTTTTTTTCTTTTTATAAGAAGATATGATTTTACATACCTTTTTAATTCTATCGATACTCCCTACGGAAGTTCCACCAAACTTTAAAACAACAGTTTTCATTGATCAAATTTATTTATTATAATTTAATAAATAATTGATAAAATACATCTTAGTTGTTATGTCAACTAATTATCGATTATGAATAGTGTAAATAAAAAAGAAATTGAAAAATTTTCAAAAATGGCAGCTGAATGGTGGGACCCAAGCGGAAAATTTAAACCACTTCATAAATTTAACCCAATAAGAATTAAGTATATTAAAGAAAATATTATCAATAGTTTCAAATTAAAGGCTAAACAAAAACCTTTAAATAAAATCAATATATTAGATATAGGATGTGGGGGCGGACTTCTTTCTGAGCCAATGACAAGATTAGGTGCAAACGTGACTGGAATTGATGCATCGAGTAAAAATATTAATATTGCCAAGTTACATGCAAAAAAAAATAAACTTAAAATTAATTATTTGTGTTCATCGCCAGAAAAATTAGAAATTCAGAAAAAATTTGATGTCATTTTGAATATGGAAATAGTTGAACACGTTGAAGATATTAATTATTTCATAAATTCTTGCTCAAAACTTCTAAAAAAAAATGGCCTTATGTTTGTTGCGACTCTGAATAAAACATTTAAATCATATGTGTTTGCAATTATTGGGGCAGAATATGTTTTGAGATGGCTTCCAATCGGAACTCATGATTGGGAAAAATTTGTAAAACCTAAAGATCTTAAAAAAATATTAAATAAAAATGATTTAAAGTTAGAAAAATTAGATGGGATGAATTTTAATATAATTAAAGATGAATGGAGTATATCTTCAGATACTTCAATTAATTATATTGTAAAATCAATAAAACTCTAATTATCTTTATCCTCTACCCAAGGTATCATTTGAGCATCAATGCCCTCTTCCTTAAGCTCAGCAAGATCTTTCTTGGAAGCATTTCCATATACACCTTTAGATTTTTTTTTAGGATTATAATGTATAGACCGTGCTTCATAAGCAAAATTTTTACCAACAAACTTAAAATTGTCTTTAATAAATTTTTGGTAGTTTTTGATAGTATTTTTAAAATTTTTATATTTATCTAATTGTAAATCATTTTTGGCATCTTTTTTGATATTCCTTACACTTGGTGACATAAGAGTTTTATCTACTGTTGTAGAATTACAAATATGACAAACTAAAAGGCGTTTTTTTTTTAATTTTTCAAATTCTTTAGATGAAGCAAACCAACTGTCAAAAGTTGTTTCACATTTTTTGCATGCCAATTTATATTTGATCATATTCTAGAAATAATAATCATTGTAAAATTTTCAACACTTTTAGCTTCTGTAGTCCGCATTAATATCAATATATTTTTTTGTAAAGTCCATTGTATAAATAGTAAAACTTTTCTTTCCTGTAAAAATTTCAATATCTAGATCAATATTTTTATTTTTCATATACTCTGCAGTCCTTATTTCGTTGTAACTTTGATGTAATTTTCCATCTTGAACAATTTTCAAATTTCCAAATTTAATTAAAAGTTTTTTCAAATTTATTTTTGGTCCCGCTTTGCCTATTGCCATAATTATTCTACCCCAATTGGGATCCTCACCAGCAATTGCAGTTTTTACTAGCGGTGAGTTAGCAATTGAAAGGGCAATCTGCTTAGCCTCTATTTCTGATTTACTCTTTTTAACATTGACTGTCACAAATTTTGAGGATCCCTCCCCATCTGAAACCACTCTTTTTGCTAAACTTAACAAAACCTTATTTAGAGACTTGTCAAAATTTTGTATTTTTTTATCATTTATATTTTTAATTTGAGCATTATCTACTTTACCAGTTGCAAAAATAGTAGCCATATCATTTGTACTTGTATCACCATCACAAGTTATGGCATTAAAAGTTGTTAATATGTTTTTTTTAAGTAACTTGTTTAAAATATCATTAGATAGTCTCGCATCCGTAAACACATAAGCTAGGGTAGTTGCCATATTTGGATGGATCATCCCTGAGCCTTTTGCTATTCCATAAATCTTAATTTTTTTATTTCCGATTGTACATTCCTCCATTGCTAACTTGGGCTTAGTATCGGTTGTCATGATTCCAAGTGCTGCTTTCATCCAAATAAATTTGTTTTGGGTATATTTAATTTTACTAACTAAATTCTGGATTTGATTAGAGATTTTTTCATAAGGATAAGGTTCCCCAATTGTTCCTGTGCAACCAAACATTATATCTTTTGGTATGATTTTTTTTGCAGCATCTTCATCTTGCTCTTGTTTTTTAGTTAATTCAGATGAAACCGTTTCTGATAATTTCTTTAAACTTTCATATCCTTGTTTACCCGTAAAGGCGTTAGCGTTCCGAGTGTTAACTAGAAGAGAATAAATTCTTTTGCTATTTTGATTCAGATTCCATTTAATATTCTCAGATATTATTTTTGATTGCGTATATACTGAAGCATAATTAGCTCCGCCTCTAAAATAAAACATAGCCAAGTCATCTCTATTATCATTATACAAATTTGCACTAACAACAGAAATAGACAGACCATCAAGATGATCAAGGTCTTGAAAATCAATCATTCTAGCATTTTTTGATTTTGAAGATAAAAAGTTTGATAAATTAATTCCCATAGTATTTAAAATAATTATTTAGTACATATATTAAACAATATAAGTAAAGAATAAATCAAATACTCATGTTTAATCCATTAAATCTAATCACAAAATTTATTAAATCTAGCAATCAAAAAGAGTTAGATAGAATTGGTAAAATTGTAAATACAATTAATTCACTAGAAGATGGATTTAAAAAACTAGATGACTTAGATTTTCCAAAAAAAACCCAAGAATATAAAGAGCAAATTAAGCAAGGAAAACCCTTAGATGAACTTTTACCAGAGGCTTTTGCATTGGTAAGAGAAGCCTCAAAAAGAACTCGAAATGAAAGACACTTTGATGTTCAAATAATTGGTGGTGTTGTTCTTCATGAAGGCAAGATTGCCGAGATGAGAACAGGAGAGGGAAAAACTCTTACAATTTCTCTTGCTGCATACTTGAATGCTCTTAGTGAAAAAGGTGTGCATATTGTTACTGTTAACGATTATCTAGCAAAAAGAGACTCTATTGAAATGGGTCAAATCTATAACTTTTTAGGTTTGTCATCTGGCTATATCAATAACGATCAAGATGATAATGAAAGAAAGAGAAATTATAGTTGTGATATCACATATGCAACCAATAGTGAGCTTGGATTTGATTACCTGAGAGATAACATGAAATTTTCAGAAAATGAAATGGTTCAAAGAGAGCATTCATATTCTATAGTTGATGAAATAGATTCTTGTCTTATCGATGAAGCTAGAACCCCGTTAGTCATATCGGGTTCGGCTGAGGATAAAACTGCTCAGTATCTTGCTGTTGATAAACTTGTAAGACAGTTGAATGATAAAGATTATGAAATAGATGAAAAGGAAAAAAGTATTCTTTTAACTAATGATGGAATTAATAATGTAGAAAGAATTTTTTCTAGCGCTGGTATTTTAAAAAATGATAACTTTTATGATCCAGAAAATTTACATTTGGTGCACCATGTCAATCAAGCACTTCGAGCTAATCATTTATTTGAAAAAGGTAAAGATTATATTGTTAAAGATGAAAGCTTAAAAATTATAGACGAACTGACTGGAAGAATACTTGAGGGTAGAAGATTTGGTGATGGTTTACATCAGGCATTAGAAGCAAAAGAAAAATTAAATATTCAAGCAGAAAATCAAACCTTGGCTTCAATTACATATCAAAATTATTTTAAACTTTATGAAAAAATATCTGGGTGTACTGGTACTGCTGCAACTGAAGCAGAAGAATTTTTTGAAATTTACAAATTAACTGTTGTGATCATTCCGACTAATAATGAAATGATTAGAAAAGATTACAATGATCAAATTTTTAGAACGGAAAATGAAAAAAATAATGCAATCATAGAAAAAATTGTTGACCGTCATAATGCTGGTCAACCAATTTTAATTTTCACATCTAGCATTAACAAGTCTGAAGTTTATTCAACCTTGTTAAAGAAAAAAAATATCAAACATGTTGTATTAAATGCAAAAAATCATGAAAATGAGGCAGATATTATAGCTAATGCTGGTAAAGAAAAATCAGTAATTATCACAACTAGTATTTCTGGAAGAGGCGTAGATATTCAACTTGGTGGTAAAAAAGGATCTATAGATGAGGGTCAGCTCATAACACATAAAAACAAAATAAAATCTTTAGGTGGGTTATTTGTCGTTGGAACTGAAAGAATGGAATCAAGAAGAGTTGATAATCAAGCACGAGGAAGATCTGGGAGACAAGGTGATGAAGGTAGCTCAATTTTTTATGTAAGTCTTGAGGATGATTTAATGAGAATTTTTGGATCAGAGTCTATGAATAAAATGTTAGAAAAATTAGGGCTTAAGGATGGAGAGAGTATTGACCATCCATGGATCAATAAAGCATTGGAAAGAGCTCAACAAAAAGTAGAAGCTAGAAACTTTGATATTAGAAAAACATTAATTAAATTTGACAATGTTTTGAACGACCAAAGACATGTTGTATTTTCTCAGCGAAAAAATTCAATGAATAGTCAAAATATATTTGAATACTCTGATGAATTTTTGAAGGAAATAATTGAAGATATAATTAAATTAAAAATTCAAAATTTATCAAATCCTAAAAGTAATGAATTTGCCAATCGTCTAAAACAAATTGTTGGTAAAAGCTTTGATGAATTAGAATTAAATGAATTAATTTCTGCAAAAGATGGGGATTTAAAGGAAAAAATTATAAATAAATTTTCAGAGTCTAGAGAAGAGAGAATAAAACTTTTAGGTGAAGAGCATGCAAAAGAAATTGAAAAAAGAATTTTCTTACAATCAATAGATCTTAATTGGAAATCTCATATTCAATATCTTGAACAACTTAGACAAGTAGTTGGGCTTAGGTCTTATGGACAACGAGATCCTCTAGTTGAGTATAAAAAAGAAGCTTTTGATCTATTTTCTAATCTCCTTGATAAATTAAAATTAGATTTTGTAACTATTCTAATGAATTTAAAAGTTGTTACTGAGCAACAAGAGGAAAACAAAAAATCAATGCTTGATCAAATTAAAAGTGGAAAAAAAATTGGTAGAAATGAACCATGCTCCTGTGGTTCAGGCAAAAAATTTAAACATTGCTGTGGTGCTTTATAAATTTTTAAACAAAACTAATTACAGTAACCAGTAAAATTAACCCTACTATTGCTGATCCAATTATTATCTTTTTAGATTTTAAAATTTCAATAACATTGTTATCTTTAATTGTAAGTGTGCTTATATCTTCAGAGTTACTTATAAAGCCTTTATTTCTCCCAATTTTTAAAAACTTATTTTTTCTTTCATTCATTATTTCTTCAGATGATAAATCTTTAAAATAGTTTAAATTTTTTGATATCGAATTTCTAAGATTGTCCAACATTAAATCCCTATCTCTATGAGCTCCACCTAAAGGTTCTGGAATTATTTCGTCTATAACTTTTAGCTCTAATAAATCTTTAGCTGATAATTTCATTGCTTTAGCTGCATCAAGCATTTTCTTTGGATCTCTCCATAAAATAGTTGCACATCCTTCTGGGGAAATTACTGAATAAATTGCATTTTCTAACATAATAACTTTATTTGAAGATGCTAATGCGATTGCGCCTCCAGAGCCTCCTTCTCCAATAATTATTGCTAGAGTTGGAACACTAAGCTCCATACAGCACTCAATTGATTTAGCTATGGCCTCTGCTTGACCTCTTTCTTCGGCCCCAACACCTGGGTATGCTCCTGGTGTATCTATAAAAGATATAATTGGAATATGAAATTTATTAGCTAAATTCATTAATCGAATTGTTTTACGATAGCCTTCTGGTCTCATCATTCCAAAATTTCTTTCAATTCTACTCTCTAAATTTTCACCCTTTTCTTGACCTATTACCAGAACTGAAGTGCCGTTAAATTTAGCAAATCCAGTTAAAACAGATTTATCCTCACCATAAAAACGGTCTCCCGACAGAGAAATGAAATCATCAAACAAATTATCAATAAAAAACTTAGATTTTGGTCTATCCTCATGACGGGCAACCATGGTAGTTTGCCAAGGATCAAGGTTAGAATAAATATCTTTTAATTTTTCATCAAGCTCAGCTTGTGTGCTAGATATTTTTTGGGTATCTACCTCTGAGAGACCATCTTGATTATATGGATCTTTTAATTTTTCTATCTCAGATTCTAAATTTTTAATATCTGTTTCAAAGTTAAGATAATTTTTCATGAAATATTTATAATAGAAAGTTAAATTATAAAAAAGGCAATAAAATGTTAATTTTAAATAATTTTTAGTATTATTAATTGACTTCAAATATTTAAACGATACAAATTTCTAATCGGGAGAGACTAACAACTTTTTAGCGCCGAAGGAGCAACCACCCCGGAAACTCTCAGGCAAAAGGACCGATTAAAGCATAACACTCTGGAAAGAGATTAATTTCCGCCGAAGGAGTAAAGCTCTCAGGCAAAAATACAGATGGGGTAACAAAGTGCTATGCCAGATAAATATATTAATATTCATAACCTCAAAGTTTCAGAAAGTTTATCAAAATTTGTTGAAGAAGAACTATTAATAGGAACCAATATATCCTCAGATAAATTTTGGCTTGGATTTGAAAAAAATGTTAATGAACTTGAACCTAAAAATAGAGAATTAATCAAAATTAGAGATGATTTACAAAAAAAAATTGATGGTTGGCACATTAAAAACAAGGGCAATGAAATTAAATTAGATGAATATAAAAATTTTTTACTTGAAATTGGATATTTAAAAGAAGAAGGGCCAGATTTTTCAATAGAAACTAAAAATGTAGATGATGAAATAACAAAAATAGCAGGACCACAACTGGTTGTACCAATTATGAATGCGCGTTATGCACTTAACGCAGCAAATGCAAGATGGATGAGTTTATACGATAGTCTTTATGGAACCGATGTTATAGAGCAATCTGAAGACAGTGTATCTGAAAGATATGATCCTTTAAGAGGAGAAATGGTTATCAAATATGCAAGAGATTTTTTAGATAAGTATTTTCCACTTAAAAATCTTAGCTGGAACAAAATTACGAGTATTGCTGTGAAAAATGGTAAATTAAAATCTCTAAAAGGTGCTGATATATTTGATCTAGATGAAGAACAAAAATTTATTGGTCATAGAGGGGAGGCAGATAATCCTTCAGCAATTATATTAAAAAATAATAACTTACATATTGAAATTTTAAGAGATCCAAGAGCTTTTAGTGCTCAACAAGATCATGCAGGAATTAGTGACATCATTTTAGAAGCTGCTGTGTCAACAATTTGTGACAATGAAGATAGTGTTGCTGCAGTAGATGCTGAAGATAAAGTTGTTTGTTATAGAAACTGGCTAGGTTTGATGAAGGGAAATCTTAAAACACAGTTTGAAAAAGATGGTAAATTATTTGAAAGAAAATTAAATCCAAACAGAAGTTATATTTCTAAAGATGGTAAAGGACTTAAGTTGCATGGTAGAAGTCTTTTATTAGTTAGAAACGTTGGTCATTTGATGACAAACCCTTCAATAATTCTAAGTAATGGTAATGAAGTACCCGAAGGTATTATGGATGCTTTTATGACTGTAGCTGCTGCAATTCATGATTTAAAAAATAAAACAAACTCAAGAACAGGATCAATCTATATAGTAAAACCTAAAATGCACGGACCGGAAGAAACTGAATTTACAGATTTAATTTTTTCAAAAGTTGAAGAAGTATTGGGTTTAAAAAAATATACTTGCAAAATAGGAATTATGGATGAAGAGAGAAGAACATCATCAAATTTAAAAGAATGTATTAGGACTTTAAAAAATAGAGTTTTCTTTATTAATACTGGGTTTTTAGACCGAACAGGTGATGAAATGCACACTTCTATGGAAGCTGGACCAATGATCAAGAAAGGAGATATGAAATCTTCTAAATGGATTTTAGCATATGAAAATAACAATGTTGATGTTGGATTAAAATGTGGCTTATCAGGAAAGGCTCAAATTGGAAAAGGAATGTGGGCAATGCCAGATAAGATGAAAGATATGATGGAACAAAAAATAGGGCACTTAAAAGCAGGAGCTAATTGTGCTTGGGTTCCCTCTCCAACAGCTGCAGCTTTACATGCATTGCACTATCACGAGGCCAATATTTTTGATGAACAATCAAAAATAATAAAAAGAGAAAAGGCAAAACTAGATGACCTTTTAACAGTACCTGTTGCAAACAGACCAAATTGGTCGGTAGAAGAAATTAATAGCGAAATATCAAACTCTGCACAAACATTGCTTGGTTATGTAGTAAGATGGATAGACCAAGGTGTTGGTTGCTCTAAAGTTCCAGATATTAATAATGTTGGGTTAATGGAAGATAGAGCTACACTTAGAATATCTTCTCAACATATAGCTAACTGGATACATCATGGAATTACAACTAAAATTCAAGTAACTGAAATAATGAAAGAAATGGCAAAAATTGTAGACAATCAAAATAAAAGTGATCCAAAATATGTTAAAATGAGTGATGACTTTGATCGATCTTTAGCTTTTAAAACAGCATGTGATTTAATTTTTAGAGGTAAAGAACAGCCTTCAGGGTATACCGAACCATTATTGCATTTAAACAGACTGAAAAAGAAACTTAATCTGAATTAGAATTTAGGTTAGATCTATTTTTAAAAGCTGAAAATAGTGTTCCATCATCTAAACTTTCAATCTCACCACCTACTGGCAATCCTTGTGCTAATTTAGTAACTTTAGCATTAGTATTTTTTAAACTGTCTTGAATATAATAAGCTGTAGTTTGTCCCTCAACAGTTGCACTTGTTGCAATTATAACTTCCTCTATGTAATCTCTGTTTACTCTTTCAACTAAAGAATTTATTAAAAGATCTTCCTTTCTTTGGCCTACAGAAGAAATTGTTCCTCCTAAAATGTGAAAGTATCCTTGAAAAATATTTGAGTTTTCAATTGACCACTGATCAGCAATATCCTCTACAACACAAATTTTTTTATATTTTTCTTTTAAATTTTCACAATTAACGCACCCATTTAAATTAGATTTTAATGAACCACACGATTTACATCTGGTTACATTTTTATAAACTTGAGCCAATGTACTTGCCATAGGTTTAACTAATTCATCTCGATTATTAATAAGTTTAAGTACTATTCTTTTTGCTGACTTTGGTCCTAGACCTGGAAGTTTTGAAATTAATTTAATTAATTCCTCAATCTCACTAATATTCTGCATTAATTATAATGGCCATTTAAAACCAGGAATTCCAAAACCTCCTGTGGCTTTTGAAATTTCTTCAGTGGTCTTTGTTTTTAACTGTGATTTTGCACTATTGTGAGCTGCAACGATTAAATCCTCAATTATTGTTTTATCCTCCTTGATAATTTCTTCAGATAATTCAATTTTTTGCATCTCACCTTCACCATCAAGAGTAATTTTAACTGAGTTAGAGCCCGAAACTCCTTCAGCTTTAATCTCCTTAATTTTTTCTTGGCTTTCTTTCATTTTAGCCTCTAGCTCCTTTGCCTTATCTAAAATCTTAGAAAAATCAGTCATTTTTATCCTCTTTTTTTTCATTCAACTTAACATCTATAAGTTCTGCATCAGGAAATTTTTCCATTACCTTCTTATAAATTTCCAAATTTTTAACTTCATTCATTAATTCATCTTTTTTATTTTTTTGTTTTTCTTTAACTGACATCTCACCTTTAGATTTGCTAAAAGTAATAATCCATCTTTCATCAGTCCATTCATAAAGTTTTGAAGAAAGATCTTTTACAAAATCTTTATCTAAATTATCATTAAAAGAAATTTCTATTCTATTTCTTTCAAATTTTACAAGGTTTACATTTTTTTCTAATTCATATTTTAATTTAATTTCTTTTTTTTGTGTACAAAAATCAAGAAGGTCATCGAATGAATTTATTAAATTTTTATCTATCTTTTTTATCTCTGGTTTAGCTTCTTGTTTTTGTTTTTCCTCTTGAGCTATATTTTTTATTTGATTAACAGTTATTGAATTATCCTCAGACTTCTGCTCGTTTTCCTCATCTAATGTTTGATTTTCTAAACTATCATTGCTTTCTTCTTGATCCAAATTTTTGTTTAACTTAATTGAGCTTAAGTGCATTAATCTTATTAAGAACATTTCAATTGATAAGTGTTGATTGGAGACAATATCTAATTCTTCAAGTGAGGATATTGCAAACTGCCAAAATAAAATTAAAACTTCAGTATCTACCTGATTAGAAATAACTTTAATTTTTGAAAACTCTTCATCATTAAGTGAGAAATTTGTACTTTCTAAAGATAATGAGTTTATATTTTTAAAGTAATATAGTATTTCCAAAAAATCATTAATAAATACTTTTGGCTCAACCCCTTGATCATAAATTTTTCTATAGATATTAATGACTTTTTCCTCTTCTCCTTTTAATATTAATTCAAATAAATTAATTAATTGAGATTTATCAAAATACCCAAAAATTTTTTGTGCAGTATTTAAATCTAATTCTGTATTATCTTCTAAACTTAATAAACCTCTATCTAATAAAGATAGGGCGTCTCTTACAGATCCTTCAGATATTTTTACGATAAGCTTTAAAGCTTCATCGGATACTTTACCATTTTCTTTATCTTTAATTTTTTTTATAAATTCAAACAATTCTGTCGATTTAATTCTGGATAGATCAAATCTTTGACACCTTGACACTACTGTAATTGGAATTTTTTTAATTTCAGTAGTTGCAAAAATGAATTTTAAATATTCTGGGGGCTCTTCTAATGTTTTTAGCAAAGCATTAAATGCTTGTTTGCTTAACATATGAACTTCATCAATTATGAAAATCTTATATTTAGATGAAGTTGGCCCGTACCTAGAAAATTCAATCAGCTCACGTACATTATCTACACCGGTGTTTGAAGCGGCATCTATCTCCATAACATCTATATGACTTGAGTTAATTATTGCCTCACAATTTTCACAAAAATTTTTTTTACAAAGTTTGTCAATTCCATTTAAACAATTAAGTGCTTTAGCAACAATTCTTGCAGTCGTGGTCTTGCCTATGCCTCGAATACCAGTAAATAAATAAGCATTAGGCACCTTGTCTGCTTTAATTGAATTTATAATAGTTTCGGCTACTACTTCCTGGCCTATAAGAGACTCAAAAGTTTGAGGTCTATATTTTAATGCTAATACTTTAGAATTATTGTTCATTTAATTTGTTTTAAGGAGACTAGAACCTGAATAACTGTCTCTACGACTGCTTCCGTTAGGATCTGGTCGGGTTCAAGCAGCATCCACCTCTAGCCTCCAGAACTATTATAGCAGTTATATTTTCTATTCTACAAGAAAAGATTAATTTTTTTTCTCTCTTATCTTATCCGCCTCAAAAACACCTAAGACGTGAAAATCTTCACAATGAAGCCCTAGCTCCTCTAAAGATTTTTGGACTTTTGGATCTTCTATATGCCCTTCTAAATCGCATAAGAAAAAATACGAGTCGAAAGTATTTTTTTCAGGATAACTTTGCAATTTAGTTAAATTGACACCATTTAAGCTAGGTCCACTAAGAGCTTGATATAATGCGGCTGGTTTACTTTTAAGTTTAAATAAAAAAGAAGTAATATATTTATTGTCTCCAAATTCAGGTTGAGAAATATTTTTACCCATTATTAAAAATCTTGTTAAATTGCCACTTTCATTTTCTATATTTTTTTTAATAATATCTAATCCATAAATTTTAGCACTCAAAGAAGAAGCAATAGCAGCTTGCTTAATATCTTTGGTTTTTGAAATCATTTCTGCAGAGCCTGCTGTGTCTGCTCGAATATGTTCTGCTATATTATTGTCTTTTATAAATTTTGAACATTGAGACAATCCTTGAGCATGTGAGTATACTTCTTTGATATCACTAAGCTTTACCCCGGGCTGACCCAATAAGTTGTGTTCTATTTTTTGAAAATGTTCTTTATAAATATTTAGTCTGTGCTTAAAGATTAAATATTCAATACCAATATTTCCCGTAATTCTATTAGACTCAGGTATAATTATTCTACAATCTGGCTCAAGACTTGCTTTATTAAAACAATCATCAAATGTTTTACATGGAATTATTTCTGCATCTGGATCAACTGACAATGCAGCTAAATGCGAATATGCCCCAAAAGTGCCTTGAAAATAAATCTTTGCCATTAAACTTTATATTCCATAATTTTTTTTAAGGCTAGATAATCTTCTTTCGTGTCAACTCCTATTGGAGAGGAGCTTGCAAGCGCAACATTAATTTCAATATTGTTATCTAATGCCCTTAACTGCTCTAATCTACTTTCAATTTCATTTTTAGATTGATTTAATTGAACAAATTTTTTTAGTGTTTCAGTTGAATAGCAATAAATTCCAATATGATGATAGATATTTGCCACTTCTGAAGATCTTCTTAAAAAATTCTTTGCTTCAGAAAACCCATCATTGTTTAAATTTTCGTTAGTTATAACTTTTACAACATTTTCATTATCTAAATCGTTAAGATCTTTCATTTTAGCAGCTAAGGTACCCATTTTAGATCGATTACTAACCATTTTTTTGTTTAGATTTTTAATGTCCTCAATATTAATTGATGGTTCATCACCTTGTAAATTCATTATCAAATCTACATTTTTTACTTCTAATTTTTGCAATGCCTCATAAATTCTATCGGTTCCTGTTTTATGATTTTTGCCTGTTAAAATGGCTCTACCTCCATTTTTAACAACGTCATCCACTATTTCTTGATCCTCCGCCGCAACAACTACTTCACCAATATTTGCTTCCTGAGCTCTTTTAAATACATGCGATATAATTGATAAATCATTTATCTTTAATAAAGGTTTGCCTGGCAGCCTAGTTGCTGACAATCGTGAGGGTATAATAGTTAACGTTTTCATTAATAATTGAATTATTATTATACCTATTAAATAGAAATAGAGGCAAATTTATACATTAAATTTTAGTAATTTTTTAATTTATCGTGATATATCTTCCAAAATAATATTTAAAAAAAATGGATTCTTTTGAAATTAATAAAATTGTAGCTGCTGTATTAATGGTTGCGCTTTTGGTCATTGGTATTGGTAAATTATCAAATGTCATATTTCATGTGGAAAAACCTAATACTCCTGGATACAAAGTTGAAGTCGAGCAAGCTACAACTGTATCATCATCTTCAAAGACAGCTGTAGAAGAAGAAATTGATATCGCAGCATTAATGGCGATGGGAGATATTGCTTTAGGTGAAAAAGTTTTTAAAAAATGTGCCGCATGTCATTCAATCGTTAAAGGTGGGAAAAATAACATTGGTCCTGCTTTGTATAATGTAGTTGGAAGAAAAACTGGTGCTGTTTCAGATTATAAATATTCTAAAGCCTTAGTATCATTTGAAAAAGAATGGACTTTTGAAGAATTAAATGGTTACTTAATTAAACCTGCTAAATGGATTAAAGGAACAAAAATGGCATTTGCTGGATTAAGAAAAGAAAAAGATAGAGCTTCAGTTATAAAATACTTAAATCAAAATTCAGATAGTCCAGTACCACTACCTTAATTTTCCAAAACAATATAATAAAATACTTTTTTGAACATGAACTCTATTAAGAGCTTGTTGCCAAACGTGAGATTTTTCTCCTAAAAAAACTTCATCACTTACTTCAGATCCACGAGGCAAACAGTGGAGAAAAATACAATCTTTCTTTGCATAGCTCATTAATTTTTTATCTATCTTAAATTTCTCGAATTGTTCAATTTTTTTCTTTTTATTTACTTTATCATTTAAAGATATAACTTTATCTGAAAATATAACATCAGCTCCAATAGCAGCTTTTATTGGGTCATTATAAATAAACATCTTTTTATTATTTTTCTTTACCCAAGCTCTAACTTCCTTTCCAGGTTCAAAATTTTTGGGACATCCTATGTTAAGTTTAAATGAAAATTTAACAGATGCTGCGATTAAACTGTCTAAGACATTATTAGAATCTCCAATCCAGCAAATATTTAATTTTGAAATCGGTTTTTTCTTTATTTCTTCAGCAGTAAAAACATCTGACAAAACTTGAGTTGGATGTGAAGATGGACTTAAGCCATTTATTACTGGAATTGATAAATAATTTTTAAAATCTTCAATTTTTTTATCACTATCTGTTCTCAACATAAAACCATCACCATAAGTTGAGAGTATTTTAGCTGTATCAGATATGCTTTCACCACCTTGACCAAGATGTAATTCATTCGATCTTAGGGTTAAAGTTCCGCCTCCAAGTTGCTTTATTGCCAAATAAAAACTTATTCTTGTTCTAGAACTTGCTTTTTCAAACATTTGGATAAGTATTTTACCTTTTAGTGGAGACCCTTTATCAACCTCTAAGGTGCTTAAATTTCTTCTAAGTTTTTTTCTTTTTTTTGCATCAACAATAATCTTTCTGAGATCTTTAGCTGGGATATCTTTTAAATTTATAAAATGTTTCATTTTAATTAAATTCTGAACAAACTTTTTTAATAATTTTTAAAGATTGGTTGATTTCACTCTTTTTTACATTAAGTGGTGGTAAAATTCTAACAACATTTTCAGCCGCTCTTATTGTTAATAAATTATTGTCCATAAGCTTCTTTATAAATTTTGTTTGATCAGCTTTAAGCTGTATTCCAATCAATAAACCTCTGCCTCTTATTTCTTTAATAACATTAGGATATTTATTTTGAATTTTATTAAGATTATATAAAAAATATTCTGAAATACTTTTGACATTTTTTAAAAATTTCTTATTTGAAATTATATCCATTACTGAATTACCAACAGTCATTGCTAATGGATTGCCTCCAAAAGTAGAACCATGAGTTCCAGCTGTCATTCCTGAGGCAACTTTTTTGTTCATTAAAACTGCTCCAATTGGAAATCCTCCACCTATACCTTTTGCAATAGGAACAATATCTGGTTTTACCTTAGATTTTTCAAAAGCAAAGAAATCACCTGATCTTCCAATTCCACATTGTACTTCATCCAATATTAATAATACATTTTTTTTAACACAAATTTTTTTAAGCTCTTTTAAGCACCAATCAGGAATTACTTTAATTCCTCCCTCACCCATAATAGTTTCGACCATTATAGCAGCAGTATATTTTGTTATTTTATTTTTTAAAGATTTATGGTTACCAAAATCAAAATGATCAAAACCAGTTACTTTTGGTCCAAAACCTTCAGTCATTTTTTTGGAACCACTCGCATATATTGCTGCTAGTGTTCTGCCATGAAAACTATTTTTAACGCATAAAATTCTATTTTTTTTAGGTTTTCCAATCGAATAAAAATATCTTCTAGCGGCTTTTATTGCTGCTTCTGTTGCCTCTGCACCACTATTTTGAAACATAACATAGTCAGCAAAAGTTTTTTTGGCTAGTTTCTTTGCTAACATTTCTCCTTCTGGAATTTGAAATGCATTTGAAACATGCCAAAGTTTTTTTGATTGTTTGTTTACAGCATTTACTAATTTAGGATGTGCATGTCCTAAAGAATTCACAGCTATACCTTGAACAAAATCTAAATATTTTTTTCCATTAGTTGAATATAAAAAACTTCCCTTTCCATATTTAAATGAAATTTTTTTTCTATTATAATTTTTTGCTAAATAGCTCATAATTTTAAACAGTTTTTATAAATTTTAATTATTAGATACAAGTTATGATTGAAAATACCTATTAACCAATTTTAATTTATTTTTGTTGATAACTCTAAGATTTTGCTTGTTTAATTTCTTTACATATCAGTATATTGTATTTCTTGTAAACTTTAATACAACATATTGATATGAGCTGGAACGAAGAAAAGGTTAATAAACTTAAAGAACTTTGGGGTAAAGGCAGCACTGCAAGCCAAATTGCTGAGATAATCGGTGGTATTAGCAGAAACGCAGTAATAGGTAAGGCTCATAGATTAAACCTTTCAGCAAAAATTAAAACAAGAGCAGCAACCTCAAATCAAAATTTTGAAAACTCTTTAGAAGAAAAAAATATTAAAAGTAAAAAAGGAAGAAAAAGTAAATTTAAATCCTTAATTATTGAAAAGGACTTTGAGCCAGAAAATCCTAAACAATTAGAAGAATTAGATGAGAGTACATGTAAATGGCCAATTGGACATCCAGATGAAAAATCATTTTATTTTTGTGGAAGATCTTCATTAAAAGATTTTTCTTATTGTAAGCTGCATCTTTTGTATGCCTACCAGCCTAAGGGTAAAAAAGAAGAAGTTCCAGATAAAGAAGAAGTTCCAGAATTTATTGAGAAAAAAATAAAGTCTGCCTAAAAACTAATTATTTATATTATTATCCAAATCTTTATTTACTAGATATTTTTCAGTCGAAAATTGTCCACCTTCTCTCCACATATAGCAATACTTTTTAACTTCCTGATCAAAAAACCTAACACTAGGAATCCCTATATCCGAGTTAGTTTTGTATTTTCCAGATGGAATATTATCATATTTTAACAATCTCAATTGATCTCTTGTAAGCAATGGAGTTGGTAAAATTTCAAAAAATCTTGCTGTCAACTCAGCGATTGGTAGAGGGAAAGGTAATAAAATTCTTTTTTTTCCAATCAACATCTGTAATTTTTCTAAAAGTTCTTTGAAAGTTATAATTTCTGGACCACTGCATTCAATTATTTTTGAATAAATATTTTTGGAGATTACATGATAAATAGTATCTGTTAAATCAGAACAAAAAATTGGTGCAAATTTTGTTTTACCTCCATAATAAATTGGAAAAAATGGCAATCTATTTAGTAAGGTCATAAAGTTAGTGGTAAAGTTATCATCCACTGAATATACAACTGATGGTCTTAAGATTGTAGCTAATGGAAAATTTTTTAACACATTGCCTTCCCCCTCTAATTTACTTTTTGCATAATCAGAGTCTATTGCATTATTTATTCCTAAAGCTGATAAATGAATAAAATGCTTAAGATTATACTCTTTACAGAGTTTAGCTAGTAATGAAGGTAGAGTTGAGTGAATATTTTTAAATGTATTGCCTCTTTTTTTTTCAAATAAAATTCCAATTAAATTTATACAAATATCTGCTTTTTTAAAAAGACTTCTAATTTTATTTTCATCAAATATATTAGCCTCTACTACATCAATATAACCAGCATTAGCTTGCGTTTTAATTATATAGCTCTTTTGATGAATATTTCTCGTTACAACTGTTACTCTATAGTTATTTTTTGTTAGCTTCCTAATTAAGTTTCGACCAATTTGACCACTGCCACCAAAAATTAGACAATTTTTTGCTTTCATTTGAATTCCATTATATATGTTTAAAAATGAGTAATAATATTCAACTTTACAAAAATGATTTACCAGATGATTTAGATTTAGGCAATCTAATAGCTGTTGATGGTGAGTTTATGGGTCTGAATGTCAGACGAGATCCTCTTTGCTTAATTCAGATATCTTCAGGAAATTCTGATGCACACATAATTCAATTTGATAGGAAAAATTACAATGCTCCCAATTTAACAAAATTACTTTCTGACGAAAACACTTCAAAAATATTTCATTACGGAAGAGCAGACATGGCTCATATTAAACACTACTTAAAAACGGACACTAATAACATTCTTGACACTAAAATTGCTTCGAAATTAGCAAGATCATACTCAGATAGTCACTCTTTAAAAACATTAATTAAAGAATTTATTAATATTGATATCAGTAAACAGTTTCAAAGTTCAGATTTTGGTGGTGAACTATCTCCAGCTCAATTAAAATATTGTGCTAATGATGTGATTTACTTGCATAAAATTCATGAAGAATTAAAAAAAATACTAGAGAGAGAAAATAGAATTAATCTTTATAAAGATTGCTTAAAATTTTTAAAAACTAGAGTAAACTTAGACTTAGCATTGTTTAAAGATGATATCTGGTCCCACTAATGAATAAAAAATTCATACCCTTAGCAAAAAAAGTAATTGATCTTGAGATAAAAGCATTACAAAAATTAAAAAAGAAAATTGATAATTCATTTAATAAAGCTGTAGTAGAAATTGCAAAATGTAAATCTAAAGTAATTTTGTGCGGTGTAGGTAAAAGTGGATTGATAGCAGCTAAAATATCAGCAACTTTATCTTCTGTTGGTACCCCATCTTTCAATTTATCTGCAAGTGACTCCTCTCATGGTGATTTAGGTAGTATTTCAAAGAAAGATATATTAATTTTAATAAGCTACTCAGGTAAAACTAGTGAGCTTAAAAATATAATTCAATACGCAAATAGAAATAAAATAATGCTGATCGGAATTATGTCAAAAAGAGATTCTATTTTATACAAAGCATCAGATATTAAACTTTTAATTCCTGAGGTAAAAGAGTCTGGTGGCATTGTACCAACTTCAAGCACTACAGCCCAACTAGCTTTAGGAGATGCACTATCAATATCAACAATGCAATATAAAAAATTTGGTAAATTTGATTTTAAAAGAATACATCCTGCAGGTAATCTTGGAGCTCAATTGAAAACTGTTGAAGATATAATGTTAACAGGAAACAAAATTCCATTTGTGAAAGAAAACTTAAATATGAAGAGTGCTATTAAAATATTAAGTAATAAAAAACTAGGAGTTTTAATTGTTCAAAATAAACAAAAAAAAACTATTGGTATAATTACTGATGGTCAAATAAGACGTTACAACGAAAAGAATCAAAATTTAAATGAGAGGAATGTTGCAAGAATAATGACAAAAAACCCAATTAGCATAGATAAACAGTCTCTAGCAGCAAAAGCATTGGCGCTAATGAATGAAAGAAAAATTACCTCACTTTGCGTACATGATAAAAAAAATAAGCTTAAAACAATAGGCATTCTTCATATACATAATATCCTACAATCAAATATTGGTTGATGAAAAAAAAAATTTCTCTAAAGCTAATATTAGTCTTATCTTTAATAATAATAACTTGGTTTGTTTATTCTGAATATTTTAAAAAAAATAAAATATTATTTTCTAAACCAGATAATCTAAAAATAGAAATTGATGAAGAAACCGTCTATAACTCAAATATTATCAAAGATATAAATTACACCTCAAGAGATTTGAAAGGCAACGAATATATTATTGTTGCAAAAGAAGGCGAAATTGATTTAGATAATAGTGATATAATTTTTCTCACTGATGTTACAGCGTATATAAAGTTAGTTAAAAATTCAGAATTAATTATTATTACCTCAAACTATGGGAAATATAACACTATAAATTATGATACTATTTTTTCAAAAAATGTGAAAATAGATTATGTTGACAATATAATAACAGGTGATTATCTAGATTTCTCCATGATGAAGAATTTACTAATTATTTCAAGAAATGTTGTTTACAGAAACCTTGAGAATACAATGAGTGCAGATGTGATCGAGCTTAATACAACCACTAAAGATACAAAAATTTTTATGTATAATTCAAAAGAACAAGTTAATGTTACAAATATAAAATAAAATGGGATTAGTTAAACAATTTAGAATTAAATCTCACAAAAAACCGAATTCAATTATTTCTTTTGAAAATATAAATCTTTCATATGGAAGTAGGTTAATCTTAGATAATATAAATTTTAAAATAAATGAAAATGAAATATTCGGTATGCTGGGGCCTAATGGAGTTGGAAAAAGTACAATTTTTAATTTAATAACTGGGTTAATTCAGCCTAATAGTGGAAAAATTAAATTAAATAATACAGATGTTTTAGATTACCCAATTTATTTAAGAACAAAAAAATTTCATATAGGTTATGTTCCTCAATATGGTGGTTATTTTAATGACCTCACTTTATATCAAAATTTAAAAGCAATCGCTGAGATTGTAATAAATGATAAAAGTAAAGAAGAATATAAAATCAATTCCTTAATATCAAAATTTGAATTAGAAAATTTAAGAGATGTTAAAGCTAAATTTTTATCTGGAGGTCAAAAGAAAAAATTGGTTATTGCTTTATCACTACTGAGTGACCCTAAGGTTCTTCTTCTGGATGAATGTTTTGCGGCGCTTGATGTTTTAACAATCAAAATGTTGCAAGAAATAATTGTAAATTTACAAAAAGAGTCAAATATAACAATATGTATATGTGATCACCAAGCAAGAGACTTGCTAGCTTGTGTAGATAAAGCAATGATACTAAGTAACTGTAAAATTGTTGCAGAAGGTTCGCCTCAGGAATTAGTAAATAATATAGATGCTAAAAGTGCGTATTTCGGTGACTCTTTCAATTTTAAATAAATTTAATGATCAATAAAATCACTGTAAAAAATAAGATTGAAAACTTCAATAAAAGTATAAGCGTTTCCGGTGATAAAAGCTTAAGTATCAGATGGGTTTTGTTTTCTTCAATAGCAAAAGGTAAGTCAAAAGCTTATAATTTACTTTTATCTGAAGATGTTAAGGCTGCAATCAACGCAGTTAAAAAATTAGGAGCAAAAGTAAAATTAAATAAAAATTATTGCACAATCATTGGTAATGGACCAAGTGGTTACAAATTCAAAAAGAATTTAACAATTAATTCAGAAAATTCAGGAACTCTAGGAAGATTAATTATGGGTCTATTGATTGATACGCCCTATAAAATAAAAATTATTGGTGATAAAAGTTTATCTAAAAGAGATTTTAATAGAATTACAGAGCCATTAAAAAAATTTGGTGCAGAGATCAAGCTGACAAACAAAGGATTGCCCCTAACAATAAAAGGAAGTGAAAATCCTTTACCAATAAATTATTTAGAGAACAGAGGTTCGGCACAATGCAAAAGTAGCGTTATTTTTGCAGCTTTAAAAACAACAGGAAAAACTTTTATCAAAGCAAAAAAGTCAAGAAATCACACTGAACTTTTATGTAAATATTTAAAGCTACCTTTAAAAGTAATAAAGAAAAAAAAATACGATTTAATAGAAGTTGAAAAAGTTAATAAAATAAAACCTTTAAATTATAAGATACCTTCTGATATAAGTTCAGCTGCCTTTTTTATCGTTTTAACTGCTCTATCGAATAATTCAAAATTACTGATTAAAAACGTAAACATCAATCCATCTAGGATTGGTGTAATAACTATTTTAAAAAAAATGGGTGTTAACATACAATTTAGAAATAAAAAGAATTATAAAGGTGAACCCGTAGCAGATATTTCAATTACAAGCACAAAAAAGCTTAAAGCAGTTGATTGTCCACCCAGTTTAAATAGTGGTGCCATTGATGAATTTTTAACAATATTTTTAGTTGCTGCCAAAGCAAGTGGGGTTTCTTACTTTAAAGATATTGGTGAACTCAACCAAAAGGAAAGTCCCAGGTTAAAATGGGGAGCAAAAATTTTGAATAAAATGGGAATTAAAACGATAACAACTGATAACTCTATAAAGATATTTGGAAACCCTAACTTAAAAATTAATAAAAAGATTGTTATTAAAGATTATCTAAAAGATCATCGAGTTTTCATGACAAGTGTAATCGCAGCCTCAGTTTTTGGTGGAATATGGAATATTCATGATAAAGACTCTATTAAAACTTCCTTTCCTACGTTCTTGAATGTAATAAATGACTTAAAAAAATAATGATTAAAAGAAAAAATATTATTAAAATTGCAATCGACTCTCCGGCTGCTGCAGGAGCTGGGACATTAGCAAAAGCAATATCAAAACATTACAATCTTTTTTATTTAGATACCGGAAAAATTTATAGAATGATTGCTTATCTAAAAATTAAATTTCCAAAAAAGTTTAATCAAAGTTTTATCAAATCTAAAATTAAAACTCTTAAAGTAAAAGATCTTAGCAATAAAGATTTGTTGTCAGATGAAGTTGGAACAGAAGCATCAATTATATCAAAAGTAAAAGGTACAAGAAAACTTGTTCATTCTTTCCAATTAAATTATGCTTATAATCCTCCAAAAAATTATAAAGGATCATGTCTTGATGGAAGAGATATCACTTATAATATTGTACCAGATGCTGATTTTAAATTTTTTATAACAGCAAATGTAAAAACAAGAGCACTTAGGAGATATAAAGAGCTTAAAAGTCTAAAGAAGGAAATTTCCTTCCAAGAAGTATTAAAAAGCATCAAAAAACGTGATAAAAATGACTATAATAGAAAAATATCACCATTAAAGAAAACAAAAGATTCCCTATTGCTTTCGACAACAAACCTTACTAAAAGGGCTTGTTTTTTAAAATTAAAAAAAATTATAGACAGGAAAATTAATACTTAATGGAAATATATAAAGACCTTTCAAATCCAGCATCACAAGAATTCGAAAAACTTCTAAATAGCCAGCTTTCTAAAATCCAAATCGAAGAAGGTAAAATCATAGAAGGTAAAATTAACAAAATTACTGAAAAATTTGTTTTCTTATTTGTAGAAGGATTAAAAAGTGAGCCAGTGCTTGATGTTAATGAACTTAAAAGCATGGGACTTGGAGAAAAAATTAAAGTTGGTGAAACTATTCCAGTATTATTAGAAAAAATTGAAGACAAACATGGTGAAGTGCTTGTTTCTGCTAGCAAAGCTCAAAAGATTAAAGGTTGGGACAAGCTTGTCGAGGCTTATGAAAAGAATGAACCAATCATGGGTAAAATTACATCAAAATGCAAAGGTGGATGTATTGTAGAGCATATTGAAACTGGTTCTCTAATGTTTTTACCTGGGTCACAAATTAGTGATAAGCCATTAAAAGATATTAGTCACTTAATGAACGAACCTCAAAAATTTGCTTTAATCAAATTAGACAAAGTTAGAGGGAATGCTTGTGTTTCTCGAAGAGAAATAATTTCATCATTTAAAAAAGAAGATAAAGCAAAAATTATTGAAAAATACAAAGTTGGAGACATCATCAAGGGTGCTGAAGTTAAAGGTTATAGTTCTTTTGGATGTTTCTTTAATGTTAATGGTGAGCTAGATGTTTTGGTTCACTTACAAGAAATTTCTTATTCAAGAGTTAATCATCCGGATGAAGTTTTTAACATTGGTGAAAAACATGATTTAAAAGTAATCACAGTAGATAAAGAAAAGCTACAAGTTGGCTGTTCTGTAAAACAACTATCTCCAGATCCTTTTGAACATATTGAAAACTATGAATTAAATAAAATTTATAAAGTTAAAGTCGTAAAACTAATGGACTTTGGTGCATTTTGTGAATTAGAGCCAGGACTTACAACATTACTTCACTCAAGTGAGTTAAGCTGGACTAAGAAAAACATTTCAGCTAAGAAAATGTTTAAAGTTGGAGATGAGATTGACTGTATAATCACTGAAATTGATAAAGATAAAAGACGTGTTGCAATTTCGCATAGATTAACTCAAGATAATCCATTTGAAACATTTGAAACTAAATATCCAGTTGGAACAGTTGTTGAAGGTGAAGTTGTGAATAAAAATGAATATTCACTATTTGTAAAGGTTGAAGACTTAGACGTAGATGCATTTTTACACTGCAATGATTTAACTTATCTTAACAATGGAGAGGAAGAATTAGAGAAGTACAAAAAGGGTGATAAAATTAAAGTTAAAGTACTTGAAGTAAAAGCTACAGAACAAAAAATTAGAGTTGGCTTAAGACAAACTCAAGCTGATCCTTTTGATTATTTTAATGACAAAGAAAAAAATCAAACAATTACAGTAAAAATAATTTCTACTGACAACAAAGGTTTAATGGTTAGACCTGAAAATTGTGAAATGGATTTCCAAATTAAAAAATCAGAAATTGCCATTAATGCCGCAGATGCACGACCATCAAGATGGACGGGTGGTGAAAAAGTTGATGTTGCTATAAAAGAAATCCAAATAGATAAGAGAAAAGTAGTTTTAAGTATTAAACTATTAGAAGAAATTGAGAA
Source organism: Pelagibacteraceae bacterium AG-390-L03 (assembly GCA_003279685.1). Lineage (GTDB taxonomy): Bacteria > Pseudomonadota > Alphaproteobacteria > Pelagibacterales > Pelagibacteraceae > Pelagibacter. The sequence continues at coordinate 558,802 of QCHA01000001.1, read as the reverse complement.
AAAAGAAGCTTTAGATAAATATGGATCTGAAGGTTCAGGTAAAAACTTACCATTCTCATCACTTTCTGAAGATTTAAAGAAAAAAGAAGAAGATAAAGAGTAAACAGAAGATTTAAATTGGCTATTGTAAAATCAAAGCTTTTAAAACAACTCTCAGAAAACTACCCCAATTTTCTAAAAAAAGACCTCGAAAAATTTACTAATATAATTTTAAACGAAATTAAACGTGCCCTTAAAAGAGGTGATCGAGTTGAACTAAGAGGTTTTGGAGTATTTTCAACCAATATCCAAAAAGCAAGGATTAGCAGAAACCCTAAAACAGGTGAAAAGGTAAATACACCAGAAAAGAAAACAATTCACTTTAAAATGTCAAAAGACTTGTTTAAAAAATTAAACGATGAAACATAAAAACATTTTTGTTGCTTGTGATACTTCTAATTTAAGTGAAATAAAAAACATCATTAAAGAAACTCAGACAAATAAACTTAAAGTTGTGCCCAAATTTGGCTTGCAGTTTTTTTACTCAAAAAATGGAAGAAAATTTCTAGAAAATTTTAAAAAAGATTTTTGGCTAGATTTGAAAATTAATGATATTCCGCAGACCGCTTTATCTGCACTAGATAGTTTAAAAGATTTAAAAAAATGTAAATATATAACTGTGCATGCAAATGGGGGTCTTGAGATGTTAAAGGCCATTAAAAAGAAAGCTAAGTCAATTAATAAAGATTTAAAAGTACTGGGAGTTACAATTTTAACAAGTCTTAATAAAGAATCACTTAAGGATATAGGACACACAAAATCTGTTGAACAATTGGTATTAAAACAAGCTGGATTGATTAAAAAATCAGGCTGTGATGGTATTGTTTGTTCTGCACAAGAGGCAAAAATGGTTAGAAAAAAATATAATAACTTATTTATTGTTACTCCTGGAATAAGATTACCTGGAGATAGTGCTAACGATCAATCACGTGTAATGACACCTAATGATGCTTTTAAAAATAAAGTGTCTGGAATAGTAATGGGAAGATCATTAATTAAAGGAAATATTAAAAATAATATTCAAAAATTAATTGACCACTTAAAGAAATGATCAAGGGGTCTAAAATCTGTGGGATCTCAGATCTTGATACTCTTAATTTTATAATCAATCATCCCTATCCGCCCCAATTTATTGGCTTCATTTGTAATTATAAAAAAAGCTCAAGATATGTAGAAGTTAAAAAGCTAAATGAGTTACTGAAATTAGATAAAAAGAAATCTAATTTTGTTGCTGTGCTTGTAAAACCGGATCAGACTATTTTAGAAGAAATTAAACATCTACCTTTTGATTATTATCAAATTTATGACTGCACCCCGGAAGAAATAAAAGAAATTAAGCAAAAATATAATAAGAAAATTATTACTGCTCTAACTATAAAAGATGAAACCGACGTTGAAAAGTATCAATTATTTTCTGAGGAAACTGATATTTATTTATTTGATAGCAAAGGTTATGAAAAAAGTTTGGCTTTTGACCACTCGCTTATTAAAAAAGTAAAGATCAATAAACCATTAATGATAGCAGGAAACATTCAGGTAAATGATAATCTTGATAATTATAAAAAAATAGCAGATATTATAGATATATCTGGGGGTCTTGAGACTTCTAGGATAAAAGATAAATCCAAAATAGATATATTTTTAAACAAAGTAGAGCAGGTAAAAAATGAAACTTAAAAAAGGAATTCCTTTAATTGATCAGCACGACCAACATGGCTTTTGGGGTGGTAAATTTGGAGGAAGCTTTATTCCTGAGACATTAAAAAAACCTGTAGAGGATTTAACAAACGAATTTAAAAAACTTAGAAAAGATAAAAAATTTTTAAAAAAAAGAGATTTTTATTTCAAAAACTATATTGGAAACCCTACTTCATTTGTAAAACTAAATAATCTAACTAATCACTTAGGTGGTGCTCAGATTTGGGCAAAGGTTGTCTCTGAGGCTAATGGAGGTGCGCATAAAATATACAATGCAACTGTTCATGCGCTTATCTGTAAAGCAATGGGTAAGAAATATATCGTAGGTGACACAGGAGCTGGGTATGCTGGAAAGATGCTTAGTATGGCTGCTAAAAAATTTGGCCTTAAGTGTAAGATATTTATGGGTGCAAAGGATATTAAAAGACAAAAGCCTAACTGTGATGCAATGAGAAAAAATGGAGCTGAAATAGTTCCAGTTTATTCAGGTAGTCAAACACTAGTAGATGCTGTGAGTGAATGTATGAGATACTGGGTGTCTAATTGTGATAACACTCATATGTGTGTTGGAAGCACTGTAGGACCTAATATATTTGTTAAAATTTGTGGTTGGAGTACCGCACAAATTTCTAGAGAATTAAAAGTACAATTAAAATTAGAATTTAAAAAAATTCCAAATAAAATTAAACTAATTAACTGTGTTGGTGGAGGAAGCTCTGCTTATGGTTTTTGGAGTGAATTTGTTGATTACAATAGAAAGCAAATTGAATTAATTGGTGTTGAAGCTGGTGGACCTAAAAAATCAAAACTTCATGCAGCACCATTAAGTCGAAATGCTAAAATTGGAATTTTACATGGAGCAGCATCTTATCTTTGTCAAAATAGTGAAGGACAAATCAATGACACAGAGTCTATTAGTGCTGGATTAGATTATCCAGGTGTTAGCCCTATTCATTGTTTTTTAAAAGATACTAGAAGAGCAAGGTATACTTATGCAACAGATGAGGACGCTCTTAACGCACATGTAATGGTTACAAAATATGAAAATTTAAATCCAAGCTTAGAACCTAGTCATGCATTTGCTGAAGCTATCAAAATCGCACCTAAATTAAGTAAAGATACAATCATTATTGTGAATTCATGTGGGGATGCAAAAAAAGATCGAGATATTTTAAGAGAAAGATTAGGTAAAAGATAATGGCTTCTTTATTAAGTCAAGCATTTCAAAATGCAAAAAATGAAAATAGACCAGCTCTACTTACTTATACTGTTGCGGGTGATAACACTAAAAAGAAATCACTAGAGATACTTAAATCAATTTCTAATTATGCAGATATCTGTGAACTAGGATTTCCTCATAATACTCCCATTGCAGATGGAGGCCAAATTCAAACCAGTGCATATAGAGCAATTAAAAATGGAATTAAAATTAATGATGTTTTCTCAATAACAAACGATTTTAAAAAATTAAAAAAAACTAAACCAATTATTTTGATGGGTTATTACAATATGATCTTTCAATATAATGAAAATAAATTTTTAGATAAATGTAAGAAAGTTAAAGTTGATGGTTTAATAGTGGTAGATCTTCCTTACCCTGAAAATAAAAAATTTGCTGCTAAATGTAAAAAAAGAGGAGTTAACTTTATTCAATTAGTTTCTCCAACCACATCTTCGGTAAGATTAAAAAAAATTATCAAGGACTCTCACGATATGGTTTATTATATTAGTATGCTATCAACTACTGGAGGAAAACTAAAAGTTTCTCCTAAAAAGATACTTGAAAAATACAGCAAAATTAAAAATCACAATAAATCTAAAAATGTTGTCATCGGATTTGGAATTACTGAAAAGACTATAAAATCTCTTAAAAAAGCTGATGGATTAGTGGTTGGAAGTGCAATTTGCAAAGAAATTTCAAACTCTATTAAAAAGAGACAAAATCCTGTCACAAATGTTACTAATATCGTGAAAAGATTAAAAAATAAAATTAAATGAATTGGATTACCAAAATAATAAAAGCAAGTGAAAAGATCAAAACTGCTTTTCATGAACGAGCTACAAAAGAAGACATCGCAAAAAGTGATTGGACCAGTTGTTGTAGAGGCCCTATTCTTAAAAAAGATTTAGAGCAAAACTTATGGGTTTGCCCAGATTGTAATAAGCATCATCGAATTAAACCAAGCCAAAGATTTGATATTTTATTTGGTAAAAACAATTATGAAGTATTTAAAACCCCTATACCAAAAGATGATCCATTAAATTGGACAGATTCTAAATCTTACAAAGATAGATTAAAAGCTGCTCGTAAAAAAACAGGTATGGAATGTGGAATGATGGTTGCATGTGGGACTATTAATAATATCAAGATTACCGCAGTTGCATCTGATTTTGATTTTTTAGGCGCTTCAATGGCTGCTGCTGAAGGAGAAGCTTTTTTATATGGCATTCAACACTCAATAGAAAATAGAACTCCTTTTTTATGTATCAGTGCTGGAGGTGGAATGAGAATGATGGAAAGTTTAATTTCACTTTCTCAAATGACTAGAACAACCCTTGCAATCAATGAATTAAAGAAAAATGGTTTACCTTATTTAGTATGCATTACGGATCCAACAGCGGGTGGTATTACTGCTTCTTATGCAATGTTAGGAGATATTCATATCGCTGAACCTGGTGCATTAATTGCTTTTGCTGGTGCTAGAGTTATTCAAGGGACAGTTAAAGAAGAATTGCCTGAAGGATTTCAGAAAAGTGAATATGTGGAAAAAACAGGTTTTGTTGATTTAATTGTTGAGCGTAAAGATCTTGCATCCAAAATAGGAACTTTATTATCAATATTGTTAAAGCAAAATTCTGTTATAAGTTCTGAGCAAAATGAAACTTCAGAAGATAGTCAGTCGCTTACAAGAGCTGCATCCTAAGGAAATAGATCTTAGTTTAGATCGCATTCAAAATCTCTGTCAAAGATTAGGTAATCCTCAAGATAAAATTAAAGCAATTTCAATTGTAGGAACCAATGGAAAGTATTCAACCATCCAAGCAATGTTTGCTATTTTAAAAGAAGCAAATATTAAATGTAATATTTACACTAGTCCTCATATTAAAAGTATTAATGAACGGTTTGTTTTTAATAATGAAGAACTTAATGATGAAGAATTAGCTAATTTATTTGAAGAAATTGAAAGTGCAAATAATAACGAACCCATTACCTTTTTTGAGATATTAACTGCAGCTTACTTTTTAAAAGCTTCTCAATATCTAGATAATATCAATCTAATAGAAACTGGCTTGTTTCATAGGTTTGACGCGACTAATATCCTTAAAACTAATCTAGCTAGCATTGTAACTTCTATTGGCCTTGATCATTTAGACTGGCTACCTGAAAATGAACAAACTGTTGAAAAAATTATTTATGAGAAAACATCAACTCTTTTAAATTCAAATATTATAGTTGCAAAACAAAGTTCTAAAGAAATTACAGATAGTATTAAAAAAACAATTTCAAATAATGGTTCAAATAAGTTTTTTCATGATGAAAATTATAGTTTTATAATGAAAGAAAACGATTTCTTTTATTATGAGGATCAATTGGGTGGTCTAAAATTACCAATGCCTAATGTTAAAGGTCAATTTCAATTAGAAAATATCTCTACAGGTATTGCAACGTTAAGAGCTATAAAAGATTTAAATATAAAAGATGAACACATCAAAAAAGGAATTACAAAAATAAACAGTATTGCAAGATTACAAGAAATTAAATCAGGTAAACTTAAAGCGCTTGCAAAAGATCATCAACTTTTTGTTGATGGCTCGCATAATCCTTTAGGTGCAAAAGTATTAAATGAATATTTAGAAAGTTTAAATTGCAATAAACACATCATCTTAGGAATGATGGCGAATAAAGATCATAATGAATATATGAGTTACTTCAAGGATGTTAAAACCTTGACCACTATAGATATCCCAAATCAACCAAACTCCATTAAAGGAAAAGAGCTTAAAGATAAGCTAAATAGCTTCAAAAATATCAATTACCAAGAAAGTATACAGGATGCTATTAGGTCAATTCCGGTCAAGGAAAACGATATTATCCTAATTACTGGATCTTTATATCTTGCTGGGGAAGTATTGAATTTAAATTAGATATTTTTATCTAAAAATTCTTTCATGTGGCTTTCAGGAACTCCACCAACTTTTCTATCTACTTCAACACCTTTTTTATAGATGATAACTGTCGGCACACCTCTAATTCCTGCAGCACTTCCAGTATTAATTCCACCATCTTCAATATCTGCGTAATAAAAACCAGCTTTATCTTTATATTCGTCTGAAAGCTTAGTCATTACTGGTACGAGAGCCTTACAAGGACCACACCAAGCAGCTGAGAACTGGATTACTGAAATATCTTCGTTTTTTATTTTACTATCAAAATCCTCGTCTTTAAAATCATTAAGCATATTACTGATATAATTGATTCAATTGATTATTCAATGGGCAAAAATAGGTTTTTTTGATTAATTAAATTATGCGTCTGAATACTTTTGCTCTAAATTCATCACATATTCATTAATTCCATCTAAAAATTTGAGCTTTTCATCTACAGTTTTAAATGAAAACATCTTATCTTCATTTTCTCTGATCTCATCACACTCTGAATAAAAAGCAGAAACTGTCCACCATTTCTCCTTATTAGTGCTCAATATTCTTGAAGCTATTCGACGTTTAATTTTTTTGTGAACTTCTTTTGGTAAAATTTCAGGTGCCTCATTAAATATAAGCCCATGGCCAAAAGTAACTAATCTTTCATCTTCAAATTTATCTAATAGCGCAAACTTTTCTTTCCAATCCCCTGTATGAAATTTAGGAAATAAAGCTTGATCTTTAGCAGAGGTAAATCCTCCAGAATAAATGGACTCTTCTGGTTCTATATCCTCTTGAGAAGAAGTTTCCATTTTTTCTTCAGCAGCTTCTCTTAAAATATTACAAATATCTTGTGAAAACTTTTCATTGGTTTTTACTAATTCAGCTCTTTTCTTAATCAAGTTAGGATCTAGCTTACTATATGGTTCAACTTTCATTCCAAAACTTTGATCTAATATAATTGGTGCTTTATTCGATCTAATAGTTCTTAAAAACTTTGGAGACTTTTTCATCTCTTTTTTTAAATCTTCATAGTTTAATTTTTGAATGGCTTCAATATCAACTCTAAGATCTACTGCTTGACCCCATTTATACATTGGATGCATGCAAGCATTTGGATGAAGCGGAGCACATAAATATAATCGACTTATTCCATAAAAATATTCATTAAGAGTAAATATCTTTTCTTGCTTAATCATGTTCTCAACAATTACTTTGCTACTTGTTTTAAAATATTCTTGCCAAAGGGTTGGTTGTTTTTGTTTAATTAAATCTAAAACCTTAACAGTCAGTTCAGTGTCAAATAATGCAGAGTGAGCTCCAGCAGATTCAAAACCATTTAATCTTGCTAAAGACTCTAGTTTCATTGATTTATTTCCTTTAGCATTTAATTCAGTTTTTAAAACATCATCATCGATTGCAAATGCTGCTCTAACTATATTCAAAGCATCATGACGAACATTTCCTTCTGTGTTTGTTAGGTAAGGTTTTCTTAAAGATTTAAAAAATTCTTTTCTAATTACTTCATCGTCAAAGTTAATGCTTGAATAACCTAAAAAGGTTGCAGGTGACCATTCTCTAAATTTTCGTTCAACCTGAGTTAACATTTCGTAATGACTTAAATTACCTTTGGTTAATAAATCTACATTTGATTTATTGATACAAAGCGCTGTAGCACTTGGAACTCTATCTTGAGGCAGCCTACACCTTGCAGAAAATCGCTCTTTTTCTTTGAAGTTTTCATCAAGTAAAATCCCACCTATTTCAATAATAGTTGCCCAATCTGTTTGAGCAGAGTCGGTCTCAATATCCCAAACTACGTAATTCAATTTGCTCTCCTTTGTGTATAAAATTGTTCAACCTTTTCTAAAAATTTATTTTGATAATCTTTTAATCTGTCACCCTCAATTAAAAATCTTTGAAACATATTATCTTTTGTACAAAGCAATATGACTGCTTGGGTAATATTAGATCCGTGAACTGTATTGTGTGCTAAAGCATATGCTGCACATTGCAAATAATAATCATCAATCCATTCATCTTTTTTAGGTTTATTACTTTGTTTAAAATCAATTATGGTCTCTTTATTCTCATAAACACCAATACAATCTGCAGCTCCGGCGTATTTTCCAGGATAATATAATGTTGCCTCACACCCCCAAATTTCATCAAGCTTGTTTCTTAGTCCATTCTCAATAATCTGGTCTGCCATCATTCGTTCTCTAGTATTGTCTCCTAGTAAATCTAAATTTAATTTACCCAGTAAAAATTTTTCTAAGTATTCATGCATTGAGCTTCCTCTACTACTTGCTTCACGTGTAATAATTTCAGCCTGCTTTTGACCTACTCTTTGCTTCCAAGCTTGAAGAGATGCTTTTTTTTCTTCAGATTCGGTTGCCTTTAAAATTGTTGTCACAGAAGGTAATCTTTCTTCATTTACAGAATAATGTCTTGAGCCATCTACTATTGATCTAGTTGATGTTGGATAGTTATATTTATTATTCCACTCCATGTGATTTCTTATATTCGCTATTTTAGAAAAAAAGAAATTAATTATTTGCTTGTTTTGAACGATTAACAAATTTTTCTACATTTTCTGTTTGGACTGCTTTTTCAAGTTGTTCAGGATCTTTAATACTTTCAAGTGTTCTAGTAATTGATCTTGCGTCTGTTCCAAACTTATCGACAACAGACATAGCTTCTTCTAATTTTTTTCTAAGAGAAATTATATTATCAAAATGTTTTCCAAATCTCGATGTGATTGTTTTTAAGTGATTATAAATTTCGGTAGCACCTTTTTGAACTTTTAAAGATTGAAAACCCATGTGTAAAGATTGTAAGTAAGCTGAAAGAGTATTAGGGCCACAGATTACAACTTTATGTTTTTTCATTAGTTCTTGAGTTAACAATTCTTTGGTACTTGGATCTTGGTATTCGGTTAATTCTTTATATAAACTTTCAGTTGGCGCATATACAATTGCAAAATCTGTAGTTTTTGGTGGAACGATATATTTTTCGTTAACACTTTTAGCTTTTGCTTTAAAAGCAGTGGCTAATTTTGCTCTAGCATCTGCTACAGCTCTTTTATCTTGCGCATCATGACCATCGGTAATTGCTTTAAATTTTTCTACTGGAAAATGGCTATCAACTGGAACTAATATATTTCCTTGAAGCTTAATTGCAAATTCAACATTTTCACTGGTATCTTCTTTCATCTTAACGTTAGTCATAAATTGAGAAGCAGGTAATAAATCTTTGATTAAAGCATCCAAACTAAATTCAGCAAGCGTTCCATACTTTTTAACACCTGCTAAAATTTTAGTGATCCCCTCTTGGCTTTGATTTAATAATTGAACTTGCTGATTAAAATTTCCAACTTTTTCATCTACTTTGGTTAAGGCCTCAGCCATATCTTTTGTAACCCCTGTAGATAAATTATTAAATGAGGTCGACATTGAGCCAAGTGACGTATTAATAGTATTATTAAGAGTATCTTTTAAATTCTGTATTTCAGTCTTTAAGCTAGCTATCTCCTCAGCTTCCTTATTTTCATTATCATCTCTAGGCTTAGATTTTAGATTTAGATAAAGAATTGATGAAGCAATTCCTACCAATAAAACTAACAAAACAATTAAGATTATATCCATGATTCTAATAATTTATTTTATAGTAAAAATATGATTAATATATTTAATTATTTAAAACATATCTGATGGAATTATTCTTAATATTGAAAGTTATATTTATTATAGGGGCAGTAATTGCAGTTTATGCAATCGCTAGAAACCTTGATATTATTAAGATTATTTTAATTTATTGGAAAGATTTAATTCTTAGAAAGTAATTTAGCTAGTTTCTTAACTTCTAGTTTTTTTACAGATGATTTTGATGTCATCATACATGCTTCAGATTTTAATATTTTTCCATCTTTTAAAATACGAAGATTATTAGCTTTTAAAGTCTCACCGGTTGAGGTTATATCAGTGATAATTTCGCTTGATCCAGTAAAAGGATAAGCCTCCGTTGCCCCTAAACTTCCAACTAATTTAAATTGTGTAACCCCTTTTGAAAATAAGAATTCTCTAGTTAGATTTGGATATTTAGTTGCAACTCTTAATCTTTTTTTCTTTTTATCTTTAAATTCAAATGCGATTTCCTCTAAATCTGCAACCGTTTGAACATCAATCCATGGATCAGGAATTGCAACAACTAAGGTTGCTTTTCCAAAATCATATCTTTTAGATACATTGATTTTGTTTTGAATATTAACTTCACTCTCTTTTAATAAGTCATAACCAGAAAAACCAAGATCTAATGAACCATCTCCCAGTCTTTCAACTATCTCTCTTGCATGGAGATATAAAACTTTAACATTTTTGAATTGTTTTATGGATCCTAATAAATCTCTTTCGCCACGCTCAGAAACTAGATTTAATTTATTATTTTTGAATATTTTTAAAATATCTTTTCTAAGTCTACCTTTACTTGGAATACCAATATTTATTATATTTTTGCTCATTAGTAATTTAAATTTAAAGCAGCTCCAACTGCAGCTACTTGATTTTTAGCCCCAAGATCTGAAATTAATTTATCATATCTTCCACCGTTAATTATGTTCCTTTTTTTTGATTTAGAATTGATATCAATTTTAAATACCATGCCTGTGTAATATTCTAACTGTCTTCCAAATGAAGCTGAAAATATAACATTTAATTTTGAGATTTTATTTTCAGAGACTGGAAAATATTTTTGATCAACTACTAAATTAATCTTATTCTTTTTAAAAAATTTATTAAGTTCACTTGCAGCTTTATTAATTGGACATTTAATCTTTAAAAACTCTTTAATTATTTTTGATACATTTTCTCCTTTTTTGGTTCCTCTTGGATCCCTAATTTTGTTATCAAATCTTTTTAAAATTTCATCAATTGACCTTCCTGCAACAACTTTAGATAGATCTTCTTTTAACATTCTAAAATATCGCTTCTTATCAATCTCAACGATAGTTGGATCTACATCTGAATTAGTTTCTAATCTCTTTAAAAGATCGTTAAAATATTTTTCTCTCCAAAAATGTCTAGATAATCTTAACTTCCAACGCTTTGGAATATCTAATTTTGAAATTAACAAATTAAAAATTTCAACATTGCCAATAGTTAGTGTTCCAGATGTATATTTTATATTTTGAAGAGATTTTAAAGAAGTATTGATGATTTCTTTATCATCATTTTTTTCATCTTTAGATCCGATAATCTCAAAGCCAACTTGATCTCTAATTATAGAATCTTTTTTATTTTGTGACTTTCTATAAGCTTGACCACTATAAAAAATCTTTTCTTTACCTTTTAAATTGTTCTCTAAATATCTAAGGCATGAAGCAATAGTTAAGTCAGGTCTAAGGCAAAGCTCACTTCCGTTTTGATCAATGAAAGAAAATATAAATTTTCTAAAATTTTCACCTGATCTTTGAACGATGTGATTGGCCTCGATTACTGATGGTAAATCAATATACTTAAATCCTTTAGATTTTACCGATCTAAGGATATTTTCAGATAAGTTTTTTGATTTCATTAATTAAATCAGCTCTTGGAATTGTTTGATTGTTTTCACCCTTAACGCCTTTAAGGTTTTTAATAGTGACTGTGTTATCGTTAAATTCATTTTCCCCACAAATAACAGCAACGGTTAATTGACGTTTATTTGCTAAATCAAGTTGTTTGCCTAGGTTTTTCTTAGTATTTAAAAAAACTTCTGCGTTAATATTGTTATCTCTTAATAGATCAACTAATTCATAATAATTTTTCAAATATTTTTGATCCATGACACAAACTAAAACTGGTTTTTGATCTTCAACTTTAATTTGATCTAATTGCATTAAAGCAAACAGCAATCTATCTACACCAAAGCTTATTCCTGTTCCTGGAATATCAACACCTCTAAATCTTGATATCAATTTTGCGTAAGCTCCACCTGAACATATACTTCCAATATCTACTTCTTTTCCTTTGTTGTTGGTGACTTTGAAATTTAAATTAGTCTCTACAATAAAGTCTGAATAATAAGCAAGACCTCTAACGATTGTAAAATTAGTCTTCACTTGATTGTAATTCAATCCATATCCTAATACCTCAAATACATCTTCAAGCTCACTTATTCCTTCTTGAGATAAAGGATTTTTTAGAGTTTCTTTTAATTGTTTTAAGTCTTTAATCTTTAAAAAATTTAATATTTGTACTGCTTGATCATTAGATAGATCTGCACCTTTAGTAATAGCACCACTTTGATCTTTTCTTTCTTTTTTAAGGAGGTCTTCAACTCCCTTTAAGCCAAATCCAGGCTTATCTAATTTATCAATTGCTCGAATGACTTTAATTTGTTTTTCTTCAGAAATTTTTAATTCATCTATTAATCCTTGAACAATCTTTCTATTACTTACATTAATAGTGAATTGATCTTTATTTAATCCACAGTCTGACAATGTGCTTGAAATTAAATTACAAAGCTCTGCATTTGCTTGAGCAGGATTGACATTTCCAACTATATCAAAGTCAGCCTGCATAAATTCTCTGTAACGACCATTTCCAGCTTTTTCGTTACGAAATACATTTTGGATTGCATATCTTTTAAATATTGAAGGAAGCTCTTGATTGTTTTGAGCAACAAATCTTGCTAAGGGGCTAGATAAATCATATCGAAGGGTAATGCTTTTTTCACCATCCTGAAATGAGAATACGTCAGACATAGGATTACTATCATCTTCTGCTAGAAAAGATCCTATGTTTTCACTAATTTCAAACGAAGGGGTTTCAAGAGCCTCTGCTCCAAACTTAATAAAATTATTCTCAATAGCTTTTAATAGCTTTTTTTTGAGAAGAAGTTTTTTATCCCAACGATCTTCAAAACCTGAAGGTAATCCAGGTACTAATTTATTTTCTTTATTCATTTTTTGGTACCCGGGCTGAGAATCGAACTCAAACTTAAAGTTCCACAAACTTTCGTGCTAACCGTTACACCACCCAGGCATTCCTTGTTTTTATATTATTTTTGTGTGGATTAAAAATTATATTATAAATAAATAGCCTACAGGCTATGGAAACAGATTCTATGAGTGCTTCTTGAAGTCTCTCTGTATGTAATATTTATAATCATGGGCAGTCTTTTAGACAATAATTGTCATTATTCAAGTAAAAATAAAAGGACGTTAATCTATTTGTAGATTTAACGCCCTTTAAAATATTTTAGAATTAGTCTATTTTTTTTAGATTAACCGCAGAAGGACCTTTTGGACCATCTTCAAGTGTAAACTCGAGTTTATCACCTTCATTTAAATATCTCATGTCAGCTGCTTTTACTGCTGAAGCATGCACAAAGGCATCTTTTTCTTTGTCATCTCTTTCGATGAAACCATAGCCTTTTTTACCATTATACCATTTAATTTTACCAGTTAGTGTACTCATCTTATTTCTAAGTCCTTATATTATTTGTTATTCCTTAAAGCTAATTTGATTTTTTAATAATTTCAAGATGAAAAGATGATGGTGGTGCCTCGGGAAGGATTCGCACCTCCGACACAAGCCTTTTCAGGGCTCTGCTCTACTCCTGAGCTACCGAGGCAAAAGTTAACCCCTAAAGATTATTCTACCTTTTGTAAGGTCGTAAGGTGTCATCTCGACTGTCACGTTATCGCCTTGCAATACTCTAATTCTATTTTTTCTCAACTTACCTGCTGTATGGGCGGTAACTTTTGCGCCATTCTCGAGTTCAACTCTAAACATAGCGTTAGGAAGTAAATCAATTACTTTTCCTTTAAATTCAAGTAAGTCTTGCTTTGCCAAATTTATTTTCTCCTAATTCTTTTTTTTACAGATTGAGCATGTCCTGCTAACCCTTCATAATTTGCAAGAGTTATAACCGAAGGACCAAGCTTTTCAATACCCTTTTTAGATAAGTTTATATAGGAAATCCGTTTATAAAATTCATTTACACTTACCCCACTTGAATATTTTGCTGAACCATTGGTTGGTAATATATGGTTAGAGCCAACATTATAATCAGTCATTGCCATAACAGCATATTTTCCTAAACAAACAGATCCTGAACTTTTAATTTTAGGTACAAAAGATTTATAATTTTTAATATTTAACTCTAAATGCTCAGGGGCTATTTTGTTTACAACCTCAATTATTTTTTTGTCAGAACTAATGTGCATTAAAATTCCATTGTTTGATAAACTGTGTCTTGCAATAGATGATCTTGGAATTTCTTTTAATTGTTTAGTAATTTCATTTTGAACTTTATCTATTAAAGATCTATCTTTTGAGATTAGAATACATTGTGCAAGATTATCATGTTCTGCTTGTCCAATTAAATCACTTGCAACCCATTCTGGATTTGAAAATTTATCACAAACTATAGTGACTTCAGAGGGGCCTGCAGTCATTCCCTCAATTCCAACATCACCAAAAACCTCTTTTTTAGCTGCAGCAACATAAGCATTGCCAGGTCCTACTATTTTATTAACTTTATTTATTTTCTTTGTTCCATAAGCAACAGCTGCAATTGCTGAGGGTCCACCTATTGAATAGACTTCTTTAATTTTACATTTACGTGCCGCGTACAATACTGCTGGATTTTGTTTTCCTTTAAACCCTGGATTAATCATCACAATTCTTTTAACTCCTGCAACTATTGCTGGAATAGCATTCATTAATACACTTGAGGGATATGAAACAGTTGAACCAGGCACATAAATTGCAACTGATTCTAAAGGTAGATATTTATACTCAAGTTTGTTTTTGTACTTATCAACGTAAGAGACGTTTTTAAATTTTTGAAGTGAATGAAACTTATAAATTCTATTGTATGCAATATCGATTGCTTGCTTTACTTTCTTATCTAGTGATTTGATTGAACTAGTAATCTGTTTTTGTGAAGGAACAATTATAGTATTTTTATTAAATCTTTTTTCATATTTTACTAAAGCTTTGTCTCCATTTTTTCTAACATCTTTAATAATACTTGAAACTGAAACTGAGTTAGATTGTACTTTTTTCTTTCTTTGCAAAAGAAAACTATCTAAATTTTTATCAAAATTTTTACTTTTGCTGTTTAATATTTTCATTAGTCTTTAATTTCGTTTTGATCTTCTAGTCTTACTTCAATTGTTTCTGTAGTCAAAGCAATGTGGGCATTATTATTAAAAATTAAATTAATTTCATAATCATCTTTATTTTTTAGATAATCTATTGCGATCAATTCTAAAACTAAATCCTCGTTTTTTTGATCTATATTTTTAGATTTTACTTTATCGACAAAATCAAACCTGCAAATACTGTTAATTTTCTTGTCTTCTTGATCTGTCTCAATTTTAGTTCTCTCAATTGATAATAAGAAAACTTTATTTGATGCTAAATATTTTATATCAGACACTTTTACTTTAGCTCCAGCACTACATGCTGAAATCATCTGTAAACCTTCATTATCAGAAGCTATAATTTTTGCTAAATATTTCTTATCCATTAATTCTTCTAATTTTTGCTCCCACTTTTTTCAATTTCTTTTCTATATTTTCGTATCCTCGATCTAGATGATAAATTCTATTGATAACTGATTTTCCTTTTGCAGTTAATGCTGCTAAAATTAAAGAGACAGAAGCTCTAAGGTCCGTTGCCATCAATTCAGCTGCTTCAAAATTAATTTTACCAGTAACTTTTGCCTTATTTCCATCTGTTGAGATTTTAGCACCCATTCGATTTAATTCAGCAACATGCATAAATCTGTTTTCAAAAATATCCTCTTTAATCACAGATTGTTTGTTTGCTTTACACATCAATACCATCATTTGAGCCTGCAAATCTGTTGGAAAGCCAGGATAAGGTGCAGTTTTAATATTGATACTTTTAATTTTTTTATTACCCACAATATGAACTTCATCTTTTTTAACATTAATTTTTGCACCTATTTTTTTTAAAGTATTAATTTCTGTTTGAATAATTTTAGCCACTATATTTTTTATCTTTAAATTTCCCTCAGTTATAGCTGCTGCAACTAAATAAGTTCCAGCCTCAATTCTATCAAACATAACTTGATAAGTGGTTTCTTTAACTTTTGATACCCCTTCAATTTTGACTGAACGTTTGCTGATCCACTTGATATTACATCCCATATTTTTTAAAAAATTAACTAAATCTTTTATTTCAGGTTCAATTGCACAGTTATTTAAAATAGTAGTTCCTTTTGCAAAACTTGATGCAATTATTAAATTTTCGGTAGCACCCACTGATATTTTTGAAAATTTAATTTTACTTCCAATTAATCCTTTAGGTGCAGTAGCGTGTACGTACCCTTGAATAATTTTATACTTAACTCCTAGCTTAGATAAAGCATCTAAATGTATATCAACAGGTCTTGTGCCAATTGCGCAACCTCCTGGAAGAGATACTTTTGCTTTACCAAATTTAGCTAATAAAGGACCAAGAACTAAAATTCCTGCTCTCATGGTTTTAACCAAACTATAAGATGCAAAATTTTTGTTTTGATTTTTGTTATCAATAATTAAATTATTCTTATTAAAGTTAATTTTAGATCCCAACGATTGCAACAGGCTAACCATCGTCTCAATATCTTTTACTCTAGGTAAATTTTTTAGGTAAATTTTTTTTCTTGATAACAAAGTTGCAGCTAAAATTGGTAGAGATGCGTTTTTTGAACCTGATATTTTTATTTGTCCTTTGAGCTTGTTTGCTCCAAAGACTTCTAGTTTTTGCATAACTAAACTTTAGGTAACGTTACTCCAGTTTGACCCATATACTTTCCATCACGATCTGCATATGTAACTTCTGGTTTTTCATTTCCCTTTAAAAAGACAAATTGTGCAACACCTTCATTTGCATATATTTTTGCAGGTAAAGGGGTGGTGTTTGAAAATTCAAGTGTTACATACCCTTCCCAGCCTGGTTCTAAAGGTGTAACATTTACAATAATCCCACATCTTGCATAAGTAGATTTACCAAGACAAATAACCAATATGTCATCTGGAATTTTAAACTTTTCGACTGTTCTTGCTAAAACGAAGGAATTGGGTGGAATAATACATTCTGATACATTTTTTGTGACAAAGTTTGTTGGTTTAAAATTTTTTGGATCCACTATCTCTGAATTCACATTTGTAAAAATCTTAAACTCATCAGAAACTCTTGCATCATATCCAAATGATGATAGCCCATAAGAAATACTGTCTCCTCTGACTTGTTTTTCCTCAAAAGGAGAAATCATGTCTTCTTCTTTTGACATTTTTCTAATCCACTTATCTGAAAGAACTGACATTATTTAGTTTTCTTCTTAGTTTTTTTTTGAAAAAGTTTTCGTTTTTTTAAATTTTTTCTTAGCGCTAAACTTAAACGCTCATTTTTTTCTTTAGAATTCATTCTTTATCTGGGTTTGTAAGAAAGTCTAAAGTTATAGGCTTTGAGGCATCTAATATTTTAGGTTTAACTTCCTCTTCTTTTGGACCTTCTTTAGCTAAACGTTTAGCCTTTTTTTCAGCAAGCTTTTTCTCTCTTTTAGCTTGCTTCTCCATAAGCTTATTTCCTTTAGTGGATTTATAATCGTAATGAATTCCCATAAAATTTTCTTCAGGTAGATATAAAGCATAATTATCAAAAAATTAAGGCAATATTTTGAAAAAAATGCTCTATTATCAATAAATATTATTTTGTTAATCAGCTCCTATAGATAAATGGTATATCAAGTCATTGGTAATGACTAATTTCCTGGTCAGTACAGGGTGGGAGCACCATAATTAATTTTTATAGAAAATTTTTCTTAAAAAAATTGATATTAAAATTAATCCAAAAAAAGCTAGAATTGGTAAATAAATATCTGCTGAAAAAATAATATCACTTATTCTAGGAGCTTCTGAGTTCTGATCTATAACTTTTTCTAATCCGCTGCCAATAGAAACAGCCAAAAATATTTGAGGTATAATTCCAATTAAAGTTGCAAAGAAAAAATTATTTACTTTTACATTAAAAAGAGTCGGCAGGAGACAACTTAATTGCCATGGTATCCCTCCTATAAAACGATATATTAGTAAATAAATAAATTCAGATTTTTTAAATTTTTGTTCAAGATTTTTAAATTTGTTTAAAAATTTTTTTCTAATCAATTCTTTTAAAAAATAATTACCAAACAAGTATATAAAAGTTGCACCAATACTTAATCCTAACACAACGATTAATGTTCCAATCCATTCACCAAAAATAAATCCCCCTAGCAATGCAACAGGGGAACCAAATCCTAAAAATGGGAAAACCCAAATTATTGTTAGTAATAAAAAAATTATTGAAATTAAAAATAAATTAGAATTTTTTAGATCAAAAAAGTAGGATCTATTTTCCTTTATAAAATCATAAGATGTAAGATCTTGCAGGCTAAATTTAGAAAAGAAAAAATATAAAAATAAACAAATAGCCGTTAGATAAAATATACCAATAAATATTTTAATTTTTTTAGTTTTTTCCATTGAATCTAATGCTATTTATAAAATCTTCTATTTGCTATTTATATATTTAATTACTATAAAGGGCGAAATTTAATAAAAATTAACCACATTTATGAAACGAACATATCAACCATCTAACGTTAAAAGAGCTCGAAAACACGGTTTTAGATCTAAAATGAAAACTAAGGGTGGACAAAAACTTTTAGCCAGAAGAAGAGCAAGAGGAAGAAAATCGTTAACTGTATCAGTTTAGATAAATGAAAAGCAAAATACTTGCTCTTTCAAAAAATGAAGAATTTAAAAATCTCCTAAAACAAAAAAAAATTTCTAACAAATATGTTACAATTTTTTTTGGTAATTTAATTAATAAAGATAACAGTAAACTAAATATTAGTTTTGTGACTAAAAAGAAAATCGGAAATGCAGTAAAAAGAAATAAAATTAAACGTAGATTAAGAAATATTGTTAATGAAGCAGTAAAAAAAGTATCATTAAAATTTAGCTATTCATATCTTGTTATTGCTAAGTCAACTATGCTAAACAATGAATACAAAAATATAAAAGAAACCTTATTTCAAGATTTAGAAAAAATTAAATAATGAATATTTTCACAATTATTTTAATTAAATTTATTAAAGGATATAAATTTCTTATTAGTCCGTTGCTTGGTCAATCTTGCAGATATTTACCAACTTGTTCTGAATACAGTATTGAGGCTTTAAAAGAATTTGGTTTAGTTAAAGGAAGTTTTATGAGCTTAAAAAGAATATTATCTTGTCATCCCATAAAATTTTTAGGCGGTGGAGATGGTTATGACCCAGTTAAAAAAGAAATGAGAGTTAAAAAATAATGGATACTAAAAACGTTATTGCAGCTATTTCTTTGTCTGCTGCAGTTATTATTTTATATAGCTTATTTTTTGCCCCTCCTCCAATTACAAAAGAGAGCTTAGCTGAAAAAAATAAAACTGAACAAAATTCAGATGCGCCTAGTTTAGATCAAAAGGAGACTGTAACTGAAATTACAAGGGAAGAAGCTTTAAACCAAAATAAAAGAATTCAATTCGAAAACCAAAATATAATTGGCTCGATTTCTTTAAAAGGTGCTGCAATAGATGACTTAACTTTTAAAGAATATAATGTTGCTTTAGAAAGTGATGAAAAAGTTAAACTTTTATCACCAAGAAATACTAAAGATGGATACTTAATAGAAAGTGGATTTATAACTACAGATAAAAATATTGATATTCCAAATTCAAACTCTGTATGGTCTATATCAGGAAACAACAAGCTAACTAATCAATCCCCTGTTAAATTATCTTGGACTAACGCTCAGGGAATTACTTTTGAAAAAGTGATAACTTTAGATGACAAATTTTTATTCACAATTAAACAGAAAGTAATTAACTCTACTAGTAAAGAGTATGATTTTTATTCATATGGACAAATAATTAGAAAGCAAATTCCTGATATATCAAATTTTTATATCCTTCACGAAGGACTTCTAGCAACATTAGATGATGAGCTAATCGAAGAAGATTATGATGACATCCAAGAAGAAAAATTTTCAAGAACCTCACAAAAAGGATGGCTAGGAATTTCAGATAAATTTTGGATTACTTCATTAATACCTCCAAAAGGTAAGGAATTTAAAACTACATTTGACTACAAAGATAAATTTAGAGCAAACTTCGTAGGAACAGAACCTCTAGAACTAAAACAAAACTCTAACATAGAAGATGAGATGCAAATAATTGTTGCAGCAAAAAGAGTGGATGTAATTGATGGCTATGCTGAATCTTTAAAGATAGATAAATTTGATTTAGCGATTGATTGGGGGTTTTTATATTTTATCACTAAACCTTTATTTTATGGGATAGATTACTTCTTTAAATTACTTGGAAATTATGGTCTAGCAATTATTGCTATTACAATTTGTATTAGACTAGCATTCTTTCCTCTTGCAAACTTTTCATTTAGAAGCATGGCAAAAATGAAGGCTCTACAGCCTGAAATGGCTAGACTTAAAGATCTTCACAAAGAAGATAAAATGAAATTACAGCAAGAAATGATGGCTCTTTATAAAAAAGAGAAAGTTAACCCTATGTCTGGATGTTTACCTATACTAGTTCAAATTCCAGTATTTTTTGCGTTATATAAAGTGTTGTTTGTAACAATTGAAATGAGACAAATGCCATTTTTTGGATGGATACAAGATTTATCAGAAAGAGATCCTACATCTCTCTTCAATTTATTTGGTTTATTGCCTTATGATGTTCCTTCATTTTTAATGATTGGTGCTTGGCCTATTGCAATGGGTGTATCAATGTTTATTCAACAAAAACTTAATCCAGCTCCAACAGATCCAATGCAGGCAAAAATATTTATGTTCTTTCCACTTTTACTAACAGTAATACTGGCACCATTCCCTGCAGGATTAGTAATATACTGGACTGTTAATAATATTTTAACAATGGCTCAACAAGTGTTCATTATGAAAAGAACTACTATTAAAACAACCACTTAATGTTGGAAGTCAAAGAAGAAGAGTTAAAAAAAATCCTACCATCTGATGGTCCCTCAATTGATGAGGTAGGAAGATATCTTGAGAAGTATAACGATGAATACATTGTTATTAAGTGTGGTGGAAGCGTTTTAGTTAATCAAAACTTATTCAATATTTTTATAAAAGATATTACAACATTAAATAAATTGGGTTTTATTCCTGTAATTGTTCATGGTGGAGGTAAAAGAATAAGTAATAAATTAAATGAATTAGGAATTAATAGTGAATTTATAAAAGGACTTCGGGTTACAGGGAAAGAAACAATTAAAGTAGTCGAGAAAGTTTTAATAGAATTTAATCAAGAAATAGTTGAAGCTCTTAAAAATCAATCTTGCAATAGTGAAACAATTAATTCTAAAGATAATAATATCATTAGTGTAGTCAAAGAAAATGATGAATTAGGATTTGTAGGGTCACCATCTAAAATTGATAAAACTATTATTGATAAAATTGTTAATGATAAAAAAGTTCCAGTAATTGCACCGTTAGGTTTAGATGAAAATAACCAAACTTATAATATAAACGCTGATACAGCAGCTGGCTCTATTGCGAAAAAAATTGAAGCAAGAAGATTAATCATTATGAGTGACGTCGAAGGTGTTCTAGATAATAACCAAAAATTAATTTCTGAAATTAATTCGAGTTCAATCAAAGAGTTAATTGAAAATGAAACAATAACTGGAGGCATGATCCCTAAAATTAACAATTGTTTAGATGTTGCAAGTAATGGAGTAAAGGGTGTTGTAATTATTGATGGTAGAAAAAACCATTCTATTCTTTTTGAACTATTATCTGATAAGGGGTCAGGAACCTTGATAAGACAATGAAAGATTTAATTGATATAAAATATTGGATATTTGACCTTGATAACACTCTTTATAGTGGTCAAACTCAAGTTTTTTCTGAAGTTGATAAAAAGATGTCTTCTTTTATATCTGAAAAATTTAGTGTTGATCTTGTAAAAGCAAAAGAAATTCAAAAAAAATACTTTTATGAATATGGAACAACTTTATCAGGTTTAATGAACCATGATAATATCGATCCACAAGAATTTTTAGAATTTGTTCACGATATTGACATTAGTTGGCTACCAAAAGACAAGGTTTTAAGAGAAGAGCTAATTAAATTAAAAGAAAAAAAGATTATATTTACCAATGGTTCACATGCTCATGTTGAAAATGTTACAAAACAACTTGGTATTGATGGCTTATTTGATGGAGCATTTGACATTACAGATGCAAATTATGTGCCAAAACCACACTTAGATCCATATCAAAAATTGATGAAAAAATTTGATTTAGATCCAAATCAATCAATTTTAATTGAAGATATAGCTCACAACTTAGAGCAGGCAAAGAATTTAGGAATGAAAACTTGTTGGTTAGAAAATGATGAGACCTTTGCTAAAAAAGACTCTGACAAACCATATATAGATTACAAGATTAAGAACTTGCCTTCTTTTCTACAAGAAATTAATATATTAAAAAACAATTAAATTAACTATCTAAATAAAAAATATGAGTGATATTGAAAAAATAATAAACGAAGCATGGGAAAATAGAGATAATGTAAACCAAGAATCTGAGCAAAGTTTAAAAGATACAATCAATCAAATGATTGCTGATTTAGATAGTGGTAAAGTTAGAGTTGCTGAAAAAATTAATGGGGAGTGGGTTACTCATCAACATATTAAAAAAGCTATTATGCTAAGTTTTAGAATTTACCCAATGGAAAATTTAAATGGACCTTATAGTAGCTGGTACGATAAAGCTCATTTATTAAAAGGTAAGACAGCTGGTTGGACGAAAGAAGATCATGAGAAAGCTGGATTTAGAATGGTACCAAACTCTCCTGTAAGAAAAGGATCTTTTGTTGGTAAAAATGCAGTACTAATGCCATGCTATGTAAATATTGGAGCTTATATCGATGAGGGTACTATGATGGACACCTTCAGTCGTGCTGGTAGTTGTTGCCAAATTGGAAAAAATTGTCATATCTCTGCAGGAAGTGGAATTGGTGGAGTGCTAGAACCTGCCCAAGCATTACCAACTATTATTGAAGATAATTGTTTTATCGGCGCAATGTCAGAAGTTGTTGAAGGTGTGATTGTTGGAGAAGGATCTGTTTTAAGTATGGGAATGTATATTGGACAATCTACTAAAATAGTAAATAGAAAAACTGGAGAAATAACTTATGGAAAAATTCCTCCTTATTCTGTGGTAGTACCTGGATCCTTACCTGATAAAAATAATGCCTCCGCCCCATCGCTTTATTGTGCAGTTATCATTAAACAGGTTGATGAAAAAACAAGATCTAAAACTTCTGTTAACGATCTTTTAAGAGAATAGATTTATTATGGCTTCAATTAATGAACTTCAATTAGCTAAGGAGCTAATTAAATTTCCAACTGTTACACCTATTGATGCTGGGATAATGAAGTTCTTAGAAAAAAAACTTAAAACACTTGGGTTTAAGACACAAATTTTAGAGTTTAAAGAGAAGAATAGCAAACCAGTAAAAAATCTTTACGCAAGACTTGGTAATCAAGGTCCAAATTTCTGTTATGCAGGTCATCTAGATGTTGTACCGGCAGGAAATTTAAAAGAATGGACAGTAAACCCATTTAAACCCTCTGTTAAAAAAGGACACTTAATTGGAAGGGGTGCTAATGATATGAAAAGTTCGATCGCAGCATTTGTTTCTGCGGTGAGTAATTTCATTGCAAATAAAAGAAAATTTAATGGCTCTATTAGTCTTTTAATTACAGGGGATGAAGAAGGAGTAGCAATAAATGGAACAAAAAAAGTAGTTAATTATTTAAAAAAGAAAAAAGAAAAAATAGATTTTTGTTTAGTGGGTGAACCTACAAATCCTAATAAGTTGGGTGAAATGATTAAAATAGGACGAAGAGGAAGCATGACTGGTAGACTTTCAATTATAGGTGTTCAGGGCCATGTGGCTTATCCTCAAAGAGCAAATAATCCATCAACTGCACTTGTGCAAATTTTAAATGAACTAAATAAGATTAAATTTGATAATGGTACAAAGGATTTTCAACCAACAAATCTTGAGATTACTAAGATAAATATTGACAATTCTGCTGATAATGTAATCCCAGGATTAGCTAATGCTAAATTCAATATTCGATTCAATAACAAACACACCTCAAGTTCTATTAAAAAGAAAATTGATAGAATTATAAAAAAGATAAGCAATAAGAATAAATCAAAATATAAAATTGATTATAGTGTTTCTGGAGAAGCGTTTATTACAAAACCAAACAATACTACTTTTATGATAAGAGATATTATAAAAAAAATAACAAAAATTAAACCTCAGCTTTCAACAACTGGCGGTACTTCTGATGCAAGATTTATTAGAAAAATAGCTCCCTGCTTAGAATTTGGTTTAGTTGGTAAGACAATGCATAAAGTAGATGAAGCTGTTTCATTGTCAGACTTAAAAAGACTTACTTTGATTTATTCAAATATTTTACAAAATTATTTTAAGTGAAAACTGGTCTAGTTACCTCTGATACTTATCAAAATCATAATACAGGTGAAGGACATCCAGAAAAAATTGATAGGGTTACAGCCATTATTGATAACTTTAAAAAAATTGATAACAAAGAATTAATTTGGAAAAAGCCAACTAAATTTGATCAGTCTTTTTTAATTAATACGCATTCTTCTAAATATATAGATCTCGTAAATAAATCATTTCCAGAAAATGGATTGGCTTTTCTTGATGGAGACACAGTTGTGTCACCTGGAAGCAAAGAAGCAACGAAAGATGCTGTAGGATCTATAATCACAGCCATCGATGGTGTTCAACGGAAAGAATATAAAAATGCGTTTTGTGCTGTAAGACCACCAGGACATCATGCAGAAAAAGATAAGGCGATGGGATTTTGTATATATAACAATGTTGCTGTTGGTGCTAACTATTTAATTGAAAAATATAAGTATAATAAAGTTGCAATTATTGATTTTGATGTTCATCACGGAAATGGAACCCAAGACATTTTTTATGATAATGAAAAAGTGTTATATATTTCTACACATCAATATCCTTACTATCCTGGATCTGGTTCAGAAAAGGAAGTAGGTAAGTTTAATAATATTTTAAATATACCACTTGAAGCTGGCACTACTGCTGAAGAATATCTAAATGCGTATGAAAATGTTTTAAAAAAAATGAAGGAGTTTAAACCTGAATTTTTGTTGTTTTCTGCGGGTTTTGATGCCCATATTGATGATCCCTTAGCACAACTAAGGTTGGGTTCAGAAGATTTTTATAAATTAACAAAAAGAACATTAGAAATTTCTAAATCAACATGTAATGGAAATGTAGTTTCAATTCTTGAAGGAGGCTATGACCTCCAAGCTCTTCAAAATAGCTCGAAAAGACATGTAGACGCTCTGATAGAATTTAATTGATAATTCAAATATAAACTCTAAAAAAACTCGTATGAAACTTTATAAAATTAAAAAGTCTAATATTGATAAAAAAGGTAGAGGCCTTTATGCAACTAAAAATATTAAAGCAGGTACCAAAATAATTGATTATGTTGGAAAACTAATTACAAAAAAAGAAACTGAAGAGTCAGATAAGTATGATAATGGTAAGCCAATTTATTTATTTACTATTAATAAGAGATACGATTTAGATGGAGACTTTTCGTGGAATACAGCAGGTTTAATTAATCATTCGTGTAATAATAATTGTGACTATGACGGTAAAGGTCTTAAGATTTGGGTTAAAGCAATTAAAGATATAAAAAAAGGTGAAGAATTTACTTGTGATTATGGATTTGGATTTGATGAAAACTACAAACAATTCCAATGTAAATGCAAATCTAAAAATTGTTGTGGCTATATAGTACGATCAGAATCAAGATGGCGAATTAATAAGAAATTTGCTATGAGCAATAAAAGTAAATTAATAAATAACTCTCGTTAAAAAAAGTCCTTCTGGAGGTGCTGGTGGAGCACACAAAACCCTTTTTTTTGATTTAAAAACTTTATTAAATTTTTTCAAATCCCATTTTTTTTCACCTAAATATTTTAAACAACCAACCATAGATCTAACTTGTTGTTGTAAAAAAGATTGTGATTTAAATTCTATTTCTATTTTATTTTTTGATGATTTAACTTTTGCAGATTTAATTGTTTTAATTGGACTTTTTGCATGGCAACTTGAAGATCTAAAAGTAGAATAATCATGAGTTCCAACTAATTTCTTAGCTCCTTTTTTAATCAAATCTAAGTCCAATGATTTTCTTACGTGCCATCCTCTTTTATTTTCAATTACAGGAGCACTTATCTGATTAAAAATTATGTATTTATAAACCCGTTGCTTTGCAGAAAATCTTGAGTGGAATTTATTACTTCTTTTTCTAATTTTTTTGATGGCTACACCTTTATCATTTAAAAAATGATTAATTGATTTTAAAAACTTTATTAAATCTGTGATCTCATTTTTGCAATCAAAATGACCAGACTGTTCAATCGCATGAACGCCTGCATCAGTTCTACCCGAACCATTTAAAATTATTTTTTCACTTAAAAGCTTTGTGAGCTTTTTCTGAATAAGCCCTTGAATGGTTGATCCTTTTTTTTGAATTTGCCACCCCCTAAAATCTGTGCCCACATATTCAATAAGAATTTGATACCTAGCCATTTAGATAACTGCACCCTTTTTTATTTGTGAGCCAAGCATGAATTCACCAATATTTTGTGGGTTTTTGCCTTGTCTTTGGATCTCTTTAATCCTTATTGTTTGCTTATCTCCGCAAACAACCTCTAAATAATCAGAAACAATTTCTCCTGGCTTTCCTGCTCCATTGCCAATTTCCGCTTTTAAAATTTTGTATCTTTCCCCTTTATATATAAAGAAAGCACCTGGTACAGGATATAAACCATTTATTTTACCAATAATAATATTTGCTTTGTCATTCCAATTAATTTCACCCTCAGCTTTTTGAATTTTAGAGGCATATGTTGCTTTTGAATGATCTTGATCAATAAATTTTACTTTATCCTCCAAAATATTATCAACATTATCTAATATTTTCTCAGCTGCTATTAAAGATAATTTATCAGATACGTCACTTGCATTTAAATTATTTTCTAAATTAATTTTATAAGTATTGCATACTGGACCTGTATCAAGTTGTTCAGCTATTTTCATAATACTAACTCCAGTTTCTTTATCAAGGTTCATTATAGATCTTTGTATGGGTGCTGCACCTCTCCATTTTGGTAATAAAGATGCATGAATATTAATAAATCCTTTTTTAGTTAAACTTAAAAATTCTTTTGGTATAATTTGTCCGAAAGCAACAACTATCGCAAGATCAGCATTTATATTTTTAAAATAGTCATATTCTTCATTGTTATCTTTTAAATATTTTGGAGTTCTAAATTCTAAATTTAAAGTTTCAGCAATTCCTTGAACTGGAGATTTATTTATTTTTTGTCCTCTTTGAGATTTTTGTGGAGGTTGAGTATACACATCAGATATTGGATATCCATTTTGATATAATGATTTTAAAATAGGAACAGCAAACATTGGCGTTCCCATAAAAACAATCTTTTTAGCCATCAATTAAAGAATTGCGGTATTTGATTTTAATTTAGATAGTTTTTTTACAATCATAGATTTCTTTAATTTTGAAAGATAATCAATAAACAATATTCCTTCTAAGTGATCCATTTCATGTTGTATGCACGTTGCAAGCAATCCATCAGCTTTTAACAATTGTTTTTTTCCATTATAATCAAGATACTCTAGTTCGCATTTCCTTGGTCTATCTATTTCTGCAAATTGTTCGGGTACTGATAAGCATCCTTCTTCATGTGTATTTTTGATTGGGTCTTTGTTTATAATAACTGGATTAACAAAATATCTGGGTTCCTTTTTTTTTTCTTTGCCAATATCCATCACTATAATTCTTTTTGGTATCCCTATTTGAATTGCCGCAAGACCAATACCATTTGCATCATACATGGTATCCAACATATCATTCATCAGATGCTGCTCTTCTTTACCAACATTTTGTACAGGTTTTGAAATCTGTCGAAGCAATTTATTTGGTTCAGTGATTATAGTTTTAACAGTCATTATGAATTATTTTATAATAATTTCTATACTTTAAAAGGAAGAACTTTTAGTAAAAGTTTATTCCTAATTAAGTCTGCATTTAATTGGTTCAAAGTATTAAAAATAAAATAAACTTTATCTTCATCAATATTCTCAATTTTTTTTGAACCAATAACCTCTATAATTCTAAGTAATGCTGCTCCAATTTCCTTATTATCAACCATTCTTTGAATATCTGATGGCATTTCAGATTTATTAATTTCATATAGATTTTCATATTTTTCTGAAATTTCAATTCCATCAGATTTTAACGCCTCAAGAAAAATTATATCTTTCTTGGATAGGAAATATTTTTTATCGTTTTCTATCTTGTTTAAAAATTTATTAAGATCTTCTTCTAATTTTGATTTGGCATAGTTTCCATTAAAATAATTTAATAACTTGGATTGATGTAATATTTTATTATTATACTTAATTTTTTTATTAATAGTTTCATCATCATTCATATTTTGATTGTAGAAAGTGGTAAAATTAGATGGCACATCTGCTTTATCAATTTTTTTTAGAAATCTTTCTAACTCTAAATCAAAGGCATTTTCAATATCTTCAGACTTAAAAATATCTTTTAAAATCTTTGCAAGTTCAAGTTTTAATTTTGGCTCTTCAGTTAAAAGTAATCTTTGATAAACTAATGCCTTGCCTTCAATAGAGGATAAAGTTTTATAAGATTCTTTTGTATTTAACAGTTGGCTAATATTAAATTGAAATCCTTTATAAAACTCAAATAATTCTTCTTCTGGATAAATTTTGTCATGTGTAGCTTTTTCTATTGCTGATATTCTATCTATATCCGTAATTTCCACATCTTGAATTTTATATAATAAATTAGAAGCTGATAAATATTTCCAAATTAACTTTGAAGTATCTTTATTTGGTTCAAACATAAATTCAGAATTTGTTCTATGGGCCAAATGAAAATCTAAAATTGAATTCTCAGAGATTTCTCTATTAACTTCATCAATGTATCCAAATAGATAATTAATTTTATTTTCAAAATACTCATCATTGAAGCCTAATTCTTTTTTTAAATCTAAAATTAGTTGAGCTTCTTCTTTTTTTCCATAATTAATTAAGCAATATAAATTAAATTTTGATAAATATTCATTATCTAGAGGTTCTTTGATTTTAGAAAAAATTTCACATGATTTTTTAACATTTGATTGTGATAAATATTTATCAACCATATGCCTCATCAATTCTGGATGAAGGTTTGTTATTTGGTTGGTAATAAGATACTCCTCAATTAATTCCAAGTTAGAATTTTTGATTAGCCAATTTGTCTTAAATCTTAAAAACTCATCCTCTGTAATGTTTTGATTGGGATAATAAGCATTCGTTAATAAAGAAATATTAAGAATTTCAGAGGCATCTTTTGAAAGATTATATTTTTCTATGGTTTTGAAAAGTTTTTTTAAAGTTAAACCGTCAGAATTTGACCACATGTTAATACTTAGGCCATAATCTTGAGGATCATATAATCCAGCTATTTTAATTGTTTTTGATGTAAGATTATCATCTAATTTAATAGTCTCTTCTTTTTTATCTGATTGCATTTTATAAATGCTGCTTTGAAATATTTCTTGATTTTTTTCTTCGACAGATAAATTTTCCTCAGAAATTTTTTCAGTTTTTTCCCTTTCTAAATTCCAAATATCTACTGGTTTCTCTTCAGCTATTGAAGAGAAACTTAATAATAAAGAAATAATTATAATTGATAAATTCTTATTATTTAACAATTTTAAAATTTTCATTTGGGATAACTTTTTCTATTTCTTTTTTTGGAGCTGGAAAGTCAATTTTATTAATTAAAAAAACAAGTCCTAGAATTACTACAAGACCAATAATAGATTTAATAATTAAACCAATAATATTGGTTTTGCCTAAACTTGTATTTTTATTAAATTGCATATAACTTTAGTTAATTTCAAATTAAGACATATTTGTGTTTTTTCAATAGAGAAACTTATGAAATCAAAAGAAAATCTTGTATTTTTAGGTATGATGGGATCAGGAAAGAGTTCAATTGGTTCTTTAGTTGCAAAAAAATTAAAATTGAATTTCATTGATGTTGATAAAGAAATTGAAAAAGAATTAGGCATATCCATATCAAAAATATTCGAGACAAAAGGTGAAGATTACTTCAGGAAATTTGAAGAAAAAATAACACTAAAAATACTTAGAATTAATTCAGCTGTAGTATCTCTTGGTGGAGGAGCATTTGTAAATAAAATGATTAGAAAAGAAGTGCTAAAAAACCACATCTCTTTTTGGCTAAACTGGAATAATGAAATATTACTTAATAGAATTAAAAATAGTAAAAAAAGACCTCTTGCTTTTAATTCAACAGAAAATGAATTGATTGATTTAATAAAAAAACGAT
The DNA here is from genome assembly GCA_003279685.1 of Pelagibacteraceae bacterium AG-390-L03. GTDB lineage: Bacteria > Pseudomonadota > Alphaproteobacteria > Pelagibacterales > Pelagibacteraceae > Pelagibacter. The sequence goes on along the minus strand of QCHA01000001.1, from coordinate 528,311 downwards.
CTAACATTTATTCTAAAGCTTTATATGAAATTAAATGTGATAGAATGTCTAAGAGTGAAATAGTTAAAAAAGTTTTAAAAAATTATGAAATCCATTAAATTAAAAATAAATACAAAAACTCAAAAATATTCAATTATTATTGGTTCAAATTTAGGAGCCAATTTATCAAAAATTTTAGAAGAGAATTCAATTAATTTTAAAAAATGCTTACTTATTATTGATAGAAATATTTCAAAACAATTTATTTCAAAAATCAAAAAATCTCTTAATAAAAAAAATATTTTTATTCATTTGTTTAAAGCTAATGAAATCAACAAGAATTTTAGTAGTGCAAGTAAAATCTTGGATGTTCTGCTAAAAAAAAATTTTTCAAGGGAAGATTGCGTTATATCTATTGGCGGAGGAATTACAGGTGATGTAAGTGGTTTTGCAGCTAGTTTATTTAAAAGAGGTTTAAAATTTGTCAACATTCCAACTACTTTATTGTCTCAAGTTGACTCATCTATAGGAGGTAAAACAGGTGTAAACACCAAATATGGGAAAAATTTAATAGGAAGTTTTTATCAACCAGACTTAGTAATATCTGATGTTCAATTTTTAAAAACATTGCCAAAAAGAGAATTGATATGTGGTTATGGTGAAATTTTAAAACATTCATTAATTGCTAACAAAAGTTTTTATAAATTTTTAGATAAAAATAGTGATAAAGTATTGAAACTTTCATCTCCATTTATTGAAAAAGCTATATACGAAAGCTGTAAAATAAAAAAAAATGTTGTTGAAAAAGATGAAAAAGAAAAAGGGCTAAGAAAAATTCTAAATTTTGGTCATACATTCGCACATGCTTATGAGGCTTCTTTGGGTTATTCAAAAAAACTTAATCATGGTGAAGCAGTTATTCTTGGTATGAAAAGTGCTTTAAATTTTAGTTCTAAAAAAAATTTGATTCAAAAAAATGACTATAAATCAATCATAAGTCATATTTATAAAGCAAATTTACCTTCGAAAATAAATAAATTTTTTAAAATTGAAGATTTAAATAAGATTTTATCTTTTATGGTTAAAGATAAAAAAAATAATTCAGACGAGATTAATTTAGTTTTGTTAAAAAAAATTGGATATCCATTAATAAATAGAGAATATAAAAAAAATATTTTAGCTGAATTTCTTAAAAATGAATTAAGAAATTAAAATTTGTATTGAATGTATATAATTTTTTAATTCATAATCTAATATTTTATAAATTTTTTTATTACTCTCTATTCTATTTAAATTCTTTAGCTCACTTGAAGTCAAAATAATTTTTAAATGATATCTACCTTCCTGATTACCAGCATGATTTTTATGAAGAAAAGATTTATCCTCTATTTCAATACTTTCAATATCAATTTGACCAGTAAGTTTTTTTTTTACAATTGCAATTAACTCATTTATATCCATAAACTAAGTCTATTATACATCATGAAAAATATTTGCGACTGGAATAATTGTAACGAAATCGGTGAATATAAAGCACCAGTTGAAAAAGATAATAGCAAAAAATATAGAATGCTTTGTCTAGAGCATGTGAAAGAGTTTAATAAAAACTGGAATTATTTTTCAGGAATGAATGATGACCAAGTTTTGAATTTTTTAAAATCAGATATGATTTGGCACAAACCAACACAAAGCTTCAGCTCTTCAGATAATTTCTTTAAAGTTCTTTGGAACAACACTTTAAGGGATGAATTGGATAAAGATAAAATTAACGGCGAATATAATCATATGCGTCAATTTAAATTTAATCATAAAGATATCAAAGCCTTTGGAATACTGGGAGTTTCCGTAGGATTGAAGTGGGAAAAAGTTCAAGATAAGTTCAAATTACTTGTCAAAAAATATCACCCCGATATAAATGCTGGGAATATTAAATATGAAGAAAAACTTAAATTAATTACTTTAGCTTATACACAACTTAAAAATACTTATAGAGAAAAAATTGACACCAAATCTTGACATTCAACCTGATATAAAAATTTCATTAAAACAAACTTTTGGAATTGATTCAGAGATGGAAGTGGAGGCATTTTCAAAAAAAACTGAATATGTTCCTGAAATAGACAAAAGTTACAAATTTGATAGAGACACAACAATGGCAATAATTTCTGGTTTTGCCTACAACAAAAGAGTATTGGTTCAAGGATATCATGGTACTGGAAAATCCACTCATATAGAGCAAATTGCAGCTAGATTGAACTGGCCGTGTATTCGAGTAAACTTAGATAGTCACGTTAGTAGAATAGACTTGATAGGAAAAGATGCAATAGTTCTTGAAGATGGAAAACAGGTTACTCAATTTAACGAAGGGATTTTACCTTGGTCTATACAAAATCCAGTGGCACTTGTTTTTGATGAGTATGATGCTGGAAGACCAGATGTAATGTTTGTAATTCAAAGAGTTTTAGAAGCTGAAGGTAATTTTACACTTCTTGATAAAAATAAAGTTATTAAACAACACAAGTTTTTTAGATTATTTGCAACATCAAATACTGTAGGACTTGGTGACACAACAGGTCTGTATCATGGAACTCAACAAATAAATCAGGGTCAGATGGATAGATGGAATATTGTAACCACACTTAACTATCTCGGTATTGAAAGAGAATTAGATATAGTTTTAGCAAAGAATAAAAATCTTAATAATACAAAAGGTAAAGAAAAAGTTACCAATATGATCAAAGTAGCTTCTTTGACAAGAAAAGGTTTTATAGCAGGTGATATTTCAACAGTAATGAGCCCAAGAACAGTAATGCATTGGGCGGAAAACTCAGAAATTTTTAAAGATACAGGCTATGCTTTTAGAGTAACTTTTCTTAACAAGTGTGATGAAATTGAAAAAAATACTATCGCAGAATATTATCAAAGATGTTTTGGTGAAGAACTTCCAGAGTCGTTGATGAATATTCAAATTTAAATGAGTGACAAAATTGCTAACTTAAAAGAAAAATTTAGACTTGCTTTAACTTCAACAGCAAAAGTAATTTCAGATGATTTTGATTTAATAAACAAATCATCAGAGAGTGATAAAAAAAAAGATTTAAACTCAATTGAAATTGATAGTTTAACAAAGCCAAGTGATTTTATTAAATTACGTGCTGAAACAGACTCTTCTGCTTTAAAAAAAAAATTTTCTAATGAAACTGTTTATAGAAAAAATCTTCCTTCCAATAATTCCTCAAGATCTCTCTACAATATAGCTGAAAAAATAAGATATGAAGCATTAGGTGGTAAAATGCTTAGGGGGATTGAAAAAAATTTTCAAGAAAATTACTCACATATAATTAATTCTAAAAGGAAAGATCAGTTAAAAACAAAAGAAGACGTTCCTGTAACAGAGGCATTTGAGCTATACATGCTTAAAAACTTTCATCAAATAAAACTCAATTCTTTGACATCAAAAATGTTAAATTTTTGGGAAAAAGACTTTGAACAATCCATAGAAAAACACAAACAATTCTTGCAAGAGAACTTGGAGAACCAAGATAATTATGGGTCAAGATTTTCTCAAATTTTGCAAGAAATGGATATTTTTCAAAGTGAAGAAGATGAAGAAAAAAAAGAGGAAAATCAAGATCAAGGACATGACAATCCATCAAATGAGGATCAAGACAAAGATAATGAAGACAATAAAGATGAAAATAATGACCAGGAAACACAAGCTAGTTTAGATGCTGATTATAATCTTGATGAATTTAATCTTGATGAACAACTTTCAGATACTGAGTCAGATGAACAAAGTTCAGAACAAATCGTTCAAAAAAATCTTGATAATGTTAATTTAGATTACAAAATTTTTACAACTCAATACGATGAAATAACAAAAGCTGAGAAATTAGAAAACATAGACGAAGCAGCAAAACTTCGAAGAACATTAGACCAACAGCTAGTTGGATTTCAAGATGTAATAACTAAACTTGCCAATAAACTGCAAAGACAGTTACTTGCAAAACAAAATAGAGCATGGGATTTTGATTTAGAAGAAGGTTTACTTGATAGTTCAAAGCTTCCAAGAATTATTATGGACCCGTATAATTCATTATCATTTAAAAAAGAAAAAGATTTAGATTTTAAAGATACAATTGTTACTTTATTAATCGATAATTCTGGATCAATGAGAGGAAGGCCTATTACAATAGCTGCAATATGTGCAGATATATTGTCCAGAACTTTAGAGAGATGTTCTGTTAAGGTTGAAATTTTAGGTTTCACAACAAAAAATTGGAAAGGTGGACAAAGTAGAGAGCTTTGGAATAAAAATTCAAAACCTAAAACTCCTGGAAGATTAAATGATTTAAGACATATAATTTACAAAGGGGCTGACACTCACTGGAGACAAGCTAAAAATAATTTAGGGTTGATGTTAAAAGAAGGTTTATTAAAAGAAAATATTGATGGTGAAGCTATTTCTTGGGCTTACAATAGAATAAAGAAAAGAAAAGAGGAAAGAAAGATTATGATGGTAATTTCTGATGGTGCGCCTGTAGATGATTCAACTCTTTCAGTTAATTCAGGGGATTTTTTAGAAAAACATTTAAAGAAGATAGTTAAATTCATAGAAAACAAAACTGAAATTGAAGTTTTGGCAATTGGTATTGGTCACGATGTTTCGAGATATTATGATAAGGCAATAAAAATTACAGATGTAAATGAATTAGGAGATGTTATGATATCTCAATTAAGTTCTTTATTTGAAACTAAAAGAAAATTTCACTAAATATTAATTAAATCTTCATTTTTCCATCTAATAATCACCTCTGCCCCACTTCTAGTTTTTGAATTTCTACAATTGATTGAGGCAAAATTTTTTTCTAAAAGTGTTTTTCCAATAAACAAGCCTAATCCTAGACCAGCTTTAGACTTTTCAATGGGATCTTTTGTTCTTAAATATGGTTCCCCGATTTTTGACAAGACGTCTTTTGGATAACCATTACCATCGTCTTCAATGGTAATTTCAGTGACTTCACTATCACTTTTTAAAGTTATATAAATTGCCTCTTTGGAAAATTTATTAGCATTTCCAATAAAATTTCTTAGGCCATATACAATTTCTATAGATTTAGTTATTTTTTTTAGATTTGAAAATTGATCATGATTAAAGATAAATTTTTTTTGACTAATCTCTCTAAATGAATTTATAATTTCACTTAAGTATTCTTTCATTGAAAGATCTTTATCAATAAAATCATCTTCTTCTACAGGATTTAAGGTTAATCGTTTTAAAATTTCATTACATCTTTCTACCTGACTAGACAATAACTCTATATCTTTTTTAACATCCTCTTGATTTTTAAATTGTTTTTCTAAATCATGAGTGATAATTTTAATAGTTGATAAAGGTGTCCCAAGAGAATGAGCTGCTGCGGCTGCTTGGCCTCCTAAAGATAAAAGCTCATGTTCAGTAGCCATTACTTCTTCCATTTTTGCTAGTGCTTCTCTTCTTAATCTTGATTGTGCTCCAAAAGACATTGCTAAATAATTTAAAAAAATTAAGGCAATTACGAGAGCAATTGGAATTGCATAAAAATAATATGGGCTTACATGAAAATGATCACTAATCGGAGAAGGTAGATCAAGTGAATAAAATGTAAGTATAAAAATTGTAATTATTGTTAGGAATACTAATAAAAAATTAGTTTTATAACTAAGATTGGATGATGAAAAAATACTTGGAATTAATAAAAAAATAACAAATGGATTGGTAACTCCCCCAGTTAGATAAAGCAAAACACCAAGCTGCATTATATCTATTACTAAAAAAATAAAAGCTGACCTTTCTGATAATTGTGTTTTTTTATAAATAAAAATTAAAAATAAATTGCTTAAAATACCTAAGAAAATAACTAAATTTGAAATTATAAAATCAAATTTGAAATTTAAAAAAAAATAAACAAAATTAACTGATATTAATTGCCCTAAAATACCAATCCATCTTAAACTTATATAAGTTGATTTTTTAAAAAAATGATTTTTTGAAGTTTCAAAGAACTTCATTATTAGATATCAAGATTTTGTACATTAATTGCATTAGAAATTATAAAATCTTTTCTCAATGTAACATCATTACCCATTAAGGTATGTATCAGACTTTGATCTTTTTTAAGATCTTTGGAATACTGAACTTGAAGTAAATTTCTTGTTTCAGGATCAAGGGTTGTACTCCACAACTCTTCTGGATTCATCTCACCTAATCCTTTAAACCTTTGTATATTCATTTTTGATTTTTCAAGGTCTAATTCTTTAACAAACTCTTTAGATCCTCTTTTTAATTTTTTTAAATCTTTATTGTGATTAACAATATAATCCTCTAATTCTTTTTCATCTTTAATATATATCCCTTTTGTTCCTTTATTTATTTTAAATAATGGGGGTTGAGCTAAATATATGTGTCCATTTTCAATCAATTTATTAAATGGTTTGTTATTAAAAAAAGTTAATAAAAGTGCTCTAATGTGCGATCCATCTACATCAGCATCAGTCATAATAATAATCTTTCCATATCTAAGATCTTTTAAATCTATTTCTTGCACTTTTGGATCTAATCCCAAGGCATTAATTAAAGTGACTATTTCGTTAGATGAAATCATTTTTGATAAAGCTTTAGTTCTTTGTTGTTCAGAACTATCGCCGTTACCATTCTTTTTAATGGTTAAATCTTCAACATATGTATTTAAAATTTTACCTCTTAAAGGTAAAACGGCTTGATTAGATCTATTTCTTCCTTGTTTAGCAGATCCACCTGCTGAATCACCCTCTACAATAAACAATTCTGTACCATCTTGTTTTCCAATTTGACAATCTGCTAGCTTTCCTGGAAGTCCGCTTAATTCTAATGCACCTTTTCTTCTTACATTTTCTCTAGCTTTTCTAGCAACATCCCTTGCCATTGCAGCCTGAATAACTTTTGCCAAAATTATTTTAGCCACTGATGGATTTTGATCAAACCAAATAGATAATTTCTCGTTTACAACTGTTTCAACAATCATTCTAACTTCTGAAGAAACCAACTTATCTTTAGTCTGGGATGAAAATTTTGGGTCAGGAATTTTTGTAGAAAGCACACAAGTAAGGCCTTCTTTGATATCATCTCCTGAAATAGCTAGCTTATTTTTCTTAAGAAGATTGTGTTCATTAGCATATTTATTAACAACTCTTGTTAATGCGCTCCTAAAACCTAATAAGTGTGTTCCTCCATCTTTCTGGTAAATATTATTCGTGTAAGGAAAGATATCCTCAGCATAGCTTGCATTCCACTTTAATGAACATTCTATTTCAATATTGTCCTTTTTTCCCTCTATATAAATTGGTTTTTTAAATAAATCATTTCCATTTTTATTTTGCAATTTTTCTCTTTTTTCATCAAGAAAATCTACAAACTCAAGTACACCTCCATCAAATTTAAATTCTGATACTTTTTCTTTTTTTAAACTTGCATCTGTAAAAATTATTTTAATACCTTTATTTAAGAAGGCTAGCTCTCTCATTCTTTTAATAAGAATATTTGCACTAAATTTTATAGAAGAAAAAATTTCTTTTGAAGGCAAAAACGTAATTTGAGTTCCAGTTTCTTTTGATTTTCCTGTAACTTTTAAAGGTATTTTAGCTTCACCATTTTTAAATTCTATAAAATGTTTTTTTCCATCCCTATTAATTTCTAGTTGTAATGATTCCGACAAAGCGTTAACAACGGAAACTCCAACCCCATGAAGTCCACCTGAAACTTTGTATGAGTCATGATCAAATTTACCACCAGCATGAAGTTGTGTCATGATAACTTCTGCTGCTGATTTTTTTTCCCCTTTATGCATATCAACAGGAATTCCTCTACCATCATCATTAACTGTGATGGTTCCGTTGGAATTAATTCTTACATTAATATTTTTACAATGACCTGCTAAAGCTTCATCTATAGAATTATCAACAACTTCATAAACCATATGATGTAAACCAGTCCCATCATCGGTATCTCCGATATACATTCCTGGTCTTTTTCTGACCGCCTCAAGACCTTTTAAAACTTTAATAGAGTCTGCCTGATATGTATTTTTGTTTTTCATTTTTTTGGAAAAAAAAATTATAACATTTTTTACAAAAAATGCTTATTTATCTTCACTAAATTAAGTAAAAAACCGTTAATTGAGACTGTAAATTAAGGCTTATTTGATGGCGGAGAGAATGGGATTCGAACCCATGAAAGGATTGCTCCTTTACACGCTTTCCAAGCGTGCGCCTTCAACCACTCGGCCACCTCTCCAATTATTTTTCTTTAGAAATCTTGAGAACACCAATAAATGCCTCCTGAGGAATTTCTACTCTTCCAAACTGTTTTGATCGAGCCTTACCTTTTTTTTGTTTTTCAAGGAGTTTTCTTTTTCTATCTGTAGCTCCTCCACCATGAATTTTAGTTAAAACATCTTTTTTAAAACCTTTAATAGTTTCTCTTGCTATTATCTTTCCACCAATTGCAGCTTGAACTGGTATCATAAAATTATGTCTTGGGATTAAATCTTTAAGTTTTTCACAAACTTCTCTTCCTGTTCTTTGAGCAAAATCTTTATGTATCATCATTGCTAATGCATCTACTGGCTCAGCATTAACTAGAATTCCAAGTTTTACCAAATCACCTTCTCTGTGTTCTATAATTTCATAATCAAAACTAGCATATCCACTAGTCATTGATTTTAATCGATCATTAAAGTCAAAAACAACTTCGTTTAAAGGCAATTCATAATTTACAACAGCTCTATTTCCAGAATAGCTTAAATTTGTTTGTACTCCTCTTTTATCCTGGCACATTTTTATTATTGAGCCCAAGTATTCATCTGGAGTAATTATTGTAGCTTTTATCCAAGGTTCTTCAATTAACTTAATTAAAGTTGGATCTGGCAAACTTGAAGGATTATGCAGATCAATTATATCTCCGCTATTCATATGAAGTTTATATACTACCCCTGGAGTTGTTGTTAACAAGTTTACATCAAATTCTCTTTCTAATCTTTCTGTAACAATTTCTAAATGTAGTAATCCTAAAAACCCACATCTAAAACCTAATCCCAATGCAGAAGAGGACTCGGGATCAAATGAAAAACTTGCATCGTTCAATTGTAGTTTAGCTAAACCATCTTTTAATTTTTGATATTCAGAACTATCTACTGGAAATAATCCACAAAAAACTACCGGCTTACTTGGTTTAAAACCAGGGAGAGCTTCTTTTAAAGGTTTTGCAGCATCACATATTGTGTCACCAACTTTTGTTTCTGATAAAACTTTTATTCCTGTTGTTATAAAACCTATTTCTCCAGCATTTAGTTCATTGATATCTGTGGCTTTTGGCGTAAATACACCAACTTTTTCGACAATATATTCTTGATTAGTCGACAACATTTTAATTTTCATATTTTTTGAAATTTTACCATCAATAACTCTAACTAAAATAACAACCCCAAGATATGTATCGTACCAACTATCAACCAATAAGCATTTTAAATCACCTAAGCTCACACCTCTAGGACTAGGTAGAGTTGTAATAATTTGTTCTAAAATATCTTTTATACCTTCGCCTGTTTTTCCAGAACATGGAATTGCACTTTCTGTATCAATACCTATTACTTCTTCGATTTGTTTTTTTGTTCTATCTAAATCTGATGCTGGAAGATCTACTTTGTTTAAAACTGGCACAATCTCATGATCAATATCTAAAGCTTGATAAACGTTTGCAAGAGTTTGTGCCTCTACTCCTTGAGTGCTATCAACAATTAAAATCGATCCTTCACAAGCATAAAGAGATCTACTAACCTCATAACTAAAATCTACATGACCTGGGGTATCGATAATATTTAAAATATAATCTTTACCATCTTTTGCTTTATAGTTAAGTTTTACTGTCTGAGCCTTGATTGTAATTCCTCTTTCGCGCTCAATATCCATTGAATCTAATACTTGAGCTTTCATTTCTCTTTCTGTAAGCCCACCACAACTATGGATTATTCTATCTGCTATTGTAGATTTACCATGATCGATATGAGCTATGATCGCAAAATTTCTAATATTATCGATATTACTCATTTGCTTTAAGAACGTATCTTAGCACCAGTTTTATTTTCAACTGTTTTTATTATAGAATTATTAATATTTTCTAAATCATTATCATTCAATGTTTTTTCAGACGACTGTATAGTTACATTAATTGCTATTGATTTTTGATTCTCTGGAATATTTTCACCCTCATAAACATCAAATACTCTGATATTACTAATTAGTTTTTTATCTACACTTGAGACTGCATTGATTAAATCTTGAGCTTTAATCTCTTTATTAACTATAAAAGCAAAGTCTCTCTCAGATTTTTGATAATCTGATACTTCAAATTTAGTCTTTTGATCTTTTAATGCTTTTTTTGGTATTTTTAAATTATCTACAAAAATTTCAAAACCCACTAAAGTTTCTGTTTTAATATCTATCTTTTTTAAAATATTTGGATGAATTTCACCAAAATAAGCTGCTATTTGATCTTTACCTCTATTTAAAAACAATCTACCTGACTTACCTGGGTGGTAGTAATTAGGTGTTTCACTGTCTATAAAAAACTTATCCGAATTATAACCTGCTTCAACTAAAGTTTGAACTACATCTCGTTTAACATCAAATACATCAACATTTCTCTCTTTTTCAACCCATGATAGTCTTGATTTTTTACCTGCTGATAAACCACATACTACTGTGTTTTGTTCCCCTGGATTTAAACCAGTGAAAATTGGCCCTATTTCAAATATTGATAAATCTTTAAAGCCTCTATCCAAATTTTTATTCATGTGCATAATTAAATTTGAAAATATTGAGTTTCTCAAAACTCCTAGATCTGAACTTATAGGGTTTATAATTTTAATTTCTTTATTCTTATCTTTGAAATGATCATTATAATTTGAGTCTGTAAATGACCAAGTTATTGCTTCTAAATATCCTTTTGAAGCAATTGCTCTTTGTAAAAAATGAAATAACTTTTGCGACTGAGTTAATGTAGATTTAGTTCTTTCTTTAATTGGATCTATAATTTTTATCTTATCATAACCAGTTATTCTTACTAATTCTTCAACAATATCTATTTCCTGTGAAATATCTGGTCTCCAGGTTGGAACTGATAATTTTAAATATTTTTTTTCTTTTTTAATTTTAAAACCAAGATTTTCTAAGATTTTAAAAATTTCCTTAGTAGAGATTTTAAAACCTGTTATTTTTTCAAATAAATCAATATCAAATTTAATTGTTTTAATTTTTTCTTTTTCAATTCTTTGAATATCAATCTTACTAATTTCTCCACCACAAATCTCTTTAATTAATAATGCAGCTTTATTTAATCCATCTTCAATAGATAATGGATCAATACCTCTTTCAAACCTAAACTTTGCATCTGTATCTAGGTTTAGTTTTTTTGATGTACTTCTTATAGATCTAGGTTCAAAGTATGCCGATTCTAATAATATATTTTTAGTATCAAGTTCTGTACTAGATCTTATTCCTCCAATAATTCCACCTAATCCTAATACACCTTTGTTATCACTAATTACACACATCCCATCATCTAATTTATAATTTTTATTATCTAGAGCTGTGAACTCTTCTCCAAATTTTGAATTTCTAACTACAATGCCTTTTTCAATTTTATCAGCATCATAAGCGTGTAATGGACGATTATTATCAAGCATTACATAATTAGTAACATCAACTATTGCTGAAATTGGCTTTTGACCAATTGAAACTAATTTATCTTTTAACCATTTAGGACTTTCAGTATTTTTTACATTAGTAATTAAACAACTACCAAAAGAACTACATGCTTGATTCTTTTCTTTAGTAATTTTAATTTTTATAGTTTGTTTGATGTTTGACTTAATTTTTTTTTCTTTTAAATTTTTAATTTTTCCAAAACCTGAAGCGGCAAGATCTCTTGCTATTCCTCTAACACCAAGACAATCTGGTCTATTAGGAGTAATTGATATATCTATAAGATTAGAGTCTGATTTTAAAAAATAACTTTTTCCAACACTCTTCTCATATTTTTTTGACGATAATTCTATAATTCCTTCACTTTCATCAGACAAATTTAATTCAGATTCGGAACAAAGCATTCCATAAGAAGTAACATCTCTAATCTTAGCTACAACCAACTTTACTTTACTTTTTGGAACAACGGCTCCTGGAGGAGCATATATTGTAAATAATCCTGCTCTGGCATTAGACGCACCACATACAACTTTCTTTATTACTTTTTCTCCAATATCAACATCACAAACTTTAAGTCGATCTGCATTTGGATGTTTTTCTGTCTTTAAAATTTTTGCCACTTTGAATAAATCAAGACCAGCAGATAAATTTGCTACACTTTCAACCTCAAGACCAACATTTGTTAATTGTTCTAAAAGCTTATCTTCTTTTAGTTTTGTATCTAAATGATCTTTCAACCAATCAAATGTGATTTTCATCGACTTAAACCTCTATAATTTGTTGGTACATCCAAAGGATCAAAACCAAAATGATTTAACCACCTATAATCACAATCAAAGAAAGCTCTTAAATCATTAATGCCATACTTGAGCATCGCTAATCGATCAATCCCAATCCCAAATGCATATCCTTGATACTTTGAGGGATCAACTTTTACATTTTTTAAAACATTTGGATGAACCATTCCACATCCTAAAATTTCAAGCCATTGATCACCTTCTCCAATTATAATTTTTCCATCTTTAATTTCATAACCAATATCTACTTCTGCTGATGGTTCAGTAAACGGAAAGTGACTTGGTCTAAATCTCATTTTAATTTTTTCAACTTCAAAAAACTCTTTAATAAAATAATTTAAACAACCCTTTAAGTGTCCCATATTTATGTCTTTATCTATATGTAAGCCCTCTACTTGATGAAACATTGGAGCGTGTGTCTGGTCACTATCAGATCTGTAAGTTCTTCCAGGTGCAATAATTTTAAATGGGGGGTTATCTTTTAACATAGTTCTAATTTGAACTGGAGATGTATGGGTTCTTAATAAAATCTCTTTATTATCATCAAGATAAAATGTGTCATGCATATCTCTTGCTGGATGATTGTCAGGGGTATTTAAAGCTGTAAAATTATTATATTCATTTTCAACATCTGGACCCTCTTCAACACTAAATCCAATTTCAGAAAAGATTGATGAAATTTCATCTATAGTTTGTGAAACAGGATGAATTTTACCTCTAACAAATGATCTTTCAGGAAGAGTTACATCAATTTTTTCTTTTTCTAATTTTTCATTTATTTTTTTTGACTCAATACTATTAACTTTATTTGCAATTAAGTTTTGCAACTCATCTTTAATTTGATTTAGATCTGATGCAAATTTTTTTCTATCAGTCTCTGGTATAGATCCGATATTTTTGAATTGAGAAGAAATCAAACCATTTTTGCCGAACAACTCAGTTTTGATTTGATTAATTTCTTCTAAACTTAAATTGTTATTTAGTTTAGCCGAATAGTCATTATGAATATTTTTTATGTCTGACATATTGGTAGATTATTTCCTTAAGAAATAAAAACAATAGAGAAGATTAATTTAAAGCGGATTGAGCTTTTTGAACAATTGTTTTAAATGCTTCTGGGCTATCGTAAGCAATTTCAGCAAGAATTTTTCTATCAATTGTAATACCACATTTTCCAAGGCCATTGATAAATTTAGAATAGGTCAAACCTTCAGCTCTAACACCAGCATTGATTCTTTGTATCCATAAAGATTTAAAATCTCTTTTTTTATTTCTTCTATCTCTGTAAGCATATTGCATTGCTTTTTCCATTGCTTGCTTAGCAACTCTAATAGTATTTTTTCTTCTGCCCCATTGACCTTTGACAGCTTTTAAAACTTTTTTATGTTTTGCTTTGCTGGTTACGCCTCTTTTTACTCTTGCCATTATTAACCTCTTAAACTGTAAGGCATGTATGATTTAACAATTTTGCCATCTTGTTTAGACATAGTTGTTGTGCCTCTTAATTTTCTTATTTGAGAATTCGTTCTTTTAATCATACCATGTCTTTTACCAGCTTGGGCAGTCATAACTTTACCCTTTGCAGATATTTTAAATCTTTTTTTTGCTGAGCTTTTTGTTTTTAATTTTGGCATAATTCTGCGGTGTTATACAAAGATTGATATAAATTTACAACCTATATTAAGGCCTATAAAGGCTGAATTACCATTATCATTTGCTTACCATCAAACTTAGGGTGTAATTCTACCTTACCAATATCCTTCATGTCATCTTTGATCTTGTCCATTAATTCTTTTCCTAAATGAGAGTGTTGTAATTCACGACCTTTGAATCTGACAGTAAATTTTACTTTATCACCTTTAGCTATAAATTTTTTTGCATTTTTAACCTTAAAATCATAATCATGAGTTTCTGTAACAGGTCTCATTTTAATTTCTTTTAATAAAACAATTTTTTGTTTTTTCTTTGCAATATTTGCCTTCTTTTGAGCATCGTATTTAAACTTACCCATATCCATAATTTTACAAACAGGCGGGTTTGCATTAGCTGCTATCTCAATTAAATCTAGCCCTTGATTTTTTGCCATTGAGATTGCTTCATTAGTATTCATCACACCAAGATTTTCACCATCGCTAGCAATGACTTGAACATCGGGAGATGAAATCCTATTATTAGATCTTGGACCTCGATCTTTAGTTCTTCTTTGAAAGTAGTTTTGTTTGAAATCTGCCACTTAGTTTGATGATGCTTTATTCAAAGCAGAGAATATTTTTAAAAATTGTTCTATACCCATATTTTCTTGTTTATTAGAGTCTAATCTTCTAATCGTTACTGAATTGGAGTCAACTTCTTTTTTACCACAAATTAACAAAAGCGGTATTTTTGCTAGAGAATGATCTCTAATTTTATAATTTAAATTATTATTTTTCAAATCAACTGCAGAACTAATGCCTGCATCTTTTATTTTTTTTGATACCTTAACTGCATAATCATTAAATTCCTCTGAAATCGGTATTACCATAGTTTGTAAAGGAGATATCCAAAAAGGAAACTTTCCAGCATAATTTTCAATTAAAATTCCTATAAATCTTTCTAGAGAACCAAACAATGCTCTATGTAACATAACAGGAACTTTTTTTGTTCCATCTTTATCGACATAAGAAGCATCTAATCTTCCAGGCAAATTCAAATCTACTTGTAAAGTTCCACACTGCCAATCTCTGCCTATAGCATCTCTTAAAACAAATTCAATTTTAGGACCATAAAATGCCCCTTCACCTTTGTTAATGCTATATTCCAACTTAGAGGCTTTGACTGCTTCGAGTAAAGAGGCTTCAGCTTTATCCCAAACTTCATCATCACCAACTCTTACATCTGGTCTATCTGCATATTTTAGAATTACATTTTCGAAACCCCAATCTTTATAAATATCTAAAATTAAATTAGTTACTTCTAAACATTCGCTTGTAATTTGATCCTCAGAACAAAATATATGAGCATCATCTTGAGTGAATGCTCTCACTCTTAGTAAGCCATGTAGTGCTCCTGAAGGTTCGTAACGATGTACTTTTCCAAATTCTGTTATACGTAAAGGGAGATCTCTATAGCTTTTTAAACCTTGATTAAATACCTGAATATGCCCAGGACAATTCATAGGTTTAATAGCAAATACTTTTTCGTCTGGAGTTTGTGAAGTATACATGTTTTCACCATATTTTTCCCAATGACCAGATTTTTCCCACAACTGCCTATCAAGTATCTCTGGAGTATTGACCTCTTTATAACCAGCAGCATCTTGTCTAGCTCTCATATAATTAATTAATTTTTGAAATAAAGCCCAACCTTTTTCGTGCCAAAATACTGAACCTGGACTTTCTTCTCTAAAATGAAATAAATCCATTTCTTTTCCAAGTTTTCGGTGATCTCTTTTTTCAGCTTCTTCAATTCTTTTTAAATATTCATCTAGATCTTTTTGGGTTGCCCAGCTTGTACCGTATATTCTTTGCAACATTTCATTATTAGAGTCACCTCTCCAATAAGCTCCCGAAACTTTCGTAAGCTTAAAAAATTTTCCAATTTTACCTGTTGAAGAAAGATGTGGTCCTCTGCATAAGTCATGCCATTCACCATGAAAATAAATAGATACATCTTCATTTTCTGGGATTGCTTCAATTAATTCTGCTTTATAAATTTCTCCTTTTTCTTTAAAATGTGAAATAGCTTTATTTCTCTCCCAAACTTCTCTTTTTGTAATTTCATTTCTATCGACAATTTCTTTCATTTTATTTTCAATTTTTTCTAAATCATCTTCAGTAAAAGGTTCTTTTCTTGCAAAATCATAGTAAAAACCATTTTCAATAACTGGCCCAATAGTTACTTGTGTTCCTGGAAATAGTTCTTGAACAGCCATAGCCAATATGTGAGCTGTATCATGTCTTATTGTTTCTAAGCCCTCAGGATTTTTCGATGTAAAAATTTTAATATAACAATCTTTTTCTATTAAAAAATCTAAATCTTTTAAATCACCATCAACACTTATGACCATAGCTTGTTTAGCAAGGGACTTACTAATTTTTTCAGCTACATCTAGACCTGTAACTTTGTCTGAAAATGTTAAATTATTTCCATCTGGTAATGTAATTATAGGCATTAATTTAATATTTTTTTATACTCTGAATAGGTAGAAAAGCACATTTTTTCAACATTAAATTTTTGAATTATGTTTTTTCTTCCCTCTTTACCTATCGATTTTAATGATGCTTCATCCATAGAAAGTACCTTTAAAATTTTTTTGCTTAATGATTTTGCGTTGTTAGAATCAAATAAAAAACCAGTTTTTTCATCAATTACAGTTTCATTAGATCCCCCAATATTGCTTGCTATTATTGGTCTTTCCATCGATTGAGCTTCAACAGCAACTCTTCCAAAAGCCTCTGGTTCAATTGAAGCTGATACTACTATGTCAGAAACTTTGTAAGCTAAGGCCATATCCTTACAATGATCAATAAATTTTATCTGATTAATCAATCTATACTGCTCTGAAAGTCTAATAAGTTTTTTTTTATATAGCTCTCTACCTTGGTCACTTCCAAGTATTATTGCATAAAAAGCCTCATATCCAAGTTCAATATTTACTAAATTAACTGCTTCTATAAAAACTTCTTGTCCTTTCCATCCTGTTAGTCTTCCAGGTAAAAGGATTATCTTTTTATCTTTTTTTATTTGCCATTCTTTTAATAATTCTTTTTCATCACTATCTAGTTTAGTAGTTGGATCGAAATAATCAACGTTGATACCCCTAAAAATAACTAAAAGTTTTTTTTTAGCATCAAGATATTTTGTATAATTTTCTTTGATATGAGAAAAAATAAAATTAGATCCAGCTATAATTAAATCTGACCTAACCATTACAGAATTATAAAATTTTTTAAATTTACTATTAAAATTATAAGTTCCATGAAAAGTAGTAACAAATTTTCTACCAGTAATTTTAGCTGCCAACAAACATGACCAAGCAGGAGCTCTACTTCTAGCATGCACAATTGAGATATTATTAATCAGTATCACACCAATTAAAGCTAAAAAATTTATAAATATAATTAACGGATTTTTACTATGAACAGGAAGTTTTATTATTTTTACTTTTTTTTTATCTATAAATTTGAGAAGTTCCCCTCCACTAGTTACGATATAAGATTTACATTCGTTTTCTGGTAAATAATGAGCAATGTCATAACAACCCGTTTCTGCTCCCCCATATCCTAATTTTGGTATAACTTGTAAAACTTTTAAATTAGAAGACATTTGATATTATTATATAATATTAGACTAAACATATAAACGATTATGACTAATTTCAAATATCATAAAATCTCAAAAAATAAGAAAATTAGATTTATTTGCAATGTTTATAGAGATGCTCCTTTTATTGTTTTTTTACATGGCTTTATGTCTGATTTAGAAGGAAAAAAACCAAATGCTTTCTTAAAATTTGCTAAAAAAAACAAACTAAGTTTTTTAGCACTTGAATATTCAGGACATGGAAAATCATCAGGAAAATTCATAAATGGTAATATTACAAAATGGAGCAATGAAACATCAGCTCTTATTAAAAAATTTGTTAAAAAAAATGACTTTATTATTGTTGGCTCAAGCATGGGTGCGTGGTTAGCAATAAAACAATTTCAAGAATTTAAAAAACAAATAAAAGGTTTTTTAGGTATTGGTTCAGCTCCTGAGTTTTTAGAAAATTTAATGTGGAAAAAATTCACTAAAAAAATGAAGTCCGAAACTATTCAAAAAGGAATTTTACAATTAAAGCATGGAAATTTTGAATATCCAATTACTCTTCAATTAATAAAAGATGGTAGAAAAAACAAGGTTTTAAATAAAAAAATAAATTCCAAAATAAGTGTTACTTTGGTCCATGGTCAAAAAGATGAAGTAGTGCCAGTTTCTTATTCAAGAAAAGTTTTAAAAATATTTCAAAAAGCGAAAAAAAAATTAGTTATTGTTAAAGATGGTGATCATAGTTTATCAAGTCAAAAATGGCTTAAAATAATAATAAATGAACTTAAATTGATTATTTAACTAACTTCTTTAATAACTGGTTTAAGACTAATTGGATTGCTTAACTTATCAAGCATTTCTTTTGGGCAAACTTGTACAAAATTCTTTAGCTCCTCATCATAATTTTCAATTAACAATTTTGATAAATTAGATCCGGTTTCCTCAAAATGCTCTTTTATTAAATCTTTAAGATATGTTTTCCAATAATCTGTTTCTACATTTTGCCATACAACAGATTCATTGTTTACTTTTTTTTCAAATTCTCTTGATTTATCATAAATAAATGACATCCCCCCTGTCATACCAGCTGCAAAATTATCACCTACATCACCTAAAATTACTACTGTTCCTCCTGTCATGTATTCACAACCATTCGAGTCACATCCTTCAATTACTGTAGTTGCTCCAGAATTTCGAACAGCAAATCTTTCTCCCGCTTGTCCAGCTGCAAATAGTTTTCCTGAGGTTGCACCATATAAAACAGTATTACCTATAATGGTATTCTCATTTGAAATTAAATTACTTTCATCGGACAATTTGATTGAAATTGTAGCACCTGATAACCCTTTACCCACATAATCATTAGCATCTCCTTTTAGAACAAGTTTTAAGCCTTTTGTAGAAAAAGCTCCAAATGATTGACCTGCTGAACCTTTAAAATTTAATACTAAAAAGTTTTCATTTAGCTTTTCATATCCATATTTTTTGTAAAGATGATGAGATATTCTTGTTCCAACAGCTCTATTAGTATTTTTGATAATATATTCTTTCTCAACCTTTTCAGAATTATCTAAAAATTTTTCAATCTCTGGCCAAATTTCTTGATCAAGTGTATCTGGTACATGATTTATTTCCTGATTTTCGCAATATCTTTTATTGTTACCATTATCTGCGTGTACAAAAAGTGGGTTCAAATCTAAATCATCAAGATTTGGAGATGCTTTACTAACCTGCATTAAAAGGTCCGTCCTTCCAATTATATCATTCAATGATTTAAAACCTATTTTTGCTAAAATTTCTCTTACCTCAGATGCTATAAAAGTGAATAAGTTAACTACTTTATCTGGAGTGCCTGTAAATTTTTCTCTAAGTTTATTATCTTGAGTACACACACCAACTGGACATGTATTTGAATGACATTGTCTAACCATGATACAACCCATCGCAACCAATGCAGTAGTTGCCACTCCATATTCTTCAGCTCCCATCATTGCTGCAATAACAACATCTCTTCCTGTTTTAATACCACCATCAGTTCTTAAAGTAACTTTGTGTCTAAGATTGTTTAAAGTTAAAACTTGATTAGCTTCTGTTAATCCCATTTCCCATGGTATTCCAACATACTTAACACTAGTTTGTGGTGTTGCGCCAGTGCCACCGTTGTGTCCTGATATTAATATTATATCTGCCTTAGCTTTAGCAACACCAGCTGCAATAGTTCCTACACCTGATGATGCAACAAGTTTAACCCCAATTCTTGCTTTAGGGTTTATTTGTTTCAAATCGTAAATAAGTTGAGCAAGATCTTCTATTGAATAAATATCGTGATGCGGTGGAGGTGATATTAAAGTCACTCCAGGTGTTGAATGTCTTAATTTTGCAATCTCATCTGTAACTTTAAACCCTGGTAATTGCCCACCTTCTCCTGGTTTTGCTCCTTGAGCTATTTTAATTTCAATTTCATTACAATTATTTAAGTAATTAACAGTTACACCAAATCTTGCTGAAGCTATTTGTTTTACTCTAGAATTTGCACTATCTCCATTTTCTAGAACTTTAAATCTACTCTCATCTTCTCCACCTTCACCACTACAGGAGGCTCCTTTAATTCTGTTCATTCCAGTAGCAAGAGTTTCGTGGGCTTCTTTTGAGAGTGCTCCATGTGACATGCTTCCACTTCCAAATCTTTTAAGTATATTTTGTATTGGCTCAACCTCTGAAATATCTATTGGTCCTTTCAATTTTTTTGATCTAAAATCAATCAAATCTCTCAAATTTATTGGTGGTAAGTTATATATTCCCTCAGCATATCTTTTATATGCTTCATAAGAATTAGATCCCACTGCACTTTGTAATAAATGAATTAATTTTCCTTGATACTGATGTGTTTCTCCATTTTTACGATATCTATATATTCCACCTATTGGTAAAATAGTTTCAGAACTTTCAAATGCTTCTTTATGAATAGATCTAATTTTTTTTTCTATTCCTGTTAATCCAATCCCAGATATTTTTGATACAACACCAGGAAAATAATCAGAAACAATTGTTCTACTTAAACCTACAGTTTCGAAGTTACATCCTCCTCTATATGAGCTCAAAACAGAGATTCCCATTTTAGACATAATCTTTAAAAGTCCAGCATTCACTGATTTGATATATCTCTGCACACATTCATCAAAACTAAATTTTCCAAAAAGTTTTTTTTCATGTCTTTGATATAAGCTATCAAAAGCAAGATATGGGTTTACTGTGGTTGCTCCCACACCAATTAAAGTAGCAAATGAGTGAGTATCTAAAGCTTCTCCAGATTGGGCATTTATAGATACATAGCCTCTTAATTTTTTTTCTATTAAGAACGAATTGATTGCTCCTACACATAACAGCATTGGGATGGGTAAATTAGTTTCTGATAATCCTTTATCACTTAAAATTAATTGAGTAACACCCTGTCTTACAGCAATTTCTGCATCTTTTTGAACTTGTTTTATTGCTTCAAATAAGGACTGATCTTTTGAAAAAGTACAATCTATGACTAATGAATTTTTACCAAAAAAATTAATAAATTTATCAAATTGTGAGTTTGATAAAATTGGACTATTTAAAACATAAATATTTTGCTTAGTTAAATTATCAAAATCCAGAATGTTACCCAAATTTCCAAATCTTGTTTTTAAACTCATTACCTTATTTTCTCTCAATGAGTCTATTGGAGGATTTGTTACCTGGCTAAAATTTTGTCTAAAGAAATGATAAAGGGGTCTGTATTTGTCTGACAACACTGCAAGTGGAGTATCATCGCCCATGGAGCCTATTGCTTCTTTTGCGTCTTCAGCCATTGGGTGCAAAATAAGTTCTAAGTCTTCTAAGCTCAATCCAAATGTATATTGTCTTCTTCTTAGATCATCTCCAGAAAATGAATGGTTTTCTCCAGAGATTGTAATTTTTTCATCTAAATCAATAATTTGAGAATTAAAGTGTTTATATTCCTTTGCTAAATAATCTTTAATTTTACTATTAGTAAATACTTTTCCTTTTTCTATTCTAACCCCAATTATTTCTCCTGGACCTAACCTTCCCTTCGTTAAAATCTTTTTCTCATTAAGTTCGATCATTCCTGTTTCTGAACCTGCAAATAATAAATTATCTTTAGTGATTGTATATCTCAATGGTCTCAATCCATTCCTATCATTCGCAGCAATTACCCATTCATTATCTGTTCCTGCAATAGCTGCGGGTCCGTCCCAAGGTTCCATGGTACTGTTTAAAAAATTAAACAATTGTTGATGATCTTTAGACAGAGTTTTATTCTTTTTTGACCAAGCATCAGGCACTAACATTAATTTTGCTAAAGGAGCAGGCTGACCTGAAATATTTAATAATTCAAAAACATTATCTAACGCAGCTGAGTCTGATGCACCTTGTTGAATTACTGGTTTTAAATTTTCTATGTTATCAAATAGTGGACTGTTCATTTCTTGCTCATGAACCTTCATCCAATTTTTGTTACCACGATATGTATTGATTTCTCCATTATGAGCAATTGCTCTAAAAGGTTGAGCTAAATTCCAACTTGGTGCAGTATTAGTTGAAAATCTTTGGTGGAAAATTGCATATCTTGAAACAAATCTATCATCTTTTAAATCTAAGAAAAATTCAGAAATAGCCTCAGCTAAAAACATCCCCTTATAAATGATTGATTTTGAACTAAGAGAACAAATATAAAAATTATTTAAAGAAATTTGAAA
Source organism: Pelagibacteraceae bacterium AG-390-L03 (assembly GCA_003279685.1). Classification (GTDB taxonomy): domain Bacteria; phylum Pseudomonadota; class Alphaproteobacteria; order Pelagibacterales; family Pelagibacteraceae; genus Pelagibacter. Next base: position 505,720 of record QCHA01000001.1, on the reverse strand, counting down.
AGCTTTATTTTCTATTATTCTTCTTGTTTCATAAATTTTTCTCTCAAGATCTTTATTCAGCAATTCTGGGTTATTAGATTTAAAAAGTACTTGAATAATTTCGGGCATTGTTTGAAATGCTTTTTCACCTAATACTTTTGGATTGACCGGAACTTGTCTCCAACCATAAATACTAAAATCATTTTTTGTTAGTTCGCTCTCAACTATTGATTTGCAGCTTTCTTGTGCAGCATAATCATTTCTCGGCAAGAAAATCATTCCAACACATATTTCTGAATTATCGTATGTGTGACCTGTGACTTCTACTTTTTCTATAAAAAAATCTTTTGGGATTTCTACATGAATACCTGCACCATCTCCCGTCTTTCCATCAGCATCAACCGCTCCTCTGTGCCAAACTGCTTTTAAAGCTTCAATTCCATACTCAACAATTTTACGTGATTTCTTTCCTTCAGTAGACGCAATTAAACCAACACCACAAGCATCATGCTCCATGTCTTCAGAGTAAACGTTGTTTTTCTTTAATATTTCAAAATTTTTTTTATATTTTTTCATTAGGCTACTTTTACCTGTTTTAATTGCTTTTTTTCCAAATGCTTTTTAATTGAAGCAGCCGCATCCCTTCCATCTTTAATCGCCCAGACAACTAAAGATGCACCTCTAATTATGTCACCTGCAGCAAAAACCGCACTTAAATTTGTTTCCATTGTATCAAAATCAGTTTTTACAGTTCCCCATTTTGTCACTTGTAGTTCGTTTGAGTCAAATAAAGTTGGCAAATCTTCAGGATCAAAACCTAAAGCTTTTATAACCATGTCAGCTTTGACCTCAAAACTTGAGTTTTGTTGAACTTCAGGTTTTCTTCTTCCACTTTCATCAGGGTCACCTAATTTTATTTGGTCGACAATCAATTTTTCAACTTTGTTAATACCTTTAAATTCCTTAGGACTTGATAACCAAACAAATTCAACTCCTTCTTCTTCAGCGTTAGCTACCTCTCTTGCTGATCCAGGCATATTCTCTTTGTCTCTTCTATACAAACATTTAACTGATTTTGCTTTTTGTCTTATTGATGTTCTTACACAGTCCATTGCTGTATCTCCACCACCAATTACAACAATATCTTTTCCTTCAGCATTTAAAACTCCTTTATCAAATAATTCTACTTTATCACCTAATCCCTTTTTATTTGATGCTGTTAGAAAATCCATTGCAGGAAAAATATTATTTAGGTCATTACCTGGAAGCTCTACCTCTCGAGCTTTGTAAACTCCTGTTGCAATTAAAATTGCATCATGTTTTTTTCTTAATTGTTCCAAGCTCGCATCTTTACCTACTTCAAAATTTTGAATGAATTCAATTCCTCCATCTTTTAAAAGTTTAGTTCTTCTCTCAACAACTTCTTTTTCAAGTTTAAAATTTGGTATTCCATAAATCAATAATCCACCAGCTCTATCATATCTGTCATAAACTGTAATTTTGTATCCACTTTTTCTCAATTCCTCAGCTGCAGCTAGACCAGCTGGTCCAGCACCAATTATTCCAACACTTTCATTTTTTTCATTAGAAACATTTATAGGTTTTACCCAACCTTGTTCCCAAGCATTATCAGTAATATATTTTTCCATTGAACCAATGGTTACTGTTCCGTGGCCAGATTGTTCAATAACACAATTTCCTTCACACAATCTGTCTTGTGGACATATTCTTCCGCAGACTTCTGGCATATTATTTGTACTTTGAGATAATTCATAAGCTTCTTTAAGCCTTCCCTCTGCAGTCAGCTTTAACCAATCTGGAATATTATTGCTTAATGGACAATGAACCTGACAAAAGGGGACACCACACTGAGAACACCTACTGGATTGCTCTTTTGCTTTTTCACTAATAAATTCGTCATAAATCTCGTTAAAATCTTTTTTTCTGACATCAATCTCCCTTTTAGGTGGAGTTTGTTGACCTATTTTTACGAATTTAAGCATTTTATCATTCATAATTTTTATTAATTATGGCAAATTATACCTTGTTTTTATTAAATAAAGCTAAAAATAGGTCAGTTATTATGACCTTATTAAGCACTATAAGTTAGAAAATTATGAAGTTTCTAATAATTGCATAGCTAATATGCTTAAATCGAATTGTTTTAAATAAATATTTTTTAAGCTAGTTAGATAAAATGTTTCAGAACATTATAGAAGTTATAATACTTTCAGCTATTCAAGGTATATCAGAGTTTATACCAATAAGTTCATCGGCACATCTAATATTAGTTTCAAGTTTATATGAATTTAAATCAAGTTCATTATTAATAGATATAAGTCTACATCTGGGCTCCTTATTTGCGATTATCTATTTTTTTAGAATGGATTTATTAGATGTTAAAAATAATAAAAGACTTTTAAGCCTTATTATTGTGGGATCAATTCCATTGATAATTGTTGGGTATATCTTGTATTCAACTGGCATCATTTACGAACTTAGAAATATTAAAATTATAGCTTGGACTACTCTAATCTTTGGAATCGTACTATTTATTGCAGATAGAAATCGCTTTGATAAAAAAATTTCTTCAAATTTAAATCTTCAGTCAATTCTGTTTATAAGTTTATTTCAGATCCTTTCATTAGTACCAGGGGTAAGTAGGGCGGGTATAACTATTACGGCTGCAAGAATATTAAGATTCAATAGATTAGACTCAAGTAAAATATCATTTTTACTTTCTATACCAGCTTTAGGAGGTGCAAGTTTTTTAGGATTAAAAGATGTATTTTATCAATCAGTTGAATTTAATTATTTAGTGGTAATTGCTATAGCTACATCATTTATTTTTTCTTTTATGACAGTGAAATTTTTTTTAATTTACATAAACAAATTTTCAATGAATGCTTTCGTTATTTATAGAATATTAATAGCTTTGATTTTATTTTCTATAATTTATTAAGAATATCTTTTTTTGACCAGTGGTAACAATTGAGATAATAATACACCACATAAAATAAATAAACATCCAAGCAAATTATTAATATCTAAAATCTGATTTAAGATATACCACGCTGCTATAGTTGCAAATACTCCTTCTAATGAAAAAATTATTGCCGCAGGGGCAGGGGTTATATTTTTTTGAGCATAAATTTGTAACACAAAAGCAAAACCTCCAGATAAAATACCAGCATATAAAATAGAATTTATTTCTTTCATAATTTCAATGAAAATAAATTCTTCATAAATAAGTGCTATTACACAAGAGAATAAAGCAACAATTAAAGTTTGTACTGCACCAATTGTTAGCGGAAGATCATATTTTTTTACAATTATTCCAGTAAAAATTATATGCGTACTCCAGAATAAAGCTCCAAGAATTACTAAACTATCTCCACGTCTTACTGTTGCATCATAAAAATTTGTTAATAAGTACCCTCCGATTAAACACAAAACTACAGAGGGCCAAACACTCCAATGAATTGATGTTCGTTTAAATAAAAAAATTATAATTGGCACCATTGGAACATAAAAAATTGTAAAAAATGCAGCATTTGCAACATCTGTGTAAAGAAGAGCAACTTGTTGCAAAGCTGAACCTAGAAATAAAGATATACCAATTAAAATTGACAGATTTATGAAAGTTTTTTTGTCAGATTTAAACTCAGATTTAAATTTTTTTATTTCAAATAATAAGACTAATGGCGTGATAGCCAAAAAACCTATAAAAAACCTCACAGCATTAAATGTGAATGGACCTATATTGTCCATACCAGTATCTTGAGCAATAAAAGTTGTACCCCAAATAAAAGTACACAGCAAAGCACTTAATAAAGAAATAGTTTTAGACATAACTTTTATTAAACGGCTAACTTATAGGCAAAATTTTTACCTAAATTTTCTTTTAAATCATTGTTAAATCTTGCTGCTTCTGCTCCATCAATAATTCTATGATCATAAGATAATGATATAGGTAACATTGTTCTTGTTTGAAATTTTCCGTTAATGAATATTTGTTTTTTTTGAGATTTACCAACTCCTAAAATTGCAACTTCAGGAAAATTTATAATTGGTGTAAAAAATGATCCTCCTATTCCACCTAAACTCGTTATAGTCATAGAGCCACCAAATAATTCCTTTTTGTCAATTTTTAAACTTCTACAAAGTTCACTTACTTCTTTTAATTCTTTACTAAGTAATGAAATTTTTTTGTTATTAGCATTTCTGATTTTAGGAACCATTAAACCATTAGGGGTGTCAACAGCAATTCCAATATGAAAATATTTTTTCAATGTCATTTTTCCATTTTCAATTTCATCAATAGAAGAATTAAAACTTGGGTATTTTTTTAAAGAGGCTACTAATGCTTTAATTATAAATGCCAAAGGAGTGATCTTAATTTTTTCTCCAGTATATATATCAGTTAAAGAACTTCTAAAATTCTCCATTTCTGTTATATCCGCTTCATCATGATTTGTGACATGTGGTATAGTTGTCCAAGAATTCGTTAAATAAACTGAAGATAATTTTTTTACTCTTGGAATATCTTTAATTTCAATTTCTCCAAAATCAGAATGTTCAAATTCATTTTTAATTTTATTTTTTTTATCTTCTTTTATTTCATTAATATTTTTTGGTTTAGATGAAACAAATTTTTTAATATCTTCCTCAATAACCCTTCCATCTTTTTCACTTCCCAAAACTTGAGTGATATCTACTCCAAGTTCTCTTGCAAATTTTCTGGCCTTTGGACTTGCAGATGAAATTTCTTTAGGTAAAGTTTTAACTTGATTAATCGTTGTTTGTTCTATTTCAGGTTTTATTACTTTAATTTTTTTTAATTCTTTTTCAACGTTTGGCTTTTCCTCATTACTTTTGTCGTTTTCTGATTTACCTTCTAATATTAATATTAAATCACCCTCCGAAACTTTATCTCCTACTTTTATTTTTAAAGATTTAACTTTCCCTTCTAAATTAGAGGGAATCTCGACGCTAGATTTATCACTTTCAATTGTTATCAAAGGATCGTTTTTTTGAAGAGTTTTGCCTTCAGAAACCAGAACTTCTATTACCTCAACATCTTTAAAATCTCCAATATTTGGTACTTTAATTTCTGTTTCTGACATTATAATTTAGTAGGCATTGGTTTTTCACCATCAATATTATATTTTTTAATTGCCTCTTTTACATATTTTGAGGCTATTAACTGCTCTTTTGCTAAAACACTTAAACTATAAGTAACCAAATGTTCTTTATCTACTTCAAAGAACTTTCTTAAATTTTTTCTAGTATCACTTCTACCAAAACCATCAGTTCCTAAAGAGTAAAAACTTTTATTAGTAAATGGTCTAATTTGATCTGAATTCATTCTCATATAATCTGATGCAGCCATTATCGGACCTTCAGATTTTCCTAAACATTTTTCTACATATGAAGTTTTTTGTTCTTTATCTGGATTTAAAAGATTGTATCTTTCAACTTCCATTCCATCTTTTCTTAATTCATTAAAACTGGTTACACTCCAAATTTCACTATCAATTTGATATTCATTTTGAAGAATTTCGGCAGCAGCCATCATTTCACGAAGGATAGTGCCTGATCCTAAGAGTTGAATTTTTATCTTCTTAAACTTATTGAATTCTTTTATTTTATACATACCTCTAAGAATTCCCTCTTCACAATTTTTATCTTTTGGCATTTCAGGATGGGAATAGTTTTCATTCATTGTGGTAATATAATAGAAAACATTTTCTTTGTTTTCATGCATTCTTCTTAAGCCTTCTCTAAAAATCACTGCTAGCTCGTAATGAAAAGTTGGATCATAAGTTACGCAATTAGGTATTGTTGAAGCTATTAAATGACTATGTCCATCTTGGTGTTGAAGTCCTTCTCCAGCTAAAGTAGTTCTTCCAGCAGTAGCACCAATTAAAAATCCTCTCGCTTGACTATCACCAGCAGCCCATGCAAGATCTCCTATTCTTTGAAATCCAAACATAGAATAAAAAATATAGATTGGAATCATTTCTATATCATGATTTGTGTATGATGTTGCTGCAGCAATCCAAGATGACATAGCTCCAGCTTCATTAATTCCTTCTTCTAACACTTGGCCACTTTTATCTTCACGATAAGAACTTAACTGTGCAGCATCTTCTGGCTCATATTTTTGACCTTCGTGCGCGTAAATACCTACTTTTTGAAAAAAACCTTCCATACCGAATGTTCTTGCTTCATCAGGAATAATAGGAACCAATCTTGGTGAAATATTTTTATCTCTAAGTAAATTAGTAAACATCCTAACTAATGCCATTGTTGTGGACATCTCTTTTTCACCAGTAGAAGCTTTCATGAAATCAAAAATATCTTTTGTTGGTGCCTTAATTGGTTTTGCATAAGTTGTTCTTTCAGGTAAATAACCACCTAAATTCAATCTTCTTTCCTTTAAATATTTAATTTCTGGTGATTTTTCATCAGGTTTAAAATATTCAATATTTTTAACTTGTTGATCAGTTAAAGGAACATCAAAACGATCTCTGTAATATAATAAGTCGTCTACATCTAATTTTTTTGTTTGGTGAGTAGTGTTGACACTTTCACCTGACTTGCCCATGCCATATCCTTTGATAGTCTTAGCTATAATAACAGTGGGACTTCCTTGGTTTTTTGATGCCTTATCATAAGCTGCGTATACCTTGTGTGGATCATGACCACCTCTATTTAACCTCCAGATATCTTTATCGGATAAACTTGATACTAAATCTTGTGTTTCAGGATATTTTCCAAAAAAATTTTCTCTTACATAAGCTCCATCTCGAGCTTTCATAGCTTGATACTCACCATCAACTGTTTCGTTCATTATTTTAACTAAATGACCTGTTTTATCATTTGCTATCAAGGAGTCCCAATATGAACCCCAAATTACTTTTATTACATTCCAACCAGCTCCCCGAAAGCTACCTTCTAATTCTTGAATAATTTTACCATTTCCTCTCACGGGACCATCGAGTCTTTGAAGATTACAATTAACTACAAATATTAAATTATCTAATTTTTCTCTAGCAGCTAAACCTATGGCACCCATAGACTCTGGTTCATCCATTTCTCCATCACCTAAAAAGGCCCACACTTTTCGACCTTCATCTTTTATCAGGCCTCTATTAATTAGATATTTCATGTATCTTGCCTGATAAATTGCAAGCATAGGACCTAAACCCATAGAGACTGTTGGAAATTGCCAAAACTTTGGCATCAACCATGGGTGTGGGTATGAAGAAAGGCCACCTGGATTTACTTCTTGTCTAAAACTATCTAATTGTTTTTCATTTAACCTTCCTTCTAAAAAAGCTCTTGCATACATACCTGGCGCGCTGTGACCTTGAAAATAAACTAAATCTCCACCAAATTTATTATTTTTAGCTCTCCAAAAGTGATTCATTCCTACATCATATAACGTAGCAGCTGATGCAAATGTTCCTATATGTCCTCCTAGTTCAGGAAATTTTTTATTTGCTCTTACTACCATTGCAGCTGCGTTCCACCTAATAAAAGATCTTATTCTTCTTTCAATATTTTGATCACCATTTGATTTTACTTCTGCCTCAGGTGGAATTGTGTTTATGTAAGGTGTATTTTGTGTATAAGGAATATTTGCTCCTTCTCGATATGCTTTGTTGATTAATTCCTTAATTAAAAAGTGAGCTCTTTGATTACCGTCTTTTGAAATAACTGCTGACAAAGACTCTAGCCAGTCTTGAGTTTCCAAAGGATCAATATCCCCACTTTTTGTTACTTGAATTTTTGAGTGCTCTTTTTTTTGAACTGGCTCTTTATTAACTAACATTTCCTCTTTTTTTTCTATCATTGCAGCTTCAGCTTGCTTAATGATATTTTCTGTATCTTTTGGAATAGGTTTATCATCTTTATTTTTATTGGGTGATATGATGTTTAAAAGCAAATCGTCTTTTGAAACTTTGTCGCCAACTTTAATTGCTATACTTTCAATTTTACCAGAAATTGTAGATGGAATTTCAACACTAGACTTGTCACTTTCAATTGTAACCACTGGATCATTTTCTTTTATCTGATCTCCTTGTTTGACAAGAATTTCAATAACTTCAACTTCCTCAAAATCTCCAATATCTGGGACAAGTAATTTTTCACTCATTATTTTAAAACGGTTTATATACCTAAAAAAAAAGTATATTTAATGTTAATTTAGCACATTAATAAGGCTTTTTATGCAAACCTGTATTTAATTTGAACAAAAATTGTTAATAAAATTGAAAAATACAGTAACTTTAGTGTGTTTTAAAAACTAAATTAATAAGGACCGCTGGCCAAATTGGATAAGGCGCTCGGCTACGAACCGGGAGATTCCAGATTCGAGTTCTGGGCGGTCCACCAAAAAGGAAAAAATGTTAGATTGGCTATTTAAATCATCTTTGCAAAAATCAGTTATTTATTTTTTTATAATTGTTTTAATAATTTTATTAATTTTAACTTTTGTATTATAAAAAAATATGAGCAAAGAGTTCGAACAAATAAGCATTAAAGCTGGTTTCATGAAACACAATGGTGGTGTTTTATTTAGAACTATATCAGAAACAGAATATGAATTTAAATCTACAATTAATGAAAATCATTTAAATGCTGCTGGAATAACTCATGGAGGTTATTTATCAGCACTAATAGATGCTGGTGCAGGAACTGCAGCTCATAGAGCAGCAAGTGGTGCTCCTTGTGTAACTATTTCTTTAGATTTAAAATTTATTGGTGCTTCAAAAATTGGAGATGAAATAACTGGATTTACAAAGATATTAAAAAAAACAAATACACTTATATTTTTATATTGTGAATTGAGATGTAATGATAAAATTATCACATCTGCATCTGGTGTCTGGAAAATATTAAAAGTTAAACCTTCAAATTTAGGTCCTGGTGGTTAATTATTCTTTTCTTCTATAATTCAAGTAGCCAAAAATTAATAAAAATAAAATTGCTATTGGATAAACAGCTACCTTACTAGGTCTATTTAAATTTTCTATCTTAAGTTCACTTATATAATCACCTATTTCAAAGCCACTTTTTTTAGCTTGACCATTCCATTTTAGGTTATCAACAATAATTTTATTATTTTTATTAATTAGACTAATTCCATAATCCTCTAAATTATACGCTTTTTCAAAAGTATTTTTATCAATCACAAATAACTTATATCTTTCACCATATGGACTTGGTCTAGTAATTTTAAAACGTACTTCTTTTTTTGGATCTAAAACAACTGAATGAATTTCGATAGTTTCTTGGTAATTATATTTTGGATAAATTTTATTAAGAACAAACTCTGGTGAAAGTAATGAGATAGATATTATCAAAAAAATAATTATCTCATACCATTTTAATTTATTAAAAAACCAGCCTTGAGTTGCTGAAGTAAACACCAATATTCCTGCTAAAGAAGTTATTATTACAATTAATGCATGCCAGACATTTTCTATTCCAATTAAAAGTAGCTCATGGTTGAATAAAAAGACAATTGGAAGAATACCTGTTCTTAAGCTGTACCAAAATGCTTGTAATCCTGTTTTAAGTGGATCACCTCCAGAAATAGCTGCAGCAGCATAAGATGCTAACCCAACTGGTGGAGTAACATCAGCCATTAATCCAAAATAAAAAACAAATAAATGAACTGCTATCAATGGGAAAATAAATCCAGACGCATTACCTACATCTACCAAAACAGTTGCCATCAATGATGCAACAACCACATAATTTGCAGTTGTCGGCAATCCCATTCCTAACAATAAACATAATATTATTGTTAAAAATAATAAAATTGTAACATTATCTTTAGCAATGGACTCTATAACTATAATTAAATTTGTACTTAATCCAGTTGAACCAACAGCTCCAACTATTATTCCAGCTGTTGCTATAGCTATTCCAACACCAACCATATTTAAAGCACCTTTTTCAAATCCAACAATAGTTTGGTTAAACCATATTTTTAAAGCATCTTTAGAAAAAGAGTTTTTTATTAGCAAATAAATTAAATTAACTAAAATTAAAGAAACTGTAGCATAGAAGATAGAGTAAGATGCGGTGAACCTTAAGTAAACTAACATATAAATTAAAACAAAAATTGGAATTAAAAAATGGAGTCCTGATAAAAATGTTTTTTTTAGATTTGGGACATCAGCATCATCCATACCTTTTAGATTTAATTTTAATGCTTCAAGATGAGAAATATAAAATAAAGCAATATAAGAAATAATTGCTGGTAAAAAAGCATGTTTTACAACTTCAAAATAAGTAACACCTATAAAGCTTGCCATAACAAATGCTGCAGCACCCATAACTGGTGGCATAATTTGACCATTAACAGATGATGAAACTTCTATTGCACCTGCTTTTTCTTCAGAAAACCCTGTTTTTTTCATAATTGGAATTGTAAATGTTCCAGTTGTTACTGTATTTGCAATAGAGGATCCCGAAATCAAGCCAGTCATCCCTGAACCTAGAATTGCAGCTTTGGCTGGTCCACCTCTCATTTTACCAACCATCGCAAAAGCTAAATCTAAAAAATATTTTCCACCACCTGCTGTTTCTAAAAGAGCACCAAATAATACAAATAAAAAAATAAAATCTACAGAAACACCAATTGGAATTCCAAATATAGCTTCTTGATCAAGCCATTGAAAACCAACCAGTCTGTTCAATGAGAGTCCACCATGAGATATTATTTCAGGTGCGTATCTTCCAAAATATGAAAATAGCAAGAAACAAATAGCAATAATTACTAAAGGCAAACCTATTGCTCTTCTTGTTGCTTCAAGTAAAATTATAATACCAGAGCCACCAATAATTAACTCTACTGGTAATTGAAAACTATCTCCTATTACAATACTTAGTAAAACACCTCCACGATCAACTAATTGATCATAAAAAAAATATATGTAAAAACAGGAGAAAGCTCCAATAAAGCTTATAAAAATATCAAATATAGAAATTTTTTTTCCTTTAGAAATTGGATAAATTAAAAATGCTAAAGTTAATGCAAAACCAAGGTGAATTGCTCTTGCCGGCAATCCTTTAAACATTCCAAAATTAAAAATAAAAGGAAATGGAGATGCATACCAAAGCTGAAATAACGACCAAATAATTGCGATTGCTGCAACAATCTTTAAATGTAAACCTGTAAGATTTTTTGTTGGAGATAAATCTTCATTAATTTTATCTTTTACTTTTTCGCTAATGCTTTGGCTCATAATAAAGATGATACCTCATTATAAAAAAAAGGCCCGATTAAAGATCAGGCCTTTTAATTTGATTAAGAGTTTGGATTACATTAATCCAGCTTCTTTATAATATCTTTTAGCACCTTCGTGTAAAGGAGCTGATAAACCATCAGCAATCATGTCTTCTTTTTTAAGTGATGAAAAAGCAGGATGTTGTTTTTTGAAATCATCAAAATTTTCAAATACTGCTTTAACTACTAAATAAACAAGATCTGACTCAACCATATTGCTAGTAACTACTGTTGCTTTCACACCAAAAGTTGTAGCATCTTTTTTCTGACCTGTGTAAGTACCCGCTGGAATTACAGCCTTTGCATAGTAATCAGCACCATCAATTAAACCCTGAACTTCTGATCCTGTTAAATTGATAGGTGAAGCTTTTGCTGCACAAGTTGCCGCTTGTTCCATAGCTCCGTTTGGAAATCCTACAGAATAACCAAAAGCATCTATTTTACCATCACACAAAGCCTTCACTTGTTCAGATGAAGTTAATTCAGTTGTTGATTTAAAGAAACTATTATCAACACCTTTTGCTTTCATTAGCTCTTCCATAGTTCCTCTTTGTCCAGAACCAGGGTTACCAATGTTAACAACTTTTCCTTTTAAACCAGCAAAATCTTTGATTTTGGCTTTTTTTCTTGCCCAAATTTGAAAAGGTTCATTGTGAACAGAAAATACAGCTCTTAAACCTTTATATTGTTTTCCTTCCCATTTGCTTGATCCATTTACAGCATGAAATTGCCAATCTGATTGCGCAACACCAAATTGAAACTCACCAGCAGCGATTTGACCAATATTATAATTTGATCCACCTGTTGAAGGTGCTGTACATCTGTAAGCTTTGTCTATACCTTTTTTTCTTCCATGTTCTTTAGCTATTGCAGATTTATGTAACATTTTACAAATTGCATTACCTGTCTGGAAATAAACTCCAGTTGGTCCACCAGTTCCTATCGTAAAAAACTCCGCTGATTTTGCAACACCAGTTAATGACAAAGATGCAGCTAATATCAGTAAAGCGCTAGATAGAGATGTAATTATTTTTTTCATTTTTCCCCCCTATATCGTTATTTATATGTATTAATTTTAACAACAATTAATTAGGTATGTATAGTAAGATTTTACATTGATTCTGACCATTTTTTTAACTTATCTACACCCTCAATAATTTTTGGTGCAAAGTTTTCAATATGGTCCTTGTTAATCTTTTGATTACCTTCAATTTTGTTCATAAATTCTTGGCCATCAAAATCAGTAAAGCTTAATCTTGCTAACATTTTTGTTTGGTCAAAGCCAAAATCTGATCCTGGCAACAAAGCAACGCCTGTATTATTTAATATATTATCACACATCTCAGATGAAGAATTAAACTTTTTATTTAAAAACTCTGGCATTAAATAAAATCCTCCTTGAGGTTTATTAATTAGAATTTTATTGGATTTTAAATTTTCATAAACATAATTACCAACTGCATATAATATATTTTTTGATTTATTAATATAATTTGAATGATCATTTTCATATGCTTTTATTGCTGCGTATTGAATTGGAGCACTAACAGCTGAAAAAGTTTCACTTGCTAGTACATTAATCATATTCTTAATTTCAATTAACGAGTCTGGTACTAAAAAATAACCCAATCTCCATCCTCCTGCACCACACCATTTACTTAATCCAGTGCTAACAATTGTTTTCTCAGGACAAAAGCTAGAAATAGATTGATAATTATCTTTAAAAGTTAATTCTGAATATATTTCGTCAGACAAAATAATTAGATTATATTTTTGGGCAATACTTGCTATTTCCTCTAAATTATCACAAATTTGACCAGATGGATTATTTGGAGAATTTAAGAATAATAAGTAATTTTTACTTTTATCTTTCAAGATAGTTTCTTCAATTTCCAAGGCTGTTGGAAACCAATTATTTTCTCTTTTAGTTTGCAATATTTGTATTTTATTTCTACCTAATACTGCTTGAGGAGCATACGAAACCCAACTAGGAGCTGGCAATATAATTTCTCCATCAAATATGACATGTAATAAAAACATTAATTCTTTTGAACCAGGTCCAATAATCACATTTTCAGATTTATAGTCATAATTTTTTTTTTTTGATGTATATTTTGCAACTGCATTTCTTAGTTCAGAAAGACCTTGCATTGGTAAATATTTATTTTGGTGCGCATTATTTTTAAGCTCTTTCACTATATCATCGGGAACTTTAAATGGAGATTGTCCAAAGCCAAATTTAAATATTTTTTTTCCTTGCTTTTCTAATCTTCGAGAAGTTTCATTTATCAGCAAAGTTGAAGATGGTTTTAAATCTTTAACTAAATTTTTGAGCATTTTTATTTCGTAAATTATTATTATAGAATTAATCTTAATTATGTTAATCTAAGAAAAGTTAATAGCAAAATGAGAACTTTTTACTCTCCGATTCGGTCATGTTTTAGTCTATTTTTGTTCTTTAGCACCAACAATATCTGGTAGGTAAAAAAAAAAGCACACCAAAGGTAGAAATGACAAAACACAAAATTACTGCTGTTCTAGGACCTACAAATACTGGGAAAACACACCTTGCTATAGAGACAATGCTTTCATTTGACTCAGGCATGATAGGTTTTCCTTTAAGATTATTGGCCAGAGAAGTTTATGACAAAGTAATAAAGAAGATTAGTGTAGATAAAGTTGCCTTAATAACAGGTGAGGAAAAAATTATCCCAGCCAATGCTAAATACTTTTTGTGTACAGTAGAGTCTATGCCAATTGATAAACATTTAGATTTTGTTGGTGTTGATGAAATTCAAATGTGCGCAGATCATGAAAGAGGTCATATTTTTACAGATAGACTTTTAAATATGAGAGGGGAAAAACTTACTATGCTTATGGGCTCAAATACTATCAAAAATATAATTTCAAAATTAGGGGGTGATATTGAATTTATAAATAGAGAAAGATTATCTAAATTGACATATGCAGGTCATAAAAAAATTTCAAGAATAAACAGGAAAACAGCAATAATAGCTTTTTCATCAGAGGAAGTTTATGCGATAGCTGAATTAATTAGAAGACAAAAAGGAGGGGCAGCAATTGTGATGGGTTCTTTGAGTCCTAAGACAAGAAATGCTCAAGTAGAACTTTATCAGTCAGGTGATGTTGATTTTTTAGTAGCAACTGATGCTATTGGAATGGGTATTAATATGGATTTAGATTATGTTTTTTTCTCTAATCTTAAAAAATTTGATGGAAAAAAATTAAGAAAATTAAATTTATCTGAAATAGGACAAATTGCTGGTAGAGCTGGAAGATATTTAAATGATGGAAGTTTTGGTATTACAGGTGATTGTAAAGATATTACAGCTGAGGATGTAGAGTTAATAGAGGGTCATAAATTTGAAGAAATTAGAACTTTATTTTGGAGAAACTCAAATTTGAATTTTAATAATCCTCTTAGCTTGATCAAGTCTTTAGAGGAAAAACCACAGATGGGATGGTTACGAAAAATTCATGAATGTGAAGATGAAAAAGCCCTTAAATTTTTTTTAAAAGATAAAAATCTTATAAATTTAGATTTTAATAAAAAATTACTTAGTCTTTTATGGGAATGTTGCCAGATACCTGATTTTGTAAAAAAAACCTACGGAAATCACTATGAAGTGATTGGAAATGTTTTTAAATATTTAAGTAGTGAAAAACAACAGATTACAGATGAATTTATGAGATTACAGCTCATAAAACTTGATAAATTAGAAGGAAATGTAGATTCTTTATCAAATAGAATTGCAAATGTTAGAACTTGGTCTTATGTTTCAAATAAAAATAATTGGACAGAAAATCAAGACTATTGGATTGAAAAAACAAAACATCTAGAAGATAGACTTTCAGACAGACTTCATGAAGAACTTACCAAAACATTTATTGACAAAAGAGCAAGTGTTCTAGCGAGAGGCTTAAAACAGGATATGGAATTTAAAACAAAAATACTTGAAAATAATGATGTACTGATAGACGAACAATTTATTGGTAAAATAAATGGACTTAAATTATCACTAGATTTAAAAAAAGGTGCCTTAGAGACAGATATCAAGTCATTAAAAAAAGCAGCGAGACAAACTATTGGGCCAGAGTTAGAAAAAAGAATTCAATCTATTATTGATACAGGGTTAATTGAATTAAATAACGATTTCAAAATTTATTGGAACGATTTTCCTATTGCTAAATTATCTACTGGTCATGATTATTTAAATCCAAATTTTGAACTAATAGTTGATGATATTATCGAACCTATTCAAAAACAGAAGCTTAGCGAGTATATTAGTAAATGGATACAAGATAAAATTAACTTAATCCTTAAAAGCTTAATTGAACTAAAAAATCTTAAAGATAAAAATTCATCAATCAAAGCTTTAGCATATCAACTTTATGAAAATAATGGAGTGTTAAAAAGAGATCAGGTCTCTGAATACCTCAGATCTCTTGGTCAGAATGAAAGAAAAATCTTAAGAGACTTAGGTGTAAAATTTGGAAGATATCATATATTTTTATATCAATTAATCAAACCAGAAGCGGTATCATTAAGAACATTATTATGGAAAAACTTTCATCAAAAATATTATAATATTACACCACCCACATTTGGTTTAAATTTTTTAGATGACAAAGAATATAAAAATAAAAATTTTATGCTTTTATGTGGTTTTGAAAAATTTGATACTTTATTTGTAAGGATAGATATCCTTGAAAGATTATTTATGTTGATCATAAATTCACCAAACTCAAAAGAAAATAAAGAAATTAAAATCATACCAGAAATGTTAAATTTATTAGGCTGTAGCAAAGATAATTTTAAAAAACTTTTACAAAAAATGAATTATAAAATATTTGATAAAGATGATGAAACTTATTTCAAATACAATCCAATCAAAAAATTTAAAAAAGCTTCGGTAAAAAAAGTTTCAAACGAAAATCCTTTTAAAATTTTAAAAAATTTAAATCTTAGTTAAATTTTATGTTTTTTAAAAAAGATACAACTGGGACTGAAAAAAACTTTTTAGTTAAAACATGTGCGTTATTAATTCATGCAGCTAAAATTGATGAAAACTATACTGAAAAAGAGGAAGAAATTATTAAAAAAACTCTCATAGAGTTGGATGCTAAAAAGGAAACTATAACTCAAATCATTAAAGATGCTAAATCTATAGAAAAAAATTCAAATCAAATTTTGGATTTTACAAGAGAAGTAAAAAACTTACCTGAAAATGATAAAATTAAAATTATAGAAGCCTTATGGTCTATTATTTATTCAAATAATGAAGCTGACATCTATGAAGCAAATTTAATGAGACGATTAGCGGGCTTACTTTACATTGACAGTTCAACGATGGGCGATATTAAAGATAAGATCAAAAAAAAGAAATTATAATGACTTATATTGTTAATGATAATTGTATTAAGTGTAAATTGACTGACTGTGTTGATGTTTGTCCGGTGGATTGTTTTTATGAAGGAAAAAATATGCTTGTAATTAAACCGGATGAGTGTATAGATTGTGGCGTTTGTGAGCCTGAATGCCCAGTGGATGCCATTAAAGCTGATACTGAATCTGGAAGTGAACAATGGTTAGAAATCAATAAAAAATACTCTGAGATCTGGCCAAATATAAGTGAAAAAAAAGATCCTCCAACGGATCATGAAAAATTTAAGAATGAGCAAAATAAGTACGAAAAATATTTTAAGGAAAATCTTTAAATCTAAACCTGAAAAAAAAGTGAAAAAAAAAGTTACTGTAAAAAAAGTAAGTAAAACAAAAAAAGTTGCTAAACATAAAGTTAAGAAAGCTAAAAAGGTTACTGCTAAAAAAAAGAAAAAAGTATCAAAAAAAATTACTCCAAAATCAACCAAAATAACAAAAGTAAAAAAAGTCTCTGAACTAAAAGAGGAAACAAAAAATGATAGTTTAAGAATTTCTAAAAGTAACGAAATAAAACCTGAGATTAAGAAAGTCAAAAAACAAGAGACAGAAAAGAGAGAATATAAAGTAAAAGACCATGTTGTTTATCCCAAACATGGTGTTGGCCAAATCACTGAATTTAAAAAAAATAATATAGGTGGAATAGACGTTGAAACTTATGTTATCAAGTTTGAAAAAGATAAAGCTAATGGGATGGTTCCTGTGAATAAACAATCTCACTTAAGACCTTTGGCAACAATCAATCAAGTAAATAAATGTATTTCTATTTTAAAAAGTAAGCCAAAAATAAAAAGATCTATGTGGAGCAGAAGAGCTCAAGAATATGAAGCCAAAATTTCTTCTGGCAAAATTTATGAATTGGCAGAAGTAGTGAGAGATTTAAATAAAGGTGATGATCTTATGGTTGACCAATCTTATAGTGAAAGACAATTATTTGAAAAAGCATATGAGAGAATTTTATCTGAGTTTAAAATTGTTTTGGATGTATCTTTGGAAGATACACAAAAGAAACTTAATAAAGCTTTAAAAAGAAACTTAGTTGACCAAGCTCAACCAATAGCTTCTGCACCAAAATCAGCTACGACAGAATTGCCTGTTGAAGATACTATTACTGATTCAGAAGAAAATTTAGATGAATAAAAAAAACGCCTCTCATACAATTTGTAATGAGAAGCGTTTTTAGTAAAGATTAGTAAGTTACTATCTTTTTCTTTTTTTAGCTTTTTTAGCCTTTTTAGCTTTTTTCTTAGTTTTCTTTGCTGCTTTTCTTTTAGTTTTTTTAGCAGCTTTTTTTCTTTTCTTAGGCATCTTTAGCTCCCTGTTTAAGTTAAACGAATCAATTTGATTCGCTATTGATATATTTTTATTTTTTTATGTAAGTTATGTCAATTCTTTAATTAAAAACAAAATTTGTAAAAAAACTTTTTTCTTTTTATTTTTTTTTAAATTTTTTTTTATTAATTAAGTTAATGTTTATGCGGATAATAATCAAATTCATAAATAAAAATTAATAAAGTTTTTCTAACTGATCTTTATATTTTTCTGTAACTTTTTTTCTTTTCACTTTCATTGTTGGAGTCATTAAACCATTTTCTATAGAAAAATTTTCATCTATTAATTGAATTTTTTTTATTTTTTCTAATAAAGTTAATTTTTTATTTATTTTTTCAATTATATTATTAATTTTTTCTTTTTCTCTTAAAAAATCTTTACTAGGAACTATTAAAGCAACTAAATAATTTTTTTTATCTCCATAAACCATGCATTGATCAATCTCTGGTTCATTAGTAATCATATTTTCAATTTTAGCTGGTGAGATGTTGTCCCCACCTGCACTTACAATAATATCTTTTTTTCTGTCAGTAATTTTTAAATATCCATCCTCTGGATCTATTTCACCTATATCACCTGTATGAAGCCATCCATCAATTATTACTTCTTCAGTCTCTTTTTTTTTGTTCCAATATCCTAACATTACATTTTCACCTTTTACTAAAATTTCTCCATCTTCGGCAATTTTTACTTGGTTTCCTCTGAAAGGTGGACCGACAGTTTCTACTTTTATCTTATGTATGGGGTTACAACTTACTACTGGTGATGTTTCAGTCAGGCCATAACCTTGAAGAGTAGGCAATCCTATAGAATTCAAAAATTCTCCAATTTCTTTGTCTAATGCACCTCCACCGGAAACAAAAGCTTTTAAATTTCCCCCAAACTGTTTTTTTATTTTTTTTCTAACTAATACCTCAACTATTAAATTAAGTAATTTTTCAAAAAAATTCATTTTTTGATTTAATAATTTTTTTTTACCCAATCTGAGGGTTGCATTAATTAATTTAGCTTTAAGACCTGTTTGCTTTTTCAGATTAATATTAATTTTGTTATAAAGATTTTGATAAAATCTCGGTACAGCTGTCATGATTGTTGGTTTTGCTTCAGATATATTTTCTAGGAGTTTTTCTATTTTTTCTGCATAAAATACTTTTGCTCCCACAGCTATCTGGGCGAATTGCACACAATGTTCATAGGAATGGGAAAGAGGAAGCCAAGTTAAAAATACTGGTCTTGAATTAAATAAAGGTCTCATAATCTCACAAGCCCCTACAAGATTATTTAAAATTCCACCATGACTTAAGATTACTCCCTTAGGATTTCCACCGGTTCCAGAAGTGTAGATTATACAAGCTGGTGAAGATCTTTTTAATTTTTTATTTTGGATTTCATCATCTTCTAATAAATTATTTTTTAATATGATATTAAAATCTAAATACTTCTCTTTGTTTTCTATATTTAAATTATGAATTACTTGATTAACTTCATCTAATGTTATGACTTTTTTAATAAACTCTTTTTCATCTATAATATTACTTAATTTTTTTAACATTTCATAGTTTGAAACTATGACTAAACTAGGTTCACAATCTTCAATTAAATATCTATAATCATCTTCAGTGTAGGTAGTGTATGCTGGGACCGTAATTCCACCTGATAACATAATAGCCATATCAGAAATAAACCACTCAGGTCTGTTTTCAGAAACCAAAAGGCATCTATCACCTTCTTTTATATTTTCTTTAATTATCTTTGATAATTTTAAAATATTTTTTTGTGACTCCTCCCAAGTATATGTTTTTTTATTTTTTGGGTTTAACCATTCTAAAAAGATGCTTTCTTTATTTTGTTTTTCTGCTTGAAAAGAAAATAGTTCGATTAAGTTATTTAAGTTGTCTAAATTCATAATTTTTTGGTGGGCGAAGAGAGAATCGAACTCTCACTTCTTGCGAAACACGATTTTGAGTCGTGCGCGTCTACCAGTTCCGCCATTCGCCCATAATATTCAATTAATTATATTTAAATAGTATAAGAACTAAATTTATATTAAAACCAAAAAATGTTTCAAACACTTTACAAAAAATGTTTAAATCTAGCTTCGCATAAACGTTCAAATTTTTATTTAGGTCTTGTCTCTTTTATTGAAAGTTCATTTTTTCCTATTCCACCAGATGTGATGATTATTCCAATGGTAATTGCTAAAAAAAAAGCATTTATAAAAATATTTTTAATAGCATCTATATTTTCAGTTTTAGGAGGTATCTTAGGATATCTCATTGGCTATTTATTTTTTGATTTAGCGATGCATGTCATTGAGTTTTATAATTATGAAGATAAAGTTAAAGATTTGAAATTAAGTATGTCTGAAGGAAGTGGCTTCCTGGCTTGGTTAAGTATCCTTTTTTTAGCAGGCTTTACACCTTTGCCATATAAAGCATTTACAATAGCAAGCGGCTTAATTGCCTTTAACTTGCCTGTTTTTATAATCGTTAGTTTAATTTCAAGAAGCCTAAGATTTTTTATTGTTGCATTTCTGTCCTATAAATATGGAGAATTATTTACTGAATATATGAACAATCATGGATCAAAATGGTTTACTGTAATTGGAATTTTATTAGTTATAATGTTTGTATTTGTATATTTAGTTTTAAAATTTAATGGTTAAAGATAGAAGACAATTATTAATTAAGATTATTTTTTTAGTCAGTACTGTTGCTTTATTATCAGCATTTTTTATTGAGTATATCCTAGGTCACCAACCTTGTAATCTTTGTATATTTGAGAGAATTCCATATCTTTTGGCAATAATAATAATTTTATTTAATCTCAAATTTAATCAATTTGAAAAATTTTTTATACTTTTACTTGTAATTGTGTTTTTGTTTGGAACTATTTTATCACTATATCACTTAGGTATTGAGCAGGGTTTTATTCAAGAGTCGTTAGTTTGTGATTTAAAAAGTGGGTCTAATTTGTTGTCAAAAGAAGAAATTTTAAAACAATTGCAGGAAAAAGATATTAGCTGCAAAGATGTAACATTTAAAATTTTTGGATTATCGCTTACAAGCTATAATATTTTAATATCTTTGCTTATTAGCATAGGTTCAGGAAAAGTTTATTTTGATTATGACAAAAATTAATAAAAAAAAAATAGAAGAATTTATTAGAGTTGATCATGCTGGAGAGCGTGGAGCTGTTAAGATTTATGAGGGACAGCTATTAGCGTTAAATACTTTTGTAAAAGACGAAAACCTCAAGAGAACAATTGAAGAAATGAAAGAGCATGAGAAAGAACATTGTGAGTTTTTTGAAAATGAAATTAAAAAAAGAAATATAGAACCAACCAAACTTTTACCCTTATGGGATTTGTTAGGTGTTGGTTTAGGCTTTGGTTCAACATTGTTAGGAAAGAAAGCTGCTATGCTTTGCACTGCTTCTGTTGAAGAAGTTATAGATAAACACTATCTGAATCAGATTAATCAACTTGATATCAGTGAAAAAGATCTTAAAAAAACAATTACAAAATTTAGACAAGATGAAATAGATCATAAAGATATAGCTTATGATAAAGGTGCTACTAAAAAAGGTCCTTATTTTTTGTTGGATAAAATTATTAAGACAGGTTCAAAAATTGCAATAAATATTTCTGAGAAAATCTAGGCTTCTAACTCAACATCCCAATATAAATAATCCATCCAACTTTTATGCAAATAATTAGGTGGAAAATTTTTACCATTTTTATGCAAATCCTCAGTTGATGGACGATAAGGATGTTGATTAAGTTTCATATCTGAGTTTTTCAATAATTTACCACCCTTTTTTACATTACAGGCAGAGCATGCGGTTACAACATTATCCCAATTAGTTTCACCACCTTTTGATCTTGGCAACAAGTGATCAAAAGTTAACTCCTCACCACTACCACAATATTGACAAGAAAACTTATCTCTCAAAAAGACGTTAAATCTCGTAAAGCTAGGTTTTGTTTGCGGAATTATATAATCTTTCAATGCGATAACACTTGGTAATTGCATATTAAATGATGGGCTTCTTATGATTCTATCATAATTACTTACTATTATCACTCTATCTAAAAAAACAGATTTTACAGTATCTTGCCACGACCATAAAGATAGAGGATAATAACTTAGTGGTCTATAATCAGCATTAAGAACTAAAGCTGGACACTTTTCTAATGAAACATTTTGTTCGATAAAATTATTCATTGAGTATTTTTAACTTACTTAAACAATTTTATCAATAATAAGAAACGTTAATTTTTTTTTAAAATATAATTAAGAGCTGTACTTGAAGCTTCAATAGGAATATGATGATCACAATTTTTTATCAAAAGTGTTTCTACCTCAATATTGTTTCTAATTAAAAAATCTTTTGCTTCCAAAAGATATGTTGAAGGTACAACTTGATCTGCGTCACCATGAATCAATAAAGTGTTCGTAGAATTTTTAATTCTTAATTTTAAATTATTTTGATCAATTATTTTTCCAGAAAATCCTACTATACACGAAAATTTTTCTTCAGAAGTTAATCCAACATTCAATGACATCATACAACCTTGACTAAAACCAGATAAACATATCTGGTTATTTTTTAAATTAAATTCTTGTTTAATTTCGTTAATAAATATTTTTATCTTGTCTTCAGCTTTAATTGATTGATCAATGATATAATCAGCATCATCTTTGGTAAGGTCAAACCATTGAAATCCTGACGAATTTATAGCACAAGGCTCATGTCCATTTGGACAAATAAAAACTGTATTTGGCATATGCCTTTTCCAGTTTAAAGTTAACATACTTATATCCTTAGCATCTCCTCCATATCCATGGAGCAAAATAATAGCATGTTTTATTTCTACTCCCTCTTCAGGCTTTATTATTATTGAATCTAGGCAAAATGTCATAGCTAATTAATTATGTTTTTTATTTTAAAAAACAATCTACAATATTTATATGATTTCAGGAATATTTGTAAAAATTTTCTCTATAGTTCTCTTATTATCTGTTGGAATTGTTTTAATTTTAGGGATTGGAACTCTTTTCAAAGGAGGAGAGACTAGCAAAAAATACTCCAACAAATTAATGCAACTTAGAGTTCTTCTACAATTCATAGCAATACTTGTTTTAGTTGGATTTGCTTATTTTTTTAAAAACTAATTATAAGTTTTTAACCATTCTATAAAATTTTTATCATCAAAATCTATTGATCCAATAATTCTAGAAAATTCTTTTCCATCTTTATCTAAAAGAATTGAGGTTGGGACCCCTCGTAAAGAGAATGTTTTTGCAAGAGTTGTTGGTGCATCATAATATGGTTCAAAATTTTCAATATTTAAATCTTTAAAAAAATCATCTACTTTTTTTTTACTTTCTTGAGATATATTAATTGCAAAAATTTTTAAATTGTTAAAATTCTCATTTACTTGGAGTCTATTTAAAGATGGCATTTCTTCCTTACATGGTTCACACCAAGTTGCCCAGAAATTTAATAAAATTAAATTTCCTCTAAATTCTTTAATATTTAATTTTCTATCATTTTTATCTAAAAAAATTACATTATCGTAGACTTTTAGATCTTTATGAATGACAATATTTTTTATTTCAGATACATCATTAGCAAAGACATTAGTTGTCAAAATAATAAATAATATTAAAAATCTCATGTTAAATAGTTATAATTAAATATCATGGCAAAAAATAAAAACAACCAAGCAATATGGAATACTCGTATAAAAAAAAATGGATCATCTTTATTTCAAAAAGTTGGCAATTCAATTGATATTGATAAGCGACTTTATAAAGAAGATATTCAAGGATCTATTGCTCATGTTGAAATGCTGTTTAAACAAAAAATAATATCTTTCAAAATTAAAAATAAAATTATCTATGGCCTTTCTAAAATAGAAAAAGAAATCTCTAATAAAAAATTTGAATTCAACAAAAAATATGAAGATATTCATATGAATATAGAAAAAAGACTTTTTCAAATAATCGGTGAAGAGGCAGGTTATGTACACACAGCAAGATCTAGAAATGATCAAGTAATTACTGACTTTAAAATTTGGATTAGATCTTCAACAAAAGAAATTAATAATAATTTAGATAAAGTAATTAAAAGTACATTAAAATTAGCAGAAAAAAATATAGATACCATTATGCCTGGTTTTACGCATCTTAAGAATGCGCAAGCTATTTCTTTTGGTCATTATCTAATGGCTTATGTTGAGATGTTTAGCAGAGACCAAAAAAGATTTGCAAACAATTTAGATAGTTTGGATGAAAATCCTTTAGGTGTAGCTGCTCTAACAGGAACCTCTTTCAATATTGATAGAAATTATACAAGTAAAAAACTTGGTTTTAAAAAACCAACAAATAATTCAATAGATACTGTTTCTGACAGAGATTTTGTTTTAGATTTTTTATATTGTGTTTCTGTTTGTTCAATGCATATTTCAAGAATTGCGGAAGAGCTTATAATTTGGAGTTCAGATGGTTTTAATTTAATTAACCTTTCTGATAAGGTTGTTACGGGCTCATCAATAATGCCTCAAAAGAAAAATCCTGATTTATTGGAATATTTGAGAGGAAAATCTGGAAGTAGTTACGGAAACTTATTTTCCATGCTCACAATTTTAAAAGGACTACCATTATCTTATTTCAAAGATCTTCAGGACGATAAAGAGATTGTTTTTAAATCAAATGATACTTTAATCAATTGTCTTAAAATTTTTGATGAAATTCTCAAAAATTCTAGCCCTAATAAGAAAAAAATGTTGGAGCTTGCAAACTCAGGATATATTACTGCAACAGATTTAGCAGACTATCTTGTAAAAAATCATTCAATGTCTTTTAGAAAAGCTTATCAAAAAACAGCTGCTGTTGTTAATTTAGCTGAAAAGAAAAAGAAAAGACTTGATGAATTAAACTTGGAAGAATTAAAAAAAATTGAACCAAAATTAAATAGTGATGTTTTAAAAGTGTTTGATTTAAAGAATTCTGTAAATTCAAAAAAATCTTATGGAGGAACAGCTTTTGATAACATCAAAAAAATGATAATGAAATATAAGAAAAAAAATGATTAAAAAAATTAGCTTTATTTTTCTAATTTGTTGCTTGCTAGTCTCTTGTGGAAAAAAAGGAGACCCAGAATATAAAGATCCAAAACAAAAAGCTGAAAAGATAATAATCCTTAAAAATAAGGCTTAATGAAATATATCAAAAAAAAACTGACGATTGATAAAATAACGATAGAGGAGATTGCTAAAAAATTTGATACTCCGACTTATTGCTATTCTTACACCCAATTAATAAAAAATATTAATAATTTCAAAAAAAATTTTAAATCATTTTCACCTTTAATTTGTTTTGCAGTCAAATCTAATACAAACTTAAATTTAATTAGAGAAATCCAAAAATTTGGTTTAGGAGCAGATGTTGTGTCAATGGGTGAACTTATGATGGCACTTAAAGCAGGTATTAATCCCAAAAAAATTGTTTTTTCAGGTGTAGGTAAAACATCAAAAGAAATAAGTTATGCTATTGATAAAAAAATATTATTAATAAATGCAGAGTCTAAAAGTGAAATAAAAGAAATTGATAGAATAGCTAGACTTAAAAAAAAGAAAATACAAATTGGTATTAGGTTAAATCCTAATACTGACGCAAAAACTTTAAGCCAAATTTCAACTGGAAAAAAAGAAAATAAATTTGGTGTAAATGAAAAAACATTTTTAGAACTCATGAGTTATTGCCAAAATTCAAAAAATATTAGTTTAGAATGTTTAAGTGTTCATATTGGAAGTCAAATATTGGACCACAAACCCTACGAAAAAATGCTTAATGTGGTTGATAAATTAATTGATAAAACTAAACATAAATTTAAATATATTGATTTAGGTGGAGGGATGGGAATTTCCTATGATGACAATAGCAAAAAACTTAATTACTCTAAATACAATATAGCTATTAAAAAATTTTTAAAAAAACACCCATCAAAAATAATTTTTGAACCAGGAAGATCTATAGTCGGAGATGTAGGTTTTTTAATTTCTAAAATTATTTATATAAAAGAAAATGATAAAAAAAATTTTATCATACTAGATGCAGCTATGAATGACCTGATGAGACCTGCTTTATATGGGGCTAATCACAAAACATTACCTTCAATAAAAATAAATCAAGTTTCAAAAAAAACATATGAATTTGTAGGTCCTATTTGTGAAAGCACAGACAAATTTATTTCATTAAAAAAATTTCAAAAATTAAAAGAAAAAGACATTATAGTCATGTGTGATGTTGGTGCTTATGGAATGTCATTAAGTTCAAATTATAATTTAAGACCTAAACCAGTAGAAATATTGATCAAAGGTTCAAAAATTAGAGTTATTAAAAAAAGACAAAAGCACATCGACTTAATGTAGCTTTTGATAACAATGATTAGAAACTTTATATTTTCAATTTTCTTTTTTACCGGAATAATAATTATTTCCTTAATTTTTTTACCAGCTTTTTTCCTACCACAAAAAGTTGTTTTATTTGGTGGTAAATTAATGGGTTATTGGACAAGTTTTTGTCTAAAGATGTTTTTATCAACTAAAATAATAATTAAAGGTAGAGAAAATATTATAAATAATGAAAAGTTCTTTATTGCTGCGTCTCATCAATCAATGTTCGAAACCTTTTATCTTCAAACAATTTTTAATTCACCAGTTTTTATTTTAAAAAAAGAATTACTTTTAATTCCAATTTTTGGTTGGTATCTAAAAAAAATTGGATCAATATCAATTAAAAGAAATAAAGTTACCAAAGATAACTTGGGATTTTTTCAAGATATATCAAAAATAATTAAAGTTTCAGACAGACCGTTAATAATCTTTCCACAAGGTACAAGAGTTTTACCATACGAAAGACCTCCTTTTAAAAAAGGTGCTTCAAGAATTTATGAAGAACTAAAAATTTCATGTCAGCCAGTTGCTATTAACTCTGGTTATGTTTGGCCAAAAAAAGGTCAAAAGAATAGCAATAAAATAATAACTATTTCAATTTTAGAACCTATAATAGCAGGTCACCCTAAAGAAGAATTTATAAAAATTTTAGAAAATAATATTTATAAAGAACTAAATCTATTAAATTAGCCCTTCATAGGCATCACTACAAATATACTATCAAAATCTCCTGGGTCTTTAATTAAAGCAGGGGAACCAGTGTCATTAAAAAATATCTCAACTCTTTCTCCATCTAATTGTGAAGCAACATCAATTAAGTATCTTGAATTAAAACTTATTTCTAAATCATGATCAAATTTAACATTTAAAGTTTCTTTACCGTCACCACTATTTGTATTGTTAACTGAAAGATCTAATATATCTTTTGATAAATTAAACTTTACTCCATCTTTTTTATCTAGAGAAACTGAGGCAACTCTATCAACAGAATTTAAAAATAATTTTAAATCTATTTCTAGTTTTTTTTGATTATTTTTTGGTATTACTTGGATATAATTAGGGAACTTACCATCAATAAGTTTTGATATTAAAATACTGTTATTTAATTCAAATTTAATTTTTGATTTAATATTAGATACCTTTACATCTCCATCATAGTTTTCTAATAATGAACATAGTTGAAAAATAGTCTTTTTTGGTAATATGATTGGTTCAAAATCAATTTTTTGATCTAATCTTATTTTTGAAATAGACATTCGGTGGCTATCTGTTGCTACAGCAGTTAAATGATTTTTATCTTCAACCTCAGTCTGATGTAAATAAATCCCACTTAAATAATGTCTTGTTTCATCATTAGAAACTGAAAATTTACATTTATTTAGTAGTTTTAAAAGCTGTTTAGATTTAATCATAAATTCATTTTGATTAAAATTTTCATCTGTAAGCGGAAACTCTGTTGGACTAATACAATTTAAATTAAAAATAGATTTTTCTGACTCGACTTGTAATTTGCTTATATCTCTTAAAGATAAATTTATTTTTTTACCCGAAGAGAATTTTCTTATAATATCATACATAATCGAGGAGGTTGTTGTTGTTCTGCCTTCTTCTAAAACTTCAACATTATTTAATTGATGAATAAATATTAAGTCTAAATCTGTAGCTGTTATTGTTAATTTGGAATTACTTGCATCTAACAAAATATTTGAAAGTATTGGAAGTGTACTTCTTTTTTCAATTACACCTTGACAATAATTTAGTGCCTGCTGAAGATCTTGTTGGTTTACGTTAAATTTCATTATCTTTATTGTTATATAATATCTGATTTTTAAGCTTATTAATATTATCTACCATTTCGGGATCTTTCTCTTTAATTTTCTCAATAGTTTTAACTGAATGTATTATAGTTGTATGATCTCTATTAGAAAACTCTCTTCCAATTTCTGGTAAAGATTTAGATGTCAAAATTTTAGTTAAATATATAGCAGCTTGTCTGGGTCTAACTAAATATCTGGATCTTCTTGAAGATAACATCTCATTTTTACTGATTTTAAAAAATTTACAAACTGTAGTTTGTATCAAATCAATTGTTACTTTATTTTCAGCGAGATTTAACAGATCTTTTAAAACAACCTTTGTTTCATGTAAATTTGGGACTTTATTGTAGATTCTAGAAAATGAAACCACTCTATTAATCGCTCCAACTAACTCTCTAATACTTGCAGTAATTTCTGTACTTATAAAATCTTGTATTTCTTTTGATACATGAAGTTGATCTGCGTATAAATTATTTAGTTCTTCAGTTTTCTTTTCAACAATTTTTTTTCTAAGCTGAAGATCTGGTTTTTGAATATCAACAACTAAACCACCAGAAAATCTGGATTTAATTCTATCTTGAATTCTAGATAATTTATTAGGCGCCCTATCAGCTGATATAATTATTTGAGATCCTTTATCTAATAATGCATTGAATGTATGAAAAAATTCTTCCTGCATTGCTTCTTTTCCACTTATAAACTGAATGTCGTCGATTAATAAAATATCTGTATTTCTGAAATATTCTTTAAACTTAACCATATCATTAGCTTTGATTGATTTTACAAACTGATACATAAAACGCTCAGCTGATATAAACATTACTTTATTATTTTTTTTGAGTTCAATTCCAATTGAATTTAATAGATGGGTCTTACCCATTCCAACACCGCCATAAATATAAAGAGGGTTATAATGAGATAAATTTTCCGAGACCTTTAATGATGCTTCATATGCAAGCTTGTTACTTGCACCAGTTATAAAGTTATCAAATCTTTTATTTGGATCTATTCGGTTATATTGTAGATAAGAGTCTTTTATGAATGAAACATTTTCATTTCTATCTGGTATTTTTTCATCTACTTTTATATTTTCTAAATTTTGATTTATATTTTTGTCGTCTATCTTAAATTCAATTCTAATAATATCTTTTTTATATAAACGTATAATCTGTAAAATTTGATCTAAGTATCTTGATGTTATCCAGTCTCTAATAAATCTTGTTGGAACAGATAATAATAAATAGTTATTAAATTGATCTACAAAAGTAATTTTTTTAAGCCAGCTTTCATAAACATCCAGTCCTAACTTATTTTTTATTTCAGATTGAACTAATTTCCAATCAAAGTTTTCAGACTTAAAACTGTTTAGATTATTTATATTCGAAGATTTGTTCATAACTTGTAGGAGAATCTCAGTTAGAACTAAATAAAAAAATTTGCAACTACTTATTATTTTTTTTTAAAAAAAAATAAAATCTATGATTGAAGATTTAATTTAAATTTAAAAAAAATTTATTTTATTTTTTTATCTTAAAATTTTTTTCTAAATCAAACACAGATTGAATCGTTTATAGATTGAATCTGAAGATATTTTTTATTTACCAAATCTAGATATAGTAAAATATCAAAAAATTTTTAATATATGATGTGAGTACTTGTGGTTGTTTCTTTAAACTCGTATAAAAATTTTAAATTTAGATTGTTGAAATTTTTCTTGTGACTCTAGAAACATTTCTTGAAGCATTTTGCTTCTTAATAATACCAGTCTTTGCAATCTTCATCAGTTCTGAATTCAATTTTGGCAAGAACTTTAGAGCTTCGTCTTTCTTTTTATCATCAATTAAAAGGTTCATTTTTTTTAGAGCATTTCTAAATCTACTTTTTCTCGCCTTATTAACTGCTGTTTGCTTAGAAATTCTTCTAATTCTCTTAATTGCTGATTTTGTGTTTGCCATATCCGCAGGGGTATAGCTTGAGAATTTATGGTGGTCAATAAAATAATTGGCTATTTTTGGCAAGAATCACAAAAAAAAGTTGATCTATTAGAGATTATTTTTTTTCTTATGATATCAGAACATCCTATATTTTTACACTGCACTCCTTCTTGCTGATAAACTTTAAATTCATTTTGGAAACCACCTTTGAGTCCTGATGTGTCTTTAAAGTCTCTTATACTTGATCCCCCTTTACTAATTGCTTTGAGTAAAATTTTTCTACTGTTAATTATAATTTTTTTACATTCCTTCTTACTTAATAATTTTACTTTTTTAAACGGATTGATTTTACAAAAGAATAAAATTTCACTAGCATAAATATTTCCGATTCCAGAAACAAATTTTTGATCAAGTAAAAAGTTTTTTATATCCTTATTTTTGCCTTTAAAAAAATTAAGAACATAATTTAAATTAAAATTCTTATCAAAAGGTTCAGGACCCAAATGACTAAATCTTTTAATGAGATCTATATTATTTTTAATAAGCTGAAAAAAACCAAATCTTCTTGGATCATTATAAATAATTTTAAAATTTTCAAAAATTAATTCTACATGATTATGTTTTTTTGGTAAAAATGGTGAATTATAAAAACTAGTATTTGTATATTTATTAACTGATTTATTATTAACTATATGTATCGTTCCTGACATACCAAGATGAATTAAGCAGTAATTATCTTTTGGTAAATATATAATTAGGTATTTGGAAAATCTATCTACTTTAATTATTTTTTTATTTAGAAAATTAGTTTTAAAATTAGATGGAATTTTTAGTCTTAAATTTCTATTTCGTATTATTACTTTTTTAACCTTCTTTTGTTTAATCTTTTTATTGAGAGACTTTCTTACAATTTCTACTTCTGGTAATTCTGGCATTTCACACTATATTGAATATATATTTTTTTTTATGCAACAATATCTACAAAATAAAAAAGGACTTGTAGAAGGTGTATTCGATCAAGTCTACAGTAAATATGACCTTATGAATGATTTTATGTCATTCGGTATTCATAGGTTCTGGAAAAAAAGTCTAATAAATATGATGAGCCCATCTTTGGGTAAAAATTTAATCGATGTAGCTTGTGGGACTGGTGACATAGGTAAGCTCTATTTGGACAATACTGATAAAAATAATAAAATTACTTGTGTCGATCCTAACAAGGGAATGGTGAGCCAAGGTAAAGAAAAGCTTTCTAATTACAAAAATATTAACTGGGTTATTTCTCCTGCAGAAAAACTACCCTTTGAAGACAACAAATTTGATTTTTATACTATTAGTTTTGGACTGAGAAATACGAAAAATTTAAATAAAGCGCTTTCTGAAGCGTATAGAGTTTTAAAACCAGGTGGAAGATACTTGTGCCTAGAATTTTCAAAAATACAGAACTCAAATCTTGATTTTATCTATAAAAATTATTCAAAACTAATTCCAATTGTTGGTCAATTTGTTGTTGGTGAAAAAGAGCCCTATGAATACCTAGTTAAAAGTATAGAGCAATTTATTAACCAAGAAGAATTAATTCAATTGATGAGAATTAATAAATTTCAAAAATGTTCTTACAGAAACTTTTCTGGAGGAATTGTTTCAATCCATAGTGGATGGAAGTATTAATGATCAAAAAACTCATAACTTTATTTAAATTAGGAAGAAAGGTTGCAAAATCTGATATTTTAAGTATTGCTTCAAAATTTAAAAAACCACCTGTTGCAATAACGATATTATTTCAATTACTTTCAATTTCATTTTCTAAAAATAATCAGCAAAAACCAAATACTAATGAGGGAGAAAGACTGTCTAGTTCTTTAGAATCTATGGGCACTACATTTATAAAGCTTGGACAGTTTTTAGCAACAAGACCTGATATTATTGGTGAAGAACTATCAGCTAAACTTGAAAATTTGCAAGATCGTCTTCCACCTTTTTCTATTAATCAAGCAAAAGAAATAATTAAAAAAGATCTTGGTGAAGAAACCTATAATTCTATAATTGATTTAAGTGAACCTGTTGCTGCTGCATCAATAGCCCAAGTACACAAGGCTAAAATTAATGACAATGGAACAATTAAAGATGTAGCAATAAAGATTTTAAGGCCAGATATCAAAAAAATATTTAATAAAGAAATTGATGCAATGATGTTGTTTGCATTTATTGTCGAATCATTTGTAAAAAAAACGAAAAGGTTAAAGCTTGTTGAAGTTGTATTTTTATTAAAAGAAATAACAAATCTTGAAATGGATTTAAGATTTGAAGCAGCTGCAGCTAATGAATATTCAGAAAATACTAAAAATGATGCTGGGTTTAAAGTTCCTCAAATTTATTGGAATTTTACTAGTGAAAATGTAATGACACTTGATTGGATTGATGGAGTATCTATAAGAGAAACTGAGGAATTAAAAAATAGAAATTTAGATACAAATAAAATCGCAGAAGACATTATTCAACACTTTCTAAGGCACGCTGTAAGAGATGGTTTTTTTCATGCAGACATGCATCAAGGAAATATTTTTATTGATAATAGCGGTCAAATAGCTCCTATAGATTTTGGTATAATGGGTAGATTAGACAAGGTAAGCAAGAGATTTTTGGCTGAAATTTTATATGGATTTATTCAAAGGGATTATAGAAAAGTTGCAGAAGTGCATTTGGTTGCTGGATTAGTTCCAAATAATGTTCCAATTGATGATTTAGCTCAAGCTTTAAGATCAATAGGAGAACCTATATTCGGACAAGCAGTTAAAGATATATCTGGCGGAAAGTTACTAAAACAATTATTTGACGTCACAGAGAAATTTAATATGCAAACTCAACCCCAATTATTAATGTTACAAAAAACTATGGTTGTAGTTGAGGGGGTTGCAAGAAAATTAAATCCAAATACTAATATATGGACAACATCTAAACCAGTGCTTGAGAGCTGGTTAAGAGAAACAAAAGATCCAATAAATACAATTACAGATACTTTAAACAATACATCAGAGGTTATTAAAAGATTGCCAGAATTTCCTGAGATTATGGATAAAGCTAATCAAGCTTTAACATTTTTAGCAAGCGGTCAAATCCCACAAAACTCAAATTCTTATACTGCCTTAAATAATAAAAAAACTGAAATGATAGCTTTTAGAAACCAATCTATTATTGGTTTATTAGTTCTTGTAATTATAGGGTTATTGGTATTTTAATTCGGCAAATGAAAAACCTAATAAACAAAAAAATTCTATATATAATTTGTGGCGGAATTTCTGCTTATAAAAGTCTTGAAACAATTAGACTTTTCAAAAGAAATGGAGCACAAATAAAAACAATTTTAACTAATAGTGCTAAAGAATTTATAACACCTCTTTCAGTTGCATCACTTTCACAAGGTAAAGTCTACAGCGATCTTTTTAGTGTCGAAAATGAGACAGAAATGGATCATATCGCACTATCAAGGTGGGCGGATGTGATTTTAATTGCACCAGCTACAGCAAACACTATTTCAAAACTAGCTCAAGGAACTACTGACGATTTAGCCTCAACTGTAGTTCTTGCATCAAATAAAGAAGTTTATTTAGCACCAGCAATGAATGTCAGAATGTGGGACCATCTTTCTACAAAACAAAATTTAAAAAAACTAATAAATTTTGGTTATAAACTAATTGGTCCAGAAATTGGTGAAATGGCTTGTGGGGAATATGGTGAAGGAAAAATGTCTGAGCCTGATAAAATTTCTAACGAAATAAATAATTATTTTTTAAATCTTAAAAAAAATAAAAAATTAAAAGCACTAGTTACAGCTGGTCCAACAAATGAATACATTGATCCTGTAAGATTTATTACAAATAAATCTAGTGGTAAACAAGGGTATGAAATTGCTAAATCTTTATCAAAAAAAGGTTTTGATACAACTCTTATTTTAGGACCAACTAATTTGAAAATTGAAGATGATATTAAACTAATTGAGGTTGAAACAGCAGATAAAATGCTATTAGAAACTCAAAAAAACTTACCAGTAAATGTAGCAGTTTTTTCTGCGGCAGTAGCTGATTTTAAGATTAATAAAAAATACAAATATAAAATTAAAAAACAGGACTCATTAAATTTAAATTTAGAAAAAAATGTGGATATATTGAGCTATGTTTCTAACCATAATTCAATGAGGCCAGAACTTGTCATAGGATTTGCCGCAGAAACAGATAATCTTGAAAATAATGCTAAAACAAAATTAAATAATAAAAATTGCGATTGGATCATTGCAAACGATATATCCAATAAAAAAATTGGCTTTAATTCTGACTTTAATGAAGTAACGATTCACTATAAAGACAAAAACAAAGAAAAACTTGTCTATAAAAAGAAATCTGAAATATCTGATGAAATAGTTGATAGAATAATTAATCAATTAAATTAATGACAAAAGTTCTTATAAAAAAATTAGACTCATCTGTTGAGTTGCCTTCATATAAAACTAACGGGGCATCAGGAATGGATTTAATGGCTTTTATAAATGAGTCAATAACCCTTAAACCTCAAAATTCTTGTTTAGTTCCAACCGGTATTTCTATTGCATTTCCTAGTGAATTTGAGATTCAAATTAGACCAAGATCTGGTTTGGCTGCTAAAAATAATATTAGTATTTTAAATACTCCAGGAACTATAGACAGCGATTATAGAGGTGAGATTAAAATCATTCTTTATAATCATGGTAATACTGATTTTTTAATAAATAATAAGGATAGAATAGCTCAAATGATTTTAACTCCTGTTATTAAAATGGATTTAGAAGAAACAGATACTTTACCTGAAACAGTTAGAGGAGAAGGTGGATTTGGCTCAACTGGAAAATGAGTTTAAAATTAAGTAAAAATCAACTCGAGAAGTATTCAAGACAAATTATTTTAAAAAATATAGGCATTCTAGGTCAAAAAAAAATATTAAACTCAAAAGTATTAATAATTGGCATGGGAGGATTGGGTTGCCCAGTTGCCGAATTTTTAGCTAGATCGGGAGTTGGATCTCTAGGAATTGTAGATCATGATTTGGTTAGTCTTTCTAATATTCATCGACAAACTTTATATGATGAAAAAGATTTAGGAAAATTAAAAGTTAAAGCTGCAAAAAAAAAATTAGCTAACATAAATTCTAGAACAAAAATTGATATTTATAATTTTAAGCTAGATAAAAAG
Organism: Pelagibacteraceae bacterium AG-390-L03; assembly: GCA_003279685.1. Taxonomy (GTDB): domain Bacteria; phylum Pseudomonadota; class Alphaproteobacteria; order Pelagibacterales; family Pelagibacteraceae; genus Pelagibacter. The sequence continues at coordinate 470,203 of QCHA01000001.1, read as the reverse complement.
AAATTTACAAAAATTATTAAAAATTATGATTATATTGTTGATGGCACAGATAATTTTGAAACAAAATTTTTAATTAACGATATAAGTCTAAAGTATAAAAAATTTTTAGTAACTGGAGCTATAAGTAAATTTGATGGCCATATATTTACTTTTGATTTTAGTAATAAAAAAAATCCTTGTTTAAGATGCTTTTATCAAGAAGAAACTATCTCTGACGATATATTAAATTGTGAATATGAAGGAATACTTGGGACTATTGCTGGTATTATAGGCACTATGCAAGCTAACGAAGTTTTAAAAAAAATTTTAAATGTTGGAAAAGATTTAAATAAATATATTTTGATTCTAGATTTGTTAAATTTAAGATTTAGGAAAGTAAAATTTAATAAAAGAAAAAAATGTATATGTAATTAATGTATAAAATTATTTATATACTATTTAGTTTAATAATATTCATATCATCTTCTATCGCTGATGAAACTTTTGTTTCTTTAAAAAAAAGTAAAGTAAATGTTCGTTATGGCCCTAGTTTTGAATCAGATATTAAATATGTTTATAAAAAAATTAACTTACCTTTGAAACAAATAGATAAAAAAGAAAATTTTAGAAGAATAATTGATTTAAAAAATAACAGTGGCTGGATACACATTTCACAGTTAAAAAAAAATAATTCTGTTATTACAATTCAAAATAAAGTTTTATTTAAAAAACCATCTTCATTTGCAAAACCTATGGCCCAAATAGAAAAGGGTAGACTATTAATTGTCGATAAGTGTCAGGAAAAATGGTGCAAAATAAAATCTGGTGATTATGAAGGATGGATTAAAACTAATAATATATGGGGTTTAATTAACTAAAATCAGCTGATAAAGAACTTAGATTTGCTAAGCTTAGTTTTGTCGTATGCGAGTATTCTTTGTGATCTATACCAATTTCGACTTCAGCACCATCTAATTTGAACTTTTGAATTTGTTCATCACTAAATTTAAAATGTATAAATTGAACTGAGGAAGCCTTTCCCTCTGCAGAAGTTCTATCAACATCTTCTTCTGGAATTGCTTTAACAATTTCACCTTCAATTTTAATAAATACTTTTTCTTCGATCCCACCAACTTTACTTAGAAATGCTGATCTTGAAACTGGGTTATCAATTTCAAACATTAATGTAGCTGTCAGTTCTTTTCCATTGGGTATTAGAGGATTATAAGCGATTAATTCGTCTTTTAATTGTTCATCTCCACCTTTTTCAATGTAAAGCATCTCATGGACTTGTGCTAACATTGTTTCATAACTTTCAAAATAAAAAGTTGCGTATGGACCTAGCGCTATTCTTCTATCTTTTTTGAAATTTACAATATTTTTTCTAAGCTCTTTTCTATTTTTTATGTAGACATCTAAAGGCATAATGTCTTCTTTTAGAATTTCTTTTTTTTCTCTTGGCATAATCATAATTTATAACTTTTTGCCATTAATTCGATAGGATGTAACGCCTCATCATTAGAAATATTTGTGTCGGTCTCTAATTGCTTAAGGTGTTTGCCAGCAAGTGGACAGTCTGAAGCCATATATTTATTATTTTTATTTTTAATCTGTCTTGCAGTTGGCCTTCCAACTTTATTTGCCAAATCGTGAGTATCCTTCATCACACCAAATGTACCACCATGACCAGCGCATCTTTCAACAACATCCAACTTAACATTTGGTATAAATTTCAACATGTCTCTTGATTTGATACCCATGTTTTGAGCTCTTGCATGGCAAGCATTGTGAACTGTAACGCCACCATCTATTTCTTGTAATCCCTCAGCCAAGCCTTCGTTATTTGCTATATCAACAACATATTCATCAATATCCATAGTATTTGATGATAATCTTTTTATATTATCATCCTTAGGTAATAAAAGAGGCCATTCAAATTTTAACATTAAACCACAACTAGCTGTTAAAGTTATTATTTTATAACCTTTATCGATCCACTCTAATAAATCTTTAGAAACTTTCTTTGCTTGCTCTACTACTTTTGGAAGATCAGCTTGTTCTAAAAAAGGCATACCGCAACATCCTGGGTAAGCCTCTTGAACTTCAACTCCATTCTTTTTTAAAACTTTTAAAGCAGCAACCCCTGTATTTTTTTTATTAAAATTTACAAAACAAGTTGTGTAAATTACAACTTTTCTATCTTTATTTGCAATTTCAAAATTTATTTTATTTTTATTTTTTCTAAAAAAATTTGAAAACGTTTCTGAGTTATATTTTGGTAATTGAACTCTTTTATCAATTCCTGCAATAATTTCTAAAATTTTTCTAAAAAATTTATTTTTAATGCTTGAAGCCCAATTAACTAATTTTGAAAACATAACACCAATTTTTGCGTTTCTGTCTATTTGAGCTAATTGTGTTGGTACACTTGGCAATTTTCCTAATTTTTTTTGGGCCGTTCTGTATCTCAACATTAAGTGAGGAAAATCTAAATCAAAATCATGAGGAGGTACATACGGACATTTAGTCATAAAACACATATCACACAAAGTGCATGCATCTACAACCGGCTCAAATTGTTCACTTTTTAAGCTCTCAACATCTTCATTTTCTGACTCATCAATCATGTCAAATAACTTTGGAAACGAGTCACATAAGTTAAAACATCTTCTGCATCCATGACAAATATCAAATGCTCTTCTCATTTCAGCATCTAATTTTTCAGGATTTAAAAAATCAGGATGTTCAAAATCTATTGGATGTCGAATAGGGGCGTCTAAGCTTCCTTCTTTACTCATAATTTTAATTGATTTTTTTTGGGTATTTCGTGGGCAAGTTAATGCCCACTAAAATAATTTATTAGCTAATAGACTCTAGAGTTTTTTGGAATTTACCAGCGTGAGATTTTTCAGCTTTTGCTAAAGTTTCAAACCAATCGGCAATTTCTTCGAAACCTTCTTCTCTAGCTGTCTTAGCCATACCAGGGTACATGTCTGTATATTCATGTGTTTCACCTTGTACTGCTGATGCTAGATTAGCTTTTGTTTCACCAATTGGTAAACCAGTAGCTGGATCACCCACTTCTTCTAAGTATTCTAGGTGTCCATGCGCATGGCCTGTTTCACCTTCTGCTGTTGATCTAAATACTGATGCAACATCATTGTATCCTTCGATGTCTGCTTTTTGAGCGAAGTAAAGATATCTTCTATTTGCTTGGCTTTCACCAGCAAATGCTGCTTCTAGATTTTCTTTAGTCTTTGTTCCTTTTAATGACATTATATTCTCCTTAATTTAATGATATTGAACATATAATGGCTACAGATTAAAAGTCAACAGTTTAGAATAATTATAATGTATAATTTAAGTTATTGATTTTATTGAATTAATTATGAGTTTGATTATCACTCGCAACTTTAATCAAAACCTCTACTGAATTTATTTTTTTTCCAGTAATATTATTTTTAACATTAATAGAATCAATGTTGCTTTGGTCACAATCCATTAATTCATGAGTATCCTCATCATAAAAGTGATGGTGAGCTGTTGTGTTTGTATCATAATAGCTTTTATCACTATTTATTGCGATTTCTTTAAGGTAGCCTTTTTTTTGTAAAGCATGCACAGTATTGTAAACAGTAGCTAAAGATATTTTTTCACTAAAATCTTCTGAAATTTTTTTTGCAAGATCATTAATTGTGAAATGAAAAGTTTTTTCTCTGATAAACAATATTTCACAAATTTTTACCCTTTGTTTAGTAGGTCTTAATCCAGCATCTCTTAATTTATCAATAAAATTGCAGTTTTTTGTCATAATTGTTTATAATAATTCTAAACTAAAAATAATTTATAATGTTTTATTATATTATATTATCATTAAATCAAGTATTAAGGGATCTCAAATTTTATGAAAAAAAACTCATTTACCTACGATGATCTCATAACATGTGGAAATGGCGAGCTTTTTGGCCCAGGAAACGCAAAATTGCCCCTTCCTCCAATGCTTATGTTTGATAGAATAACGGAAATCAATAATAATAATGGTACTTATAATAAGGGATCATTAAAAGCTGAGCTAGATATCAAAGACGATCTTTGGTTTTTTGATTGTCACTTTAAAGGAGATCCCGTTATGCCTGGCTGCTTGGGTCTTGATGCAATGTGGCAGTTAGTTGGTTTTTATCTAGGATGGCTTGGAAATCCTGGCAAAGGTAGAGCTCTTGGGGTTGGCACTGTAAAGTTTACAGGTGAAGTTTTACAAAATGTCAAAAATGTAAGGTATGAAATAGATATGAAAAAAATTATGTCTCCTGGAGGAACAACTGTTGGTCTTGCAAATGGAATAGTGCTTGCAGATAATAAAAAAATATATTCAGCAGAAAGTTTAAAAGTGGGGTTATTTAAATAATGAGAAGAGTAGTAATAACAGGTTTAGGGATTGTGTCTTGTTTAGGAAATAATCAAGAAGAAGTTCATCAATCTCTATTAAATTCTAAATCAGGGATTTCTTATGCAGAAGAATATAAAGAACATAATCTTAAAAGCCATGTTCATGGTAAACCAAATATAAAATTAGAAGATTATATTGATAGAAAAACAATTAGATTTATGGGTTCAGGATCAGCATATAATTATATTGCAATGAAAGAGGCAATTGAGGACTCGGGGTTAGAAGAGACTGAAGTTAGTAATTTTAAAACTGGTATTGTTATGGGGTCAGGGGGACCTTCAATTGAAAACGTCATTTTAGCAGCAGATAAAACTAGAGCTAAAACTCCAAAATTAATGGGTCCATTTATTGTTCCAAGAACAATGGCAAGTACTGCATCTGCAACTCTTGCTGTTCCATTTAAAATTAAAGGAACGAACTACACAATGAGCTCTGCTTGTGCTACTAGCGGGCATTGTATTGGAAATTCAATGGAATTAATTCAAATGGGTAAACAAGATGTTGTCTTTGCAGGTGGAAGTGAGGAAGTTCACTGGGCAATGACTGCTATGTTTGATGCAATGACAGCACTATCATCAAAATATAATGATGCACCAGAGACGGCATCAAGAGCATATGATAAAACAAGAGATGGTTTTGTAATAGCTGGTGGTGGAGGTGTACTTGTGCTTGAAGAATACGAACATGCTAAAGCAAGAGGTGCTAAAATATATGCGGAATTAACTGGTTATGGAGCAACTTCAGATGGACATGACATGGTGGCACCTTCTGGTGAGGGAGCTGTGAGATGCATGCAAATGGCTATGTCTACAACTAAAAACAAAATTGATTATATCAATACTCATGGAACATCAACGCCAGTTGGTGATATTACAGAATTAAATGCTGTTAAAAATACTTTTGGAGACAATATTCCAAAAATTAGTTCAACTAAATCTTTATCAGGACATCCTCTAGGAGCTGCATCGGTGCATGAAGCGATCTATTGTTTGATCATGATGAAAAATAATTTCATTGCTGGATCAGCAAACATTAATGAGATGGATGAGGAAGCTAAAAAGTTTCCTATAGTTGCAAAAACAGAAACTGATGTAACTTTAAACACAGTAATGTCAAATAGTTTTGGTTTTGGTGGAACTAACGCTGCTTTAATTTTTGAAAAGGTTTAAATTATGAGTTTGATGAAAGGTAAAAAAGGATTAATCATGGGTGTTGCCAATGAAAGATCAATTGCCTGGGGTATTTCACAAAAACTTGCGGAAGCTGGTGCAGAGCTTGCATTCACTTATTTAGGTGATGCTTTAAAAAAAAGAGTAATTCCTTTAGCAGAAAAATTAAATTCAAAAACTACATTTAGTTGTGATGTTGAAAAAAAAGAAGATGTAACAAAATTGTTTGAAGATGTTAAGTCTCAATGGGGTGAAATTGATTTTGTGGTTCATGCAATTGCATTTTCAGACAAGTCTGAATTATCTGGTGAATATTTGAACACAACTAGAGAAAACTTTTTAAGAAGTATGTTAATTTCATGCTTTTCATTTACAGAAGTTGCAAAAGAAGCAACTAAAGTGATGAAAGAAGGTGGTAGCTTAATCACACTTAGTTATGAAGCGAACAAAGCTATCCCAAATTACAATGTAATGGGTGTGTGTAAGGCTGCTTTAGAGTCTAGTGTTAAGTATCTTGCAAGAGATTTAGGTGCTAAAGGCATGAGAGTTAATGCAATAAGTGCAGGACCTATTAAAACATTAGCGGCTTCTGCTATTGGAGACGCCAAATTCTTATACAAATGGAATGAAGACCATTCTTTCCTTAAAAGAAACGTAGACATCCATGATGTTGGAAATTCAGCATTATATCTACTAAGTGACCTTGCAAACGGTGTTACTGGTGAAATTCACTACGTAGATGCTGGATATAACAAAGTTGGGATGCCAGATCCTAAGAATATTACCTAAAATATAGTTAAATTTAGTTAAAAAAAGAGATTTAAAAGGAAAAATATATGAAAGGCTATAGATTTATCACAGAAGACGATACATCAAAATTTTGTCATCGTGTAACAGAAGCATTGTCAAATGGATGGAAATTATACGGTGAACCAAAAATGACTTTTGACAAAAAACGAGGTGTAATGCGTTGTGGTCAAGCAGTTATCAAAAACTCTCCAAAGAAAAAATACACAAAAAAAATTAACTTATCTTCAGTATAAAAACCCCCAGAACTTTCATCCCAGGGGTTTAAAATTTTAATTTAGGTTATTAACTATTCAGCAGCTTGTTTCATAGAAAGTTTAACTTTACCTCTATCGAAACCAATCACTTTAACTTTAACTTCATCGCCTTCTTTGACAACATCAGTAACTTTAGCAACTCTTTTATCTGCTAGTTCAGAAATATGAACAAGTCCATCTTGTTTTCCTAAGAAGTTAACAAATGCACCAAATTCCATAATCTTCATTACTTTACCTGAATAAATTTTATTCAATTCAGCTTTTGCAGTGATGTCTTTAATCATTTGCATTGCAATATTTCTAGACTCTTCATCAGGGGCAGCAACTGTCACCACACCTTCATCATTAACATCAACTTTTGCGCCTGATTTTTCAACGATCTCTCTGATTGTTGCTCCACCTTTTCCAATTACAGCAGCAATGTCTTTTTTATCAACAGTTACTTGTTCCATTTTTGGTGTGTGTTTACCAACATCATCTCTTGAAGCTGATAATGCTTTATTCATTTCACCTAAGATATGAACTCTTCCATCTTTAGCTTGGCTTAATGCCTGCTCCATGATTTCAAATGTAATACCTGTAATTTTGATATCCATTTGAAGAGAAGTTATTCCTTCTTTAGTTCCAGCAACTTTAAAGTCCATGTCTCCTAAGTGATCTTCATCTCCTAAAATGTCTGATAGTACACTAAAATCATCACCTTCTTTAATTAATCCCATTGCAATACCAGCAACTGGCTCTTTAATTGGAACCCCAGCATCCATTAATGCTAGAGATGTTCCACAAACAGTAGCCATTGAAGAAGAACCGTTAGACTCTGTAATCTCTGATACTATTCTAAAAGTGTATGGAAACGCCTCTTTTGAAGGTAATGAAGAGTTAATTGCTCTCCATGCTAGTTTACCATGACCAATTTCTCGTCTTCCAGTTCCAATTCTTCCAGTTTCACCCACTGAAAAAGGAGGGAAATTGTAGTGAAGCATAAATCGTTCTCTTTGAAGACCATCTAAGCTTTCAATTCTTTGTTCATCGTCAGATGTACCTAGAGTAGCAACCACAATTGCTTGTGTTTCTCCTCTAGTAAACAAAGCAGAACCGTGTGTTCTTGGTAATACACCAACTTCACACAAGATAGGTCTTACATCAGATAATCCTCTGCCATCAATTCTGTTTTTATTTTTAAGAATATCGGTTCTAACAATTTTCTTTTCAAGATTTTTAAGCTGAGAATTGACATCAAGATCAGAATAATTTTCATTCTCTTCAAAAAGCTTTTTAGCTTTATCCGTAATTTCTGAAATTTGATTTGATCTATCTTGCTTATCTCTTGTAGCAAAAGCCTTTGTTAAATCTGCTGTAAAAGTTTCCTCAAGTTTTTGTTTAACTTCGGATAAATCTTTTTTCTCAACAGTCCACTCAGGTTTTCTACATTCTTTTGCAAGTTCTTCGATCATTTCGATTACTGGCACAAACCCTTCATGTCCAAACTTAACTGCATTTAACATTTCTTCTTCTGTTAAACCATTTGCTTCAGATTCAACCATAAGCACAGCATCTTTTGTACCAGCTACAACTAAATCTAAACTTGAGTTTTCTAATTCTGCTTTTGATGGGTTTAAAATATATTTACCATCAACAAAACCTACTCTAGATGCTCCGACAGGACCCATAAAAGGCATTCCTGAAATAGCTAACGCAGCTGAAGAAGCAGTGATTGCTAGAATATCTGGTTGGTTTTCTTTATCATATGAAATTACTGTTGGTAACAACTGTACTTCATTTTTAAATGCATCTGGAAACAAGGGTCTGATTGGTCTATCAATTAATCTTGAGATTAATGTCTCGCTTTCAGTTGGTCTTGCTTCTCTTTTAAAATATCCACCAGGAATTTTTCCACCTGCGTAATATTTTTCTTGGTAGTTTACTGATAGAGGAAAATAATCCATATCTGGATTTACTTTCTTTGCTCCTACCACTGTTGCTAAAATAACTGTTTCACCACATGAAGCGATGATTGCTCCGTCTGCCTGTCTTGCTACTTTACCTGTTTCTAAACTTATCTTCTTCCCTGCTACTTCTATTTCCTTCTTGTATACTTTAAACATTTCATTTCCATTTCGTTTCGTTCGTTTCGTTCCATTCCGTTCTATCTATCTTGATCTTTATTTTCTTAATCCCAATTTCGACAGTACATTTTTGTATGAATCCATTTTTGTATTCTTTAGGTATTCTAACAATTTCTTTCTTCTATTTACCGCTCTCAACAATCCAACAGATGAATGTTTATCTTTTTTGAATTGCTTAATATGTGTTGAGAGAGTTTCAATCTTCTCTGTTAGCAAAGCAATCTGTACCTCAGAAGATCCAGTATCTTTTTCGTGCATTGCTAATTCTTGTGCCTTTTTGTTCATAACTCTTTTTTCCTATTTATTTGATTGTTTTATTAAGTTTTCTATTTTTTCCGCATACTCAAAAGACTCGTCTTTTCTAAAGAGTAATTTTGGTAAAAATTTCATAACTACTTTTTGTGATAATATTTTTCTGATTAAAAATGAGTATTTTTTTAACACAGCAATAACTTCCTCAGCATTTTTTCCCCCAAGTGGAAGCACATATGCTTTAGCTATTTTCAAATCTTGACTCATTCTTACCTCAGTGACCGTTATAGTATTAGTTTCTAAATTTGGAACCTTAGCCTCATTTTTTATAAAAATCATGCTTAAAGACTGCTTAATCATTTCTCCAACTCTTAACTGTCTTTGTGATATCGGTTTTCCAATTCTATCAGTCATTAAATCATTCTCTCAGTTGACGTTACACTAAACGCTTCTATTGTGTCGTTTTTTTGGAAATCCATATAATCTTTTACTGTAATTCCACATTCTTGACCGTTACTAACCTGTTTTACCTGATTTTTTTCTCTAAAAAGAGTTCCAACTTTACCAGTATAAATGATTGCTCCATCTCTTATTATTCTTACATCTGAAGCAGTAGTAATTTCTCCTTCCATCACTTTTGATCCTGCCACTTTTCCAGCTCCTGAAACTTTAAATATTTCTAAGATTTGAGCTGTACCTGTAACTATCTCTTGAATATCAGGAGATAATAACCCTGACATTTTTTGTTTAATATAATCTAAAACTTCATAGATAATATTATAAGATGAAATTTTTATTTTTTCATTTTCTGCTAATTTTTTTGCTTCCTTACTTGGCTTAACATTGAACGCTATTAAAACTGCATTTGAAGCTTTTGCTAAAGTAACATCTGTTTCTGTTACCATTCCAATATCTGCTAAGATTATTTTTGGTTTAACTTCATCATGCTTAATTTGACTAATTGCATTTTTAATTGCCTCTGATGATCCATGAACATCTGATTTAATTATCAAATTTAATTCCTCTGCTGAATTATCTGAAAAAGCAGAGTCTTGTGTAGCAAATGTTAGTGGATTTTTAGCTTCTTTACTTTCTTGTGCTCTGTTTTCACTTAAACTTTTTGCCTCTTTTTCATTATCAACAACGAGAAAATCATCTCCTGATTTTGCTGCACCGTTAATTCCTAAAATCTCGACCGGTGCTGATGGAGGTGCTTCATTAATATTTTTCCCTTTATCATCAATTATTGCTCTAACTTTTCCCCATTTTAAACCACTTACAAAAAAGTCACCTTTTTTTAAAGTTCCAGTAGTTACTATAATTGTTGCTACAGGTCCTCTTCCAACATCAATTTTAGATTCTAATACAATTCCTGTAGCTTGTGACTCAAAGTCAGTTTTTAAATCTAATATTTCAGCTTGTAGAATGATTGCTTCAACTAGTTTATCTAAGTTTAATTTAGTTGTAGCAGAAATTTCAACCATTAAAGTGTCTCCAGATAAATCTTCTGCGATTAGTTCATGTTCTAATAACTGGTTTTTTATTTTTTGTGGATCTGCATCTGGCAAATCACATTTGTTAATTGCTACAACAATTGGAACATTTGCAGCTTTAGCATGTTTAATAGACTCTACTGTTTGTGGTTTAACACCATCATCTGCCGCAACAACTAGAACAACTACATCAGTTAATTTGGATCCTCTTGCTCTCATTTCAGTAAATGCTGCGTGACCCGGTGTATCAATAAAAGTAAGTTTATTAGATTGGCTTTCTATTTGATAAGCTCCAATGTGTTGGGTGATCCCACCAAATTCTCCCGACACAACATTCGCACTTCTCAAAACATCTAAGACTGAAGTCTTACCATGATCAACGTGACCCATAACAGTTATAATCGGAGGTCTATTTTTTAAATTTTCTACTCTTGTTGCTTTAATCTTCTGAATTATTTCTTCAGCTTTCTCTTCTCTTACTGGATTATGTCCAAATTCTTTCACTAGGTACTCAGCAGTGTCAGCAGCTAATGTTTGATTAATAGTTACAGTAACACCCATTCCAAATAAAAACTTAATAACGTTACTTGATTGTTCAGCCATTCTATTAGCAAGTTCTCTAACCGTAATAGCTTCTGGAATATTTACATCTCTCTTAACAGGTTTTAAATTTTCTTGTGCTTCTTCTTTAGTTAAATTTTTATTTTCTTTTTGCCTTGCTCTCTTAACAGAAGCTTCACTTCTCGCTCTTGCTTCAATTTCATCACTTAGAGCTCTTGAGACTGTTAATTTTAATTCTCTCTTTTTTGTGCCTGCCTTTAATGTTTTCTTATCTTTATTGTCATCTCCTTTAAGTCTCTTCGTAGCTCTTTGCTCAGCTAGCTTTCTTCGTTCAAAATCGTTTGTTATTGAGGGTGATTTAGGTGCGAAGGATGGTTTTACTGAAACGCCTCTATTAAATGTTGAGGTAGTTTTTGGTTTGAAGCCTCCAGGTCTAGATGATCCACCTTTACTTGGAAATTTACTTGGTTGTTTTTCGATTACTACAGAGTTTTTTCCTTGAGTTTTCGCAATCTCAATATTTTTGAACGATTTTTTGGCAGTGCCAGATATTGTTAATTTTGTTTTCTTTTCCATAGCTCATCACTCAATCTTTGTAGACAATGTTTCTTGCAGACATAATTAACTCATCCGCTTCTTCTTTTGATAAAGCAAAATCTTCAAGGTAACCTTGAATTTTTACTCTTTCACCTTTGACGATATCAAATCCACCTGTTAATTCATCCGATGCTAAATCGGCAAAATCTTCTAATGTAAGAATTTTTTGGTCACCTAAAGTCATCAACATTCCAGGCGTAAGTCCTTTTAAATTTACTAAAGCATCTTGCAGACCTAATTCTTTAATTCTCTCAGAAATATCCTCTTGGTCTTTTTGATGAAACTCTTTCGCTCTTTCTATTAGAGCTTTCGCAGTGTCTTCTTCAATACCCTCAATTTTCATTAAGCTTTCTGCAGTAGTATCTTTTATATCGTCTATTGAGGAAAAACCTTCAGCAACAAGTAATTGACCCAATGTTTCGTCTAGTTCTAAGTTTTTTACGAAGTTTTCTGTTTTTTCTTTAAATTCAGCTTGTCTTCTTTCAGAGTCTTCTGCATCAGTCATTATATTAATTTCATAATTTAATAGCTTAGTTGCAAGTCTTACGTTTTGACCTCTTCTTCCAATAGCTTTACTTAAATTCTCTTCAGTTAAAATTACATCTAATTTTTTTCTTTCTGTGTCGACATTTACTCTTTGAACTTCAGCTGGAGATAAAGCATTAGAAACTAAAATTGCCGGATCTTCCGACCAATTCACAATGTCAATTTTTTCACCTTGTAATTCATTTACAACAGCTTGAACTCTAGAGCCTCGCATACCCACACAAGCGCCAACTGGATCAAGAGATGTATCCACTGCTTTTACACAAATTTTCGCTCTGCTACCTGGATCTCTTGATGAAGATTTAATTTCAATTAATCCATCATAAATTTCAGGCACTTCTTGAACAAAAAGCTTTTCCATAAATTTTGGGTGCGCTCTTGATAAAAAAATTTGTTGTCCTCTTGGCTCTCTTCTTACATCATAACAGTAAGCTTTAATTCTATCGCCAGCTTTAATGTTTTCTCGTGGTATCATTTCATTTTTTTGAATAATTGCCTCGGTACGCCCAAGATCAGCAATTACATTTCCAAATTCTAACCTTTTAACAATACCACTTAAAATTGAGTCTTTTTTATCAATAAAGTCATTATATTGTCTTTCTCTTTCAGCTTCTCTGACGTTAAAACTAATTACTTGTTTTGCTGTTTGAGCTGCAATTCTTCCAAAATCAAATGATGGTAATGGTTGTAAAACCTCATCTCCAACTGCTTTGTCTTTGTTGGTTTCATTTAGATTAATTGCATCTTCAAGTTTAATTTCTGTATTGGAGTTTTCTGGATTCTCAGCAACAATCAATTTTCTGAAGATTTCTATGTCACCATTATCTCTATTAATTAAAACTTTTATTTCATTTTCCTGACCAAATTTAGACTTAGCCGCTTTTGCAATTCCCGTTTCCATAGAACTAATAATTAGTTCTTTATCAATAGATTTTTCTAAAGCAACAGCTTCAGCTATTCTTAATAATTCTAATTTATCTGCTCTTTTATTTAACATGTTTTTGTATGCTCCAAAAAAAAATGGGCTAATGCCCACTTTGTAAATTCAATAATGTAAGGGCAATATAGTAAAGTTTTTTTTTAATTCAACAGAAACTATTTAGAAAAATGGCTTGTTTTATCAGTTTTTTCCCAAGAAAATGAACCATTATCATCTGGTGTTCTTCCAAAATGTCCGTAGGCAGCTGTTTTCTCATATATCGGTTTATTTAAATTTAGCATCTCTCTAATTCCTCGAGGGCTTAAATCAAAATTTTCATTTATTTTATCTATAACAAATTTATTTTTATCTAAATCGTTATCAAATAAATCAACATAAATTGATAATGGTTTAGAAACACCAATTGCATAAGCTAATTGAATTAAACACTTGTCTGCAATTTTTGAAGCAACAACATTCTTTGCAATATATCTTGCAGCATAAGCTGCAGATCTATCTACTTTAGTAGGATCTTTTCCTGAAAAAGCTCCACCACCATGAGGTGCAGCGCCGCCATATGTATCAACTATAATTTTTCTTCCTGTTAATCCACAATCTCCATCTGGTCCACCAATGACAAAATTACCTGTTGGATTAACATAAAACTCATCTTCATTAAAACCTTCAAGAAAATTTGAAGGAATAGATTGCAACATGTAAGGTCTTAATAAATCTCTAACTTGTGATTGATTAACATCTGCAGAGTGCTGAGAAGATATTACAACAGATTTTACCCTAGTAGGCTTTCCATCTACATATTCAAAAGTGACTTGGCTCTTACTATCTGGTTCTATATTTTTTAACTTTCCTGACTTTCTATCTTCTGCCATTAATCTTAATAATTTATGAGAGTAATGAATAGGTGCTGGCATTAAAACATCGGTTTCGTTACAAGCATATCCAAACATAATACCTTGATCTCCAGCTCCCTCATCTTTATTTCCAGAAGAATCTACTCCCATTGCTATATCGGCAGATTGGGAATGAAGATGACATTCTATTTTTGTTGCCTCTTTCCAAGTAAAACCCTCTTGATCATATCCAATATCTTTTATGCAATTTCTAACTTTTTCTATTAATTCATCTTTTTTTATTTCAGGTCCTCTAACCTCCCCTGCTAAAACTACTTTATTTGTTGTTGTAAGTGTTTCGCATGCAACTCTCGAGAATGGATCTCCAGATAGATAACTATCTACCACCATATCTGAAATTCTATCTGAAACTTTATCTGGATGACCTTCGGATACTGACTCACTTGTAAAAAGAAAATTTTTTAAATTACTCATTTTTAAATCTATTAAATGAAAATATCAAAAAAATATATAGTAAAATTAATATTATAAAGATTTTATTTCCATATTTAGAAAATAATGTTGGTTGTATTTTTTTAGCTTTTTTAAAATCAATATAGCCTGACTGTCCATATTCAACTTTTTGCTCAATAACACCTAGGGGATTTACAATAGCTGCAATACCATTATTTGCTGAACGTAATAAATACTTGCCACTTTCAAGTGCTCTAAAAATACTATGAGCAAAGTGTTGCTTGGGTCCTATCGAACTACCAAACCAACCATCTTCAGAGATATTTACCATTAAGTCAAAATTTGAGTTATTAAATATTTTACCTGAATAGATTATTTCATAACAAATTAATGGTAATATTTTCAAAGAAAAGTGATCTCTTTTTATATCTATAATTTTTCTATCTTCGCCACTTGAAAATGATTGATAATTATTTGTAATTACGCTTAAACCAAATTTTTTTAGAATATTTTCAAAAGGTAAAAATTCACCAAATGGGACCAGATTGATCTTGTTGTAAAAATTTAATATTTCTAAATTATGATCATAAATTGATAAGGAATTGAAATAATCAATTTTTTCTTTGTTTGTTTTTTGACTGTTAATTCCAATGAATAATAAATGATTTTTACTGAAGACATCCTCAAATAACCACTTAAATTCAATTAACTCTTCTTGAGAAACATCAGGTAGAATTCCCTCAGGCCAAACAAATATTGTTTTATCATCTTTAATAGGCTGACTTATATCAATCAATTCATTTATCACAGAGACTGGATCAATATTTGAATAAAATCTATCTAGACTTATATTTGAACCTATAGCTCTTACTTTATATTCATAATTTATAGCATCTGATGAGTTAAATCTTTCTTTATAAGATGATCCATATAAATAAAATAGAAATGGCATAATTAGAAATACAATGCACACAGCTATATCTTTTTTTGTTTTTCTTAAAATAAATATTGCAGGACTAGAAAACAATGAAATACAAAATAAATTAAATCCGTAGGTTCCTATTAATGAGGTAATACTTAATATTTCTAAATGATTAACAAAACTATAGGCTACTAAATTCCAAGGAAAACCAGTTAAAATTGAACCTCTAATAAATTCAAAAACTCCAAAAAATAATGCAAAAACTAAAAAAGAGCTTACTACTTTTTTAGAATTTGAAATTATAAAACAAAAAGTAGCTAATCCATAAAAAATTCCCAGAAATAAAGGTACTAAAATAAGAGCTATGGGAATTAAAAATTTAAAATTTTGATCAAATGTTAAAGATATGGATATCCAATACAAGCTTGATAAAAAATAACCAAATCCAAATAGCCACCCATAAATAAAGAAATGTTTTTTACTTTGGGTAATTTTAGATTTTTTAAACAGAAATATAAAAAATGCACTAAAGGTAAAAAAATTTATTATTAAGTAATTATGGGGGGGTAAACTTAAAGATGAGAACGCACCTAAAATTATTAAAAAAACTATCTCAATGTATTTTTTTTTTATCAACCTAGTTAATCTTTGAAATTACAGATTTATATATTTTTTCTTCCTCACCAACCATTCTTCTATAATCTTTATCTTTTATATGGTCAAAACCTAATAAGTGAAGATATCCATGAATAAAAGTTTTAACTACTTTTTCTTTAAAGTTTTTAATATTTTGTGATTTAGGTTTGTTCATGAAATTATAACTAATTATAATATCTCCAATATAAGTACTTTTGGTTATTGATGTTTTTTTTGCTAAAGGAAATGAAAGAATATCTGTAGACTTATTTTTATTTCTAAAATTCTTATTTAATTTTTTGATACATTTATTATTAGAGAGAAGTAGAGAAAGAGTTATTTTCTTGTTAGGAAATCGGTATTTTCTAGGGAAGAAATTACAAATTTCTTTGAAATAAAGCTCTTTTTTTTTAAGTTTTTTTGACCAAGCTTTCTCTTCTGAGAAAACCTCAATACTAATCATTTTTTGAGTAGGCTTTAACTATTTTGGAAACGAGTGGATGCCTAACCACATCTGTATGATCAAAATCAACAACTGATATTTCATTTAAATGACCTAATAATTCTTTTGATCTAACTAAACCTGACGTATTTTTATTTGGTAAATCAATTTGTGTTGGATCTCCGTTAACAACAATTTTAGAATTTTCTCCTATTCTAGTTAAAAACATCTTAATTTGAGTATCTGTTGCATTTTGTGACTCATCTAAGATTGCAAATGAATTTTTTAAGGTTCTTCCTCTCATAAAAGCGAGTGGCGCTATTTCAATATCACCAATTTCGATCATTCTTTGAATTTTTTCAAAATCAAAGAGATCATACAATGAGTCATATAAAGGTCTTAAATAAGGATCAACTTTTTCTTTCATGTCACCAGGTAAAAATCCTAACCTTTCTCCCGCTTCAACAGCGGGTCTAGATAAAATTATTCTTTCAATTTTTTTTTCCAACAACATCGTAAGACCTACAGCTACGGCTAAAAATGTTTTACCAGTCCCTGCTGGACCTGCTGAAATTATTATATCACTTTGTCTCAAAGCTCTTACATAATCTTTTTGTTTTTCTGATCTTGGGATAATTGATTTTTTTGGAGTCTTAATTATATCTGTAACATTATTATTTTTAATTTTTTCATTAATCATAAAATTATCTACAGAAGAAACTATGTCTTTATTTTCAATGCTACCATTGTTAATAAATTGATTAGCTAGAAATTTTATAGCATTTTTAACTATTTCATTTTTTTCAGGATTAGATTTAATTAGAATTGAGTTACCTCTAGAATATAAACTAGTTGCTGTAATTTCCTCTAATGCTTTTAAATTTTTATTAAACTCACCTACTACACCAATCAAAAGTTCATTATCATGAAAAATAACACTTAGCGAGTTATTGTCAGAATAAACAAACTTTAATGAAGTATCACTATTTTTTTTTGATAAGCTACTCAATTACTATGCTACCTTTTGTTTATAGCTTAAATCTCTTTCACCAAACAAGGTGCTTCGATTACTTTTATTAATTTTTACTGGCACAATTTTTCCAATATCATCTTTTTTACCATTAAAAATTACTGATGTCATATATTCAGAACGACCAAAAACTTGGGTTTTATCATCTGTTAAATTCTCAACTAAAACGTTAATCGTTTCGTCCTCTAAAGATTTATTCATGTGCATCTGATTATCATATAACTGGCTCTGAATTTTTTCTAATCTTTCCATAGAAATTTTTTTATCAATCAACTTTAAATCTGAAGCAACTGTACCTGGTCTTGGACTAAAAATAAATGAATAGGAATTAATAAACTTAATTTTTTGAATTAATTCAAAAGTAGCATTAAAATCTTCCTCTTCTTCACCGGGATAACCTATTATAAAATCACTGGAAAATTGTATATCAGGGTTAATTTCTTTTAACTGATCATATATTTTATAATACTCACCAATAGTATGTTTTCTATTCATTAAATCTAAAACTTTATTAGATCCACTTTGAACTGGTAAATGGACCAACGGCATAAGTTTTTTTGAATATTTATAAACTTCAATTAAATCATCTGACATATCTTGAGGATGGGATGTTGTGTATCTGATCCTTTTAATGTTAGAATATTTTTCAATCTCTAATATTAAATCTGACAATCTATACTTTTCATTATTATAAGCATTTACATTTTGTCCTAGTAAAATTATTTCTTGGGCACCTGAATCTGCTAAATATTTAGCCTCATCTAAAATTTGTCTGAATGGTCTAGAATATTCTGGACCTCTTGTATATGGTACCACGCAGAAATGGCAAAACTTATCACATCCTTCTTGGATAGTTAAAAATGAAGAAATTTTTCCTAAATTATTTTTAATTTTATTAAAATATTCAAATTTTGAAATTGCATCAAATTCTGTTTCTTCAGTTTTTTTGTTTTTTTCTATATGATTTATAATTGTATCATTAATTTTATGATATGCTTGAGGTCCAATAACAAGATCAATGTAAGGTTCTCTTTTTAGCATTTCTTGGTTTTCTGCCTGTGCAACGCATCCAGCAATAATCACTAATGGCTTTTTTTTTGATCTGAAAATTTTTTTAACTCGTCCAATTTCATGGTAAACTTTTTCTTTAGCTTTGTCTCTTATATGACATGTATTTAGCAAATAGCAATTTGCATCTTCATAATTTTCTGTTTTTTCATAGCCAATTTTTTTTACTGAGTCATATATTCTATTCGAGTCGTACTCATTCATTTGACAGCCAAATGTTTTGATAAAAATTTTTTGTTTCATTGACTAGGATTTTTTCTTTATCCCATATAATTCAAGCTTGTGGTCTACTAGTTTGTAACCATATTTTTCTGCCACTTTTCTTTGAAGTTTTTCAATTTCCTCATCTACAAATTCAATAATTTCACCTGACTTAACATCTATTAAATGATCATGATGTCCTTCGTTTAATTCTTCATATCTTGCTTTTCCACCTTTAAATTCATGCTTAGCTAATATACCCGACTCTTCAAATAATTTTACAGTTCTGTAAACAGTTGCAATACTTATTTTTGGATCAATTTTAGAGACTCTATTATATAATTCATCTACATCAGGATGGTCAGATGACTGGGACATTACTTGTGCAATTACTTTACGTTGATCAGTTAACTTTACACCTTTTGATAAACATTTTTCTTCAATAGTTTCTGGCATATTTAATTTTAACTTATATAAACAGGATTAATCAAATTTTTTTTAATTTTATATTTTTTACATAAATTAGGGATATTTTCATAACTCAAGTCTTTTTCATCTTTAAATTCATTCAAATTATAACAGTAATAATCAATATTTTTTGCAACTTTAAAGGCTTTAACAACCGATATTGAATTTCTTATACCAGCAAAGCTTCCTGATCCTTGATTGATATATATTGCATTAATTTCTTCAATTTTAATACTTTTTGATGAAAGAAAATCATTAATAATTATAGTTAATTTTTCATAATTAATTTTAGTATTCTCATGAGTAATATTATAAATACTAGCATTAGAGATGAACATTAGAAAAATTTTTTCACTAGCAACATCTATAATAAGTTTGTTCATTTTTATTCTGTTTACAATTACAAATTCTATTTCAGATGAAAATAATATCAAACACTATTCTGGTGATGAAGGTATTTTGTCATTAATGTATCATCGTTTTAATGAAAATAAATACCCATCTACCAATATTCAAATGGATATCTTTAAAGAGCAGATGGAAATAGTAAAAAATTCAAGTTACACTTTTTCTAATCCAAAAAATTTTGAAGAAAATTTTTCTTCACCAAAAACAAATAAAGAAATTCTTATAACAATAGATGATGCTTTTTTATCCTTTTATCTAGAGGCTTGGCCGTATATTAAAAAAAATAAAATTCCTTTTATCTTATTTGTTTCAACAGAACCAGTTGGAAAAAAAGGATATATGACTTGGGAGCAAATCAAAGAAATTGAAACTGAAGAATTTGCGGTAATAGGTCACCACTCACATTCTCACGGATATCTTATTGACAAAGATGATAATTTTTTTATTTCAGATATAGAAAAAGCAAATAAAATATTTTTGAAAAATTTAGGATACATACCAAATTTATTTTCTTATCCTTTTGGTGAGTATTCAAAATTCATGAGAGATTACATTTCTCAAAATTTTGATTATGCTTTTGGTCAACATTCTGGTGTAATTGATTTAAATAAAGATAAATTCGAGTTACCTCGATTTCCAATTAATGAAAATTATGGAAAATTAAAAAGATTTATTTCCATTATAAATTCATTTCCATTAGAATATGAACAATTGCTCCCATTAGAGAAAAAATTATCAATAAAAAATAACCCTCCTGACTTTAAAGTTAAATTTTTTAGTGAACAATCGAATTTAAAAAATATAAATTGTTATTCTAATGAATTAGATGTTTGGGAAAGATCAAATACAACTTTAAATAATAATACATTAATAATAAAATTTAGAGGTCCATTTATTCCAAGAAGAGGTAGAATTAATTGTTCTTTAAATGATAATGGAAAATGGCGATGGTTTGGTATTCAGTTTCCAATTATAAAAAATTAGATAAGACTTTCTAGATCAGCGTTTGATGGTAGTAGTTTAGCATCATCAAAATCTTTTAGCTTATTCTGTATTATTATTTTTTGTAAAACTTCAACATATTGATTGCCTGTTTCTGCATATTTGTTTAGATATTTAGATAGCTCAATACTGTCTAGGGGGTTTTTAGAATCTCTATACTCTGCTCTAGCTTTTCTAAAATTTTTATAAGTAGAATGGGTGTTTAAATTTCTTTGATAAGCTCTAACTGATGCTTGTAAAATATTAAATTTCATAACTTTATGATCTTCACCTTCTTTTGCATCTTTAGGTTTTAGGCCTTCTCCTGACCAAGTCCATTGTCCAAATAAAGCATTACCCTCTTGAGCAAATCTAGAAGTTCCCCAGCCTGTTTCTTTAGCTGCTTGAGCAATCGCAAGAGATACCGGTATTTCATCCATTCTTACTTTTAATGTTGATAGATCTTTAGATTTTATACCATATTGTTTGTATTTTTTTTCAAGCCAAGTTAATTCTGAGGTTGTGTTATTGCTTTTGTTAATAATATTAAAAAGTGTTCTTCTATCTTTTTTAATAATGTTGTTCTCTTTTATGATTAAAGGCAAAAGAATTTGTATAAAAAATTCTTTCCTTTTCTTTGTATTCGCAATCATTTTTAATTCATTTGGCAGCAATGTTAATGCAACTGGTTTAACTAATTTCTTTTTTCTAACGTCGTTAAGATTATAATCTGTTTCTTTAAATAATTTATTTATTGAAGCAGCACTCAAGTATACTGCCTCTGTCTCGCTATTATTTAATGTATAAATATCCAATAGAACTTCTTCTTCATTTAAAGTTTCAATTTCTTTTTTATTTTTATCATCTTTATTAAGTGTATATGCCAAAATCTTTTTAGAATTATTTGTATACTCTTTTGTATAAAAATTTTTGTCAGCGAAATTTATAAATATTGGGGCAATATAAAAAAAAGAAATAGTTAAAAAACTACTTAAAAAAATTTTTAATAAAGTATTTTTACTTTTCTGTTCAAATAGATCTTGATTATTTTTCATATATCTAAATTGCAACAACTTCTTTAACTTCTGGCAAATAATGACATAAAAGATTTTGAACTCCTTGCTTTAATGTCATTGTAGAACTTGGGCATCCAGAGCAGCTTCCCTGTAATTGCACTTTAACCACTCCATCTTTAAATTCTTTAAATTTAATATCTCCTCCATCTCTAGCTACTGCTGGTCTTATTTTTTGATCTAAAATTTTGACTATTTTTTGCTCAAGTTCATTTAGATTTGAATTTTCCTCTTCTTCTAAACTTTCATCAATAACAAATTCTTTTCCCTCGGAATAAAAATCATTAATAAAAGAAATTACTATATGTTTTATTTCATCCCATTTAATTATTTCTTTTTTATTGATGGAAATAAAGTCTTCTCCTAAAAAAATTCCTTCTACTCCATTTATAGATAATAAATTTCTAATAAGGGTGTTCTGAGTTTCATTTTTGTTAGTAATTTCATATGGTCCACTATTAGACACTTTTTTTCCAGGTAGAAACTTAAGCGAATTAGGGTTTGGTGTAACTTCTGTTTGAACGAACATAAATTATATATAGTGAATATTTAAAAAATTAAAACTTGATAATAAATTTTATCTAAAAACCTATTATTTCTTTAATTCTTTTGATCTTTTTTGAGGCTATTATATTGGCTCTTTCAACTCCCTCTAGAAGAGTATTATCCAAATATGATTTGTCATCTAATAATTTTTTTATCTCTGTTGAAATAGGTTGAATTTTATCAACTAGGGCTTCAGATAATTTTTCTTTAAATTCTGAGAAATTTTTACCTGCAAAATTTTCTACACTTTTTTCTAAAGTAGTATTTGTTAAGCTTGAATATATACCTAAAAGGTTTTTTGCTTCTAATCTTTCTTCAAGATCTTTTGGTGTATTTGGCATTGGTAATGGATCTGTTTTTGCTTTTTTAATTTTATTTATAATTTGATCCTTGTCGTCAGTTAAATTAATTCTGCTTAAATCTGATAATTCAGATTTACTCATTTTCTTTGAGCCATCTTTAAGACTCATAATTCTTGAAAATTCTTTTTGAATTAAAGGCTCTGGAACTTGTAAAAAATTTTCTATTTCAAAATCACTATTAAACTTTTGAGCAATATCCCTACACAACTCTAAATGTTGCTTTTGATCATCTCCAACAGGAACATGGGTTGCATCATAAAGCAAAATATCAGCCGCCATGAGAACTGGATAAGAATAAAGACCGACACTAGCTTTTTCTTTATCTTTTCCAGCTTTTTCTTTAAATTGGGTCATTCTATTTAGCCACCCCATTCTAGCAATACAACTTAATATCCACGCTCCTTCAGCATGAGCCGGTACTTTCGATTGATTAAAAATTATACTTTTTTTTGAGTCTATTCCACTTGCAATAAATGTAGCTACAGTTTCTTGAATATTATTTTTTAATTCTTTTGGATCTTGTTTGACAGTGATTGCATGTAAATCTACAACACAAAATATACATTGATTTGTGGTATCATTATTTAAATCTACAAAATTTTTTATTGCTCCTAAGTAATTTCCTAGATGAAGATTTCCTGTTGGCTGAACTCCTGAAAAAATTTTTTTACTCATTATATATTAATAGTTTAGTTTAAAATCACTTATTTTAAAAGCTTTGATCCAATATGAAATGAATAAATAAAATAATAAACCCATCATAACACTTAGAATTAAATAAAATGATTTCATATTTTGTTCAAAAGCTAATTGATCTTTAAAATAAATTAATAAAAAATTAAATAAAATTCCCATAAACACAGATGTACAAATTATTTTAATAAATCTAAAAGTAAATTGCTTATTAAAACTAAATAAATTATTTTTTTTTAAAAAAATAAATAACAATATTCCGTTAATCCATGATGATATTGATGTTGCTATAGGAATAATAATAAAACCTATTTCTTTGAAATAATAAACACTTATAACAATGTTGAATGCTACTGATAACAAGGAAATATAAAATGGAGTTTTGGTGTTGTAGTTGGCAAAGAAAAAACTAGAAAAAATTTTTATTAATGAAAAAGCAGGTAATCCTAGAGCAAAAAAATAAAGGGCTTTCGCTGAATTTTGAACAGCAACTTCATTAAAAGAACCGTAACCAAATAAAGCTGAAATTATATATTCAGAACCAACAACTAAAGCAACTGATGCTGGTATACTTAAAAATAAGCTTAATTCTAAAGCTTTATTTTGAATTAATAAAATTTTATCTTTATTCTTAGACTGAACATATTTTGATAGTTGAGGCAATATGACAACGCCAATAGCAATACCTGCTATTGCTAAATTGATTTGATAAATTCTATCCGCATAATACAAATAAGATACAGCGCTAGCTTGAAATGAAGCAATTATAGTTCCAACTAAAATATTAATTTGAGTTACTCCAGATGCAAAAATACTTGGCAAAAGTTTTTTAAAAAAAATTTTAACTTTTTTGTCGGCTTTAATTTTAAAATTAAATTTTAAAGTATAAAATTTTCCCACTAGTTTGAACAAAAATAACAATTGCAATAAACCTGCCAATGAGACACCATAAGACAAATAATAAACAAGATCATCACCAATAGATTTTGAGAAAAATAAAATTATAATTAAAATAATATTTAAAATTATTGGCGCAGCTGCAGCTGCAGCAAATTTATTATGAGAGTTAAGTATTGCTGCAAAAAATGATGCAATACATATAAATAATAAAAAAGGAAAAGTTATTCTTGTTAAATATATTGCTAAATTCATTTTATCAAAATCATCAACAAAACCAGGAGCTATTATTGAAACAAATGCTGGCATAAAAATTTGAACAATAAGAACTAAAAAAAATAAGGCTAAAAATAAGAGATTAAAAATATTATTTGCAAAATCATTTGATTTTTTTTTTCCCTTTACTAGTTCGGATGAATAACTAGGTACAAAAGCAGCATTGAAAGTTCCTTCTGAAAATAATCTTCTAAAAGTGTTGGGAATTCTAAAAGCTACAAAAAAAGCATCAGCTAAAGCCCCTGTGCCCAGAAAAACTGCGATAAGAATATCTCTTAAATAACCAAGCAACCTGCTTATTATTGTAAAAAAACCAAATGTACCTGTTGACTTAACTATGTTCATAAATCATATTAGTCTTAATTTTACCCTAATTGTATATTTATTATAAGAATTTATAGATCAAATATTACGAATAATAAAAATTTTTATAAATAATAAAGATAAAATTAGATTTAATATAATTTAACTGGAATGAAAAAAACTAACAACGATCACTATACAGAGAAAGAAGCTCTAGATTTTCATAAAGACAAAAAACCTGGGAAGATTGAGATCATTTCATCAAAAAATATGACCACTAAGAGAGATCTTGCTTTAGCATATTCTCCTGGTGTAGCAGCTCCTGTGAAGATGATTAGTAAAAATCCAGAGACTGCATATGATTATACAAGTAAAGGTAATTTGGTAGCTGTTATAAGCAACGGTTCTGCAATTTTGGGAATGGGTAATTTAGGGGCCCTTGCATCAAAACCTGTAATGGAAGGTAAAGCAGTACTTTTTAAAAGATTTGCAGATATTGACTCAATTGATCTTGAAATAGATTGTTCTAATGCAGATGAGATTGTTAATTCAATTAAAAACTTTGCTCCAAGTTTTGGAGGAATAAATTTAGAAGACATAGCTGCGCCTGATTGCTTTATAATTGAACAAAAATTAAAAGAAATTTTAGATATTCCTGTCTTTCACGATGACCAGCATGGAACAGCTATTATTACAACTGCAGCTTTAATTAACGCATTAGACATAAGTGGTAAATCAATAAAAGAAATTAAATTAGTTGTTAATGGAGCTGGTGCATCTGCTCAAGCATGTACAGAGTTATTTAAAAATTCAGGTGTGTCAAATGAGAATATCATTATGTTAGATAGGAAGGGCATAATTTATAAAGGAAGGCCCGATGGAATAGATCAATGGAAATCGAGGTATGCAATCGAAACTGATTTACGAACTCTTGAAGAAGCAATTAACAAAGCAGATGTTTTTCTTGGTTTATCATCTAAAGGTGCTCTTAAAAAAGAATTTGTAAAAAAAATGGCAAAAAATCCTATAATTTTTGCTTGCGCAAATCCTGATCCAGAAATTACACCCGAAGAAATAAATGAAGTGAGAGATGATGCAATTGTTGCAACTGGCAGATCAGATTATCCCAATCAGGTAAATAATTTAATTGGTTTCCCCTATATTTTTCGAGGTGCCTTAGATGTTAGATCAAAGACTATAAATGAAGAGATGAAAGTTGCAGCTGCGCAAGCAATTGCAAAACTTGCAAGAGAAGATGTTCCTGACGAAGTTGTGGCTGCTATGGGAGGTGAAAGACCACATTATGGTAAAGAATATATTATTCCTTCTACATTTGATCCAAGATTAATAAGTATAATTCCAGCAGCTGTAGCGAAAGCAGCGATGGACAGTGGAGTGGCAAGAAAAAATATAGATGACTTAGATTTATATAAAGATCAACTGAAACAAAGACTAGATCCTACAGTAACCATTATGCAAGGAATAAATTCTTATATTAAAAAAAACCAAAAAAAAATAGTATTTGCTGATGGTGAAGATGAGAACACACTTAAAGCAGCTATAGCGTTTAAAAATTCTAAATTAGGTATACCAATTCTTGTCGGGAAAGAAGAAAAGATAAAAGAACAAATTAAAAGTATTGGTTACAGTGATAATTTTGATATTGAAATAGTAAACTCTAAAGATGAAGAAAAAAGAAAAAAATATGTAAAACATTTATTTCAAAAATTACAAAGAGAACAAGGTTTGTTGGAAAGAGATTGCGATAGACTTGTAAGAAATGATAGAGTCATATGGGCAACTAGTATGGTTGCTTGTGGTGATGCAGATGGTGCTGTAACTGGAAATACAAGACGTTTTGGCGCTTCATTAGATAAAATAAAACAAGTAGTTGATGTAAGAGATGGGGAGATCATGTTTGGTCTCAATATGGTTGTTCATAAAGGTAAAACTATCTTTGTTGGTGACACTAGTGTTCATGAATACCCAACATCAGAACAAATGGCTGAAATAGCAATTTCAACAGCAAGAGTTGTAAGATTATTTGGATTCGATCCTAAAGTAGCATTTGTTTCTCACTCTACATTTGGTCAGCCTCTTACTAGCAGAACAAAACATATCAGAAATGCAGTAGATATATTAAAAGAAAAAAAAGTAGATTTTGAATTTGATGGTGACATGCAGCCTGATGTTGCTTTAAATCCAGAATATGAAGAATTATATCCATTTTCAAAAATTGTTGGTAAAGCAAATATTTTGATTATGCCAGGTCAACACAGTGCAGCTATATCTTACAAAATGATGAAGACCTTAGGGGATACTAAAGTTATTGGGCCCTTATTAATTGGTCTTGGATTACCAATAGAGATTGCTCCTTTAAGATCTTCTACATCAGAACTTATTAATTTAGCATCTATTGCTGCTTATTCTGCGGATGTAATTGATTACAAAAAATAATTATTCCCTTTGTATTCTTAGATCTTCTACAAGGATAATACTTGCAATAACATCTTCTACATCTAATATTTCTGTAGCTTCACTAACTACCAGATCTTTTTCTTCAGCAGTTAATGCAATACCATAAACATAAATTTTTTTCTTGTAAGTATCTATTTGATAATTTGTAGCCTTAATATTTTTATTTAAAATTATTGCTGTTCGAAGTTGAGAGGTTATTAAAATATCTTTTGCAGATCTTTTAAAATTAAATTCTTCTTTAATTTTAATATCATTACGAACTGACCTAGCACCTTTCATTTCCCAAGCTAATTTTGTTAATAATAATTTTTCTTCAGGACTATCAACTTTACCAGTTAAAAAAATTCTACCATCTAAGACTTTTGATTTAACTGATAAAAGATATTTTTTATCCTTGAGTAAAATTCGTGCAGCTAAATTTTTTTGCATAATTGAGTCATCCATTTGTGTACCAACAGTTCTAGGATCAAAAGCAACACTAACCCCTGTACCAAAAACACCTTTTGACGAAACCCCCGCACAACTAGATAAAATTACTCCTAATAAAATAACTAATATAAATTTAAATTTCATTTTTTAATTTCAAACAATAATTGTAAATCTCTTTTTTAGAAATATCTTTGTTTTGACTAATAATTTCTGTAATTTCTTTTATAGTTAGTTTTTTAATCATTTTATGAATTATATTTATATCTGATTCACTTAATTCTTGTGAGTGATTTTTATTAATTTTTTTTTCAGAAATTACTATTGTTAGCTCTCCTTTTAACTCTTTGTTAAATATTTCTAAATCATCAACATTTTTTCTTATAAATTCCTCATATATTTTTGATATTTCTCTACAGAACACTATTTTTCTGCCACTAAAATTTTTTTTTAACTCTGGGATAATTTTATTCACCTTTTTTGGAGACACGAAAAAGACACATGTATCATCAAATTTTGAAATTTTATTTAAAACATTTGTAAGCGCTTGTTTTTTTTCAGGTAAAAATCCATAAAAAATAAACTTTTCTGAAAAACCACTCATTGATACTGCTACCGTCGCAGCTGAAGGACCTGGAATAGGAATAATTTTAATTTCATTTTTTACGCATTCATTTACTAATATTGCTCCAGGATCTGAAATACTTGGTGTGCCAGCATCCGAAATTAACGAAATTGTTTCTCCAGACTTCAATAGACTAATTATTTTATCTAAATTTTTTGACTCATTAAATTTATGATTTGAAATAAGTTGCGATTTTATTTCATATCTATCTAATAAATTTCTTGAAACTCTAGTATCCTCACAAAGGATATGAGAAGATCTTTTTAATGTTTCAATAGCCCTTAAAGTAATATCTTTTAGATTACCAATTGGTGTTGATACTAAATATAGACCATTTTCATTATTATTTATTTGAGATTGTGATTTTATTACCATAATTAAGCTTAAAAAATATTATAGTAACACTAAAATGAGTAAATTTATTAAAATTATTTTTTTTGTATTGCTAAATTTTTGTTTATTATTTTCAAATTTAGCCAAAGCTTCTGAAAAAATTAAAATTGGTCTTATGGTCCCTATGACAGGTTCTAATAAAGAGCTAGGTCAATCAATAATTAAAGCTGTAAGACTAGCTGTGAAAGATATTGATAATAATTCAATAGAAATAATTCCAAAAGATACGGCTTCTAAAGCAAACAAAGCACTTAAGTCAGCATTTGAATTAAGCCAAATGGGTGTAAAAGTTGTTATTGGACCTGTTTTTTATGAAAGTATAAATTATTTAGATGAGATCAAAGATATAACTTTTTTGTCATTAACAAACAAAACACTAGATCTTCCAAAAAATGTAATTTCAGCAGGAATAAATTCTACATCTCAATTCAATACTATAAAAAAATTTACAGAAATAAATAACATAAGAAGAACGATATTTTTAACACCTATTCAAGATTATGAATTTGAAATTAAAAAAGGAATTAAGGACTCAAAAATTAAAATATTTAAAGATTATGATTATAGTACAGAACCTACAAAATTAACAAAACAGATTGAAGAAATTACTAACTACAGAATTAGAAAACAAAACTTAGAAGATGAAATTTTAAGGCTAAAAAAATCAAATCAATCAAATAAAGAAAAAAAAATTAAAAAACTTGAACAGAGGTATACTTTAGGAGGTTTAAATTTTGATGCTGTTGTTATTGCAGATTTTGATGAAAGCTTAAAAAGTGTATCTACATCACTTTTATATACAGACGTTTCTCCTAAAAATAAGTATTTTATTACATTAAACCAATGGTTTGATGAGAGTTTATTAAATGAAATAGATATTCAGCCCTTGTATTACCCATCTATAAATAAAAATAATTTTGAAAATTACAAAGATAAATTTTCTAAAGAGTTTAATGAATATCCTTCACACTTATCATTATTAAGTTACGATCTTGTAGGACTTGTCTATTATTTATCATTAAAAAATAATCTATCTAATTTAAACAAACTTTTTAAAAAGAAAAATTCTTTTAAAGGAAAAATAGGTATTTTTGATATTAAAAATAATAAAATTAATCATCGTTTAAACTTTTATAAAATTGAAGATAAAAAAATTATAGAAATCTTTTAATTTTCTTAAATGCATTAAAACGATGGTCTATTTTATATTTTCGTGAAGAACTAATTTCACCAAAAGTCTTTCTTTTGTTTTTGGGAATAAATATTGGATCATAACCAAAACCATTTTTACCTTTTGGTTTTGTCGAAATATAACCCTCAACCTTACCTAAAACAGAAACTATTTTTTTATCTAAATAACAAATTGATAACGCACAAATAAATCTAGCTTTAACTTTCTTAAATTTCCAGTTTTTATCTCTATTTGATAATTCTCTATAAACTCTTTTTATTGCTTTTTTAAAATCACCTTTTTTTCCACCCCATCTAGCTGAATAAATTCCCGGGCTTTTATCTAAAATGTCTATCTCAAGCCCTGAATCGTCTGCAAGACATATCAATTTTGTTTTTTTTGAAAAATGTTTAGATTTTATGATTGAATTTTCTGTAAATGTTAGACCATTTTCTCTAGGACTCTTAAGTTTAAATTCAGATGTTGAGTGTGTTTTAATATATTTTGGTAATAAAGCTTTGATTTCCTTATATTTTCCTTTGTTATTAGTGCCAATAAGCAATTTTGAAATTTTTTCCATTAATACCTAGCAATTCTGAGATTTCTTACCATATATGCTGACATGGAAAAAGAAGAAAACCAAAATCAAGAAAACACTACAATTGAAACATCAGACGAGACCATCGGAACTGAACAGCAGTCTGAGGATAAGCAAGAAGAAAACAAAAGTGTAGAAGAAGAAAAAGAATTATCTCCTGAAGAAAAAATAAAAGAATTAGAAGATAAGCTTGCAAGAACTTTCGCCGAATTGGAAAACCAAAGAAGAAGATTTGAAAAAGAAAAAGATGATGCATTTGATTATGGAGGCTTTGCATTTGCAAAAGAAGCTTTAAATTTAATTGATAACCTTGAGAGATCAAAATTAATTTTAGAGAGTGATGAAGCCCTCAAAGATACTGAAGTATTAAAAAAAACCTTAGAACATTTTGATATAATCAATAAAGATTTAATCTCTATTTTTGCTAAAAATAACATTAAACCAATTGATTGTATTAACAAAAAATTAGATCCAAATTTACATCAGGCCATGATGGAAATAGAAGATGATCAAAAAGAACCTGGAACGATTGTTCAAGAAGTTCAAAAAGGTTTTATGATAAAGAACAGATTACTTAGACCATCTTTAGTTGGTGTATCTAAAAAAACAGAAAAAAAAGATGATAAAAATGAGGAAAATAGGGAAAATTTAGACAAATAATAACATTTGTTGAACTTGTAGAATTAATATTAACACATATATGAAGGGAAGAATTTAAATTATGAGCAAAATTATTGGGATAGATCTTGGTACCACAAACTCTTGTGTATCAATTATGGAAGGAAGCCAGCCTAAAGTATTGGAAAATGCCGAGGGCGCAAGAACAACTCCATCAGTTGTAGCTTTTACTGATGATAGTGAAAAACTTGTTGGTCAACCTGCTAAACGACAAGCTGTAACAAACCCTGAAAATACAATTTTCGCTGTTAAAAGACTTATTGGAAGAAATTTTGAAGACCCAACTGTAAAAAAAGATATTGCTGCAGCTCCTTTTAAAATAGTTAATTCTGAAAAAGGTGATGCATGGATTGAAGCAAAAGGAGAAAAATATTCTCCTTCTCAGATTTCTGCTTTTATTCTTCAAAAAATGAAAGAGACAGCTGAGAAATATTTAGGTCAAGAAGTAAAAAAAGCAGTAATAACAGTTCCTGCATACTTTAACGATGCACAAAGACAAGCAACAAAAGATGCTGGTAAAATTGCTGGTCTAGAAGTTTTAAGAATAATTAATGAGCCTACTGCAGCATCACTTGCATATGGTTTAGACAAAAAACAAAATAAAAAGATTGCGGTATATGATTTAGGAGGAGGTACATTTGATGTATCTATTCTTGAATTGGGAGATGGTGTATTTGAAGTTAAATCGACAAACGGTGATACTTTTCTAGGTGGTGAAGACTTTGACAACACAATCGTTGATTACTTAGTTACAGAATTTAAAAAAGATAACGGTATAGACTTAACATCAGATAAACTTGCACTTCAAAGATTAAAAGAAGCTGCGGAAAAAGCTAAAATAGAACTATCTTCAGCAGAACAAACCGATATTAACTTACCATTTATTACTGCAGATAAAACAGGACCTAAACATATTAATTTAAAAATGACTAGAGCCAAACTTGAGGCTCTTGTTGAAGACTTAATAGCTAAAACAATACCACCTTGTAAAACAGCATTAAATGATGCTGGTATATCAGCAAGTGATATAGATGAAATTGTTATGGTTGGTGGAATGACTAGAATGCCTAAAGTCCTAACTGAAGTAAAAAACTTTTTTGGAAAAGACCCAAACAAAAGTGTAAATCCGGATGAAGTTGTTGCTATGGGTGCAGCTATTCAAGCTGGAGTACTGCAAGGTGATGTAAAAGATGTTCTTCTTTTAGATGTTACGCCTTTATCTCTAGGTATTGAAACTCTTGGCGGTGTATCAACTAAGCTAATTGAGAAAAATACAACAATACCAACAAAAAAAAGCCAAGTATTTTCTACAGCAGAAGACAATCAGCCTGCAGTTTCTATTAGAGTGCTTCAGGGTGAAAGAGAAATGGCTACTGATAATAAGATGCTAGGTAATTTTGAATTAGTTGGTATCGCACCTGCACCAAGAGGAGTTCCTCAAATTGAAGTTACTTTTGATATTGATGCAAACGGTATAGTTAGTGTTTCAGCAAAAGACAAAGGAACTGGAAAAGAACAAAAAATTCAAATCCAAGCTTCGGGCGGATTAAGTGAAGAAGAAATTGAAAAAATGGTTAAAGATGCTGAAGCTAATAAGGAAGAAGATAAAAAGAAAAGAGAGTCGGTAGATACGAGAAATCAGGCTGATACTTTAATTCATTCAACTGAAAAAAATCTTAAAGAGCATGGATCCAAAATTACTGACGCTGAAAAGAAAGCAATAGAAGATGCTTCATCAAGTTTAAAAGAAGCTCTTAAAGGGACTGACAATGATGATATTAAGAAAAAAACAGAGACGTTAGTTCAAGCATCAATGAAATTAGGTGAGGCTATATATAAAGCTCAAGAGAAAAAACCAGATTCACCTGATGATAGTAAAAATAATGATGAAGGAAAAAAAGACGATAACGTAGTTGATGCGGATTTTGAAGAAGTAAAAGAAGAAAATAAAGAAGAAAATAAAGAAGAAGATAAAGAAAAAAGCGCTTAAGAATATCAACGATCATTATCTCAGGGTAACTTATGGCTAAAAGAGATTTCTATGATGTTTTAGGTGTAGGAAAAAGTGCATCTCCCGATGAATTAAAGTCAGCTTATAGAAAACTTGCCGTCAAATATCATCCTGATAAAAATCCTGGTGATAAAGTGGCAGAAGATAAATTCAAAGAAGCCAGTGAAGCTTACGGAATTCTCTCAGATAAAGAAAAAAAACAAAACTATGATAACTTCGGTCATGCAGCATTTGAAAATGGTGGTGGAAGACAAGGCGGTGGGTTTGGTGGTTTTGGTGGAGCAGATTTTTCAGATATTTTTGAGGATTTTTTTGGAGATTTTGGTGGTGGCGGAAGATCAAGAAGCAGAAGTTCAAATAACAGAGGCTCAGATCTAAGATATGATTTGTCAATTTCTCTTGAAGAAGCCTATCAAGGTAAAAAGCAAGATATAAAATTTTCAACTACAGAAAAATGTGGAACCTGTAAAGGAAATGGCTCAAAACCCGGTCATTCTCCAGATAGATGTACTTATTGTGGGGGCAATGGAAAAATAAGATCTAATCAGGGTTTCTTCACAGTACAACAAACATGTCCTCAATGTAATGGTAATGGTGAAGAAATTACAAATCCATGTAATGACTGTAATGGCCAAGGAAAAAAACAGGCATCTAAGAAAATATCAGTCACAATTCCTAAAGGTGTTGATGATGGAACAAGAATTAGATTAGCAGGCAAAGGGGAAGCTGGTAGTAGAGGTGGGTCAACAGGTGACCTATATTTATTTATAAATGTTTACTCTCATGATTTATTTAAAAGATCAGATGAAAATTTATTTTTTGAATTTCCAATTTCTCTTGCAGATGCAGCATTAGGAACTACTATTGAAATTCCAACTATTGACGGTGGCAAAGCTAAAATAAAAATTCCTGATGGAACTCAAAACGGCAAACAATTTAGATTAAAAGGTAAAGGAATGCCGTATATGAGAAGAGGTGATTTTGGTGACTTATATGTTCAGGTAAAAACAGAAGTACCTGTATACTTGAATAAAAAACAAAAAGAACTACTAGAACAATTTAGAGAAATTGAAAACGATAAATCAAATCCAAGTATTAGAAAGTTTTTTCAAAAAGCTAAAGATTTTTGGAAAAATTAAAAGACTAATTAATTAAAAAGAGTTAGTATTTTTAGAATGTATATATTAAAAATTATAAATCATTTATTTTAATATCAATGTCTAATCCTTTTATTTTAATAGCTAGAATACGTGTTAAAGAAGGTAAAGTAGAAGAATATCTTAAGATAGCAAAAGAAGCGGATGATGCCGTCAATGAGTCAGAGCCAGATATGCTTATTCATACTTTTGATCAAGATCCGACTGATCCTTTAGAATTTACATGGAGTGAAGTCTACCGAAACAGTGAAGCTATGGTACATCACCTTAATAATCCCCCCGTTCAAGCTTATGTTAAAAAACATCAAGAGATTGCTGACAGATTTGAAATTGAAGTTTATGGAAATATTACAGAGGAGACTATTAAAGCAATTGAAGATACAAATGTACCCTTCAGGCATTTTAAAACTACCGAAGTAGGATATATTAGAAAAAAAATATTTAATGAATAAAATTAATTTAGCAATATCAGGTTGCATGGGAAGGATGGGTCAACAACTTATCAAATCTTCAAAGAAAAATAAAAATTTTAAATTAGTTGCGCTTACAGAAAATAGACTTGTAAATAAAAAATTTAACGGAATTAGACCAGAATTAAATTCAGATATTGCGTTTAAAAAAACAGACGTGATAATTGATTTTACAGTCCCAGAGTGCACCTTGGAAATATTAAGAATAGCATCTAAACTTAAGAAAAAGGTTGTTATTGGCACAACTGGTTTTGATAGAAGCCAAGAAAATCATATTAAGAAATATTCAAAAAAAATACCCATTTTAAAAGCTGGTAATATGAGTTTAGGTGTAAATTTATTAATGTATTTAACTGAAATAACATCAAAATCTTTAAATGATGAATATTTAAGTAAAATATTTGAAGTACATCACAAACATAAAAAAGACTATCCTTCTGGTACAGCCTTAATGCTTGGAAAAGGCATTGCGGATGGAAAGAATAAAAATTTATATAATTTAATGGGAAAGAAATTTTTAAATAAAAAATCTTTTCCTTATGGAAAAAAAATTAATTTTAATTCTATAAGAAAAGGTGAAATTATTGGTGAACATGAAGTAAAATTCTCAAGTGGAAAAGAAATAATTACATTAAACCATGAAGCTTTTGATAGAACACTTTACTCTGATGGAGCTTTGACTGCTTCTAAATGGTTAATGAAAAAAAAACCAGGATTATATTCTATGAGAGATTTGCTTAACTTTTCATAATGAATGAAAAACAAAAGGCAAAAATTATAATTAAAACTCTAAATAAAATTTATCCTAAAGCATCAGTTCCCCTTAAAAGTAAAAATACTTTTACACTATTAATTTCTGTACTTCTTTCAGCCCAATGCACAGATGTAAATGTTAACAATGTCACAAAAGATATATATCCAAAATACTTTAAACCAGAACACTTTGTAAAATTAGGAAGGAAAAAAATTGAAAAATTAATAAAAAAAATTGGTATTTTTAGAATTAAAGCTAAAAGTATTTATTTAATGTCAAAACAAGTTTTGGAAAAACACAACGGGAGAGTGCCTCAAACCTTTGAAGAACTAGAAAAACTACCTGGTGTAGGCCATAAAACAGCTAGCGTAGTGATGTCCCAGGGTTTTGGGTATCCAGCTTTTGCAGTTGATACTCATATTCATAGACTTGCTCAAAGATGGGGATTAACTAGTGGAAAAAATGTGGTACAAACTGAAAAAGATTTAAAACGAATATTTCCTAGAAGAACTTGGTCTAAACTTCATTTACAAATAATTTTTTATGGTAGAGAATATTGTAAGGCAAGAGATTGTTATGGTTTAACATGCAAAATATGTACTACTTGCTACCCAAACAGAAAAAAAACTGTTATTACCCAAAAAGCATAATATGAAAATTTTAGGAATAGGAAACGCAATAGTTGATGTCATTTGTAAAGTAGATGATAGTTTTATTGAAGAAAATAATCTTACAAAAAGTACAATGAAATTATTTTTTGATGAAAATGAATTCAAGCAATTAATAATTAATCTCAAAATTGAAAAAACTGTTTCTGGAGGCTCAGTAGCAAATTCTATAGTTGGGTTATCTCAACTTGGTGACAAGGTAGGTTTTATTGGAAAAATTTCCAATGACGACTTTGGCGACAAGTACGAAGAAGGTCTAAAAAAAGAAAACGTAGAATATTTTTACTCAAAAAAGAGAGAAGAATTACCAACAGGTACTTGTTTAATATTGATTACTCCAGACTCTGAAAGGACAATGTGCACATTTTTAGGAACAGCAGGAAAAATTAATGAAAATGATGTTAGCTCTGAAGCAATTAAAAAAAGTGAAATAGTTTTTTTAGAAGGATACTTATGGGATGAAGGAGAACCTAAAAAAGCATTTGATAAAGCTATTAATAATGCAAATAAAGTTGCTATGTCACTTTCTGATCTATTTTGTGTAGATAGACATAAACCTCATTTTTTAAACTTAGTTAAAAATAAACTCAATATAACTTTTGCTAATGAACAAGAAATTTCATCATTAATCGAAGCAAAAAGTTTTGATGAAGTTATAAACTTTTCAAAGCAGCTTAATAAGCTAGTAGTTATAACTAGAGGTGAGAAAGGTGCAGTTGCTGTTAATGGGAAAGAAATTTTCGAGAGTGACATACAACAAAATCTAAAAATTGTTGACCTTACAGGTGCTGGAGATCTTTTTGCTGCTGGTTTTCTACATGGTTATGTTAATAAATTATCAATCAAAGAAAGTTTAGAAAAAGGTACAGAAATGTCTTCTAGAGTAATACAACAGATTGGTGCAAGACTTTAATCTTAAATTTTTTTTCTTTTAAAACTTCCCTTTCCCTTTTTAGGTTTGACTATTTTTGGCTTATATTTTTTTGTAAATAGGTCTTTAATTATTGGGTTTTTCTTATTTAATTTGATAGCCATTTTTTTTACTAATAATAAATTCATTATCATTAAAAGTATTTAAAATTTTTTTTCTTAATCGATAGATATGAGTTTCAACAGTATGAGTTTCTATATCAGATTGATAATACCATACCATTTTTTGTAATTCATCAATACGAACTGGTTTGTTGGATTTAGATAAATAAGTAATCGTATTAATTTCTTTTTCAGTTAATTTAAGCTTGAAATCGTGTGTTAACATCTCTCTTGAATTTAGATCTATCGTATAATTGTTAACTTTTACTTGAGATTGGTTGTTAAATTGAAGTTTTAGAAATTCAATATTTATTTTTTCTATTAGCTTAAAAATATTAATTGGTTTATTTTCTAAAACAAATTGATTGCTAATATCTGAATATTTTTTATCAGAAATGATCAAATAATTATTATAATTTTTTAATTTTTCTTTTAAAGAATTCTCACTATTTGCACAACTAATCTTAAATTTTAAATCTGAGTTGAGTTCTTCAAGAATATGATATAATGGGGTATGATTGTATATTATTAAATGTTGTGCGTTCACAAAAAGAGAATATGACAATTTTAGTAAAAAATAAACATACTCTTCAAATAAATGAATTTAAATTTAGGTGCTGTATTGGCCAAAAAGGATCAACAAAAAATAAAAAAGAGGGAGATAAAAAAACTCCTAAAGGAACTTTTGAAATTGAAAATCTTTATTATAGGAAAGATCGTAAGGAAAAACCATCAACTCTATTAAGATGTGTCGAGATAGACAAAGAGATGGGTTGGTGTGACGATGTCCGTTTTCCAAAAAAATATAACAAACTTTTTAAAATCAAAAAAAAAATTAAATATGAAAAATTAAAGAGAAAAGACCATAAATATGATTTGATAATTCCAATCAAGTATAACTTCAAAAAACCTATTATTGGTCAAGGCAGTTGTATTTTTATTCATATAACGAAAGATTATAAACCTACAGCTGGATGTATTGCTCTGAAGGAAAAAGATTTTTTGATTATGATTAAATTAATTAAAAAAAATTCTAAAATAAAAATTTATTAAGATCGCTGGCCAAATATACCAGATCCAATTCTAACGTATGTTGATAGGTGTTTGGTAGCATTTAAAAAATCTGACGACATACCCATGCTTAATTCGGTAAAACCTAAAGATTTATTTAATTCATTCATCTCTTTAAAATAATCATCTGGGTCAATATTAACTGGAGGAATACACATCAATCCAATTAAATTCAGTCCAATTTCTTTACAGTAAGAAGCAAGTGAGGCTACTTCATTTTTATTAATTCCTGATTTTTGATTTTCATCACCAATATTTACCTGTAGAAATATTTTTATTTTTTTATTTATTATATTTTGTTCATTTGCAATTTTTTTTGCAAGTTTTTTACTATCTACTGAATGAATATAATCGAATATTTTAATAGCGTGCTTCACTTTGTTTGTTTGTAATTTTCCAATCATATGCAATTTTATTTTTAAATTTATTCTTTTAATTTCTGTCCATTTTTCAACTGCTTCCTGAACTTTATTTTCACCGAAATCAATATGACCATGGTCAATAATAGGTAAGATTTTATCAATTCTAAAAGTCTTGGATACCGCAACAATTTTGGGACTATTATTAATTTTTAATTTATTAAGATGTGTTTTAATATTATTTTCGATATCTAATAAATTTTTTACAGTATTATGCATATAAATATGATCAGAAAATATTACTTTATTAATAAATTTGATACAAATAATATCGATAAGCAAGACAATCAAACTAGTATCATTTACAGAAATTATTCTTTAAAACCGAAAGACCAAACGATTATACTTAAAATAAAAAGATATTGTAAAAAAAGATCAATTAAATTTTATTTATCTAACGACATCAAATTAGCAATAAAACTAAATTTAGATGGTGTTTATATTCCATCTTTTAATAATAGTTTAAAACATTTGGCATATTCTTTTAAAAAAAAATTTAAGATTATTGGTTCTGCTCATAATCTTAGAGAAATAAGAGAAAAAGAAAATCAAAATGTTGAGAAAATTTTTTTATCCTCTTTATTTAAGAAAAATAAAAATTATTTAGGGATGAACAAATTTAGGTTACTTTCTAAACTTACTAAAAAAAAAATTGTTATTTTGGGAGGTATTTCTCAAAAAAATTTGAAAAAACTTAAACTATTAAATCTTGCAGAATTTGCTGGGATTTCCTTTTTTG
Organism: Pelagibacteraceae bacterium AG-390-L03; assembly: GCA_003279685.1. Lineage (GTDB taxonomy): Bacteria > Pseudomonadota > Alphaproteobacteria > Pelagibacterales > Pelagibacteraceae > Pelagibacter. The sequence continues at coordinate 430,729 of QCHA01000001.1, read as the reverse complement.
AATAAAAAAAAGGCCCCTAAAAAGGGGCCCTTTAGTGTTTTTAATTAGATAAAATTAAAATGCAAATGAAGCACCTAATTTCCATCTTTCAGCTTCACCAAGTGCACCAGACGTGTTTCCAAGTCCTGTTGCATTGTATTGTGCAGCTGTTAAAGTCATACCACCTGTTGTGTATGATACAGAGATTGAATCAAACTCTTCATCAACAGTTTGTCCAGATGTTTCATGAGTTTCCTCACCGTAACTAACTGATAAATCATCAGATACTGTGTAAGAAAGTTTGAAAGAACTCATTTCTTCATTAGTTCCACCAGTTCCCATATCACTGTCAGTAACTGAGTAAGCAGCTGTGATTGATCCTAGTGCGTAAGAACCTTTCAAAGTTGTTATATCACCTGAAGAAGCAACTGTTGTAGAGCCTGCTTCACCAGCACCATAACTTACTGATAATCCTTCGATACCTGTGTAAGTGAAAGCAACAGCAGTAGTAGAATTTACAGCTGTTCCACTTGGACTGTACGAAGCAGAAACAGATAAATCATCAACCATTGTAGGCAATGTATAGTTTATTGAACTACCAGAAGCATCAGATCCTTGCATTGCAGTATATGATGCAGTTCTTCTAGCTGCGTATTTGAAACCATTATCCCAGATATCACCAGCTGCAGTAGTATCTAAAGCTGATTGAGCATTACCTGCGCCTTCACCAGCAATAACGATAGATCCTAATGCATCTGAACTTATTGTGATTGAGTGACTGTCAAACGGAGCTGTTGCAGCTGCTACACCATCACCTTGATCAATTACGAATGATAATGCTACATTTAGACCGTTATCTAACTCTCCACCACCTGTGAAAGTTAACTGGTTACCCATAGTCAATGATTTTCCACCATCTGTACCAGCGTTGTTTTTAAGACCGATTGATGCTGAACCAGCCACTGACATAGCACCAGCGTGAGCTGATACAGAAACAAGTGACGCTGCTAAAGCAGTCAAACCTATTTTTTTAATGTTCATATTAATTACTCCTTTTGTTTAATGTTATTATTAATAATAAACAGTGTGTTATTAGCACTTAAATTACATATTTTTCTGAAAAACACTTAATTTTTGATAAAAAAGCATAAGTGTTGTATTTTTACATCACTTTAAGAGGTATTTTTTTTATGATTTAAGTATTTTCAAATTATATTGTAGATATAAAACGATTATTTAAAAATCTACTAAAAATGTCAAAAATACATAAAAAGCTAATATTTATATTAATCATAGCGATATCCTTAGCTTCTTGCAAAGGTCCCGATGGCAAACGTAAATTTGGTGCTGATGCCAGAAAATTTCCAGATGATCCAGAATTAAGAGTTAAAAAAAACCTTGAAGAAGGCCGTGGATTTAAAATAGACGATGTTTTTCAGTCACCTAAAGGTGGTGTTTTTGAATTTGCTAGCTCTAATGAGCTATGGAGAGCTTCTTTGGATGTGATTGATTTCATGCCTCTTACTTCAGTAAATTATAGTGGTGGTATCATAATCACCGATTGGTATTCAAATAAAAAAAGTCAAAATGAAAGTATAAAAATTACAATCCGTTTTTTGACAAATGAAGTAAGATCGGACGCTTTAGACATAAAAATTTTCACCAGAGAATGTAAAAAAACCTTACTGGATTGTAGTTTCACAGAGTCTAACCAAAATTTGGTTAGCGAATTAACAAGAGAAATATTAAAAAAAGCAACGATGTATAAAAGAGAAAATCTTAATAAAAAAAATAAAAAAAAAATAAAATAATTTTTTAAATATTTTTTAATAATATTATAATTAATTTTGTGGAAAGATATAATTTTAAAGAAATAGAAGATAAGTGGCAAAAAACTTGGGAAGGTGAAAAAAAATTTTCAACCAAAGTAGATAAAAATAAAAAAAAATTTTATTGCCTTGAAATGTTTCCATATCCATCTGGTAAGATTCATATGGGACATGTAAGAAATTATACCATAGGTGATGTATTAGCTAGATACAAAGCTTTACAAGGATTTAATGTACTTCACCCAATGGGATGGGACTCTTTTGGTATGCCAGCTGAAAATGCAGCAAGACAAAATAAATTAGATCCAAAGACATGGACTGAAAAAAATATTTCAGTTATGAAGAATCAGTTAAAAAAACTAGGTTTATCTATAGATTGGGATAAAGAAATTTCTACTTGTTCACCAGAATATTACAAGCATCAACAAGAATTTTTCTTAGAACTTTATGATAAAGGACTAGTTTATAGAAAAGAAAGTTATGTGAACTGGGATCCAGTAGACAATACAGTTTTAGCTAATGAACAAGTTATAGATGGTAAAGGATGGCGCTCAGGAGCAATTGTAGAGAGAAAAAAACTAAATCAATGGTTTTTTAAAATTACCAAATTTTCCAAAGAACTTTTAGAAAGTTTAGACAGTCTTAAAAATTGGCCAAATAAAGTCAAAATAATGCAAAAAAATTGGATTGGAAAATCTTATGGCTGTGAAATTAAATTTAAGATTCAGTCAAAAAAGAAAATAAATGAAATAAAATGTTATACTACTAGGCCAGATACCTTATTTGGTATGTCTTTTTTGGCAATTTCCGTAGATCATCCAATTGCTAAATTTTATGTAAACGACCCTGAATTTATTAAATTTAAAGAAGAATGTTCTAAAACAGGCACAACTGAGGAGTCTATCGCATCAGCTGAAAAGCTTGGTTTTAAAACTGATTTGCTAGCATTTAACCCTCTAGATGAAAATATAAAAGTACCAGTTTATTTTGCTAATTTTGTGCTAATGGATTATGGACTCGGTGCTGTGTTTGGTTGTCCAGCGCATGATCAAAGAGATTTAGATTTTGCAAAAAAGTATAATTTAAAAGTTACACCAGTAGTTAGACCTGAAAAAAATAAAGATTTTTCAATTGATGAAAAAGCTTTTACAGATTCTGGTTATTTATTTAATTCTAAATTTTTAAATGACCTAAAAGTTCCTGATGACTCAATTAATAAAACAATTAGTTATTTAGAAGAAAATAATATTGGCCAGAAAAAAACTAATTATAGATTAAAAGACTGGGGCATTTCACGTCAAAGATACTGGGGATGTCCAATTCCAATAGCATATGATGAAAAAAATAATCCAGTTAAAATTCCAAAAGATATGCTGCCCGTTGAACTACCAAAAATTAATCAATTAAATTCTATAGGTAATCCCCTTGATGAAATGTTGGGATGGAAACATATAATGATAGATGGGAAAAAATGTATCAGAGAAACAGATACATTGGATACATTTGTTGACTCATCATGGTATTTTCTAAGATTTTGTTCATCTCAAAATAAAGAATACGGGTTTAACTCTGATGAAGTTAAATATTGGATGCCAGTAGATCAATATATTGGAGGCGTAGAACACGCAATTCTGCATCTTTTATATTCAAGATTTTTTATGCACGCCTTATCATACAAAAGCAATACATTAGACATCCAAGAACCATTTAGTGGTTTGTTTACTCAGGGTATGGTTTGTCATGAGACTTATAAAGATGAAAATAATAATTGGGTTAGTCCTGACGACCTAATCATTAAAGATGGAAAAAAAGTTTTAAAAGATAGTGAAAAATCTGTAAAAATTGGACCCTCAGAATCAATGTCAAAATCAAAAAAGAACACTATTGATCCTGAAAAAATTATCAAAGATTATGGAGCAGACTCCGTAAGATTATTTATACTATCAGACAGTCCACCAGAAAAAGACGTTCAATGGTCAGATGAAGGTATAAATTCATCATACAAATTTATCCAAAAACTTTGGGCTTTAAATCAAAAAATTATTCAAGAAATAGAAGCTAATCATTCACCTAATCAAAATAACGATCTAGAAAAAATAACTAATAAATTTATAAAAGAGATTACTCATAACATTGAAAATTTTTCTTATAATAAAATAATTGCTAATTTTCATGAGACTTACTCAGCTTTAAATAAAATAATTTTAAATAAAATTGAAAAAAAAAAATTAATTGAAAATTATGAAAAAATATTGATAGCTATTAGTCCCGTCATACCTCACTTTTCAAGTGAGTGCATGAAAATGATAAATGTTGAAGAAAGTTTGGTATGGCCAAAAGTTGAAGAAAAATTTTTATACGAAGATAATGTTAAGTTTATTATACAATTTAATGGTAAAACCAGAAAAATTTTAAACTCAAAAAAAGGTACGACTGAAAGTTTGTTATTAGATAAGATAAAAGAAGACAGTAAATTAAATCAGTATCTAAATAATAAGAATATTCAAAAAAAAATATTTATCCCCAACAAACTAATTAATATAATAACAAATTAAAATGATAAAAAAAAACATAATACTTATATCTCTAATATTTTTTTTTACTAGTTGTGGATTTACACCAATTTATCTAAAAAATACCAATGTAAATTTTTCAATAGAACAGCTTAATTTTAAAGGGGACAGAGAACTAAGTAACTTTTTAAAAATAAATTTAAACCAATTTAAAAACAAAAAAAGTGAAAATAAAATTTATGTGGATGTAGATAGTAAATATGAAAAAACAATTTTAAGTAAGGATGGAGCTGGAAAGGCAACCAATTACGAGCTTAAGGCTGAAGTAATATTTTTGATAAAATCTACTAATAAAAAAATTAAAATTGTAGAGAAAGAAGTTATGAAAAGTATGAATGATAAATTTGAAGAAGAAAATTATGAAACATCTATTAAAGAGAATTTTGCTTCTTCTATATCATATAAATTTACTTCAGAGTTAATATTTAACTAATGATTTTAAAGTCTTTTGAAATTAATAAAGTAAATCAAAATATTAATAATCATTTAATATTATTTTATGGGAAAAATGAAGGCTTGAAGAATGAAGCTATTGATATTTTAAATAAAGATAAAAATGATATTTTAAGTTATGAAGAAAAAGAAATTTTTGACAATGAAAATAATTTTATTGAAAATATTTTATCAAAATCTCTTTTTGAAAAACAAAAATTTATTGTCATTAAAAGAGCTACCGATAAATTTTTAAAAATAATCGAAATTTTAAAACAAAAAAATCTTGATGATACAATAATTATTTTAAATTCGGATAATTTAGAAAAAAAGTCAAAATTAAGATCTCTTTTTGAAAAAGATAAGAAATTAGTCTGTATTCCCTTTTATCCTGATAACGATCAAACATTATCTAAATTAGCATATAATTTTTTAAGAGATAAAAAGATTTCAATTTCACAATCAGATATAAACTTGGTAATAAACAAATGCAATGGTGACAGAGAAACACTATTGAATGAACTTCAAAAAATTGAATATTTTAGTAAAAATGGAAAAAAAATTAACAGTGAGAATATATCAAAACTGATCAATTTAATTGAGAACCACAACATATCTGAACTTGTTGATAATTGTCTTGCTCAGAACAATAAGAAAATAATAAGCATCTTAAATGAAAATAATTTTAGCAATGAAGACTGTATTATGATTACTAGATCTTTTATAATAAAAGCAAAAAAATTATTAGCTCTATCAAAAGCATTTGAGATTAATAAAAGCATAGATTTGACCATTTCTTCAGCAAAACCACCAATTTTTTGGAAAGAAAAAGAAATAACCAAACAACAAATTTATAAGTGGAAACCAAAAAATATTAAAAAACTAATCTACGCACTAAGTGAAACTGAATTGCAAATTAAAAAGAATATAAATAATTCAATTAATTTAATTACAGATTTTATTTTAAGCCACGCTTCTGCAGAAACTAATAATTAGATTTAATTATATCTATAATTTTATTTAACTGATCTAGATCTTTATATTCGAAAGAGATTTTTCCTTTATTTCTCTTGGTGTTTTGTATTTCTACATTTAATCCTATTTTATTTAATATTGAAAGTTCAAGAGCAATAATATTCGTATCTTTTGTGATCTTTGAATTTTGTCTCTTCTTTTTAAATAATTGAACAAAATTTTCTGCTTGTCTTACAGATAATTTTTTTTCAATAATTTTATTTGCAACAAAAGAAGCATTGTCCAATCCAACTAAAATTTTTGCGTGGCCAGCAGTTAATTTTTGTGTCTCTATTAGTTTTATAACTTCAGCTGGTAGAGTTAATATTCTTAATGAATTAGTTATATAACTTCTGCTTTTACCTATAAATTTTGATACTTTTTCTTGATCATAAGAAAATTCATCTATCAATCTTTTATAACCTTGGGCTTCTTCTAACGGATTTAAATCATGTCTTTGAACATTTTCAACTATTGCAAATTCTAAAGATTTTAAATCATCTGCTTCTGTAATTACTACAGGAACATTATGAATACCTAATCTCTGTGCCGCTATCCACCTTCTCTCACCTGCAATTATTTCAAATTTTGAATTTTCATTATTTGATTTTCTAACTATGATTGGTTGTATTATTCCTCTTTCTTTTATAGAATTTGTTAAGTCTTCTAAGTTTGCCTCATCAAAGTTTTTTCTTGGTTGGTATTTATTTGGTATTAAGTCGCTTAGTGGTAATTGGTTTTTTTGAATCTCTACCTTGGTTTCACCGATAAGCGATGATAAACCTCTTCCAAGACCCTTTTTAATTTTATCCATTAAGCTGCGCTCCCTATAGTTGACTCTTGATTTATAAATTCATCAGTAAAACTAAAATACGATTTACTACCGGGACAAGATTTGTCATAAATTAAAACTGGCATTCCATGCGAGGGTGCCTCTGACAATCTCACATTCCTTGGGATTACGGTTGAATAAACTTTTTCGTGAAAATAATCTCTAGCTTCCTTTTCAACTTGTGAAGAAAGTTTATTTCTTTTGTCATACATGGTCAGAAGAATCCCTCGAATTTTTAAATCTGGATTTAAACTTACTTTTATCCTTTCAATGGTTTTCATTAATTGGGTTAAACCCTCGAGAGCAAAAAATTCTGTTTGCAAAGGCACCAAAAGTGAGTTGGAACAGACAAGCGCCATAACTGTAAGAAGACTCAATGAGGGCGGACAATCAATCAGTACATAATCATATAATCCTCTAGAATTGTTTAAATAAGCGCTTAATTTAGCCTTTAATATGAAGGCTCTATTACTATCGTCAGCCGTCTCTACCTCTAGTCCTGATAGATCTACATTAGAAGTGATAATATCTAAATTTTCAAACTGTGTCTTCTTAATTATCTCATTAATCTCTCTAGTTCCATTCAGTACACCATAAATTGTTTCACTTGAGTTGTCTACGTTGGATAATCCAAGACCTGTAGTGGCATTTCCTTGGGGATCCAAATCAATAACTAAAATTTTTTTATTAAGTTGAGTTAATCCTGCAGCTAAATTTATAACGGTTGTTGTTTTTCCTACCCCACCCTTTTGATTTATTACTGAAATAATTTGCATTTAGTTTTTCTTATATTTTTTTTTATTTTTTTTACTAATTTTTTTTATGTTTAATAAAAATGATTCATCATTTGTTAAACTTTTTTTTTCTATGTACTCTAAACTCCAATCATCTTTGGATTTTTCAAATATTTTTTTTCCACTCTTGCCCATAAAAAAAATTAAATTTTTATATTTAGAAAAATTTTCATAAACTAAATCTAAAACCACTGGCATTGGCTTGAATGCTCTTGACATAATCGTACCTGTTTCTAAATTTTTTATTTCAAAAATATTTTTTTGAAAAATTTTTGTATTTAGATTTAGTTTTTCTGAAACTTCCTCTAAAAAACGGCTTTTATGATAGCTTTTTTCATAAAGATGCACGTCCATATTATTTTTCATATTTTTGAGTATAATTGCTACTACAATTCCTGGTAAACCCGCTCCAGATCCTAAATCTGTAGTTGTATTGCAATTAAAGTCAACAAAATCAATGATTTGTGCTGAATCAATAATATGACGCTCAATTATAGACTTTTTTGATGATGTATTTTGGCTAATTATGTTAATTTTTTCATTTTTTTCAACAATCATGGATATATAGTTTTCAAAGTCTAAAAATGTTTCACGTGAAACATTTAAGTCATTTAATTTTGAGAATGATTTTAAAATTTCTTGATCCATTAAGCTATATGCTTAATAGACTTTCTTTTAACGTGTGACAACAAAATATATACAGCAGCTGGAGTAATTCCATCAATTCTTAGTGCTTGACCCATTGTTTTTGGTTTTATTTCTTTAAATTTAGCTTTTACCTCGTTTGACAACCCTGAAAGACCATCATAATTAATTTTATCTGGAATTATAAGGTTTTCATCTCTTTTAAAAGCTAAAATATCAGCTTTTTGCTTCTTCAAATAACCTCTATAATGAGCATTAATTTCAACCTGCTCATCTATTTCATTGCTAAAAAAAGGTATATCAGACCATATTTCTCTAATTTTACTCATATCTACTCCTTTTTGAGTTAATATCTCATTTGAAGATCTTAAAACTCCATCTTTAGCAATTTTTATTCCAAATTTATCAGCTTTAGTAGGTGATATAGTAGATTTGCTCATTTTTAACTTAATTTGGTTAATTTTGTGAAATTTATCTAAATAAAGAGCTTTTCTTGGTTCGCCAATTAATCCTATTTCTATACCTTTTGCAGTTAATCTTTGGTCTGCATTATCAGATCTCAGACTTAATCTATATTCAGCTCTTGATGTAAACATTCTGTATGGTTCAGCCACACCTTTAGTCACTAAATCATCAATCATTACACCTATGTAAGCATCAGATCTATCTAATATAAAGGGTTCTAATTTTTTATGAGATAGAGCAGCATTTATCCCTGCTATAAGACCTTGAGCTGCCGCCTCTTCATATCCTGTTGTTCCATTAATCTGACCTGCAAGATAAAGATTGCTAATTTTCTTAGTCTCAAGCGTTAAAAACAGTTCTCTTGGATCTATATAGTCATATTCTATGGCATATCCTGGTCTTATAATAGACACATTCTCTAAACCATTGATATTGTTACATATTTCTTGCTGTACATCAGCTGGAAGAGATGTTGAGATGCCATTTGGGTAAATTGTATGGTCATTTAGCCCTTCGGGCTCTAAAAATATCTGATGTCGACCTTTATCAGCAAATTTTACTATCTTGTCTTCGATAGAAGGGCAGTATCTAGGTCCAACACCTTGTATGCTACCAGAGTACATTGCACTCTTAGATAAATTTTTTTCAATAATTTTATGAACCTTATCGTTAGTATAAGTCATACGACATGAAACTTGTTTATTAATATTTTTTTTAGTTAAGAAAGAAAAAAAATAAGGATCATCATCTGCAAACTGTTCTTCTAAATTTGCATAATTAATTGTTCTTGAGTCAAGTCGAGGAGGGGTTCCTGTTTTTAATCTTCCTATTTTAAAATTGTATTTTTCTAATTGTTCACTTAATCCCGTTGAAGGTTTCTCATCATATCTTCCGGCAGGTGTTCTTTCATCGCCTATATGTATCAAACCATTTAAAAAAGTGCCCGTTGTTAGTATTAGCTTAGAACATAAAACTTTTTTACCTTCTTTAGTTATAAATCCAGTTATTGTATTTTTATCAAAAATAAACTTTATAACAGGATCAGAAAAAATGCTTAAATTACAGTAGTTTACAAGTTTTTTTTGCATATATTTACGATATAATGATCTATCAGATTGTGTTCTTGGTCCTCTTACTGCTGGACCTCTACTTCTATTTAATAATCTAAATTGAATGCCTGATTTATCTGCAACCTCGCCCATAACCCCATCAAGAGCATCTATCTCTCTTACTAAATGACCTTTACCCAAACCACCAATTGCTGGGTTACAAGACATCTCTCCAATAGTTTCTTTCTTATGAGTGAATAGGGCAGTGTTAACTCCTAGTCGTGCAGAAGCTGCTGCAGCCTCACAGCCTGCATGACCACCGCCTATTACTACAACATCGAATGATAAATCATTTTTCATAAGCTAAATTTATAACTGATTATTATATTTACAAGGTGAGTATAGTTTTGCTTAAATAAGCTTTAATTATCAACGTTTTTTAGTAAAAAAAATGCATAAAAACAAGGAAAATAGGGTATTATTTACCTATACAAAAATCGTTGAAAATACTGCCTAATATCTCCTCAACATCGACTTTTCCAACAATCATACCAAGATGTCTAGTTGCTAACCTTAAATCTTCTGCAGCTTTATCAAAATCTTCATTTTCATTTTTTTTATTAAAATTTTTTAGATACTCTAAACATTGTTCAAGATGTTGTCTGTGTCGTTCTCTTGTAATTAAAATATCATCACTTGTTATAAATTTATTTTTTAAATTATTTTTTATTTTCAAAATTAATTCATCAATGTTTGAATTTTCTTTAATTGAAATTAATACATGATTTAATTTTTTAATTTCAGGATCAATATCTCCCTTCAAAAGATCCAATTTATTTATTACTAAAATTGCATTTTGATCTAACAAACCCTTCAAAACATCAGTAAAATTAAGGTTTTTGGCATCAACAACTACCAACTTTAAATCAGCTTCTTCTGCTCTATTTAAAGATAATTTAATACCTTTCCTTTCAATTTCATTTTTAGATTCTCTTATACCGGCAGTATCAGAAACAATTACTGGATAACCATCTATGTTCAGATGAGTTTCAATTACATCTCTTGTTGTTCCTGCAATCTCTGAAACTATTGCAACATCTCTATTGGATAGATGATTTAAGAGACTAGATTTACCTGCATTAGTAGGTCCAAGAATTGCAATCTTAAAACCTTCTCTTATTCTTTCTCCAACCTTTTGATCATTTAAAATTTTTTCAATATTTTTTAAAACCTCATCAGAACTTTTTATTATTTCTTTTAAAATATCATTTGGCAAATCTTCATCTGGAAAGTCTATTTTAGCTTCAACAAGAGATAAAATTTTTAAAAGTTTTTCTCTTAAAGAATTAAATTGATCAGCAGATTTTCCATTCATAATTTTAATTGCTTGCTGTCTTTGAATTTCAGTTTCAGAAGAAATTAAATCAGCAACACTCTCTGCTTTAAGTAAATTTATTTTTCCATTTTGAAATGCAAGTTTAGTAAACTCACCTGGTTCTGCTAAACGACAATTTTCAATTTTTGAAATAGAAGTGTGAAGAGCATCAATTACTGCCTTGCTTCCATGCACCTGTATTTCGGCCATATCTTCGCCTGTGTAGCTCTCAGGCCCAGGAAACCATAATATTATGCCTTCATCAATTAGCTCAGAAGTGTTGATTTTATTGATTTTTCGGAGAGTTGCTAACCTTGGATTGGGAACAGGTTTGCCAGTTAATAATTCAATTGCTTTGGAGGTTTCTTGACCTGAAATTCTTATAACAGCAATACCAGATACCCCGGGTCCACTTGATAAAGCATAAATTGTCATTTGAAGATTATAGCTTCAAACCAAGGTACCTGTAAAACTTTAATTATTATGATTAGTTATTATGCTGGCTTATTCATTGAGTTGAAAAACTCAGCATTATTTTTTGTGTCTTTTAGTTTTGAATTGATAAATTCAATTGCATCCATTGTTCCCATTGGGGCGATTATTCTTCTAAGAACATTCATTTTTTGAAGATCATTTTTATCAAACAATAATTCTTCTCTTCTTGTTCCAGATTTTGTTATATCAATTGCAGGATAAATTCTTTTATCCGCTATTTTTCTATCAAGAACAGTTTCACTATTTCCTGTTCCTTTAAATTCTTCAAAAATTACTTCGTCCATTCTGCTACCTGTATCGATTAAAGCAGTTGAGATAATTGTTAAAGATCCTCCTTCTTCAATATTTCTTGCTGCACCAAAAAATCTTTTTGGTCTTTGAAGTGCATTAGCATCAACACCACCAGTTAAAACTTTTCCAGAACTTGGGATAACAGCATTGTAAGCTCTTCCTAATCTTGTGATTGAATCTAATAATATAACAACATCTTTTTTATGTTCAGTTAATCTTTTTGCTTTTTCAATAACCATTTCAGCAACAGCAACATGGCGTTGTGCCGGTTCATCAAAAGTAGAACTTATGACCTCACCTTTAACGGTTCTTTGCATATCTGTAACTTCTTCTGGTCTTTCATCAATCAATAAAACCATCAAATAACTTTTTGGATAATTTTTAGCAATTGAGTTTGCAATACTTTGTAAAATCATTGTTTTACCAGCCTTTGGTGGTGAGATAATAATGGATCTTTGCCCTTTTCCGATTGGGCTTACTAAATCGATTAATCTTGGTGTTAAATCTGGTTTTTTTTCAATTTTTGTTGTCTCCACCTCCATGACCATTTGTTGGTCTGGATAAAGAGGTGTTAAGTTATCAAATGCGATTTTGTGTCTTGCCTTTTCTGGTTCTTCAAAATTAATTTTACTAACTTGAAGTAATGCAAAATATCTTTCACCTTCTTTAGGGGCCCTAACTGGTCCCTCAACCGTGTCTCCTGTTCTTAAACCAAATTTTCTAATTTGACTTGGGCTAACATAAATATCATCGGGTCCTGGTAAATAGTTTGATTCCATTGCTCTTAAAAAACCAAATCCATCTTGCAATAATTGTAAAACACCCGCTCCAGTAATTTCTTCTTTTTCTGCAACTTTTTTTAAAATAGCAAAAAGAATTTCTTGTTTTCTTAAAGTGCTAGCATTTTCTATGCCAAGTTCTTCAGCTTGAGCAATAAGTTGTTCTGATGATTTAAGTTTTAACTCTTGGATGTTCATGATTTAAATTTGTAAGGACTAATAAGATAGTAATAATATATATACTTAGAGCAATATTTCAACCCTAGATTGGCTTAAAAATAACCAGAAATACAATAAAAATAAGCATTACTGTTGGAACTTCATTAATTATTCTAAAGAATCTTGCAGATCTTGTATTAGAATTATTTTGTAAAGATAGAATACATTTACCAAGATAATCATTGTAAGCTGATAATAAAATAACCAAAACTATTTTTAACTGCATCCATAACTGAGAAAAAATTTCTATTCCATTTAAATAAATTAAGATTAAACCAAATATCCATGTAAGGATCATTGCTGGACGCATTATGTAAAAGAAAAGTCTTTTTTCCATTACCTCAAATATATCTGTAGCTTCTTTTTTATTTTTATTCTCAACATGATAAACAAAAATTCTTGGAAGATACAAAAGACCAGCCATCCAGGAAACAACAGCTATTAAATGTAAACTTTTAAATAATAAATAACTATTCATGACTTAAACATGGACATTTAATAAATTGATTTGGACATTGTATCTTTGGAGGAAAAAGTTCTCCATTGAGATTATAATCTTGTTTATTAATTATTAAATTAGACATAGCTTTTATATAATTTTCATTGGTACCTAGAGCTGGTACTCTTGTATAATTTTTACATCCATTTTTGTCAGCCAATTCTTTATACTCTATATCTAGCTCAACTAAAGTTTCCGAGTGTTCTGATACAAATGCGATAGGAACTAAAACAATATGTTTTCCTAATTTTGAATTTTCCACAATTATATCTTCTGTTGATGGACCTATCCATTTTAAGGGCCCAACACGACTTTGATAACTTAATATCCAGTCTAAGTTTTTTATATCTAAAGATTCGACAATTTTATTAACTGATTGTTCCACTTGCCATTGATAGGGATCACCTTTTTTTATATTTTTTTCGGGTAAACCATGTGCGGAAAATATTAGTTTGAAACTTTCTAAATTATTAATCTTTTTAGTTATTTTCTCTTTATGAGCCAGAACGAAATTCTCATCTGTTGGATAACAGCAAATTGTACTTGTTTTAATATTAAGATTATTTTTTTTACAAATATCTTCCCATTCTTTTATTGATGATCCAGATGTTGCTGCAGAATATTGTGGATATAAAGGCATTAATATAATTTCATCTGGGTTAAAATCTCTTACATTATTAACAACTTCTTCCGCTCTTGGATGCCAACACCTCATAACTATAAAACACTTATATTCTGAAGTTTTATCATCATTATTAAGTCTTAATTCAAGAGCTTTTGATTGTTCCTCTGTTAATTTTAAGATAGGCGATGACCCGCCCAGCTCTTGGTAAATTTTTTTAGCTGTTGGTGTTCTTCTATTAGATATTAACTTAGCTAAAGGATATCTAAAGAAAGAGGGTAAATTTAATATCGCTGGATCATTAAATAAATTAAACAAAAAAGGCTTAACATTCTCAAGTTTATCGGGCCCACCTAGATTAAAAAGTATTACAGCTTTTCTCATCAATAGTTTTTTACTGTATTTACCATGTATTCAAACATATTAGGATCTGTTTCGGGCAAGACACCATGGCCTAAATTAAAGATATAAGGATGATTTTTAAAAATATCTAAATATTTTATTGTTTCTTTTTTGATAGTTTCTTTGTCTGTAAGTAATATTTTGGGATCAAGCCCGCCTTGAACTGGAATTTTTATATCTTGTAAAATTTTTTTCGGATCAACATTATAATCAATACCAACGGCATCTGGTTTAACAATGTCACAAAATTCTTTATATTTTTTGATTTCTCTAGGAAAGCATATAACTGGAGTGTTTAATGATTTCACATAATTAACCAAGTTCAAAGTTGGTGAATAAACATAATTTGGTAAGTCTTTTTCTTCTAATAAGCCTGCCCAACTATCAAAAATTTGTATTACATTAGCACCATTATCAATCTGATTTTTAATATGTATTTTTAAAAATTTTTCTAGAATTAATAAGATTCTGTTTATTAAAAAATCATTTTTGAAAAAATTCTCTTTTAATTTTTTTTTAGGAGATTGTTGATTAATTATATAAACTAATAAAGTCCAAGGTGCACCCACAAAACCTATAGTATTTTTATTTTTGTTTTTTATAATATTGTTTGAGCTTACTTTTTGAATCGCTTTATAAACTGGGTAAATTTTTTGAACAAAATCAACTTTATCTAATTTAGACATTTCATTTATATTTACTTCTCCAAGTTTTGGTCCAAAGCCTTTCTCAAACTCTACTTTTTGATTTAAACCATATGGTAAAATTAAAATGTCTGAAAAAATTATTGCAGCATCTAAATTAAATCTTTTTAAAGGTTGTAGAGTAATTTCTGACGATAGATTTTCATTTAAACATAACTTTATGAAATCTGGATTTAATTTTCTAATCTCTCTAAATTCAGGAAGATATCTTCCAGCTTGTCTCATTATCCATATTGGATTTATTTTTGTATTTTTATTTATTATTACTTCGTGAAGAGGCGTCATATTAAAATAGTATATATATTTATTGTATTAGTATTATGTATTGTGAATAATGATGATAAGTATTTTTAAACATTTTATTAACAAGTTAATCACAATTATTGTTTAATAATATTGATAAAATTGAAGCTTTTTAAATATTTATTAAATAAATTGTATAATTTTATTCATTAATTTATTAATGTTAATAAAACCCTTATTTTACAATAATAATTAACCAATATTTAAATTGAGTAATTTTATTAAAATAATACAAATTTATTAACAATTTATTCATGAGCAATACATATCAAATATATCTCATATCTGATTCGACTGGAGAAACGCTTGATCGAATTTTTTTGGCCTTAAAAGCTCAATTCGATAATATTAAATATAAAGTACACTCTTATTCTTTCACAAGGACTGAAAACCAAATTCTTAAAATTTTAGAAGATGCTAAAAGAAATAAAAATTCAGTAATTCTCTATACTATAGTAGACAATAACTTAGCAAAATATTTAGCCAATGTAAGTGACGATAAAAAAATCCCTTGTTTTGGTGTACTGGGAAATTTAATTTTAAATTTTTCTAAAATTTTAAATCAAAAAGCTTCTCACGAACCAAGCGGTCAACATGCTCTTAATGATGAATATTATGAAAGGATTGAAGCCATACAATTTACAATGAACCATGATGATGGAAATTTATTAAATGATATAGAAAAATCAGATATTATCTTGGTTGGCGTTAGTAGAACAAGCAAAACACCTACATCAATTTATTTAGCTAACAAAGGCTTTAAAACTTCAAATATACCACTTGTAAATGAAAACTCTTTACCAAAAAAACTCAGAGATAATCCACAATTAACTTGTGTTGTAGGTTTAAACACAGAACCAGAACGCTTAGTTGATTTAAGAAAAAATAGAATGACTTCTTTAAAAGAAACTGAAAATATAAAATATACAAATATAGAAAATATAAAAAAAGAAATTTTAGACGCAAAAAAGACTTTTCAAAAATATAAATGGCCATCAATTGATGTTACTAGAAAATCAGTAGAAGAAACTGCTGCTTCAATAATAAAAATACACGAAATATATTTAAACAATGTCAGATAAAATTATTCTTGCTTCCAAGAGTAAAGTTAGAAAAGAAATATTAGAAAAACACAATTTACCTTGTGAAGTTAAGCCATCAAACGTTGACGAAGATGTTGTTAAAGAAAGTCTCACTAAAGAATTGGCTACGCCTGAAATTATCTCGAAAAATTTGGCTGAATTAAAAGCTAATAAAGTTAGTTTAAGCCAAAGAGATCAACTAGTTCTAGGTGCTGACAGTGTAATAGATTTAGATAATGAATTAATTTCGAAACCCGAAAGCCGAGAAGAAGCTTTAATAATCTTAAAAAAACTTAATGGAAAAAAACATCATTTAATAAGCTCTGTCTGTATTTCAAAAAATGGCTCAATGATTTGGAATTATACTGATAAAGCGGAGTTAACGATGAAAAATTTCACAGATGAAGATTTAAAAATTTATTTATCAAAAATACCAGACGAAACCTTATATGCCTATAACGTTTATCAAATTGAAGGGGAGGGAAGAAATTTGTTTTCAAGTATCTCTGGAGATGAAGATACTATAATGGGATTACCCGTCTTAAAAATTAAAGAATATTTAAAAACTCAACAATGAAAAAATTTGTAGTCATAGGAAACCCTATAGAACATTCATTATCTCCAATATTACATAATTTTTGGATTAAAAATAATAGTATTGATGCAATTTATGAAAAGCAAAAATTAAATAAAGATGAATTAGAGCAACAGATCTTACAAGTTAAAGAAAAAAAAATAAATGGTATTAATGTTACTGTACCATTTAAAAAAAAAATTATTCCTTTTCTAGATGAATTAAGTATTGAAGCTGAAAGCACACAATCAGTTAATACCATTTATTTAAGAGACAATAAGGTAATAGGGCACAATACAGATATATTTGGTTTCGAAACTAGTATTAAAAAATCAAAATATAATCTTACCGATAAAGAAGTCCTAATATTAGGAGCTGGTGGGGTAGTGCCATCAATTATTTTTGCCTTAAATAAAATGAAAATTTCTAAAATTAAAATAAGCAATAGAACAAAAGATAAGGCAGAGAATTTAAAAACACTTTTTAAAAATATAGAAATAATAGAATGGGGTGAAGTTCCAAATGTTGATATGATTATTAATGCAACAAGTTTAGGTTTAAAAAAAGAGGATAAAATAAATCTTGATTTTTCATTAATTTCTAAAAATGGATTTTTTTATGATGTTATTTATAATCCTAGAGAGACAAATTTTTTAAAAATAGGAGAAAGTTTAGGCTGTACAACTTTAAATGGTAAATTGATGTTTATTTATCAGGCTCTTTTGGCTTTCAATATTTGGCATAAAATAGAACCCAATGTTGATAAAAATGTAATTAAACTTTTAGATTAATGATTAAAATTGGAATTTTAGGAGATATAGGTGCTGGCAAGAGTTATGTAGCTCAAAATTTTGGTTACCCAGTTTTCAATGCTGATTATGAGGTAGCAAAATTATATAAACAAAATAAGAGTATTTATGAAAATTTAAAAAAAAAATTACCAAAATTCATTCGTTCATTTCCAATAGAAAAAGAAGAAATTTCCAACGCAATTTTGAATAATAAAAAAAATTTAAATAAAATTGTTAAAATTGTACATGTTGAAATAAGAAAAAAAATGAATTTGTTCTTAAAAAAAAATAAAAATTCAAAAATTATTATATTGGATATTCCACTATTATTAGAAAATAAAATTAATAAGAAAGAAGATATATTGGTGTATGTTCAGTCTTCTAAATTTAATATCTTAAAAAGATTGAAAAAAAGAAAAAATTTTAACAATAAATTAATGAAAAAATTTAAAGCAATACAATTACCAATTAGTTTTAAAAAGAAAAAATCTGACTTTATTATTAAGAATAATTTTACAAAGAAATCTGTTAATGATGGTATAAAAAATATCTTAAAAGAGATTGCTTAAATGAAAGAAATAGTATTAGACACTGAAACGACGGGCATATCAACAAAAGAAGGCCATAGGGTCGTTGAAATAGGTTGTATAGAACTAGAAAATTTAATCCCAACAAAAAATAGATTTCATTGTTATTTAAATCCAGAAAGAAAAGTTTCAGAAAAAGCGTTAGAAGTTCACGGATATACTGATGAATTTTTAGCTAAACAAAAAAAATTTAGTGATATTTGTGGAGAGTTTTTGGAATTCATTAAAGATAAGAGACTTATTATTCATAATTCTGTTTTTGATTTGGATCATCTAAACAATGAATTGGGAATATTTGGGAAAAAAAAAATAAATAATGAGATAATTGATACATTAATTTTAGCTAGAGAAAAATTTCCAGGATCTCCTGTTAGTTTAGATGCTCTTTGTAAAAGGTATGGAGTTGATAATTCAAAAAGAACTCAACACACTGCACTAATTGACTGTGATTTATTAGCAAAAGTTTACATTAATTTAATAGATCAAAAAGAACCAACATTAAATTTTCAAAGTGAAGAGGTTAAGCTTAATCAAAAAAATAGTGTTAATATCAATTATTTTAAAAAAGTTATTCAACCAAGTGTCGAAGAATTAAAAAAACACAAGGAATATTTGAAAAATAATCTTAAAAAGAATTTTTTTTAATTTAATCTTTGACTATAAAGTTGTTCAAAATCAACTTTTTTTTCAAATTTAACATCTGGATATCCAGAGTTATGTAATAAATTTAAAAGTGATTTTTCTAGTTCAGGATAAATTTCAATTTGGACATCACATAATATTATTTTTTCAAGATCTTTTTTTTCTTTAATTTCATCATTTATTTCTACAATAGTTGAGTAATTAATTTCGAAGTAAGATTTCTTTTTATTCTTCTGTTTGTCTTCAAATTTTAAAATTGTATTAATCTCAATCATTTTATTTTTTAATGCTTTAGAATTAATATCAATATTAAGTTGATATTTTGAAATATAATCTTTTACAAAAATATAAGTTTCAACATCAGGAGTTTCACTAGACATATCTTTTATATACTTGCCTAAAATTTTATATCTTTCTATCATCGTTATCCTCTATATCTTCAAAGTCTCCATCAATAAAATTGTTTTTTTCAAATTTTTTTTCTTTTCTATTAAATTTGTGCAAAAATTTTTCTAAAAAAAAATTACGAGTAAATGGAAATATGATCAAAAAACCAAAAGTATCTGTAGCAAATCCAGGTATTATCAAAAGAATTGCTGCAAATGCAATCGCCGCTCCCGAAATCATTTCATATGTTGGTGCTTTGTTTTTACTTATTTGTGTAAATCCAGATTTTAGAGTATTTAAGCCCTCATATTTTGCATAGTAAACCCCAATTATTGCAGTAGTGAATATGAGTAAAATTGTAGTAATAGCACCAATTTGAGAACCAATTTTTATAAAAAGAAATATCTCAATAGCTGGTATTAAAATAATTAATGTTAAAATTGAGTTCATTTGTCCGTAATCTAAATTGCTAGTTGAAATTAATCAACATAGTAATTACTATCATAATAATGAGTTATAGCTTTGAATATATCGATATCATTTTACTTGCAATGATAGCTGGTTTTATTTTTTTAAGATTAAGAGGTATTCTTGGAAAAAGAACTGGGTTTGAAGGAAAAGCGCCTGCTCAATTTGATAAAATATTAAAAGAAGCTGTAGTTAAGCAAGCATCAAAAGAAGCCGATGTTTTTGATGAAATGGCACAAAAAGAATTTTTAAAAGGTGCCAGAATTGCGTACGAAACTATAATTACAGATTTTAGTGATAATGATAATAAAATAACAGCAAGCAAGCCTCTTCTTAATAAAAATATATACAACCAGTTTAATGAAGCGTTAAAGGAAAGAAGTTCCAGAGGACATCATGCGGAAATTACTTTTATAGGTATAAATTCAGCAGATATTAAAGAGCATAAAAAAGTAGACAAAATTTTGAATGTGACAGTAGACTTCATTGCTGAAGTTATTACTTGTATTAAAGATCAAGACAAAAAAATTATATCTGGCGATCCTGAGAAAATTAAAAAAATTTATGATACCTGGGTATTTTCTAGAGATACTACTTCAGCCAATCCGAATTGGCAATTAGTTAACATTTTAACTTAATTGACAAATAAAATTTCAGATAAAGATAAAAAAGATTGGGAAAATTTTCTTTCCAGTAATGAAAAACTCCCAGACAAAGATCATATACTTAAAAAAAAAAAAAATTACACAACAAAAGTAATTGATTTACATGGATATTCTCTTGAGGAAGCAAATAAGTCTATCCAAAATTTTATTAATAAATCTTATGAAGAAAATACTTATAAACTGATAGTTGTTACTGGAAAAGGTCTACATTCTAATAATGAAAAAGATCCATTTGTTTCAAAAGATTTAAGTATTTTAAAATATTCAGTTCCTGAATTCATAAAAAACAATAATGAACTTAAAAAAAAAATTTTAGAAATAACAAGTGCAAAAATTGAAGATGGAGGAGATGGAGCTTTTTATATATATTTAAAAAAGAAAAAATGATTATTTGGTTAGCATCATACCCTAAATGTGGAAACACTCTAGTTAGATCCTTGTTGGCCTCATACTTTTTTTCTAAAGATGGAATTTTTAATTTTGATTTAATAAAAAATATTAAACAGTTTCCCCACGCACCTTTGTTCGAGTCTCTTGGTTTTGATATAAAAAATGAAAAAGAGTTAATTAAAAATTACATTAAAGCTCAAGAATCTTTTAATCAAAAAAATTCAATTCAATTTTTAAAAACACATAGTTATCTTTTTAATATTGAGGGCAATAACTTTACTGATTTAAATAATACTCTTGGAGCAATTTATATTGTTAGGGATCCTAGAAATGTTGTCACTTCACTAGCAAATTTTTTAGATATTTCGACAATTAAAGCTACAGATCATCTGATTCAATCACAATATATAGGTGGAGTCTTAAACAGCAATAAAAGAGAAGATATAATGAAAACTTATACAGGCACATGGAGTAGCAACTTTAATAGCTGGAAGTCATTTAAGTCTAATAGGAAATATTTACTAATTAAATATGAAGATTTAATTTCAAATAAAGAAGAAAATTTAAAAAAAATTTTAAAATTTATTTATAAACTTAAAAATATCAATTTTGAAATTGATGAGACTAAATTTGAAAATGTTATTCAATCTACTAGTTTTGAAAACATGAAAAATTTAGAAAAAGAAGAGGGATTTGAAGAGGCACGAATTAGCATAGAAACAAAAGAAAAAATACCTTTTTTTAATCTGGGACCAAAAAATGAATGGAAAAAATTATTAGACTTAGAAATAGTTAAAAAAATAGAAAAAGCTTTTAAAAAAGAAATGAAAGAATTGGAATATTTGTAATTTTAATGATTATTTGGTTAGCATCATACCCTAAAAGTGGAAACACACTACTAAGATCAATGCTTTCAACATACTTTTTTACCAAAGATGGAAAATTTAATTTTGATACAATTAAGAATATTAACCAGTTCCCAGATTTTAAACTCTTTGAAAATTATGGAGTAGATATTTCTAATCCAATGGAAATTGTTAGAAATTATATTAATGTACAAAAAAAAATTAATCAAAAAGATAAAAATGCCATAAGATTTATTAAAACTCATAGTGGTCTTTCAGATATTAATGGTCATCAATTTACTAATTTGAATAATTCTCTAGGAGCGATATATGTAGTTCGTGACCCAAGAAGTGTTGTAAAATCATATGCTAATCATAACCAAATGTCACTGGAGAGAGTTTCAGACAGAATGCTGGAGTATGGAGCAACATTAGGAGGGATAAAAAATTCAAATAATGATGCAGATAGAATATTTACATATGTGAATTCTTGGTCATCTAATTACGAGTCATGGAAAGTATTTAAGAAATTTGATCGTTATTTACTTATAAAATATGAAGATATGATTAAAAATAAAAAAAGTGTTTTTATATCTATCCTTGAATTTATTCATAAACTATCAAAAGCTAAATTTATAATTGATGAAAAAAAATTAAAAAATTTATTAAAGACTACATCTTTTGAATACATGAAAAATTTAGAAAAAGAGAAAGGCTTTGAAGAGTCTGTGAAAACTAAAGATGATGAAGATGTCACTTTTTTTAAATATGGTCCTAAAGCAAATAATCCAGAGACTTTACCGACAAAAATAAAAACAAAATTAGAAATTTCTTTAAAAAAAGAAATGGAGGAATTGGGTTACCTGTAATTTTAAAGGATAAATTTAGAAAGATCGGTATCTTTTACCAAGTTATCTAAATTACTATTAATATATTCTTTATCTATAATAATTTTTTCACCAGAACGGTCAGTAGCTGTAAAGCTGATATCGTCTAAAATTTTTTCAATTATTGTATGCAATCTTCTCGCACCAATATTTTCAACTGTTGCATTTACTTCTGAAGCAATATTTGCAATCGTATCTATCCCATCATCTGAAAATTCAAGCTCAACATTTTCAGTTTTTAATAAAGCTACATATTGTTTGATTAAACTAAAATCTGGTTCTTTTAGAATTCGTTTAAAATCATCACTAGTCAATGCTTCTAGTTCAACTCTTATAGGTAGCCGTCCTTGAAGCTCTGGAAGAAGATCAGATGGTTTTGCAAGTTGAAATGCTCCTGATGCAATAAATAAAATATGGTCAGTTTTAATTGGACCGTGTTTTGTGTTTACTGTAGTTCCTTCAATTAATGGTAGCAAGTCTCTCTGAACACCTTCACGAGAAACGTCTCCACCAACTCTATCAGTTCTTGCAGAAATTTTATCTATTTCATCTAAAAATACTATTCCATTATTTTCAGTTGATAATTTTGCTGCTTTAACAATTTTATCTTGCTCAATTAATTTATCTGACTCATCATTAATTAAAATTTCGTGTGACTCTTTAACAGTCATTTTCTTCTTTTTTTCTTTATTTCCCATTGATTTACCTATCATTTCACCAATATTAATCATGCCAACATTTGCTCCAGGCATTCCAGGTATTTCAAAAGAAGTATTACTCGATCCACTGTCGCTTACAGCGATTTCTATTTCATTATCATCAAGATCACCATTTTTTAATCTTTTTCTAAAACTTTCTCTTGTTGCAAGGCTTGCTTTGTTACCAACTAAAGCATCCAAAACTTTTTCCTCAGCAGCTTTTTGAGCTTGGGCATGGACTTCTTTTCTCATTTTTACTTTTTCCATCCCAATAGCTATCTCAATTAAATCTCTCACTATTTGTTCAACATCTCTTCCAACATATCCTACTTCCGTAAATCTCGTTGCTTCAACCTTAACAAATGGTGCTTCTGCTAATTTTGATAGTCTTCTGGAAATTTCAGTTTTACCTACTCCAGTTGGACCAATCATCAAAATATTTTTTGGTAAAACTTCATTTTTCATTTCACCTTTCAACGCCTGTCTTCTCCATCTGTTTCTCAATGCCACTGCAACTGCTTTTTTTGCTTTAGTCTGGCCAACCACAAATCTATCTAGTTCAGAAACTATTTCTCTGGGAGAAAGAGAACTTACCAAAGAACTCTCTTCTTTAGCGTTTTTATCTTTAGGAACTAAAGGAGTTACGTTTGAATTTTCCATTAAATTTTTAAAACTTTAATATTATCATTTGTAAAAACACAAATTTCTGAAGCAACCTTGATAGCTTTTTTTGCGATTTCTTCTGCACTTTTATCTGTTTCCATCAAAACTTTTCCAGCAGCTAGTGCATAATTACCACCCGAACCTATACCAATCACATCTCCTTCAGGCTCTAAAACATCTCCTGTTCCAGATATAATGTAACTGTTATCTTTGTCTCCAATAGCCATAAGTGCTTCTAATCGTCTTAAATATTTATCAGTTCTCCAGTCTTTGGCTAATTCAACAGCAGCTCTTGATAAGTTACCTGCATGTTTTTCTATTTTAGCTTCTAATCTCTCAAACAGGGTAAGCGCATCTGCAGTTGATCCAGCAAATCCTGCTACTACATCTCTTTTTTCAATTTTTCTGATTTTTGAAGCAGTGCTTTTAACCACAGTATTTCCCATACTTACCTGTCCATCACCAGCTACTACTACTTCATTATTTTTTCTAACTAGTACAATCGTTGTCATAACTGATAAATGGTAACTATTTTTGATACTTCAAGTGTTTATACTAATATTGATATAGAATGATTATGTATGTATACCTCTAAAATATATGTCTAGAAAAGGAAAAGTATCCAGAAAAACTAAAGAAACCAGCATCAGTGTTGAGGTTAATATTGATGGAAAAGGTAAATATCAAATAGATACTGGAATTGGTTTTTTAGATCATATGCTCGAACAATTATCAAAGCACTCTCTTATAGATTTAAAAGTTAAAGCAAAAGGAGATACTCATATTGATCTTCATCATACTACTGAAGACACAGGAATTGCGATTGGTGAAGCATTAAAAAAAGCTGCTAAAAAATTTGTAGGAATTAAAAGATATGCTCACAGAGTTATTCCAATGGATGAAACTTTAACTAGAGTTGCAATTGATGTATCAAACAGACCATATTTAATTTGGAAAGTAAAATTAAAAGTCGAGAAGCTTGGGGAGATGGATACTGAACTATTTAAAGAATGGTTCCAAGCATTTTCTCAATCTGCTGGTATTACAATGCATGTTGAAAATATTTATGGAGACAATAGTCACCATATTATTGAGTCTTGTTATAAAGCTCTAGCAAGATCATTAAGAGAAGCATTAGAGATGGACCCTAGAAGTAAAAAAAGTATTCCATCAACTAAAGGCTCACTATAAGTTTAATGAATGTCACAATCGTTGATTACAATTCTGGCAATATAAGCTCAGTCATAAATTCTTTCAAGGAAGTTGTTAAAGAAAAAGTAAACATTGAAGTAACTTCAAATCTTAACAAGATCAAATCAAGTGACAAAGTGGTTTTACCAGGCCAAGGATCGTTTAAGAGCTGTATTGATGCCTTAAGTGGTATAAGTGGCTTAGTTGACACTTTAAACGAATTTGCAATTAATGATAAAAAGCCACTGCTAGGAATTTGTGTTGGCTTGCAAATGTTTGCAGACATTGGTTATGAGGAAACTGAAACAAAAGGACTTGGCTGGATTTCTGGAAAAGTGTCTAAGATCGATAATCAGAACAATAAATATAAACTCCCACACATTGGTTGGAATGAAATAAATATTCTAAAAGATAGTAAAATTTTTAAAGATATTGATAATAATTCACACATGTATTTTGTACACAGTTATGAATTTATTCCCGATGACAAAAGTGTAATTTCAGCGACAACAGATTATTCTTCAAATATAGTTTGTTCAGTTGAGAAAGAAAATATTTTTGGAACTCAATTTCACCCTGAAAAGAGTGATAAAATTGGACTACAAATAATTGAAAATTTTATAAATTTATAAAATGATTTGTATAAAGACTGATATTCCAGATGAACTTAATAAAATAGATGATGAGTTAAAAGCAATTTATCATAGTAAAGATACTGTTTGTTTTTATATTTTTAAGTCGAGGGATTTAAGAAATGATTTTATTGAAAGAACTAAAAGAATGAAAAAGATAGAAAGAGAAGAAATTTATAAAGAATATTAAAATGAAAATATTTCCAGCAATAGATATTAAAGATAAAAAGTGTGTGAGGCTAGTCAAAGGAGATTTTGATAACAAAACTGAATATGAAATATCACCAGTTGATCAAGCTGGCAAATACAAAGATCATGGTTTTAAAAATTTACACATAGTTGATTTAGACGGAGCCTTAACAGGTCAAACAGTTAATCTGAATATTATTCAAGAAATAGTAAATAAATTTGATTTAAAAATTGAGGTAGGTGGTGGTATTAGAAACATTGATAGTATTCAGAAATATACTGATGTTGGTGTAGAAAAAGTTATTTTAGGAAGCGCTGCTATAAAAGATAAATTTTTTTTAAAAGATGCTTGTAAAAAATTTCCAAATAAAATTGCATTAGGTTTAGACGCCAAAGATGGATATTTATCAGTGTCTGGTTGGAAAGAAAATTCAAACCAATTAACATTAGATTATTTGAAAGAAGTGAATGATTTTGGTGCAAGTAGATTGATTTATACTGATATTAATAGAGATGGAATGAAGCAAAGTCCTAATTTTGATGAGACATCTAAGGTTGCTGACAAGTCAAATTGTCCTGTAATTATATCGGGCGGAGTTTCTTCAATTGAAGACATTAAAAAAGCCAAGGAATTAAACAACAATAATATTGAAGGCATTATAGTTGGAAAAGCAATTTATGATGGTGATATTAAGCTAGAAGAACTAGTTAAGGAATTAGATGCTTAAGAATAGAATTATACCTTGCTTAGATGTTAAAAATGGGCGTGTTGTAAAAGGGATCAATTTTGTTGATCTCAAAGATGCTGGAGATCCAGTAGAGCAGGCTAAAATTTATTCAGATGGTGGGGCAGATGAAATTTGTTTTTTAGATATTACCGCATCAAATGAAAATAGAAACACAATCTATGATGTAGTAGAGAAAACTTCTAAAAAATGTTTTGTTCCCTTAACTGTTGGAGGAGGAGTAAGAAGTGTTGATGATATTAATAAACTGCTAAACTGTGGAGCAGATAAGGTGTCAATTAATACAGCAGCAGTTCAAAACTCTGAAGTAGTAGCAGAAAGTTCTAAAAAATTTGGTTCACAATGTATTGTTGTTGCAATAGACGCAAAAAAAAATTCTAATAATTGGGAAATTTTTACTCATGGTGGAAGAAATAATACAGGGATTGATGCGATAGAATTTGCAGAAAAAATGGAAAATAGCGGTGCTGGAGAGCTACTAGTAACTTCAATGGATAGAGATGGCACTCAAGTTGGTTACGATATTGAATTAATGTCAAAGATATCTTCCAAAGTAAATATTCCTGTAATTGCTTCTGGTGGAGTAGGGAATTTAGATCATTTAGTTGATGGAATTAAATTAGGAAATGCAAGCGCTGTTTTAGCTGCATCAATATTTCACTATGGAAAATATTCAGTAAAAGAGGCTAAGGAATATTTGGATTTAAAAGGGATTCCTGTTAGAATTTAATATGCTTAATACATTAGAAAATTTAATAAAGCTCGCTAGAGAAAGAAAATCAGTACCTGTAGAAGGATCTTACACAAATAAGCTACTTACAGATAAAGTGTTAAGTAAAGCTAAGGTATTAGAAGAAATTGATGAATTAATTGAAGCTATAGAGGAAGATACAAATAAAATACATGAAGCAGCAGATGTATTTTATCACTTGTTAATGTACCTAGAAGCCAATGATGTTAAAATTGAAGAAGTGATGCAGGAATTAGAAAAAAGAAAAAAATGAGTTATGACGATAGTAATATATTTGCAAAAATTTTAAGAGGAGAGATACCTTGTAACAAAATTTATGAAGATGATTTTGTTTTATCTTTTCATGATATTAATCCTCAGAAAAAAATTCATGCTTTAATCATTCCAAAAGGAAAATATGTTGATCTGGATGAATTTAGTTCAAATGCGTCTAAAGAAGAAATAGTTGGGTTGATTAGAGGTATAAATATAGTAGCCAAAAAGCTAGGTATTTCAACAGAAGTAGGCAGAGGCTATAGAGCACTAGCCAATATAGGTGATGATGGTGGTCAAGAGGTTCCACACTTACACTTTCATTTATTTGGAGGTGAAAAAGTTGGAAAAATGGTTGAGTGACAGAAGAAGTCCAAAGAAATTATTTAGAAATCAATTCTATTCAAGATCTGAATGAAGTTATTGAACCTACCAAGGATTATTCTTTAAATTTGTTAAATCCAATTAATTTTCAATTAAATAAATTTTTTTATAAAAATATTGGAAAAAAACATAAATGGATTGATCGATTAGTTTGGACCGAAACTCAATGGATAGATTATGTTTCTAATGAAAAAGTTAAAACATATGTGTTAAAATTTAAAGATGATTTTGCTGGCTTCTTTGAATTGATATCTCATTATGAGAAAAAAGAAGTAGAAATTGCTTATTTTGGGCTATTAGAAGAATTTCAAAATAAAAAACTCGGATCATATTTATTATCAAAAGCAATTCAGAAATCTTTCAAAGAAAATACTAATCGAGTTTGGGTTCATACGTGCTCTCTAGATCACAAAAATGCTTTAAACAATTATTTAGCTAGAGGAATGAAAATATATAAAACTGAAACTATTAGAATTTAGTTTTGTTTAGGTAGTTTAAACAAATCTTTATCAACTTTTTGATTTATCTGAATAGAGTAAAGGTAAGTAACATTAATATTTTGATAAACATCTTTAGTCTGCCAGCCAATTAAATTAAATGTTTGATCATCAAAAAAAATATTTATTTCATTATCATTTTCTACTATTTCAAAATTTATATAAGTCTTATCTAATATTTGTTCTTTTAAATCGCCTATTTTTTTGATTAAAAAATTTTTATCTAATATTAAATTTAGTGGTGTTTTTTTTAAGGGGTATCTATAAAAGCTAGTTCTAGTTTTAATCACTAAGGATTTACCATTGGAAACTAAGATTTTATTATTTTTAATATATTTACAATAAATTTTCTTTGGATATTGAATTATACAATTTCCATTTTCTACTTTTCCATTGATATTTTGTTCAAACTTAAAACTTAAGTTTTTTGTATTCTGCAAATTTTCTATTATTTTATTTTTATTACTTGCCTGAGTGTTAGAAAATAAAATAAAAAAAATAAAAATAAAATAGTATTTAAGCATTAAAGAACATCTCTTTTACCAACATGATTTGCTTTACTGACAATTCCATCAGCTTCCATCATATCAATAATTCTTGCAG
Organism: Pelagibacteraceae bacterium AG-390-L03; assembly: GCA_003279685.1. GTDB lineage: Bacteria > Pseudomonadota > Alphaproteobacteria > Pelagibacterales > Pelagibacteraceae > Pelagibacter. Next base: position 401,504 of record QCHA01000001.1, on the reverse strand, counting down.
CTCGATTATATCCAATTTGAAGTTTTCTTTGTAAAAATGAAGTTGAGGCTTTACCTTCTGATCTAATTATTTCTAATGCTTGTTGATATAATTCGTCTTTATCACCTTGACTTTGACTATCGCCAATCTCCTTTTCATCTGCAAAGTTTAATATCTCGTCTATATAATCCGGTTCAGCTTGATTTCTCAAAGAATTGTTAATTTTTTCAATTTCATTATCTGATACAAATGGTGCATGTATTCTTACTATTCTATTAGCAGATGACATATAAAGCATATCCCCTTTACCCAGTAACTGTTCAGCCCCCTGTTCTCCAAGAATAGTTCTACTGTCAATTTTTGATGTAACTTGAAAAGATATTCTAGTTGGAAAATTAGCTTTTATGGTGCCAGTAATGACGTCTACACTTGGTCTTTGAGTTGCCATTATTATATGAATTCCAGCAGCTCGAGCCATTTGAGATAATTTTTGAATATAATTTTCAATCTCTTTACCGGCAACTAACATTAAATCTGACATTTCGTCAACGACAACAACTATATAAGGCATAGGAAGTTTATGCTTAGCATTATATCCATCAATGTTTCTAACACCTTCTTTTGTCATTAATCTATATCTGCTTTCCATTTCTTTAACGACCCAACCGAGAACAGAGGCAGCTTTTTTAGCTTCGGTAATTACTGGACAAAGTAAATGTGGAATACCCTCATACGTTGATAGTTCAAGCATCTTTGGGTCAATTAAAATAAATTTACATTTATCAGGTGTATGCCGATAAAGAAGAGATAAAATAATTGTATTGATACAAACTGACTTTCCTGATCCTGTGGTTCCTGCAATAAGAAGATGAGGCATAGAAGCTAAGTCGCCAACAACTGGTTTACCAGAAATATTTTTACCAAGCGCTATTGGCAATTTAATATCTTTTTTCTTGAAGTCAGCGTTAGCCAAAATTTCACTTAAATAAACATTTTCTCTTATGTTGTTTGGAAGCTCTATCCCAATGGTATTACTTCCTGGTATTGTTGCTATCCTAGCAGATTCAGAACTTGTATTTCTTGTTATATCATCTGATAAATTTATTATTTTAGAAACTTTTACTCCAGCTGCAGGCTCAAACTCATTAAGAGTAACCACAGGCCCATGACTAACTTTTTTAATATTTCCACTAACACCAAAATCCATCAGTATCTTTTCTAAAAATTCTGGATCATGTGTTTCATTTTTTTCAAAATTTTCTCTTTCTTTTTTAGTAGGAATTTTTAGTAATTCAAGATTTGGTAGTTTGAATCTAATTTTTGTTTCTGACTTATTTTCGCTTTTTATAAAAGGCAAATCTTCCTGAATAAGGTTTTTTATTTGATCTTGTGGTATGTATTCACTAATTATTTCACTTTTATCTGTATAATTTTTTTTATCATTTTTATTAAAAAAATTTAAAATTTTTTTAATAAATATTAAAAAATTTCTTGGACTAAAATTAATACTAATTAAAAATAAAATTATAATAATTAAAATTAAAGTATAAAAAAAAATACTCTCATTTATTAATATTATAGATTTAAGAAATGTTTGACCTAGATAATCTCCAACAAATCCACTATTACCATTTATGTAAAGAGCATATGTATCAGAATAATAATGATTAAAAAAAAGTGTTCCAAATATTAAATATAAAATTACAAAAAAATTATTTTCAATAAATAAAAAAAAATCTTTTGTATTTAAAATGTTAATACCTGTAAATAAAAGCGTAAAAGGAATTAAGTAGGATATTAATCCAACTGATTGAAAAAATAAATCAGATACAAAACTACCCTGAAAACCCATTAAGTTTTCAATCTTTGTATTTTCAGGAAAAATGAAATTTGGATCATTGGGCGAATAAGTTATTAGTGCCAAAAATAACATTGCGCCTGTTAGAGAAATTAAAATACCAAATATTTCTGCCAATCTTTTAATGGCGAAATTAAGCAATGAATTAGCTATTTTTTTAATATTCATATAAATGAATCAATTTAATCACTTTGTATCATCTAATTTTTATTGTTAAAATTAAAAATATTATGACAGTTTGTATACTTGGTAGTGGTTTGACAGCCCTGACATTGGCTAAGGCGCTTGTTAATTATGAAATTGATGTTGATGTATTTTTTAACAAAAAAAATTTAAAAATTACTGATCTTAGAACAATTGGAATTTCAAAGAATAATATTGATTTTTTTAATAGTAATATAATTAATATTGAAAAACTTATTTGGAAATTAAAAAGAATAGAAATATTTTCAGAAAATTTAAATAGAGAAAAAATAATTGATTTCAAAACTAATAACGACCAACTTTTTTCAATTCTTAAAAATTTTGAATTATATAAATTACTTGAGAAAGATTTATCAAAAAATAAATTTTTTAGATCAAGATTTTCAAATGTAAAAAACTTTCATTTTTTGAATAAATATGAACTTATAGTAAATTGTGATCCATCTAATTTTATTACAACTCGATATTTTAGTAAAAAGATAACTAAAAAATATAACAGTAATGCATATACAACTATTATTACACATGATCAAATTGAAAATGATACAGCTTCTCAAATTTTTACAAAAAAAGGACCTTTAGCTTTTTTACCAATTTCAAATAAAGAAACTTCTATTGTATACTCAGTTCATAACTCGAATAATCGAAGAGGAGAAAATATAGAGCAACTAATAAAAGATAAAAATTTTAAATATAAAATTAGAAATATAGATAAAATTAATAGATTTGAGTTAAAATCATTAAATTTAAGATCTTATTATCATGATAATATTTTAGCATTCGGAGATTTGTTGCACAAGGTTCATCCCCTTGCTGGCCAAGGATTTAATATGACAATTAGAGATATAAAAATTCTTTCAGAGATCATTAAAAAAAAGTTGGATCTTGGTTTGTCATTAGATAGCTCTATCAATTCAGAATTTCAAAAAAAATTAAGACATAAAAACTTTATTTTTTCTAATGGTGTAGATCTAATTCATGAATTTTTTAATATAGAGAGAAAAATGAAAACTAATTTTTTAAGTAAGTCAGTTAAACTCATTGGCAACTATCCGCCTATAAATAAAATGTTTACTACAATTGCAGATAGAGGCGTTTTATTTTAGCTTATTGAAGAGTTGTGTTGTCAAAAATATCGTATGTATAAGTAGTTAAAATCTCAGCTATTTTGTTTTTTCTTATATTAAGGTTTTCCGCTTCTAATAAGACTTGTTTTTCTTCTAACGAGAATGGTGAGGCCATTGCTAAAGCATTAATTGTCTCATCTAAACTTTGTTTTTCAAGTTCTTTCCAATTTATTATAAAACCTCTTTTTTCAAATAATGTTTTCAAATCTTTAAAAATTAATTCTAGGTCAGAAAATTTAAGTTGTTCTTTTTCGTCATTAAGATCATCTTCAAAACGTTTAAAATCAACACTATATTCTCTATATTTTTTGTTAGACTTAATTTCTTTTATAACTTCAAATCTAATTAAACCTTTTAACTCTATCAAATACCTTCCATCTTCAGTTTCCTTAAAACTCGTTATTTTTCCAAGACAGCCAATGTTGTGTAAAACAGGAGGAGTTAAATCATCGTTTACTTTTTTTGGCTGAATCATTCCAATAAGTTTATTGGATTTCATACTGTCATTTATCATATCTATATATCTTGGTTCAAATATATTTAATGGGACAGCGGTTTTTGGAAATATTATAAAATTGCTAAGAGGAAAAATAGGCAAAATATTAGGTAAATTTTTCATTTAAATAAATTATTAAAACTAATATTAATCATCTATAATATTTATACAATGATATTTTGGATTACATCTTATCCTAAAAGTGGAAATACGTGGCTTAGAATTTTACTATCATCATATTATTATACTAAAGATGGTTTTTATGATGAAAGTGTTTTAAAAAATATTGATCAATTTCCACAAAAAAAATTTTTTAATGAATTCAATTATGACCCTAAAGTTGTTACAGATACAATAAAATTTTGGATAAAAGCTCAAGAAAAAATTAATCAAGATAAAAAATTAAGATTTTTTAAAACTCATAATGCATTTGGGGCATTAAATAATTTTGATTTTACTAATAAAGATAACTCTATCGGTTGTATTTATGTTGTTAGAGACCCAAGAAATGTGATTACTTCACTTAAAAACTTTTATGAAATGAATGATGATCAGGCATTTAAATGGATAACAAATAAAAACCAATACATATATGATGTTAATAAGTTTGAAAAAGATGGGTATAGTGATTTTCAATTTATTAGTTCATGGGACACAAATTTTGAGTCATGGAAAATTCAAAAAAAAATACCAATTAAGATAATTAGATATGAGGATTTACTAAATCAAACTTACAAAGTATTAACTGAAGTAATTACTTTTATTAACCAGACTACTATCAGCATAGAAAAGATAAATAAGAATAAAATTAAAAATGCCATTGGCTCAACAACATTTTCAAAATTGAAAAATAAAGAAAAAAATGAAGGTTTTTCTGAAGCACCTATAGCAAAAGGTGGAGGCAAAAAAATTCCTTTTTTTAATTTAGGTCCAAATAATAATTGGAAAATAATTTTAAATGATGATCTTAAAGATAAATTAAATAATATTTTTAAAAAAAAATTAGAGGAATTATCATATGAAAAATCTTAATGTTCCTGAGACTATTCACACATTATTCCTTGCTAAATTTACAAAAAGCTTCTATTTTCATATCTGAATGAATAAGCGGGCATAGCTCAGTGGTAGAGCGTCTCGTTGCCAACGAGAAGGTCGAGGGTTCGACCCCCTTTGCCCGCTCCAAAATGCAAGTATGAGTGATCTTTTAAATAAAAAATGTGTTCCTTGTGAGGGGGGAGTTTTACCTTTTGATATATCTGAAATTCACAAATATCAAAAAAAAGTTGATGGTTGGAACATTTTTAAGGATGAAAAAAAAGTATTTTTTTTAAATAAAAAATTTAACTTTAAAAATTTTTTAGATAGTCAGAGCTTTATTAATAAAGTTGGGGAAATTTCAGAAAATGAAGGGCATCATCCAGACATTTCATTTGGTTGGGGTTATGCGGAAATAAAAATTACAACTCATGCTATTGAGGGTTTATCAGAAAATGATTTTATTTTAGCTGCAAAAATAGATCAACTAATCAATGTCTAAAATGTCTAGTTTTTGAAAAAACTAAAATTGTATTTGTCTCGTTAGCAAAATTAATTATTTCCTTGTCTCGAATAGATCCAGAAGGCTGTATGACCGCAGTAACACCTGATTGAACTAGTTTTTCAATACCATCAACAAATGGAAAAAATGCATCTGACGCCGCAACAACCTCGTCTTCATTGCTAATAAATTTTTTCATTTTATCTATTGCAATTTGACAACTATCCAAACGACTTGGTTGACCAGAACCGATACCTGCTGTTGTACCATTGACTGCAAGTACAATAGCGTTAGACTTTACATATCGACAGATATTAAATGCAAAAATGAGATCCTTCATTTGTTTTGGATTTGGTTTTCTCTTGGATACAATTTTAAAATCTTTATTATTGAATTTTTTTAAATCTTCAGTTTGTACTAATAATTCTTTATTTGATGATATAAATTTTAATTTTTCATTGAAAGAATAATTAGTTGCATCAATTAATCTTAAATTTTTTTTCTTCTTTAATAATTTAAGCGCTTCACTATCAAAACCGTTTGAAATAATCACTTCCAGAAACAGTTTATTTAATTCTATTGCTACATTTTTTTTAATTTTAAAATTACATGACACAATTCCTCCAAATGCACTTATAGGATCACTTGCTAATGCAGATCTATAACTTTTAAGATGATCTTTATTTATTGAAACCCCGCAAGGATTTGCATGTTTTACTATTACTGTTCCAATATTTTTTGGAAGCGATTTAGAAATAGTTAAAGCTGAGAGTATGTCATTGTAATTATTGTAACTTAATTGCTTCCCATGAATTTGATTTATTTCCATAGAATTATTTTTTGAATATATACCACTTTCTTGATGCGGATTTTCCCCGTAACGTGGATTCTCTATAAGATTAGCATGATAAACCATTTTTTTTGGAAAATTTATTTTGTCTTTCTTATTAAAATATTCAGAAATAACAGAATCATAATAAGCGGTTTCAGTAAAAGCAATTCTAGATAATTTTTCCCTAAATTTTAATGAAGTAAAACCTTTATTTATTTTTAATTCATCAATTAGTTCTTTATATTGATTTGATGAGGTAATAACGGTTACATCTTTATAATTTTTAGCAGCAGATCTCACCATTGTTGGTCCACCCACATCAATATTTTCAATTATTTTGTTATGATTATTTGTATTTCTTAGTGTTTCTTCAAATGGATAAAAGTTCACAATAACTAAATCTATATTTTCAAAATTGTTTTTCTTAAGATCTTTTAGGTGAGTTTTGTTTTTTCTTTTATTTAAGATCCCTGCATGAATTTTAGGATGAAGAGTTTTGACTCTACCTTCTAATATTTCTGGTGAACTGGTAAACTCTGAAACTTCTAGACATTCAAATTTTAATTTTTTAATTTCTTTATAGGTACCACCTGAACTAATAATTTTTATATTATTCTTTTTTAATGAGTTTAAGAGAGGCTTTAAATTTTTTTTATCGGAGACTGAAATAAGAGCTGTTTGTATTTTTTTCATTATAGCTTAGTAATTTCCCATTTTACTGTCTGATTATCTACTGTACTTATTCCTGATATACATATGTTTTGATTTTCCTTGTATGAATTTTTAATACCTAAATATAATCCATTATCAATATTTATATCAAAATTATCACAATTAAATTTCCAACCTTCATCTTCTAATTCTATAAGAATTGATTTATTGTCCTGTGTCTTCATTACTTTGGTGTTTGGATCTAGATGAAACCTTATATCAAATTTAATATTTTTGGACGTATCTTTTCTTGATAATTTATCAAAACCAACAAATTTCATTTGTTCTGGGTAAAATTCAACCTCTCTTTCATGTATTGATTTAAACTTTTTTAAGTAACCATCGTGCGAAGCAGATATTTTCCAATAATTATCTTCAAATACAATATTTTTTTTATTTATATTTATACCTTTTTCAATAATTAGATTTGATTTATTTATTTTTTTAAAATCACAAGAAGAATGGTCTTCAATTATTAAAGTGTTGTGTAACGCAGAACTTTTCGAAAGTTTATTTAACTTATTATCTTTATTAACAAAATAACCAGAATTAGTTATCAATTTCTTACCATTTGAAATAATCTCAAATGAAAGTGCACCAGCCTGGTAAGATTTAGAAAAATTATTATTTGGACTGTCTCCAATATCCATTGTTAATATAATTCTTTTATTTTTAAGAATTACATAGCCTGCAAGTTCTTTATTTTCATTTTTAAATACATATCCAAATCTTTTAAGATACTGATCAAACTCATGATTGTTTGAAATGTAGTTACCGTTAAACAAAATATCATGATTAATATTTTGCCATATAAATGCATAGCTTTGACCAAGATAATATATTGTTTCATCTATATATTCTGGAATTGTATTTTGAGACTCTTTAAACCATTCTCTTATTATAATAAAATATTTTAAGTAAAAAATAAGTTGTTTAATATCTCTAGATTTTGGAAATCCTTGATTATTAATTGAAGATTTAATAATTTTTTTTAAAAGATTTAAACCATTTACAAGATAATCATTATTATTTTGATAAGCTAAGCCTGTTAAAATAACAGCTGCGCATCCAATAATTTTATTTTCAACCTCATTTAAATTTTTTATTTCATTTAATAGGTGATTTGTTTGTTTTTGAATACTTAGGTTAAATTTTTTTTTAAAATCTTCATCACAATTTTCATAAGTCAATTGATGATTTGATAGCCAGGAAATTATTCTTTTAGAAGTGATATCAAAATCCCAACTTTTTGGATTATAACGATCATTCCTGTTAATCCAATTATTAATAATTGATTGAGTAGTTTTTTTTGAAGATTTTAAATCTAAACTAAAAAACCAAAAAAAATTATTTAACTTTTCATATTCTTCATATTTTAAATTATTTTGCCAAATAGTTTCTAAAGCAAAGTCTTCAATTTTATATTTTTTTTTCTGATATTTGACTATTGAAGATAATAAGTAAGGACTTGGCTTGTAATCAAAAGTAATATCTTTAGTTTTAGATATTTTTTTATCGTAAAAACTAGTGTTTTGATAAAATTTTTTTAAACTTGCTTTTAAATCAAAATAAAATTGGACTAAACTAACTATTAAATTTTTAATGATCATTAACTTATTTTAATTTTAATAAATTAATATTTTTTTTTATATCTCCATTATTACTTTTAAATACAGTTGTGCCAGAAACAAGTATGTTGGCACCAGCCTCGATAGCAGATTGACAATTGTCAAAATTAATTCCCCCATCAATTTCGATATCAAAATCTATATTATCACCAGATTGAATTTCTTTAAGTTGCTTAACTTTATCAAGAACTTCAGGCATAAATTTTTGGCCTCCAAATCCAGGATTTACACTCATTATTAAAACTAAATCTATTTTTTCAAGATAGTGTCTAATTAAATCAATTTTAGACTCAGGGTTAAGTGAAAGGCCAACTTTTTTATTCAAACTTTTAATTTTCAAAATAGAGTTTTCTAAATTATCAGTTGCTTCAGGATGGATTGTAATAATATCAGCACCAGCATCTGAATAAGCTTCAATATATTTATGAACAGGAGCTATCATTAGATGAACATCAAATTTAATTGAACAATGTTTTTTCAATGCCTTAATTACTGGGGGTCCAATAGTTAAATTGGGAACAAAATGACCATCCATGACATCTACATGAATCATATCTGCACCACCTTCTTCAAGCCTTTTAATTTCATTACCTAATTGACTAAAATCAGCAGATAAGATTGATGGTGAAATTTGTATTTTTTTCATTGATTACTAGATCTACTAGTATCAATTTTTAAAATTTAATTGAATTAAATAATTGGTAAATTTGTCTTGAAATTTCACTTTCTAGAGGAAAGGACAACATCCCCATTACAGAATAGCCCAAGACCCAAGGCATAAAGTAAAATCTAATCATGTAAAAGAACCATGCAACATACAATGGAACTAGAGGCGCTATAATGAAAGATGGGGTTATAGGCTTAAAAAGTTTTATTAGCGGATTAGTATATTTTACAAATATTTTCATAAAAAAGAATTCAGAGTCTTCTTTTTGAAAAATATTCATTGCGACTCTTCCTATTAATGTCCACATGATTACACCAAATAGATAATCAATAAAATAAACTAGAGGATGAAAGTTTGCTGACATTATGAAATTTATATTGGAAAAAAGATTGAATTAAAAGGGGCGAAATTAATCGCCCCTAAATTAAGATTTGATGGTTCTATTTACCAGTAACGGTTCTACCGCTTGGTACACGAACTTCATCAACCATTTTTTGAGTAGCTTTATCTGGCTCTTGAGTCATTAAACTCACCACAACCATAGCAATCAAACTAACACCAGCTCCGAAGATACCAAATGTTAATTGAGTAAGTCCTAAGAATCCACTTCCGCCAGTTCGTACCCAAACTAGGTACCAAATAGAAGAAGCAAGACCTAAAGCCATACCAGCAATAGCACCTTCTCTGTTAGCTCTCTTCCACCATACACCAAGTACAAGTGGGAAGAATAAACCAGACATTGCAAAGTCAAAAGCCCAGATAACTGAACCTAAGATACCTTGAATCTCCATTGCAGCAATAGTTGCTCCAGCAAAACCAATTATTACAAGTAACACCCTTGCAACTAGTAGTCTTTTTGCAGTCTCCGCTTTTGGATCAATCATTTTGTAATAAACGTCATGAGAGATTGCATTCGCAATTGCTAGGATCAAACCATCGGCTGTTGACATGGCAGCAGCCATACCTCCAGCAGCAACCAGACCTGAGATTACATATGGTAATCCAGCTATTTCTGGTGTTGCTAACACAACCGCTTTACCACCCATGAAAAACTCGTTTAACTCAAGAGTTCCATTACCGTTAAAGTCACTGATGAACATCAAGTTTGCTTGATTCCAGTTTTGGAACCAATCAATTGATTGAACTTCAGCAAATGATTTACCGATAATACCTGTTGATAAAGTCGGATCAATCAACGATAGTTTAGATAGTGTTGCTAACATTGGCGCAGAAGAATACAGAAGGAAGATAAAGAATAGTGACCAACCAACTGATTTTCTAGCAGCTTTTACGCTTGGTGTAGTAAAGTATCTCATCATCACGTGTGGTAAAGATGCTGTTCCCATCATCATTGCCAATGCTAATGAAATAAATGCCCAAGGCGTTGCGTTTACTGCAGCGTGTGCTTTAGTTATTCCAGCTAACCCTTTAGGTACCGTTGCTAGATCAGCAGCAGAGTTCTTAATAAACCCAAACTGTTGTTCTAATTCACCAATTCTAGCCACTTCATCAGCTAACATAAAGTGAGGAAAGAAACCTGCTCCCATTTTGTTACTGATCCAGAATACTGGAAGTAAGTAAGCTATAATTAGTACGATATATTGTGCAACTTGTGTCCAAGTTACCGCTCTCATACCCCCTAACATTGAACAAAGTAAAATACTTATAAGTCCAACATAAACAGCGTATTTAAAGTCGATATCTAGAGCAACTGCCGCAATGGTACCTGTAGCGTTAATCTGTGCAGTTACATAAGTAAATGAAGCAACAGTTAAAACTATTACTGCAAGTAGTCTTGCTAAATTACCACCGTATCTTGTACCTATAAAATCTGGAACTGTATAACATCCAAATTTTCTTAAGTATGGTGCTAATAAAGTTGCAACTAATATGTAACCACCTGTCCAACCAACAAGTAAAGCCATATAACCGTAACCTTTAAAGTAAATACCTCCTGCCATTGCAACGAATGAAGCACCAGACATCCAGTCTGCTGCTGTTGCCATTCCGTTAAATACAGTTGGCACCTGCCTACCTGCTACGTAATATGCATCTGCTTGTGCTGTTCTTGATAGATAACCGATTAATGCATAGATGAATATTGTAAAAGCTACAAAAGCAACACCTATTGCTTTAGCAGTCATACCCATCTGCTCACCAATTGCCATTAAGATTATGAAACCTATAAAACCTCCAGTATAGATTCCGTAAACTTTTGGCAAATTGTCTATAAATTTACCTTTAATCATTAGTCATCTCCTCTTTCATTAAAGCCGAACTCTTCATCAATTTTCTCTTGCCTATTAGCAAACCAGAAAATTAAGATTACGAAAATTCCAAGAGATCCTTGACATGTAAACCAGTATGTCCATGGATATCCAAAAGGTCCAGTAACCTCATTCATTTCAGCTCCAAAAAGGAAGATGCCCATTGAGAAAATAGCCCAGATTATCAATGTTATCCATAACAATGACCTGGATTTTTCCCAGTGTTTTTGTGCGTTTGACATTTATACCTCTCTTTTAGTTATAACTAATTAAAACCTTAACCATTCTAAGAGTTTTTAAAAGATGAAAATTGTTCATAATAGGTGCTTATTTACTTACTTTTTTGAGATATAATTGTCACAAACAATAATTTTATGCAAAAATATAAATTATCTTGGAAAGATTTATCATTAAAAGATTTTAAAGTTTATTTATTTGCTTTGTTCAAAGCATTTATACCTAAAAAAAAAATTAAAAATTTAGACGAACTTGAAACATTTATTCAAACAAAATCTGCATGGGTATCACAGGTTACTCTGTATAGTTATTTAAAAACTCGAATGGGAACTAGATATGTTCTTCATTTTGATAATGATGAGTTCATGTCATCTGTTAATTTAGCTAAATGGAACATTTATTCTATAGCACTCCAAGATTTAACTTTTTTTACTTTTTCATATCTAAAAGTAAATCATAATTATCAAGACATAAATCAAGCTAAAGAAATTTTTTTTAAAATTTTAGATGATGAGACTTCAAATAAGATGCCACTAGGTATAATTGAAGAGGCAAAAAAAAGTTTTAATGAAAGATTCCAAAATTTAAATTGGGAAATCTACTATAAAGATCTTCCATTTAATCCAAGCGCACTTTCATTATACAAGTGGGCTCCTATAGCTGAAGAGCTAAAATCTTTAGACCGAAAAATTGTATTAAATTCTATGATTTTAAAATGGGATATTGTTAAACAAGAATTTGAAAAGTTAATAGAATTTTAGATATTTTTTCTATTTTCTACTAAACTCTCAACCACACTTGGATCTGCTAAGGTTGTTGTATCACCTAATTGGCCATGTTCATTAGCTGCAATTTTTCTTAAAATTCTTCTCATTATTTTACCCGATCTTGTTTTTGGAAGTCCAGGGGTAAAATGAATTAGATCAGGAGTAGCTAATGGTCCAATTTGTTTTCTAACCCAAAGCTTTAAATCTCTTTCAAGATCACCTGTTTCTCTTTCACCTACATTCAATGTTACATAGCAATAAAGTCCATTACCCTTTATGTCGTGAGGGTAACCAACAACAGCTGCTTCAGCAACTTTTGGATGAGCAACAAATGCACTTTCTATTTCAGCTGTACCAAGATTGTGACCAGACACAATAATTACATCATCAACTCTTCCTGTTATCCAATAATATCCGTCTTTATCTCTTCTACATCCATCACCTGTAAAGTATTTACCGTTAAACTGTGAAAAATATGTATCAATAAATCTTTGATGATCTCCGTAGACAGTTCTCATCTGTCCTGGCCAAGATTGAGCAATGCATAGCCGTCCTTCTCCAGGACCTTTTATTTCCAAACCTTTTTTATCAACAAGTACAGGCTTAATGCCATAAAATGGCTTAGTTGCTGAGCCAGGTTTTAAATCAATTGCTCCAGTTTGAGGAGCAATCATTATACCGCCAGTTTCTGTTTGCCACCATGTATCAACAATTGGGCATTTAGAATTTCCTACAGTTTTGTAATACCACATCCACGCTTCAGGGTTAATTGGTTCACCAACTGTACCTAATAATTTTAATGATTTTCTTGAAGTTTTTTTTACAGGCTTGTCTCCTTCACGCATTAAAGCTCTGATTGCTGTTGGGGCTGTATAAAAAGTATTCACTTTATATTTATCAATAATTTGCCACCATCTCGAACTGCTTGGATAGTTTGGAATGCCCTCAAACATTATTGTTGTTGCTCCATTTGCTAGGGGTCCATAAATTATATAACTATGACCTGTTACCCAGCCAATATCAGCTGTACACCAGTAGATATCTTTTGGTTTATAATTAAAAATATATTGATGAGTCATTGAGGCATACACCATGTAACCACCTGTTGTATGCAAAACTCCCTTAGGTTTTCCTGTCGAACCTGAAGTGTATAAAATAAACAATGGATCTTCTGCGTTCATTTCTTCTGGTTCACAATGTTTTGAAACATCTTTAATTAAATCATGATACCAAACATCTCTTGAATGATCCCAGTTGATATAATTTCCTGTTCGTTTAACAACAATACACTTTTTAACATTAGGACAACTTTCTAATGCTTCGTCAGTTGTATATTTTAGAGGGATAGTTTTGCCTCCTCTGACACCCTCGTCTGCTGTAATTATATATTCAGACTCACAATCATTTACCCTTCCTGAAATGGAGTCTGCTGAAAAACCACCAAAAATAATAGAATGAACTGCACCGATACGAACACATGCAAGCATTAAAATAGCAAGCTCAGGAATCATTGTTAAATAAATTGTTACTCTGTCTCCTTTTTTAATTCCTAATTTTTTTAAACCATTTGCTGCTTTAGAAACTTTTTCATGTAGTTGCTTATAAGATATTTTCAGATTATCTTTAGGATCGTCTCCAACCCAAATTATAGCAGTTTTATCTTTCTTATCTTTTAAATGTCTATCAATACAATTAGCCGAAGCATTTAAAGTTCCATCTTGGAACCACTTGATTTTTACTTCTTTAGTACTATATTTTACATCTTTAATTTTTTTGTATGGTTTGATCCAAGTAATTCTTTTTCCCTCTTTTTTCCAAAACTCATCATTATTTTTTATAGATTTTGAGTATTTATCTTGATATTTGCTTTTGGAAGCTAGACTATTTTTAACCCATTGAGGTTTTGTTTTTATAATTAGTTCTTTTGAATTTTCTTTAACAACTTTCTTGGTAATTTTTTTTTTAACCTTAGTTTTTTTTGTTACCTTTTTTGTAACTTTTTTTTTAACTTTGGTTTTCTTCTTTTTTTTTAATGGCATGGAATTTTTATAATTAAATTTTACTCATGTTATTTAATATTTTCCAGCTTTTAGAATCTATCGGCATTACAGATAATCTACTTTGTTTAATAAGCGCTAAATGGCTTAATTTCTTTGATTTTTTGATGCTTTCAAGTGTAATAGGTTTGGATAATCTTTCCTTAAATTTTACAGTAACAGCTACAAACCGGCCTGTTTTATCAGTTTTGTCTAAGTATGCTTCTTTGATTACCTCCACTATTCCAATAATCTCTTTTCCAATATTTGAGTGATAAAAAAAACAAAGATCACCTTTCTTCATACTTTTTAAATTTTTAGCAGCTTGATAATTTCTTACACCATCCCAGGGCGCTCCTTTAGTGCCTGCTTTTTTTTGTTGATCAATAGACCAAACGTCAGGCTCTGATTTCATTAACCAGTACTTCATTACAATTGTACTCCTGCCCCTTTAAGAAAAGCAGCTTTTTCATCTAAAGGCCATCTTGGTTTTGCTGGATGATTTAAATTATCAAATTGTTTTAATTTAAATTTTTCTAAACCAACCATAGCAATCATAGCAGCATTGTCCCCACAAAATTCAATTGGTGGAAAAATGCTTTGATAGTTTTCTTCATTACATAAATTAATTAACATAGATCTAATTTTTTTATTAGCAGCCACTCCTCCAGCAACTACAAATATTTTTTTTTTTGAGACATTTTGTTTTTCAAATTGACTAAATGCTATCTTAGTTTTTTTATATAAAATTTGTTCAACTGTTTTTTGAAAAGAAGCAGCCAAATCAAATTTTTCTTGATCTGTTTTGATATTTTTTGTTATTCTCAAAATTGCTGTTTTAAGACCTGCAAAAGATAAGTTACATCCCCCTTTATTAAAAATTGGCTTGGGTAGATCATATTTATCAGGATCACCTTTTTCTGCTAAAATTTCTATTTGAGGTCCACCAGGAAATTCAATTTCTAAAAGTTTAGCAGTTTTATCAAATGCCTCACCTAATGCATCGTCAATAGTTGTTCCTAATCTCTTATATTTTCCTAAACCTTGAACATTTAAAAATTGGGAATGTCCACCAGAAATTAATAAAAGTAAATATGGGTAATTTAGTTCTGTATTTAGTTTTGGGCTTAGGGCATGACCCTCTAAGTGATTAACAGCAATGAATGGTTTTTCTAAAGCAGAAGCAAAAGCTTTTCCAAAACTAAGCCCAACAGATAAGCACACTATAAGGCCAGGGCCAGCTGTTGAAGCTACCGCATCAATTTCCTCTATCTTTCGTCCGCTGTCATCAATTGCTTTTTGAACAATCCAATCAATTTTTTCCATGTGAGATCTTGCTGCTAATTCAGGCACAACTCCTCCAAATTCTTTATGTACATCGACTTGACTTGAAACAATATTTGATAAAACTATTGGTATTCCTTGTTCATTTTCTGTAATTATTGATGCTGCCGTTTCATCACAGCTAGATTCAATTCCAAGAATTAAGGGTTTTTTACTCATTCAAATAGTTTTTATTAATTGTACAATCTCAATACAAGTAAGAAATATATTTATTTATGAAGAGTAAAATAATCATAGGATCAAGAGGTAGCAAGTTAGCATTAATTTATGCTCAAAATGCTAAGGATAAGATTATTCAAAATACAGATTTAAATGAAGAAGATATTGTAATTAAAGAAATAACAACAAAAGGAGATCAAGTTCAAGATATAAGATTATCAGAAGTTGGAGGAAAAGGTTTATTTTCATCAAGCATAGAAAAAGAACTTCAAGATAAAAAAATTGATATAGCTGTTCATGCATTAAAAGATATGCCGGCAATTGAAACTGATGGTTTAAGAACAGATACATTTTTAGAAAGAAATGATCCAAGAGAAATATTAATAACCAAAGATAAAAAAAAACTCAAAGATCTAAAAATTAAAGCTATAATTGGAACATCATCCTATCGAAGAGAATTTCAAATAAAAAAAATTAGACCTGATCTTAATTGTAAGCTTATAAGAGGAAATGTTGATACGAGAATTAATAAACTAAATGATGGTTTGTATGATGCAATAATATTGTCTTATGCAGGAATTAAATCTTTATCAATAGAGGATAAAGTTGCTGAGATATTTTCAACTGAAGAATTAATTCCAAGTGCAGGACAGGGAATTATCTCTCTTCAATGTCGAAATAATGATGAAGAAGTTATTTCAATTTTAGATAAAATTAACAACCAAGAAACATCTATAAGAGCTCATACAGAAAGAAATGTTCTCAAAGCTTTAGAGGGTGATTGTGAAACAGCTGTTGGAGCTCATGCTGTAATAGAAGGAAATGAAATTATTTTAGATGCAGAGCTTTTTTCTCTAGATGGTAGTAATAGATTTTATGAAAAAAAATCCTCAAAAATTGAAAATGCAAAAATTCTTGGTAAAGAAGTAGGAGAGATATTAAAAGCTAAATCAAATAATTCTTATAAAAGATAATATGCACATTTTATTAACTAGACCTTTAGATGATTGTACAGAAATGATTATAAAATTTAAATCATTAGGACATCAAGTTTCTCATATTCCATTGTTAAATATTGACAAGGTAGATTATGAGCAGATTAATTCTTTAGATTTTAAAGGTATTATTTTTACAAGTGCAAATTCTATTAAGTTTTTAGATTTAAAAAGTATTGATAAAAATCTTCTTTGTTTCTGTGTAGGTAGTGCTACTGAAAAAAAAGCTAGAAGTGTAGGTTTTCAAAATGTAATTGCGGCTGAAGGTAATGTAGAAAACTTAAAAGAGCTAATTTTGCAAAATTTTAATCAGAAAGAAGGAAATTTAATTTATATAAGTGGCGAAACAGTTTCAGTTGATCTTGATCACCAACTATCAAGAGAGGGGTATAATATTAAAAGGGTTATAAATTATAGGACTACTCATAATCAAAGTTTTGATGATGAGTTTGTAAAGGAATTGAAGCTTAAAATACCCGATATGGTTTATGTTTACTCTCAAAATAGCGCCTTAAGCTTACTGAATTTTATTAAGATGCATCAGTCCGAAAGTCTTTGGATGAATACCAACTTAATGTGCATTGGCGAGAAAACCTCGTCAATATTGAATGAAATTAAGTGGAAGAAGATATTTCTTTTTAATCCTGGAGAAGAAGAGTTTTTGTTATATAAAATTTAGCTATGGAAATAATAAATAATTTTTCTGATATATTTTTGTCTGTTTGGAAAAAGGGAATTCTAGGTGTTGATATTTTTCAAATATTAATTGGAATTGGGATATTTTTTATTTTCTTAATTTTTAGAGGATTAATCTCTAAACTTATAATTAAAAAGTTAGAAATTATATCTAAGAGAACAACCAATAAACTTGATGATACTTTCGTTAACGCTCTTGAAGGTCCTGCAAGATTTTTACCAATTGTTCTTGGTTTTTTTATTGCAAGTTATTATATGACTTTTTCAATTGAGGGTCGAGAGGTTGTTGATACTATTAACAGAACGTTAATTACCATATTGATATTTTGGGTTATTCACCAAATCATTGAACCGATTTCATATATTTTGAGTGGACTTGATAAACTTTTAACCAGAGAGTTAATTGGATGGATAATTAAATCTCTTAAAATTTTAATTTTTATATTAGGGCTTGCGGCAGTTTTAGAATTATGGGGAATAAAGATAGGACCAATTATTGCAGGACTTGGTTTATTTGGTGTGGCAGTTGCATTAGGTGCTCAGGATTTATTTAAAAATTTAATTTCAGGAATTTTAGTATTAGTTGAGAAAAGATTTAAGATAGGTGATTGGATTGCTGTTGAGGGCATTATAGAAGGGATTGTTGAAAAGATTGGATTTAGATCAACAACAATCAGAAAATTTGATAAGTCATTAGCAATTATTCCAAACTTTCAATTTGCAGAAAATGCAGTTGTAAATGTAAGCGAAACTTCTAATTGGTTGATAAGTTGGATAATTACTCTTCAGTATGACACAACAGTTGATCAGTTAAAGACTATTAGAAATGAAATTGAAGCTTACATTAATAAAAGTGAAGATTTTGATGTAAACATTGGTGTAGCAGTTAGAATTGATAAATTTTCTGATAGCTCTATTGATATGTACGTTCGTTGTTTTACAAAAACTAACAGTTGGAATGAAATGCTTTCTGTTAAAGAAAGACTAGCAATCGAAATTAAACAAATTGTAGAAAATAAAAAAGCAGCTTTTGCTTTTCCAAGTCAGTCGATTTATATCGAGAAAAAATGATAGCGATTTTCTATTTAGTTTTACAAATTTTAAAACTGTATTCTTATGTCGTTATAGCAAACGTTCTAATAAGCTGGTTGATTGCTTTTAATGTTCTAAATACTCAAAATAGATTTGTTTATTCAATTTTAGAAATGACATATCGATTAACAGACCCAATTTTATATAGAATTAGACGTTTTCTGCCAAACTTGGGATCTTTAGATATTTCACCAATAATTCTTCTTTTATTGATTTGGTTTATTGAAATGTGTATGAAGCTGTACATTGCTCCAATGATTTTTTAGGAAATATTTATGATTTTAATAGATGGAAAAAAAGCAGCAGCAGAACTTAGAGAAGAGCTTAAACAAGAAGTAACCGAGTTAAAAACCAAATATAATAAGGTTCCAGGCTTAACAGTAATTCTAATTGGAGATATGGCTCCAAGCCAAATTTATGTCCGTAATAAAGAAAAATCAGCAAACGAAGTAGGTTTAAAATCTGAAGTTATAAGATATCCAGATACAGTTGAAGAAAAGACTGTTTTAGAAAAAATTGAAGAATTAAATAATGATGAGAGTGTTTCGGGAATTTTAGTTCAACTTCCACTCCCAAAACATATTGATAAACAAAAAGTAATTGAAACAATTACCCCATCAAAAGATGTTGATGGTTTTCATCCAATGAATGTGGGCAACTTATCTTCAGGTTATGAAAGTTCAGTGCCTTGCACTCCTCTTGGATGTTATTTGATGATTAAAAAAATTGAACCAAACTTAAGTGGTAAAAAAGCAGTTGTAGTAGGAAGATCAAATTTAAATGGTAAACCAATGGCACAACTTCTTCTTAAAGAAAACTGTACGGTTACAATTACACATTCACGAACAAAAGATTTAAAAGCTGAATGTTTAGAAGCAGACATTATAGTTGCAGCTGTTGGTATTCCAGAACTTGTAAAAGGCGACTGGATTAAAAAAGATGCAATTGTA
Source organism: Pelagibacteraceae bacterium AG-390-L03 (assembly GCA_003279685.1). Classification (GTDB taxonomy): domain Bacteria; phylum Pseudomonadota; class Alphaproteobacteria; order Pelagibacterales; family Pelagibacteraceae; genus Pelagibacter. The sequence goes on along the minus strand of QCHA01000001.1, from coordinate 381,922 downwards.
ATTGATGTTGGAATTAATAAAACTGAAAATGGTTTAGTGGGTGACGTTGCATTTGATGAAGTTTCAAAAGTTGCAAAGGCACTTACACCTGTTCCAGGTGGAGTAGGGCCAATGACTATCGCTTGTTTGTTAAAGAATACTGTTGACTGTTTCAAAAGATCGCAAAAATAAAGATAAAATTTATTACATAAATTTGATAGTTTTGGGCATGAAAAAACCAAAATATCCTTATAGAATTGGGATTATCTTCTTATTACTAACCGTACCCCCTATAGGTGCAACACAATTAGGCTGGCACTTATATGATAAACAAACCGGATTTGATTATGGTATGATAGTTGGTACAGTATGTGTAATCTATGCAGCGTGGCTCATGTATGAAAAAAAATGGAGAGAAGAGGATGAAGACTAGTTTATGGAAAAAATAATTTTTTTTTGTTTAGTAATACCAATAATAGGCTTTGTTTTATATTTGGGTGCTACGGCAATTTTGAAGGGATTTTCTGCAAAAGAGGAAAATAGATCAGAAAAAGAAACAAATAGTTTTGAAGATAATCAAGAATCTTTATCTGATAATTTAAGTGATGAGCTTTCAAAATTAAATAATTTAAAAGAAAGTGGAGTGATTACTCAAGAAGAATTTATAAAAGCTAAAAATAAATTATTAAATGATTAATTATTTTAATCATGTTTGAAGGATTCAAAAAAAAATTTATTAAGGTAAATAAGGGAAAAATTTTTTGTAGAATCAAAGGCAATGGACCCCCATTACTTTTGCTTCATGGATATCCCCAAACTCATGTCATGTGGAACAAAACTGCACCAGAGTTGAGTAAAAATTTTACAGTAGTAGTTGCTGATTTAAGGGGATATGGAAATAGTCTGGTTTTACCTGGTGGAAAAAACCATATTAATTATTCAAAAAGAGAAATGGCTAAAGATATGATCCAGTTAATGAATAAATTAAGTTTTAAAAAATTTTTTCTAGCAGGCCATGATCGGGGTGGGAGAGTCGCTCATAGGATGGCCAGAGATTATAGAAAAAATATTTTAGCCCTATGTGTTTTAGATATTTGTCCAACACTAGATATGTATGAAACTACTAACAGAAAATTTGCAAAAGCTTACTTTCATTGGTTTTTTTTGATCCAACCATCTTGGTTACCAGAAAGAATGATAATGAGTGATCCTAGAAAGTGGATGAAAAGTTGCTTACATAAATGGTCCGGAGAACATAAATTTGGGAAAGCAGAAGAAGCTTATCTCAAATCATTTAAACAAAAAAAAAGAATTCATGCTTCATGTGAAGATTATAGAGCTTCAGACACAATAGACTTAGAGCACGATAAAAAAGATAAAAATAAAAAACTTAATATTCCAATTCAAGTTTTGTGGGGCAAAAATGGAGTTATTGGAAAACAGTTTAATTCAATAAAAATTTGGCAAAAATATTCTAATAAAAAAATTATCGGAAAAGCTATAAAGTCTGGTCACTTTATTCCAGAACAAAATCCAAAACAAACAATCATTCAATTAAGAAATTTTTTTCTAAAACAAATTTAAAATTAATCTTTAAGAATTGATTTTAAAGAGTTAATTTGACCAATCTTAAATGTAATTGCATCTTCTTTTTTAAACCCAAATTTTTCAGCATTTTCTTTAAATCGAATAGGAGGTTCCATTATAGGTTCAAGAGACAAAACAAAAGTTCCCCAGTGCATTCCTAAAACTTTTTTGCTTTTTAAATCTTGCGCAACATTAAGAGCTTCTTCAGGAGTTGTATGATAAATAGATTTATCAAACATTGGTCTAAAATCATAAGCACCTATATTAATCATCGTAATATCAATTGGACCATATTTTTTACCAATTTCTTTATAAATATTTCCATAACCCGTGTCACATGCAAATAAAATTTTTATACCCTTATATTGAATTAAAAAATTACCCCATAAAGTTTTGTTGGTATCAGTTAGACTTCTTTTTGACCAATGTACTGCCGGTAAGAAGGTTATTTTTAAATGATCGTTAATTTTAATCTCATCGTACCAATCCATTTCATTGACATCTTTATATTTTTTAAAATACTTTCCTAGCCTTAAAGGAACCAATACTTTTGCATCCTTGAAAGGAAATCTTCTAATTGTAGACATATCTTGATGGTCATAGTGATTATGGGTTAATAGAAATACATCTGTTTTTGGAATTTCATTAAGTTTTAAAGCCGGTTCAGTAAATCTCTTTGGGCCAAAAATTAATGGTCCTGCATTTTTTGAAAATACAGGATCTGTTATCAATGTCGTATTACCTAATTTAATTAAATAAGTAGCATGACCAATCCAAGCAATATAATCGTCATCTTTTAAATTATCTAAATTATTTAAAACTTCTTGTTTATTTATTACATGTTCTTTTGGTACTGTCATATCAAGCTTCTTTTTTTCTTTATTAAAATCTCTATAAGAAAACTTTCCTGAACTTGATCTTGAAGTTGGAGATCCTTCAGGGTTTCTGAAAGTTCCATCTGGAAGATGGTGGTAAGGTTTTTTTTCCATATCTATAATTAATTATTTTTTTCCATTAACCATAATTTATCTCCTGCTAGAAAATAAATTTTTCCGTTTTTTGGATGTACTTGAATATCTCTAATTCTTCCTATTTTATTTTTAAAAATAACTTCTTCACTTATATTAGATATATTATTAAAAATTATTTTTCTTAAGGATTTATCTTTAAGTGAGGTTATCAAAGCATGACCATTCCATTCTTTAAACTCATTTCCTTTATAAATAGTTATTGCACTTGCTGCAATTGAAGGTACCCAGTATTGAATAGCTTTAGTAAAGCCTGGCTTCCATTTTGGACCAATTTTAGTCCCGGAGTAATTAGTTCCACCCCAACCTAATATTTTCCAACCATAATTTTCACCTTTTTTTGCTTCACCAAACCAGTCTCCACCTTTTGCTCCATGATTGCTTAAATAAATTTTTTCATCATAAGGTGATAATGTTAATCCTTGTGGGTTTCTAACACCTATTTGATAAATCTCAGGTAACCAATCTAACTTTCCCTCAAATTTAGGGTTATCTTTTGGAATACTACCATCAGTATGAATTCTTATAATGCTTCCAGGATGTTTTGTAGGATCTTGTGCAATCATTCCACCACCTCTTTCACCAGCAGATGCATAAAGATAATTATCTTTTATAGCTAGTCTTGAACCAAAATGATAACCAGATTCTATTGGTGGCTCAGCTTGAAATATATTTTCGAAATCTAAAATTTTTTTATTTAATTTAGCCTTTGCAATTGAGGTACTTGTTTTTAAATTTCCTCGATTTTCAGAATAAGAAATCCATAAGTAACTATTTTGATAAATAATATCTAATAAACCTCCTTGTCCGTGTACAAAATAATTTAAGTTATGTTTAACTTCATAAACTTCTTCAGAAATAATATTTACTATTTTTATTTTTCCAGTTTTTTCAGTGACAATAAGTTCTTCATCACTTATAAAAGACGATCCCCATGGTTCTTCTAATTTTGTTATTTTTTTAAAACTATAATTTTGAGAATAACCATTAGTTGAAAATAATAAAAAAAAAATAAGTAAAAAAAATTTTTTTACTCTATGAAAGTTTTGATCTGCCACCATCAACCGCAATAATTTGACCTGTTACCCAGGAACTGTCTTCAGTAATTAAAAACTTTGCAAGAGAAGCAGAGTCTTTTCCTTCACCTAATCTTTTTAGTGGATGAGCTTTTGCGATACCTTCTGCAATTGTAGTATTTTTTAACATAGGTTCCGCAATTTTTGATTTTGTTAAACTTGGAGCAACACAGTTAACTCTTATATTTGGGGCAAATTCTGCTGCTAGTGATACCGTTAAACCTTCAACGGCAGCTTTAGCTGATGCAATAATTGCATGATTTGTAAACCCTCTTTGAGCTGCAACTGTTGAAAACAAAACAATAGAGCCCTTATTTTTTTTTAAACTTTCTTGATATCCTTTAATAGCTTCTACAGCTGAATAAAGATTTAATTTCATACATTTATTAAAATCTTGTTCAGTAATCATTCTTAATGGCTTCAAATCAATTGAACCAACGCAGTATGCAATTCCTTTTATCTCAGAAACATCTGCTTTAACTTTTTCAATAAAACCTTCTTCTAAAACATTGGCAACTGTAAATGTGCAACCTAATTCTTCTGCAATAGAAATTACTCCACTTTCATTTCTTGCAATTAAGTGAATATCATTTCCAGAATTTTTTAATTGTTCAGCTAGACTTGAACCAATAGAACCTGTCGCACCAAAGATTAGATATTTTTCTGACATAAATTTTATTATTAGTTATATTTAACTATGAAATTATTTTTTATACTTGGTAATCAGTTATTTCCATTAAAATACTTAGACCGCTTCAAAAAGGATCATGTATTTTTTATGGCGGAAGATAATGGATTATGCACTTATGAAAAACATCATAAGCAAAAAATCCTATTATTCCTATCTTCTATGCGTTCTTATGCGGATAATTTAAAGAAAAATAAACTAAAATTAGATTATCTTAAAATTGAAGATAAGGATTTCAAAGATGATTATTTCAAAAAGCTAAAAAAAATAATCATTAAAAATAAAATTACAGAGATTTCAAGTTTTGAAGTTGAAGATAAATTTTTTGAAAAAAAAATTATAGAGTTTTTAAAAAAAGAAAAAATTAATTGGAATATTGCTCAAACTCCAATGTTTTTAAACTCAAGAGATGAGTTTAAAAATTATTTAGGAAAATCAAAAAAGCCATTTATGGCAACATTCTACAAAGAGGTTAGGAGAAAATCTGGAATTTTAATGGGCGCAGATGGCAACCCAACTGGTGGTAAATGGAGTTTTGATGAAGATAATAGAAATAAACTACCAAAAGACATTTCAATTCCAAAATTTCCAAAGATTACTGAAACTACTCACACAAAAAAATTAAAACCAATAATTGAGAAATTGTTTAAAGATCATCCTGGAAGTACTGGTAATTTTTGGCTAGCAACTGAGTATGATGATGTTGTTAAACTTTTAAATTTTTTTATAAAAGAAAAATCAAATTTATTTGGTGATTATGAAGATGCTGTTAATCAAAAAGATAATATATTATTTCATAGTGCGTTAAGTCCTTATATTAATTTAGGTCTGATCACCCCTGAATTTGTTATTCAAAAAATTTTAGATTTTCATAAAAAGAATAAAATAAAAATGAATTCACTTGAAGGTTATATTCGTCAAGTAATTGGATGGAGAGAGTTTATGAGAGGTATTTATCAAAGTTATTCTGAAGAAATGGAAACTAGAAATTTCTTTAAACAAAACAGAAAAATGAAAAATTCTTGGTATGAAGGAACTACGGGCTTACCACCATTAGATCATGCAATTCAAAATGCAGTTAATCATGGATGGTCTCATCACATTGAAAGACTAATGATTTTATCTAATATAATGAACCTTTGTGAGATTAAGCCAACAATTGTTTATAAATGGTTTATGGAAATGTTTGTAGACTCATCTGATTGGGTGATGGTTCCAAATGTTTATGGGATGGGATTATTTAGTGATGGTGGAATTTTTGCAACCAAACCTTATATCTGTGGATCTGCTTATTTTATGAAAATGATGGATTTTAAAAAAGGGGATTGGTGTAACACAATGGATGGATTGTATTGGAGGTTCATTGACCGAAATAGAAAATTTTTTTTAACAAATCCAAGATTATCAATGATGGTTCGTATCTTTGATAAAATGAAAGACGAACGAAAAAAAATGATTTTATCTGAAGCAGATAAATTTATTAAACAAAATACAATTAAGTGAAAAAAGAACATCTTCCCTCAAAAGTTTGTCCAGTTTGTAAAAGACCTTTTGTTTGGCGAAAAAAATGGAAGTTAAATTGGGATAGAGTAAAATATTGCTCTAAGAAGTGCTCTAAGCTAAGCTAGTTTTAGTGAATATTATTGTTTTACAACATATAAAAATTGAAGATCCTGGCTACATTAAAGACTTAATGTTAGCTGATGGGATAAATTTAACTACCGTTGAGCTTGATGAAGGTGAAAAAATTCCAAATGATCTAAGTAAATTTGATGGAATGTTTTGTATGGGAGGTCCAATGGACACCTATATGGAGCAAGAATATCCATGGTTAATTGAGGAAAAAAAAAGAATTAAAGAATTTGTAGTAGATTTAAAGAAACCATATTTAGGATTTTGTTTAGGCTGTCAATTGCTAGGTGAAGTTGTGGGTGGAAAAGTTGTAAAGTCAAGTCCTGCAGAGATTGGTATAATGGATATTAATTTTTTAAAAGAAAAAAATGAGGATAAATTATTTTCTAAATTTCCAAATCAGATTAAAAGTTTACAATGGCATTCTTATGAGGTTCAGGGTATTGAAAAAAATAAAGATATAACTCTATTAGCATCGTCTCCTGTAACGAAATATCAAATTTTTAAATATCAAAACCATGCGTATGGAATTCAATTTCATATAGAAATTAAAGACTCAACGGTTAACGAATGGGGATGTGTTCCAGAATATAAAAAAGCACTTGAAGATCAGTTGGGAGTTGGTGCTCTAAAAAAATTTGATGATGCTGCAAAAGACAATATGTTTGATATGAATAATTATTCTAAAACTCTTTATGAGAATTTTAAAACTATATTATGATATGATTAATCGCCAAAGTGTTCCATATCAGATTTGCCTTTTTTTAATTGATCAATTGCTGATTTTAAAATTTTAGAGGCGTTTTCTAATTGTTTAATCGAGTCTAAGTCTAAGTCTTGAAAATTTTTATCTAAAATTTTTTCTTCCAAAAGTTTTCTTACATGAGTTGCAGTGTGGTTAGTGAACTCTTTCGAGAGAATTTCAATAGGATCAACATGACATAATTGACCAAATTTGGTGTAGTCCTCAATACTTGGATCACTGGCCATATAACCGTTGACCAGTGTAATTCTTTCACCAGGAGATTTTAGTCCTGTAGCTCGATGAACTACATGTTTTCCTTGTTGAAATACTGCAAATCCAGGTCCAGGAATTTCTGGGGAGATAATTTTATCAGATGGAATTTGTTTATTATTTTCTTTTATTTCAGCCATTTCGTTTTTAGTTCCATAAAAATATTGAAATTGACCTCCTTTAATTTTTTTTGGGTCTGTAACAAACATCACATAATCGAACATTAAAGTATCTACATGCCATTTATCTACATTCTTTTCTAATTCTAAAGGATTATAATTTAAGTGCCCTAGTTGATGAGGAATTGTATGAGGAGAAAGATCTATTCCCGCTATATCTGACAAGAAAATATTAACTTCATCAGAGAGACATAAATCTCTTAAAAATTTAGATCGATAAACTCCACCTCTAACATTTCTAGCTATTCTTTGACTAGAAGTTGTAAATTTTTCTAATTTTCTAGTTACATCTAATAATATTTCACTACCTTCATCGCTTAAGATTCTAAAAACTGAAGTTGCTGCGAAATCGACAGGAGAGTCGTTTATAATTTTTTCTGAATAACCTAAATCTTTTAACGAATAAATTGTGTTTGGTTTTTCTAACTGAAGATGTTTTTTTGGATCAAAAGGTACTTTATCATCTATTAGTTCAAAACCATTTGGAAAATTATTTAAATTTATTGGGTACATAAATTTATCTCTGAAAATACTGAATTATGTTACTATTCAAAAAATGTTTAATCAAATAAAATGAGAAATAAATTTTTTGAATGGGCAGGTGTTATTACTGCCATTTTATATTCGTTGTTTGTTGCATCAAATATCGGAATAGAATTTTTTGGTTTCTGTTTATTACTCTTATCAGCAATTTTAATTGGAATTTGGGCCTATAGAGGAGGTCATAAGGGAATACTTTTGTTACAGTTTTTTTATGCAACTGCAGGAATTATTGGAATGATACGTTGGTTTTAATTAAAGTTTGTAATTATTTTTGGAATATAATTTTTAAAGTTAAAAAATCCTTTATTACAGTATTGCCAAGCCAGTTGATCAAGATTTCTATATAAAAAATCTATTTTTAAATTATTTGAATTCAAATAATCCAAATTTTCTCCAATAGCAGGATACAAACTATAATAATTTTCAATATTCTTAATTTCACTTATATCAACAACCTCACAATCAACAGATTTATCTTTTAATCTTTGCTTTTGGTCTTCTATTAAAAGAGACTTAAATTTCAATAATTTTTCACTAAGTTTTATTGATCTATTTTCATTTTCATTAGAAATTATATAAATTTTTTTAAATTTATTCTCTTTAAAGTCCGTGATTTCAAATGAGAGACTATTTTCAAATATTAAAAGATTTTTCTCTTCAATGTTTTGTGGGTTGTTAAAATCTTGTTTAATTATGGTGTAAGTTTTTTCTGAAATTTTTGGAGGAGCATTTTCATTTAATTTTATGTTTTGAAATCGATTGTTTGTAAATTTTTGAATATTCCATTCACTAGCTAGATAATGTTTACCTTGTGTTTGAATTCCAGCCACCCATCTCCATCCAAGTGTGTTAGACGCTGGATCTCCATCGTATAGATGTTGCATGAAAAGCTCAGCACCTAATTGCCATGGTAGTTCTAATGTAAATATCCAAATACTTGCGAACCACATTCTGGCATGGTTATGAAGGTAGTTATTTTTTTTAAGTTCATTTATCCACTGATTAAAGCATTCTAGGTTTGTCTTTCCCTCAATAGCATCTATATAATTTTGGTTATCTTTAAATTCATTTCTAAGTTTATTTAATTCTATTAAGTAATCAGACCAAACATTTGGTCTTAGCTCTAGCCAACCCTTCCAATAAGTTCTCCACAAAACTTCTTGAATAAACTTTTCATTTTTTACAAATGAAAATTTTTTAAGCGATTTATCAATAACTTCTAATTCATTAATTATCCCATGAGTTATATAGGGAGATAAACATGAAATATTTGATCTATTATGAGGACCAAAATCAAAATTTCTTAATTTAGAATATTCTAAAAGATTGTTTTCGACAAAATGATTTAATTTATCAACGGCTTTAGCCCTTGAAGCTTCAAATATCATATTAGATTATTTTGATTTTTTTTTCTTTAGACCCAATTTATCACTATGCCTTAGTCTTAAAATTACAATTGCAGCTGCAATGAGCACTATAGCAACAGCCTCATATACTAACGCAGTTGGATCCATCTCTTTACCTTGTAGGATTATAAATCGAGCAAGAGCAGTAATTGCTATTAAAAGAGGAAGAGTGATGCTAATTGATTGTTGGTCCCAAAATACCCTGACCATTGCAAGAACTTCCAAATACAGAAACATTAAAAGCAAATCAGCTAGTGTTACTGATTGATTTAGAAACATATTTTTAATTTCTATACCAACAGCAATTACTGTGCTTATTAAAATAATACACATTAAAACTAGTTGTAAATTTTTTGCTATTTTTTCCATTACTTATCTTTACTAAATGGCAGCCACTTTTCAAACACTGATTTAGATGGTCCATCATAAGGAATAGAGTAGGAGCTAGGGTTAGGACTGGTTAAAACTTCAATTCCTTTTGAAAATACAAAAATAAAAACTACCACAAAAACTATTACCATTATTTTAAATGGATCAAAATTCTTGGTTACAAATACACTACTAGATTTTTCTTCAGCTTTATGAAAGTGTTTAAAGGTCATGTACACAGCAAATATTAAACCAATATGAGCTACATAAAGACCAGCCCAACCAAAAGCAAAGGTTGTGTAAGAAAAAATATATAAACTAAAAACTGTCGTCCAAATAAAACTTAAAACCAAAAGTATTTGTAGTCTTACAGTTTTAGGTAGGGCTCTGAGATCATTTTTGCTATCATCAAATAAAATATTTGCAGCATCTATCATCCAGTTTTTTAGTGATTCCATAGGATTAAAATATAATTATTATTGATTATAACAAAGGTTAAATTGTCCTAAATCCTAGTTTAAATTTGATTTAATAACATTTTCCAGTTGAATTGAGCTTTGTGCACCTGAAATAAAATCTTTACCTATCTCAAAAAAAGGAACTCCACTTATATCTTTTTCTTTAGCAACCAAGATTTTTGAATTTACGTTTTCAATATTTTTTTCATTAATAAAATCTTTAAATGCATTTTCAGAAATATTGTTTTGTTTAGCAATATCAATTAAAATATTTATGTCTCCTATATCAAGCCCATTGATAAAGTATGATTGATATATTTTTTCTTTTATTTCATTTTGTAAATTAAATTTTTCACTTAAATTAATAAGCAAATGAGAAAGAACTGTATTTGGGGTTTTTTTAATTTTCTCTAAGTTAAAATTCAACCCAGATTCTTTTGCTTTTAATCTCATATTTTCATACATAGTAGCAGCAAAATCTTTTCCTCCAAATTTTATTTCTAAATATTTTTCTCGAGAAATTCCTTCAGTTGGTATATCTGGATTTAATTGAAATGGTACATGATGAATATCAAATTTATTTTTAGGAAATTTTTTAAGTGCATTATTTAGGTTTGTATGACCTATAAAACACCATCCACAAATAGTGTCTGCAAAAACATTTATTTTCATTTATTTAAGAACGAAGGTTTTTTTTGTGATAATTTATAAATCTCTCAACATTTGATTTATTAAATGTCTTATTTTCTTCAAATGAAACTTTTTTCATTGAATAAGCGGAACTTTTAGTTTGTCTCGACTCTATAATTACGTTTCCTTTATAAAGTTTAAGCTTAACTGATCCATTAACTTTGTTCTTTTTAAGATCTACTATTTTTTGTAGTTTAAATCTTTCTTTTGAATACCAATATCCGTTATAAATAAGTTCCGCGTATCTTGGCATAATTTGATCTTTCTTATGCATTGTATGTTTGTCTAAAGTGACAGATTCAATTGCTCTATGTGCATGAATTAATAAAGTGCCACCTGGAGTTTCGTATACCCCTCTAGATTTTATTCCAATAAATCTATTCTCAACTAAATCAACTCTTCCAATTCCATTTTTACCTGCAAGTTGATTAAGTTTTTCTAATAGTTTTGCTGGAGAGAGTTTTTTCCCGTTAATTCCAAATGGGTCTCCATTTTTAAAATTAATAGTTACAAAGCTTGGTTTATTAGGAGCTTTTTCAGGTGATACTGATCTTTGAAATATAAATTCAGGTGCAGAGTTTTTAGGGTTTTCTAAAACTTTACCCTCTGTGGATGTATGAAATAAATTATCATCAATTGAAAAAGGAGGTGCTCCTTTTTTATCTTTTGGAATAGATATTCCATGTTTCTTTGCATAATTAATAAGATCTGTTCTTGATTTTAATTTCCAAATTCTCCAAGGAGCAATAATTTTTATATTTGGTCCAAAGTAATGATATCCCAATTCAAATCGAACCTGATCATTTCCTTTACCAGTTGCTCCATGAGAAACTGCATAAGCCTTGAATTTTTTAGCAACTTTAATTTGATCTTTTGCAATAAGTGGTCTTGCTATTGATGTGCCTAACAAATAAACACCTTCATAGATTGCGTGAGCTCTAATCATTGGATACACGTAATCTTTAACAAATGTGTCTTTTAAATCTTTGATTATAATATTTTTAACACCAAATTTTTTTGCATTAGTGATTATCTTTTTTCTATCAATCTCTTGACCAACATCAGCTGTGTAACAAATTACTTCTGCATCATAGTTTTCTTGAAGCCACTTTAAAATTATAGAGGTATCAAGACCTCCAGAGTAGGCTAGAACAATTTTTTTCTTTGATTTCATTAAATTAGCTACAAGCTTTTTTTGAAGAGTTATAAGCCTTAGTAAATCCTAGTAATGAATAGTGGTCGATTGTTTGAGATCCTTTTTGATTATATCCAGTTATCATTATTCGTGAACCTTTTTTCATTCTCTTGATCATTCTAAATTCAATTTTAGTATCTGCAATCCATGCAAAGCCTTGCTCTTTAATATCAAATTTAAATTTATTTTTTCCTGATTGAGCAATTACAGAGTTGCTGTTATTAAACTCATATCCCGCAGTAACACTTACTTCATTGATAATTTGATCTGCTGGTCTAAATGCAATGAATAATTTTGCATCTCTTTTATTCGATTTTGGTGCTTGCAAAATAGGTGAAGATTGTGCAAAGCAAACTTTTCCAGTATCTTCCATTATAACCATTGACTCCCAATCTTTATATTTACCAATTTTTTTTACTTCATTAGCAGTTGATTGACTGTAGAAGCCAACAAAGATTATTGGTAAAATTAAAAAAATTTTTTTAATTATGGACATGGATTTGGATAAATTGTTTGAACTTTATTAATTTCTTTAATGACATCATCAGATAAATTTATGTTTACACTTTCTATATTTGTTTTCAACTGCTCCATAGTGGTCGCTCCAATGATAACACTAGTCATAAAATCTTGAATTTCACAAAATTTTAATGACATTTGACTCATATCCAGTCCGTATTTTTCACTAATTTCATAATATAATTCTATGGCTTTTTCTGTATTGGGCTTTCTATAACGTGTCCAAAAATCAAAATCTCGCTCCATTCGCGATCCTTTTGGAAAATTATTATTTCTATATTTACCTGTTAAATATCCACTTGCTAGAGGAGAATAAGCAAGACAACCAATTTCTTCTCTAATTGATACTTCAGATAATCCAATCTCGTATGATCTATTTAATAAACTATAAGGATTTTGAATAGACATCATTCTTGGAAAATTTTTTTCTTTAGAAACTTTAAGATAATTCATTACACCCCATGGAGTCTCATTAGATAAACCTATGTATCTGATTTTACCTTTATTTATATATTTTTTTAGTTCTCCAAGTACGTCTTCAAATTGATTCCAATTATTTTCTTCATGAGTGTAATTTAGTTTTCCAAAATTATTTACATTTCTTTCAGGCCAATGAAGTTGATATAAATCAATGTAATCTGTTTTAAGTCTTTTTAGACTATTTTCTAGTGCAGACTCTAAGTTAGGACCCGTGAAACTATTTTCTCCATTTCTTAAATAATTTCTTGCTGGACCTGCAACTTTCGATGCAAGAATTACCTGATCTCTTTTTTTTGTTTTTTCAAACCAGTTACCTATAATTACTTCAGTGTCGCCGTATGTTTCTTTTTTTGGAGGAACAGCATACAATTCAGCAGTGTCCCAAAAATTTACACCATTTTCTAGCGAGTAGTTCATTTGCTCAAAAGCTTCTTCTTGAGTGTTTTGCTCACCCCAAGTCATGGTACCGAGACAAATTGTGCTTACATTAAGATCAGTATTACCTAGTTTTTTGTAGTTCATAATGGTTTTTGTTTAATTTGGATATTTTAAATCTTTTAAGGTATCTTGAATAATTAGTAAAAGACTATTATATTATAATTATTATGGAATTTGATAAAAACGGAATACTAAACAGAACTAAAGCAGCTCAGCAAACAGCAGTTCAAATGGATGAAGGCTTAAGAGCCTACATGTTAAAAGTTTATAACTACATGGCAACTGGAATTTTATTAACAGGAATAGTTGCGCTTTTAACATTTAAAATGTCGGTAGTAACAAACGATGCAGGATCAATTGTAGGTCTAACATCAGTTGGTAATGCAATCTATATGTCTGGATTAAAATGGCTTGTTATGTTGGCGCCTTTAGGAATAGTTTTTTATATGAGCTTTGGAATTAATAAAATGAGTGCTTCAAAAGCTCAAACAACTTTTTGGGTTTTTGCTGGATTAATGGGCTTATCATTATCTTCAATTCTATTAGTTTACACAGGTATGAGTGTAACAAGAGTTTTCTTTATCTGCTCGGCAACTTTTGGTGCAATGAGCATTTATGGCTACACAACTAAAAGAGATCTAACAAAATTAGGCTCTTTTTTAATGATGGGGTTAATTGGAATTATTATTGCATCAATAGTAAATATCTTCATGCAATCATCAATGATGTACTTTGTGATATCAATCTTAGGTGTTTTAATTTTTGTAGGCTTAACAGCTTATGATACTCAAAAGATAAAAAACATGTACGCTGCAAGCGATACAGGTGAGATCATGGGTAAAAAAGCTGTGATGGGTGCTCTTACTCTTTATCTAGACTTTATAAATTTATTTATAATGTTGTTAAGATTATTTGGTCAAAGAAGATAATTTTATTTTTGTAACTTTTTCCAGTTAGTACTTTTTAATAATATTTTAAGATCAAAAGAGTTTTTTAAAATTTTCCCACTAGTATCTGTTATTAAATATTTTAAATTTTTATTTTTAGGCTTAAAGTTTTTACAAATTTTATATAAAGCATTTTCTGCAGCATTCCTAAAAACAATAAAGCTGACTTGTTTGCTAGAGATACTTAAACCATAATCTTTCCACGATCCTTCAGAGACCATTTTTGCATATAAATCTAAAATAATCTTAAGTTCATCTCTTTCAAAAAATTGCCTTTCTTCTATTTGTTTATGTGGATTATTTACTACTAGCTTTAAATTACTGGGCATCAATTTTATGTTTATTGATTAATGGTATCTGAAAACCTGTAAAAATTATAGTTATTGGAAGCATTCCCCAAACTTTGAAATTAACCCAAAACTCCTCTGTCTGAGTTCTCCAAACACACTCATTTAATATAGCAAGGCCTAAGAAAAAAAACATCCATCTTTTATTTAATAATTCCCAACCAATATCAGATAATGGAATTGATTTACCCATAATTTTTTTTAAAACAGGCTCTTTGGTAAAATATTTTCCAACAAATAAAGCTAAAGCAAATAAAATATTTATAATTGTAGGTTTAATATAAATAAATATTGGATCATTGAAATAAATAGTTAACCCACCAAAAAATGTAATTAAGATACCGCTTACTAATGGCATCATAGGTATTTTTTTTTCAAAAAACCAAACAACAGCCAATGCAATTAAAGTTGCAACTATAAGTGGAGGAATAGCAACTGATAAATTTTTATCATTATTATAATAATAAAAAAAAAATATAGCTAATGGCCCAAAGTCTGTAACAAATTTTAAAAAAGATTTATTCACTAAAAAGATATTAACATATTTGCCACATCACAAAACATTAATATTTTAAGCATTGATTTTTATTTTTAAATACCCATACTAATAGCTATGCCAATTCAAAAAGCTAAATTCTCTATTGGAGATATTGTAAAACATAAGCACTTCGAATTTAGAGGTGTAATATATGATGTTGATTTTGAATTTAATAACTCAGAGGAATGGTACCAATCTATTCCAAAAAATGTGAGACCAAGAAAAGATCAGCCTTTTTATCATTTACTGGCTGAAAATGATGAAATAACTTATGAAGCTTATGTTTCAGAACAAAATCTTCTTATGGATGACTCCGATGAGCCAATAAAACATCCTTTAATTGAAGAGATTTTTTCAGGAAAAAGGGGTTCAAGTTATTTTAAAATGTCTAATTAAAATTATCATTTTTCAAACACATTTAGCTCAAATCTAAGCCATACAAATTAGTTAAATTTTTTATATATTCTGATCAAGGATGTTGTATGTTAATTTTAAATTATTATCTCCCTCTACATTCTTGATCGGAAATCCTTTTCATAATAAACATCACTAATTAAATATGTTTAAACTTTTTCATCCAAATAGGATTTTTCAAATAACTTCCAAAGCTCCAAAATATATTTTGTTTTTATTTGTGATTGTCCTCTCAGTTGGATTGACAGAAGCACTAATTTTATCTCCTGAAGATTATAAACAAAGTGATGCTGTTAGAATTATGTATGTGCATGTTCCGGCTGCTTGGATTTCTTTAGGGATCTTTTCTTCTATTACTTTTTTATCGATTAGTGGATTTATTTTTAAAAATAAAAATTTTTTCTTAATTTCGAAAAGTTTAGCTCCCTCAGGATTTGTTTTTAATATTATTGCTTTAGTTACAGGAGCAATTTGGGGCAAACCAACATGGGGAACTTGGTGGGCTTGGGACGCTAGAATTACTTCTATGTTAATCTTAGCATTATTTTATGCAATGTATTTAATTTCGTGGAGAATTTATGAAAGTGAAGAAAAGGTTTTTAAGGTCACAACTTTTATTACGATACTAGGCATAATTAATGTTCCTATTATCAAATACTCTGTAGATTGGTGGAATACACTTCATCAACCAGCTTCAATCAATATTTTATCGAAAAGCTCAATTCATTCATCGATGCTTTTTCCTTTGCTGATAATGACTGCGGCATTTGCTCTTTTTTCATTGCTAATTTTTTTAATGAAATATAATACAGAACTGATAAAAATTAAAAATAAAGGCCTAGATAGACTATGATAAATGAATTACTTTTTATGAACGGATACGGAGTTTACGTATTGTCTGCTTTCAGTTTTACACTTTTGAGTTTTTCAGCTCTATATTTAATTACAAAAGTTCAATTTATTAAGGAACAAAATAAATTTGTAGCTAAATTTGGATCTCTGAACTCTGAGAAAGCTAAATCTGCAAAATCACAAAGAATAAATAAAGAAATTTTAGCTAACGCCACAAACAATTAACTTTTAAACCATGTATGGTCGTAAAGTTAAATTAAGATTTTTATTTGTAGTACTTGTTTTAATTACATTAATTTTAACAGCATTCCTTGTTTTAAAATCTCTTGAAGAAAATGTAGTATACTTTCAATCACCATCTGAAATTAAAGTTCTATCAGAATTAGATAAAAAAAAAATTAGAGTAGGTGGAATGGTAAAAAAAAATTCTATTATCGTAAAAGCTAGCGAAGTGAAGTTCGTGATTACAGATTTTGAAAATGAAATAAATGTTACCTATACAGGGGCAATTCCAAATCTTTTTGAAGAAGGAAAGGGAGTAGTAGCAGAAGGATTTTTAAAAGATCGAAATTTTTTTTCTGCAACAAAAATTTTGGCAAAACATGATGAAAATTATATGCCTCCAGAAGTAAAACAGGCTCTTGGAGAAAAATAATATGCTATTTAGCGTTATTGGAAACTATTCATTAATTTTAGGATTTTTTTTTGGATTATTTCTTTTCTATTTTTCTGCAATAAATTTTAGAAATTCTCAAGTATTAGATACTAAAATTTTATCATTTACTTTTTTACAATTTTTTTTAGTTGTAATTAGTTTTTTATGTTTAGTTTTATCATTTGTTATGTCTGATTTTAGTAATGAGACTGTTTTTAATAATTCGCATACAACTAAACCAATTTTTTATAAAATCGCTGGAACCTGGGGTAATCATGAAGGAAGCTTGTTGTTATGGCTGCTTGTTTTAACATTGTTTATTTTAATTTTTTTAATAAGGACTAAAAATCAAACTGTAAAATATAGAGTTTTAACTTTAGTATTTCAGCAGATTATCATTATTGGTTTTTTTATTTTTTTGATCAAAACATCAAATCCGTTTAATCATATTTATCCGATACCAACAGAGGGTTTGGGACTTAATCCAATACTACAAGATCCTGCTTTAGCAATTCATCCACCTATTTTATATTTAGGGTATGTAGGCTCTTCAATTATTTTTTCATCAGTTTTGGCTGCAACAACCTTAAATATTATTTCAAAAAAATGGGCATCTCATATAAAAAAATGGGTTTTAAGTTCATGGATTTTTTTAACTCTTGGAATTTTATTGGGATCAATTTGGGCGTATTATGAGTTAGGTTGGGGTGGCTTTTGGTTTTGGGACCCAGTTGAAAATGTTTCTTTAATGCCATGGTTAGCATTAACAACACTTTTACACTGTATTCTTGTTTTGGAAAAAAAATTAATCTTAACTTCTTGGGTTATAATTTTATCAATATCAACATTTACCCTTAGTATGAGTGGTACATTCTTGGTTAGATCAGGAATTCTTAATTCTGTGCATACTTTTGCAAATGATCCAGAGAGAGGTTTATTTATTTTAATATTTTTATTTTCTTTAATTTTTCTTTCATTATTTATATTTTTCTTTTTTCATAAAACTAGCAAAGATAATCCAGGTAACTTTTTTTTGATGAGTAAGGAAACAGCCATAATAATTAATAATTGGTTTATGATGTATTTTTTATCGGTTGTTCTAATTGGTACTATTTATCCCATTTTTCTTGATGTTTTGTCATCTCAAAAAATATCCGTAGGACCGCCTTTTTATCACAAACTAATTATACCGTTTTTAATTCCTTTTTTGTTGATTATGGCAATTGGACCAAAGTTAAAATGGATTAAATCAAATTTAGAAGACAAAATTTATTTATTCTCATTGTTAATAATTTCAATTTTATTATCTATCTTTATTATTAAAAATTTTAGCTCTAATTTTTTGATAAATACAATTTTGATTTCGAGTGCCTTATATCTATTTTTTATTACATTAAGAGATTTCTTCAGTAAGGAGTTTAAAAATTTAGCACAAAACACAGCTCATTTTGGTTTTAGCTTATTAATTTTGAGCATTTTATTTAACAGTTTGTTTTCAAGTGAAATTATCACAAATCTAAAAGTGGGACAAACTTTTGAGGATACTAAGGCAAAAATAGTTTTTGAGAGCCTTAATAAAAAAGAAGGAGAAAATTATAAATCAATAATAGGTAATTTTATTGTTCAAGACTCAAAAGGTAAAATACAAAATTTATCGCCAGAGTTAAGAATATATAATCAACCAAATATAACTACTAGCGAAGCTGATATTAAAACGACATTATTATCAGATAAGTTTATGGTTATCAATATAGTTCAAAATCAAGAATTTTTTAATGTTAGGTATCAGGTTAAACCATTTATGTTATGGATTTGGATATCAGTAATTTTGATCAGCTTTGGTGGACTAATAAGTTTTGTAAAAAAAGAATATGAAAAATAAAATATTACCATTTTCAATTTTTTTTATTTTTATAATCATCTTTATTGTTTTTTATAGAGGTTTACAAAATACAAATATTTATACTCCAGAATCTAAAACAAGTTTTGAAGTACCTTCAGTTTCAGTTAAATTATTTAATTCAGATGAAATAATTAATACACTAGAAATTTTTAATTCAGATAAATTTTATTTATTAAATATTTGGTCTTCTTGGTGTGTACCTTGTAAGCAAGAACATCCAATTTTAATGGAGCTGTCACAAAATAATGATTTAGAAATAATTGGTATCAATTACAAAGATACAAAAAAAAATGCTAATGATTTTTTAAAAGACCTTGGAAATCCTTACGATAATATAATTTTTGATAATAAAGGTACTAATGCGATTGAATGGGGTGCTTATGGTGTTCCAGAATCTTTTTTAATCAATAATAATAAAATTATTAAGAAATATATAGGACCACTTAGTAAAGGATCTCTGCAGGAGATCAAATTATTTATAAAATGAAGATATTAAAATTATTTTTAGTCATTTTTTTTATTTTTCCTCTTAATAATTTGAAAGCTGATAATGAGGTTCTCAAAAATAAAATCACAAAAAACCTACGTTGCTTGATT
Organism: Pelagibacteraceae bacterium AG-390-L03; assembly: GCA_003279685.1. Taxonomy (GTDB): domain Bacteria; phylum Pseudomonadota; class Alphaproteobacteria; order Pelagibacterales; family Pelagibacteraceae; genus Pelagibacter. The sequence goes on along the minus strand of QCHA01000001.1, from coordinate 362,387 downwards.
TGTCAAGGACAATCTGTTTATGACTCTGACTCAGAATTTGCAAACAGTTTAAAAATTGTAGTTGATAATAAAATTAATGAGGGACTATCTGAAAATCAAATTTATTCTTATTTTCAAAGTAAATATGGTGATTGGATTTTATATGATCCCTTGTTTAATAAAAATACTTATTTTCTATGGCTATTACCTCTATTGATATTCTTTGTTGGTGGTGCAATAATCTTTAATAAATTTTTAAAAAAACAAAAATAATCTGATATTAACAAGAATGAGCGTTAAAAAATTAAACATATTTTTAGTTATATTTTTTACTACAACCAAGTTGTTTGCAGCAGAAATCAACAATCATCAATATAATTTTTATACTGGTAATTTTGACTTTAGTGATAATAAGCAAGCAGCAATGTTGGTTGGTTTTCAACATCAAAATGAAAACCTTGAAAGAGATACTTTTTTTGGAAATATCTCACCAATTACTGGTGGCTTCATAACTGAAAATTCAGCTGCATATTTATATACTGGAATTGAGTGGAATGTTGATATGGGTGCTATAACATTTACACCTAGTTTTGCACCTGGCTTGTACCATAAAGGAGATGGAAAAGATTTAGGTCATGCTCTTGAATTTAAATCTGAAGTTCAGTTTTCATATAGTTCGTCAAATAACTCTAAAATTGCTATTTCTTATAATCATGTATCTAATGCAAGCATAGGAGACAAAAATCCTGGGGCAAATAGTTATATGTTTAATTTTATTAAAAACTTCTAAATAGACAGATGAATTTAACTGATTGTCATAATTTTAGTGATTTTAGAAAATTAGCTAAAAAAAAATTACCATCACCTATCTTTCACTACATTGATGGAGCCGCAGATGATGAAATTACTTATGCTAGAAACACCAGTGCATTTGATGATGTCGATTTAGTTCCAAATGTTTTGAGAGGTGTAGAGAATGTTGATTTATCAACAACAATTTTTGGAAAAAAGTTAGATCTACCTTTTTATTTAGCACCAACAGCCTTACAAAGATTATTTCACTATGATGGTGAAAGAGCAGTTGGAAAAGCAGCAAAAAAATATAATACCATGTTTGGTGTCTCAGCATTAGCTACCGTAAGTGTGGAAGAAATATCTTCTATGATTGATACTCCAAAGATGTTTCAGTTCTATTTTCATAAAGATAGAGGTTTAAATGATGCTTGTTTGGAAAGAGCTAAAGCAGCTAAATTTGATGTTATGGCTTTAACAGTAGATACAATTACAGGAGGGAATCGTGAAAGGGATTTAAGGACAGGTTTTACCTCGCCTCCTAAATTAACATTATCTAGTTTATTTAGTTTTGCTACAAAGCCAATGTGGGGGATCAACTATTTAACAAAAGGAAAATTTGAATTACCTCATCTTCAAGATCATGTAAAAGAAGGCACAGACACCAATACCTCAATAGGAAATTATTTTTCTACTATGTTGGATCAATCTATGAACTGGAAAGATGCTGAAAAACTTTGTTCCCAATGGGGAGGTCATTTTGCATTAAAAGGCATTATGAGTGTTGATGATGCAAAACGAGCAGTTGATATTGGTTGTACAGGTATAATGGTTTCAAATCATGGAGGAAGACAACTTGATGGATCTAGAGCCCCTTTTGATCAGCTAGCAGAAATTGTTGATGCTGTTGGAGATAAACTCGATGTTATTTGTGAAGGTGGTATTCACAGAGGAACTCATATGCTTAAGGCTTTATCATTAGGTGCCAAAGCTTGTTCGGGTGGAAGATTATATCTTTATGCATTAGCAGCTGGAGGTCAGGCAGGTGTTGAACGAGCCATTGAAAAATATAAGACAGAATTAATAAGGGATATGAAGTTAATGGGATGTACTAAAATTAATGATCTTAATAGAAATAATTTAAGATTTAGATAACTATGAATTTAAATGACTGCTATAATTTTAATGATTTCAGAAAGTTAGCTAAAAAAAAATTACCCGCCCCAATTTTCCATTACATAGATGGTGGATCAGATGATGAGGTTACTTTAAACAGAAACACAAATGCATTTAATGATTGTGACTTAGTCCCAAATATTTTGGCAAGTGTTGGTGAACCTGACTTATCTACGACTGTTTTTGGAAAAAAAATTGATATGCCACTTTTTCTATCACCGTGTGCAATGCAAAGTTTATATACACCAGAAGGAGACAAGGCGTCAGCAAGAGCAGCTGAAAAACATGGAACTATGTATAGTATGTCCACAATGGCTTCTTTTTCAATTGAAGAAGTATCTGAAATTTCAAATTGTCCAAAACTTTTTCAATTATATGTTCATAAGGATCAATCTATCACAGATGATTTAATTGATAGGTGTAGAGCTGCAAATTTTAATGGCCTTTGTTTAACAGTAGATACTTTAGTTGCAGGTAATAGAGAAAGAGATCATCGAACTGGATTTACAACTCCACCAAAATTAACTCTTGAAAGTTTGTTAAGTTTTGCAATGCGTCCTGAGTGGGTTTTCAAGTATTTAACTAACAAAAAATTTGAACTTGCAAATATAAAGAACAAAACAGACAAAGGAACAAATATTGCTAAATCTGTTATTGACTATATTAATGAACAATACGATCCAGCAATGAACTGGAAGGATGCAGAATACTGTATTAAAAGATGGAATGGACCTTTTGCCTTAAAAGGAGTGATGTCTGTAGAAGATGCAAAAAGAGCTATTGATATTGGTTGCACTGCTATCATGATTTCAAATCATGGAGGAAGACAACTTGATGGATCTAGATCTCCATTTGATCAAGTTAAAGCTATATCTGATGCAGTTGGAGATAAATTGGAAATTATTTTAGATGGAGGAGTTAGAAGAGGAACTCATGTTTTAAAAGCTTTAGCCGCAGGTGCTAAAGCCTGTAGTTTTGGTAAAATGTTCCTATTTTCATTAGGAGCTGGGGGTCAAAAAGGTGTGGAGCGTGTATTGCAAAATATGCATGATGAGATTCGACGCAACATGATATTAATGGGTTGTAAAAGTTTAAAAGAATTAGATAATTCAAAAATAATCTATAAGAAATAAAAGAGAGGTAAGTGTAAATGATATTAGCAAAAAGTTTAGATAGATTAGGAACTGAATCTGCATTTAGCGTACTTGCTGAAGCAAAAAAATTAGAAGCTCAAGGCAATCCTATGATCCATCTAGGGTTGGGTCAGCCAGATTTTAAGACACCAAAACACGTGGTTGAAGCAGCCAAAAAAGCTTTAGATGATGGTCATCACGGATATGTATTATCTAATGGAATTTTAGAGTGCAGACAATCGGTTACTAGAAAAATTAAAAAACTTTATAATCAAGATATTGACCCTGAAAGAATTATTATTATGCCAGGCGGTAAACCAACAATGAGTTATGCTATTCAGTGTTTTGGGGAGCCTGGTGCTGAAATTATTCACCCAACACCTGCTTTTCCAATTTATGAATCTATGATTAACTTTACTGGATCGACACCAGTACCATATGATCTTACTGAAGATAAAGATTTAAAATTTAGTGCAGAAAAAATCTTATCTCTAATTACAGATAAAACTAGATTGTTGATACTAATTAACCCAAATAATCCTACTGGTAGTTTTGTAGAAAAATCAGAGATTGATAAATTAGCTGATGGTCTTAAAAAACATCCTCATGTAACAATTTTAAGTGATGAAATTTATAGCCGGCAAATTTTTGATGGTAAAGAAATGCCAACTTTTTTTAATTATCCTGAATTAAGAGAAAGACTAATTGTTTTAGAAGGATGGAGCAAAGCTTACTCAATGACAGGATGGAGATTAGGATGGAGTTTTTGGCCTGAAAATTTAATTCCACATGTTAATAAATTGTTAATTAATAGTGTTTCATGTGTAAATGCTGCTGCACAATTTGCGGGAATTGCAGCACTAGATGGTCCAGATGATTCTATTAACGCTATGATGGAAAAATTTACACAAAGAAGAAAATTAATTCATGATGGTCTAAATAGTTTGCCAGGTGTTGAGTGTAGTTTACCAGGGGGAGCTTTTTACGCCTTTCCAAAAGTAATTGGCACAGGAATGGATGGCGCAGAATTTTGTAAAAAAGCAATGCACGAGGCTGGTGTGGCAATTGTGCCTGGTACTGCATTTGGCAAAACATCAAAAGATTATGTAAGGTTTAGTTTTGCAGCCTCACAAGATAATATTTCCCAAGCTTTGGAAAATATTAAGAAAATGCTATCTAAATAAGCTGTATTTTTTCATAATTTTTTACTAGTATTCATTATATGAATGAGCAAGTTCAAGATGAATTAAAGAAAATTTTTAATGGAAGATTTTCAACTTCAGAGTCCACAAGAGCTAATTATGCAAGGGGTGAGGATACTTATGATCCAGTTTTATCTCAAGCAGTGGTTTTTCCTGAAACCAATGAAGAGGTTTCTAAAGTTTTAAAATTGTGTAATGATCACAAAATTCCTGTTGTTCCATTTGGTACGGGAACTTCTTTAGAAGGAAATGCAGTTGGTAATTCAAATGGTATCACAATCTCGTTAGAGAAAATGAATAAAGTTTTGTCAGTTAATGCTGAAGACTTTGATTGTAGAGTTCAGGCAAATGTTACAAGAAAACAATTAAATGAATATTTAAGAGAAGATGGAGTTTTTTTTCCAATTGACCCAGGAGCAGACGCTGCTCTTGGAGGAATGGCATCAACATCTGCTTCAGGAACTATGGCAGTTAAATATGGAACTATGAGAACTGTAATTTCAGGTCTAACAGTAGTTATGCCAAATGGAGATATTATTAAAACTGGTGCTAGAACTAAAAAAACTTCAGCAGGATATAATTTAACTAATCTGTTTATAGGCTCGGAAGGTACACTTGGAATAATTACAGAAGTACAAGTTAGGTTGTCACCAATTCCAGAAAGTATAATGAGTGCAGTTTGTTATTTTCCAGATTTAGACGCAGCAGTTAAAACGGCACAAGAAGTAATTCAGTATGGAGTTCCAATAGCAAGAATTGAAATGCTGAACAAAGATCAAATGGAGATAAGTATTAAATATTCTAAATTAGATAATATTAAACCTTCGCCAACTCTTTTTTTTGAATTTCATGGAAGTGAAATGACAAATAATGAAGCAATAAATATTGTAGAAGAATTGTCTAAAAACAATAATGGAAGTGACTTTCAATGGGCATCTTCACCTGAAGAACAAAAAAAATTATGGAAAGCAAGACATGATGTTTATTATTCTGTTAAAGCATTAGGAAATAACATGAAGGTATATTCTACAGATGTGTGTGTACCTATATCAAGATTAGTTGAATGTATCTCATGGGCAGAAAATGAAGTTAAAAAACTAGATTTAACAGCTCCGATGGTTGGTCATGTAGGAGATGGAAATTTCCACTCAATTATTTTGTATGACCCTGAAGATAAAGAAAAACAAAAAAGAATTAGATTGTACAGTGATAATTTGATTAATAAAGCGCTTGAGTTAGAAGGAACTATAACAGGAGAGCATGGAATAGGTCTACAAAAGAAACATTATCTCCTTAGAGAGCATCTAGATAATATTCCTGTGATGAAAGCAATTAAAAGAAGTTTAGATGAAAATAATATTATGAATCCAGGAAAGATTTTTGATTTAAATTAACCAAAAAAATATCATATGAAAAAAATATTAGTCACTAGGAAGTTACTTAAAGACTGTGAAGATAAAGCAATCAAAACTTTTGAGGCTAAATTAAATACTAATGATGAGCTTTATTCTCAATCAAAATTAATTGAATTTAGTCAAGGGTGTGATGCAGTTTTAACTTCCCTAACTGATAAAATGGATGAAGAAACAATCAATAAATTACCTGAAACCATAAAAATTATATCAAATTTTGCAGTTGGATTTGGAAACATTGATTTAGAAGCTGCAAAAAGAAGAGGTATTGCAGTAACTAATACTCCTGAAGTTTTATCAGATGCTACAGCAGAAATTGGAATTCTTTTAATTTTAGGTGCTTGCCGAAGAGCAGCTGAAGGAATTGAAGCTGCAAAAGAAAGTAATTGGAAATGGTCGGCAGATTATTTAATAGGAAAACAGTTAACAGGATCTAGACTTGGTATTTTGGGAATGGGAAGAATTGGACAAAAAATTGCAAAAATTGCTAAGTCACTTGGAATGATTATTCATTACCATAATCGTTCAAAATTAAGTGATGACAAAGAACAAGGAGCTATCTATCATGAAAATCTTAAAAGTTTATTTTCAGTTTCAGATGTTTTATCAATTTGTTGTCCAGCAACAAAAGAGACAGTTAATTTAATTAATAAAGAAACAGTTGAATATTTTCCAAAGGGAGCAGTAATCACAAATGTTGCTCGAGGAGATATAGTTGATGATGATGCTTTAATTGATGCTTTGAATCGAAGAAAAATTTATGCTGCTGGCTTAGATGTCTATAAAGGTGAACCAAATTTAAATCCAGGTTACTTAAAAATTAAATCTGCTTTTATTCTGCCCCATCTTGGAAGTGCAACTAAAGACACAAGAACTGCAATGGCTAATCTTGCAATTGATAATATTGATGAGTTTTTCAATACAGGTAATTGTAAAAATAAAGTAAACTAATCAAAAAGAACAAAAAGAAAAAGTATGTCTGAATTAATAGCATTTATTGGTGTTGGAAACATGGGCTTGCCTATGGCAGAAAATTTAATGAAATCTGGCAAAAAAATTAAAGTCTTTGATGTCTCTAAAAAGACCATTGATATTGCTAGAGAAAAAAAACTTGATGTCGTTGAAAATTTTAAAGAATTAATTACAAAACAAGTATCAACCGTAATAACTATGCTTCCTGAGGGAAAACATTCTAAAGAAGTTTTTTTAGGTGAAAATGGAATTATTAATAAAGTTTCAAAAAGCTGTCTTCTAATTGATTGTTCGACAATTGATATTCAAACTTCAAAAGAGATTGGAAAAAAAGCAACCGAAAACGGAATTAAGATGATTGATGCCCCGGTAAGCGGGGGTGTTATGGGAGCTCAAAAAGCGACACTAAATATAATGGTTGGTGGCACAAAAGAAGCCTTTGAGTTAGCACTGCCTTTATTAAAAATATTGGGCAAAAACATTTTTCATGCTGGAGATTTAGGAAGCGGTAATGGAGCAAAGATTTGTAACAACATGTCGCTAGGTATTACAATGATTGCAGCTTCAGAGTCATTGATGTTGGCGAAAAGATTAAATATTGATATTAAAAAAGTACATGAAATCATGAAAAACGCATCAGGTAATAGCTGGCCTGTATCTGTTTATCCTCCTTTACCAGGTTTAATTGAAGGAACACCTTCTGGTAATAAATATCGTCCAGGGTTTTCTGCAGGAATGATGAATAAAGATCTTAAACTTGCAAACGAATGTGCAAAAAGCGTTAATGCAGAAACTCCACTTGGAAAAATGGCATTAGAAATATATAATAAATTTTGTGAAGAAGGTAATGATACTAAAGATTTTTCTGCGATTTCAAAAGTAATTGGCGGAGATGCTTGGGATTACCCAATAGAATAAATTTTTAATTTAAATGCTTATAGATTGTTGTCCTAGATACACCAAGTTTTCTAGAAGCCACGGAAATATTATTGGTTTCTAGAAAAGTTGATCTAATTAATATACATTTTTCTCTTTTAATTTTAGTATCTTCACATTTTTTACATGCATAGGTTTTGTTTGATAAATTTGTTTCTTTAATTTTATTTCCAACAAAGTTTTGACTTTTAACAACAAAAACCGATGATCCTAAATGATCAGTTATTTTTAATATCTTATTATTTAGTAAATCAGATGCAATTGATGAAAATGTATTTGTAAAAATATTATTAAAGTTTTGATTTTTTAAATCTACTAATCCATGGAGCATGATTTTAGCATTACCATTTGCCCCAACTACAACCCCATCCCCATTAATAGCCAATAATCCAACACTTGTAGTTGAAAGATATTCAGACCTAGGGTGAAAAGATAAAATTAATTCATTAGCAAATTTTTTAATAAATAATTTTGTCTCGATACTTCTGGCTGTTAATTTAACTAAAGCCAATGTATGTTGTTCTCTTGATTTTGAGTCTGTTGAAGCATCAATGATACCAATTGTTTTACCATCATAGTTTATTATAGGACTGGCAAAACATGATATTTTTTCATGAGCAACAAAAAAATGTTCTTTACCTGATACTATAGTTGGTTTTTTAATCTCAACTGATAATCCTAAGCCATTAGTACCACAAATTTTTTCTGCCCATATAGAGCCAGGTATTACAGTTTTCCCAACATCAGTTTGAAGACATGTCTTGTCATAAATTGTATCTAAAACCAAACCTTTATCATCTGAATAAGCAACCATAAAATTTGTACCTGCTATTTGAGAATATAAAAGTTCTATTTCAGGGATAACTATTTTTCTAAGAGATTCATTTTGTTCCTTAACTTGCCTAAGTTCACTTGAAGAGATTACGCTTTGTTTTGGATTCTTAAAAGGATTTAAACCTTCAGTTATACATCTTGACCAGCTATCAGAAATATCTTTACTCATTTGATACGAGGTCATTTCTCGTTTTTTAAGAATATTATTATATTCTTTATTGACTGATGTTAAGTTTGTCATAATTAAATTTTAGATTATTTATATCATACAAAAACCAACTCTAGGTTGTATTTGTAAAGTTTTTGAACACTTAAAATCCTCATTGACTCCTTAAAAGGTAGATTTTTTAATAAGCTTTAAAAAAAATTTTAAGGAGAGAGATTAATGAAAGCACAAGTTTTACATAAGTACGACCCAGAAATGAAAGAAAAAGTATGGGTGACAGAGCAAGAAATGCCAGATCCAAAATTAGAAAAGTCATCAGATGTAATTGTTAAAATAGGTGCAGCAGGTGTTTGCAGGACTGATTTACATATTATTGAAGGAGTGTGGAAGCATATACAGGACCCAGATGATAAATTACTTCCATGTGTAATGGGACATGAAAATGCAGGTTGGATAGAAGAAGTTGGAAAAGATGTTACAAATTTTAAAAAAGGTGATCAAGTTATATTACACCCTCTGATTTCTGGAACTGATGGAACATGTCTAGATTGTAGAAGGGGAAATGATATGCACGCTGAAGCTGGTGCTTTTCCTGGACTGAACATTAAAGAAGGTGGATATGCAGAGTTATTAAAAACTAGTGTTAGAAACTTGATTAAATTACCAAAAGTTTTAGCACCTAAAGATGTTGCGCCATTTTCTGATGCTGGTTTAACAGCTTATAGAGTTGTAAAAAAAGCCTCTAGACATTTATTGCCAGGTCAAAACTGTGTAATTATAGGTGCTGGTGGATTAGGACATATTGCAATTCAATGTTTAAGAGCGATGTGTGCAGCAAATATTATTATCGTAGAAAAATCAAAAACAGCACTTGATCATGCAATGCCTTTAGGAGGAGACGAAGGTGTATTAATTGATGGTAATGAAGTTGAAAGAATTATGGAACTTACAAATGGTAAAGGAGCTGAAGCTGTAATTGATTTTGTCGGTGAAAAAGGATCAACATCTATGGGTCTAAATATGACTGGAGGTGGTGGTTATTATTATATTGTAGGCTATGGAGAGGAAATAAAAATCTTAGCAGTAGATGTAATTATTGCAGAAAAAAACATAGTAGGAAATTTAGTGGGAACGTGGTCCGAGCTATATGAACTAATGGAATTAGCTAACAAAGGTTTGGTTAAGCTTTCTATGCAGGAATATAGATTAGACGATGCTAATAAGGCACTTCATGATCTTAACGAAGGTAAAGTTAAGGGACGAGCTGTTTTAGTTCCGTAATAACATAAATGGGAGAGAAAATGAAAATAACAAAAACGTGCTTGAGTGCTATCATATCTGGAGTTTTGATATTCAGTCCGATGGCATATGCTGATAAGTGGAGCGATCAATTTCCACATATCAAAGCAACTGGAGATATTCCTGGGGACTGTTCTTATGAAGAAATGTCAAAAAAGAATTACAAAGGAAAAACTCTAAAAATAAATACGCATGCTGTTCCTGTAATTGGACAGCCAACAGCTCTTCATGCTGAACAGTTTGCTAAGTTAACAGGAGCAAAAGTTGATGTAACACATACACCTGCAGGTGATTTGTATGCAAAAGCCATGGTTCCTTTTAAAGCTGGTCAAGCTCCATACGATATCGTATTTGGCTTTTCTAACTTTATTAATGACTGGAGACAATATCTAGCACCAGTGCCTAAAAAGTACATGAATTCTACAGAGATGAAAGATGTAACTAAATCTCATGTAGGTGTTTCTTCTTGGGATGGAACTATGTATCAATATCCAGTTGATGGTGACAGACATTATCTAAAATACAGAAAAGACGTAATAGATAATCCTGAAATGCAAAAAAAATATAAAGCAGATACTGGTAAAACGTTAAGAGTACCAACAACTTGGAAAGAGTATGGCGAAATGGCTAAATACTTTAACGGTTGGGATTGGGATGGAGATGGAGAAAAAGAATACGGTTCAGCTGAAGTAATGAAAAAAGATGACTTAATGTTTGCTGCTTTTTTCAGTAGATCAGTAGCGTATGCTAAAAATCCAAGAACTCCAGGCGGTTTCTTTTTTGATTTAGAAACTATGAAACCAAATATTAACAATCCAGGATTTGTTGAAGCTTTAGGTGACTGGGTAGAGGCTACTAAGTATGTTCCTCCAGGAGGAATTAACTTTGGACTAGGTGATGAAATTGGATCATTTGGTGGTGGTCAAACACTATTTAGTTTTTCATGGGATGATGCTTTCATCGCAGCGATGCAAGATGACAGCCCTATCAAAAACAAAGTAGGAGCGGCTCCTCTTCCAGGTGCAGATAAAGTTTGGAATAGAGTATCTGGTAAATGGGAAAACCAATATAACCAAGCGCCTTACATTGTATGGGGTTGGGCTGTAGGTGTTGCTAAGAAAAGTAAAGTACAAGAGATGGCGTTTGATTATCTATGTTTCTTTTCTAACGGAGCAAATCACCAAGCTGACTTAGCAATTGGTAATTTTGGAGTTAACCCATTTAAAAACTCTGATTTCGATCCACAACTTTATATTAATACTATGGGTTGGGATGCAGACATCGCTAACAGTTACACTAAAACACTTAATGATATGGAAAAAAGTAAAAATAGAGTTTTCCCTTTAAGAGTTAGAGGTGTATTTGAGTTCACTAGTGCAGTTGCTACAGGAACTTCAAAAGCTCTTGCTGGACAATTATCTCCGCAAGAAGCTTTGGATGAAGTTGCTAAAGAATGGGAAGCAATTGTTAACAGAGTAGGTAAAAAGAACGTTCAAGAAGACTACGCTGTTGGTGTAAAAATGGAAGACAACAAGTTATAATATTAACTTTTAGTTCGTATGTGACCGCTTTTTATTAGCGGTCACATATAGTATAATCAAAATCCAAAATCATGAATTTTAAACATAAATACGTTTTTTTATTTCCAGGATTATTTGTTCTTATAGGCATATTGATATTTCCAATAATTTTTGTAGTTCGTCTAAGTTTGTCTGGATGGAATAGTTATAATGGTTTAAATTTTATAGGACTTGAAAACTATATTAGATTATTCACTGATGATCCAAGATTTTGGCAATCATTTTTTAGATTAAGTTTTTTGTCAGTTACAACAGTTGTTCTTCAATATGTGATTGGATTTGCTTTGGCGCATATGGTTTGGAAGGACATTAAGTTTCAAAGATTTTTCAGAGTACTATTTTTAATTCCAATGATGACTACTCCGGTTATCATGACTGTTATTTGGAGAACATTTTTTCACGAATCCTTAGGTCCAGTTAATGATATTTTATCGAATTTTGGTATGTCTCCTAAGTGGCTTACAGACCCTACACTTGCTAAAATTACTGTTATCATTGTAGAAGTTTGGCAGTGGACACCATTCATGTTTTTGTTGTTATTAGCTGGTCTTTTATCACTTCCAAAAGAACCATTTCTAGCTGCAGCTATAGATGGCGCTAGTCCAGTGAGAAAGTTTATTTATGTAACATTCCCTTTAATGGCGCCCATTTCTATTGGAGCTATTATTATTAGACTAATTGAAGCTTCAAAGATAATGGACACAGTTTACGTATTAACTTCTGGAGGTCCCGGAACTTCAACAGAAACATCTAGTTTTTATATTTTCATTAAAGGATTAAGAGAATTTCAGATGGGTTATGCAGCCTCAATGTCATTCACTTATTTAATTATAATGATCATAAGCCTAACTTTTATTGCAAAAGGACTAACTAAATTATTACTTAAAGATTAAAACATGGGAAAACTATATAAATTTTTAAAATATTCTTTTATTACAATCTGGACTGTTTTCGTAGTAGCACCTTTTCTTTGGGCTCTTACAACATCTTTCAAAGATTTTAATTCAGTAAATGGAGGTGCAACATATATTCCTTGGGTAGACTTTGAACCAAAACTTGAAGGTTGGAAAGTGTTAATTAAATCACCTGCAAACGGAGGGGTTGATATAATTGAGCCTTATTTTAATAGTTTGTTTGTAACTTGCACTGCAAGTCTTATAAGTATAGTGCTTGGAACACTATCAGCTTATGCTCTCTCTAGATTTACATTTAAAGCTGGTTTTGTAAAAAACAATGACATCACTTTTTTCTTTATCTCTCAAAGAATTATGCCACCAATTGTTTTATCTATCCCGTTTTTTTTATTTTTAGGAGCTATTGATTTATTAGATAGCTTAATTGGATTAATTGTTGTCTATATTGTTTTGCTAATGCCAATCGCAGTTTGGATTATGGTAGATTTTTTTAATAAAGTTCCAAGAGAGATAGATGAAACAGCTTTAATTGATGGGTGTAATCCTTATCAAGCTTTTTTTAAAGTTGTACTTCCAAATTCAATCCCTGGATTAATTGTAGCTGGAATGTTTTGTATTATATTTGGTTGGATCGATTTTTTCTTTGCATTCATTTTAACTTTTACAGAAGTACAGTTGTTACCTGTTAAAATTGTTGCTTTAAATTCATCAATAACACCTTGGTGGAGTTTATCTGCCTCAGCATTAGTATCGGTTGCTCCGTTAATTGTAGTTGCGTTTATTGTTGAAAGATATTTATCAAAAGGAAATCTATCAGGAGCTATTAAATAATGAATTTGGTTGCTGATAAATTATCTTATAAACCTGATGAACAGTTTCATCTTAACGAAGTATCTTTTAATTTTAAAAAAGGAAGCCTTTATACTATTCTTGGAAGAACTCTATCGGGTAAAACAACATTATTAAAAACAATAGCTGGACTATTAACTCCTGATAGTGGTTCAATTCAATTTGAAGATAAAGATTTTTTAAAAATTCCAGTTTGGGAAAGAAATGTTGCAATGGTTTATCAGCAGTTTATAAATTACCCCCACTTAAATGTTTTTGAGAACGTTGCTTTTCCGCTTAAACAAAGGAAAGTAGAGAACCAAGAAATGAAGGATGTAGTTTTAAAATCACTTAAATCAGTAGGGTTAGAAGGGTATGAAAATAGAAAAATCCAAGAATTATCTGGTGGTCAGCAACAAAGAGTCTCTCTAGCAAGATCTCTTGTTAAGAACGCAAAGATTTTGTTACTTGATGAGCCACTAGTGAACCTTGATTATAAATTAAGAGAACAATTAAGAGAAGAATTTAAAAGTATTTTTTCACAAGGTCTATCAGAAGAAAGCATTGTAATTTTTTCAACTACTGATCCTAAAGAGGCCATGGAACTAAATGGTGAAGTCATAGCAATTGATGAAGGAAAAGTTTTACAAGTTGGACCTGCAAAGGAAATTTTTGAAAATCCAAAAACCTTAAAAGTTGCTGAAATTTCAAATGATCCTCCCATGAATATTTTAAAAGCAAATATTGATTCTAATAAAATTAAGTTTGAAGGAATAGAGATAGAACTACCAGGTCATTTATCTAACTTAAAAGATAATAATTTTAATTTAGGTATTAGAGCCTCAGATATAGAATTAAGTGAAGAAGGATTTGAGTTTGAAGTAGAGCTAGCAGAGATAAGTGGTTCAGAAACTTTATTACATCTTATAAGAGGAGATACAAAAATTATAACCTCAATAGAAGAAGTTATGAATTTTAATATTAAAGATAAAATAAAAATTAATTTTAATATAAATAAGGTGTATGCGTTTAATGAAAGTGGAACTTTAGCTTCATCTCCATTTGGTGGTTCATATGTCTAAAATCGATTTAAATAATATTTCTCACTCGTATAATCCAAATGATCCAAATCCTATTTATGCACTAAATCCATTTTCGATGACCTGGGAAAACGGAAAAAGATATGCAATCTTAGGACCTTCAGGATGTGGAAAAACAACTATGTTAAATATAGTTTCTGGTTTAGTAAGACCTTCCGCAGGAAATATATTGTTTGATGATAAAGATGTAACTGACCTTAAAACAGAAAACAGAAATATAGCTCAGGTATTCCAGTTTCCTGTTATTTATAACACAATGACGGTATATGAAAATTTAGCTTTTCCATTAAAGTGTAGAGATTTTTTAAAAGATAAAATTGATGAAAGAGTAAAATCTGTTGCTGATATACTAAATCTTCAATCTTTTTTAAACTCTCCTGCAAGAAAGCTTACAGCTGATCAGAAACAACTAATATCTTTAGGAAGAGGACTTGTAAGAGAGGATGTTGCAGCAGTTTTAATGGATGAACCTCTAACAGTTATAGATCCTGATTTAAAGTTTAGACTAAGAAGAAAGCTTAAAGAAATAAATGAAGAATTTAAAACAACTCTTGTTTATGTAACTCATGATCAAAATGAGGCTATGACTTTTGCAGACAATATTATTGTGATGAGTGAAGGTGAAGTTGTTCAAGCAGGTACTCCTAAAGAACTATTTGAAAGACCGAACACTACTTTTGTTGGATATTTTATTGGTTCCCCAGCCATGAATTTATTTGAAACCGAAGCATCTTCAAATGATAGCGTCAAAATTAACAATACAATTATAAAAACAAATACTAATTTATCTAATTTAAAGGACAAAAAGATTAAATTGGGCATTAGGTCTGAATTTATAAAGATTGCCAAAAATCAACGTGAAAATCTGTTAGATGTTGATGTTGAAAAGGTAGAGGACCTAGGAAATTATAAATTATTAACTGCAAAAATGGGAAACCTTACAATTAAATCTAAAATCAATAGAGAAACAGAAATCCCTTCAAGCGATGTTAAACTTTATATCCCTGCAGAAAAATGTTGCGTTTATAAAGAAGAAAAACTCATTTAAACCTCTAAGTTCTACCCCAGATTGTATTAAATATTATAACAGGCCATTTTGACTATGGACTTCATACTTTAATTATAATTAAATTATAACAGTTAATTAACTAATACTAAAAGAGGAGAGAAAATGATTAAAGAAAAAAAATCATTGAAGGGGAAGTCACCTTCAAGACGTAAGTTCTTTAAAACTGCTGCTGCAACTGGTGTTGCTGCTGTAGCTGCAACATCTATGTCTGCTCCAGCTGTTGCCAAAGAAAGAGTTGAAGCGGCAATGGTAGCTACTTGGCCAAGAGATTTTCCAGGGCTAGGTACTGGTGCGCAAAGACTTGCACAAAGATTATCAGATATGAGTGACGGAAGAATACAAGTTACTTATTATGCTGCAAATGAAAGAGTTAAAGCATTTGACTCATTTGATGAAGTTGCTTCTGGCAACTCACAAATGTATCATGGTGCAGACTACTACTGGGTTAAAAAGCACCCAGCATTTGGATATTTTACTGCATGTCCATTTGGTTTCACTTACTCAGAAATCAATGCTTGGATCCATCATGGAGGTGGACAAGAACTTTGGGATGAATTAACTGATGATTTCGGTACTCAAAGTTTCATAGCAGGTAATACTGGAGTTCAAATGGGTGGTTGGTTTAATAAAAAAATTAGATCAGCTAACGACCTTAAAGGTTTGAAAATGCGTATGCCGGGATTAGGAGGACAAGTACTAGGAAAACTTGGTGGTTCTCCAATTTCACTACCTGGTGGACAAATTTATGAAAACCTTGTTTCAGGTGCAATTGATGCAACAGAATGGGTAGGTCCATGGAATGATGAAGCTATGAAATTCCATGAAGCTGCTAAGTATTATTACTATCCTGGTATGCATGAACCTGGTTCAATGTTAGCATGTGGTGTTAACAAATCATGGTTTACAAGCCTAACAAAATCAGACCAAACAATAATTAAAACTGCTTGTGCATGGGCAGATGAAATTACAATGGCTGAGTATAATGCTAAAAACGGTGCAGCTTTAGCACGTCTAGTAAATGAAAACGGAGTTAAACTTGAGAAGTTTAATGACAAAGTTTACGATGCTTTTGCGAAAGGTGCTGCTGAGGTTTATGATGAAGTACAACAACACAGTGATCTTGCTGCTAGAGTACACAAAGCGTTTGTGAAAGCTAGAAAAGAGATTGGTGCTTGGACTAACTTGTCAGACTCACCGTACATTGCTCAAAGAAACAGAGCTTTAGGACTATAGTACTTAAAGTTTAAGTAAAAATTAATAAGAGGGCCCTTTTAGGGCCCTTTTTAATAAGTTCACAGATTTTTAAGTTATGTTTGGAAAGAGTAATTTACCAATATTTATTAGAATATTTAGTTATTCAATATTGGCAACTACCTTTGTTTTTTTATTTAATAATATTTTAACTGTTTGGTTTGATTGGCCAGGAGTTAAAAATTTATTTTCCCATTATGGCTTGTTTGGATTTAAAAAATTAAGTAAACCATTATCAGACTCAGTTTTAAATTATGCCTTTTTACAATTATTTTTTTATTTGATTTCAATATTGCTGGCAATTTTTTATGTAAAAAGATCAATTAAACAAACATTAACAGCAGATTCAAAAATTTTAGATAAATTCACTGCCTATATAATTCGTTCATCTTTTTGGGCGGTGTTAATAGTTGGGCTTGCAGATTTATTAATCTCATTTTTAGTTGTTGAAAAATTAGTTGAACCATTGTTTGGAGAATACTTAAAAATTAAATTAGTAGTTCCTGCTTTTAGGATTACATTTGTTCATTTTCCATTAATTTTAATTTCATTTATAGTTGGATATTTTACTAAATCTGTAGGTTTTATTTGGTTGGCCGTGCTTGTTGTAGGTAGTGAGTTTTTTATAGTATTATCCAGATTTATATTTGAATATGAACAAGCTTTTCAAGGAGATTTAGTTCGTTTCTGGTATTCAGCACTTTATCTTTTCGCAAGTGCTTACGCGCTAATCCACGAAGGACATGTTAGGGTTGATGTTTTATATACAGGTTTTAGTGAACGTAAAAAAGCTTGGACTAATTCAATAGGATCATTGATTTTAGGTATTCCGTTATGTTTAATAGTTTTATTTTTAGGAATGGGTGGAAAGGCAAGTATCATTAATGGCCCAGTTATTTCTTTCGAAATTACCCAGCAAGGTTCTAACGGATTGTATTTACTTTATTTGATGGCAATTTATCTGGCTGTTTTTGCAGTCTCAATGTTAATTCAATTTACTAGTTATTTTATGAGTAGTAGCGATAAACTTTTGAAAAATTAAATTATGGAACACTTATTTTTAGGTTTACTTGTAATTATCATGATTGGAGCATTAGCCTCAGGTTTTCCCGTAGCTTTTGCTTTACCTGGTTCAGCAATTGTTTCAATAGGTCTTGCAGCTTTTTTTGGATATCTTTTTGAAGGAGATGTAAGCGCTTATTTTGCGACTGATGGACCAAAAGAATGGCTAACCGCTGGGATTACAAATTTCAGGAGTAATTATTGGGATGTAGAGACAGATACTTTAATTGCTATCCCATTATTTATTTTTATGGGGATTATGTTACAAAAATCAAAGATTGCCGAAGATCTATTAGTTACTATGGGTCAATTATTTGGTCCAATTCCAGGAGGATTAGGTATTTCTGTTATTTTTGTAGGAGCTTTGCTTGCAGCAACCACAGGTATAGTTGGGGCAACTGTTATTGCAATGGGGTTAATTTCACTTCCAACTATGTTAAATAATAAATACGACAAAAGTCTTGCAAGTGGGATTGTTTGTTCATCAGGAACTTTAGGTCAAATAATACCTCCATCAATTGTTTTAATTATTATTGCAGATCAATTAGCTAGCGCAGCAGATGTGGCTAATACAATTCGTCAAACAGATTATAAAATTCTTACTGGTGAGTTTAATATGCCTGGAGAGTTCAGAGTTGGATCTACAAGTGCTGGAGATATGTTCTTAGGAGCATTATTGCCAGGGTTAGTTTTGGTTGGATTATATATGTTATATGTTTTTGTTTATGCAAGAATAAACCCGAAAGCAGCACCACCAGTAAATTTTAAAGGAAAATTTAATTTTAAATTTTGGATAAAAGTTATTGGAGTAATAATTCCACCTCTTGCTTTAATATTTGCAGTGCTTGGATCTATATTAATGGGTATAGCAACAGTAAATCAAGCTGGATCCATTGGAGCAATTGGAGCAACTATGATGGCGGGTTACCGTCTTCATAAAGGTAGGAAAGATGCATATTACCCAATAATAATCTCAGTTTTATCTGTTATTCCTATAATTTTTTTAACAAAGAATTATAACTTAAATATTAAGGCTGTAGATACGAGAGATTTAACAGCAATATTGATTACAGGTTTTTTTACATTTACGTTTTTAATTGGAATTATATGGAGTTTTTGGAGATCTTATAAAATTGAGAATGTCCTAAAAGAAGTTGTTACAGAAACATGTGTTACTACTTCGATGGTATTTATAATTCTTTTAGGAGCCGCAATGCTAACTTCTGGTTTCAGAGCTTTTGGAGGAGAAGAATTAGTAAGAGATTTTTTACAAGATTTACCAGGAGGTTTCTGGACACAGTTTATTGTTGTAATGGCTGTAATCTTTTTATTAGGTTTCTTTCTTGATTTTATTGAAATTGCAGTAGTGGTTGTTCCTATTATTGCCCCAATATTATTAGCTGAACCAGGTGCAAATATAAGTGCAATTTGGCTAGGAGTTATGATTGGAGTTAATCTACAAACATCTTTCTTAACCCCACCTTTTGGGTTTGCATTATTTTATTTAAAAGGAGTTGCTTCAAAATTAGTTACTACTTTAAATATATGGAAAGGAGTTGTTCCTTTTATAATTCTTCAACTTATAGGTCTTGGAATTGTTGGTTTTTATCCTTCATTAGTTAATTACTTACCTGCAAGAACATATTTAACATCAAATGTTGCACCGCCACCAATGAATCCTAAGCTTCAATATTGTTTACAGGAATATAAATTTCCTATTTATAATAATGAAGAGGATACAATTAGATCTGCA
Organism: Pelagibacteraceae bacterium AG-390-L03; assembly: GCA_003279685.1. Lineage (GTDB taxonomy): Bacteria > Pseudomonadota > Alphaproteobacteria > Pelagibacterales > Pelagibacteraceae > Pelagibacter. The sequence continues at coordinate 342,929 of QCHA01000001.1, read as the reverse complement.
ATAACTAATTTTCAAAAACTAACACCTTCTAATCTTCCAAATGATAAATTAGATATATTTGAAGAACATTTTGATAATGCTCTTGGAACTTTTGAAATAGTTAAAAAACTTCAAAAAACTGAGGATGAATATAACTTATTTGCAGAAGATTATAGAGATCTTCATTTCACTGTTAGAAAAAAACAGAAAAAAATAAGAAAAATTGATAATAAAATTAAAAAGTTAAAATCAGAAATTAGAAATCTAGATAAAGATGATACATCAAATAAAAATAAATTAAAACTTAAGATAGAAAATTATAAATTAGAAGTTATTGAAATAAAAAATCAAATACCTGAAACTTGGAAATCTCGAAACAAAGAATTTGAAATACTTCACAAGGCAAAAAATACCAGAACAAAACGTTATAGAAAAAATGTTGATGAGGCATATGATAGCTTAGATCAAATAGTAATGTTTATAAACGATCATGAAAAGTTAAAAAATCTTTCACCTGAAATTAAAGAATTAAAATATTCTATAAATAATAAAGACTATGAAAATTCAATTTTAATAATTGATAATCTTTTCGAAAAATTAAGTGAAATTTCAGGCATAGATGAATTTGGAAATAAATTAGATGATTTAGTGTCTGTTATAGATAACGATGAATTTGATGAACAAAAGCTGTTACTTGCTAGCTCAGAAACATTTAGTCTATTCGATCAAGAAGTTTCTTGGAGAGGAGACGCTAATAAAAATTTATTACCTGAGTTATTGAAATATAATGAAGTAATTAAAAATAATATTGGATTAAGACTTCAGTCAAGATTAACAAAAGAACAAGCTAAGTTTGTTGCAAGATGTAACTCAGTTCATAGAGATATATCTTTAAATTTTTAATTAATGGAAAATTATATTCTTCCTAAAAGACAGGCGATAACTGTTTTTTTTGTATTTGCTTTTGGATATTTTTTATCATGTTTGTTAAGAGCGATTACTGCAACACTTTCTCCAATTTTAACATTAGAATTTGAATTACTTGCTGCTGATCTTGGACTTTTGGCAGGAGGGTATTTTCTTGGTTTTGCTTGTATGCAAATTCCACTTGGATATTTATTAGACAAGTTTGGACCTAAAAAAATTGTTTCATCATTTTTATTAATTGCATTAATAGGCACAACTTCATTTGCTCTTGCTCAAAGTTTCTCAGGATTATTAATTTCAAGAATTTTAATTGGAGTTGGAGTTAGCGCATGTTTAATGGCACCTTTAACAGGATATAGAATTTGGTTTGCTGAAAATCAACAACAGAGAGCCAATTCTTGGATGTTAATGATAGCTTCATTAGGATTTTTATCTTCAACATTGCCCGTTCAACTTTTATTACCAAGTTTCGGTTGGAGATGGATATTTGGTGGAATTTCAATTCTAATTTTAATCAGTATATTTTTAATGCTCGCTTTCATTCCAAAATGGGATCATCAAATCAAAACTGGGGAAAATTCACTAAAATCAGGATCTTTAGCTGATGTTTGGAAAGATAGATTTTTTATAAGCGTAATTCCAATGGGCTTATTTAACTATGGAGGGTTGATGGCAATTCAAACTCTATGGGCAGGACCTTGGATGACAAGAGTTGCTGGTTATACTCCACTTGAAAGCGCCACAGGATTATTTTGGATTAATATTACCATGCTTGTTTCATTTTTTTTATGGGGTTATTTTTTACCCAGAATTACTAATTCAGGTTTTAGTGCATTAAAAATATTAAAACTTGGTTTGCCTATAAGTTTTTTAGTAATGTTAAGTATTATTATCTTGGGATCAAAAGCAGGAGCATTTTATATTACTTTATTTATTTTAAGCTCAATTTTTTTGTCGGTTACCCAGCCAGCTGTTGGCCTATCATTTCCAAGCTATTTAGCTGGCAAGGCTCTCACTTCATTTAATTTATTAATATTTTTAGGAACTTTTATAATGCAGTGGTTGATGGGACTGGTAATTGATGTGGTAAAAAATTTTGGTTATTCAGAAATATTGGGTTTTAAATCAGCTTTTACTGTTTTCTTAATTTTAAGTCTTATTTCATATATATTTTTTTTAATTATAAATAAAAAAAATTATGAAATTAAAACGTAGGAATTTTCTTTTGGAAGTCATTATCGGAATATTATTAATTTATATATCAGTACTTATTGTATTGTTTATATTCCAGCGAAACTTAATGTACCATCCTGACGAAAATAATTATTTTGGGGACAAGTTAGAGGTAGAAATTGAAAAAGTTAAAATTAAAACTTTTGATGATATAAATTTATTAGGTTGGTTTCATAAAAAAGATTTAAAAAAATTTAAAACAATTATTTATTTTCACGGTAATGCAGGAACACTAGAAAATAGAATTCATAAATTAAACCATTTTAAAGATATGGATGTTAATTTTTTAATTATTGCATGGAGAGGTTTTAGCGGTAACAATGGTAAGCCTTCTGAAAAAGGGCTTTATATAGATGGAAATAGTGCAATTGAATGGTTAAAGAACTTAGGTCTAACTGAAAGCGATATTGTAATTTATGGAGAATCGCTTGGAACTGGTGTTGCAACTGAAATAGCACAAAGCAACAATTATGCTGGTTTAGTACTCGAGACACCTTTTACATCAATGATAGACGCTGCAAAAAACTTTTATCCCTATATCCCTGTGTCTCTTTTATTAAAAGATAAATATGATAATCAAAACAAAATTAAAAATATTAATACACCTGTTTTAGTTATGCATGGTGAAGTTGATCAAATCGTGCCTTTTCGGATGGGTAAAAAAATTTATGAAATTGCTAATCAACCAAAATATTCTCATTTTACAAAATTTGACGATCATATGATGGAATATGATGAAAAACTTTTATTTGCGTTAAAAACATTTATTAATAGTTTAAATTAAGCCACATTCTAAACAAATATAATACAAAATTTTTTATTAAATTTTAGGTGTGAAAAAAACACTTTTTATCTTTATTATTTTTTTTTCTTTTTCAAATCTCGTTATAGCAGAAGATAATAAATCATTAGTTGACAATTTATTCCATATAGATCAGATGAACTCACATAATGAAAATTTTGCTCTTTATTTTAAAGCTAGAGAGAAAGCGATATTAGCTAGAGGAGAAAATAGCAACTATATAAATGAATACCCCAAAGATCTTTATATATATGATTATAAAACAAAAAGTTCATCTCCATTAATTTCTTATGAGTGGTTTCCTAAAAGAGCAAAATACTTTCTTAAAGAATATGACTTTCCAGTTTTTCCTGACGACTTTGCTTATTATCTTTTGAAAGATAATAAAACATTAGTAATGATCAGTGCTATTAAAAATTTAAATACCAACTTTAAATTTGATATTAGCAATAAAAAATTAGAGATTTATCCAAAAAATGGAAAATTTGATTTTATCATTTCTTCAATAGCCAAAAATTGTGGATATGATAATTTTAAAGAAAATTATAAGTGTACCTTCTATAAACCTTTAATATCAAGCACTTTAATCAATTAATTTGGGTAAAAGCATCTGCAAATTTTTCTGCTTCAAAGATTTGAAGATCATCTTCTTTTTCTCCTAGACCTAAAGCAATAATTGGTAACTTGTATTTTTTAGCGACAGCTAAAAGAATTCCTCCTTTAGCAGTACCATCTAATTTTGTCATTATTAGCCCAGTGATTGGAATAATTTTATTAAATTCCTCAACTTGATTAATTACATTTTGACCTGAAGTAGCATCTAAAACTAAAATTACATCATGTGGTGCTTCAGGGTCTATTTTTTTTGTTACATTTGCAATTTTTTTATATTCCTCCATTAAGTTTTTTTTATTTTGTAATCTTCCAGCAGTATCAATTAAAACTTGATTAAAGTTATTTGTAATAGCATCTTCAATAGCTTTATAAGCAACAGAAGCAGGATCTGCACCTTGTGAGGATTTAGTTATTTTAACCTCTACTTTGTTTGCCCAATTTTCTAATTGTTCAATAGCTGCAGCTCGAAAAGTATCTGATGCAGCAAGCATAACTTTATTTCCATTTGCCTTTAATATTTTACTAATTTTTCCAATAGTTGTTGTCTTTCCAACACCATTAACACCCGAAACTAAAGTTGCGTTAATTTTTTCCTTTTTTTGAAAAAATGAATTATTTTCAAGAGGTTTCATTAAAGAAATAATATATTCTTTTAAAATTGCACTTATTTCCTCAGTAATATCTTTCTTTGGATCAATTTTACTATCTGAGATTATTTCTTTAATTTCAGATGCAGCAACAACTCCAACATCAGATTGAATTAAATATTCTTCAATTCTATCTAAAGTTTTGTCATCTATTTCTTTTTTTACAACTATATCTCTTAAGCCAGATGTAAAAGCAGAAGCACTCTTTTTGAAACCAGATCTAAATTTATCAAAAATTCCCATTAAATATTAATCTCAATATTTGTAATATCTGAGACAGGTCCTTTCATATGAATACTATTATCCTGATCAATTGTTATTGACAGTCTTCCTAATGCAAATTCAATATCAGTTTTTTTATCTATTAGTCCATTAATATTTGCTGCAACAGCTGTAGCACATGCTGCTGTCCCACATGCTTTTGTAAGTCCAGCACCTCTTTCCCAAACCTTAACTTTAATTAATTTTTTACTTATAACTTTTGCAAGAGTAACATTGCATTTTTCTGGAAAATAATTGTGATTTTCTATTTCAGGTCCTATCTTTTTTAAATCATAGTCTTCAATATTATCTACAAAAAAAAACAATATGAGGATTTCCTACATTTACAGAAGTTCCACCTATATGCTCAATGTTATTTTTATTAACAATTTTGATGTTCAAGTTTTTTGTATCCAAATTTTTGTTTAATGGAATTTCATTCCAATTTGTTTTTGCAATTCCAATTTCAGTTTCTACTAAATTATTACCTAAAATTTGTGATTTTAATGCACCAGAATTGGTCCAAAGTATAATTTCTTTATCATTATTTTCTTTTGATAAAAGATCAGCTACACACCTAGTACCATTTCCGCACGCACCAGAAATGCTTCCATCTGAATTATAGAACTCTAATCTAGCATCTTTTTCATTACTTTTTTGGATAAAAATTAACTGATCACATCCAATAAAATTACGATCACAAATTTTAATAATTTGATCTTTGGTTAGATTATAATTTTGACTTCTTTGATCAATAATTACAAAATCATTGCCCAAACCATCCATTTTAAAAGCTTTAATATCCATATATAGATATTTAACTTATTTATTGACTTTTTGAACCTCTATTATAGGTTGTCTCCGTTTCCGCAAAAACATTAACTTTGCGGTGTCTTTGGAAACAAAGAGATCGACATTAGTCAGCGAGGCTTCGCCCACTAGTGCGATTACTGCTGTGCGTAATAATTATGTTTGAAAATTTAACAAGTAAATTCGAAGAAATTTTTTCTTCTTTAAAAAAAGCCCCTTCACTTGATGAAGCTCAAGTAGATGAAGGCTTAAGAGGTATCAGGCAGGCTTTGTTAGAAGCCGACGTTACTTTAGAAGTAGCCAAAGATTTTATAGAAAATGTAAAACCAAAAGTTTTGGGCCAAGAAATTATTAGATCAACCTCACCTGGAGATATGGTCGTAAAAATCGTTTACGATGAATTAGTTAATTTGTTAGGTGGATCAAATAATGAGATAAATCTTAGTGCTGTGCCACCAGTTCCAATGATGCTTGTTGGATTGCAAGGTTCAGGAAAAACAACAACCACTGCAAAATTAGCTAAATATTTAGAGGCCAATAAAAAGAAAAAAGTAATGATGGTTAGTCTTGATATTTATAGACCTGCTGCACAAGAACAACTTAAATCACTTGGAGAACAAAATAACATCTTAACTCTACCCATTATTGAAGGCCAGCAACCAACAGATATTTGTCAAAGGGCAATTAGTGCAGCAAATTTAAATGGAGCTGAGATTATTTTATTTGATACTGCTGGTAGAACTCAAATTGACTTACAAATGATGAGTGAAATTAAGCAAATTGAAAGTGTAATAAATCCTACAGAAACTTTTTTAGTTGCGGATTCCCTAACAGGACAAGTCGCTGCATCAGTTGCTAAAGAATTTAAAAATACTGTCAATTTATCAGGAATAATTCTTACTAGAGCAGACGGAGATGCGAGAGGTGGTGCTGCAGTTAGTATGAAATATGTTTCTGATGTCCCAATTAAATTTTTAGGTATTGGTGAAAAAATTGAAAATCTTGAAGTATTCCATCCTGACAGAATAGCAAACAGAATTCTTGGAATGGGAGACATAGTATCTCTTGTAGAAAAAGCTGCACAAGATTTAGGTGAAGAGAATATAAAAAAAGCAGAGGAAAATTTAAAAAAAGGTCAATTTTCAATGCAAGATTATCTAACTCAGTTGAGACAAATGAAAAAAATGGGAGGCCTAGAGGGCATCATGTCTTTTATGCCAGGTGTTTCAAAAATGAAATCTCAAATGGACTCAGCTGGAATTGATGAAAGTATTATAACTAAAAATGAAGCTATTATTTTGTCGATGACTAAAAAAGAAAGAGAGAACCCAAAACTTATTGATGGTTCTAGAAAAAAAAGAATTGCTAATGGCTCTGGCACAGATCCGGCCACTATCAATAAATTGCTAAAGCAATTTAAAATGATGTCTGAAATGATGAAGAAGATGTCAAAAGGAAATCTGAAAGGTATGTCTGATAAAGGAATACCGCCAGAGCTATTTAATCAATTAAAATAATAAAAAGGAGAAAGAATGTTAAAACTAAGATTATCAAGAGGTGGAACAAAAAAAAGACCTGTTTACAAAGTTGTTGTAGCAGATAGTCGTTTTGCAAGAGATGGAAGATTTATTGAGAAAGTTGGATTTTTTAATCCTCTTTTACCTAAAGATAAAAAAGAAAGAGTTGGTCTTGAATCTGAAAGAATTAAGTATTGGTTAGGCCAAGGTGCTCAACCCACAACAAGAGTTGCTAGAATTTTAGGTGAAAACGAGTTAATGCCAATGCCAGCAAATGGAAATAATCCACAAAAAGCTGTTCCCAAAAAGGAAAGAAAAAAAGAAGGTGAAGAAGCTCCAGCAGCAGCTCCTAAAGCAGCAGAATCAGCACCAGCAGCAGAAGCTCCTAAAGAAGAAGCTCCAGCAGCACCAGCAGCAGAAGCTCCAGCAGCAGAAGCAGCACCAGCAGCAGAAGCTCCTAAAGAAGAAGCTCCAGCAGCAGAAGCTCCTAAAGAGGAACAAAAATAATTTAAAGATTATTTATGTGGCAAGCTCAAGTGTTTACACTTTATCCAGAATTTTTTCCTGGGCCTTTATCAAAAGGCCTATATGGAAAAGCTTTATCTAAAAATTTATGGAACTTAAATATTGTAAATATTAGAGACGCAGCTGAAGATAAACATAAAACGGTTGACGATACTCCTTATGGGGGAGGTTCTGGAATGCTTTTAAAAGCAGATGTCTTAGCAAAATCTTTAGATCAAAATAAAATTGAAGGTGAAAAAGTAATTTATTTATCTCCAAAGGGTAAAAAATTTGACCAAAATTATGCTCGAGAATTATCAAATGAGAAATCAGTATCTTTCATTTGTGGTCATTTTGAAGGTGTTGATGAAAGAGTATTATCTACTCGAAATATAGAAGAGATAAGTATTGGAGATTATATTTTATCAGGAGGTGAAACAGCAGCATTTGTTGTGATTGATAGTATATTAAGACTTTTACCTGGAGTTTTAGGCAATGAAAACTCTAGGGTCGACGAAAGTTTTGAAAATGGGTTACTAGAGTATCCACAATACACAAAACCTCAAATTTGGGAGGAAAAAGCTGTTCCAGAGGTACTATTATCCGGTGATCACAGTAAAATTAAAGACTGGCGTTTATCTCAATCTGAGGCTATAACACGCGTCCGAAGACCAGATTTATGGCAAAAATATAAGAAAAATTAAATTGATAATTATTGACATGAAAACAATTGAAGAAATAAACCAACATAACGTTAAAAAAATACTATCAGAGAAAAAAATTCCAGATTTCTATCCAGGAGATGTAGTTAAAGTTGGTGTTAGAATTACCGAAGGTAAAAAAGAAAGAATTCAATATTTTGAAGGTGTTTGTATTGCTAAAAAGAGTAGAGATTTAAATTCTTCTTTTACAGTTAGAAAAATTTCTTTTGGAGAAGGTGTTGAAAGAACTTTCCCATTATATGGAACACTTATAGATTCGATTAAAGTAATAAGATCAGGAAAAGTAAGAAGAGCTAAACTTTACTACTTAAGAGACAGAACTGGTAAATCAGCAAGAATTGCAGAAAAAATAAGAAAGAAAATTGGGATAGATGTTGATGTGAAACCTGAAACTGTGACGGAAGAAAACGTTGCACCGGTTGTAGAAGCTCCTAAAGAAGAAACTCCAGCAGTAGAAGCAGCATCAGCTGTAGAAGCTCCTAAAGAAGAGACTTCAGTAGTAGAGACTTCGAAAGAAGAACCAAAATCAGAAAGCCCTTCAGAAAAAAAATAATTTTTTTTCAATGTCCACTACTCTTTACGATAAAATTTGGAACGATCACCTGGTTGATCAACAAGACGATGGAACGGCGTTATTGTTTGTTGATAGACATTTAGTTCACGAAGTAACAAGTCCACAAGCTTTTGAAGGTTTAAGAAATTCAAATAGAAAAGTTAGACATCCTAATTTAACTTTAGCTGTAGCAGATCACAACGTGCCTACGACTGATAGAACAAAAGGAATAGCTGATGCAGAGTCAAAAATACAAGTTGATACATTAGAAGCTAATTGCAAAGAATTTGGAGTGCAGCTTTTTGGAATGGATGACAAGCGTCAAGGGATAGTCCATATAATTGGACCTGAACAAGGTTTTACCCAACCTGGAACAGTAATAGTTTGTGGTGATAGCCATACTGCAACACACGGTGCTTTTGGTTCTTTAGCATTTGGTATTGGAACATCTGAAGTTGAACATGTTTTAGCGACACAAACATTAGTTCAAAAAAAAGCAAAAAATTTTAGAATAAATGTTAATGGTCAATTACCTCTAGGGGTAACATCAAAAGATGTAATACTTCAAATTATTGGAAAAATTGGAACAGCTGGTGGAACGGGTTCAGTTATAGAATATGCTGGTGATTTAATTAGATCTTTGAGTGTTGAACAAAGAATGACTATTTGTAATATGACAATAGAAGGTGGAGCAAGAGCAGGCTTAATAGCACCAGATGAAAAAATATTTAATTACTTAAAAGGAAAGCCTATGTCTCCAAAAGGAGATAATTGGGAAAAAGCTTTAAACTATTGGAGTACTCTTAGAACTGATACGGATGCAAGTTTTGATCAAGAACTTAATTTAAATGCAGATGAAATTTTACCAATGATTACTTGGGGAACTTCTCCTCAAGATGTAATTACTATAGATGATAAAGTTCCCAATCCTCAAAGAGAAAGTGATGAGGATAAAAAAAACTCTATTGAAAGAGCTTTAAAATATATGGGTTTAAAACCAGATATGGCTGCTAAAGATATAAAAATAGATAAGGTATTTATTGGAAGTTGTACAAACGGAAGAATAGAAGACTTAAGAGAGGCAGCTAAAATCTTAAAAGATAAAAAAATATCTTCACATGTAAATGCAATGGTTGTTCCGGGCTCTGGTTTGGTAAAAGAACAAGCTGAACAAGAAGGTTTAGATAAAATATTCGTAAACTCTGGATTTGAATGGAGAGAACCAGGTTGCTCAATGTGTTTGGCAATGAATGCTGATAAATTAAAACCTGAAGAAAGATGCGCTTCTACTTCAAACAGAAATTTTGAAGGAAGACAAGGAAGAGGTGGAAGAACTCATTTAGTTAGTCCTGGTATGGCAGCAGCAGCAGCAATATCTGGAAGTCTTGATGATGTGAGAAAGTATCAAAACTAATGCAAAAATTTAATACATTAAAAAGCATACCTGCATATTTACCTATAGTAAATATTGATACAGACATGATTATTCCAAAACAGTTTTTAAAGACAATTAAAAGAACTGGACTTGGAAAAAATTTATTTTTTGAAATGAGATACGATGATCAAGGTAAAGAAATTAGCGGTTTTGTTTTAAATCAGAGTCCATACAATGATTCTAAAATTCTAATCGCAGGTAAAAATTTTGGATGTGGTTCTTCTAGAGAACATGCGCCTTGGGCGCTATTAGATTTTGGGATAACATGTGTGATCAGTTCTAGCTATGCAGATATATTTTACAGCAATTGTTTTAAAAACGGAATTTTACCCATAATTCTAAAAGAAGAAAAAATTAAAGAATTATCAGAATATGCAGGCAGAAAAGAGGAAATTTCAGTTGATTTAAGCGATGAAAAAATAGTTTATGGAAATAATGAAATTAAGTTTGATGTAGATCCATTTAAGAAAAAATGCTTGCTTGAGGGATTAGATGATATTGCTCTATCTTTAAAAAAGTCAGATAAAATTGAAAACTTTGAAATAAATCTAAAAAATAAAAAACCATGGATTTTTAATGATTAAAGTTAAAAAAAGAAAAATACTTTTATTGCCAGGTGATGGTATTGGCCCTGAAGTCATTGGTGAAGTAAAAAAAATTATTAAATGGTTTAATGACAACAAATCATTAGATTTTGAAATAGATGAAGATCTAGCAGGTGGTTGTTCATATGATAAGCATGGGACACCTATAACTGATGAAGTGTTTTACAAAGCTTTAGAAAGTGAAGTAGTTATGCTTGGGGCTGTTGGAGGTCCTAAATGGGATAACTTAGAATTTTCAAAAAAACCTGAAAGGGCATTATTAAAACTTCGAAAAGAATTAAAATTATTTGCAAATTTAAGACCAGCTATTTGTTTTGAACAATTAGTTGATGCTTCAACATTAAAACCAGAAATCGTATCAGGATTAGATATAATGATAGTAAGAGAGTTGACGGGGGGAATATATTTTGGTGAGCCAAGAGGAATTAAACCAATAGATAATGGTGAGAGAAAAGGAATTAATACTCATACATATACAACTAGTGAAATTACTAGAGTAGCAAGAATTGCTTTTGATTTAGCTAAAAAAAGATCAAATAAAGTAACCTCTTGTGAAAAATCAAATGTAATGGAAGCAGGACAGCTCTGGAAAGAAGAAGTCCAAGAGCTTCACGATAAAGAATATAAAGACGTAGAATTAAGTCATATGCTTGCTGATAATTGTGCAATGCAGCTTTTGAGAAACCCAAAACAATTTGATGTGATAGTGACGGACAATTTATTTGGTGACATGCTTTCAGATCAAGCTTCAATGCTTACAGGGTCTTTAGGGCTTCTGCCATCTGCATCATTAGGGGCAAAAAACAAAGATGGTCAAATGAGAGCTATGTACGAACCTATTCATGGATCAGCCCCAGATATTGCTGGAAAAGGAATAGCTAATCCAATTGCATCAATATTGAGTTTTGCTATGGCACTAAGATATTCATTAGATCTTGATAATGAAGCAGATAGCCTAGAAAAAGCAGTTCAAGATGTATTAAATGATGGTCTAAGAACTAAAGATATACTATCTGAGGGCATGAAAGAGACATCAACTTCAGATATGGGTAATGCGATAATTTCAAAATTGCAATAAATCTAGAATTATTCTAAGGTCCCCAAATGCCAAGTTACACAGCTCCTTTAGATGACATGTTGTTTCTCTTTGAAAAATTAAGAGATAATAAAAATTATAATGAGCTAGAAAAATACAATGAAGTTAATTTAGATTTAGTAAAAGATATTTTAGAGGAAGCAGCAAAAATAAATCAAAATCTTTTATTGCCTCTTGCATTAGCTGGAGATGAAAATCCGGCTAAATTGGAAAATGGTGTTGTTAGAACACCACCAGGTTACAAAGAAGCTTATCAAAAGTATATAGAAGATGGTTGGATATCGTTATCATGTGATCCAAAATATGGTGGTCAGGGAATGCCTAAAACAGTGAGTGCATTTTTTGATGAAATGCTGTCATCAACTTCTCTTTCTTTTAAACTTTATAGTGAATTAACAATTGGTGCTTATAATTGTTTATTACATCATGCTAGTGATGAGACCAAAGATAAATATCTTCCAAAAATGGTTGAAGGAAAATGGAGTGGAACAATGTGTTTAACAGAACCAGTTTGTGGAACAGATTTGGGAATGTTAAAAACTAAAGCAGTAGAACAAACAGATGGTACTTTTAAAATTTTTGGGCAAAAAATATTTATTACTTCAGGCGACCATGATCTTACAGAAAATATTATACATTTAGTAATAGCTAGAGCATCCGACTCTCCCCCAGGAACAAAAGGGATTAGCTTGTTCCTTGTTCCAAAATTTATAGTAAACGAGGATGGATCTATAGGTGCAAGAAACGGTATATCTACCGGCTCAGTAGAGCATAAAATGGGTATCAAAGGTTCTGCAACTTGTGTCTTAAACTTTGATGAAGCAACCGGATATTTAATCGGAACAAAAAATAAAGGTTTAAATCAAATGTTTACGATGATGAATTTAGAGAGAATTTTGGTAGGTATTCAAGGTTTAGGAATATCTGAAATAGCTTATCAGAATTCACTTACCTACGCTAAAGAAAGAAAACAGGGAAAAACAAATAATACTAAATCTACTAATGGAGCAGATTTTATAATTGAACATGCGGACATTAGAAAATCTCTATTAAATATGAAATCTATAATTGAGGGAGAAAGAGCTCTTTGTTTTTGGCTTTCGCAACAAACAGAAGTAAGCCTCAATCATCCAGATGAACAAGTTAAACAAGAAGCATCTGATTATGTTTCGTTAATGACACCAGTTGTTAAATCGTTATTTACAGATTTAGCAATGGAAATCACTAGTGATGCAATGCAAATTCATGGAGGATATGGATTTACTAAAGATCAAGGAATTGAACAGCTGTATCGAGATAATAGAATTACACCTATTTATGAAGGCACAAATTCAGTTCAAGCAGCTGATTTAGTTTTTAGAAAACTTTCAAACAAAAATGGAAATATTATTAAAAAATTTTTAGAAATGGTTAAAAGCGAATGTGATAGCAAAAATGAAAAAGTGAGATCATATTCTAAGGAATTAAATTATTACTTAGATATTTTACATAAATTTACGGGCTGGATTGAAGATAAAACTAAAATTGAAAAAGATGATGTTAGTGCAGCAGCAAATGATTATCTAAAAACACTTGGTTATGTATCGATTGGATATTCGTGGATTAAGATACTAGAAGTAAGTTTTTCTGATTATGAGACTAATAAAGAATTTTATGAAGATAAAATAAACACAGCGAAATTTTATTTTGATAAAGTTTTACCAAGAGCTGAATTTCATTATAAATCTGCAATATCTGGAAGCTCAAATATAATGAATTTTAAATTTAATTGATCATGAGTAATTACGATACAAATTTAGATAAAAATAAAGCTAATCATATTCCTCTTACACCATTAACATTTTTAGAAAGAGCTAAAGATGTTTACCCTAATTATGAGGCAATAGTTTATGAAGATAGAAAATATACTTGGACTGAAGTTTATAAAAGAGCTGTAAAATTTGCGAGTGCACTATCAAAAATTGGAATTAGTAAAGGGGATACAGTTTCATTTTTAGCATTTAATACTCCTGAAATTTTTGAGGCACATTATTCAGTTCCAATGACTGGGGGTGTATTAAACACTATCAATGTCAGATTAGATGCAAATACTATTGCTTATATTTTAGATCATAGTGAAGCAAAAGCCTTGGTTGTTGATAGACAGCTTCATGTAGAAGTAAAAAAAGCTCTAAAAATTTTGAATAAAGAAATTGTTGTTATTGACATAAATGACAAACATGCTGATCAGTCAAAGTTAGAAAAAATTGGTGACTTAGAATATGAAGATTTTTTAAATACAGGTGATGAAAATTATGATTGGAAAATGCCAGAAGATGAATGGCAAGCTATATCATTAAGCTATACTTCAGGAACAACAGGTAATCCAAAAGGTGTTGTTTATCATCATAGGGGCGCGTACTTGATGTCCACTGGTAGCTCAGTTGCTTGGAGTATGCCTAATAGGTTAAATTTCCTAACTGTTGTTCCAATGTTTCACTGTAATGGATGGTGTTATCCTTGGACTATTCCAATGTTGAATGGAAGAACTATTTGTCTAAGAAATATAGATGTTAAAAAAATATTTGAATTAATAGAGAATTATAATGTAACTCATTTTGGTGGTGCACCAATTATATTAAATATGATTACAGGAGCACCAGAAGCAGATCAAAAAAAACTTAAAAATAAGGTTTATGTGTTAACAGCAGGAGCTCCACCACCTAGTATAATTTTTAAGAAAATGAAAAATCTTGGTTTTGAAGTAATGCATGTTTATGGTTTAACAGAAACTTATGGACATGTCACACAATGTTCTTGGAATGATGAGTGGAATAACTTTGATGAAGATAAACAGAACGAAATTAAAGCAAGACAAGGCGTGAGATATCCAAATACTGAGGAGGTTGCCGTTATGGACCCTGAGACAATGATTAAAGTTCCAAAAGATGGAAAAACTATTGGTGAGATTATGATCAGAGGAAATGTGGTAATGAAAGGGTATTTCAAGGATAAAGCTGCAACTGATAAAGCAATGGCTGATGGCTGGTTTCACTCTGGTGATTTGGCAGTAATGCACCCAGATGGTTACATTAAGATACAAGATAGATCTAAAGATATTATTATTTCTGGAGGTGAAAATATTTCATCTATTGAAATTGAAAATACACTTGCAAAACATCCATCAGTATCTATCGCAGCAGTAGTTGCAAAACCTGATGAAAAATGGGGAGAAGTTCCGTGTGCGTTTATAGAAATGGTTCAAGATAAACCAGTTACAGAAAAAGAATTAATCGACTTTTGCAAAGAAACTCTAGCAGGTTTTAAAGTACCTAAAAAAGTTGTTTTCTGTGAATTACCAAAAACATCAACAGGAAAAATTCAGAAGTTTGAATTAAGAAAACAGTTTTAGGAAATTATTTGATATTCGAACTAGAAAATAAAATCGTTCATGCATCAAATGCTGGACAAGAATTAGATCATAAAAAAGAAACTATTATTTTTCTTCATGGTAGTGGACTTTCACATATTGTTTGGTCTTTAGTTGACCAATTTTTTTCAAGTAAAAACTACAATGTGTTGTCAATTGATCTCCCTGGACATGGTAATTCTGAGGGTCCTTGCCTTCATACAATCGAAGAGATTGCCGACTGGTTAGAAAAAGTATTTGTTAAATTAAAATTAGAGAAAGTTATTTTGGTTGGTCACTCTCAAGGATGTTTAGAGATGCTTGAGTATTCAAACAAATACAAGAGTAGGTTAAAAAAATTAGTTTTTATGGGAGGATCTTATAAAATGCCTGTAAATAAAGACTTAATAGACCTAGCAGAAAAAGGTGATTCAGATGCAGTTAAATTAATGATGAAGTGGTGTTATGAAGGCTCAAAAAAATTTATAGGTGGAAACCCAATAAAAAGAATAATCCAATCTCCAAGAGATATTAGTGAAATATTAGGAGTAGATCTTGTTGCTTGCAACAATTATGTAAATGGTTCGAATGCCGTAAAAACAATTGATTGTCCTACGATGTTTGTCTTTGGTGCATTAGATAAAATGGTCAACTTAGAGATAGGAAAAAAATTTGCAAATATGGTTGACAACTCAACTACTCATATAATTGATGGATGTGGTCATATGATTATGATTGAAAAAGCTTTTGAAATGCGAGAAAAGGTGCTGGAATTTTTACAAAAATGAAAAACTATTCAATAGCAAAATCAAGAAGACTTAGAAGTACACCTTATACTTCTAGAATAGAAAAACAGGGTGTAACAGCTTATACGGTTTATAATCATATGTTGTTACCAGCAGCTTTTGGATCATTGGAAGATTCTTATCATCATTTAAAAGAACATGTTCAAATTTGGGATGTTGCCGGGGAAAGACAAGTAGAGATTTCAGGAAAAGACTCAGCAAAATTAGTGCAACTTATGACTTGTAGAGATTTATCTAAATCAAAAGATGGAAGATGCTATTATTGTCCAATTTTAGATGATGAAGCTGGTATAATTAATGATCCTGTTGTCTTAAGATTAAATGAAAATAGATGGTGGATTTCTATTGCTGACTCGGACGTTATATTATTTGCTAAAGGTTTGGCAATTGGAAATAAATTTGATGTTAAAATAACAGAACCAAATGTGGATATTATGGCTGTCCAAGGACCAAAGTCATTTAAATTGATGGAAAAAGTTTTTGGAGATAAAATTACAAAATTAAAATTTTTTGGTTTTGATTATTTTGATTTTCAGGGAACCAAACATTTAATTGCTCAATCTGGCTGGTCTAAACAAGGTGGTTATGAAATTTATGTAAAAAACACTAAATCAGGTTTAGATCTATATGATCATTTATTTGATGTTGGAAAAGAATTTAATGTAAAACCAGGTTGCCCAAATTTAATTGAAAGAATAGAAAGTGCACTTTTATCTTTTGGAAATGATATGGATAATGAGGATAATCCATATGAGTGTGGTTTTGATAAATTTATAAATATAGATTCTGATATTAATTTTCTAGGTAAGGAAAAATTAAAAAAAATTAAAACTGAAGGAATTAAAAAAAAATTAATGGGAATTAAATTTGATACTAAAGAAATTAGTTTATCAGGATCGCTAGATATAAAAGATGAAAATAACAATATTATTGGAGAATTAAGATCGGCATGCTATTCACCACATTTTGGAAAAGTTATTGGCATAGCAATGATAAAAAAGCCTTATTGGGAAGTGTCTCAAAGTGTTAAAGCTGAGATAAACGGTAATATTTGTACCGGAAACGTTTGCGATTTACCTTTCATTTAGTATAAACTTCAACAAAATCATGAATATAGCTATCGTTGGAGCCACTGGTAATGTAGGCAGAAAAATATTGGAAGTTCTGGAAAAAAAGGGACTAGCTATAGATAATTTATATTTATTGGCATCATCGAGAAGTGCGGGGTCTAAAATTAATTTTAATGGAAATGAGTACGAAGTACTTAATTTAGAAAACTTTGATTTTTCAAAAGTAAAAATCACTTTTTTTGCAGCAGGAGGAAAAATTTCAGAAAATTATGCTGAAATTGCTGCAAAGCATTCTTTGGTTATTGATAATTCTAGTTTTTACAGAATGGACCCAGATGTTCCTTTAATAGTACCTCAGGTAAATTCGGACCATCTAAATGATATAAAGAAGAATATTATTGCAAATCCAAATTGCTCAACAGCTCAACTAGTCATAGCATTAAAGCCATTGCATGATTTGTTTAAAATTAAAAGAATAGTTGTTTCAACATATCAATCAGTTTCAGGTGGGGGCAAGGCTCCAATGGATGAGTTAATAGAACAAACAAAACAAGCTTTAGAAAAAAATAAAATTGAGTCTAAAAATTTTACGAAACAAATTGCTTTTAATGCAATTCCTCACATAGATGTATTTGCAGATGATGGCTACACTAAAGAAGAGCTTAAAATGACTAATGAAACAAAAAAGATTTTAGATAATGATATAGATTTAACAGCTACATGTGTAAGATTGCCAGTGTTAGTTTCTCATTCAGAGTCAGTTAACATAGAATTTGAAAAATCATTTACTTTAGAAAAAGTAAGAGAAGCTTTAAATAATTTTGAAGGATGTAAAGTAATTGATGAACGAGCTGATGGAGGCTATTCAACTCCTTTAGAAGCTGAAGGAAAAGATGAAACATTTATTTCAAGAATTAGGGAAGATAAAACTGTAACCAATGGTTTAAATATGTGGATTGTATCAGATAATCTTTTAAGAGGAGCAGCTTTAAACGCAGTAGAGATTGCAGAAACATTGATTAAAAATAATTTTTATGGAAAATAAAAATCCTTTATCACCTCATATACAAATTTATAGATGGCATATTTCGTCGTTAGTATCTATCTCTCACCGAATAACTGGTGTTATTAATATTGTAGCAATAACACTGATTTGTATTTGGGTTTCTTTATTGGTTTTAGGTGAAACAAATTATAGTTTCATAAATAAATTGTTAAATTCGATTTTAGGAAAATTTATTGCATTAGGTGTGGTTTGGTCTTTCAGTTTCCAAATGTTGAGTGAAATTAGACATCTGATAATGGACATGGGTTATGGTTTCGAATTACAAACGACTCGTATAACCGGTCTTTTGGTTATTTTTGGATCATTTTTATTAACAATTTTGATTTATTTAATAGGAAAAAATTTTATTTAATATGAATCTAGCTACAAAAAAATGGGTATTTTTAAAGATATCATCTGTAATTTTATTACCATTAATGTTTTGGTTTGCAGTAAATTTCATAGCAATTTTCGATGGCAATTATTTAGAATTAGTAGAATTTTTTTCTAACTCAGTTTCTAAATTTTTATTTAGTTTATTTATTATTTTTGCTTATTTTTTTTCTGCATTAAGTATTAGTGAGGTTTTTGAAGATTATATATCAGATGATAAAATCAAATATGTCGCAAACCGACTGTTATTTATTTCTGCTATAATGATTCCATTATTAACAATTATTTTTTTATTTAATCTTAGCTAATGAGTTCTTATAAAATTATTGATCATGAATACGACGTAGTTGTTCTTGGAGCAGGTGGATCTGGTTTAAGAGCTGCAGTAGGTTTAAGTGAGGCTGGATTGAAAACTGCCTGCATTTCAAAAGTTTTTCCTACAAGGAGCCACACTTCCGCTGCCCAAGGTGGTATTTCAGCTGCTTTAGGAAATATGGGTGAAGATGATTGGAGATGGCATATGTATGACACTGTCAAAGGTGCAGATTGGCTAGGTGATCAGGATAGTATCGAGTACTTATGTAAAGAAGCTCCAAAAGCAGTAATAGAATTAGAAAAATACGGTGTTCCGTTTAGCAGAACTGAAGAGGGAAAAATTTATCAAAGACCTTTTGGTGGAATGACTAAAAATTATGGTAATGGTATAGTTCAAAGAACCTGTGCGGCAGCAGATAGAACAGGTCATGCAATATTACATACTCTCTATGGACAGGCTCTAAAACATAATACAGAATTTTTTATAGAATATTTTGCTTTAGATTTGTTGATGAAAGATGGAGAGTGCAAAGGACTAATAGCATGGAATTTAAATGATGGAACAATTCATAGATTTAGAGCACATACAGTAATTGTTGCAACAGGAGGTTACGGAAAAGTTTACTACTCAGCAACATCAGCTCACACATGTACTGGTGATGGAAATGCAATGGTGTTAAGAGCTGGACTACCTTTGCAAGATATGGAGTTTGTACAATTTCATCCAACAGGAATATATGGTCATGGTACTTTAATAACAGAAGGAGCTAGAGGTGAAGGGGGCTACCTTACAAATTCAAAAGGTGAGAGATTTATGGAAAGATATGCGCCTAACGCAAAAGATTTAGCATCAAGAGACGTAGTAAGTAGGTCAATGTCAATTGAAATTAATGAAGGAAGAGGAGTTGGCAAAGATCAAGATCACGTTCATCTTAACTTAAGTCATTTAGATAAAGAAATTATTGAAAGTAGATTGCCTGGAATTACTGATGCTGCAAGATTATTTGCAAATGTTGATGTTACTAAAGAACCAATTCCAGTTGTACCAACTGTTCACTATAATATGGGTGGTATTCCAACAAATTATAAAGGAGAAGTTCTGACAGTGAATGGTTCTGAAAAAACTGTTCCTGGATTGATGGCAATTGGTGAGGCGGCATGTGTTTCAGTTCATGGAGCTAATAGATTAGGGTCTAATTCTCTTATTGATCTGGTTGTGTTTGGTAGAGCGGCTGCAAAAAGAGCTGCTGAATTAGTTAAACCAGGAACACCTCATGAAGAAATTGGAGAGTCTGAAACTCAAAAATGTTTGGATAGGTTTGATAAACTTAGAAATGCAAAAGGCGATAACAGTACAGCAGATCTAAGACTTGCTATGCAAAAGACTATGCAATCTAAATGTGCAGTTTTTAGAACTGAAAAAAATCTTAAAGAAGGAGTTGATGAAATTAGAAAAACATATGATGGAATGGATTCTATTTCAGTTAAAGACAGATCTTTAATATTTAACACTGATTTGGTAGAAACTTTAGAATTCGATAATCTTATAAGGCAGGCTATAACAACAGTAGACTCTGCATATCATAGAAAAGAAAGTAGAGGAGCTCATGCGAGAGATGATTTCCCAAAAAGAGACGATGAAAAATTTATGCAACATACACTAGCTTGGTGTGATGGTAAGCATACAAAAATAAGTTATAGAGAAGTACACAAATCAACTTTAACTAATGAAGTACAATACTTTCCACCACAAGAAAGAGTGTATTAATGGTTCAAATAAATTTACCTAAAAATTCTGAAGTTACTAAAGGTAAATATTATCAAGACAAGACCGGTTCAAAAAATATAAGAAAAGTTAATGTCTATAGATGGGATCCTTCTACAGAAGAAAACCCTAGACTAGATACATATGAAGTAGATATGGATAATTGTCCCTCAAAAGTTTTAGATATACTTAATAAAATTAAGAATGAAATTGATCCAACATTAGCTTACCGAAGATCATGTGCACATGGAGTTTGCGGATCTTGTGCTATGAACATGGGAGGTAAAAATGGCCTTGCATGTACTACCCCTCATGCAGAAATTGATGGTGATATAGATATTTATCCTTTGCCACACTTAAAAGTTAAAAGAGATTTGATTGGTGACTTAGACGGGCTTTACAAACAATATCAATCAATTGAACCTTGGTTAAAAAATAATTCAATGAAAGAAACAACTGAAATAACACAATCAAAAGAAGAGAGAGCTAAACTTGATGGTGCCTATGAATGTATCATGTGTGCATGTTGTTCAACATCTTGCCCAAGTTATTGGTGGAATGGAGATAAATACTTAGGTCCTGCAGTTCTTCTTCAAGCCTATAGATGGATCATTGATAGCAGGGATGAAGAAAGAGAAGTAAGATTAAAAAAAGTTGCAGATGAACTAAAGCTTTATAGATGTCATACCATCTTAAACTGTACTAATGCTTGTCCAAAAGGCTTAAATCCAGCAAAAGCAATTGCTGAGTTAAAAAAAATGATTGCTACAGCTAATGTTTAAATAGACTATCAAGCTTTTTTGATTTAAAAGACCGTATTCATGAAAATAATAGAGCACTTTGTTGGGGGAAAGATTATCCCTGGTTCATTAGATAAAAAGGGTAAAGTCTATAATCCTGCAACTGGAGAACAGGAGTCAGAAGTAAGACTTGCCTCAAAATCTGACTTAAATCAGGCAGTTGAAGTTGCTAAAAAAGCTTTTGAAACTTGGTCGTTAAAACCACCTCTTCAAAGAGCAAGAGTGATATTTAAATTTAAAGAGTTAATTGAAAAAAATTCTGAAGAACTTACAAAATTAATTGTTTCAGAACATGGAAAAGTTTACGAAGATGCAAGGGGCTCCTTAACACGAGGTCTCGAAGTAGTAGAATTTGCTTGTGGAATTCCACATTTGTTAAAAGGTGAATACTCTGAAAATGTGGGTACAGATGTTGATAGCTATTCTATGAGGCAGCCACTTGGAGTGGTTGCAGGAATTACTCCATTTAATTTTCCTGCTATGGTACCAATGTGGATGTTTCCTATCGCTATAGCTTGTGGAAATACTTTTATTCTTAAACCCTCAGAAAAAGATCCATCTTGTCCTTTAAGATTAGCTGAATTACTTTCTGAAGCTGGTCTTCCAGACGGAGTATTTAATGTAGTAAATGGAGATAAAGAAGCTGTCGATGCAATCTTAGAAAATAAAGATATTAAAGCTGTAAGTTTTGTTGGATCAACACCAATTGCAAAATACATTTATGAAAATTCAGCAAAAAATGAAAAAAGAGTTCAAGCACTAGGTGGAGCAAAAAATCATTTAGTTGTTATGCCTGATTGTGATTTAGATGGTGCAGTAAATGGTTTAATGGGTGCAGCTTATGGTTCTGCTGGAGAAAGGTGTATGGCTCAATCCGTTGCAGTTGCAGTAGGAGATATTGGAGATGAACTTGTATCTAGACTGTCAAAAAAAGCAGAAGCTTTAAAAGTAGGCCCAGGCATGGATAAAACATCTGAGATGGGTCCTTTGGTTACAAAAGAACATTTAGATAAAGTAAAAAGTTACGTTGATCTAGGTGTTGAAGAGGGTGCCAAGCTAGTGGTTGATGGAAGAAATTTAAAACTTCAAGGATATGAAAACGGATTTTATATAGGTGGTTGTTTATTTGATCATGTAAATAAAGATATGAGAATTTATAAAGAAGAAATATTTGGTCCAGTTTTATCTGTAGTTAGAGTTAAAACTTTTGAGGAGGCAGCAAAATTAATTAACGATCATGAATATGGAAATGGTGTGAGCATCTACACAAGAGACGGTGATGCAGGTAGAACTTTTGCAAGTAAAATACAAATAGGAATGGTAGGGATAAATGTACCAATTCCTGTCCCTATGGCATTTCATAGTTTTGGTGGATGGAAAAGGTCTTTATTTGGAGACAGTGGGATGCATGGCATGGAAGGAATAAAATTTTATACAAAACTTAAAACAGTAACATCTAGATGGCCTTCGGGTGTCCGTTCAAATGCGGAATTCGTAATGCCAACAATGAAATAAGGAAAAAAAATGAGCAAAATATCTTTGATTGGCGCAGGCCAAATAGGTGGAACTTTAGCACACTTAATTGGAACAAAAGAGTTGGTGGATGAAGTAGTTTTGTTTGATGTCGCAAGTGGAATAGCAAAAGGAAAAGCACTTGATATAGCACAATCATCATCAGTAGATGGTTTTAATGTAAAATTTTCAGGCACAGATGACTATAAAGATATCAAAGACTCAGATGTAATTATTATTACTGCTGGTGTACCAAGAAAGCCAGGTATGAGTAGAGATGATTTGTTAGGTATTAACTTAAAAATTATCAAACAAGTAGCAGAGGGTATCAAGCAAAATGCCCCTAACGCATTTGTTATATGTATCACTAATCCTTTAGATGTCATGGTTATGGCATTTCAAAAATTTTCAGGTTTACCAGCTAATAAAGTTGTTGGAATGGCTGGAATTTTAGATAGTTCAAGATTTAAATTATTTTTATCTTTAGAATTAAATATTCCAGTTAAAGAAATAGATGCAATGGTGATGGGTGGACATGGGGATACCATGGTACCAATGCCTAGATTCACAAAAGTTTCAGGAAAACCTTTGCTTGATTTAGTAAAAGATGGAAAAATTTCTCAAGAAAGATTAGAAGAAATAAATCAAAGAACTAGAGATGGTGGAGCTGAAATAGTCAAATACCTTGAAAAAGGATCAGCATTTTATGCGCCTGCAGCATCAGGAGTTCAGATGGCAGAAGCATACTTAAATAATGAAAAAAAATTATTACCATGTGCTATTCAATTAAACGGAGAGTATGGAGTAAGTAATGTCTATGCAGGTGTTCCAGTGATTATTGGAAAAGATGGGGTAGAAAAAATAGAGCAAATCGATTTAAATGATAATGAAAAAAAAGAATTTATGCATTCTATTGATGCAGTTAAAGCTTTATGGGAAGCAGCATCTAAAATAGATCCTGATCTTTCTAAATAATAATGAACATTCACGAGCATCAAGCCAAACAAATTCTAAAGAAATATGGTGCAACAGTCCCAGAAGGAGTGTTTGCATTGTCTGTTGACGAATTAGTAGAAAAAGCAAAATCACTAAACACAAAAAAATATGTTTTAAAAGCTCAAATCCATGCAGGTGGAAGAGGAAAAGCAGGAGGAGTAAAAATATTAGATACTATTGAACAGTTAAGTGAGGCAGCAAAAGAGATGATGGGGAAAACTTTAGTTACTCATCAAACAGGTCCTGAAGGAAGAGAAGTAAAAAGATTATATGTTGAAGAGTCATCAAACATAGACAAAGAGTTTTATTTATCTTGTTTAGTCGATAGGGCTAGTTCTAAAATAGCTTTCATATCTAGCGATCAAGGTGGAATGGATATAGAAGAAGTAGCGAGTAGCTCACCTGAAAAAATCATAACAACTAAAGTTGATATAAGTAATGAAATTTCAGACAAAAATTGTGAGGAGATAATTAAAATTTTTAACTTAAGTAATAGTGCAAAAACACAAGCAATTTCACTAATAAAATCAATTTATCAAATGTTTATAAACACAGATGCAAATATGGTTGAGGTCAACCCATTAATCTTAACTAAGGAAGAAAAAGTAATTTGTTTAGATGCAAAAGTAAATTTTGACTCTAATGCTTTATTTAGACATCCAGAAATTGTTGAACTAAGAGATTTGAATGAAGAAGATCCCACAGAAATACAGGCAAGCAAACATGATCTAGCTTACATTAAGTTAGATGGAAGCATTGGTTGTATGGTTAATGGTGCAGGTTTAGCCATGGCAACTATGGACATAATTAAACTCTATGGAAAAGAGCCAGCTAATTTTTTAGATGTTGGTGGTGGTGCTTCAAAAGAAAAAGTTTCAGCAGCCCTGAAGATAATTCTATCAGACAAAAATGTTAAAGGAATTCTGGTTAATATTTTTGGAGGAATAATGAGGTGTGATGTTCTTGCCCAAGGAGTAGTAGATGCAGCAAAAGAAATAAATATCGGTGTTCCATTAGTTGTTAGACTTGCAGGAACAAATTTTAAAGAAGGAAAAGAGATATTAGATAATTCGGGATTAAAATTGATATCAGCTGAAAATTTAGATGATGCAGCAAAAAAAATTGTTGAGGCAATAAAATAAAATGTCAGTTTTAGTAAATAAAAATACAAAGGTAATTTGCCAAGGTTTTACAGGTGCGCATGGCACTTTTCATTCTGAACAAGCAATAAAATATGGAACTAATTTAGTTGGTGGGGTAACTCCTAAAAAAGGTGGTCAAAAACATTTAGATAGACCTGTTTTTAATAGCGTTGTTGAAGCAAAAAATAGTGTTGGTGCAGATGCAACAATGATTT
Organism: Pelagibacteraceae bacterium AG-390-L03; assembly: GCA_003279685.1. Lineage (GTDB taxonomy): Bacteria > Pseudomonadota > Alphaproteobacteria > Pelagibacterales > Pelagibacteraceae > Pelagibacter. The sequence continues at coordinate 317,776 of QCHA01000001.1, read as the reverse complement.
ATGTACCTGCTAAATTTGCTGCTGCAGCTATTATAGAAGCAATTGATGCATCTGTAGAATTAATTGTTTGTATTACTGAAGGTATCCCAGTACAGGATATGCTTAAAGTAAGACAAAAATTAAATGGATCCAAAAGTAGATTAATTGGGCCAAATTGTCCGGGAATAATTACACCTGATGAATGTAAAATTGGAATTATGCCAGGTAATATTCATAAAAGAGGATCAGTTGGCATTGTATCAAGATCTGGAACACTTACTTATGAGGCGGTTGCGCAAACAACAGAGAATGGTTTGGGCCAATCAACTTGTATTGGTATTGGTGGTGATCCAATTAATGGAACAAACTTTATTGATTGTTTAGATTTATTTTTAAATGATGAAGAGACAGAATCTATTTTAATGATAGGAGAAATTGGAGGTACGGCAGAAGAAGAAGCTGCAGAATTTATTAAAAATCATAAAATCAAAAAGCCAGTAGTTGGTTTTATCGCAGGAATTACAGCTCCTCCAGGTCGTAGAATGGGTCATGCAGGAGCAATTATCTCAGGAGGTAAAGGTGGTGCTGAAGATAAGATAAAGAAAATGGAAGAATCTGGGATTATTGTTGCTAAATCACCATCAATAATTGGAAAAACTTTATTTAATAAATTGTCAAATTGAAAAATAATTTTAGAGGATTATATTAAATAAATAGATGTCAGCATCAAAAAATCTTGAATACGAAAAAACTTCATTTTTAAATAAATCTAATAGTGCATTTATTGAACGAATGTATCTTAAGTTTGTAAATAGAGACGCAGACTTACCAGAAAGCTGGAAAGATTATTTCGAAGGAATTGGTGATGAATTAAATGTTATTGCAAAAGAAATCAATGGACCTTCCTGGGGGCCTAAAAAAAATAAAATTGATATAAATGAACTTCAAAAAAAAATAGACCAAAAAGAAAATAATTTAGAGAATAATATAGTAGACAGATCAGGGAAATTTAATTATCAGGTATTAGCAGACTCTAATAAAGATTCAATAAGTGCAGTTTCTTTAATACGTGCCTATAGATTAAGAGGACATTTGTTAGCTAATCTTGACCCTCTTGGAATGAGAGAGTCAGATTACTTAGATGAGTTGCATCCAGAATTTTATGGATTCAAAAAAGAGAATTATGACAAAAAAATTTTTTTAAATGGAGTAATCAATAGAAAGGATGCCAGTATTAGAGAAATATTAAAATTTTTAAAAAAAACTTATTGTGGAAATATAGGTTATGAATTTATGCATATTTCTAATCCAGATGAAAGAAAATGGTTTAGAGATAGAATTGAGAAAGATAGTAATGCTTTGGAATTTACTAAAAATGGTAAAGAAGCAATTTTAAATAAGTTAGTACAAGCAGAGGGTTTTGAAAAATTTTTAGCAACTAAATATGTTGGTACAAAAAGATTTGGGTTAGATGGAGGAGAAAGTTTAATACCAGCATTAGAGCAAATAATAAAAATTAGTGGCCAGTCACAAGTTAAAGAAGTTAAAATTGGAATGTCTCATAGAGGGAGATTAAATGTTTTAGCCAATGTATTACAAAAATCTTACAAAAGAATATTTAATGAATTTGCTGGTGAATTTGGAAATACATCAGATGAAGGTGCTGGAGATGTAAAATATCATTTGGGTGCTTCATCTAATAGGGAATTTGATGGTAACTCAGTTCATGTAAGTTTAACAGATAATCCATCCCACTTAGAAGCAGTTAATCCTGTAGTACTTGGGCAAACCAGAGCTAAACAGTTTTTCCATAAAGACAGAGAAAGAAATAAAGTAATTCCAATTTTAATTCATGGAGATGCTGCATTTGCAGGACAAGGAGTTGTGGCTGAATGTTTTGCAATGTCAGGATTACCAGGACATAATACGGGTGGAACAATCCACATTATTGTTAATAATCAAATAGGATTTACGACAAGCCCAAGATTTGCTCGATCTTCACCATACCCATCTGATGTTGCAAAAATGGTTGATGCCCCAATAATTCATGCAAATGGAGATGATCCAGAAGCTGTTGTTTATGCGGCCAGAATAGCATCAGAGTTCAGATTAAAATTCAATAGAGATGTTGTGGTGGATTTGATTTGTTATAGAAGGTTTGGACACAACGAGGGAGATGAACCATCATTTACTCAACCTTTAATGTATAAAAAAATTAGATCTCACCCTTCGCCCGTACAGGTATATGGAAAAAATTTAATAGAGGAAAAAATCATTTCGAATGAAGATTTAGAAAATGTAATTAGAAAATTTAAAGATTTATTAGATGATCAATTTAAAAATGCAAAAAATTATAAGCCTAAAATTGCTTGGTTTGAAGGGACTTGGTCAGCTTATAAACCTGAAAAAGGAAAAGATAAAAGAGGTGTAACAGGTGCAGATAGTAAAAAGCTATTAGAGATTTCAGAAAAAATAAATTCATCATCAGATGATTTAAATTTACACAAAACAATTGTCAAAATATTAAATAATAGAAAAGAAGCTGTTAAGAGCGGATATAATATTGATTGGTCAACAGCAGAGTCGTTAGCATTTGGATCATTATTGGAAGAGGGATATCCAGTTAGATTAGTTGGACAAGACTCTGGTAGAGGAACTTTTAGTCAAAGACATTCTGTTTTGAGAAATCAAAAAGATAATAGTCGATATGTTCCTTTAAACAATATTTCTAACAATCAAAAACAATTTGAAGTTGTTGATAGTTTTTTATCTGAATTGGCTGTTCTAGGATTTGAGTATGGTTATAGTTTAGTTGAGCCTAACACTCTTACCTTATGGGAGGCACAGTTTGGAGATTTTGCTAATGGAGCTCAAGTTGTAATTGATCAATTCATTGCATCTGGGGAAAGAAAATGGAGAAGGGCTTCTGGATTAGTAATGTTATTACCACATGGATATGAAGGTCAAGGACCAGAACACTCTTCAGCTAGATTAGAAAGATTTTTACAGCTATGTTCAAATGATAACATGCAAGTTATGAATTGCACAACTCCTGCAAACTACTTCCATGCTCTAAGAAGACAAATGCATAGAGATTTTAGAAAACCATTAATTATGATGACTCCAAAATCATTGCTTAGAAACAAATATTGTGTTTCAAATTTAAAGGATTTTAGTAAATCGAATTCTTTTCATAGAATACTTTGGGATCATGCAATAGACCCACAATCTAAAGGTTTTATAAAATTAAAAGAAAGTTCTGAAATTAAAAAGGTAATTTTATGTTCAGGAAAAGTTTATTTTGATTTATTAGATGCAAGAGAGAAATTGAAAAAAGATGACGTAATATTGTTTAGAATAGAACAACTTTACCCATTTCCTGCAAAAGCTTTAGTTAACGAGCTTAAACCATTTGCAAAAAATGCTAAATTTTTCTGGTGCCAAGAGGAACCTAAAAATATGGGTGCATGGTTTTCGGTTAGAGATTATATCCAATGGACATTGGACACTATTAAGGCTAATAATAATGAAATTTCTTATATAGGAAGAAGCCCTGATGCATCCCCAGCAACTGGATATGCGAAGAGGCATAATTCTCAGCAACAAGAAATAATTGATAAGGTATTTGAGTAGTAATAAATGAGTGAAAAAATTGTAGTTCCTGTTCTTGGTGAAAGTATTACTGAAGCAACAGTAGCAAAATGGCTTAAAAATGCTGGCGATGCTGTTGAAGCAGATGAACCGATAGTAGAGCTTGAAACAGATAAAGTAAATCTCGAAGTTCCATCACCAGTAAAAGGTGTTTTAACTCAAATAAATTCAAAAGATGGTTCAGTCGTAGAAGTTGGAGCATTACTTGGTTCGGTATTAGAAAGTGTATCAGCAGGGTCAGTTAAAAAAGAAGAGATTAAAAAAGAAGAGCCTTCTCAAATAGAAAATAATGTAATTAAATTAGACTCTTCTAAAAAGGAACCAAAAATTTTTGAGGAAAAAAATGATCAAGATGAACCATTAGTTTTAACCGATGAGATCGTAGAAAAAGAAGCTCCAAAGGCTAAAATAGAAAAATCAGAACCAAAAACTAATACGGAAAGCCAAACACTTTCACCAGCAGTTAGAAAAATTGTTGTAGAAAATAAAATAGATATTAATTCAGTTCAAGGCTCAGGAAAAGATGGAAGAGTTTTAAAAGGCGACCTTATAAGTTTAATGGGAACTAATCCGCAGCCTTCAAAAAGAAAAGTTAAGTATGGTCAAGAGGAAAGAATTAAAATGACCAGACTAAGACAAACGATAGCTAAGAGATTAAAACAAGCACAAGAAAATGCAGCTTTGTTAACTACTTTCAATGAAGTTGATATGACGAATATTATGGAAATGAGAAAAGAAAATCAGCAAGATTTTCAAACTCGTTATGGAATAAAGTTGGGCTTCATGTCTTTTTTTGTTAAAGCATGTGTTGTTGCATTAAAAAATTTCCCAGCAGTAAATGCTGAAATAGATGGTGATGAAATAATTTACAAAAATTATTACAATCTTAGTTTTGCTGTAGGAACTGAAAAAGGTTTAGTTGTACCTGTATTAAGAGATGCTGATGAATTATCATTTGCTGAAATTGAAAAAAATATCAAAGAAATTTCAGAAAAAGCAAGAGATGGAAAATTAACTATTGAAGATCTTCAAGGAGGAACATTTACAATTAGTAATGGTGGTGTTTATGGCTCGATGTTATCAACACCAATATTGAACCTTCCTCAATCAGGTGTACTTGGAATGCATAATATTGTTGAAAGACCTGTTGTTGTTGATGGAGAAATAAAAATTAGACCTATTATGTATTTAGCTTTATCATATGATCATAGAATAATTGATGGCAAAGAATCAGTTTCATTTTTAAAAATGGTTAAAGAAAATTTAGAAGACCCTAGACGGTTGTTTTTGGATATTTAAATGTCAGAAAAATTTCAAGCAGTAGTAATTGGAGGGGGTCCTGGTGGATATGTTTGTGCTATTAGACTTGCTCAGCTTGGATTAAAAACAGCGTGTATCGAGTCGAGAGGATCTCTTGGAGGAACATGTTTAAATGTTGGATGTATACCTTCAAAAAGCTTATTAAATCTATCTGAAGAGTTTTATAAAATTCAAAACTTATCCAGTAAAGGGATTGAAGTTGGTGATGTTAAACTAAATCTTGAAAAAATGATGAAAAGTAAAGATAAAGCAGTGACTATTCTAACTAAAGGCGTCGAGTTTTTACTTAAAAAAAATAAGGTGACTTACTACAAAGGAACTGGAAGCTTCAAATCTCAAAATGAAATCATAATTAAAGACGTTCATAATAAAGAAACTACTATTGAAGCGGAAAAAACAGTAATAGCAACAGGTTCTGTGCCAGCGTCCTTACCAGGGATAGAGATTGATGAGAAGGTTATCGTCTCTTCAACAGGTGCATTAAAATTAGATAAAGTTCCAAAAAAAATGGTTGTTGTTGGTGGAGGTTACATAGGATTAGAAATGGGCTCTGTTTGGTCAAGATTAGGAGCCGAAGTACAAGTAGTAGAATTTTTAGATCATATTACACCAGGTATGGATAAAGAAATTTCCTCAGAATTTATGAAGATTTTAAAAAAACAAGGCATCAAATTCAATATGCAAAATAAAGTGGAAACTATCCAAAATAATAAAACAGGAGCTGTTGTTTCAACAGTTAATAAAGACGGTAAAAAAAATAATTTTGATTGTGATGTTGTACTTATTTCAGTTGGAAGAAAAGCAAACACTAATGGTTTAAGCCTAAAAGCTGCTGGTGTTGAATTAGATGAAAGACAAAGAGTTAAAACAGACAATACGTTTAAAACTAATATTAATAATATTTATGCAATAGGCGATGTTATAAGTGGACCAATGCTTGCCCATAAAGCAGAAGATGAAGGAATTGCAGTTGCAGAAAATATTGCGGGTCAATCAGGCCATGTGAATTACGATACAATACCTGGTGTAGTTTATACTACCCCTGAAGTAGCATCAATTGGTAAGACAGAAGAACAATTAAAAGAATTAAACACAAAATATAAAATTGGTAAGTTTTCATTCATGGCAAACTCTAGAGCAAAAGCCATAGATGATGCAGAAGGGTTTGTTAAAATTTTAGCGGATGAAACTACTGATAAAGTTTTAGGTGCTCACATAATAGGCCCTCATGCGGGAGAACTTATTGCAGAAATAGGTGTAGCAATGGAATTTGGTGCAAGCTCTGAAGATATTGCTAGAACCTGTCACGCTCATCCAACATTTTCAGAAGCTGTTAAAGAAGCAGCATTATCAGTAGATAAAAGAGCAATACACTCTTAATCCCACATTATCCTATAATATTTTTAAATTATCTTTATATTAAATTAAAATATGAATTTTATATCAAAAAGTCTTAATGAAAAAAATTTATTATTTTTTATATCATTTTTTTTGATTTTTTATGTTTTCATAAATTTTACACATGAACGTTTTGCAATCAATGAGATTACAAATGACAAAACATTTATAAAATTAACAAGAGCCGAAATCAAAAAAAATATTAATCAACAACTAACTTCAGATTTATCATATGAAGAAATTCTATCAAAAAAATGCAATATAACAGGTGATATGCATGATAGACATAAAGTAAGATGGGTTAAATCGTTATTTTTAAAAAATATCTATCAGTTGTCTGAAGAATTGAATTCTAATTTTCCATATTATATTAATATTATATTACATTGTTCTTTAATATTTTTATCTCTTGTTTTTTTGAATAATGTTTTTCAATTAGAAAAAATTCATATTATTTTTTTTCTTTTTTACGTAACCTTTATTTTTCAATTTCATCTCGGAGAATATTCTTATTCTATATTTGAGATGTTTTTTATGAGTGCAGCAATATATGCAAGTAAAAAAAGAAATATTATTTTATTTTTTTTGATAATTTTGATGGCAACACTTAATCGGGAAAGTGGATTTATTATAATTTTAACTTGGTTAATTTTTAATTTAGAATTTAAAAAAATTATAATATTAAGTGCTATTATACTTACTATATTTGTAATTATTAATTATGAGTCAATAAATTGCATGATTAACCCAAAATTTTTTGTTCCTCTTCAAAAACAAGAAGGCCAAATAATTTTAAGTGAACTAGGTTCTATAAATATATTTTCAAGTATATTAATAGTCACGATTAATTTTATTCTTCCTATTGGATTAATTTTTTACAATGTTTTTAAAAGTGAAGCTAAAAATAAAATGCTAATAATAATGGCAATTATTTATTCAATTGTTTTTTTGTTTGCAACTCCAGTATATCAAATGTCAGAAAAATTAATAATTTTACCACTGATAATTCTATCGTTTAATTTACGAAATATAAAAAATATTTAATTTAATTTGTGTTTACAAGCACCAAAGTATCTTTTTAATGTTTTTGAAATAAAGATTAGTTTAATTACATCGAAATTTGATAACTTATCTTTTTTAAAATTTAAAAATTCTTTTTTTTCAGAAGTATTCATTAAGTAAACTATATTTTTTTCATGAAGTAGATTAATATTTTTTTTTAAATTTTTGATTGAATTAATTACGGGTTTAGTATCAAAATAATATCTCATTCTATCTAATTTACTATTTAAAAGTAATTTAGGATTTTTTGTTTCATAGTAGCTTTTCCAATATTTTGGATTTTTCAACATCGAAGAAAAAATAACTTTTTTTATTTTTGAACTTTTAAGCTTATTTTTTTTTTCTACATTTTCCATAAAGAATAATGACTTCGAATAATTATAAGTTAATTCTGGGCCAACTTTTAAAAATTTAAAATTATTTTTTACTAATTGTTTTAAAATTTTTTCTGGCTGATAATCCGTAGAGTGAGCCTCATAAACAAATTTATTTTTTTTACTTATATTTTTTTTATTCGAAAAGTCTGAAAAGTTAGGTTTTGTAATAGAGAAGTGCATATATTTCATTCCAGGTTCAATTACTAAACCAAAAGATTTATTTTTTAGACTTAATTTATCTAATATTTGTTTAAATTTGAAAACTTCCGTTTCAATTTGTTTCTTGTTAGTTTTAACAATTTTTTTATCATCACCACTTCCAGATAGAGGGACTTCTGTTCCTACTATTAAGAATTTATCTTTTATTTTTTTTTTGATACTAGGATTATTTAAAATATCACTAGTTCTCTCAAAGATGATGTCACTATCAATATACTTGTCATCTCTACATTTTATTGAAGTGTCGACATGAATCTTACAAAAATTTTGTTTTAAATAATCATTTATTAATGAAATTGAATTTTTGATAGCGATAGTTTTGTTCTTTTTTTTCCATGGTAGTGGACCCAAATGATCTCCCCCTAAAAATAATTTTTTTGAGTTAAATTTAATCTTTTTACTTAAATTAAAAATTTCTTTTATAAATTTTTTTGGTGTTTTATTGGTATAACCACCATGTTGGTTAACTTGATTCGAAGTGCATTCAATTAAGCAAGGTAATTTTTTATTATGACAAAAAAATAGAATTGATTTTATAACTTCAATATTTGAGGTACAGAATGATGGTAATGCTTTCTTTTTTATAATTTTATCAATTTTCATTTTTCAAATAGTTTTCCCAATATTTCAATTCTTCATATTCATTAATTGACCCTATATGCACATAACTCTTCAATTTATAACAATTAATTTTGCCTAACTTTTTATCAAATAGAAATTTAAAATAATCATCAAGTAAAATTTCTCTTTTTAATTTATTGGTTAACCTAAACTTTTTTAAATTATTAAATATATTGCTATTTTTTACCCAAAAAAACCCTGCATGACCTAATTCATTTGATTTATCTAGAGATTTCTTAATTTTTATAGAGTCTATATTGTTATGTTTTAATTTAATTGAAGAATGTGCGTTAAAAAGTGATTTCTGTAATTCTGAAATATTAAAACCAAAAAGAACTACATCTGGTTTTTCTTTTTCAATGAATTTTTCAAATTTTATTTTTTCAAACAACCCAAAACAATCACAAGATAGTATAAAAAAATTTTTTTTATTTTTTAACAAATCAATCGATTTTTCAACTGTTTGAAGCATTGATTTTGAATTATTAATCTTAAAAATCTTGTATTTTTTATTTATAGATTTTAAATAATTATCATTAGTAATTATATGGTTTTTTTTTGAACCATATTTTTTAAAAATATACTCGTATATTTTATAATCTCTAATATTTAAAAAAGGTTTTTTTTCTTTTAAATTTTTAACTCTTTCACCTTTTCCAGCCATCAACATAATACTTGGATAACTTAAACTTATACTTTTTTTAAAGTTTTTAATTAAAATATCTTTCCAATTTAAGAAATCTTCATATTGATTAGGTATCCCTAAATGAACAAATCGATTTATAGTAAAATGATTTATTTTAATTTTATTTTTTAAGCAGTAATTTAATAAATTAATTATATATATTTCTTTTTTATTAATTTGTTTTTTGAATTCATTTTCATTGAAAAAATTTTCAAAATATTGAAAGTTTTTAAAATAATAACATCCAATCGCAAGATAGTTTTTTTTATAGTCTGCAAGGATTGATTTTTTTTCAGATACATAATCTACTTCATCTTTTTTATTACATAAAAAAAAATCTGATTTTGAATTTATTTCTAGATGGGGGTGGAAGCCAATATGACTATATACAACTATATTTTTTTTGGAGAGATTTTTTTCTACAGAATTAAAATCCCACTTCCAGTTGATATCTGAATATGAAATAAAAAATTTGTCATTATTAATAATTTCTTTTAATTTTTTTTTTGCTAAAAAAAGAGAGTACAATGGTCCAGATTTATGATCTCTGATTTTTATAAAAGAGGTATTTTTCCTTTTGAAATTAAAAACAATATTTCTATATCTTTTGGTATTTCCTATAATAATTATATGAGTATTTTTTTTAGGAAAATTATTAGCTATATTATCAATAACTCTTGATTTGGTTGATGTTTTTAGAAATGGTTTATAGGTTTTGTAACCTGAGTTTACAAATCTAATTCCAAGACCACCTAAAGGTATAATTAAAAAATGTTTCATATATAGTTTAAGTTCTATATATAGAGTATTTATAATATTTAAAAGTCATGTCTATTAACATTAGTTTAGTTCTACCATGTTATAACGAAGAAAAAAACATTCCATTAATTTGTGATGAATTTTTAGAATTACCATTACAAGAATATAGTGCTGAATTGATATTAGTTAACAACGGCTCAGATGATGATACTAAAAGTGTAGCTGAAAAAGCTATAAAAAAAAATAATTCTAAAAATGTTTTGATTAAATTAATTAATCTTGAGAATAATCAAGGTTATGGAGGAGGAATCGCCGAGGGACTAAAGATTGCCAAAGGAGATTATATTGGTTGGGCACATGCAGATTTACAAACGCCTATGATTGATTTTTTTAAACTTTATTTACTTATTAAAGATAAAAAAAATATATTAGGAAAGGGATTTAGAGTAAACAACAGAGGATTTGACGGTATTATTAGTACTCTTCATGAAAAACTTTCTTCAATTATTTTAGGTTATCCAATGAAAGAGATTAATGCTCAGCCAAAGATATTTAATAAAGAATTGTTACAATTATTTTCAAATATTCCATATAAATGGACAACAATAGATACCTACATTATGTATATTTGCTTAAAAAATAGAATAGAAATTAAAACTATTGAAGTCATCTTTAATACACGAAAATATGGACACTCCAAATGGAAAAATAATTTTATAAATTTTATAAGTCATATTTTGTTTAATTTTTTATATTTATTTAAATTAAGATTTTTTAAATAGAAAATGACCCAAGATAACATTGTTTTAAATTATCTTGAAAGAGTTTTACGCTCTAATATTTATCTTTTTTTAATCTCTAGATTCATAATCGGGAAATATTTTTCAAAGTTTATTTATGATAGTGATTTTAAAATTATCAAAATTTTAGAAAAAAAAAATTTCTTTAATCAAAAAAAAATAATTTTAGATGTGGGAGCTAATGATGGTATGAGCTATAATATTATTAGAAAATTTACCAAAAAAACAAAAATTATTTCTTTTGAGCCTAATATTTATAATTTTAATAAACTAAAAAAAATTGAACAAAAAGATAAATTTTTAAAATGTAAAAATGTAGCTTTAAGTAATTTCAATCAAAAAAAACATTTCTATACACCCTACTTTAAAAAATATGCAATTACCCAGATGGCTGGCATAAGTAAGTCTGGTGTTAAAAAAAGGCTCAAAAGTTCATTATTTATAAAAAAAATATTTAAAATTATTTCTTTAAAAAAAGAAATTATTAGAACAAAAAAATTAGATGATTTTAAATATAAGCCTTGCTTTATTAAAATTGATATTGAAGGTCATGAACTAGAATGTATTAAGGGCGCAATAAGAACAATAAAAAAATTTAATCCAATACTAATGGTTGAGTATGATAAAAAAATTTGTGAAAAAATTGACCATATATTAAAAAAACAAAAATATAATATGTACATTTATAATAAATTTGAAAAAAAGCTTGAAAAGTTTAATAATCAAAAAGTATTTAATATTTTTTTTATACATACAAAATATTTAAGTTATATCTAAATGATTTTAATCAAACATAGGGTCAATTCTTCAAAAGAATTAAAAATACTTGATAATGAATATGGAGTTGAAATTGATTTAAGATCAAAGAATAAAAATATATATCTTCACCATGATCCTTATGTAAAAGGTGAATTATTTTCTAAGTGGATTAAATATTATAATCATAAATTACTTGTTTTAAATGTTAAAGAAGAAGGTTTAGAAGATCAAATTTTAAAAATTTTAAACAAAAATAAAATAAAGAATTATTTTTTTCATGATCAGACTTTTTCCACTATTTTAAAGAATATGAATCATACCAAAGTATCAGTTAGATATTCTGAGTATGAAGATTTAAAAAAAAAAAATACACTATTCAATAAAATTAAATGGCTATGGGTAGATAATTTTACAAAAATTAGTCTAAATAAAAAATTTTATTTCTTCTTAAAAAAACAAAAAGTAAAAATTTGTATTGTTTCTCCAGAATTAGTTAAAAAAGATAGAATTAAAGAGATTAAAAACATCATCTCAAAGCTAAGAAAAAATGATATCAAAATTGATGCTATTTGTACAAAACAACCTAAAATTTGGTTAAAATATTTTTAAACAAAGATTATGAAATTAAATAAAAAAATTTTCAGAGATTTTAAAAAAAAAAATATTAATTTAATTACTATTGATGGAATTACATGCTCTGGAAAAAGTCTTTTTGCAAGTTTATTAAAAAAAAATTTACAGAAGGATTATTCAAATATTTATATTTTAAGTAAAGATTTGTTTCTTTTTTCAAGATCAAAAAGAATAAGTATTACAAAAAGGATTAATAAATTTAAGATTAATCAAAATATTTTACATTATGATAGTTTCAAACTAAAGAAGTTGTTAAACTTTTTATTAGGAAAATCTAATAATAAAATTTTAATATTAAAAAATCTTTATAATAGAAAAACTGGAAAAAATAATCTTAATCTAAAATTTAAATATTCAAAAAATAGGTTGATTATTTTTGAAGGATTATATGTTAACAATGACATTAAATTTATTAAAGATCCAATTTATAAAATATTAATTATTGAGAAAGTATATATGTCACTATCAAGAAAAATTCAGAGGATAAGAGATAAAAAAATTTCAATTCAATTAGTTGTTACTGAGTTTATAAGTATTCATTTACAAAGTTTTAGAAAATATATTTTTAAAAATAATTTTGATACTAATTTTGAAAATGTGAATAATAAATTTGTAGAAGTTAATCATGGAAAAAAGAGACAACTTAATGATATTTCTCATTTTCTTAAAAAACATATGAATTAAAATATTAATATCTATAAATATAATTTTTTCATTTAATTTACTTTATTTTAATTAATTCAAATAACATAGATGCCTTGGATTCTGATATTCTTGCCCAATATGGTTATCAGATCTAAAATAGTTATAAAATAACCATTCCATACCTAATATTTTTCCATATTATTAAGATATGAAAGTACCGATTCTTTTACCAAATATATTTAATCATCCTTTTACTTATGATAGTGATATTAGTTTAAAAGTAGGCGACTATGTGGTGGTGCCTTTTGGTAAATCTAAAATTACTGGAGTAGTTTGGGATGAGTTTGAAAAAAAAAATAATAAAAATTTTAAGATTAAGAATGTTTTAAAAAAATTAGACGTTACACCATTAAAAAAAACAACCATTAAATTTCTCAACTGGTTTTCACAATACAATATAATTCCAAAAGGAATGGCTTTAAAACTGGTTTTATTAAGTAGTAATGCGGTTGAAAAATTTCAAAAAGATACTTACAAAATTTTTGAAACCAATATAAAAAAAAATTCAATAAAGCTCTCTGAAGAACAAAAAAAATCCCTTAAAAAAATGAATGCTAGTAATCAAAAATTTAGAGTTCATGTTCTTCAAGGTACAACTGGCTCAGGAAAAACTATGGTGTATTTTGAAGCTCTTAAAAATATAATAAATAAGGGTTTCCAGGGATTAATTTTATTACCAGAGATTGGCTTAACTAGTCAATTTCAAAAAAAATTTATAGAATTTTTTGGCTTTACGCCAGGAGTTTGGCATTCTGGTATTACAAAAAAAAAGAAGGAAATTATTTGGAGCGGAATTGCAAATGGAGAAATTAAAGTTGTTATAGGTGCCAGATCATCATTATTTTTACCATTTAAAAATCTAGGTTTAATTATTGTTGATGAAGAGCATGATCAATCTTACAAGCAAGATGAAGGTGTTACTTATAATGCAAGAGACATGGCTATTTCAAGAGCGTCATTTGAAAATATCCCTATCAATTTAATAACTGCTGTTCCCTCAATTGAAACTTATGAAAATATTAGAAAAAAAAAATATAGTATTTCTAAATTGGAAAAACGTTACCAAAACGCATCATTGCCGAATTATGAAATAATTAATCTTAATGAAACAAAATTAGAAAAACAATCTTGGCTCTCAAAAAAAATAATTGAGAAAGTAAATTTTCATCTTGATAAAAATAATCAAGTATTATTTTTTTTAAATAGACGAGGGTTTTCTCCACATGTAATTTGTAACAAATGCTTCAATAGTTATTCATGTCCTAATTGTTCAATTAATTTAGTTTATCATAAAAAAAAAAATAATTTATTATGCCATTATTGTGGTTTTAAATCCTCTTTAAAAAGAATTTGTGCAAAATATGGGGACTGTGAATTTATTTTTAGTGGTCCTGGTGTCGAAAGAATATCTGAGGAAGTTAAAAAAAACTTTCCATCTAAAAAAATTGAAATTTTTTCAAGTGATACTATGAATAAAAAAAGTTCTAGTGATAAATTAGAAAAAATAATCAATAATGAAGTTCAAATTTTAGTTGGAACTCAGCTAATTTCAAAAGGTTTTCATTTTCCAAGCCTTAACTGTATTGTGGTAGTTGATATTGATCTTTCTTTACAAGGACATGATTTAAGAGGAGCTGAAAAAAATTTACAGTTGTATCATCAACTTTCTGGACGAGCAGGAAGAACAGGGAAACCTGCAACTGTGTATTTTCAAACTTATAATACTAATACTAAAATGATTTCTGATTTAACAAATAGTAATCCTGATATTTTTCTTGATAGAGAATTAGATATTAGAAGACTAAACAAGCTTCCACCATTTCAAAGATTTATCTCATTAATATTAACAGGTAATAATGAAGCAAAATTAGAAAAAGAAGCTTTTCATTTTAAAAACTTTATTGAAAACAAAATTGAGGGAATAGTGTTGGGACCAGTTAGTGCACCAATTTTTAGATTAAAAAGAAAATTTAGAATAAGAATGTTAATCAGGGGCTCAAAATCTCTCAAATTACAGAATTCAATTGCTGAGATTATTCCAAATTACAAATTTTCATCAGGAATAAAACTTTCAGTTGATGTTGATCCAATAAACTTCAATTAACCTTACAAAAAAGGACTTTTTACCGAATGTGCTACTTGAAGACATAATGGTCATATGCTAATTAGAGCGTGATTTTAAAATAATTTTCAACATAACAGAGGTGCTAAGTTGAGTAAAAATAAGGGATTTTCAATAACTTCAGCTGAAAGATATTCTTTAGCTTTATATGAACTCGCGAGCGAAAACAATGTTCTTTCACGAGTAGAAGGACAATCCTCATCCATCTTAAATTTGATTTCATCAAGCAAAGATTTTTCAAATTTAATTAAGGATCCAACAAATAACCAAAATGATCTTTTAAAAGTTATCAAGGGTATTTCTGATAATAATAAATTTGAGAGTTTATTAAAAAGTTTCTTAAGTTTTTTAGTTACAAAAAGACGTTTTTTTTATGTAGAACAAATTTTAAAGAGTTTTATTGAAACTTGTTCGAAAAAAAGAGGAGAATTAAAAGCAGAATTAAAATCTGCAAAAGAATTATCTGGTGACGAAATTTCTAAAATTACAGATGAGCTAACGAAAAACTTTAGCTCAAAAATAAAATTAAACTACAAACATGATCAAAGTTTAATAGGAGGCTTAGTAGTGCAAGTTGGAAGTACTATGGTGGACACTTCAATTAAAAATAAATTACAACAAATCGAAAACAGAATGATAGAGGCATAAATGGAAATAAATCCTTCAGAAGTAACAAAGATACTAAAAGAACAAATAAAAAATTTTGGTAATAAAGCAGAAGTAACCGAAGTTGGGCAAGTATTATCAGTAGGAGATGGTATCGCTAGAATTTATGGTCTTGATAATGTTCAGGCTGGAGAAATGGTAGAGTTTGCTGATGGCTCAAAAGGTATGGCTCTAAACCTAGAAAGCGAAAATGTTGGTGTTGTAATTTTTGGAGATGACAGAAATATTAAAGAAGGTGATACAGTTAAAAGAACTGGAAACATTGTTGACACTCCAGTTGGAAAAGAATTGTTAGGTAGAGTTGTTGATGGATTAGGAAATCCAATTGATGGTAAAGGACCTTTAGATAAAAGTGTTCAAAAAAGCAGAGTTGAAGTTAAAGCTCCTGGAATTATTCCAAGACAGTCAGTTAGCGAGCCTATGCAAACTGGTTTAAAATCTATTGATAGTTTGGTTCCAGTTGGAAGAGGTCAACGTGAATTAATTATTGGCGACAGACAAACAGGTAAAACTGCAGTTGCAATTGATGCCATTATTAACCAAAAGAAAATTAATGAGTCTGGTGATGAGAAACAAAAACTTTATTGTATTTATGTTGCGATTGGACAAAAAAGATCAACTGTAAGACAAATTCAAAAAACATTAGAAGAAGCTGGAGCAATGGAGTACACAACAATTGTTGCAGCAACAGCATCTGACTCTGCGCCACTTCAATTTTTAGCGCCTTATACAGGGTGTGCAATGGGTGAATATTTTAGAGATAACGGAATGCACGGATTAATTATTTATGATGATTTATCTAAGCAGGCAGTTGCTTATAGACAGATGTCTCTACTTTTAAGAAGACCTCCAGGACGTGAAGCTTATCCTGGCGATGTATTCTATCTACATAGTAGATTGTTAGAAAGAGCAGCTAAATTGAGTGATGAACATGGTGGAGGATCTTTAACAGCACTGCCAATTATTGAAACACAAGGTGGTGATGTATCAGCGTTTATTCCAACTAACGTGATTTCAATTACTGATGGTCAAATTTTCTTAGAAACTGAACTTTTTAACCAAGGGATCAGACCAGCAATTAATGTTGGACTATCTGTTTCTAGAGTTGGTTCTTCAGCACAAACTAAAGCGATGAAAAAAGTTTCTGGATCAATGAAATTAGAATTAGCACAGTACAGAGAAATGGCTGCTTTTGCTCAATTTGGTTCTGATTTAGATGCTTCAACGCAGCAACTTTTAAATAGAGGATCAAAATTAACTGAACTTCTTAAACAAAAACAATATTCACCTATGACAGTAGCTGAACAAGTTATTTCGGTCTTCTGCGGAGTAAAGGGATATTTGGATGATATTGAATTAAAAGATATTGCTGAATTTGAAAACAAAATCATTGAAAAATGTAAGTCCGATAAACCTGAAATAATTGAGTCAATTCAAAGCCTAGGTAAACTTGATGATGATAAAGAAAAATTACTAATTGAAGTAATTACTCAGTTAAAGGAAAACTTTAAATCTTAATTTAGTATGGCAAGTTTAGACGACCTTAAAAAAAGAATAGCTAGTGTAAAGTCTACACAGAAAATTACAAAGGCTATGAAGATGGTAGCGGCGGCAAAACTTAGAAGAGCCCAGGAAAGTGCTGAGAAGGGAAGACCTTATTCTGAAAAAATGAATAATATAATTCTTAACCTTTCTAGTGGGATTTCAGATAAAGAAAATGCTCCAAAATTATTATCTGGATCAGGTAATGATAAAGTGCATCTTTGTGTTGTGATGACTTCAGACAGAGGTTTATGTGGTGGTTTTAATTCAAATATAATTAAAAAAGCAAAGAGCTACTTTGCAAAACTTTCAGAAGATGGAAAAGAATTAAAGATTATTACCGTAGGTTCAAAAGGTAATGATCAACTTAAAAGGGCTTATGGTGATAAGATAATTGCAAATATTTCATTTAAAGAGTCAAAACATGCTAATTACTTTGATGCTGATAAGGTTGGCAAAATGGTAATCGAAAAATTTGGCGCTGAAGAGTTTGATGTTTGTACTATTTTTTATAACCAGTTTAAAAATGTAATCACGCAAATTCCTCAAGCACAACAAATAATTCCATTAAATGTTGAAAATTCAGAGGAAGATAAATCTGAGGATAGTTACGAGTTTGAACCAGATGAAGATGAAATTTTAAGCAATTTATTACCAAAAAATATTTCAACACAAATATTTAAGGCAATGTTAGAGAATTCAGCTAGTGAACAGGGCTCAAGAATGAGTGCAATGGATAATGCAACCCGAAACGCAGGTGAAATGGTTGACAAGCTTACTATTGAGTATAATAGAAGTCGTCAAGCAGCAATTACAAAAGAACTAATAGAAATCATATCAGGAGCAGAGAGTTTATAATTATGAGCAAAGGAATAATTACACAAGTTATTGGAGCAGTAGTAGACGTTAAATTTGATGGAGATCTTCCAGAAATTTTAACAGCCTTAGAATGTAAAAATGGAGATAACAGACTAGTTTTAGAGGTTGCTCAGCACTTAGGAGAATCTACAGTTAGAACTATTGCAATGGATGCTACCGAAGGATTAAAGAGAGGTGATGAAGTGACAAATACTAATGCACCTATCCAAGTTCCTGTTGGACCTGAAACATTAGGAAGAATTATAAATGTAATTGGAGAGCCTATTGATGAAAGAGGTGAAGTAAAAACTAAAGAAAGTTGGCCTATTCACAGAGCTGCTCCTGAATTTAATGAACAATCAACTGAAACAGAAATCTTGGTTACTGGTATTAAAGTAATTGATTTGCTGGCTCCATATGCAAAAGGTGGAAAAATTGGTCTATTTGGTGGAGCTGGAGTTGGAAAAACAGTTTTGATTATGGAATTGATTAACAACGTTGCAAAGGCACATGGTGGTTTTTCTGTTTTTGCTGGTGTTGGAGAAAGAACAAGAGAAGGAAACGATTTATATCACGAGATGATAGATTCAGGTGTAATCAAGAAAGATGGAGCTGGATCCAAAGCTGCGTTAGTTTATGGACAAATGAATGAGCCTCCAGGAGCCAGAGCCAGAGTTGCTCTTACAGGATTAACTGTAGCTGAGTATTTTAGAGATCAAGAAGGTCAAGACGTTCTTTTCTTCGTAGATAATATTTTCAGATTTACTCAAGCAGGTTCGGAGGTATCAGCTCTATTGGGAAGAATACCATCAGCTGTTGGATATCAGCCTACACTTGCAACTGATATGGGTAACCTTCAGGAAAGAATTACAACTACCAACAAAGGATCAATTACTTCAGTACAAGCTATTTATGTGCCAGCTGATGACTTAACTGACCCTGCGCCAGCAACCTCATTCGCTCACTTGGATGCAACTACTGTTCTTTCAAGACAAATTGCAGAGATAGGTATTTATCCTGCAGTTGACCCACTTGATTCTACTTCAAGAATTTTGGACCCAAGAATTGTCGGTGATGAACATTATAGAGTTGCAAGAGAAGTTCAAAAAATCTTACAAACTTATAAATCTTTACAAGATATTATTGCCATTTTAGGTATGGATGAATTGTCCGAGGAAGATAAACTAGTTGTAGCTAGAGCTAGAAAAATACAAAGATTTTTATCTCAACCATTCTTTGTTGCGGAAGTATTTACTGGATCTCCAGGGAAACTGGTTGATTTAGATTCAACAATAAAAGGTTTTGCTGCGATTTGTAAAGGTGATTATGATCATTTACCAGAAGCTGCTTTTTATATGGTTGGAACGATAGAAGAAGCGATAGAAAAAGCTGACAAAATGGCTAAGGAAGCTGCTGCTTAATGAGTGAAGAGTTTAAGATTGAGATCGTAAACCCAGAAAAATCTTTTTTAGTTAAAGATGATGTTTCAGAAGTTGTTGTACCTGCTTTTGAAGGTGAAATGGGTATACTTAAGGATCACATTTCTATTATTTCATTTTTAAAACCTGGGATTATCAAAATTTTATCTAAATCTGGAGATGAAAACTATTATGTTGAGGACGGGATTGTTGAATTTAAAAATAATAATTTATCAATTCTAACTAGCTCAATTTTTAATCTTACAGATTTAGATAAGGCTAAACAGCAAGATTTACTTAAATTAGCTGAAGAGGAAGCAGGTAAGCCTGATATTAATGATCAATCAAAATATTTAGTTGATCAAAAAATTGAAGTATTAAGATCTCTTAATTAATAATTTTTCTAACTTTTTCTTGAAGTTCTTTATAAACGTGTAATTTAAAGTCAACCACTACTTCTGTAATTTGATCAAGATCTATCCATTTCCAATCTAAAAATTCTGGATTTTTAGTTTTAATATCAATTTCTTTTTCATCCCCAATAAATTTCATTAAAAACCATTTTTGTTTTTGGCCTTTGTATTTACCTTTCCAAATAATTCCCAATAAACGATCAGGAAGTTCATATGTAATTGTACCATCTAATTCTTTTATCAATTCAACACTTTTAACACTAGTTTCTTCTTCTAGCTCTCTATATGCAGCTTTTAAAAAATCTTCACCATCATCAACTCCACCTTGCGGCATTTGCCAAAATTTTTTTGCATTATCTATTCTTCTTGCAACAAAAACTTTGTTTTCATGATTTAATAAGATTATTCCTACCCCAGTTCTTAGCGGGAGTTCGCTAAAGTTCTTATTCATATTATCCGTTTAGTAACTTTATTGCGTAATTTAATTGATTATCAGTATCAGTTTTAATTCTAAAATTATCACCTTCTTCATTCACTTCAATATCAGGTCTTACACCAACTTCAGATATAGATTTTCCAGATGGAAGATAATATTTAGACACTGTAAGTCTTATAGCTCCTTTATTCTTTAATGGAATTATTGATTGTACAGATCCTTTTCCATAACTTCTTTCGCCAAGTATAATAGCTCTTTTATGGTCTTTAAGAGCGCCTGCAACAATTTCAGATGCAGATGCAGAACCGTAGTTTATTAATACTAATAAAGTTTTGCCATCTGTAATATCTCCCTTTCTTGCAAACCATTTTCTATTTTCTGATTTTTTTCTACTTTTTGTTGATACTATTTCACCATCTTCTAAAAAAAAGTCAGAAATTTTTATTGCTTGAGATAATAGACCACCAGGATTATTTCTAAGGTCCAATATAAAAGCCTTCAAGTTTTCATTTTCTTTTAATTTTTTAATTCTTTTTTTAATTTGCTGGCTACTATTGTCATTGAAAGAAGTTAATCGAATATAACCAATATTATTTTCCAAAAGATCTGATTTAACAGATTGTACTTCAATTATTTCTCTTGTTATTATGAATGTAAGAGCTTTTTTTACTCCACGACGTCTTACTGTAAGCTCAATATCAGTACCTACCAGACCTCTCATTAGATCAACTGCTTCACTTAATGATTTTCCTTGTACCTGAGTGTTATTAATTTTTACTATATAATCTCCAGCTTTAATCCCTGCTTTCGAAGCAGGAGTATCATCTATAGGAGTAATAACTTTTACAACACCAGCCTCCATACTAACTTCAATTCCAAGACCACCAAATTCCCCACTAGTTTCTGTTTGCATCTCTTGAAATATTTCTGGTGACATATAAGCGGAATAAGGATCAAGTGATTGAAGAAGACCATTAATTGCTGAGTCCATACTTTCAGATTGATTAATTTCATCTACATATTCTTTATTTATTTTTTCAAGAACTTCTCCAAATAAATCAATTTTTTTATAAATATCTATTTCAGCTGAATTTATTGAATGTGAGAGAAAAAAAGATGATAAAAAAGTTATGAAATAAAGTTGAATTTTTTTCATATAATAAGCTTTTCCTTTGGAATTAGTTCTGACCAAATTTTTTCAAGCTCGTAAAACTTTCTTTTATCAGGATGGAATATATGTACAATCAAATCAATTCCATCAACAAGTTTCCACTCACTACTTTCTTTACCCTCTATTTTTGAATTTTTAATTCCATTATCTTTTAACTTTTCTAAAACCTGCTCTGATAGAGATTGTATATGTCTTGAAGAAGTGCCACTTGCAATAATCATATAATCTGCCATTGAACTTTTATCTTTAAGGTCAATAGTGACAATATCTTGGGCTTTATTAAGATCCAGTGTGTCTATTACAACTGATTTTAGATCTGAAATTTTATCCATTAATTAAGATTAGACTATCAAATTTTTCTTAATTGAGAAGATGAAATGTTGACTTTTTTAAACTCTACAAATGTAAGAGTTTTATTGTTAAGTCTTTTAAATGTCTTTGATTTTAAAGAATTTTTTTTATATCCGTGACGATCAAATACGATGATATTACATTTTTCTGAAATTAATTTAGATTTAAACCATTTATGAAAGTTAATTAGGTTATCAGCTCCCATTAAAAAATAAATTTCAAAGTTTTTATTTTTTTTAAGATGGTTGATTAAATCAATAGTTTTATTAGACTTTATGATACTTTCATAAAATTTCACTTTTATAAAAGAATTCAATCCAATTATTTTTTTACAATCTTTTATTTTTTTAGATATTGATGTTTTACTTTCAGCTTTGAGAGGATTTTTTTTAGTTACTGCCCAAATAATTTTTTCAAGTTTAAATCTTCTTTTAGCTTCCTTGGATATTACCAAATGACCTTTATGAGCTGGATCAAATGAACCTCCTAAAATTCCAATTTTCATTTTTTTATATTAAATTTATTTTCTTATTTTTCCTTTACTTGAGATTTCATATTTGTATGAAACTAATTGCTCTAAACCAACAGGACCTCTTGGGGGAAGTGTATTTGTAGATATACCCACTTCTCCACCAAAGCCAAATTCACCACCATCAGCAAATTGAGTTGAGGTGTTATGCATTGCAATAGAGCTTTTAACATTCTTTAAAAACTTATTAGCTGTTTTTTTATTTTTAGTAACAATTGAATCGGTATGCATAGTTCCATATTTATTGATATGATTGATAGCTTCATCATAACTTTTAACAACTTTAACCGAAACAGCAGCTGTTAAATATTCCGTAGACCAATCTTTCTCTTTGGCTGGATATATTTTACCTTTATAATATTTTCTCACGATATTATCCCCATATATTTTGCAATTCTGATCCTCAAGTCTTTTTAAAATTGGATTACAAAATTTTTTAACTATTTTCTCATGAAGTAAAATAGTTTCAGTTGCACCGCAAATAGCTGTATTTCTTAATTTTGCATTATAAATGATTTTTGATGCCATATTAAATTCAGCATCTTTATCAATAAATGTGTGACAAATACCTTCCAGATGACCAATTATAGGAACTGTTGAAAAATCCTGAACTCTTTTTACTAAATTTTTTCCACCTCTAGGAATTATCACATCAATGTATTTTTTCATTTTAGAAAGCATGATGTCGACCATTTTTCTATCTTTAGAGTCTACAAATTGGATATAATTTTCATCAACATTATTTTTTCTAAGAGCTTGTCTAAATAATTTTGCAAGTATTCTATTGGTATTTATAGCCTCTGATCCACCTTTTAAAATTACAGCATTACCAGATTTGAAGCATAGACCTGCTACATCAGATGTTACATTAGGTCTACTTTCAAAAATAACACCAATTACGCCAATAGGTATAGTTACTCTTTTTATATTTAATCCATTTGGTCTACTCCATTTTTTAAGAGTTACATTTACAGGATCTTTTAGTTTTGAAATTTTAATGACTGAGTCTTGGATATTTTTGAGTTTTACTTTATCGATTTGTAGTCTTTTAATTAGATTTTCTTTAATTCCTTTATTTTTGGCAAACTTAATATCTTTTAAGTTTTCTCTTAAAATCAATTTTTTTTCTTTATCGAGTAATTTAGCATAAAGATTTAAAACTTTATTTTTGGTATCTATATTAACTTTTTTTTCAGAAGCTCTTCTACTTTTAATACCTATTAAGTTCATTTTTTTAATCATTTTAAATCTCTACCATATCATCTTTGTGAATAACCTCTGATTTTGCAACGTAACCTAATAATTTTTCTATTTGATTTGAATGATGCCCCATAATTTTAACTATTTCATTAGATGAAAAAGAGCTTAAACCTCTTGCACATTCGTTATTTTTTTTATCTAGAATTTTGACATGATCTCCTTTACTAAATTTTCCCGAAATTTTTTTAATTCCAGCAGCTAATAAGCTTTTTCCTGACCTTAAAGCTTTTTTTGCACCATCATCAATTATAATTGATCCTTTGGGTGCAATAGAACTTATGATCCATTTTTTTCTAGCATCAAGCTTTGAAACTTTAGAATTAAACCATGTACAATTATTTTTTTCATTAATCATTGAAATGGGATTTAAGGTCAGTCCATTTGCTATAACCATACTACAGCCTGCTAATTGACATATTTTTGCTGCCTCTATTTTAGTTTCCATTCCACCACTGCCGTATTCATTTACACCTTTAATGTAAATTTCTTTTAAATCTTTTTTTAAATCATTTACATTTTTGATTAATTTGGCATCTTTGTAAACTTTTGGATTTTTTGTGTATAGACCATTTACATCTGAAAGAAGAATTAAAGTGTCAGCATCTGTAATTTGTGCAACCCTAGATGCCAGTCTATCATTGTCACCATATTTTATTTCAGTTGTAGCTATAGTATCATTTTCATTAACAATTGGAATAAAACCTAAGTCAAATAAATTTTCAAAAGTTCTTTTAGCATTTAAAGATCTTCTTCTTTCTTCTGTATCCTCAAGGGTTAATAGAATTTGCGATATATTTAAATTATATTTTGTAAATGTTTGAGAAAACAAGTTCATCAGTTCAATTTGCCCGATTGAGGCTATAGCCTGACTCTTATCAAGTTTAATTGTTTTTTTGTTTATATTCATTTTTTTGCATCCAAGTGCTATTGCACCTGAGCTTACAATTACTACTTTTTTATTTTTATCTTTTAGTTTTTTGATATCTTTTGCAAAACTAGAAAGCCATTTTTTTCTAATTTTTTTATTACTATCAACGAGAAGTGAAGATCCTATTTTGACAACAATTATTTTAGAATTTTTAAGAGACATATGATAAAAGTTTAGCTTTAATTTTAGATATAGAGTCTTTTTCTAATGTTGTCATAGTCATTATCTCACAATTTTTTCCTTTTGCGAAATGATCAATTACATCTTTAACAGTATCTTCATCTACTAAATCTACTTTATTAAGTACTACTAGCTCTTTTTTATCAATTAATTTTGAGCTGTAACTTTTTAATTCACTTTTAACTTGTTGATAAGACTCATTTAAATCTAAGTTAGTAATATCTATAAGATGCAATAATGTTTTACATCTTTCTATATGCTTTAAAAACTGTATACCAAGACCAACACCTTCATGAGCACCCTCTACAAGTCCTGGAATATCTGCAATAGTAATTTCTTTATCATCATAAGATGCAACTCCTAAATTAGGATTTAAAGTTGTGAATCTATAATTTGCAATTTTTGGATTTGCATTTGTTATAGCAGCCAACAAACTTGATTTTCCAGCATTTGGTAATCCAATTATTCCAATGTCAGCAATTGTTTTTAATTGAAGCCAAATTGTAAACTCTTCTCCAACTCCACCTTTGGTAAATTTTCTTGGGGCTCTATTTGTAGAACTTTTAAACCTTGTATTTCCAAGTCCACCTTTACCACCAATAGCAACGACAAACTCTTCTCCTCTTTTATTAAAATCAAATAGTAAAGTTTTGTTGTCTTCTTCAAAAACTTGAGTTCCAAGTGGCACCTTTAAAAATAAATCATCACCCCCTTTACCTGTACGGTTTTGTCCAGCACCATTTTCTCCTCGTTGTGCCTTATGGTGTTGTTGATATCTATAATCTATAAGTGTGTTAAGATTTTCTTCAGCTTTTAAAATTATTGATCCACCTTTTCCTCCATCACCTCCATCAGGACCACCATATTCAACGTACTTTTCTCTTCTGAAGCTTGGTGAGCCATCACCGCCATTTCCAGCCTTAATATAAATTTTTACTTGATCTAGGAATTTCATAATACAACATCTATTTAAGTTGTACTATTAATTGGGTTTTACTGAAACGAAAGTTCTATCTGCTTTTGATTTTTTGAATACAACTTTACCTCTTGCTACCGAAAAAATAGAATGATCTTTACCCATTCCTACATTTTCACCAGGAAAAATTTTAGTTCCTCTTTGTCTTACAATAATATTTCCAGGTATTACCGTTTCACCACCATACTTTTTAACACCAAGTCTTCGCCCAGCACTATCTCGTCCGTTTCTCGATGATCCACCTGCTTTTTTTGTTGCCATAACTTACCTAATTTATTTATTTACCACTTCTGTTTTTGGTTTAACTTCAGCTTCAATTTTTTTAGTTGGTTTAACCATTTTTTCTGCTTCAGATAAAACTTTACCATCTTTAGAAAAAATTTTGTTAATTCTAATCATCGTGTGTTCTTGTCTATGACCATTTTTTCTTCTTGAATTATGTCTTCTTCTTTTTTTGAAGATTAAAATTGTTCTATCTTTACCATTTTTAATTAAATCAGCTTCTACTTTAGCACCTTCAACATGTGGGGTACCTATTTCTATAGATTTATCATCTCCATATGCAAGTACTTCGTTGAATTCTACTTTAGACTCAGGTTTTGAATCTGGTAATTTTTCAATTTTAAGGATTTCACCAGCTTTTACTTTGTACTGCTTTCCACCTGTTTTTATTATAGCGTATGACATAGCAAGAATTTAAATTTAAGTTACCGCAATATAGTTGTAGCAAGGTTTTAGTCAAGTCGAATTAATTAGAAATTATCCTTTAAATCTCTCAATTTTGAAAAGGATTCAACGTTTTTTGCTCTTAAAAATATATTACATTCTTTTTCATCTTTGATGCTGGAAGGGATAGTAGGCAGTTTTTTTTTAATTTTTTCATTAATTTTTGATATTTTATTTTGTAAATTTAAATTCTCAGGCTCATACTTGATACAAAACTGGGAATTTTGAAGTGTATATTCATGTCCACAATAAATTTTAGTGTCATCAGGAAGGCTTTTAATCTTATCTAAAGAGCTAAACATTTCTTGATAAGTGCCTTCAAAAATTTTTCCACAACCAAGAGAAAATAATGTGTCACCGGTAAAGATTAGTTTTTCTTTAAAAAAATAAAAACTAATATGACCTATTGTATGACCAGGCACATGAATAATTTTTGCCTCAAAATTATCAGCTTTCCAAATTTGACCATCTTCAACTAAAACCTCAATTTCTGGAATTCTATTAGCATCATCCTTATAGCCAACTACAATTGAATTGTATCTATTTTTTAGATCCATGTTCCCTCCAACATGATCAAAATGATGATGTGTATTTAGTATATATTTTAGGGAAATATTTTCTTTTTCAATAAAATTAATAACTGGCCCAGCTTCACTTGGGTCAACAACGCATGCATTATTATTAGATTCATCAATTATCAAATAACTGTAGTTATCTTTTAAGCATGGAATTATTTCTATTCTCATATTATTTTTCAATTAAAAATATACCCAAATCAGCATATAAATTTTTAACACCCAGATTAGTATCATTAATTGATGACACGTTTTCATTGTTAAGAGCTATTGATTTAAAAATTTTAATATTTCTAGATTTTACAAAATGAACAAAATCTTTAATTGTACACATGTGTAAATTTGGAGTGTTATACCATTCATCAGGTAATGTTTTGGTTATAGGCATTGTTCCTTTAGTTAACAAATGAAGTCTAATTTTCCAATAACCGAAATTAGGTATCGTAACTATCGCTTTTTTTCCAACTCTTAATAATTCATTTATTACTTTTTCAGGATTTAAAAATGCCTGAAGTGTTTGACTTAAAACAACATAATCAAAAGATTTATCAGGAAATTGTATTAAATCTTTTTCAGCATTTCCCTCAATTACTGTTAAACCTTTAGCTATACATTTTTGCACTTTATCTTTTGAGATTTCTAATCCTCTAATGTTAATATTTTTGTTATCTTTTAAAAATTTCATCAAAGTTCCATCAGCACACCCAACATCTAAAACTTTTTTATCTTGTTCAATTAATTCAGCAATAACTTTAAATTCATTTTTCATAATTAATTTTCAATATAAGATTTATCTAAAAAATTTTTAAGAGCACTTAGAAAGTCTGGAACATCAAGTAAGAAAGAGTCATGTCCTTTATCTGACTCAATTTCAACAAAACCTACATCAGCACCAATAGCATTTAAAGCAATTACGATATCTTTATTTTCCTGAGTAGGATAAAGCCAATCTGATGTAAAAGATATTATGAAAAATTTAGCCCTGGTTTCTTTAAAAGCATCTGACAAATTTCCGTTAAATTGTTTACTTAAATCAAAGTAATCCATAGCCCTCGTAATATAAAGGTAACTATTTGCATCAAATCTATCTACAAAAACTGATCCTTGATATCTCAAGTAACTTTCAATTTGAAAATCTGCGTCAAATCCAAATTTAAGATCTTCTCTTTCTTGTAATTTTCTTCCAAATTTTTCTTGAAGACCTTTTTTTGAAAGATATGTGATATGAGCAGCCATTCTTGCAACTGCCAAACCTTTATCGGGTATAGTATCTTTGGAATTATAATTTCCTTCATTCCAATTACTATCTGCGGCAATCGCTTGTCTTCCAAGCTCATTAAATGCAATATTTTGTGCAGAGTGACTGGATGTGCATGCTATAGGTATCACAGTTTTTGCTTTATCAGGGAAATTACTAATAAATTGAAGTACTTGCATACCACCCATTGATCCACCAACAATTGAAAAAAGTTTGTCTATGCCAAAGTGTTCAATCAAATTATATTGAGCATTGACCATGTCATTAATAGTAATTACAGGAAAATTAGTTCCAAAAACTTTTTGGGTTTCAGGATCTTTGTGACTTGGCCCAAACGAGCCTAGACATCCTCCGATTACATTCGAGCATATTACAAAATATTTATTTGTATCAATTGATTTATTAGGCCCTACAGCATACGACCACCACCCATCTTTATTAGTAATTGGGTTTAAGCCGGTAACAAATTGATCACCTGTTAAAGCATGAAAAACTAAAATGGCATTATCTTTTTTTTCGTTTAAAGATCCATAAGTTTCATAGGCTATAGGGAAATTATTAATTGTCTTTCCGCAGTCTAACTTAAGTGGTTTTTTTACCAATAAAGTTTTTATATTTTTCTCAGTATTCATATTTTAGGCCTTATTTGAATTGTGAGAAAAAAAACTATTTTAGCGGTTTTTTTTAAGCGCTCGCAATTCAGTTAAATCAGCGCATAATTTTTTTACTAGAACTTATTTATTATGTCAATTTTTTTAAAAAATTCTCTTATTCTCTATAAAAATTTGTAATTTTATCTATAAAGAGCTCATAAATTAAAAAAATGATAACTCCAAATTTCAAAAAATTTAATATCGAAGCTTATAAGCCTGGTAAATCAAAAGTTAATAAATTTAAAAAGGTAATTAAGCTGTCTGCGAATGAATCTGCTTTAGGCATGAGTCCTAAAGCTAAGAAAATTATATCAAACAAAAATCTAATTTTAGATAAATATCCTGACGGAAAATCTCAAAATTTAAGAAAAGCAATATCCAAAGCTTACAAATGTAATTTAGATAAAATTATTTGTGGAGCAGGATCAGATGAAGTTATTCAAATGATCTGTCAATTATTTTTAAATCCAAAAGATGAGGTTGTAATTCCAGAATATAGCTTTTTAATGTACAGAATTTACTCAAAAATTGTTGGTGCAAAAGTTGTATTTGCTAAGGAAAGTAATTTTAAAGTTTCTGTTAAAGAAATTTTAAGAAAAATTACAAAGAAAACTAAAATTGTTTTTATAGCTAACCCAAATAATCCAACGGGAACCTACATAACTAAAAAAGAGGTAATGGATTTAAGAAAAAAATTAGATAAAAAAATTTTATTAGTTATTGATGATGCCTATGCTGAATATATGAAAAATAAAGATTATTCATCAGGCTTAGATTTATTTAGAAATAAGGATAATGTTTTCATTCTAAGAACTTTTTCTAAAATGTTTGGATTAGCATCTTTGAGAGTAGGTTGGGGGTATGGTTCAAAAAAAATAGTAGATGCACTAAATGTTATAAAACCCCCATTTAATGTAAATGGTATTGCCCAATTAGTTGCAGTCGAGTCACTTAAAGATAAAGCATTTATTAACAAATCAATTAAACATAATTTATTTCATGCGAGAAACATTAAAAAGTTTCTTGAAAAATATAATATTTATTCAAATTCAGTTTCAGCAAACTTTTTGTTACTTAATTTTGAAAAATGCAATTATTCAGCAAAATTTTTGTATGAAAAACTTAAAGATAAGGGAATCATATTAAGATCAACTGAAGATGGTTATCATATAAAGAATAAATTAAGATTAACTATTGGATCTAAAAAAGAAAATTTAAAATTTATGAGTACTATTAAACAAGTATTAAAAAAATGAAAAATATTTTAATTATTGGCTGTGGATTATTAGGTTCATCTTTATTAAGACGTATTAGTAAAAAAAAAATAGCTAAGAAAATATTCATTTACGAAAAATCAAAATTGAATATCAGTAAAATAAAAAATTTAAAGTTATCTGGAACAATTATTAAATCATTAAAAGAAGGTGTAACTAATTCAGATCTAATTATTTTTTGTACTCCAATGAGTGAATACAAAGATATTATTTTAAAAATTAATAATTTTATTTCATCAAAAACATTGATTACTGATATTGGTTCTTCAAAAATTGAAACCTCTAAAATTATTAAAAAATTCTTAAAGAAAGGTGTTCACTGGACTCAAAGTCACCCAATAGCTGGTTCAGAGGTAAGTGGACCAGAGCATGGAAAAGAAAATATGTTTACTGATAGGTGGTGTATAATCATTAAAGAAAAAAATACTAAAAAAAATAATATAAAAATTTTAACCAAGTTTTGGAAAAAAATTGGATCAAAAGTAGTTGTAATGAATCCTAAAAAACATGATAAAATTTTTTCAATAACTAGTCATTTACCACACTTAATTGCTTATAATCTGGTGAAGTCTGCGCAAGATTTTGAAAAAAAACAAAGTTATGAGCTAATCAAGTATAGTGCTGGTGGATTAAGAGATTTTTCTAGAATTGCAGCATCAAATGAAATCATGTGGAGAGATATTTTTTTTAATAACAGAAACAACATTTCTAAAGCGATTGATTTATTTGTAAAAAATTTAAATCAATTTAAAAAAGATATTAATTTAAAAAATAATAAATCCATTATTAAAAAACTTATTCAAACTAAAAAAGTAAGATCAAAAATTATTAAATTGAAACAAGATATTGATAGACCTGATTTTGGAAGAAATTAATATTTTATTCTAGATATTTTTTTTACTTTAAGTTTTGCAGTCCTTTCGATTCTGTTAATTGTTTCTATAATTGGCATAATAATTACTTTTTTTTCTGGTCCGTAAGCATGAATTAATTGTTTGGAATTTAAACATATAGCAACATGACCTTTCCAAAATATAATATCTCCTTTTTTGAATTTTCTTTTTTTTAAATTCTTTTTAGTATACTTGATCTGATCTCTTGTATCTCTGGGATAAAATGAATTATTATAACTGAAAAATATTTGTAATAAAGCTGAACAGTCAATACCTTTAAATGTTTTTCCACCCCAAACATATTTTACATTTAAAAATTTTTTAAATATTTTTATATAATTATTATCTTTATGATTTAATTTTTTAATATCTATTTTTTTAATCCATTTACTTTTCTCGATTTGTATATAATTTTTTTTTTGTTCTAATACAGATAATCTAGATGCAAGTGGAAGCCAACTGTTTGTTTTAATTCCAGGTTTTTTATAAATTTTTGCCTTTATAGAACTAACTTTATAATTAGGGCTAAAATTTTCTACATATTTTGTATTTCTAATAAATCCTTTATAATTATCGAATAAAGTTTTAATTTTAATCCAACTTTTATTTTTTGATAAAATTTTGAATTCCTCACCATATATAATTTGTGAAGTTACTTCAGATTTTTTTGAAGGTTTTTTATAAATATTTGAAAAATTACCTTTGAAATAAAAATTATTTTGCACCAATTTTAATCTTGTTTTTTATTAACCATAAACAAATTAAAGATGGTATAACCATAATAGTAGTTAAAACAAAAAATGTTCCCCAATCTCCATTTAACCAATCAACTAGTGCTCCAGAAGAAGAAGCCAGTGTAGTTCTACCAGCGGTGCCAATTGAAGCAAGTAATGCATATTGTGTAGCTGTATACGTTCTATCAACTAATAATGATATAAATGCAACAAATGCTACAGTTGCAAATGCAGCAGTAATATCGTCAGCTATCACCGCAATTGCAAATAAAATCTCAGATTTTCCTGTCCATGCTAAAACTGCAAATAAAAGATTTGTTAGAGCCATTAGTCCTCCAGCAAAAAACATTGTTTTAATTGTTCCAGCTCTCATGGCCATTATTCCACCTAATAAAGTAAATACAACTGTTGTTATCCAACCAAGTCCCTTCGAATAAATTGCAATTTGACCTTTGGAAAATCCAATTTCTTTATAGAAGACAATAGACATTCGTCCCATGAAAGCTTCACCTATTTTAAACAAAAAGACAAATCCTAAAATTCCTACAGCAATTGCAAAACCATTTTTTTTAAAAAAACTAATAATAGGCCCACCTAAAGTTCCTGTAATATAAGCAATAAAGTTTGTTATAATATTGCTAGAACCAAGTTTTCCCTCAATTAATTTGTCTGTCTCCTTTTGTTTTGATTGTCTGTCTGTTTCTATTGGCTCATGAACAAACATCAACCCTATATTCATTAAAATAATTAAAACTCCTAAAATTAAAAAAGTAGCTTGCCAATAATCAACAATACCTAGATTTTCAAAATATTCTGCTGTGAATAAAGCAACAACTCCTCCTAATTTGTAGCCTGTCCACCATCCAACAACAGCCATAGCCGCACCAGCAGCCATAGATTTTCCTTCATTTTCATTTATTTGCTCAATTCTTAAAGCATCTACAGTTATATCTTGAGTCGCGGATGCTATAGCAATAATTAATCCAACAGTAATTAATAATGCTAAATTTTCTGTAGGATTTATTACACTCCAAACTAATAAGCTTAATAAAATAATTGACTGCATCAAAACTATCCAGCCCCTTCTATGACCTAGTTTTTTTGTAAGTATTGGAATTTGAATTCTATCAATGATTGGTGCCCACAAATAATTAAAAGCATATACTCCAAAAATTAAACCTGCCCATCCTATTGTAGATCTACTCAACCCTTCTTCTTTAAGCCACAAACTCAAACTGCTTGCAATTAATACCCAAGGAAATCCACTAATTGCTCCTAATAAAAGAATTCTTACCATTCGAATATCTTTGTATACCGAGAGAGAATCTAGCCAAGATTGTTTTGTTTTTTCAGACATAATTAATTTCTCCAAAAAGATGGTAAGAACAATACTAATATTGCAAACAGTTCAAGTCTACCTAAAATCATACCAATTGTTAAAATCCATTTAGAAATGTCAGGTAAAGATGAAAAATCTCCATTAGGACCAATAATTGGACCTAATCCTGGTCCAACATTAGAAATTGAGGTAGCAGCTCCTGAAATTGCGGTAATAAAATCAAGACCTGTTAAAGATAGTAACGCAGCAAGAATAAAGAAAATAACAAAATAAAAATAAATAAAAGAAATTATTGATGCAATAAATTTATCATCAACTGAGCTTTGATCATATTTAATTACAAATACACCTTTTGGATAGATAATTTTTTTAAGTTGTGTTGCTATAAATGAATAAAGAATTTGAATTCTAAAAATTTTAATACCACAAGTTGTCGATCCAGCACATCCACCTATAAACATTAAAGCTAAAAATAAAGTGATTGGAAAACTTCCCCAACTATCATATTCAGAATTTACATAACCAGTTCCTGTTAATATAGAAATACTATTAAAAAAAACTGACCTTAAATTAAAATTTTCATAATTATTAAATAATAAGTATGCAGATAATAATAAAATTGCTGTAATAATAATTTTAAAAAAAGTTTTAATTTGAACATCTGTTAAAAAAATTTTTTTATTTCCACTTATAAATTTGATGTAAGCTATAAATGGTATACTCCCTAATATGATGAATGTCATAGAAGCTATCTCAATTGGAATACTATTGAAATATCCAATAGATTGGTTATAGTTTGAAAAACCACCTGTAGCTATTGTAGTCATAGAATGAGTTAAGCTATCAAATTTACTCATCCCAAATAACCAATAAGTTATTCCACACAATATGGTTAAGCCTGAATAAATATAGATTAGTCTTAGGGCTATCTGTTTAGATTTTGGAAGTATTTTTTCTGATGAATCATTGCTTGAAATTTTGAATAATTGCATTCCACCAACATTCATTATCGGCATTAAAGTGATAGCCATAACAATAATACCTATACCACCCAACCATTGCAATATGGCCCTCCATAACAAAATTCCTTTAGGTGTAAACTCTAGATTTGGAATAATTGTAGATCCAGTGGTTGTAATTCCTGACATGCTTTCAAAAAATGCATCAGTCACTGATAGTTCTATTGTCGAAAATATAAATGGAAGAGATCCAAAAATTGCTATACTTAGCCAAGAAAGTGCAGTGAGAAGAAATGCTTGTTGTAAATTTAATTTTTTATCATGATCCAAGTTTGACAAAAAAAATAAAGTTCCAAAAACTATTGTGACAATTGATGCTCCAAAAAATGAAGTGTCTATTTCAGAGTAAGCAATTTGAGCTATAATAGGTATGAACATTGATACCCCAAGTATTATTTGCAAAATTCCTAGTGTAAAAAAAACAGTTTTATAATTAGACATTTTGAAAGAACATTATTTTATGGTAAATAAATTTCAACTCTATAAGAATTAGTAAAACCACTGATTTAAGATTTTTAGAAGCATAATTCATGATTAAAAAAGAAAATTTAGACAAAACTAGTGCTTGGCCTTTTGTTGAAGCAAAAAAATTACTTAGAGAGAGAAAATCTTTCATAGAAAAAAAAGGTAAAATTACACTTCAAACAGGTTATGGTCCTAGTGGTCTTCCACATATAGGAACGTTTGGCGAAGTTGCAAGAACTTCAATGATGGTAAATGCCTTAAAACAGTTATCAGATTTTCCAACTGAAATAATTACATTTTCTGATGATATGGATGGTTTAAGAAAGGTTCCAGATAATGTCCCTAATCAAGAATTATTAACAAATAATCTTCACAAGCCACTAACTCAAGTTCCTGACCCATTTGCAAAATATGCTAGCTTTGGTGAGCATAACAATGAAATGTTAAAAAATTTTTTAGACAGTTTCAAATTTAATTATAATTTTCAGAGCTCTACATCACTTTATAAAAATGGATTTTTTAACCCAACACTTAAAATTATTTTAGAAAATTATGAAGGGATTATGAATATTATCATTCCCACATTAGGCAAAGAACGCCAACAAACCTACAGTCCTTTTTTGCCTATTTGTCCTGAGACAGGGCATGTTTTAGAAATTCCTGTCGTTGAAATTAATAAACAAAAATCAAATATTATTTTCAATAATAATGGAAAAAAATTAGAGTCAAGTATCTTGGATGGGAATTGTAAATTACAATGGAAAGTAGATTGGGCAATGAGATGGTACGCTTTAGATATAGACTTTGAAATGTATGGAAAGGATTTGATAGAAAGTGCAATTTTATCTACCAAGATAATAAATCTATTGGGAAAGAAAAATCCATCTGGCTTTGCTTATGAGTTGTTTTTAGATGAAAAAGGTGAAAAAATTTCTAAATCAAAAGGAAATGGAATTACAATTGACCAATGGTTGGAGTATGCATCGCCAGAAAGTTTATCTTTATATATGTATCAAAATCCAAAAAGAGCAAAAAAATTATATAAAGAAATAGTACCTAAGGCTGTTGATGAATATTTAGATTGTATTGAAAAATCAAAAAAACAAGATGAACTTCAATTATTAATGAACCCAGTTTGGCACGTTCATGATGGCAAAATTCCAACAGAGGAAATGATTATGACATTTTCAATGTTGCTAAATTTAGTAGAAACTAGCAATGCTAATAGTAAAGATTTGTTGTGGAAGTTTGTAAAGAAATATAAATCAGATATTTCAGAATCAAATTTTCCGATATTTGATGGTCTAGTTGGTTACGCAATAAAATATTTTAATGATGTAATTAAAGCTCAGAAAAAATATAAAACACCAAATAGTTCAGAAAAATTAGCTCTTGAGGCACTGGTTAAAACTCTTGAAAAGTGTACAGATGAAATGTCGCCAGAAGATATTCAAACTTTGATTTATTCCACGGGAAAAGAAAATGGTTATGCAGATAATCTAAGAGATTGGTTTAAATTAATATATGAGGTAGTTTTTGGAGATGAAAATGGACCTCGAATGGGATTTTTTATAAGTTTTTTTGGTGTAAAAGAAACCACTGAGCTGTTAATAAATAAACTAAAATAATGTTTTCTAAACTAAGATCGCTAATATTCAAAGTAGATCCAGAAAAAGCACATACTCTAGCAATAAAGTCGTTAAAATTTAATTTAGTTCCAAATGTATTTGATGAAAATAAAAATGACCCTATATTTCAAACAAAAATTTTTGATAAAGATTTGGATAATCCAATTGGAATGGCAGCTGGCTTTGATAAAAATGCCGAGGTATATAACTCATTATTTAAATTAGGATTTGGGTTTGTAGAAGTTGGAACAATTACTCCTTTAAAACAGTACGGCAATCCCAAACCTAGAGTTTTTAGATTAGTAGAGGATGAAGCATTAATTAATAGACTAGGTTTTAATAATCATGGTACTAAAATCATTAAAGAACGCATTAAACGTAACAAAAAATTAGGCTTACTAGGTATTAATGTTGGTCCCAATAAAGACTCTAGTGATAGATTGAATGATTATCTAATTGGATTAAAGACTTTTTATGATGAAGCAGATTATATAACTATTAATATTTCTTCACCTAACACTGAAAATTTAAGAACATTTCATGAGAGTGATAAATTGCAAAATTTACTCAAATCTATTATGGAAGAAAAAAAAAATTTGAAATCAAATATTCCTATTGTTGTTAAAGTTTCGCCAGACCTAAGTGAAGATCAAGTTAGTAAGATTTCTGAAATTCTTTTACAATATGAAATAGAAGCAATAATTGTTTCAAATACATCAGAAGCAACAAGAGATAAGCTTAGTAACATTCAAAGGCATCAAAAAGGTGGTTTATCTGGAAAACCAATCGAAGAAAAATCTAATATTTTGATAAATAAATTTTATAAATTGTTAAAAGGTAAAATTAAAATAATTGGTGTTGGTGGGGTTGACTCTGGTCAAGCTGCTTATGATAAATTTATAGCTGGAGCAGATTTTGTTCAGCTTTATACGGGGATGGTTTTTAAAGGTCCAAATATTGCTGGAATTATTAAAAAGGACCTAAAAGAATTATTAATTAGAGATGGAGTTAAAAATTATACTGAAATTGTAGGAAATAAAACTCTATCTTAAATGTATTAAACTTGACGCTTTACGCTTCTCCCCTTATATAGGCACTATTATTATGTCAAAAAAATGTGAATTAACCGGTAAAATCCCAATGAAGGGACATAATGTTAGTCATGCTAATAACAAGACTAAAAGAAGGTTTTTACCTAATTTAAAAAAAGTAAAATTCACAAGTGAATTAATGAAGAGAAGTTTAAAATTAACTGTTAGCAATTCTGGTGTTAGATCAGTTGATAAAAAAGGTAGCTTTGATGAATTTCTTAAGGCTGTTAAAAATAAAAACTTATCACCAAGACTAAAAAAATTAAAAAAAAACATATTAATAAAATCCCCTTTTAAGAAAAAGCCCATAGCTAAATCTGCATAATGAATAAATTGTTTTTACTCCTCTCATTTCTAATGGGAGTTGTGGTTTTATCATCAAATTACTTAGTTCAATTTCCAATTAAATATTATGGTCTTGAAGAAATACTCACTTACGGTGCTTTTAGTTATCCAATCGCATTTTTAATTACTGATTTAGCAAATAAAACCTATGGCAAGACGATTGCAAGAAAGATTGTTTATATTGGATTTGCAATAGGTATAAGTTTCACTCTTTTATTTTCAACTAATTTTACAGATTTAATTTCAGTGAGAATTGCGATTGGATCTGGAACTGCTTTTTTAGTTGCTCAATTGTTAGATGTTCAAATTTTTGATCAATTAAGAAAAAAAAAATGGTTTGTAGCACCCTTAACTTCTTCATTTATTGGGTCTACAGTTGATACTTTTTTATTTTTTTCGATATCTTTTTATGCAACAGGGATACCTTGGGTTACATTATCTTTAGGTGACTTAGCGGTTAAGATATTTGTGGCTATAGTAATGTTAATACCTTTTAGATTATTACTAGATACTCTAAAATCTGTTAAAGCTTAATATAAAAATTTATAAGATAAAATTTTATAAGCTAATTTAGCCACAAGAAAATTATAAGAATTAAATCCTTTTATAGGTGACAATTCATTAATATCAGCACCAACAATTTTAGAATTTTTTGCAGCAATTCTTATAATATCTAGAGTCTCATCCCATAATAATCCACCTGGTTCTGGAGTTCCAGTTGCAGGCATTATACTAGAGTCTAGACCATCAACGTCAAATGTCAGATAAACTGTTTTGTTCTTTATTAATTTCTTAAATTTATTAAGATTCCATTTTTTCTTATCTTTCGCCCAAAATATATTAATTCTTGATGAGTTTTTCCTCAAAAAAGGGATTTCACTTTCAGATATATTTCTTATGCCAAAAGAAATTAGAGAAACATTTGCAAAATCTAAACATCTTTTTATTGCAGATGCATGAGAAAATTTTTCTCCATTATAGCTTTCACGCAAATCTGCGTGAGCATCAAAATGTAAAAGACAAATATCTTTATATTTTTTTACAAAAGGAGCGATACATCCTGGTGTAATTGAGTGCTCACCACCTAAGGTCATAGGGAAAAGTTTTTTATCTAAAATTTCTTTATTAATGTTAGACATTTTAGAAAGGGCCTTTCTAATATTTCTGTCTATCTTAAAAGGTCTTAAAGTTTTGATACCTATTTTTTTGTATGGTTCACAGTTTAATTCTTCATCATATAGCTCTACTTGATGAGAAGCTTTGATAATTTCTTTAGGTCCATTTTTAGTTCCCCCACCATAACTGACAGTTTTTTCAAGTCCAAAAGGAACTACTACAACTTTTTCTTTGAAATCAACTTTATTATCAACTCCAAGAAATCCATTTTTATTTGAAAGATATCTCAATTTTTACTCAAAAATTTTTGTGAAGTTTTTTCTAACTCTACTTTTCCACTCACCCTTATGATAAGCATCACTTGCAATTAAAGGCAATACACTTGTTGCTTCTGCAAATACCATTTGTTCTTTTGTAATATCAACTTTACCCCAAGAACTTGCTTCTTTTAAAGTTGAGCTACTACAAGCACCATCTCTTGAATCGGCCACAGTAATTTGAACTGCGTATTTATGCATATCAACTTCTTTACCTAATAATTCAGCACAAATTACAGTATCTTGTATAAAATTTTTTGGGACACCACCACCAATCATAAATAAACCTGACCCTTTAGATTTAATTTTAATTTCTGTCAGTTCTCTAAATTCTCTAACAGAATCTATAGTCATGTGTTGTTTTGGATTTTTTTCTTGATGAATCACCAAGCCAAAACCAGCGCTCGAATCTGTAAAAGCTGGACAAAAAATTGGCACATTATTATCAAAGGCTGTTTCGATTAAAGAATCTTTCTTTTTTGAATTTTTCTTTAAATATTTTCCCATTTCATAAATAAATTCTCTAGATGTGTAACTTTTTGGTTCCAAACTATCAGCTATATCACATATAATTTTATCACACATCTGAAGCTCCTCTTCATCAATGTATGTGTCATATATTCTGTCTATATAATTATTTCTAAGCTCAGTATCATCTTGAAATTGTGAACCTTGATAATGTCTAAATCCTAGTGCCTCAAAAAAATCCATATCTACTATAGAAGCTCCAGTTGCAACAATTGCATCAACCATATTATATTTGACTAAATCTTTGTAAATATTCATACATCCAGCAGCTGATGTAGAGCCGGCTAAAGTTAAAAATATAGTACAATCTTTATCTTTAAGCATGTCATTATAAATGTTTGCAGCATTGGCAGTTTCCCTTGAAACAAAAGACATTTTTTCCATTGAAGAAATTATTTTTCGAGAGTCAAATGAAGTGATATCGATATGTTCAACAGGATTTTTTAAAAAATCTTTTTTACTATTATGACCTGGGTTTTTATGATTTGACATTAAGCAACCAAAGTAGCTTTGTTAGTGTCTTTGTCATACATTGTCATGATTGGTTTATCTTCAACTTCAAATATTTCATCGGAATAATACCCATTAAATTGAGTTCTAAATGTTAAACCATATGCACCTAGTTGGCCGAGCTCAATATAATCATTTTCCTTAATATTATTAGGAAGAAGAAAAGGACCTTTCATATAATCCATGCTATCGCATGTTGGTCCAAAAAAATCAAAAGCAGTTAATTTTTTTGATATTATTTTATTTGTATTGTCTTTAATCATTTTAGATGGAAAAACTATATTAGGCGTTCCTGCATCAAACAGAGTTCCGTAAGTACCATCATTTATATAAAGTTTTTGTTTTTTTCTTAAATTTACTCTTACAATTGTAGAGCCACTTTCTGCTACCATAGCTCTTCCTGGTTCACAAATAATTTCAGGTAACTTTTCAAGCTTTAAGTTTTCCAATCCTTTTTTAATTTCTTTAAAATAGCTATCCATAGATTGAGGTATTAAGTCTGGATAAATTGTTGGAAATCCTCCACCAACATTAATGTAATCAGGTAAAATTTTTGTTTTTTTGATTATATTTCCAATTTCATTAATACCTTTTGAATATGAAATAGGATGCATACATTGTGAACCAACATGAAAGCTTAGACCAATTTTTTTTGCATGCTGTTTAACTAACCTTAACAGTCCTGCTGCTTCAGAGTTTAATGCACCAAATTTCTTCGATAAATCTATTTCAGCATGTTCGTTCGAGACCGCAACTCTTACAAATAATTCTAAATCTTTTGCGTTATTTGTGCTTTCAATTATTTTTATTAACTCATCTTTAGTATCTAATGAGAATGTTTTAACTCCATAATTAAAATAAGCATCTTTAATACTTTCTCTACTTTTTACTGTATGCATATAAGAACATTTAGCTGTTTGGCTAAAATTTCTAATACTTTTAATTTCCTCTATTGAGGCAACATCAAATTGCTCTACACCACTATCTATAATTGATTGAATTACTGTAGGATGTGGATTTGTCTTTACTGCGTATAAGATTTTACCTGGAAAGTTTTTGTTGAAATATTTTACTGCAGATCGAATAGAATTCTTTCTTATACAATAAATCGGTTTTTCAGGTTTCAGTTGACTTATTAATTGCTCAACTGATTTAAATTTTTGCATTTAAAATGCCTCCAAAAAAAATTTAATAAAAAAAAGCTTTTTATTGCTAAAAAACTTTAAAATTTCCTCCTATTAAGCCCATAGATTAATAATGTAAAGTAAATAATAGGTATTGAATTATGTGAGCTAATCACCATATGAAGGTTATGAAAGAACAAGTAGTCCTTAAAAATATCAACGATTTTGAGAATAAATCTCTACTTATAGTTGATGATGACAATCCTTTTAGAGAGAGATTAGCCAGAGCAATGGAGAAAAAAGGTTTTGAAGTTTCTCAAGCAGAGAGTGTACAAAAAGGTGTAGAATCGGTTAAAGCAAAGAAACCTGGTTTTGCAGTGGTAGACTTAAGACTAGGAGATGGTAACGGACTAGAGGTTGTAAAAGAAATTCAAACTACAAACAGTGAAAGCAGAATAATTATGTTAACTGGTTATGGAAATATTCCAACTGCAGTTGCAGCTATTAAAGAGGGTGCTATTGATTATCTTGCAAAACCAGCTGATGCAGAGGATGTTGAAAAAGCTTTACTTGCAGATCCTGCAAAAAAAGCGGCTCCTCCAGAAAATCCAATGTCAGCAGATAGAGTAAAATGGGAACATATCCATAGAGTATTTGAGCTATGTAATAGAAATGTTTCAGAAACTGCAAGAAGACTAAAAATGCATAGAAGAACTCTTCAAAGAATTCTGTCTAAAAGATCTCCTAGATAAAATTTCTTATTTTAATAATTTTTTTTGTAATCAAGGCTAATAGTATAACTTTAAAAGTTTCAGCTAGTAAAAAAGGTTTAGCTCCTAAAGCAAAAATTGGTTTATCCCAACCTATAAGAGTTCCAAGCCACAATAATCCCAGTATATAAATTGTTGTTGTTGCAACTATAAGTTTAGTTAAAACTAATATAAAATTATCACTATTATTTATTTTAGATGCCAAATAGCTTGCTGTTAAAAAACCAATTAAATATCCCATTGTAGGACCTGTAAAATAAATTAAACCAACACCTTTTTCAGGAGAGTTTGAAAAAACAGGCAATCCAACAATTCCTTCGAGCAAATATAGGCCAACACTTGCTAATCCAATTTTATAGCCAAGGCTTACTCCTAAAAATAAAACTACAAATGTTTGCATAGTCATAGGTACCGGATAGAAAGGTATTTTAATTTTAGCAGATATAGTCAATGCTATAGACCCAAGGATTATTGCTAGTAATGATTTAATTATCTTTGTTTGAGATATATTTTTTGTTAGCTCCATAAATTAATTATTACTATTAAAAATTAAAATAATCTAGATATAATAATAAAGCTTGTTAAGAAAAGTAAGTTTTTTATATACAGATTTAATTACCACTGTAATATTTAGTGATATTTTAATGGATAAAATTCAAAAAACAGATCATTTTTACCTTATTGATGGTTCTGGATATATTTTTAGAGCTTATTATGCGCTACCACCATTAACTAGAAAGAGTGATGGATTGCCAACAGGTGCAGTTAGTGGTTTCTGTAGTATGCTTTTCAAACTTCTTGAAGACTCAAAATCAGAACAAAATTTACAAAAACCCAGTCACTTTGCTGTAATTTTCGACTCAGCTAGAAAGACATTTAGAAACGATATTTATAGTGAATATAAGGCTAACCGTTCAGAAGCACCTGATGATTTGGCTCCTCAATTTGAATATATCAGAAAGTCAGTGCTAGCTTTTAATTTACCTTCAGTTGATCTCCTTAATTATGAAGCAGATGACTTAATTGCAACTTATGTTGAAAAAATTCTTAAGAAAGGAGCCAAGGTTACAATTGTTTCATCGGATAAAGATCTGATGCAATTGTTTAAAAAAGGAGTTCGTATTTTTGACCCTATGAAAAATAAATTTATCACAGAAGAGGATATTCATACAAAGTTTGGAGTTGATGCTTCAAAAGTAATAGATGTGCAATCTCTAGCGGGAGATAGTAGTGATAATGTTCCTGGAGTTCCAGGCATAGGAGTAAAAACGGCCGCAGAACTAATTAATAAATATGGAACTTTAGAAAAGCTCTTAAAATCAGCAAGTGAAATAAAACAAAACAAAAGAAGAGAAACATTAATTGAAAATAAAGATAAAGCATTGATTAGTAAACAGCTTGTGACTTTAATGAAAGATGCCCCGATTAATAAAGAATTGGGAGAGTTTAAGTTAAAAGAAATAGATAAAGATAAGCTTTATACATTTTTGAGAGAAATGGAATTTAATCGACTTCTGAGTTCTGTCATATCTGCATATGGTGAACCAAAATTATCAGATAAAACAATTGAAAAAGATTTCTCAGTTAAACAACAACCAGTTAATAATAAGAATTATCATCTAATTAAAAATCCCAATGAAATAGATGAATGGATAAAAGAGGCTGAGGAAGTAGGAGAGGTTGCGGTAGATACTGAAACAAATTCTTTAGATGCTCATCAAGCGGATTTAGTTGGTATTTCTCTATGCTCTAAAATTGGTAAGGCTTGTTATATTCCAATTGGACACAAATCATCAAAATGTATTGATAAAAATGTTGTCATAAAAAAATTAAAACCTTTATTAGAAGATCCTAGTGTAAAAAAGATTGGTCAAAATATTAAGTTTGATTTTATAGTTTTATATAAACATGGAATAACAATTTCATCAATGGAAGATACAATGCTCATGTCTTATGTGTTGGATGCTGGAAAAAATAGACACAATATGGATATACTATCTGAAATTCATCTAGGCCATAAAACAATTTCTTTCAAAGAGATTGTTGGAACTGGTAAAAAAGAAATAAATTTTAGCGATGTAGAGATTGATAAAGCTAAAGATTATGCAGCTGAAGATGCAGACATAACTTTTAGATTATATAAAAAATTTATCAAAAATTTGAAGTTAGAAAAAATGGTAAATATTTATGAAATATTTGAAAAACCGTTAATTAAAATTCTTGCTTTTATGGAGATGGAAGGAATTGAAGTTGATAGTAAATTCTTAAAATCTCTCTCTTTAAAATTTGAAAAAAAAATAAATAACTTAGAAAAAAAAGTTTTTAAAATTTCGAAAAAAGAATTTAATATTGCCTCACCAAAGCAATTAGGTGAAATAATTTATAATGAACTTAAGATTGCAGGTTTAAAAAAGACCAAAAAAGGAAGTTTTGCTACAAG
Organism: Pelagibacteraceae bacterium AG-390-L03; assembly: GCA_003279685.1. Lineage (GTDB taxonomy): Bacteria > Pseudomonadota > Alphaproteobacteria > Pelagibacterales > Pelagibacteraceae > Pelagibacter. The sequence continues at coordinate 273,153 of QCHA01000001.1, read as the reverse complement.
TGCGAGTGTTTTGGAAGATTTAGCTTTTAAAGGTCATGAATTTCCTCAATTAATTCTAGATTGGAGGCAAGTATCAAAGCTTAAAAATACTTATTCAGATTCCCTACCAGAACATATTAATCCATCAACAAAAAGAGTGCATACTTCATTCTTGTTGGCAGCAACTACAACTGGCAGATTGGCATCTAGTGATCCAAATTTACAGAATATCCCAATAAAATCAGAAGATGGAAAAGATATAAGAAAAGCTTTTGCAGCCAAAAAAGATCATCTTTTAATTTCGGCAGATTATAATCAAATTGAAATGAGAATCTTAGCAGATCTAGCAGATGTTAAAGAGCTTAAAAAAGCTTTTAAAAATAATGAAGATATTCACTCATTAACAGCTAGTCAGATTTTTAATATAGATATTAAAAAAGTAAATCAAGATCATCGAAGAAAAGCAAAAGCAATTAATTTTGGAATTATTTATGGAATTTCACAGTATGGTTTAGCAAAACAGATTAACGTTTCAAATTATGAAGCAGAAGAATTTCTGGATGCATATTTTGCAAAATTTCCTGAAATAAAAGTTTATATGGACAGTACAATTAATTTTTGTAGAAAAAGCGGTTACGTTAATAATATTTTTGGGAGAAGATCCCATTTCAATGGAATTAATGACAAAAATTTTAATATAAGAAATTTTCAAGAGCGAGCTGCAATTAATGCCCCTATACAAGGATCAGCAGCAGAAATTATGCGTTTAGCTATGATTAGATTGGATAAAAAATTATTAGAACAAAAAAATATTAAATCTAAAATGCTTTTACAGATTCATGATGAGTTAATATTTGAAGTACCAAAAAAAGATGAAAAAATGATGGTCAAATTAGTAAAAGATGAAATGACTAGTGTTGCTAAAAGTGACTATCATTCATTTTCAACCCCATTAACAGTTGACGTTAATGTTGGAGATAATTGGGGAGTGCTTCATTAATTTAATTAGATTGCCCAATTTAGAACAATTTAGTATTTTTATATAAGGAATGCACAAACAAACTATAGCTTTAATAGATGATGATAGAAATATTCTGACGAGTTTGAGTATTGCCTTAGAGAAAGAAGGCTTTAAAGTTCAAACTTATATTGATGGTGAAAGTGCATTAATTGGTTTAACTAGAATGCCTCCTGATTTAGCAGTAGTTGATATAAAGATGCCTAAAATGGATGGTGAGGAGCTACTTAAAAAGCTTAGAAAAAAAACATCACTACCAGTAATTTTTTTGACATCTAAAGATGATGAGATTGATGAATTATTAGGATTGAAACTAGGAGCAGATGATTTTGTAAAAAAATCTGGAGGTTTTTCTATTAAAGTTTTGATAGAAAGAATTAGAGTTCAGCTAAGAAAAAAAGACTCTAATAATATTTTAGAGGAAAATAAAAGTTTAATATCACACGGAAGACTAAAATTAGATCCATCTCAACTCGAATGTGAATGGAATAATAAACAGCTTCCAGATAAACTGACCACAACAGAATTTTTAATTGTTAAAGAATTGGCAAAAAGACCAGGAATTATTAAAGAACGAGCTCAATTAATGGACATTGCTTATAGAGAAGATACTGATATTGAGGATAGAACTATTGATAGTCATGTTAAAAGAATTCGTAAAAAATTTAAAAAAGTAGACCCTGATTTTTCAGCTATTGAAACTAGATATGGTAGTGGATATAGATGGAATGTTAGCTAATGTTTAGTAAATACTTAAAAAGTCTATCTATATTAAAAAAATTTTTATTTATAAATTTTATAATCTTTACAATTATTAGCTTATTCACCTTTGTTTATCTAAATAATGTCCAACCCAATCTAATTAAAAAGAAATCAGTAAAACATTTAAATGTAATAGATAATACAATTAATACTCTTATAAGATTAGATGTTAAATTCAATGTTGATGATATAAGAAAGTTTTTATTTTCAACTAGATTTATTTTTCAAAATTTGGATAGAGTAATATTTTTTGACAATGACTCAAATATAGTAGGTGATACAGATACCTTAGATCTTGATCCAAGGTCTTTTTCTACAAGGTTAGATGAAATTGAATTTGAAAGTTTAAATGAAAATGAAAATGAAAATGATAAAAATGATAAAAATAATAATCTAGATATAACTGAAAATAAAAACTTTTCTTTTAAAAATATTTTAAAAAAATATTTAAATTCTGATGCTTACGGAAATTCTTACACATTCATACAGGAAGATCTCAATCAATTTAGATTAATTACAATTAAAAATGTAATTAAAAATAATTCAAATATTGGATACATTGCTATTACAGAAAATGCTAATGATATAAAAATAGCTACTGATGAGAGGAAAGCTTTTGTTCTTAGAACGGCGATTGCTGTGGGTTTTGTAATCCTAATTTTTTCTTTTGTTTTGAGCAGATATTTTATTAAACCGATTCAAAATCTTGTAAGTTATACAAAAGTTATTAAAGACAAAAGTCAAACCAAAACAAATATTGAAAGTTTAAAAAGTCGTAACGATGAATTGGGTCTTTTATCAAATTCACTGGAGGATATGACCACTGAACTTCAAAAGAGAGTTGCTCATGCTGAGAATTTTTCCACAGATCTAGTTCATGAGATAAGAAACCCATTGGCATCTCTTAAAAGTGCTTCAGAGATACTGCAAGACTCCAATAACTCAGAACAAAGATTAAAATTATTAAATATTCTTAGCCATGATGTTTTGAGAATTGAAAGACTAATAACTGATTATTCTCAGATGCTAAAAGATGAAGTAGCTCTTAGCAAAGAAAAAATGAAAAAAATTAATATAGAGCCTATTATTCAGTCTGTTGTTGAAGATTATAATAATATCCAAAAGGTCAAAAAAAATATCAAAATCAATTATGAAAATGATGGTAATGAAAAATATACTATTAATGGTATTGAGAACAGAATTGAGCAAATAATTGCCAACCTATTAGATAATTCAATTTCATTTTGTAAAGATGGTGAAAATATTTTTGTGTATGTATCAAATACTGTTGATAAAAAAATTTTGGTAAAGATTATTGATGATGGGCAAGGATTTAAAGAGAAAGATACGTCAAAAATATTCAAAAGATTTTATAGTAATAGACCTGATAAATTTGGAGAACATTCAGGTCTAGGACTTAATATTGTTAAAAATTTAGTTAATCTTCATGATGGTGAAATTGTAGCTTCAAATCGCTTAGATAGAGATGGCGCAATTGTAGAAATAAAGTTTCCAAGTGTTTAATCTTAACTTGATTTGTCTCTCTTTAACTGTATAAAACTTTTTTCATGGAAGATTATAAAGTTAAAGATATATCATCAGCTGAATTTGGTAGAAAAGAGATCTCGATCGCAGAGAGTGAAATGCCAGGATTAATGGCATTAAGAGAAGAGTATTCAGAAATTAAACCTCTAAAAGGCGCAAGAATTATTGGTTGTTTACATATGACTATTCAAACAGCAGTATTAATAGAAACTTTGGTTGCTTTAGGTGCAGAAGTAAGATGGTCTTCATGCAACATCTTTTCAACTCAAGATCACGCAGCTGCAGCGATTGCAAAAGCTGGAATACCTGTTTACGCCTGGAAAGGTGAAACAGAGGAAGAATATCTTTGGTGTATTAAACAAACTATTGTTGGCAAAGCTGATTGGAAACCAAATATGCTTTTAGACGATGGAGGTGATTTAACTGCAATTATGCATAATGAATATAAAGATTTAATGAAAGACATAAAAGGAGTTTCTGAGGAGACTACGACTGGAATAAAAGCTTTGAATAAGATGGAAAAGGATAATTCTCTTCTAGTACCAGCCATTAACGTTAACGACTCAGTTACTAAATCAAAATTTGATAATTTGTATGGTTGTAGAGAAAGTTTGGTTGACGGAATTAGAAGAGCAACAGATGTAATGATGTCAGGAAAAATTGCAATCGTAGCTGGTTTTGGAGATGTAGGTAAGGGAAGTGCAGCATCACTTAGACAAAGTGGAGCGAGAGTTTTAGTTACTGAAGCAGATCCAATCTGCGCATTACAAGCTGCAATGGAAGGGTACGAGGTCGTTCTGATGGAAGAGGCTATTAGTAGAGCCGATATAGTTGTAACAGCTACAGGAAATAAAGATATTGTTACCGCTGATCATATGAGAGATATGAAAGATAGAGCAATTTTATGTAATATTGGTCACTTTGATAATGAAATCCAAGTTGAAGCCCTTAAAAATTACAAATGGAGTGAAGTTAAACCGCAAGTTCACGAAATAGAATTACCGAGTAAAAAAAGAATTATCCTATTAGCAGAGGGAAGATTAGTTAATTTAGGCTGTGCAACTGGACACCCAAGTTTTGTTATGAGTGCTTCATTTACAAATCAAGTAATTGCGCAGATTGAGCTTTGGAATAATTATAAAAATTATGAAAATAAAGTTTATGTACTTCCTAAACATTTGGATGAAAAAGTTGCCACTCTTCATTTAAAAAAAGTTGGAGCCAAACTTACTAAACTATCCAAAGAACAAGCAGATTATATAAGTGTTGGGACAGAGGGTCCATTTAAACCAGATGCCTATCGCTATTAAAAATAGCATAATAGATATATCCTCAGAAGAGACTACTAAAGAATTAGCTAAAAATTTTTCTAATTATCTAACAGGTGGGGAAGTAATTTTTTTATATGGAGAGATGGGAGTGGGTAAAACTACTTTTGTAAAATACTTGATAAATCAATTTCAAACAAAAAAAAAATTACAAACTACAGAAGTCACAAGTCCAACTTTTAATTTACTCAATGAGTATGATGTAGATGATTTTACTATTAAACATTATGATCTGTTTAGATTAAAAGACAAATGTGAACTAAAAAATTTAGACATATTTGAAAATAACAAAAGCACAATAACTTTAATAGAGTGGCCTCAATTAATTAATAAAGAAAAATTAAATAAGACTATAGATTTAATATTTAACTATGAAAATGAATTAAATAATAGATCTGTTAAAATTGATGGTTTAGATTAATCTTTCAGTATGAAACTTTTAAAAGATTTTAAGGAAATTAAAGGAGATGCTTCTTTTAGAAAATTTTATAGAAATACTAAAAAAAATTCGATTATAGTATTTGCAAATAGAGAAAAATTTAAAAATTTATTAATTTATGATTCAATTAATAAAATCTTAATTAAAAATAATATAATTGCACCTAAATTATTAAGTCAAAATTATAGAGAGAATTATATTGAAATACAGGATTTGGGAAAAAAAACTATTTATCAAATATTTTCAAGAAATAAAAAAGATCAATTTTTAATTTTCAAAAAAGTAATTAATGTTTTAAATAAAATTCAATTAATTAAAGATAAAAAAATCAAAAATTTCAGAAATAAATCTTACCTGATTAAAGATTACAAAAGTAAGATCTTATTAGATGAAGCAAAGTTATTTAGTCAATGGTATGTTCCGAAAAAATTAAATAAAAAAAAAATCAATACATTTAATAGTAAATTTGATAAAGAAATTAAGTTGGTATTATCAAAACTAAATTTTAAAAATGATACTTTTGTTCATAGAGATTTTCATGTTTCAAATTTAATCATAAACTCCAAAAATCAAATTGGATTAATTGATAATCAAGATGCTCTTATTGGAAACAAAGCCTATGATTTAGCGTCCCTAATTGATGATGTCAGATACAAAACACCCAATTCATTAAAAGATAAAGTGTACAACTACTATTTAAGCACTAATAAAAAAATTGATGTAAATAAATTTAAAAATGATTTCGATATTTTATCAGTTCTTAGAAATTTAAAAATTATTGGAATATTTATGAGATTGGCAGAAAGAGATAATAAAAGAAAATATTTAAAACTTATTCCATATTCATGGAATATGATTGATAGCAGGATGAGTAAAAATAATGACTTAATTAATTTGAAGTTGTTATTAGCAACTAATTTTCCTAAATCTATAACTAAGTAAAATGAGAATTAACACAGCCTTTATTTTATGTGCAGGATTTGGAAAAAGATTAAATCCGCTGACACTAGATACCCCTAAACCTTTGATCAAATTAAACAATATTGCAGTGCTTGAAACTTGTATTAATCTAATTGAAAGTTTGGGTATACATCAAATTATTATTAATACCTTTTATTTAAAAAATCAAATTCATGATTTTATAAATAATAAAAAATTTAAATCTAAAATTTCAATTATTGAAGATGGTGAAAAAATTCTTGATACAGGTGGTGGAATAAACAATATGATGAAATATACAAGTGAAGATAATGTTTTAATTTTTAACCCTGATACAATATGGAAGAAAAATTATTTTAATGAAATTATTAAAATGGAAAATATGTATTTTTCCAAAAAACTTAAAAATATTCTATTATTGGTAAAAAAGGAATTAAGTTTTGACAAAAATTTAAATGGTGATTTTGATCTTAAAGAAAATTTAATTATAAAAAATAATGAGACTAAATTTATTTATACAGGTTGCCAAATTATTAATAAAAAACTTCTTTCAAATTATAAAGATAAAATTTTTTCAATAACAAATGTATGGAACGATTTAATTGAAAAAAAAGAACTGTATGGATTTGAGACTGATAATGATTTTTATCATTTAACTGATCTTGAAACTTTTAAAAAACTACAAGATCTTTAGCTCTTTCTTTATCTAAGTATTTGCAATCAGTAATTTTATTCTCTTCATCTAATTTTATTACAAGTGGATTTCCAGTTGGTATTTCCAATTTAGATATTTGATTTTCATCTAATTTAAATAAATATTTACATAATGCTCTTATCGAATTTCCATGTGCAGATATTAAAATATTGTTATTTGAAATTTTATTTTCGATTTCTTGTTTATAAAACTCTAATACTCTTTCATAAGTATCTTTAAGAGACTCTGTATCAGGAATTTTATTATTTGGTATTTCTTTGTAAGTATCAATATTGATAGGGTGATAAGGGTTTTCTCTATCCAACGGGTCAGGTCGCAAATCCCATGATCGTCTAAATTGATGAACTTTTTCTTCACCAAGTTTTATTTTCATTTCATCTTTATTTAAGCCTGTAAGAGCTCCATAATGTCGTTCATTCAGTTGCCAAGCTTCTTTTGAAACTTTCATATCCTTTAACTCTTGTTTTATTAATTTTAAGGTATTTTTTGCTCTTAATTGAAAAGATGAATAATAAATATCAATATTTATATTTTTTGTTTTTATCAGTTCACCGGCTTTTATGGCCTCTGATTTACCATTTGTAGTCAAGTCTACATCAACCCAGCCTGTGAATTTTTTTTCAAGATTCCATACACTTTGACCATGTCTTACTAAAATTAAATAACTCATTTGTTAATCTTTTAATTTAATTTATAAAATATGACTACTAATAAAATTATATGAAAATTTTAAGAGCCTATTTATTATTTGTAATATTGTTTTTTATTTCAGCTTGTTCTTCAATACCGTCAAACACATCAAATAGCTGTTCAATATTTAATGAAAGATATTTATGGTTTAAGCATGCTAGTAAATCAGAAAATAAATGGGGAACACCTGTATATTTGCAGCTAGCTATTATAAAAATGGAGTCAGATTTTGATTGGCTTGCAAAACCTCCTAGACAAAAACTTTTTAAAGTAATTCCTTATAAAAGACCCTCAAGTTCATTTGGGTATTCTCAAGCAATTAATGGTACCTGGGAACAATATAAAAAAGAAACAGGAAATAAGCTTGCAGTAAGAACTAGGTTTAAAGATAGTGTTGATTTCATCGGATGGTACACTAATAAATCAAGCACAATTTTAAAAATATCTAAAACTGATGCTTTTAAACAGTATGTTGCTTATCATGAAGGATGGGGAAATTATAAACATTACAAAAAAAATAAAAAAATAATTAATTTAGCAAAAAGAGTTGAGAGACAATCCAATGTTTATAAAAATCAACTAAAAGAATGCAGCAATTCATTGAATAAAAATAAATATATTATTTTTTAGATAATTCTTTTTCTAATTCTAAATCAACCGAGTCCATTCTTTTAGTATTTCTAGCAAGAGTAAGATACATTGTGGGAGTTACATATAAAGTAAAGAAAGTTGAAATTATCATCCCTCCTAAAATTGTAGAACCAACAGCTAATCTTGAACCTTCACCAGCTCCAGGGCCAATATTCCCTATCACAAGAGGAAGCATTGCTATCATAGTACTTAAAGAAGTCATGACTATTGGTCGAATTCTAAGCTGACACGCTTTAATCAAAGCTTCCTCGATTTTAATGCCAGTTGTTCTTAATTGATTTGCGTAGTCTACAATTAAAATACTATTCTTAGTAGATATACCTATAAGTATAATTAATGCAATTTGTGAAAAAATATTGACCGAGCTATTTAAAAGCAAAATAAAAACTAATCCACCAAAGACTGCAAGTGGAACAGTTAATATAATTATAAACGGGTGAATAAAAGAATTAAATGTTGCTGCCATAACCAAATAAGCAGTTAATAAAGCAAGAGCAAAAATTAAATAAATCTCATTAGTTGTTTCTTTTAGTTCCTCAGATTTTCCTTTCCAAGTAGTCTGGTTTTGAGGAGCAACTTTAATCATTACATTTTCTAAATATTTGATTGCCTCTGTTAGAGTATAATCTTCTGAAAGAGCAGCTGAAATCGTAACGGCTCTTTGGCGATTATATCTTGGTAATGCTTCTGCAGTTCCTTTTTCTTTGAACTCAACAAGACTTGCTACGGAAACTAATTTTCCTGTTGTCTCAGACCTAACAAAGATTTTTGATAAACCATCCTTGTCTCTTCTATCAGCTAGATATTGTTGTAGTATAATTGGATACTCTCTTCCTTCTTTACTAAAAGAAGTTACTCTTTTTCCACCATAAAGTGTCTCAAGGGTTCTTCCTATATTTTCAGTAGACACACCTAAATCATTAGCTCGATTTTTATTAGTAATTAATTTAACTTCAGGTTTGTTTTTTGTATAATCACTCTCTATTCGAAACATGTTTCTATTTTTTCTGAGTTCTCTTAAAACACTGCTCTGGATTTCTTCAAGCTCTTCATAACTAGATCCATAAATAACCATTTGCACTGGTTTGTTATAGCTAGAAACTCTTATTCCTTGAGGAGATATTGGAAAAGCAAAGGTTTCAGGAACTGAAACAACTTGCCCAATAGCTTCCCTTAAGACTGTTTGACTACCTTTTTCTCTGTTTTTCCACTCGTCTAATAAAGCAATTATAATAAATGTATTATAAGTTGTTGCCGATCTACCAAAACCAGGAACTCTCATTATTAGTCTTTCATAAGGGCTATTTTCAGCTTGCAATAGCCTTAGTATTCTACCTTCAATAATTTGAGCTTTCTCTTGAGTATATTCAAATGAACTTCCTTCATCAGTTGATCCTATTATTAGATAAGAACCTCTATCTTCCATCGGTAATAATTCTTTTTTTGAAAAGTTAAAAAGATATCCGGAAGCACAAATGATAAAGATTATAAATATCGAAATAGTTTTTTTCTTATTAATCCAATATTTAAGTGAGTCTATATAAAATCCAGTAAAAGATTTAAATCCTAGATTAAATTTTTTAACAAAAAAATTAATTTTTTCTTTTTTATTTAGGAATTTGCTTCCTAGCATCGGAGATAAAGTTAATGCTACAAAAGAAGATACCACAATAGAAAAAGATAATGCTATAGCTGTTTCTTTAAATAGTGTTCCAGAAATTCCTTTAATGAAAATTAATGGTAAAAAAACTGCAATTAAAATTAAAGTAGTTGCAATGATTGCAAAAGTAATTTGTTTTGAACCTTTGTATGCTGCAACTAATGGTGTTTCACCATTTTCTATCCTTGTATAAATAGCATCAGTCATAATTACAGAGTCATCAGTAATTATTCCTATTGCTAAAATAAAACTCAACAATACAAATATATTAATTGAAAGATCAAACATATATAGCCCAAGAAAAGAACCAATTAAACTAACTGGTAGTGCTACAGCTGGTACAATTACTGCTTTAAGATTACCTAGAAATAAATAAATAATTAAAACAACCAATACAAAAGCAATAATTAAACTTTTGTATACCTCTTCGATTGCTGCACCAATGTAAGTGGCTCTGTTAAATGCTATTTCTAATTTTAATCCATCAGGTAAAGATTTGTTAAGTTCTTTTATTTTAACTTTTATTTGGTTAGATAGTTCTACTGTTGAAGCTCCACTCTTTGCATAAATCCCTATTCCCACAGTTTTCAAATTCAATGCATTTTTACTTTGTGCTTTAAATAAAGTTTTTTCTGAAACAGGCCCAAACTCAACATTTGCAACATCAGAAAGAATTATTACTTTGTTTTTATTTTTTTTAAGGGGAAGCTGCTTTATTGTATCTATATTAGTGTAAGATTTATCAATGTTTAGAGTTAAATCTTTATTATTTGCCTCTAATGTCCCAGCAGGAAGATTAATATTTTCATTTCTTAGCGCTCTTTCAACTTCCTGTATCGTTAAATTATTAGCAGCTAATTTTATGGGATCAATCCAAACTCTCACACTAAGTTCTCGTAATCCACCCACTAAAATCCTACCTACATTAGGTACACTTGAAAATGCATCTATAAGATATCTTTCAGCATAATCTCCAAGATCTAGATCATTCCAAGTTGGAGATGAGAGTCCTACCCACATAGTAGTTGTAAAACCTGCTGCTTGTTTCAAAATTTGTGGGGGATTTGCTTCACTTGGCAAATTATCCACAACACGTGCCACTCTTTCTCTTATATCATTTGCAGCATCATCTAAGTCTATATCTGTATTAAATTGAATATTAATTCTGCTTCTTCCATTTAAAGAACTTGAGTCGATATTTTTTATACCTTCAGCACCCCCTATTACGTCTTCAAGTTTTTGAGTTATTTCTTCATCAACAATTTCTGCAGATGCTGATTTATAATCAGTTTGAACCTGAACAACTGGGGGCTGAATTCCATCGGGAAGCTCTCGTACTGATAATTCTGAAAAAACAAATATTCCAAAAATTATTAAAATTAAAGACATAACCCAAGCCACAACAGGTCGTTTGATGCTTACTTCAGTTATATACATTTAATTATTTTTTTTCTTTTTCAGATTTTTTGAAAATATTTTTTAACCAATCAAATTTACCTTTTTTTTCTTCAGTTTTTTTTGATTTCTTTTTTTTCCCCCAACCAGAGTTTCCTTGTTTTTTTTTAGATCCTTTTTCAATTGGTCTTATTGTTAAATTTGGTCTTACTTTTTTGGTTCCTTCAGCAACAATTTTATCACCATTATTTAATCCATCTAAGATTTCGACGAATCCCAAATATCTATCACCGATAGTTACTTTTGTTTTCATTACTTTGTTTTTTTCACCGACTTTATAAATAAATACATTTTCACCTTCGACTATAGTGCTTGTATCAGGTGCACTTAAACCATCTCTAATGTCATGCTTAATTGAAATCTCTAAGAATGATCCAGGAAGTATTTCTCCAGCCATATTATCTATCTTTATTCTGGTAGCTAAAGCTCTAGTATCTTGACTTATTCTGCTTGCAAAAGAGTCAATCTCTCCTTTGTAAATTTTATTTTTATAACCAGAAAACTTTATATCGACTGGCAAACCTACCTTAATAAAAGGCACAAAAATTTCAGGTATATCAACATCACAATATATTGAACTGGTATCCTCAAGATTAACTAATATAGAAGATTTTGAAACTTCTAAATCTTCAGAAAATTCTCTTTTTCCGATAACCCCATCAAATTGTGCAATTATTTTTCTGTTTTTAAGATTAGCAATCACATCTCCTTTTTTAACTTTTTTATTAAAATTTATTGGATTTAGTATTTCATATTTTTCTATTTTAAATGATTGAGTTTGGATTGGGACAGCAGTTCCATATGTACTTATAACATTTTCAAAAACTCTTTCTTTAGTATAAGTTACTATTATTCCTGGTGGAGGTCTTTTACTAAATTTTTTTTTAAAGTGGTTTCCAATCATTGTTCTTCCAATGATGATAGTTGCAACGATTAAAAAAAATATAATTACTATACTTGTGATTTTTGTAGATGTTTTCATAAATTAATTCTTACCATACTCTGACCATGAGCCATCGTAAATTGTCGGCTTATATTTATCATTTATTAAGGAATAAGCTAGAGCCAATACACTTGCAGTTACTCCTGAACCACATGAAAATACTAGATTTTTATCCTGGTCAAAATTATATGATTTAAATTTTTCTGAGATTTTATCTTTGTTGATAAATGTATGGTCATCATTTATTAGCTCTCCAAAAGGTAAGCAAAAAGAATTTTTTATTGATCCACTTCTTAAACCTTTTCTTGGTTCAACAACTTTGCCTTCAAACCTTTCTCTGCTTCTTGCATCAACAACATTAAAATAATTTTTATCAATATTTTTATCTATCTGTTCTTTATTTTTTACCAGCTCTGTATTTTCCTTACATGAATATATAGAAGTTTCAGTGATAACTTTTTTATTGTTTGTAGCTTTATTTTCTTTTTTCCATTTTTTAAGTCCTCCATCAAGAACATGAACTAGTTTAGGATCATGACCAAAATAAATTAAATTATACCAACACCTACATGAACTTATTACATCTGAATTATCATAGACTACAATTTCATCTTTATTTTCAATTCCCATATCCGCTATAATTTTTTCCCAAGATCCAATATCAGTTAGCATGTGAGGGAGGTCCGTATTTATTTTTGAATTTTTATCTAAATCAAAAAAAATTGCGTTTGGGATATGTTCTTTTGTATATTCCTCAAAACCATTTCTTTTTGTTTGTGGCATATGCCAGGAGCAATCAATAATCTTTACGTTGTTAATATTTTGTTCCAACCAATTTGTCTTTACTAAAGACATCTTATCTTTTATCCAAATATTTTTGATGATATTCTTCTGCAGGACAGTAATTTTTTGCTAAAGAAATTTTGGTTACAATTTCTCCTAAAAATCTAATATTTTCTTCTTTAATTATTTTTTCAGAAATCTCTTTTTGTTGGTCATTTAAATAAAATATTTCACTTCTATATTGGGTACCAAAATCTGGTCCTTGAGAATTTAAGGTTGTTGGATCATGAATTTCAAAAAAAAATTTAAGAATTTTTTCATAAGATATAATTTTAGGATCAAAATCTAATTTTACTACTTCAGCATGATTGGTTGTGCCAGTACATACTTCTTTATAATTAGTTTCACTACTAAGGCCCCCACAATAACCAACTTCAGTTTTAATAACTCCATCAAGTTTACTAAACTTAATTTCTGGTCCCCAAAAACATCCTAATCCTAAAATTGCTATTTCCATTGATAAATTACTTATTTAATTTAAAGTTAATCAAATGTTATCTAAAAATCAATTGGGCTTTTTTTACATGTTCATTTCTGTGTGCGCATTTTCACTTATGGATGTAATTGTTAAATGGTCTGATGATTATCCAATAGGGCAAGTTCTATTTTTTAGAGGGTTTTGTGGCATAATACCTATTTTATTTCTTATTCCAAAAGATAGGTATTTAGATTTTTATAAAACAGACCGAAGTTTTCTTCATATAAAAAGATGCTTAGCTGGTTTAATAGCGTTAATAGCTATATTCATTGCTTTAAGGAATTTACCTCTAGCAACAGTTGTTAGTATTTCATTCGCTGCCCCAATATTTACAACTATCTTTTCAATATTTTTATTAAATGAAAAAGTTGGCTTTTATAGATGGTTAGCAGTTTTGGTTGGTTTTATTGGAATTATTGTTATTTCTGAACCAGGATTTAGTTCGTTAAATTTTTATTATATTTATCCAATAATTTTTTGTTTAGGTTTGTCTTATGTGGCAATAGCAATTAGAAAATTATCATCAACCGAACCCGTTTGGCTTATTGGTTTCTTCTTTTCTTTTTCAATTATGATTTTAAGTTTTTTTACTTTTTATCAAAATTGGATAATGCCAAGTTTAAAAGATTTATTTTTGTTATCAATGGTAGGTATATTGGGAGGTCTTGCAAATTTATGGTTAACTCAATCATATAAGTTTTCTGAAGTTAGCTTAGTAACTCCATTAAAATATTTAGCATTAGTGTTTGCAATCTTATTTGGTTATTTTATTTGGAACGAAGTGCCAACAACAAAAACTTTAGCAGGAGCTTCATTGGTTATTATTTCGTCATTCATAATATTTAAAAGAGAAATGACTCTTAAGAAGCGTGTATCGGTCACTAGGCATGAGTAATACACCTAAATATTGGAATAATGCTAAAAAATATTTATCTAAAAAAGATAAAGTTATGGCATCTTTGATTAACAAATATAAATCTCCATCAGAAAAAATATTAACCTCTAGAAAAGATGTTTTTTTTTCACTTTGTAAAAGCATTATAGGACAACAAATTAGTGTTGCAGCAGCCAATTCTGTTTTTTTACGATTCAAAAAAAAATGTAAAAATAAAATTAATGCTAAAACTGTTAACGCCTTATCGTTTTCTCAATTGAAATCATGCGGACTTAGTAAACAAAAAGTTAAAGGTATTCAAAGCCTATCGAGACAAATTCTAAATAAAACTTTTAATCCAAGACTAATATCTAAGATGTCAGATGAAGAAGCTATTTTATATCTTTCTGAATTAAGACAGATAGGAAGATGGTCTGCTGAAATGATTTTGTTATTTACTTATAATCGATCTAATATTTGGCCAGTTCAAGATATAGGGTTGTTAAGAGCTATTTCTAAAAATTATAAAAAAAAATATTTACCACCTGAGAGTTACGTGAATTTATTGAAAAAAAGATTTACTCCATACTGTTCAGTAGCAACCTGGTATTTATGGAGAAGTATAGATCCAGAACCTATTCAGTACTAAAACCCTCAATTACTTGCATGTGTCTAACAGTTGTATCTTTTGCTAGATCCCAACCAGCCAAATATTCTTTTGAATTATGGCATTCAATAGCTTTTTCATAGCTTGGAAATTCCCAAACAACTGTTCTAACAAAATCATCTCCCTCAAATGTTTCATGTTTTCCACCTCTCACAAGAGGTACACCTCCAAAACCTTTTATAACAGGTGTCACTGCTTCAGCATATTTTTTTAAGTTTTCTTGGTTTTCAACTTTTAAATATAAGCTTATCCAGTAACCTTTTTTCATTTAATTAACTTATTTCTTTAATTTTTATAGTTCAATTATAATTTGTGAGTTTCTGAGACAAGCTGTGCAACAATTGATAAAGCAATTTCAGGAGCAGATTTTCCTCCAAGTTTAATACCTATGGGTCCATGTATTGAGTCAATTTCTTCCTCACTAAATCCAGCCTCTTTTAATCTTTCACATCTTTTAATGTGCGTTTTTTTACTTCCAAGAGCACCAATATAAAAAAACTTATTTTTCAATGCATACCTTAATGCTGGATCATCTATTTTTGGATCATGGGTGAGTGTGATTAATGCATTATTAGAGTTTGTTTGTAATTTCTTTAAAATTTTCTCTGGCCACCCATTTATAATTTCTATATTTGGAAATCTTTCTGTAGTGATAAAATATTTTCTTGGATCAATAATTTTAACTTCGAAATCAAGATTTTTAAATAAATCAACCAAATATTGAGAAATATGAACAGCTCCTACAATAATAACCTCAATTGGCTTTATGTAGTTCTGAATAAATATTTGAGTTCCATCAATAACGCCATTTTTTTTAAGATAATGATAATTTTCTATTTCTTTTTTAGAACTTTCAAAATCTTTACTTAAGAATTTTCCAAATTCAAATATTTCACTATTACCATTAATCAAATTTGTTAATACAGCAAATTTTTCTTTAGAAGATTTTTTTTGAATTATCTCTTTGAGTATTTGTATTTTCATGAATTAATTTGTTCAATAAAAATTTTTATTTCACCTCCACAGGCCAGACCTACATCCCATGCATTCTCATCAGAAACATTAAATTTTATTTGCTTAAATAAATTATTATTTTTTATTAATTCTAAACATTCAGCTATTACATTTGACTCTACACAACCACCTGAAACTGATCCAAAAAAGTCTCCTTTTTCATTAATAATCATACTACTCCCTGTGGGACAAGGAGAGGAACCCCAAGTATGAATTACTCTTGCAAGTACTACTTTTTGGTTAGATTCAATCCAGACATTAGCCTGTTCCAAAATTGTTCTCTTCAATTGTTTTTTCATACAACAGATTTATCTTTTTAGTTTTTTTTAATTATGATACCAAATTTACAATGAAAAAATTATTTTTAAATTCCTCAAAAGCTTTCTTCATAATATTATTTTCATCAATTATACATGTTAATGCTGATGAAATATTTATTAAAGGAAAAGAAGTTTTTCTTGAGGCTGGAAATTGTGCTGCATGTCACACTCTTTCAGATGCGGGTTCAAACGTAAATATTGGTCCAAATTTAAACGAAATCAGACCTGATATTCAGAGAATCTTAATGGCTGTTAGAAATGGTATAGGAGTGATGCCTGCTATGGAAGGTATATTATCCGACGAAGAAATAGAGGCAGTGGCCTACTATGTTTCTTTAAGTGCTGAACAATAATAAAGATTTTAACTATAATTTTTAATCCAATGTTTTGCTATGTCTATTCTTTTACAGATCCAAATATCATTAAATTTTGAAATATAATTTAAAAATTTTTTGAGTGACTGTATTCTTCCAGGTCTTCCAATTAATCTACAATGTAAACCAACAGACATCATTTTTGGTGAAGTTTTTCCCTCTTCATAAAGAGCATCAAAACTATCTTTTAAATAATTGTAAAATTGTTCACCAGAATTAAATCCTTGGTTAGTAGCAAATCTCATATCATTGTTATCGAGTGTGTAAGGTATCATTAACTGTTTTTTATTACCTTTTTTTACCCAATATGGAAGATCATCACTGTATGTATCGCTACAGTATAAAAAGTTACCATTATCTATCACTAAATTTAATGTATTCGAACTGCACCTACCAGTGTACCAGCCTGCAGGGTGAGTACCAAAATTTTTTTTAATAGATTTTATAGCAAGTTTCATATCATTCTTTTCTTTTTTTTTTGGCACATTTTGATAATCAATCCATCTCCACCCGTGACTAGCAACTTCATAATTAGCTTTTTTAATAGCCGAACAAACATCTTTATTTCTTTCTAATGCCATTCCAACTCCAAAAATAGTTAGTGGGATTTTTTTCTTGGTAAATAAATCATGAACTCTCCAAAATCCTCTTCTTGATCCATATTCATAAATTGATTCCATATTTAAATGTCGACCTTTAATTGGTTTTGCTCCTATAATTTCCGATAAAAATACCTCTGAAGTTTTATCACCATGAAGAATACAATTCTCTGCTCCTTCTTCATAATTGAGTACAAATTGTAAAGCCAACTTGGCATTTCTAGGCCACTTTACCTTAATTTTTTTGGAACCATATCCTACTAAATCCCTTGGATATTTTTTTTTCATTTTTTTAAAATAATTTTATCTTTTTTAAATTTATAAATAACAAGATTGTTTCCTTTTCCTTTTCTATCAACAATTAGATAATTCATGTTTTTCAAAGAAATAAGTGGAAAGTGCCAAATACCAGCCTTGTAATTTACTCCTGTTTGTTTAGGAACTAAAAAGGATTGGATTTTGTCTATATCTGGTTTATCTCCTCTAGGAGCTACAAATACTAAAAATTTTGTATCTTCCATTGGTATAAAGGCTTGGCTTCCTAAAGGATGTTTTTCCATCATATCAATTTTCATTGGAAATCTCCTTTTTTTGGCTTTAAAAATACTAATTATTGCTTTACCTTTTTTTTTAGAAGTATCTATATTTATTAAATCATCAAATCTTTTTGCATATCCATTATTAATACTTATTGGATTTTTTTTGGATGTGTCTATTAATTGTCCAAACTTAGAAAATTTTTTTTTAGTTATATTTTTTGCTTTTATTACTTTCATTTTACAAAATTTCCAAATGCTCTTATTCTAGAAATTCCTCCATCTGGATGGATATTTATTTTAAGATAATTTTCCTTATTTCTTTTAATTAAAAATTTTTTAAATATATGTTTTTTGTGTGCACATAGCTTAGATTTATTTAAAATAAATTTCCAATTCTTTGAATTATTAACAATTGATTTATTTGATAGATTTTTTGTAATATTTGCAGTTTGAATAGAGCAAGCATCAGGGTAATTTCCTTTAAAATGATGAGTATCTATCTCTAATTTTTTTATCAAACCTGGTTTTCCAAATTTTATTATTAGCCAATCAAAGTTTTTTCCTCTACTTCTTCTTGTTTCCCAGCCATCTCCCATATTTTTTCCCTTACCAGGAGCTATTATATTTTCAGCCTTTCCAAAATGCTCATTATTACAACCAATAATTGAAGCACCATTTAAAACAGAGGTTAAATTTACATTTTTATTATTAAAAATGTTTTTTCCCATTTCAATTTCTCCATAAAGTCTAAGTCTTGCAACTCCACCATCAGGAAAGATATTCAGTCTTATATAATTAAAAACAGATTTGTTTTTTGATTTAAAGATATGATTTTTGTTTGGTCCAAGCTTTTTTTTACCTAATAAGGATACCCATTTTGTTTTTTTACTAGGTTTAGATTTACTAAAGCAACCTTCTAAAGATGCGTGAGTTGGTTGATTTCCATTAAAGTATGTTGTGTCAATGTCTATATCAAAGATCTTTCCAGGTTTTCCTAGTTTCAAAATTAGATAATCAAAGCCTTTTGATCTTCTTCTTCTAGTTTCCCATCCATCCATCCATTTACCATGTTTATCAAATAGCCCATATTTAAAAACTGGAGTATCTGTATTTAAAATTCTATTAGCAGCTGCAAAAAAATCATCAGTTTTAAATATAATTTTAGATCCGACTCTAGGATCGGCTAGATTGATCATTTTTGCACTTATAAATTTTTTCATTTTTTATTTATTTCTTTAAGA
Source organism: Pelagibacteraceae bacterium AG-390-L03 (assembly GCA_003279685.1). Classification (GTDB taxonomy): domain Bacteria; phylum Pseudomonadota; class Alphaproteobacteria; order Pelagibacterales; family Pelagibacteraceae; genus Pelagibacter. Next base: position 254,080 of record QCHA01000001.1, on the reverse strand, counting down.
CGAAAGGTTGCAATTTTCTTTACTTGTTTTTTTGCTTCTAGGAATTCACTTTCTAAATCACTTTGTATTCTTTGTCTAAAATTATTTAATATTTCATTTTTATTTTTTCCTTTTACAGCAATTATAAACGGAAAATTAAATTTTTTTTTATATTCTGAATTTAATCTTATAAATTCCTCATATTCCTCATAAGAACATTCGTTTAATTTTGCAGAAGCTTGTTCTAATATAGACTCCGTAGTCATTTTTTTTGACACAGCAAGCTCAGGATGAGCATTTAAAATTTCTAAAATTTTTTTTTTTTCATAATTTTCGTAAATATTCAGCATTTTAAACACAACATCTTCGAAATTTTTAAATGGCTTGGAATTAAAAGCTTCCAAGGCTACTGATTCAGTTTTTTCAAAAACATTACCAAATACTGATAAAAAATCAGACTTGTTAAGATCGTTAATGTTATCTATTGTTCTCATATAACTTTAAATAAATTAAGTTTAAAATTAAAATGATACTATAATTTTATGACAAAGCTCACAACTCATGTTTTGGATGTATATTCAGGTAAACCTGGCAAGGGTATCTTGGTTGAGTTATTTTATTTAAATAATTCTCAAAGAAAAAAAATAACTTCAATAAAACTTAATGATGATGGAAGAGCAAGTTCACCATTAGCAGAGGGAGAAATTTTTGTTAAAGGTAAATATGAATTAGTTTTTTACATTGGTGATTATTTTAAAAATATATCATCAATAAACGATATGCCATTCTTGGACGATGTAGTAATAAGATTTGGTATTTCAGATCCCTCGCAGCATTATCATGTACCTTTACTAGTTTCACCATGGAGTTATTCTACTTATAGAGGCAGTTAAGTGATATCAAGCTCAGTAAAATTTTTATTAAATGATAAGATTCTAGAAATAAAAAACCCTGATCCAAATCAAACAATTCTTAATTATATTAGAACTGAACTAAAAAAAACTGGAACTAAAGAGGGTTGCTCAGAAGGAGGTTGTGGAGCATGCACAGTTGTTTTTGGCGAGTTAGTTGGCAGCAAAATCAAATATAGTTCAATAAATTCTTGTATTTCATTTGTACCATCTTTGAATGGTAAGCAACTTTTGATTGTAGAAGATTTAGTTTCCAATGATGGGAAACTCCACCCAGTTCAAGATGCGATGGTAAAATTTCATGGATCACAATGTGGATTTTGCACACCGGGATTTGTTATGTCTTTGTTTTCAATGTTTAAAAATAATAAAAGTTATAACAGTGAATTAATAACAGACTCAATATCAGGAAATTTATGTCGTTGCACTGGTTATAGACCTATTATCGATGCTGCAAAAAGTTTAAATAAGTCAAATAAGAACGATGAATTTAGCAAAAATAAAAATAAAATTATTAAATTATTAAAAACAATTAGGCCAAAAAATATTTATATTAAAAAAGGTAATAAAGTTTATTTCTCTCCTAAAAACATCAATGATTTAAAAAATATAATAAAGAATAATTCAAATTTTAATTTTCTTGCTGGTGGTACAGATTTATCTTTAACAGTTACAAAAGAGAGAAAAGAAATTCCATTTATAATTGATTTAAAAGAAGTTAAAGAATTAGATTTTATAAAGTTAAGTAAAAATTACTTAGAAATTGGAGCTGCCACACCATTAATTAAATTTGAAAATGAAATTAAAAGATATTATCCAGATTTTTATTCTGTTCTTAAGAGATATGGCTCTGTTCAGATTAGAAATGTTGGCACTATAGGTGGCAACATTGCAACGGCATCACCGATAGGTGATTCATTACCAATTTTACTATCTTTAAATGCTGAAGTTTTATTAGAGAGCTATAATGGAAAAAAAGTTTTACCAATAAATAATTTTTTCATAGATTATAGAAAAACTAAGTTAAAAAAGACCGAATTTATTCGATCAATAAAAATACCATTATATAAAAAAAATATATTTAAAGCATATAAAATATCAAAAAGATTTGATGATGATATTTCATCTGTTTGTGGCTCCTTTAATTTTGAAATTAATAATAACAAAATCAAAGAGGTATATATTGCATATGGAGGTATGGCAGCTATACCAAAAAGAGCTAAAGCGTGTGAAAAAAATCTTAAAAATAAGCCTCTTAATATCAATACTTTTGATCAAGCAAAAAATTATTTAGAAAAAGATTTAACTCCTATTGGAGATATGAGAGCAAGTAAAGAATACAGACTAGAGGTAGCAAAAAATTTATTAATGAAATGTTTTATAGAAATAAATTCTAATAAATTATCAAGAGTTAATTAAATGAGCAAAGAGAACTTTATTGAGGAAATAAGACCACACGATAGTGCCTATAAACATGTAAGTGGATACGCTGAGTATACTGATGATATTAATGAACCAAAAAACACAATTTATGGTGCTATTGGTTTAAGCAAAAAAGCACATGCATTAATTAAAGAAATAGATTTAACAGATGTAAAAATAAGTGAAGGTGTTATTTCGGTCGTTACACAAAGTGATATTATAGGTAGAAATGACGTAGGTCCTGTTTTTGATGGTGATCCTATTTTTCCAACAAAAAAAGTTGAGTTTTATGGCCAACCATTGTTTGCAGTAGCTGCTACAACGACTGAACTTGCAAGGAAAGCGGTATTAAAAGCTAATATAACTTATAAAGAGTTAAAACCAGTTATTACAATAAAAGAAGCTTTAAATAAAAAACACTTCTTATTTAAACCTAGAAAAATAAAAAAAGGAAATCCTTCAAATAAAATAAAAATATCAAAAAATATTTTAAAAGGTAATTTTACAACAGGTGGTCAAGAACACTTTTATTTAGAAGGTCAAGCAGCTTTTGTTATTCCCAAAGAAGATGATAATTTTTTAGTCTACAGCTCAACTCAACATCCTTCAGAGACACAACAACTAATTGCAAAAATGTTCAATCAAAAAAGTAATTCAATAAATGTTGAGGTAAGAAGAATTGGAGGTGGGTTTGGGGGAAAAGAAACAAATTTTATGACTGCTTGTATTTGTGCATTGTTAGCTAAAAAATCAGGTAAGCCTGTAAAATTAAGATTAGATAGAGATGACGATATAATATTGACGGGTAAAAGGCATGAATTTTTATCTGAATATGAAGTTGGTTTTAGTGATGAAGGAATTATTAAAGGATTAAAAATAAACTTATCTTCAAATTGTGGAATGTCGCCTGATTTATCAGCAGCAATAAATGAAAGGGCTTTGCTTCATATAGACAATGCATATTATATTTCTGATATTGAGGTAACAAACAATTTGTGTAAGACAAATATTCCAACTTCAACTGCATTTAGAGGCTTTGGTGGAAACCAAGGAATGATGGCTATAGAAAATATTATAGATAATATTTCAAGGTACCTAAAAAAGGATCCGATAGAAGTTAGAAAGAAAAATTTTTATCAAAAAGATAAAAAAAATGTAACTCATTATGGGATGAAAATTCAAGATAATGTAATTAATGAAATATTTAAAAATTTAGAAAATAAATCTAATTATAAGATAAGATATTCTAATATAAGAAAATTTAATGAAAAAAATAAATTTAAAAAGAAAGGTATAGCTATTACACCATTAAAATTTGGTGTTTCATTTACAACAATTCATTTAAATCAAGCTGGGGCTTTGGTCCATATTTATACTGATGGAAGTATATATTTAAATCATGGGGGCATAGAAATGGGCCAAGGAACTCATACAAAAATAGCTCAATTAGTGGCAAATTCTTTTGGATTACCGTATAATTTAGTTCATATCTCATCCACGAATACATCTAAAGTTCCTAATACATCGGCTAGTGCTGCTTCATCAACGACAGATCTTAATGGAGCCGCAGCTTTAAATGCAGTAGCAAAAATTAAATTAAATCTAGAAAAATTTATCAAGAAAAAATATAAGATCTACAATCAAGAAGCAGTTTATAAAGATCAATATATAATATTTGGAAATAGACAATTTGAATTTAAAAGCATTATTCAAGAGGCATATTTAAATAGAATTTCTCTTTCATCGTCAGGTTTTTATTCAACACCAAAAATCAATTTCGATAAAAAAAAATTTAAAGGAAGACCCTTTTATTACTTTTGTTATGGTGCAGCTGTTTCAGAAGTAACCATAGACACATTGACTGGTGAAAATATTTTAGAAAGAGTTGATATTTTACATGATGCTGGAAAACCAATAAATCCTGCACTTGAACTAGGTCAGATTGAAGGGGGTTTTATTCAAGGACAAGGTTGGCTGACTATTGAAGAGCTTAATTGGAAATCAAACGGACAGATTACAACTTTTTCTCCATCGACTTATAAAATACCAGCAGTAAGTGATATCCCAAAAAAATTCAATGTGGAAATTTTTAAAGAAGGATTAAATAAAGAAAAAGTTGTTAATAAAGCAAAAACTACTGGAGAACCGCCTTTGATGTTAGCAATGAGTGTTTTTTATGCAATCAAGGACGCAGTTGCTTCAATTGGAAACTATCAGATTACACCAGAACTCAATGCACCAGCAACTCCAGAAAGAATTTTAATGAGTATTAATAAAATTAAAAATCAAAATGGAAGATAAAAAAAAATTTATGGCAAAAGCCATTGAACTTTCAATTAATAGTGCAAACACTGTTGGTGGACCTTTTGGTAGTGTGATTGTTAAAGATAATAAGATTATATCAGAAGGTTCAAATAAAGTAACTTCTTCAAATGACCCTACTGCCCATGGAGAAGTTGTAGCAATTCGAGAGGCTTGTAAAAAATTAAATACTTTTGATTTGTCTGGTTGTGAGATTTATACATCTTGTGAACCTTGTCCAATGTGTCTTTCGGCAATTTATTGGTCAAGATTAGATAAAATATATTATGCAAATACAAGAGAAGATGCAAAAAATATAGATTTTGATGACTCATTTATATATTTGGAGATTCCAAAAAAAATAGATGATAGAAAAATTAAAATGACACAAATGCTCAGAAATGATGCTTTAAAAGCATTTGAAATTTGGGATAAAAAAGTAGATAAAATAAAATATTGATGGAATTTTTACCTTATACGATAAAATGGTTAGAAGTTATTCTAAGATGGGGCCATGTATTATTTGCAATATTATGGGTAGGTAATAGTTTTTTATTTAATTACTTAGATAATAATTTAAATAAAAATGTAACAAGTGATGATATCGATGGTGAAGGATATCTGATGCATTCTGGTTTTTTTTATAAACTTTCAAGATTAAAAACATCTCCACCTCAGGATTATTTAAATAGATTAGTAATCTTCAAATGGCAAAGTTATTTAACTTTTGTAACCGGAATGTTGCTCTTGGTTGTAATTTATTACTATAACGCTGGCGTTTTGATGGTTGATAAGCGCGTTTTATTAATGCCCCCAAGTTATGCCATTATTATCTCACTTTTATCATTGATTGTTGCTTGGTTTGTCTATGATCTTTTATGTAAATCAAAATTAATTGAGAGTAATATTTTATTTATATGTATAGGAATAATTTTGTTAACGCTTGTATCTTTTGGTCTAACAAAATTATTTGGACCTAAATTTGCAATTTTGAGTGTTGGATTAATCATTGGCACTAATATGTTTGGCAATGTCTTTACAGTAATTATACCTAATCAAATGAACATAATTAGTAGTAGCGAAAGAGGTGAAAAATTTGATATGAGCTTATCCTTAGCAGCTAAACAACGGTCAATTCACAACAATTATTCAACCTTTTTAGTATTGTTTATAATGCTTTCTGGGCATTCTAGCTTTTTAGTTTATCACCAATATAATTGGTTAATATTATGTGCGATTGCAATTATTTCTGGGGCAGCAAGACATTATTTTAATTTAAGAGGAAGAAACATTCACAAGTTGTATATTTTAATCTCTTCAATAATTGCACTTATCGTTCTTGCAGTTTTGGTTTTATTATTTAAATAAGTAGATATAGAAATTATGTCAGATAAATTAATTATCAGTTGGGAAGAATATAATAAGACAGTAGAGAAATTAGCTATCCAAATTCATGAAAGTGGTTACAAGCCAACAATACTAATTGGAATTATGCGAGGAGCTGCACCAATGATTGATGTATTAAGTAGAATATTCAAATTGAAATGTGCATATCTTGCTGTTGAATCTTATAGTGGAAAAGGAGTTGAAGACGAACAAGGTGATTTAGTTTTTTCAAGAGAGATGAGTTCAATAGCACCAAGCATGGGTGGAAGAATTCTTTTATGTGATGATCTATCTGATACAGGAATTACTTTTAACAAAAGTGTTGATTGGTTAAAAAAATATGAGCCAATAAAAAACAAAATTGAGGATATAAAAACAGCTACTCTTTTTAAAAAAAAACAATCAACTTTTGAGCCCGACTTTTGTGCCAATAAACTTCCAGATAATCCTTGGATTGTACAGCCTTTTGAAATTTATGAAGAATTAAGAATAGAAGAAATAAAAAAAAAACATCAGAAATAAAAAAGGCCAGTATAAAAACTGGCCTTTTAAATTTTAAATTACTTTGTAAAAATTATTTAGGTATATCTCCTTCAACACCTTTTACATAAGTCATCATTCCTGCAAGCATACCATCATCAGCAGTTTTACCTGCAGCAACCATTAAATCACCTTTTTGATCATAAATGGGTCCAGTGAAAGCATGAACTTTACCAGATGCTAAATCAGCTTGAAGTTTTTTAACTTTAGCTTGTAAATCTGAGGGCATTGCAGAGTCTAGATCAGATATAACTACCATACCATCACCAATACCATGCCATGTATCTTTTTGACTCCAAGTACCATTTGCAACAGCTTTAACTCTTTCAACATAGTAAGGTCCCCAGTTATTTTCAACTGAAGTTAATACCGCTTTAGGCGCAAATTTATCCATATCACTTGCTTGACCAAAAGCATATACACCAGCTTTTTCAGCAATTTGAACAATAGCAGTGCTATCAGTATGTTGAGCAATTATGTCAGCACCTTGATCAATTAAAGCTTTAGCTGCTTCAGATTCTTTACCTGGGTCATACCAAGTAAAAGCCCACACAATTTTTGTTTTGATATTTGGATTTACTTTTTGAGCCGCTAAAGTAAATGAATTAATTCCTCTTATTACTTCAGGAATTGGAAAAGATGCAACATAACCAATAACATTAGATTTTGTCATTGTCCCAGCTATAGTTCCTAAGATAGCTCTACCTTCATAGAATCTAGCAGCGTATGTTGAAACGTTTGGATGTTCTCTTTTATATCCAGTGGCATGTTCAAATTTCACATTAGGAAACTCTTTTGCAACTTTGTTAGTTGGATTCATATATCCAAAACTAGTTGTAAAAATAACATCATGACCAGAATTAGCCAATTGTCTAAGAACTCTTTCAGCATCAGCACTTTCTGGAACACCTTCAACGTATGTAGTTTTAAATCCAGCAGCTTCCACAGCTTTTCTCCCTACATCATGCTGATATGTCCATCCGTGGTCACCAGTTGGACCAATATAAACAAATGCTGCTTTAACATCTTTTGCAACTGCAGCTACAGTTAATGTAAACAAAAAAACTAGAGAAGATACGAATGAACGAATAAATATTTTATGCATAAATTTATTTCCCCTGTTTAGTTTTTATATTATGAAGCTTAGATTAAATTATTTAAAAAAAAATAATTATTTTATAATTAATTGTCTTTATAAAATGATTTCCCCAATGAACTTGGAGTACTTAACCTAATTTTTCTACTATCACGAGAAATTACAACTAATACTATTATTGTAACGATATAGGGTAGGGCAGTTAAAAATTGTACAGGCACTCTTACACCCATAGCTTGCATATGAAATTGAATTATTGTTAATCCACCAAAAATCATTGCACCGATTAAAATCTTAATTGGGTTCCATGTAGAAAATACTACTAGCGCTAATGCTATCCAGCCTCTTCCACCTGTCATATTTTCAATCCACTGTGGAGTATAGATCATTGACAAATAGGCACCCGCAAGTCCACACATTGCTCCTCCGTAAAGTATACAAGAATAACGAACTAATTTAACATTTATACCTTGGTTAGATGCTGATTCAGGAGAATCTCCCACAGCTCTTACTATCAATCCTATTTTTGTTTTTTTTAAAAAATAATTAGTAAAAAATGGTAAAGCGAAAGCAAAATAAAATACAATTGAGTGTCCAAATAATATTGGGCTTAAAAAAGGTATAGTGTCTTTTAAACTTTCAAATAAAACTGGAAATTCTTTTCCAGGAATACCCACAAAGTTTTTTCCGATCATTGCAGAAATTCCAATACCAAAAATAGTAAGCGCTAAGCCAGTTGCCACATGATTTGTGATTAAAGTTTGGGTAAGAAATGCAAAAATAGTAGAAATTAAAACTCCAGCTAACATTGCACCAATAACCGCTATAAATAAACTTCCTGTAACTGTCATAAAAGCAAAACCAGATATAGCTCCAATTATCATCATTCCTTCAACACCTAAATTAAGAACTCCCGACCTTTCGGTAATGAGCTCACCACAAGATGCTAAAATTAAAGGTACAGCAGAGGCCATGATTGATGTAATTATTAGTCCAATAAAGTGAATATCAATTATCATTTTTTTAAACCTGTGAATTTAATTTTAAAAAAAAGTAAATAATCTGAAGCTAGAAGAAAAAATAAAATCATTCCCTGAAAAACTTGGCCTGTGTATTTTGGAATTTGCATAAATATTTGAGCTGTTTCTGCACCTAAATAAGTAATTGCCACAATTAGTGATGCAAAAATTATTCCAATAGGATGTAAGCGTCCTAAAAATGCAACTATTATTGCAGTAAAACCATAATCTGGAGAAACTTCTCTATGAAGCTGTCCAATAGGCCCTGTTATTTCTCCCACTCCAGCAAGGCCTGCACAAGCTCCACTTATTAAAAAAACAAGGATAATCATTTTTTTACCTTTGTAACCAGCGTATTTTGCTGTCTTTAAACTAAATCCAGAAACCTTCATTTGAAAGCCTAAGTACGTCTTATAAAAAATAAACCAACTTGCAACAACTGCAGCTAAAGCTAAAAAAATACCTGCATGAATTCTTAATCCTTCGAATAATATAGGAAGTCTTGCAGAGTCACTAAATTGTCTAGTTTCTGGAAAATTAAATCCTTCAGGATTACTCCAAGGCCCAACTACAAGATAATCTAAAATTAATTTTGAAACATATACTAACATAAGACTAACTAATATTTCGTTGGTATTGAAATAAGTTTTCAAGATTGCAGGTATCGATGCATAGAGCATACCACCGATTGCACCAGCTAAAATAACTATTGGAAGAATGTAAAACCCTTCTTGTTCATAAAATATTAATGCAACTCCCCCTGAAACTATGGCTCCGAAAGTTAATTGACCTTCAGCTCCAATATTCCAATTATTACTTTTAAAACAAAAAGATAAACCAATTGCAATTAAACAAAGTGGAGTGGCTTTTAAGAGCAATTCACTAAACCCATACATATCTGCAATCGGAACTATGAAAAAAAATTTAAGTGCCTCAAAAGGTTTAAAACCTATTATATAAAAAATTAGTCCTCCTGCTACCAATGTTAGAAAAATTGCTAGAATTGGCGTAAGAAAAAAAATAGCTCTTGAAGGCTGGTCTCTTTTTACAATTTTTATCAATTTCCTCCTCCCATTAGTATCCCAAGTTTCTCAGAGGTAACCTCATCAGCGTTCATAATATTTGATAATTTCCCTTTATGAATTACTGAAATTTTATCACTTAATTTTAACAACTCATCAGTATCTGTAGATATTAATATGATTGATTTATTTTGTTCATTGATTTTAATCAATGTTTCATGGATATAATTTATTGCTCCTACATCTAGTCCCCAAGTTGGATTAAAACAAATTAATAAATCTGGAGCGGTGATTAATTCTCTTCCTATAATTAATTTCTGTAGATTACCTCCGGATAAAAATTGACTTTTTAACTCTATGTTATCCGTATTAACATTAAAGTCTGATATTATTTTTTTTGAATGTTCTTTAATTTTATTTTCATTTATTAATCCATTATTAAAAAAATTTGATGATTTAAAATTATTTAGAGCTACATTTTCAAAAATTGCCATTTGTGGAATAGCAGCTTGTTCAAGCCTATCCTCTGGAGAAAAGGCCATCAAATATTCTCTTCTCTCTTGGGGATTTAAGTCTCCAATATAATTTTTATTATATTCTATAGAATTCTTGTCCGATAAAATTTCACCGCTTAATACTTGAAATAATTCACTTTGACCGTTTCCAGATATACCGGCAATTCCCAAGCACTCACCTCGATTAACAGAAAAATTGATGTTATTTAAATTAGTTTCAAAAGGATCTTCGCTTATAAAATTAAGATTTGTAATATTTATTAATTGATCTGATGATGTTTTTGTTTTTCTTTTCTTTATTGTTTTTAAGTTCTGACCCACCATTTTGTTAGCAAGTGACTCTATATTTTCATTCTTGATTTGGCTTACAGAAACTAACTTTCCTCTTCTCATTACAGCAACTTCATCGCAAAGCTGCATAACTTCCTTTAGTTTATGAGTAATATAAATAATCAAAATTCCTTCTTCTGAAAATTTTTTCAAAGATAAGAATAATTCACTTGTTTCTTGTTCTGTTAATACGGATGTTGGCTCATCCATAATTAAAACTTTTGGATTTCTTATTAGGCATCTTATTATTTCTACTTTCTGTTTTTGACCTGCTGACAGATTTAAAACAGGAATGTCAAGATCAATTGAAAAATTGTATTTTTTCATAATCGAATCAATTTTTTCTCTTAAACTTTTTCTTTGTTCATCTGAGTCTATAATTAAGTTTTCAAATACAGACAAAGTTTCGAAAAGGTTAAAATGCTGGAATACCATTCCAATATCATTTTTTTTTGCATCTAATGGTGAATTAAGCTTTAGATTATTTTCATTTAAATAAATTTTACCTTCATCAGGAATGATGACACCCGATAGAATTTTAACTAGTGTAGATTTTCCAGCACCATTTTCTCCAAGAAGAGCATAAATTTTACCACTATTAAACTCGAGTGAAACATTGTCGTTTGCAACACACCCAGGATATATTTTAGTTACATTTGAAATTTTAAGATTTGTATTCATTAATTAATTTAATGGTATAGAGTTCCCATTTTTATTTTCCTGGTATTGATTTGATAAAGTTTGATATTTTTCTTTAATTTCAGCTAATTTATTTAAAATCTTTTCTTTTTTAGAAGGGTGTAAATTTTCAATAAGTAAATTTATATTTTGACTTTTCCAGTAGGAATTTTCTTTATTATATTCTCCATCATTAATTTTAAATACTTCTTTGAGTATATTTAAATCATGTGGAATATTAAATTCATCATTTGTGGCACTGTAAGGAAAAAGAAAATAAAAATTATCAAACCCAGAGAAAGTTATAGCACTCAAACACATGCTGCAGGGCTCATGTGAACTTAAGAATATGCAGTCTTTTTCATTTGGTCTTGTATTTGCTTCTAATTCATAAAATTTTTTAAGAGTGTGCATTTCTCCATGCCACAATGGATTTTCTATTTCATTGTTTGTTTCTGCAACTACAAGCGATAAATCATCTTTTTTAATTATTGCTGCCCCAAATATTTTACTACCTTTGGCCACACCTTGTTCAGTTAAGGGTAAAACTTCTTTTAAAAATATATTTAGTATTTTTTCCAGGGTTTTTTCATTCATATGCTTGAACCATCAAATAAAGAACACAATTGTTACTATAATTAAACTTAAAAGTAATAATAAATAAATTATTTATACAACTTAAAAGTTAATAATTTATGAAACAAAAAATGTTAATTTGAACTTATGTCAAAATTAAAATCAGTAATAAGTCTTGTAATTATATTAATTTTTTTTTCAGGGTGCCAAACTGTTAAAGATAAAACAGATGCTATTATTGAAAAAGAAAATGAAAAATTAAGTAAATACATCAGTAAACCTGCAAGTGTTTTGCAGATGGATTTGGGAAAACCTGACGAAGATTTCAAAAATGCAAAGGGTAATTTTGAGTTTATTTATAATACTAAAAAATATGGAATTCTTTGCGAGAGAAGATTTGAAATTAATTCTGAAAATATCGTAATTGGATTTGTATCTAACGGTTGTTTTTAAAACCCAATTATAGCGATAATAGTAAATAAATTTTTCTTTCACAAGTTGAATTCAATCTGCTCATAATAGGTTTTTTTTATTATCTAAAATATTAGAAATTTTAAACTCAATAGTTTTTTTATACTAATTCATAATCAATAATGTAACGTTATTGTAAGTAATTAAGGAGGGATAATGGCTTTAAGAAAAAAACAAATGGGCTCTACAAACAGTCCAGACAAAAAACTTCCATTAAATAAATCCATACCTTTAGGAATTCAGCACGTGCTAGCAATGTTTGCTGGCAATATAACTGTTCCTATTATTGTGGCTGGGGTTTTTGGTCAAACGCCTGAAGAAAAAATATTTTTGATTCAAATGGCTTTGTTTGTAGCGGGAGTAGCAACAATTATTCAAACAGTAGGATATAAAGATATAGGTGCAAGACTACCAATAATTCAAGGTACAAGTTTTGCATTTATACCAATCATGTTACCATTTAAAGCTGCAGGTTTAGGCGCAGTATTTACGGCAGCATTTATTGGGGGAATTTTCCAAATTTTTATTGGGAAAATTTTAAAACCTATAAGGCATCTTTTTCCACCATTAGTCACAGGAATAGTCGTGTTAATGATAGGATTTAGTCTACTTAAAGTTGGGTTCATGTATGCTGGCGGAGGTGGATGGTTAATGAACAACAAACCTGAAATTTTTGCAAATTCAAATCACTTAACTGTTGCTTTTACTGTTTTTATAGTCGCTATTGGTTTTAATATTAAAGGTAAAGGGATGGCTTCTTCAGCTTCAATTTTAATTGGAATAGTAGCTGGGTTTATAGTTGCTATGGCTCTAGGAATGGTTAACTATGGCAAAATTGAATCTGCATCATGGTTTGCACTCCCAATGCCTCTTCAATATGGAATTGATTTTGTTCCAGGCGCAATAATTCTAATGTTGTTTATGTCAATTGTTACAACAATTGAGACCATAGGAGACATAAGTGCTACAACAATGGGTGGTGCTAAACGAGAAGCAACTGACAAGGAATTATCAGGTGGAATAATGGGGGATGGAGTTGGAACAGCATTTGGTGCATTATTTAATGCAATGCCAAATACATCTTATTCTCAAAATGCTGGACTAGTCGCATTTACAGGAGTGATAAGTAGAAATGTTGGAACTATTGCTGGAATAATTTTAGTATTAATGGGATTATTTCCAAAATTAGGTGGAATAATTGCAGCAATGCCAGAGTCTGTAATTGGCGGAGCAGCGATCATTATGTTTGGAATGATAGCGGCCGCTGGGATTAAATTGATTTCAAAAGCAGAAATGGATCAAAGAAATTTATTAATCTTAGCTCTTTCTTTATCTTTTGGTGTTGGAATGTCATTATTACCAGACTTTGTAAAAAATATCCCAGATTTTGGAATAAGCTTAAAATTACTTTTGACTACTGGACTTATACCTGCTGGATTATTAGCATTTGTTCTAAATGCTGTAATGGCAAAAAAATAATTAATACTTAACTTGTGGGGAGAAATCCCCACAAGCAAGGTAAAACTTATTTAATTTCAATAAGCTTTTTCTTTTTATGCTCAGGAATTATTCGCTCACAAGATATTGTTAAAAGACCGTCTTTAAGTTGAGCAGTGCTAACTTTTACATCATCTGCAATTGTAAATGATCTTGCAAATTGTCTTTGTGAGATACCTTTATGAATAATTTCTCCATCAACATTATTTTCTTCTGATTTGTTAACTGGTTTAGTTCTTACAGTTAATAAATTATCTTCAAACTCTACCTCAACATCATTTTTGTTAAAACCAGCTAACGCTACTTCAATAGCATAGTTATCCTTTCCAGTTTTTCTGATATTGTATGGAGGATAATTTGATTGCATAGTCAAATTTCCATTACCAAGCATATTTTCAAATTGATCGAACATATCATCGAAACCAATTGAAAAGGGTCTTAGTGAGTTAAAGATAGATAGATCCTTACTTGTCATAATATTCTCCTTTTGTTAAGCAAGTTTATTAATGTGAGCCCCATTAGGCGACTTACAAAAATTCATATAATAATTAATTATAAATATTCAAGATCTAGAGGTTTAAATTTTTTCAGATATTTTTAAAGCAAAAGCATAATCAATTGCAATTTCTTCAATAGCACCATCTCTACCTGATTTACCACCATGACCTGCATTCATTTCTGTTTTTAAAAGAAGCAAATTATTATCAGTTTTATATTCTCTTAGTTTTGCTGTAAATTTTGCAGGCTCATCAAATAAAACTCTATTATCACTTAAACTGGTAGTGATTAACATATGAGGATAATCCATTTTTCTAATATTATTATATGGAGCATAAGAAAATATATAATCAAAATGCTCTTTATTATCTTTAGCATTTCCAAACTCATCAAACTCCCCAACAGTCAAAGGAAGAGAGTGATCAAGATTTGTAGTTAACGAATCTACGAATGGTACTGCCATAATAATTCCTAAAAATAATTCTGGAGCTTGATTAACAACAGCACCCATCAATAAACCACCTGCAGAACCACCCATACCTATTATCTTTCCTTTTGATGTATAGTTATGATTAATCAAGTATTTTGCAGCGTAGATATAATCTTCAAAAGTATTTTTTTTATTTGTAAGTTTTCCCTCTTTCCACCACTTCATTCCTTTTTCCATACCACCTCGAATATGCGCTGTTGCCCAGATGATATCACGGTTGATTAAACTTAATCTTGTAGAAGAAAAATTTGGACTCATGGAGCTGCCGTATGAACCATATCCATAAAGTAATATGTTTGCTGAGCCATCGATTTTTGTTTTTTTATGCCTTGTAATTGTCAAAGGAACTAATCTTCCATCGTGTGATTTATATTCTACTCTTTCAACGATGTAGTCATCTGAGTTATGTCCAGAAGGTATCTCTTGTTCTTTAACAAGTTTTTTAGATTTGTTTTCTAAGTTGTATAGATAAACCCTTGATGGAGTTTTGGGAGATGAATATCCAAGATATACATCATTTGTATTTCTATCTCTTTGAATTAAGGAAATGCCAGGTACATAAATTTTTTCATCTGAAAATATTAATTCCTCCTCAACATCTGTTGAAACATTTTTAATAAATAATTTGTCTAATGCGTTAGAAGTTTCTGATCGAATGATCCAATCTTTTAAAAACGTGAGCCCACCTATTAAAACCTCATCTCTTGGACTTATAAATGTCTTCCACTCTTGATTTGTAAGACTTTCTGAAACATCAATTTTAAAATCTTCTGCATTTTTGTTAGTATGATTATAAAATTTTCCATCCCAGGAACTTACGGTGTAAAGAATACCTTTTTCTCTTTTCATAATTAATTTTGGTATGGGATTTTTTTCATCTACATTAAAATAATATTGTTCAGAGGTATTGTGATCAGATGTGTTAATAAAGTAATATTTTTCATCTGAACTTAAACCAATGCTGACAGTAAATGCCTCACTTTTTTCTTCAAAAATTAATTGATCTTGATCAGTAAAATTACCAATCTCATGCCTATATATTTTTCTTGCACGATGATTTTCATCAAGCTTTGAATAAAAAATGAATTTGTCATCTAAACTAAAAGTAATCCCACCAGAAGTTTCAGGAATTTCTTTTGTAATAATTTTATTGGTTTCAATCTCTCTTAAATAAATTGTATAATATTCAGAACCTTTAATGTCTAAAGAATATCCTAAGTATTTATCATTATTACTTACTTCTAGATCACCAACACCAAAATATTCCACTCCAAGATTTTCTTTTTCTTTATCTCCGTTCCAAACCTCTTCAACTAAATCTGAATTAAATTTCTTTCGAAGTTTTATTGAATAATTTCCTGTTTTAGTTGTTTTAGTCCAATATTCATAAGTGTGATCTTTATAAGGAAGCGACTCATCATCTAATTTTATTCTTCCCTTAATTTCATCAAATAATTTTTTTTGTAAAGGTTTAGTGTTATCTAAATGGTAATCAGTGTATCTATTCTCTTCTTCGAGATAATCTTTTACTTCAGTAAGAAGTTTGTTCTTATCTCTCAGTACTTCTAAAATATCTTTTTGATGTATCCAGCTATAATTATCTTCCCATGTAACATCATGACATGATTTTAATTCTGGTTTTTTTTTAAGATATGGTATTTTCATTACTAGGAAATATATGAATATAATAATTTATACAGTGTTAATTTTAGTCGCCTTATATTTTTTATTAAGGTTTTTTGCTACTATCAATTCGAAAAAAATATCTAAAAGTATTAGAATATTATTATTTGTTGGACTGATAGTTTTTGCAATTTTATTTGCAATTGCAGGTAAATTTTTGCTTACATTGCCATTAACAGTTGCAAGTTTGGCCTTATTAAAATTAAAAGGCCTGTCTTTTTTTCAAATAATTTCATTATTTCGATTAATTCAAACTCTAAGAAATTCAGGAAGATTTTCATTTAATAATAAAAATGTATCTAACACCAATACAATGTCTGTCTCAGAAGCTTACAAAATATTAAATCTTAATTCATCTCAAAAAATAACTAAGGAAGATGTGAATAAAGCCTATATTAAAATTCAAAAAAAAATACATCCTGATATTTCCCCTGAAACTTCAAGACTCTCATCTATAGTTAATGAAGCAAAAGAAATAGTTTTAAATGACTTAGCTTAATTGATTAAGCCTTTACTAAATTTATTTTTTTATATAAATTTTTATTATGAGTAAAATTAACGGCATATATGCTGCATCAATGTCTATTATTGATAATGATCTAACTTTAAATGTTACTAAGACTATTCAACATGCAGAGATGATTATTGACCAAGGTTGTCATGGAGCTGCAATATTTGGAAGTACAGGTCAGGCTCAACTCATATCGATTACTGAGAAGATAAAATTATTTAATCAATTATCTTTAAGCAAGTATAAAGATAAGTATATAATTGGAACTGGTTTAAATTCTTTAAGTGAAACTATCAATTTAATGAACGTGGCCAGATCATTAAATTTTAAAAAATTTTTAATTATGCCACCTGCATTTTATAAATATGAAGATAACAATGTTATTAACTTTTATACAAAAATAATAGAAGCTCACCCAGAGTGTGAAATAGTACTTTATAATTTTGAAAAATTATGTGGGTATAAGTTTAGTGTAGAATGTGTTCAAGAATTAGTTAAACGATTTCCTGAACAAATTATTGGTGTTAAAGATAGTTCTTATAATCTTTTTGAAAATCTAGAAATAGATAATTTTTCTATATTGCCAGGCTCGGAGTCTAAATTACTGAAAGGTTTAGAGCTTGGCTGCTCTGGAATAATTACAGCTACCTGCAATGTTACATCTGCCCTTGCAAGAAAAGTTTATGATGATTTTTTACAAAAAAAACAACAAACAGTTAATCAAAAGCTTTGTGATGTTAGAAGTATATTTGAAAAATATAATTTAATATCTGGACTTCATACTTATTACTCGAATAATGATATTATTTATAAAAATGTTTTACCACCATTATCGATCTTAAATTCTAAAGAGGAAAAGGAGTTAATGGGTAATTTGGAAAAATTAAATTTTTCTAAAAAATCAGCGATGGTGGCTTAATGCAATTAGCTAGATTTCTTAATGGGGTATTTAAGAAAGATGGATTTATCTTGGAGAATGCTGATGCTAAAAATTATATTATTGGAACACCTAAAAGTGATAAGCCAATTAAATTAAAAATTTTAGATAAAAAACTTCATTATAAATTATTGTTTCATCCAGATTTATATTTTGGTGAAGCTTATACTGATGGAGATATAGTAATTGAAAATGGAAGTTTGAGTGATTTTTTAGATTTAGCTTTAATGAATTTTGGAAGAAATGACCTTAATTTATTTAGCTATCTGATAAATAGACTAAGAGGATCATATAGATACTTAACTAACTTTAATTTTATTAAAAAATCTAAAATG
Organism: Pelagibacteraceae bacterium AG-390-L03; assembly: GCA_003279685.1. Lineage (GTDB taxonomy): Bacteria > Pseudomonadota > Alphaproteobacteria > Pelagibacterales > Pelagibacteraceae > Pelagibacter. Next base: position 235,883 of record QCHA01000001.1, on the reverse strand, counting down.
AATGTATCTCATCACTATGATATTTCAGATGATCTTTATGATTTATTCTTAGATCCCAAGAGACAATACTCGTGTGCATATTTTAAGAATGAAACAGATAAACTTGAGGACGCTCAAAATAATAAAATTCAGCATATTATAAAAAAATTAAACATAAAACCTAATCAGAAAGTTCTAGATATTGGATGTGGATGGGGGGCTTTAGCTATTGATATAGCTCAAAGTGCTAATTGTGAGGTTACAGGAATAACGCTGTCTGAAAATCAACTTAGTTACTGCAAAAAAAAAGTAAAAGAACTTAATTTAGAAAATCAAGTCACATTTAAATTAATAGATTACCGACAGCTTGATGAAAAATTTGATAGAATTGTAAGTGTCGGAATGTTCGAGCATGTTGGTAGGAAATTTTATAAGAGATTTTTTAAGCAAATTGATAAATTATTAAATGATGATGGGGTATCTTTAATTCATACGATAGGCTCGGTAAATCCTCCAAGAGACCCACACCCCTGGATAACAAAATATATTTTTCCTGGTGGTTATACGCCAAGTTTAAGTGAGGTAACTACCCCAATTGAAAATGCAGGTTTAATCGTTGCTGATATTGAAGTATTAAGGCTTCATTATTCTCATACTCTTAGACATTGGAAAGAAAATTGCATTAACAATAAAGAAAAAATTATTGAAATGTTTGATGAGAAATTTTTTAGAATGTGGGAATTTTATTTAGCTGGATGTGAAATGGCATTCAAATGGGGAGATCAGGTTGTATATCAATTTCAATTAACAAAAAATTATACATCAACACCAGTTACAAGAGACTATATTTATCAATAAATTATTGATAGAAAAGACTCTCTTGAAAATGAAAAAAACAAAAAAAAAATCAAAAAAAATAATTAAAAAGAAAACTAGTAAAAAATTTAAAACTAGTAATAAAAAAGTAAAAAAAATCAAATCTAAATTTAAACATACTCACAAAAGAGTAAAAAAAAATAAAGTAAAATTAAAAAAAATTAAAAAAATCATTAAGTCAAAAGAGCCTAAAAAAGAGAATTTTATTCTTAAAATAATTAATTTTCAAAATTCTTTAAAACCAGAAATAAATTTCAACATAAATTTTAGTTTTGAAAAATATATACAGGCATTTTTTGATAAAATTGCAAATACAATAGCTCAATATAAAACAGTCAAAAAGGACGAAGCAAGAAGGTTAAAATTAGAGAGACAAGAAAAAGAAAGACTAGAAAAAATTGAACTTGAAAATGAAAAACAAAGGGAAGAAGAATTAAAAATCAAGTTAAAAGAGCAGGCTTTAAAAGAAGAAATAAAGATAGAAAAACAAAGAGCTAGAGACATAAAACTATTCTTAAGAAAAGAGCAGGCATTATTAAGAATTGAGCAGGCTGAAAAACAAAAACAGTTTTTAAAACAATTAAGATTAGAAAAACAAATTGAAAAATTTAGAATTAGAGAAGTTAAAGAGTTAGAAAAACTAGAAAAAATATCACTTAGAGAAAAAAGAGAGGATTACGCTGGTCTTCAACAAAGAATAGAAAAATTAAAAGAAAAATACCGTATAATTAGAGACCAGAAAATAAAAGAAAGAGTAGAGGCTCTTGGAGTAAAATTACAAGGGGATGAAGATAGAGAAACACTCCTCCAAAAAGAAAAAGAATACACTATAGCAAGACAAAAAATAGAATTTGCACTTGAGAGTTTTTATCGTAGCGCAAGTAGTTTAGTTTTTCAGTTAAATAAAAGACATATAACTAGACACATGTCTATTTTCAGATGTATTGATAAAAGATTTGAGACAGGAGAGATTTTTGTAAAATGGGACGAGTCTTCTGATGAAGAATGGTTATTATTAATCTATATTAAAAACAATTCTCCAGATGAGGGAATAGTTATTGAAGATAAGACAAATCCTGAAAAAAATATTTCTCATGAGTTTAAAAACAATGAAATATTTAAAGCATCTGACACAATGGTAGACTCGCTTACCCAACTAATTGCTAGAAAAAGGTCTAAAAATAACAATTAAATTATCTAAATTAATTAAGTAATATATTTTATGTTTTTTGGAACAATTACAATGTTAATTTTGTATCTTATCTTAAGATACATTCTTTCTTGGATAACTTATTTTAATAATCTAGACTCCAGACTTGGAGATTCTACATGGCGTTGGAGTTATGATTATCATGTAATTGGCGAAAGGGACATTTCAGATTTAGATGATAAAGCTTTTGTTAGACTAAGAAGAAAAAAAAATAAAATTATTACCTTAATGTATTCTGTTGTAATGATTATGTTTATCGCCTCAATGTCTTTGTTAAGTAAAATCTTATTATTTTTTACAAGCTAGCTCTTAAGCTGTTTTTTATTTTTTAAATATAAAAAATAGGCAATAAATTCATAAATATATTTAAAAATTTGAAAAATTATTGGAAGTTTAAAAAAATTATACAAAAATTTATATTTAGGAATTTTTCTCCAAACAAAAAGAAAAGCTTCTGCTCCCTCTATAACTCTATTTCCATCTTTAACGTGTAATCTTCTTAAAAGCTCTTTATCTTTTTTAGATGTTTCTTTTTCAGCATTTGAATTATTTGTAATATCAATCCATTCAATTTCTTCTATCTTCTCTTTTTTATATAGATTGATTTCAGACCGACAAATTTTACATGAATTATTAAAATAAACTTTCATTATTGAAGAATAATTACATGTGAGATTAAATATTGTACATGCGTAAAATCATCCATTGAAAATTACATACAAACAACTATGTAGTATTTATGAGTAATTTTTTTGAAAAATCAGACTTAACCAGAAAAGATGTGGATGAAATTGTATCTGAAACTTTAAAAAATTGTGATGATGGAGAGATATATTTTGAAAACTCAAAATCAGAGTCAATTTTATTAGATGATAATAAAATTAAAAGTTCAAATTATAACTCTGATCTTGGTTTTGGATTTAGGGCAATTTCTAATGATGTAGTTGCTTACTCTCATTCAAATGAAATATCTAAAGATGCTTTAAAAAACTCTGCAGAAAATCTTAAATCTACACTTAAATCAATTAAAGGAACTTATAATCATGAAATTCCAAAAACTAATAATAAATTTTATGATGATATTAATCCTATTGAGCAAAAAACATTAGATGCAAAATTAGAAGTTTTAAATAAAGTGAATAATTATTTACGCAAAAAAGACTCAACAGTAAAACAGGTGACAGCTAGTTTTAGTGGGGAACAAAAATCTATTGAAATAATTCGTTCTGGTGGTGAAGCTTTAACTGACGTTCGTCCTTTAATTAGGTTTAATGTTTCGGTTATGCTTGAAAAAAATGGAAGAAAAGAGACGGGTGTGTATGGGATAGGTGGAAGACAATCTTATGATGATTATTTAAAAAATGATAATTGGAAAAATGTTTGTGAAGAGGCATTAAGGATTGCTTCAGTTAATTTAGATAGTAAGCCAGCTCCAGCTGGTGAAATGAAAGTTGTTTTAGGTCCTGGCTGGCCTGCTATACTAATTCATGAAGCTATTGGTCATGGTTTAGAGGGTGATTTTAATAGAAAAAAAACATCTGCATTTCACGATTTAATGGGTCAAAAAGTTGCTAGCGAGGGAGTAACGATTGTTGACGATGGAACTATAGATAAAAGAAGAGGTAGTTTAACTATTGATGATGAGGGTACACCTACAGAAAGAACAGTTTTAATTGAAAATGGAATTCTAAAAAATTTTATGCAAGACAGATTAAATGCAAGATTGATGAATACTAGATCTACAGGTAGCGGCAGAAGAGAAAATTATAAACATATTGTGCTTCCAAGAATGAGAAACACAATGATGTTAAGTGGAAATCAAACTCAAGATGAAATGATTAAATCAGTTGATAAAGGAATATTTGCGGTAAGTTTCGGAGGAGGACAGGTAGATATTACATCTGGAAAATTTGTTTTTAATTGTACAGAAGCTTACGAAATAAATAATGGTAAAATTGGATCACCAATTAAAGGAGCAACTTTAATAGGCGATGGTCCATCAATTTTAAAAGAAGTATCAATGGTCGGAAACGATATGATGATGGATCCAGGTATTGGAACTTGTGGTAAAGCGGGTCAAGGCGTACCAGTTGGAGTAGCTCAACCTTCTATTTTAATAGATAAAATGACTGTTGGTGGAACAAAACTATAAATCATGATTAAAGACCAAGAGTATTTAAAATCAAAGGCTTCATACTGTTTAGATTTAGCTAAAAAACTTGGAGCAACTGATGCAAGTGTAACTGTAGGAAATTCAATTTCAGAGACAGTAAGTTTTAGAAATAAAGTTTTAGATGAATCAAATAGATCTGATAGTTTGGCAATAAGTATTGAGACTTACATAGATAAAAAAAAATCATCAATATCTTCATCAAATTTATTAACTGACAATTTAAAAACATTAATTGAAAAATGCTTTGAAACTACAAAAATTACCCCAGAAGATGAATTTAATTCATTACCTGATAAAGAATTATTAGCGAAAAATATTAAAGATTTAAATTTATATGATCAATCTCATTTAGAGAATGATAAAAAAATAGACTATTTAAAAGAATTAGAGGAAACAGCTTCAATTGATAACAAAATCGTAAACACAGAATCAGGTTTTACAGAAAATAAATCAAACTTTATCTTAGCAAATAGTGATGGTTTTTGTAATGGATACAAATCATCATCATTTACTGCATCATGCGTAACAGTTGCAAAAAATGAGAATAGTATGGAAAGAGATTATGAATTCACAAGCAAATGTCACTTAAGTGATATCTCAAACCCTTTAGAACTTGGTAAAGTTGCTGCTGAACAAACTATAAAAAAACTTAGTCCCAAAAAAATTGGAAGTGACAAAATAAGTATTATTTTTGATAAAAGAATATCAAAAGGATTTTTAAGTTCTTTTGCGGGTGCAATCTCTGCTTCATCAATAGCAAGAGGAACATCATTTCTTAAAGATAAAGTAAATCAACAAATTTTTTCTAATTCTGTAAATATTACTGATAAACCTGATCTAATTAAAGGTATGGGCTCTAAGTGTTTTGACTCAGAAGGAGTTAAAACAGAAACATTAAATTTAGTGAAAAGTGGAATTCTTAATGATTATTTAGTCGATACTTACAATGGAAAAAAACTAAATTTAAAATCTAATGGAAGAAGTGGTGGTAGTACTAATCTTTATTTTGAAAATGGAAAAATTAGTTATAGAGATTTGTTAAAAAGTCACTCTAAAATTTTATATGTAACTGAGACTATAGGCCATGGAACAAACCTTGTAACAGGTGATTATTCAGTAGGTGCTACTGGTTTTTTGGTTGAAGATGGTGAATTTAAATATCCAGTAAATGAAATAACTATAGCTGGAAATTTTAATGAAATGTTTAAAAAGATTACACTAGCAAATGATTTAGAATTTAAGTATTCAGTAAATTCACCAACTATGATGATTGATGGAATGACTGTTGCTGGCAAATGAACAGGTATTGTGTAATTGGCTCAGGTATTTCAGGGGCAACAATTGCTAATCTTTTAAGTAAAAAATACTCTGTTGATATGTTTGATAAAGCAAGAGGGCCTGGAGGCAGGTCTTCTTTTAAGAGATTAGATAAAGTTAAAGGATTTGATCATGGGTTACAATATATTTCACCTAAAACTTCAGCTTTTAAAAAGTTTATTAATATTTTAATAAAAAAAAAAATACTAAAAAAATGGAGTGGCAAACACCTATTTCTAAATAAATTTAAAAATGAAAATAAAAATCATTTGAAGATAATCGGTAAAAAAGGGAATAACGATATTAGCAAATATCTTTTAAAAAATATTAAATGTTATTTTCAAACAGAATTAAAAAAAATTGACTATAAAGAAAAAAAATGGGTCCTTACTTTTTCTGATGGAAATAAGAAGATTTATGAAAAACTAATTTTAACTTGTCCATTTCCTCAATTATCAAAGTTATCTAGAAATTTTATAAAAGCTCCATTTATAAAAAAAAAAGTTAAGATGGACGCTAATATTACAGTTATGCTTGTAATAAAAAGAACAAATAAAAATGTGAGTAGTTACTTATTTGATGATAAAATTTTGGGTTGGGCTGCGAAAGAAAACAGTAAAAAAAGATTTCAAAGCTATCAAGATTTATGGACTCTGCAAAGCACTCATAATTGGGCAAATAAAAAGATTAACAAAAACAGAGAAAATAAAGATATAAATTCTAAAATTCTTATTGATCTCTTTTTCAAACTTACAGGTATTAAGAAAACTAAAATATTATTTTCCCTTAATCATGGGTGGAAATATTCATCAAACTCAAACCCTTTAAAGATAAAAAGTTATTGGAATTCTAAATTAAATTTAGGAATATGTGCAGATTGGTTTGTGGGACCAAGACTTGAAGCGGGTTGGATAAGTGCCAATGATCTTTATAAAAAAATTATTAAATAAATTTATTCAAATTTTTTAACTCTATACTCCCAGTTTCCCATTCGAGAATAGGCAACTTTAAGAATTAAATAATTTTTTTTATCAAACCAAATGTCAAAATTTAATCTTTTGTCTTTAGGAAGAGACATATCTTTTGAAGTTAATTTAAAATGTTCTACTTCATAAGTTTTTCCATATAATTCAATTTTTTCTTTGCTAATAAATGTGACCACTTGCTCTTTAATACTACCAGAAATTGGACTTATTTGAGAATTTGCTTGAAGAATTTTATGATTCCACCAATTTCCAATCACGTTTTCTACTGATGTGCTGCCTGTATAAGATGATCCTTTAATATCATATTCATTTTCTTTTTCATTTATCTTTAATTGAACATATTTATCTTTTTTATTTTGACGAGTTTTTGAATTAAAAGAAACTAATTTGTCTTTAACATATTTTTCTTCACCAAAACTTTCAACTTCAAAAATAGTTGCTCCAAATAATTTAACTGTAAATTTTAATTGATTTGTAACAGTTGTATTGTCTGAATCTTTCTTAAAAAAATAATAATTGTAACCAATAACTTCACCATCTCTCAAAATTTCCATCTCTATTTTATTAAATTTATTATAATGAGCCATATGAGCATTACTATTAAATGAATAGATCAATAAAAAAATAAAGAATAAAAATTTTTTCATAAAGTAATTACTTTAATAGACTTTGAATTTAAAAGAAGTAATTTATTAAATAATGTTTTTAAAAATAAAGAATATACCAAAAGTAAATTGGAGCTCAGAAAAACCGTATAATTTTAAACCAAAATTTTCGACATTATTTTTTTGTTGTTTTGGCTTAATGTTATTTGGTTTGGGTGAAGGATTATTAATAGTTTCGTTTACGGGAGCTTCTCCTTGGAGTGTTTTAGCTCAAGGACTCTCTCTAAATGTTAACCTAAGCATTGGAATACTTACATTTTTAATAAGTGTCACTGTTTTAATTTTTTGGATACCACTTGGTCAAAAACCAGGTATTGCGACTATTTTAAATGCTTTAATAATTGCAATAATGATTGATCTTTGTATCAAGTTTGTTCCAACTCCTTCCAACTATATTGGTCAATTAATTTTAGCTGTCATATCAGTAACAACAGTTGGAATTGGTGGAGGTATCTATTTAGTTGCAAATTTAGGTGCGGGTCCAAGAGACGGTTTAATGGTAGGTTTACAAAAACTTACAAATTTTCCTATAGCTGCAGTTAGAGGAACTTTAGAAATTTCAGTGGTAAGTGTTGGATGGTATTTAGGAGGAACAGTTGGAATTGGAACTATATTATTTGCTTTTGGAATAGGACCTTGTGTAGCTCTAGGATTATTTTTAGTTAATAGATTATTTAATTAGGCTGCAGCGCCAGATTTTTCGCTTTTTTTTCTATCATGAGGATTAAGAATAGCTTTTCTTAATCTAAGTGACTTAGGAGTAATTTCCAAAGCTTCATCAGTATTTAACATACTCAATTGTTCAGCAATCGACATTTGTCTTACTGGTGTAAGAACAACATTTTCATCTGTACCTTGTGTTCTCATGTTAGTTAACTGCTTACCCTTCATCACATTTATAATCATATCACCAGGTTTGGGAGTTAATCCCACAATCATTCCCTCGTAAACCGGATCGTTATGAGTTACGAACATTTCACCTCTAGCCTGTAGGTTAAATATTGCAAATGCTACCGCTTTTCCTGTCGACATTGAAATTAGAGCACCATTTTTTCTACCATCCATTTCACCTTCAAACTTCCCATATCCATGAAAAATTCTATTAATTACACCAGTTCCTTTTGTTAGAGTTAAGAATCTACTTGTGTAACCCATTAATCCTCTAGTTGGTGCATGAAACACTAATCTTTTTTTATCTTTTCCAGTATCTTTTAAATCTAAAAGTTTACCTTTTCTTCTGTTCATAGAGTCAATTATTTTTGAGGAAAATTCTTCATCTAAATCAACAGTTATTTCTTCAATAGGTTCGAGTTTATTTCCTGCTTCATCTTTTTCAAATAATACTTTCGGAGGACTGACAGTCATTTCAAAACCTTCACGTCTCATTTGTGTAAGTAAAATTTCAAGCATTAATTCACCTCGACCACTAATTACAAAAGAGTCTACATTTGTATTTTGCGAAAAAGTAATACCAACATTATTTTGAGCTTCTGATACCAATCGATCTCTAATTTGTGTACTTGTTAATTTTTTTCCTTCAGTTCCTGCTAAAGGTGAACTGTTAACACTTATTGTAATAGACATAGTAGGAGGATCTATTGGAGTTGCTGGAATTGGTTCGTGTAATTCAGGGTCACAAATTGTGTCTGCAACATTTGCTTTTTCTAATCCTGCAATCACCACTATGTCTCCAGCCTCACCTATTTCAATCGGAACTTTTTTAGTTCCTTCGTATCTAAAAATTTTTGTTAATTTACCTTCATCTACTTTTTCACCTTTAAGATTTATCGCTTTAATAGGTTGATTAGCTTTTGCGGTTCCTTGAGATATTCTTCCAACCAAACTTCTTCCTAAAAAACTATCTGCATATAATAGTGTAGATAACATAGCAAAAGGTTTAGTTTTATCTAGCTCAGCTGGTTCAACATGTTCAATTATTAAATCTAATAATGGGTGTAGATTTTCTCTAGGACCATCAACTTCTTTACTAGCCCATCCAGATCTACCACTTGCATATAAAACTGGAAAATCAAGTTGTTCTTCATTAGCATCTAAGCTCACAAATAAATCAAAAGTTTCATCTAATACTTCGTTAGCTCTTTGATCTGCTTTATCTAATTTATTGATTACAACAATTGGTTTTAACCCTTGTTTAAGAGCTTTAGCTAATACAAATTTTGTTTGAGGCATTACACCTTCTGCAGAATCTATCAGAAGTAACGCACCATCTGCCATACTCAATACACGCTCTACTTCCGCAGCAAAATCTCTGTGACCAGGTGTATCAATAATATTTACTCTGGAGTTTTGCCAATTAATTGATGCAGGTTTAGCTAGAATAGTAATTCCTCTTTCTTTTTCTAACTCACCAGAATCCATTAATCTTTCATCAACAATTTCATTCTCTCTAAAAGAACCACTTTGTTTCATAAGGTTGTCAATCATAGTTGTTTTGCCATGGTCAACATGTGCAATGATGGTGATGTTTCTGATGTTGTTGCTCATAAATTGTGGCTCTTATACATTAATTCTTTGATTTGAAAACTTAAAAAAAGACAGTAATTACTTAGTAAATTGACTTTAATGAATAATTCATTTCTTGTGATTGTTTTAAAAACATATAGATATCGCAATAAAACTAGAAGCAAAATAGAATCAAGATCAAATCCTCTAAATCATTAAATGGAAAATTTTAAATTACTCAAAATAGAAGACTCATTAAAAAATTCATTAAAAAAAATGAATTTTATAAAACCAACTCCCATTCAAGGTATGGCGATCCCTGCTGCCCTAGAGGGAAAAGATATTTTAGGGACAGCTCAAACAGGAACAGGAAAAACTTTAGCCTTTAGCATACCTTTAATTAATAAGCTAATTTTAGATAAAAATGCTTTTGCATTAGTTATGTGTCCAACAAGAGAACTGGCTACTCAAGTGATGGAAGCAATCAAAAGTATTATAAGTGATAAAATAATTATTAAGTCAGCTTTGCTTATTGGTGGAGAGTCAATGCAAAAACAGCTTAGACAACTAGGTAATAGATCTAGAATAATAGTTGGAACTCCAGGAAGAATTAATGATCATTTAAAAAGAAAAAGCTTAAATTTATCAGCCACAAAGTATTTGGTTTTAGATGAAACTGACAGAATGTTAGATATGGGGTTTACTCCACAAATAGAAATGATTTTAAAATTTGTACCAAAAGAACATCAAACATTATTATTTTCAGCAACTTTACCTCAAAATATTTTAAGAATTTCAGATAGATATTTAAATAAACCTGAAAGAATTTCTACAGGAGCTACATCAGTTCCAATTGCAAAGATCAAGCAAGAAACCCTTCAAGTTTTTAAAGAAAATAAGTACAATGAATTAATTGATCAATTTTTATCTAGAAAAGGTTCTATTTTAGTTTTTGTTAAGACTAAAAGAGGTGCTGATAAAATGGTTAAAAAACTTAAAGAAGAAGGTCATTCAGCAGATGCTATTCATGGAGACCTTCGTCAAAGCAAAAGAGATCGTGTTATTAATTCTTTTAGAAAAGGATTAAAGAGAATTTTAATTGCAACAGATGTTGCAGCAAGAGGTTTGGACATTCCTTTAATTCAACATGTAATTAATTATGATTTGCCACAAGTTCCAGAAGACTATATTCATAGAATTGGAAGAACTGCTAGAGCAGGATCTGAAGGATCTGCCTTAACCTTTTTAACACCTGATGATATATCAATGTGGAATTCTATAAACAAATTGATTGATCCAAATTTCAAACCAGCACCTAGTGGTCTAAGAAGAAATTCAAAAATCAAAAGAAGAGGCAAGGGACCTAATAATAAAAAAAGAAAAGCTAGAGATGAAAAAAGATCTTTTAGAAAAGGTAGACAAGATCGTTCATTAAGTTTTAGAGATAAACCAAAATCTTATGGTAAAGGTAGATTAGAGAGATCATCAAGAGATGGAGAGAAAAAAAGTTTTGGTTTTAGAGGAAAATCAAGTAATTCAAAAAAAAATAACTCAAAACTATCTGGCTTTACAAACAATCCCAAGTATTTTGGCAGAAAACATTCAGAAAATACATCTTCAGATACAGAGAAAAGAAAATTTAGTTTTAAAGGAAAAAAAAAATTTAAAAGCAGAAATAGCAGACTAAAAAAATTTAGTTTTAAAAAACACAGTAAAAAAAGAACCAAATCTTAAGATTTTTTAGTCTTTTCTTTTTTCTGTTTTCTCTTTTCTTTCAGACTTAATTTTGGTTTTTTACTTACGCTAGAGTCTTTAAATGATTTTCCACTATATCTTTTTGACATATAAAAATTATAACATTTAATTCAATAAATGATTATAAAAAAATTAGTCTTTTAATTTCTTTGCAAAATAATTTTTAGAATTAATTTATAAAAACAATTTTACCTTCCGAAGGTGTACCTTTGGAGTTTAATATAAATAACAAATATGTTCCATTTTGTATATTATTTGAATTATTATCTAATTTTATTTGAATTTTATTATTTGATAATTTTACAAAATCAATATCTCTAAATTTACTTTCAGATCCTTGAGCGTGTGTTGTTGAGCCTGTTGATATTAAACTTACTTTTGAGACTACCCCCTCAATACCAATATCAATATTTTGGCCTCTTTTAATATTTTTCTCTAAATTTATTATTTTTGGTCTTTCAGCTAGAACTGTTTTATTATTTTTATCTTTTGTAAATAAGTAAGGAGGATAAAAAATTTCAGCATTCCAAACATCTCCACCAGCTGTTAAAATTCTACCATCTGGCAATAATAAACTTGTAGAATGGTAATTTCTTCTAAAATATGAATTGCTCATATTCTTAGTTGTTTGTGTATTAGGATTATAAATTTCTGGAGTAAATACACTATATTGTTCATTGTAAGATTGACCTCCATTAATAAAAATATTTCCATCAGGTAAGATAGTTGCATCCCCATCAGCTCTAGCAAAATTCATTGATTTTAATTCTTCAATTATAGGTTTAAATGAATTTGAAAAATCTATAAGGAATACCTTGTTTGATGACGAATATTCTTTCTCCTTCTGTTTTCCTCCAAAAACTAAAACCTTATCTTTATCAATCATTACTACAGAATTTTGAGAACCTACCGCGCTTCCTATGTTTAATAATTTTAAATTATATTTATAATCATCTGCACCTGGATTAGCTGGCCCCAAGACTTTTGATATTCCACCTTTTACAAGTGGTATTTCGCCTGTTTTTGAAACTCTATTATCATTGTTTAAATCCATAACCCAAGTCTTGTTATAAGAAATACCTACAATATTTCCATCTGAAGATAAAAATGATCTTGGATAACTCCACTCATCAATTTCTTTGTCACCAAATAAATCGTCATTTTCTGATTGTTCTAATATTTGCCATCCTTGATCAATATTTTTTAAATCAATCATTTCTGGGATAGTACTTACTTTACCTGTTACTATATCTTTTCCACCAAAAATAAACATTTTCTCATCTCCAGTAATAACAACTGAACCATACCATCTTTTAAAATTTAAATTTTTTGATAAAGAAAATCTCTTATTTTTAATATCATAAATCATTGTTTGATTTTGAGTATCTGGTAGTTTTGTAGTTCGATCTTTGTTTCCACCTATGATAAAAACTCTGTTATTGTCTAAAACTCTCACAACTGAGCAGAATGAATCCATTACTACTTTATTTTCTATTAAAGTATGAGAATCATCATCAACACCTTTTTTTGGATCCCAGATATCAAAATCTATCCCAATATTTACAGAGTGACCTTCCCATTGAATTCCACCTCCATCCCTATTTAGCTCAGTACCATCTGTAATAGTTATCTTTTTATCTGATCTTATATCTTTATCGTGTTCTTTTTTATGAATACCATAGGAGCCAAAAGTCATAACTGTTTCATCAGGTAATAAAATGGAATGAATTGCAGTTACACCCCAATCTACTGGCGCAGACCATTGGCCTAAAATTTCACTATTATTATTTATAATTAAATCATTTATATCTTTAGGTGGCACTTGACGATCTGACTGTAATGTCGGATTAGCTAAAAAATTATGATAATCATGATCTCCAAAACCTATTTTTCTCAAGATCTTTTCTTTTTTGTCGTAAAGATTGACTATTGAACTAAAAAAAATTATTAAAAAAAATGATAGAATAGTGAAGATAGCAAATATAAAGATTATTTTTCTTGTCTGAGATTTAAAATTAATCATTAAAAATAGCAAAATTAACCATTGATTGAAAATATTTCATATATGATTTTAATTTTAGTAATCTTTGTTAATTTATACATCATAAAATAATAAAAAACCTCTTCAAGTGAATAATAAATAGTGCTTTCTAGACTTTATTAAATATACATTGCACTTACCAGATACAAAAAACCCCCGAAGTGTTAATCAACGGGGGTTTTAGAATTTTTAGGTTAAAATAGACGGGATTACATTCCCATTCCACCCATTCCTCCCATGCCGCCCATTCCACCAGGCATTCCACCAGGCATTCCACCAGCAGCATCTTTTTCTTCTGGTTTGTCAGCGATCATAGCTTCTGTAGTTACTAATAATCCAGAAATAGATGCAGCATCTTGCAGAGCAGTTCTCACAACCTTAACTGGGTCAATGATCCCTTTTGCAAACATATCACAATACTCTTCACTTTGAGCATCATATCCATATGAATTTTTCTTTTGTTCTAACAATTTACCAACTACTACTGAACCATCTACGCCAGCATTTTTAGTAATTTGTCTGATAGGAGCTTCAAGTGCTTTTCTAACTAGATCTATACCTGCTTTTTGATCATCACCTCTAGCTTTTACTTTATCAAGGTTTTGAGCAGCATATAAAAGTGCACATCCACCACCTGTTACAATACCTTCTTCAACAGCGGCTCTAGTTGCATTTAAAGCATCTTCAACTCTATCTTTTCTTTCTTTAACTTCAACTTCAGTTGCACCACCAACTTTGATAACTGCAACACCACCTGCTAACTTAGCAAGTCTTTCTTGAAGTTTTTCTCTATCGTAATCAGATGTAGTTTCATCAACTTGTTTTTTAATCGAGTCACATCTTGCTGCAATATCTGATTTTTTACCGCTACCACTAACTATTGTGCTGTTATCTTTATCTACTTTAATCTTTTTACAAGATCCAAGGTCTTCAAGTTTGACATTTTCAAGTTTAATTCCTAGGTCTTGCGAAATTACTTGGCCACCCGTTAGTATAGCAATATCTTCAAGCATAGCCTTTCTTCTGTCACCAAATCCTGGAGCTTTTACAGCAACAACTTTTAAACCACCTCTCAATTTGTTTACAACTAAAGTAGCTAGTGCTTCTCCTTCAACATCTTCAGAGATGATCATTAAAGGTCTACCAGATTGTACAACAGCCTCTAATAATGGAACCATTGGTTGTAAGTTAGTTAATTTACTTTCATGTAATAAGATGTATGGATTATCTAACTCAGTTGTCATTTTATCACTGTTAGTAATAAAGTATGGAGATAAGTAACCTCTATCAAACTGCATACCTTCAACAACATCAAGTTCAGTATCAATTCCTTTTGCTTCTTCAACAGTAATAACACCTTCGTTCCCAACTTTTTGCATAGCTTTTGCAATCATTGAACCTATCTCTTTATCACCGTTAGAAGAAATTGTTCCTACTTGAGCAATCTCATCACTATCTTTTACTTTTTTAGCAGAAGAAATTAAGTTTTCTTTAACATTTTCTACTGCCGCATCAATTCCTCTTTTCACATCCATAGGATTCATGCCTGCTGTTACATACTTAATGCCTTCTTTAACTATTGCTTGAGCTAAAATAGTTGCAGTAGTTGTACCATCACCAGCTTCCTCATTAGTTTTGCTAGCAACTTCCTTAACCATTTGAGCACCCATATTTTCAAATTTATCTTCAAGATCAATTTCTTTAGCAACAGAAACACCATCTTTAGTAATTCTTGGTGCACCATAAGATTTATCCATTACAACATTTCTGCCTTTTGGGCCTAAAGTAACTTTAACGGTATCAGCTAAAATATTGACACCTCTCATCATTGCCGCTCTTGCTTCAGCGTCAAATTTAATTATTTTTGCCATTTTACTTTCTCCTTTAAATTAAATTATTTACCTGAAATACCCATAATGTCAGACTCTTTCATTATGCTGTATTCTTTTCCATCAATTTTGACTTCAGTTCCTGACCATTTGCCAAATAAAACTTTGTCACCAACTTTAACATCCATTGGAATTAATTTTCCATCTTCTGTTTTAGCTCCACCACCAACAGCTACTACTTTTCCCTCCTGAGGTTTTTCTTGTGCTGTATCTGGGATGATTATTCCACCAGCAGTTTTTTCACTGCTATCTAAAACTTCGATTAATACTCTGTCATGTAACGGTTTAAATTTCATAAATTCTCCTTATTAGATATCTGCCTCATATAGATACTGACCTAGCTTTTTCAAGATATTATGAAAAATAAGTTATGAAAAATCTTAGGAAATTAAGGATTTTATGGTTTATACCTTAATTAATGACTAAAAATTTAGATTCTGAAGGCTTGAAGTCCATTGCTGAAAATTATGACCTTTTTTACATCGATTTATGGGGGGTAATGCATAATGGCATCAAACTTCATGAAGATGCAATTTTTACTCTTAAAAAATTACTAGAGATAAATAAAAATTTTGTATTGTTAACAAATGCACCAAGACCTATTCAGCCAGTTAAAGATTTTTTAAAAAAAATGGGAATGGATGAAAATTTGAGAAATCATGTTTTTACTTCTGGAGAGGCTTCAATAAGCTATCTTAAAAAAGAGCATAAATCTCAAAAATTTTATCATGTTGGTCCACCAAGAGATTTTGATTTATTTAGAGATTTTAAAAATAATAAATCAAGTAAAATTAATGATTGTGAATATTTACTTTGCACAGGTTTATTTGATGAGCATGATAAAGATTTAAATTTTTATAAAGATTTGCTTGAAAGCTATATAGATAAAAAAATGATATGCACAAACCCAGACTTAATTGCTGACAAAGGAAATAGAAGGCAATTATGTGCTGGATCAGTTGCAATGGTATTTGAAAAAATGGGAGGAGAAGTCATTTACTTTGGTAAACCTTATCCGGAGGTTTATAATCAATCAATAGATAATAATAATAAAAAAATCTTATCAATTGGAGACAATCTAAATACTGATATTAAAGGTGCAAATCTTTTAAATTATGATTCTTTATTAATTTCTAATGGGGTGCATAAGAATGAAATCCAAAATAAAGGAATAGAAAAAGTATCAAAACAATATGAGTCAATTGTAAACTTTATACAGTCAGATTTAAAATGGTAAAATTATATAAAAATTTCGATATTAATAAAAATCATAAAGAGTCAATAATTTTAATTGGTAACTTTGATGGAGTGCATTTAGGTCATCAAAAACTATTTAAATTAGCTAAATTATATAAAAAAAAATATAAATTAAAAGTTGGTGTAATTAATTTTGATCCAATGCCAAAAATGTTTTTTAATAAATCTATAAAAAACTTTAGATTGTCTAGTATAAATCAAAAATTAAATTTATTAAATAATTTTGGAGTTGATTTTATTGTAACTAAAAAATTTGATAAAACTTTTTCAAAAACAAAATCGATCAACTTTATTAAAGATATTTTATCAAAAAAATTAAAAGCAAGATTTATATTTGTAAGTAATAATTTTAGATTTGGAAACAAAAGAGAAGGAGATGTAAGGTTTTTAATTCAAAATGAAGAAAAGTATAATTATCAAGTTATTAAACCAAAACCTCTTTTAATAAATAAAAAAATAGTTTCGTCCTCTTTAATTAGAAGTTATTTGGAGAAAGGTTTTTTAGAAAGAGCTAATAAATTATTAAGTAGAAAATGGTGTATAGAAGGAATGGTTCAAAAAGGTAGGCAACTTGGAAAAAAAATTGGGTTTCCAACATGTAATATAGATATTAAAGATTATATCCTGGCTAAACCAGGAGTGTATGCCGTAAGGGTTTCAAGAAAAAATAATTTTAAAACTCTTAAAGGGATAGCAAATCTTGGTTTTAGACCAACATTTGATCAAAAAAAAATCTTACTAGAGGTTCATTTGTTTAATTTTTCTGGAAATCTTTATAATAAGCACTTATCAGTTGAGTTTTTTAAATTTATAAGAAAAGAGAAGAAATTTAAAAATATTAATAATTTAAAATCTCAAATTAAATTGGATTTGAAAATAGCAAAGAGAGCATAATGAGTAATTCGCAAATCAATCTTCCAAAGACAGCTTTTTCTATGAAGGCTAATTTGCCAGTAAGAGAGCCAGAAATCTTAGAATATTGGAAAAAAATTAATTTATATAAAGAGCTTAGACAATCTAGCAAAGGCAAAGAAAAGTTTGTCTTACATGATGGCCCTCCTTATGCAAATGGCAATATACATATGGGTACAGCTCTAAATAAAATTTTAAAAGATATTATAGTAAAATTTCATCAGATGGATGGTAAAGACTCGATATATGTTCCAGGATGGGATTGTCATGGTTTGCCAATCGAGTGGAAAATAGAAGAACAATATAAAAAAAATAAAAAAAATAAAAATGAAGTTCCAATTGTTGAGTTTAGAAAAGAATGTAGATCTTTTGCAGAAAAGTGGATTGAGGTTCATAAAGGACAATTTAAACGACTAGGTGTTATAGGTGACTGGGAAAATTATTACTCTACAATGAGTTATGGTGCAGAAGCTCAAATTGTAAGAGAATTAGGAAAATTTTTAAAAGAAGGTAGTTTATACCGAGGGTTTAAACCTGTTTTGTGGTCTACAGTTGAAAAAACTGCGCTTGCTGATGCTGAAGTTGAATATCAAGATCATAAATCTGATACGATCTATACCTCTTTTCCTGTAAAATCATCTAACATTAAAGAGCTTGAAGGAAGTGAGATTATTATTTGGACAACAACTCCATGGACAATACCAGCAAACAAAGCTTTGGCTTATAATGAAGCTCTTGATTATGTGTTGATAGAATTAAATGATGACGGTGATTTTAAAAATCGAAAGATAGTTGTAGCAAAAGATTTATTAGACTCTGTTATAAAAGAATGTTCAATAGAGGATCATAAAGAGATAAAAAATTTTAAAGGTAAGGATTTTAAAGATACAATCTGTAATCACCCCTTTTACAATTTGGGATTTGAATATGATATCCCTATGTTAGAAGCAAGATTTGTAACAACAGAGCAGGGAACTGGTATCGTACATTGTGCACCAAGTCATGGACCTGATGATTTTAACTTATGCTTGAAACATGGAATTAAAGCTATTGAAACAGTTGACGGTGATGGAAAATATACAAAGAATGTTCATTTGTTTGAAGGCAATCATATTTTCAAAGCTAATCCAATTGTTATTGAAAAACTTAAAGAACAAAAAAAATTATTGGCAAATGGAGAGCTAACACATTCTTATCCTCATTCATGGAGATCTAAAGCGCCGTTGGTTCACAGAGCAACACCACAATGGTTTATATCAATGGAAAGTCATAAATTGAGAGAGACAGCTTTAAAAGCTCTCGATGAGACAAAGTTTTATCCTAGCAAAGGAAAAGAAAGATTAAAATCCATGATTGAAACAAGACCTGACTGGTGTGTTTCAAGACAGAGAGTTTGGGGGGTTCCTCTCCCAATTTTTGTGAATAAAAAAACAAAAGAGATATTAGTTGATGATGAAGTTAATGAAAATATTGCAAATATTTATGAAAAAGAAGGATCTGATTGCTGGTTTTCTGATAACCCACAAAGATTTTTAGGTGAAAAATATAAGTCAGAAGACTATGAAAAGTTAAGTGATATTGTTGAGGTATGGTTTGACAGTGGATCCACACATTCTTTTGTATTAGAAAAAAGAGAAGATCTAAAATGGCCAGCATCAATGTACCTCGAAGGTTCAGACCAGCATAGAGGATGGTTCCATTCATCCCTGCTTGAGTCTTGTGGAACAAGGGGTAGAGCTCCATTTGAGTCAATTTTATCACATGGTTTTGTTGTTGATGGAAAAGGATTAAAAATGTCTAAATCACTTGGAAATGTAATTGCTCCTGAAGATATTTTGAAAAAATATGGGGCTGATATTTTAAGAATTTGGGTAGCTTCATCTAACTATGCAGAGGATTTAAGAATTGATCATTCAATTTTAGATCAGCATGCTGACTCTTATAGAAAAATTAGAAATACTTTTAGGTATTTACTTGGAAATCTTAATGATAATTTTGAAGAAATTGATTTAGAAAAAATAAATTTATCTGAGCTGCCTGAATTGGAGCAATTTATGCTTCATAAAATTTATTCTTTAGATGAGAATTTTAAAAATTATTTTAATAATTATGATTTTCACAATCTTTATAAAGAGTTATTAAATTTTTGTACTGTAGATTTATCAGCATTTTATTTCGATATTAGAAAAGATTCTTTATATTGTGATTCTAAAGACTCTAAAAAAAGAAAATCTACAATTATTTTACTAAATATTATTCTAAACTCATTATTAAGATGGTTTGCTCCAATTCTATCTTTTACCACAGAAGAGATACATAGGTTAATAATGAATGACGATAAAAGCATTCATTTAACAAAATTTTTAGAGTTTCCAAAAAGTTTCAAAAATGAAAATTTAAATCAAAAATGGATAGAGCTTATTAATATTAGGAATGTCTGTAATATTAGTATTGAGGAAAAAAGAGCCAGCAAAGAAATTGGATCAAGTTTAGAGGCAAGCTTAAAGATTAATTTAGATAAAAAACTAACTGATATTTCAAAAGATGTAGATTTTTCTGAGCTATGTATTACTTCAAGTGCAGAGGTCTCTTATTTAGAAAACTTTGATACAAAAGTTCAAACTACCAAAGCAGAAGGTTCAAAATGTCAAGTATGCTGGAAAATTACTCAGGACGCATGTTCAAGAAAAACTTGTCCACAACACACTGAATGATATTTAAATTTTTAAATAAAAATTTTTATATAAGTCTTACAATAGTAGCTTTAATATATTTTTTAGATAGGCTAACAAAAATATACGTGATCCAACTAGATAAAAATAATTTCGGATCAGATATCTTTAATTCTGCCTATTTAAATATTGTATTAATTTGGAATAAAGGGATTGCGTTTGGTTTATTCTCTTTTAATGATTTGTACTTATATAATATTTTAAGTTTAATAATTTCGATAATAGTTGTCATATTAGTTATAATGTCACTAAAAAGTCATGGTTTTAAGAGATATTCGTTATTAATGATAGTTGGTGGAGCGCTAGGTAATTTACATGATAGAATCTTTTTTAATGCTGTACCTGATTTTATAGATTTTCATGTTGGGAATTTTCATTGGTTTATTTTCAATGTATCAGATATATTTATTACATTAGGCGTATTTAGTATGATTGTTTTTGAGTTAGTAGATAATAAAACTGAAAAGGCAAAAAATGATTAAAAATATTAAGTCTACAATTTTAATAATTTTAAGCGCTATTTTGTTATCAAATTGTGGTTCAGTTGAGAAAGCATTTGATCCACAGAATAAAAACACTTCTGAGGAATTCTTAGTTCAAAAAAAATCTCCTCTTTCTATGCCACCAAGCTTTGAAAAATTGCCAGTCCCATCAAATGAAAAAATAGATGAAGAAGATCAAACAAATAATATTGAGTCATTAATTAGAGAAAAAAATAATAATGAAAAATTAGAAACTGATGAGTCAGATAAAGACTTTGAACAGTCAATACTTGATAAAATCAAAAATAATTAATGTTTACTAAGAATATAAGTTTTAAAAACTTTTTAGTTAAAAGAAAAAACTCTACAGTAAAAAAAAACTTAAACTTAATTTTAAATGAAAAAAATCAAGTAATTAGTTCACTTTTAAAATCTTATAAAGATAGTTTTAGTAAAAAAAGTACAAAACATTTTAATAAAAAATTTGATTATCGAATAATAGGAATGGGAGGATCGACTCTTGGAGCTCAAGCAATTTATGATTTTTTAAAAAAAAAAATAAAAAAAAAATTTATATTTGTTGATAATTTAAATTCGTTTAAAAATAAAAAAGTAAAAAAAAATCTTAATAATTTAATTATATCTAAATCAGGAAATACAACTGAGACTATTGTAAATGCTAATATTTTAATCAAAAAGAAAGATAAAAATTTATTTATAACAGAAAAAAAAGAAAGCTATTTAAGTTTACTTGCGCAAAAAATAAAAGCAGAAGTTGTTGATCATAATAATTATATAGGAGGAAGATACTCTGTTTTATCAGAGGTTGGAATGTTGCCAGCGGAATTAATGGGACTAAATTATAAAAACTTCAGACAATTAAATAATTTAGTGAAAAATAAATTTTTTATGAAGGCGTTAGTTTCAAATGTAGAAGCTACAATTTATTTTTTAAAATCAAAAAAATTTAACTCAATTATTATTAATTATGATGAGCAATCAACTAATTTATTTAATTGGTATCAGCAATTAGTAGCTGAAAGTCTTGGTAAGGAAAAAAAAGGTATACTTCCTATCATTTCTGTTATGCCAAAAGATAATCATAGTGTGATCCAATTATATCTTGATGGTTTTAAGAATAATTTTTTTACATTTTTTTATTCACACGAAAATAATTCTGCAAAAATTCATAATGAATCAATTTTGTTAGAGCAAAAGTATTTAAAATATAAAGATATTAACCAAATTATGTATGCTCAAAAAAAAGCTACAGAAATTGTTTTTAAAAAGAAAAATATTCCATTTAGAAGTTTTGAAATTAAAAAAAGAGATGAAAAAACACTAGGAGAACTTTTTTGCTTTTTTATTCTTGAAACATTATTAATTGGTAAAGCTCTAAAGATCAATCCATTTGATCAACCAGCTGTTGAACTTATAAAAAAAGAAACTAAGAAAATTTTACTTTAAGAATACGATCCAAATATAATTTTAGAAATCCCATATTTTTTTTCATCAATTAATTGAAAATTTTTTGGAAATTCATCAATTTCTTTTTTATGTCTATGTATAATAATTATACCGTTATCTTTAAGTATTTTATTTTCAATTATTTTATTTAGAATATTTTCTAAAGCCTTTTCTTTGTAGGGTGGATCTAAAAAAATTACATCATAACTTAATTTTAAACTTTTAAATTTAAACTTATTTAAAATATCAGACTCAATAATTTCATAATTCTTTTCTGATTTTAAATTATTTAGATTATTTTTGAGAATGGGCAAAACTCCTTCATATTTTTCTATAAATGTTACATGACTGGCGCCTTGAGAAAGACATTCAATACCAAAAGAACCTACTCCAGAGAATAAGTCTAAAATGTATGCTTTTTTTATATCGATTGAAAACTTATTTGAATGATTAATTATGTTGAATATAGATTCTTTTGTAAGATCTTTTAAAGGCCTAGTTTCTCTATCATTAGGTTCAAGTAGTTTTTTTCCCTTAAATTTGCCACCAATAATTCTCATTAATTAATTACTTTAAAGCCAATATCTCTTCTATAAAATCCACCATTCCAATCTAATTTTTTTAAAGATCGATGCACTTCATCTCTAGCTTGTAAAAAATTATCTGAGAGGGATATAAAATTTAGTACCCGCCCACCAATAGCATATATTTCATCGTTTTCTTTTTTAGTTCCAGCATGAAATATAAAATTGTTTTCGTCTAGATTAAAATTTTCAAGATTATCTATTAGAATATTTTTTTGATAGGTATCTGGATATCCTTTTGAACATAAAACAACACATAAACTTTTTTTATTAGTCCACTCAATATTTAAATCTACAAGTTTTTTATCACAGCAAGCTTCAATTATTTCTAATAAATCAGTTTTTAATTTAGGAAGAATAGTTTGACACTCTGGATCGCCCATTCTAACATTGTATTCAATTAGATAAGGTTCATTTTTAACAATCATCAAACCAGCATATAAAAAGCCTTTATATTCTGTCCCAAGATTTTTGAGCCCTTTTAGCGTAGGTTTAATAATTTTACTTAAAATTTTATCTTCTAGTTCATTATTTATTAGTCTGGAAGGTGAGTATGCTCCCATCCCACCAGTATTTTTACCATTGTCTCCTTCAAGAACTCTTTTGTGATCTTGAGCTGTTTCAAAACTCTTAATTGTGGTTCCATCACTGATTATAAAATAGCTCATCTCCTCACCTTTAAGAAATTCTTCTATAAGGACATTTTTAGCTTCTCCAAATTTTCCATCAAATATTTCCTCGACCGCTATCAAACTTTCTTTTTTACTATTGCAAATATAAACTCCTTTACCAGCAGCTAAGTTATCTGCTTTAATGACATTTGGATAATTTGAATTTTCTAAAAATTTTTTTGCATCAATTCTATTTTCAAAAATACCAAAGTTAGCAGTAGGAATGTTATACTCTTGACAGAGTTTTTTAGTAAATATTTTAGACCCTTCGAGCTGAGAAGCAATTTTGTTAGGCCCAAATACTTTTATGTTAAAATTTTCTAAATAGTCTACAATTCCATTCACTAATGGCTGTTCAGGACCTATGACAACTAGATCTATAGAATTGTCATTAATAAATTTATGAACTTTATCAAATTCATTAATATCTAGCTCAACATTAATTGCAATTTTTGAAGTTCCGGCATTTCCAGGGATACAAAAAATTTCATTTATTTTAGAGGATTTAGATATTGTTGCTGCTAAAGCGTGTTCTCTACCACCACTACCTATAATTGCAATTTTCATATTAATATTTATATATCTTATAAATGAAAAATAAATTAGCTAAATTAAAATATATGCCTAATAATTTTCAAATTATTGAAGAAGGTGACCATGTAATTTGTGCTATCTCTAAAAAAATAATACCTTTAGAAAATTTAAATTATTGGAATGTTGAGAAACAAGAGGCTTATTTTTCTTATGTTGAATCTTCAATAAAAAGAGAAAAAGAGGATATTTAAATCTTCCATCGATCATGTGTCCAAATCCACTGATCAACATTTTTTAAAATCATTTTTTCAAGGACTTTATTAAGAAACTCAGTAATACCCAAGATTGATTTTGTTTTACTAACTTTAATTGGTTTTGAGACATAAATTTTAAAATAGTTTGATTTCTTTCGCTCAATATAAATAGGCACTATTTCACAATTGTATTTTTTCACTAATTGAGCAGGTATAGTTGTAGTTGCTGCTAAATTGTTAAAAAAATTAACTTTTTCACCTTCTCTAACTCTTTGATCTATCATTAAAGCTATTGACTTACCTTTAATTAAACTTTTAATTATTTCACGGCTACCAGCTCTTCCTTTCTTTATCTGATTTTTACAAATATTTTCTTTTCTAATTTTTTCCATTGTTTTGTTTAAAAAAATATTATTTAAAGGCCTATAAATAGCTGCAAGTTCTATCCCTGCTTTTTCTATTTCCATTGCCATAAGTTCAAAATTATTAAAATGACCTGAAATAAATACTGCTTTTTTATTATTCTTTTTTAAATTTTCTAAATGTTCTAAGCCATCTATTGAAATATACTTTTTTAGCTCATTGTTTCTAAATTTTTTTAAATAAACATATTCAGCAAAAATTCTTCCATAATTACCAAGCACATTAGAGGCAATTTTATTTGGATTGTCACGGTGTTTAATATTTGCTTTTTCTAAATTTTGAATAATTAATTTTTTTGATCTAAATATTGGACCAATTGTTTTTCCAATAAAACAACCTAAATTTGATGCAAATCGATATCCTATTAATTGAAACAAAATAAATAAAATTTTTATTAAAATGAACTCTAAAAAATAAATTAATTTTTTCATAATTTTGATATTAGAAATTTTTCAAAGTTTTTTTTATCTTTAATTTCTAAATTAATTTTTAAAAATTTAATATCTTTTCTTTCTATTTTGTTTAATCGAAAAAAATCTTTTTCAGTTGTTATTAATACAAAATTTTCATTTATGGCTTTATCTTTTAACTTTTTTAGTTCAGTTTTAGTGAGTTTGTGGTGATCAGGATAAATTATTTTTTCACAAATATTAAATTTATATTTGATTAAAGTTTTTTCAAATTCGTGTGGATTTCCAATACCACAAAACATCAAATATTTTTTTTTTAAATTAAATTTTTTTAAATTTAATGGTCTATATTTTCCCTCAAAAATTTTAATATCCTTATTTATAGATTTTAACTTTGATAAGAGTTTAGTATTTTTTTTCTCTCCATTTAAAAAAATACAATCATAATTATTTATTTCATTTATGCTTTCTCTTAAAGGTCCTGCTGGAAGCATATATTCATTTCCAAGAGCATTTTCTGAATTAAAACATACAATCTTTAAATCATAATTTATATTTTTTTGTTGTAAGCCATCATCTAAAATTGCTACTTGATATTTTTTTTTTACAGCAGATAAAAGCGCACTTTCTCTATGATTAGATGATATGATATTTCCTTTATTATTTAATAAATTTATTTCATCAAATTGATTTTCATAATCTTTTTTTATAAATACAGTTTTGAATTTTTTTTTAAGTAATTCATTTACTTCTATTGCTAAGGAAGTTTTGCCTGTTCCACCTAAAAATATATTGCCTATACATATGGTTTTAATTTCAAAATTTTCCTTAATTGATAATTTTTTAGTAATATTAATTAAATATGCAATGACTGATAAAGGATAAAGTGTAAATGAAATATAGTTTTTGGTTTTCCAAAAATGAGGTTTGATTAATTTCATATTAAATATTTATTTATATAAAATAAATTTTTTTCAAGAACATCATTTCCTATTTTAATAATTTTTTTTATATTTTTATTATTAGTTTTTGCTTTTAATTTTTTTAATATTATTTTTTCCATTGTTAAAATATTAGATGTTGATGATGACATTTTAAGATTATTTAAAAAAGTATATATTTCTTTGAAGTTACCAACATTGGGACCACTAATTATGTAATTTCCTAATCTTGCAGCTTCTAGTGGATTTTGACCACCATGTTTTATTATTGAACCACCAATAAAAGATACGTTTGTTAAATTGTAAAATTTAGAAGACTCACCATAACTGTCAACCAAATATATATCAGTATCTTTTCGAAGTTTTTGATTTGAAGAATGTGTAATGCTATTAAGACCAAAATTATCTAGAGCATCTATAATTTGATTAGCTCGATTTATGTGTCTTGGAATTATAATTGTAATTAATTTTTTTTCTTTCTTTTTTAAAATTTTATGTAATTTTCCAATTAATATTTCCTCATCATGATGAGTACTAGCAGCACACCATACTTTAAAATTTTTGAATTTATTTTTGAATAATTTTGCTAGATGATCTTGATTATTTTTTTGACCATAATATTTTAAATTACCTGCTATCTTGATCTCTTTAACTTTCAATAATTTTAGATATTTTAAAGTTTCTAAATTTTGTGGCAATGCCAATGTTATTTTACTAAATACCTGCCAAGCAAATTTTGGAAAAATCTGCCATTTATTAAAACTTCGTTTTGTAATTCTTGCATTCATAATTATAATTGGAATATTACTTAAATGTAAATTTCTAATCATATTAGGCCATATTTCTGAATCTATAAAAATTGCTATTTCTGGCTGCCAATATTTAATAAATCTCTTTACTATATAATTATTATCTAATGGAAAATATATATGGGTTGTTTTCTTTAATCTAAGTTTTTTAAAAATTTTTGCAGAGCTAGTTGTTGATGTTGATACCAAAATATTTTTTATTTTTTTATTTTTTTCTAATTTTTTAATTAATGGAACTATACTCATTAGTTCACCAACGCTCGCTGCATGTATCCAAATCTTTTTATTAGTTTTTTTTTGAGAATAAATACAAAATTTTTCACCAACTCTTTTTGCATCTTCTTTACCTTTTAATATTCGAAAAAAAATGATTATAGGTGAAATGATGATTGCAAAGTTTGTTATTATTCTATAAAAAAAATACATCAATGCTCTTTAATTTGTCGTTCATAAAAATTTTTATAAACTTTTGATTGAGCTAAAAGTTCTTCGTGTTTTCCGGAGTCAATAATTTTACCGTTATCAACAACATATATATTATCTGAATTAAGAATTGTTGATAACCTGTGTGCAATTACGATGGTAGTTTTGTTAAAAGTCAATTCACTTAATGCTTTTTGAATTTTTTCTTCAGTTTCCGAGTCTAATGATGAAGTTGCTTCATCTAATAATATTATTTTACTTTTTTTTAGGAAAGCTCTTGCTATTGATAATCTTTGTTTCTCTCCACCAGATAATTTTACTCCATTTTCACCAATCATTGTGTCATATCCATTTTCCAAATTATCAATAAATTCTTTACACATTGATTGTTTTGCAGCCTCAAAAACTTCTTCATTACTTGCTTCTGGCTTGGCATATTTAATGTTATTTAGAACTGTATCGTCAAATAATGTTGTGTTTTGGTCTACTATAGATATCTCACTTCTTAGGGATGCTAAGTTAAATTTTGATATATCTTGATTATCTAAAAGTATACTTCCATCAGTTGGGGCATAAATTCTTGGTATCATATTTAGTAATGTTGATTTACCAGATCCACTATGACCAACTAATGCTGTCATTTTACCACCAATAAATTTTGCGTTAATATTTTGAAGAACTTTATTCTCTAGATTAGATTTGTAGGTAAAATTAACATTTTGAAAAATTAAATTTCCATCAGAGAAAATTAGTTTATCCTTATTCTCATTTAAATTAATTTCATTGTTAATATCTATAATTGGAAGGATTCTTTCTGCACCAGCAAAACCTTGTGAGATTGCAATATTTACTTTTGTAAGTGTTTTTACAGGCTGGTATGCCAGCATCATAGCTGCAAGAAAAGAGAAAAAATTATTTATCGCTATTTCACCATTTATAATTAATTTTCCAGAATAAAATATTAAAATAGCAATCATTATACCTGTTAATATTTCCATTACCGGTGCCGATCTAATATATACAGCTGAAATTTTTGCAGATTTTTCTTTTAAATCGTTAACAAATGCTTCAGATCTTATATTTTCATAATTTTCTCTTTGAAAAATTTTAATTATTTTATGGTTTTTAAATAGGTCAATTAAGTATCTATTTAAATCCCCAGATTTTTCTTGTGCTTGGGTTGAAATTTTATTCATTCTTTTTCCTAAAATTTTGGCAGTGATCGAAGCTAGTGGAATCATGATAATTGCAATTAAAGAAAGCTTCCAGTTTTGAAAAAACATGACACAAAGTAAACCTATTAATGTGAGACCATCTTTGAAAATACTTAAAAATGCTTCAGCCAACATTCTTGTGATTTGATGTACATCAAAATTCAAATTTGAAATATATTTACCGGAATGTTTGCTGTCTATGGTTTCAGTATCTGCTTTAATAAATGATCTAAGCATATCTGTTTGCAACATTTTTTTAACTTCTTCAGATACATTAATCATTATTAGTTTTGCAAAATAAAGAGAAATACCTTTTGCACTAAAAGCAATAATAATTGCTATTGGGATAAGGATAATCAAAGTTTGATCTTTATTAATAAAGATTTTTTCTATAGCTGGATCTAAAAGCCATGCTGTTGCCGAGGTACTTAATGCTACTAATACTGAAAAGAGAGCAGCTAATAAAATTTTTCCTATAAATTTTTTTGTGTAATCTTTGTAAAGTCTTTTGAATGTTTTTGATTTAATCATTTTATTTATATTATTTTTCCAACAAGAATATTAATCAAAATTATTACTCCTAATAAATTATTGCTTTTAAATTTAATTAAGCAATCGATTGATGAATCAGGATTTAATTTTTTCACCTGAAATACTAGCAGGTGTAATATTGGAATAATCATGAATAAAAAATAATACACCTTAAAATCCATCATTTTTCCAACCAAAAATAGTGAGCAAATGAAAATACAATATGAAATAAATAGAAATTTTTTTGGATCATTTTTAAACTTTATGGAAGTTGATTTTACCCCTATTATCTCATCGTCTTTAATATCTTGAAATCCATAAATTGTGTCGTAACCTAGTGTCCAAAATATGGCTCCTAAATAAAATATAATTGGTATTATTGAAATCTCATTTGAAATTGAAATCCATGCTAAAATTATCCCATAGTTAAATGTAATTCCTAAAAATAATTGAGGCCAATAAGTAATTCTTTTCATTAATGGATAAGTAAAAGCTAAGGGCATAGAGATTAAAGCCATTAAAATCGTAAAGTTGTTGAAATTAATTAATACCAAAAAAGCAATACCACATAAAAACAAAGCATATATGGATGCAATTTTTGTAGAAATTTTGCCAGATGCAATAGGTCTATTTTTAGTTCTTTCAACTTTTTTATCAAAATTTTTATCTGCTATGTCATTAACTATGCATCCAGCTGAACGCATCAGTATTGATCCTGAAAGAAAAAGTGCAGAATAAAAAAAATAATTTAATAAATCTGAATTAAAATCATAAACTATTGTAAGTCCCCATATACACGGCCAAAACAAAAGCATGAAGCCAATGGGTCTTTTCAATCTTGTGAGTTCAATAAATAAGTTTATTTGGTTCATAATTTACTTGTAAATAACAAAGGCTAGATTCATAATCAAACTGATTCGCATGAATATAGATTACACAGTTACTGCATTAATGTTTCCAGCCATTCCTCTGTTAATGAGTGTCTACAGTAACAGATTTCACTCTCTAAGTATGTTAATTAGAGAACTTCATGATGAACATGTTTACGAAAACCATGTACCTCATGAATGGAAAAAACAGTTTATAAATCTAAGTGGACGTATCACTCTTCTTCGTTGGACAATTATGTTTGCGGCTTTTGGGTTTTTGTTTAACATGTTGACTGTATTTGCTCTTTACCTTGATGAAGTCTTTAGTGCTAGAGTAATTTTTGGTTCTTGTTGTTTATCGATGATCATCTCAATACTTTTTTTTATAAGAGAAATACACATCTCAACAAATGCACTCAAACTGCATATGTCTGATATGGATGTAAAAGTTGACTAGGGAAGTATAACTGCAGGTCCTAAAATTTTTCTGCCTTCAAGATCTTCATGTGCTTGAATAACTTCATCAAGATTATATTTCTTAAAGATATTAATTTTAACTTTTCCAGAACTAATTTTTTCAAACATAATATTTGAAGCTTCGTCTAATTCAGCTCTAGATGAAAGATATTGTTGCATTGAAGGTCTTACTAAATAAAGACCTTTGGGTTGTATCATCTTTGGAACATTAATATCTGATAATGGCCCTGAAGCATTTCCAAATGAAACCATCATTCCTCTTATAGCCAAACATTCAATAGAACCTTCTAAAGTGTCTTTACCAACACCATCGTAAACTACTGGAACACCTTTGCCATCTGTGATCTCTAAAACTTTTTTAGCAAAATCTTCTTTATTATAATTAATTACATGATCGTAACCATTTTCTTTTGCTATATTTATTTTCTCATCTGATCCAACAGTACCTATCACTGTGCACCCTAAACTTTTAGCCCATTGACCAAATATTTGACCAACACCACCAGCTGCAGCATGAAAAAGTATTGTCTGACCTGATTTTACAGGAAAGGTTTTATGTAATAAATAAAAAGTTGTTAAACCTTTTGTCATTAAAGTTGCTGCTATTTCAAGATCTATATCATTAGGAACTTTTACAAGATTTTTAGTTGGGTAATTTCTGTGTGTTGAATATGAACCTAATGGAATACCCGCATAAGAAATTTTATCCCCAACTTTAAAATCTTTTACGTTTCCTCCAATATGAGTAATAATACCAGCACCTTCTAAACCTAAACCAATTGGTAGTTTTAATGGGTACAAACCTGATCTATGGTAAGTGTCTATATAGTTAAGACCAATAGCTTTTTGTTCAATTTGTACTTGATCAGGTCCTGGCTTATCTAAAGCAATATCTTTAAGCTCTAAAACTTCAGGACCACCAGTTTTATTAATTTCTACTGTTTTCATAAATTATTTTACAAATGTATCATTATGATAATCTTGGACTGCTTGCAAGATTTCAGCTTTAGTATTCATTACAAAAGGGCCACCTCTTGCAATTTCTTCATTAATTGGTTTTCCTGAAATGAGTAAAAATTTAGCATCTGATTTAGCTTTCACGGTTAAATCCTCACCTCTAGTTAGCAGAATTAAAGTACTATCTTTAACATTGTTATGTTTATTTTTGCCAACTTCGATTTCACCATTAATCAAATAAATAAAACTATTATGAGTAGATGGTAATTTAAAATTGAACTCTTTATCTTTATTCAACTCAACATCAAAATAAACTGGTTCAACGTTATGACCTTTTACAGGGCCTTCAGCATTTTCAAATTTACTAGCTATGACTTTTACCCGTTTATCTTCATCTTTATGAATACTCATTTTGTCTGCATCAATGTAAATATATTCAGGCTTACTCATCTTTAGTTTGGCAGGCATATTTACCCATAATTGAAAACCATGAAGTTTACCTTCTTTCATTGCGGGCATTTCAGAATGAATTATTCCACTTCCTGTTTTCATCCACTGAACATCTCCAGCAGTCATTCTACCTTCACCACCAGTGCTGTCTTTATGTTCAAAATCTCCAGCTAACATATAAGTTACTGTTTCAATTCCTCGATGAGGATGGGGTGGAAAACCTGCGATATAATCTTCACTATTTTCAGATCCAAATTCATCTAACATTAAAAAAGGATCAAAGTAATTTGGATCAACACCAATGCTTCTTTTTAATTTAACACCAGCACCATCAGATGCTGGAATAGGGTCAATGATTTTACTTACCTCAATATTTTTCATACTTCGTACATAAGAATTTTTTATATTATATCAAGTAACTTACTAAGGTCCTCGACTTGATGTTTTGGTACATAATCTAGATTGTCAAAAGTATTATTATTTCTATTAACCCAAATAGAATTAAAGCCGTAATTACCTCCACCAGATACATCCCAAGTATTTGCACTTAAAAAAGCAATTTCATTTTTTTGAATATTATATTTTTTAATTGGTATATCGTAAACTTTAGAGTCTGGTTTATAAATACCAACTTCTTCTATTGAAAAAAGATCATCAAATAAATTATCTAAATTATTGCTTTTAACTAATTGATTAAGAAGGGCAGGTGTACCATTTGAAAGAATAGCAAGTTTTAAATCTTTTTCTTTAAGTGATTTTAAAACTTCAGGCACTTCCTTAAATGGTAAAAGAATTTTATAAAGATCTAATAATTCATTTCTCATTGAAGAATCTATTTCATAAGCTTTCATAGATTTATCTAAACTATCTTCAGTTACTTGCCAAAAATCTTTATGTCTTTTCATTAAACTTCTAAGCCAAGTATATTCTAGCTGAGTAGTTCTCCAGTAATTTGCAAAACTTTCCCACTTATCACCAATTTTATCTTTACATTTCTCAGCAGCTGAATTCACATCAAATAAAGTTCCATATGCATCAAAAATTATTGCTTTAATATTTTTCATAAACTAATTTATCTTAATGAGTAATATTAGATTATTTTACCCTGAAAGTTTATCACTTAATTTAACAGCCACCCTTGATAAATCACAATCTCATTATCTATGTAAAGTTATGAGAATTAAAGAAAATGAAGTTTTCTCTTTATTCAATAATGGTGGAGAGTGGGAGGCAAAAATATTGAAAATTTCAAAAAGCATTGTTGAATTTAATGTTACGAAACAATTAAGACAAAAAGAAAACTTCAAAGAGTTATGGTTAGCATTTTCACCTATCAAATCAAATTATTTTAATTTTATGATACAGAAAGCAACTGAATTAGGAGTCACAAAATTTCTACCTATTATTTTTGATAGAACAATTGTTAGAAAGATTAATAAAGAGAGACTAGAAAAAGTTATTATAGAAGCGGCTGAACAATCTAATCGCATAAACGTTCCTACTATTGAACAGCCACAAAATTTAGAAAGTTTTTTAAAGAATGATATGGACTTGATATTTACAGACTTAAATGCCTCTAATAATAAGATTGATCTTAAAAAGATAACAGCTAGCCCCACCTGTGTAATTATTGGACCTGAGGGAGATTTCTCAGAGCAAGAAAGACAAGAGATTCTTAAATTTAAGGGGGTTCAGCCAATTAAAATTAATGAAAACATTTTAAGGTCTGAAACGGCAGTAATTTCTGCTATATCGATCATAAATTACACAATTAATTGATATTTTGTCGCTAAAAGTAAAGTGTATTTTTTTAAAAGACGATCTATATAGGGTAAAAAAATGAAAAAATTTTTATATATATTTCTAACTTATTTTATTAGCTCAAACTCTTTAGCGAACCAGCCCAAAGACTGGCAATTAGGTTTTCAAGAAGCTGCCTCTTCATCGATGAGAGAGATTGTAAATTTCCATGATAAAATATTACTACCAATAATTATTGCGATAAGTGTTTTTGTTTTATTTTTAATGATTTATGCGTGCATTAGATTTAGAGCTTCAAGAAATCCAAATCCTTCAACTAGAACTCATAATGTTGCAGTAGAAGTATTATGGACATTAATTCCATGTTTGATTTTAATCGTAATGGCAGTTCCATCTTTTAAAATTTTATACAAACAAGATACTATTCCAAAAGCAGACGTTACTGTTAAAGCGATAGGGTATCAGTGGTATTGGGGATATGAGTATCCAGATGAAAACATTATCTTTGAATCTTATATGATTGAAACTAAGGATTTGAAAGAAAATCAACCAAGATTATTAACTGTAGATCATGAAGTTGTTGTACCAGTAAATAAAGTTGTTAAAGTTTTAATTACAGCAAATGATGTACTTCACGCCTGGGCGCTGCCAGCTTTTGGTGTAAAAAGAGATGCGGTACCGGGAAGAATTAATGAAACTTGGTTTAAAGCTGAAAAAGTTGGAACTTATTATGGTCAATGTTCTGAGCTCTGTGGAATTAAACATGCATTTATGCCGATCACAGTTAGAGTTGTTTCAGAAGAAGATTATGCAGAATGGCTAACTGGTGCAAAAATTAAATTTGCAAAAGAACCGTTATTAGAAAATGAAAATATCAAACTAGCGAGTAACTAATATGTATACACAAACAGCATCACACGACGATCATCATACGCCAACTGGTTGGAAGAGATGGGCTTATTCTACTAACCATAAAGATATTGGAACAATGTATCTAATCTTTGCAATTGTTGCAGGGGTTATTGGTACAGCGTTTTCAGTTTTAATGAGAATGGAATTGATGCATCCAGGTGATGGAATTTTAGGTGGCAATTATCACTTATATAATGTGTTAGTTACTGGTCATGGTTTGATTATGATTTTCTTTATGGTGATGCCGGCGATGATTGGTGGATTTGGAAACTGGTTTGTTCCAATAATGATTGGTGCACCTGATATGGCTTTTCCAAGAATGAATAATATTTCATTTTGGTTATTACCGACTTCTTTTATTTTATTAATACTATCTATTTTTATGGATGGCCCTCCAGGTCAAACTGGAGTTGGAGGTGGATGGACAATATATCCTCCTTTATCTTCTAAAGCTGGACAGCCAGGGCCTGCAATGGATTTTGCAATTTTAAGTTTACACTTAGCTGGAGCTTCATCAATTCTTGGAGCGGTAAACTTTATTACTACAATCTTAAACATGAGAACTCCAGGCATGACACTGCATAAAATGCCTTTATTTTCATGGTCTATTTTAGTTACAGCATTTTTATTATTATTATCGTTACCAGTTTTAGCTGGTGCAATTACAATGCTTTTAACTGATAGAAATTTTGGTACCGCCTTTTTCGATGCACAAACAGGAGGGGATCCAGTTTTATTTCAACACCTATTTTGGTTTTTTGGTCACCCTGAAGTTTATATTTTAATTTTACCAGGCTTTGGAATGATCAGTCATATCATATCAACATTTTCTAAAAAACCAGTATTCGGTTATTTAGGTATGGCTTATGCGATGGTTGCAATCGGTATCGTTGGGTTTGTTGTATGGGCTCACCATATGTATACAGTTGGTTTAAGTACAGATACAAAAGCATATTTTTTGGCTGCAACAATGATTATTGCTGTTCCAACAGGTATTAAAATATTTTCATGGATCGCAACGATGTGGGGTGGATCTATTTCATTTAAAACACCTATGGTTTGGGCTTTAGGATTTATATTTTTATTTACAGTTGGTGGAGTAACAGGAGTTGTCCTTGCAAACGCAGGTGTTGATACTGCAATGCATGACACTTATTATGTAGTTGCTCACTTCCATTACGTATTATCTCTCGGAGCAGTATTCGCAATCTTTGCAGGGTTTTATTATTGGTTTAGTAAAATGACTGGATACGAGTATTCAGAATTTCTAGGTCAATTGCATTTTTGGTTAACTTTTATTGGGGTTAACCTTGTGTTCTTTCCGCAACACTTCTTAGGACTAGCTGGAATGCCTAGAAGATATGCTGATTATCCAGATGCATTTGCTGGTTGGAACTACATATCATCAATTGGATCATACATATCTGTAATTGGTCTTGTAGTATTTTTTGCAAATCTTATTTGGGCTTTTTCTAAGAAAAAAGCTGCAGCTCAAAACCCTTGGGGAGAAGGTGCTACAACGTTAGAATGGACAGTTCCATCACCTCCAAATTTTCATACTTTTGATGAATTACCTAAGTTTGAAGATGAAGAAGGTGTTGAAAAATCTACTAGCTAATAATTTTTTAGATTTTTAAACTAAGAATTAATGATTAAGTCAAAACTAAAGAATAGAAACTTAAGTCAGGAAGATGTTTTTAATTTTTCTGAACTTTTTAAACTAATGAAGCCAAGAGTAATGTCATTAGTTATCTTTACTTGTGCTGTTGGTTTATTGATGGCCCCAAACATTGTTCCAACAAAAGATGCTATTATTGGAATTATATTGGTATCAATCGGTGCTGGCGCAGCTGGATCATTAAATATGTGGTACGAATCTGATCTTGATGCTTTAATGACCAGAACCTGCCTTAGACCAATACCAGCAGGCAAAGTTAATAGAAATCAAGCTCTGGTTTTTGGAGTTACACTTTCAATATTTTCAGTAATTGCTCTCGATTTCTTTGCTAATAGAATATCAGCTAGTTTATTGCTGTTTACTATTTTGTTTTATGTGCTTGTTTACACAATTTGGTTAAAGAGAAAAACACCACAAAACATAGTTATTGGAGGTGCTGCAGGTGCTTTACCACCAGTTATTGGTTGGACTATAGCTACAAATTCTCTTTCGTTAGAGCCTATAACTTTCTTTCTAATAATTTTCTTTTGGACACCATCTCATTTTTGGGCACTAAGCTTATACAAATCAGATGACTACAAAAAAGCTAAAATTCCAATGCTTCCTTTAACAAATGGAGTAGAAAGCACAAAATTAAATATTTTTATATACTCATTAATTATGCTTCCAGTGATTGTTTTGCCTTACTCAATTGGTTTTGTTAGTTTAGTATTTTTAATTCCATCTTTAATTTTAACCTTATATTATAATTATTTATGTTTTGAACTTTACAATTTTAAAAAGAATAAATTTAATGCAAAAAAAGCAAAAACTATATTCGGATATTCAATTTTATATTTATTTCTGATATTTGTTCTTTTTTTAATAGATAAAATCTTATGATGACACCTGACAAAAAAACTAAAAAGAAAAATATTTTAACTGCTGTAGCAATTTTAGCATTTATGGTTTTTCTGTTTGTCTTTACTCTTTATAATGTAGGTGTTTTTGATAGGCAGTTATGATGAAAAAAAAAACTTTAACACCAGTTTTATTAGGAGGAATTTTTTTTCTAATGCTTGGCCTTTCTTTTGCAGCAGTTCCGCTTTATGACATGTTTTGTAGAATAACTGGATTTGGAGGAACAACACAAGTATCTAAAGAAGCACCAAATATTGTATTGGATAAAGTTGTAAGTGTTAGATTTGATACTAATGTAAATAACCTTGAATGGGATTTTAAAGCAAAATCAAATGTTATGGACGTTAAGGTTGGTCAAGTTAATAGAATAGAGTTTGAAGTCGAAAATTATGGAGATGACACTACTTATGGAGTGGCAAGTTTTAATGTTTCGCCGGCAAGTTTTGGTAAATATTATAGTAAATTAGGTTGTTTTTGTTTTGAAAAACAAGCTCTTAAAGCTGGTGAGAAGGCTACTTACATAATGACTTTTTATTTAGACCCTGAGCTTGTGAATGATCCAACTACAAAAAATCTACAAGATGTAACTATGTCGTACACTTTTTTCTCGACAGATTACTATAAACAATCATAATCACGAAAAATGTCAGCTGAAAAAAAACATGATTACCACTTAGTAGACCCAAGTCCTTGGCCTATCTACGTTTCATTCTCTTGCTTGGTATTAGCAATTGGAACGATATTTTATATGCATAACGATGTTTCGTGGGGCATGTACCTTGGCTTAGCTTTAGTTTTTTATGGTGCTTATATGTGGTTTAGAGATGTGGTAATAGAAGCAGAACATCAAGGCCATCATACACCTGTTGTGCAAATTCATCATAGATACGGAATGACTTTATTTATTGCATCAGAAGTAATGTTTTTTGTTGCATGGTTTTGGGCTTATTTTGACATTAGTTTGTTTCCAAATGAATTTGTTGGAAACGTTTGGCCACCAAAAGATATAGAAACTTTTGATCCTTGGGATATTCCATTAATAAACACACTTGTTTTATTGCTCTCTGGAACAACAGTAACTTGGTCACATCATTCGTTAATAGAAGGTGATAGGAAAGGATTTATACAAGGTTTAACACTAACAGTTATTCTAGGTTTCTTTTTTACTTTACTACAAGCTTATGAATACCATCATGCCACATTTGATTACTCAGGTCATATATATGGAGCTGTGTTTTATATGGCAACAGGTTTTCATGGATTTCACGTTATCATTGGAACAATATTTTTAGCTGTATGTTTAGCTAGAGCTAAAAAAGGACATTTTACAAAAGATCATCATTTTGGATTTGAGGCAGCTGCATGGTACTGGCATTTTGTAGATGTAGTTTGGCTGTTCTTATTTGCAGCAATATATGTTTGGGGAAGTTAATAATTAACTCTTGAAGAATAAGTTTCTATTTTCGGTTTTTGTTTATTTTATAATTTTAGTTTTAATATCATTAGGTTCTTGGCAACTTTACAGATTAAATTGGAAATTAAATTTAATATCAGAAATTAACAGTTCTTTAAAAAATGATCCAGTTGAATTATCAAAATCAAATAAAAAAAATTATTTGAGAATAAGAACTTCAGGTACAATTGATTTTGATAGGCAAATATATTTATATAATTTAAATGATAGTGGAAAACCTGGATTTGAAGTAATTAATCCTATTTTAATAGGTAATGAAAATTATTTAATTAATAGAGGTTGGATACCTTTTGATAAAAAAGATAAAGCAGAGATTAATATTTTAGATACAAATGTTATAATTGGAACATTAAAAACTCAATCAAAAGCAAACTCATTTAAGCCTGACAATGACATTAATAAAAACTACTGGTTTACTTTAAATAGGGAGGATATTTTTTCATACACTGGAAAAAATTTTTCTAAATATATAATATATTTAAACGGAGATTATAAAGCTCCAAAACCTAAAGTGATTACTGCTAACATTTCAAACAACCATAAAAAGTATGCAATTACTTGGTTTTCAATGGCGATTTCAATTCTTTTAATATATTTATATTTTAGGAAAAAAAATTTTTAGATGAAATATATAAGTACCAGAAATAATAAAAAAACGTTTGAATTTAAAGATGTTTTTATAAAAGGACTGGCAGATGATGGTGGTCTATTTATCCCAGAGTCACTAAGCAAATATAGTGAGACAGAAATTAGTAGCTTTACAAATCTTGAATACAATGATTTGGCAAAAAAAATTATTTCTACTTTCATTGGTGATTTCATGAGCGAAAATGATTTAAGTAATATTATTGATAAATCTTATTCAGTATTTAGAAAAAAAAATGTTGTTAATCTTATAAAAGTTGGTGATAGATCTGTGCTTGAGTTGTTTCATGGACCTACATTAGCTTTTAAAGATATTGCAATGCAACTTTTAGGAAATTTTTATGAGTATTACCTTAATAATGAAAATCAAAAAATTAATATTGTTGTAGCAACTTCAGGAGACACAGGAGCAGCAGCAATAGATGCTATTAAGGGGAAGAAAAATGTTAATATTTTTGTTCTTCATCCGCACAATCGTGTTTCTTCAGTTCAAAGAAAATTAATGACAACTGGAAAAGATCAGAATGTATTTAATATTGCAATTAATGGAAACTTTGATGACTGTCAAAACCTAGTTAAATCAATGTTTGCAGACAAGAACTTCTCAAATGAAATTAAAATGTCAGGGGTTAACTCTATAAATTGGGCAAGAATTATTGCGCAGAGTGTATATTATTTTTATAGCTATTTTTTAATAGAAGATAAGGATAGGCCCATAAATTTTTCTGTTCCTACTGGAAATTTTGGAGATGTGTACGCTGGATATTTAGCAAAAAAAATGGGCCTTCCTATTAACAAATTAATTGTTGCAACTAATCAAAATGATATTTTACATAGAGCAATTTCAAAAGGGAGTTATGAGGTAGAAAAAGTTGCAGAAACTATTTCCCCAAGCATGGATATACAAATCGCAAGTAATTTTGAAAGACTTATCTACGATTTAAATAATGGTGAAGATACAGAAACCATTAAAGCAATGAATGATATTAAAGAAAAGGGTAAGTATATAATAGACCAAGAAAAATTAGATAAAATTAATACTAATTTTTTGTCATCTAAAATGAGTGAAGATGAAATTTTAAAAACTATTGAATTAGTTTATAAAAAATTTGACGTAGTTTTAGATCCTCATAGTGCTATAGGTTATGGAGCTTTTGATAAAGTGAATATAAGTGGAAACAATATAGTTTTAGCTACAGCTCACCCTTGCAAGTTTCCTGATGCAATAAAAAATGCTATAAACTTAAATGCTGAACTACCAAAAGAGCTAATCTATATTTTGAATGAAAAAGAAAATTATAAAATTATTGAGAATAATATTGATGAAGTAAAAAAACATATAAAAGAAAGAATTTAATGAATATAAAAGAAAATGATAATCTACCAAACTCTGAAGTTTTTATTCTAGAAGAAGGAGAACCAATTAAAAAAAATATTGAAAATTTATTTAAAAATAAAAAAGTAGTAATGTTTGGCCTACCAGGTGCATATACCTCGGTGTGTTCTGCAAAACATTTACCTGGCTATATCAATATGTTTGAAAAATACAAAGAAAAAGGAGTTGACCAAATTATTTGTATTTCAGTAAATGATCCATTCGTCATGAATGCGTGGGGCAAAGAGAACAATGTAGAAAGCAAAATTTTAATGATGGGAGATCCTTTTTTAAATTTTACCAAGGCAATAGGTGCAGATGTAGATAAAAGTGCCAGAGGTCTTGGTATTAGATCAAATAGATACGCTATGCTAGTTGATGATATGAAGGTTATTAAATTACAAGAAGAAAAAGATACAGGTTCTTGTGAAATTTCAGCAGCTGAAAACTTCTTAAAATTATTTTAAAATTGATGCTTTTTTAGCTAATTGGTCAACTTTTTCATTCATTGTATTGCCAGCATGAGCTTTTACCCAATTCCATTTAATATCAAAAGTTTCATTCAAATTATAAAGCTCGATCCATAGATCTTTATTTTTTACATCCTCTTTTTTTGAAGTTTTCCAGTTGTTTAGAACCCACTTATTAATCCAATCAGTTATTCCAAGCTTAACATATTGAGAATCTGTATAGATTTCAATTTGTTCATTTTGTTTCATTTCTTTCAAAGCATTAATGGGAGCTAAAAGCTCCATTCTATTATTTGTGGTATCTTTTTCACTTCCACTAATCTCTTTAGCTTCACCATCTATAATTATAATTGCTGCCCAACCTCCATCTCCAGGATTTGTTAAGCACGAACCATCTGTGTAAATCTTAATCATTAAATAAAATAATCTTTATAAGAAATCAAACTGTTATGTGTAATAAGCTTCTGATAATATTCATTAGGATCTTTAATTTTTATTAATGCAGTTTTGGGTGTATTTGAATAATCATAAAGTCTAGTAAGTAAATATCTCATTGCAGCACCTCGACATAAAATATTTAATGATTTTTTTTCCTTAAGAGAAATTTTTTTAATACTCTCATATCCTCTAATTAAATTTTTTATTTTTAATCTATCAATTTTAAATTTTGATTTTTTTTTATCAAAACAAAGTGCATTAATACAAATAGCTAATTCGTACATAAAATAATCATTTGCAGCAAAATAAAAATCAATAATTCCTGAAAGTTTATTATTTTTAAAAAAAATATTATCTATAAATAAATCACCATGAATAATCCCATTTGGTAATTTTTTTGGCCAGTTTTTTTTAATATCTTTTAGATTATTTTTTAAAAACTTTTCTAAATTATTAAACTTCTTAGATTTAAATTTTATACTTTTAAGTAAAGGATCTAAATTTTTAATACCCATAGAGTTTTTTCTAGTTATTCCAATATTTTTAGTAATAGAGTGCATTTGTGCAATTATCTTACCAACTTCAAAACAATTTTTTAAATTAAGTTTATCTTTATCTTTTCCTTGCAGGAAAGAAACAATGCATGCAGTTTTATTTTTTAATTTTATTAAATAGCTTCCGTTATTATTTTTTAAAGGTTTAGGGCAATTAATCTTAGAATCATTTAATTTGTCCATTAATTTCATGAAAAAAGGGATTTCTCTATTGGAAACTCTTTTTTCAAAAATTGTTAAAATAAATTTATTATTTTTTGATTTTAATAAATAATTTGTATTTTCAATTCCCTTTTTAATACCCTGAAAACTAATAATTTTTTCAATATCAAACTTTTTATTTATTATAGAAATATCTTCTTTATTTATTTTTGTATAAACAGCCATTTAATTTAATTTTTTTGGGATTTTAAATACTACGTTTTCTTTAATTATTTCTACTTCATCTATACTTATAGTAAATCTATTTTTTAAATCATTAATAAAATTTTTTACCAAAATTTCTGGTGCTGATGCACCAGATGAGATTCCAATAGTATTTGAGTTTTGAATTTGGTCATATGGAATTTTGCTTTCAGAATGAATTAGTATTGAGTTAATGCAGCCTGACTTTTTAGCTACCTCAACAAGTCTCACGGAGTTAGAAGAGTTTCTGCTGCCAATTACAAAAAACATATCACATTTTTTTGCAATATTTTTAACTGCCATTTGTCTATTAGTCGTTGCATAACAAATATCTTCTTTTGATGGTTCACGTATATCTGGAAATCTATTTTTTAAAATTTTTATCATCTCATGGGTGTCATCTACAGATAAAGTTGTCTGTGTGACAAATGCTATTTTTTTATCTCCATTATTCTTATAATTTTTTGCTTCATTTTCATTTTGAATAAGATCAATAGCTCCAACAGGCAATTGACCCATTGTGCCTACGACTTCAGGATGATTTTGATGACCTATTAATATTATGTGATATCCAGCTTTATTAAGATTCTCAGCTTCTCTATGTACTTTAGAAACCAATGGACAAGTAGCATCCACATAAGTCATTTTATAATTTTTTGCATCATCAGGAATTTTTTTTGGGACTCCATGAGCGGAAAAAATAACTGGTCTTGATTTATCTTCAATTTCTTCAAGCTCTTCAACAAATACTGCACCTTTATTCTTTAAATCATCAACAACATATTTGTTGTGAACAATTTCGTGACGAACATAAACGGGAGCTCCAAATTTTTGAATTGATTTTTCAACAATTTCGATAGCCCTCTCTACACCTGCACAAAAACCACGTGGTGCAGATAATAAAATTTTTAATTGTTTATTTTTCATTTTTTTCAAGAAAATATTCCAGCAATATATGTGGAAAGGTTAAAGACGCCAAACCTATAAATATTATTTTTAATATTGAGCTATCAAAATCATAGTTATTATTTAATAGATAAAGACCAATTAAGCAAAAAATAGTAGTTAAAACAGTTAAAGGTAAAGCTTTTTGGCTAAATACTTTCAGACCATTTTTAAAATTATTTTTGTCTATTTCATAAATAAGCGTAATGCTGTGTCTAATTGAATGTAAAAAACAAAAATAAACTGTAAATGCAACTAAAGGTGTTAGATAATAATTTAAGATCAAAATTGAAAAATAGTCAAAAAAAACTATAAATTTTTTAATCTCAAATTTTCTTAAAAATAAAAAAATACTAGATAAGGAACTTAAGGTAATTGCTATAGCCAATATCTTGTAAACTTCTATAAATTCCAAGGTAGTATAAAAAATTTCATTATCAACTAATAACAATTTAAAAATAGCTATTGTTTCTTCAAAATGAAAAAACATTGGTGCAACAATTATTAACAAACCTTTTAAGAAAAAAAGTATTTGATTAAAATAAGAATTTTTATTTATTAAAAATTGAGTATCTTCTTTGCCAAAGTGATAAGAGGCAACAAATAAAAAAATCATCAAAGAAATGAAAGGTATTATTATCCATATAATTATAACCAAAATAGCAACTAAAATATAAGAAAAATAAAAGATAGAAATTTTATTAATATTAAGAATATTAAAAAGTTTTTTACCTTTAACGTGGTCTAAAGATCCATGAGATACGCCAATAGTTAATATTAATAATAAACATATTAATGGAGAGATATTAAAATTATTTAATTTAAAAATTATTACTGAAAAA
Source organism: Pelagibacteraceae bacterium AG-390-L03 (assembly GCA_003279685.1). GTDB lineage: Bacteria > Pseudomonadota > Alphaproteobacteria > Pelagibacterales > Pelagibacteraceae > Pelagibacter. Next base: position 191,733 of record QCHA01000001.1, on the reverse strand, counting down.
ATATTTGAAAATAAAAAAAAAATAAAAGAATGAGTTAGATTTATTTTTTTAATTTCATTATTCATATTTAAAATAATTGTTTTAAAAAAACAAATTTAGGCATTTTAGCAATTATAGAAATATCCTCTAAAATATTACTTTTATTAGATAAAAAATTTATAACTGTTTTTGGAGAACCATTAAACATTTTATAAAATATTTGTGCCATTCTTTCAGGATTTTTTTTTAAAACTTTTAAAAAAATATTATCTAAAAATTCATATTTTTTCTTTATTGAAAAAATTTTTGTATCCTTAATATTTTCTATATTTTCTCTAATATATTTGCTTTGTTCTTGAATGTTTAAAAATGTATATCCAGTACTTAGCCTTGTCATGCCTCCAGCAGTACCGATCTCAATTTGATTTATTTTTTTAATATTATTTGGATGAAATAAAGGAATAGCTCCAGTTTCCTTATAATTAATCTTATAATTTTTAATCTTTAGTTTATTTTCAACATAATCTTTTAATTGAATATCATAATCATTTAATGAAGTGTTATTAAGATCTGAAATCCAAGTAGTTTCTATAAGTGCCTTTGTTTTTGAGAAGGGTAGTGTATAAAAAAAATGCACACTATTTTTTTGATCACAATCAAAATCCATTAAGTTGAATATTTTTTCATCAAAAAAATCTTTGCTTGTTTCAATTTCTATGCCAGAAAAGTGTTGCCATAAACTACTTTTATTATCTACTGTGTCACTTACACTATTAAAAATGAAAGAATTCTTTGTATTTACTTCATTAATATTTTTAAAAAAATTGATGTTGGTATTTTGTTTTATTTTATCAATTATCTTTTGATAAAACAAACCACTATCAATTGTTTGATAGGGCATATTTTTACAGTCAATATGTTTAAGATGACTTGGAATGTTGATTGTAAAATTATCCCAACTTTTTTTAATACAGTCTTCAAAGTTATGAGGTGAAACTTTCCAAAAAGACCATGTTTTATCTTTTTTATATTCTTCTCTAGGTTCAACAATTGCTAAAGTTTTATCTTTTAATTTAAAATGTAAATCCAATTCATAAGCCAAAGAAAGTCCAGCACAACCACCTCCAATTATTATATAATCAAATTCTTTCATCTAAATTTAATTCCTCGTTAATTAATGAATGATCATGTACGATATGATCATCATTTTTATCTATTAATACTAATTTAATTAGGTCAAAAACAGAAAGAAAAGTTTCAATTACTTTTTCAAGGTTAGAAACATAAATTTTTCCAGATTTTTTATAATTTTCTAAATTTTTCTTTTTTAAAATTTTATATCCAATTTTTTTATATACTCTTCTTGCTACTAAGATAGCAAATCTAAAGCTTATAGGTATTTTATTAATTGAGTGAAAAGAGTTTTCATAAAATTTTTCTGCAAGTATTAAGGTAGATTTAATTTCTTCAAAATTTTCATTTATATAAGATCTATTATTATTTAAATCTTCAACTACATCTCTTGATATATTTGTTAATTGCATTGCTATTCCCAAATCAATTGCTGACATTAACGAACTTTTTTTACTTACTTTAAGAATTTTTGCCATTAATAGACCAACTGTTCCAGCAACTCTGTATGAGTAAATTAATAGCTCTTTTTTTGAGTTTAATTTTACTTTTTCTTTTATATCAGATTTAATGCCTTCAAATAAATCGTTAATAATTATTAATGAAATATTGAATTCATCTACAAGATCCCACATATTTTTAATGATAGGATCATCAAAATTTTTATTATTAAAATTACTTTCAAAGTTCTTAAATTTATTTTTCTTAGATTCAATTGTATCATTATCGTCAGCTATATTGTCTGCGACTCTACAAAAATCGTACAAAGCTGAACACTTCTGATAAGTCTGTTTTGGGAGAAAAAAACCTGCCCAATTAAAAGACTTAGCATAAATTGACAGGTAGTTTTGATTTGTCATTATATAATTTTATCTAACACCTTTGCAGATGATAAAACTCCTGGAACACCAGCTCCTGGATGTGTGCCAGCACCAACAAAATAAAGACCTTCATAAATTTCTGACTTGTTATGAAACCTAAAATAAGCTGATTGAGTGAATTTTGGTTGTATAGAAAATCCAGAACCATATTTTGTATTTAAGTCTTCTTCAAAATAATCTGGTGTTAAGTAAAAGTCTTCAACTATATTTTCTTTAAGATTTGGCATCAGATCCTTTTCCATTTTATCTATAATTAACTTTTTCATCTTCTCTCCTTCTATTTTCCAATCAATTCCAGACTGGTTATTGGGAACAGGAACTAAAACATAAAAACAATCATTTCCTTCAGGAGCCATAGATTTATCTGTAGCTGACGGTCTATGAAGATAATAGCTGATGTCGTCGTTTAGTTTTTTTTTATTAAATATGTCATCGAGATGTTCTTTATACTTATTACCAAATTTTATAGTGTGATGCTCAACATTTTCATAAATTTTTTTGGTTCCAAAATAATAAACAAATAGTCCCATAGAATATTCCATTCTATTTTTTTTCCATTTAAATAAGACTGAATTATTACTTTTTTCATCTAGTAGTTTTTCATAGACAGCTGGAGGATCAGCATTACAGATAATATTATCAACATTTAAAATATCATTATTACTCAACTGAACACCAGTAATTTTATTATTATTTGAAATAATTTTTCTAACTTCATTACCTTTAATTACTTTTATGCCAACTTCGCTCATTAACTTCTCAAAACCTTTTATTATGTTTCCAGTTCCACCCATTGAATAATGAATTCCCCATTTTTTTTCTAAGTAAAGAATTAATCCATAGATCGAAGTTGTGGTAAAAGGATTTCCCCCAACTAAAAGTGGATGCATGCTTAGCATTCTTCTTAATTTTTCATTTTTTATATATGAAGACACTAAAGAGAAGACAGATTTGTAACTTTTCAGTTTTAATAAAGCAGGAAGTTGTTGCATCATCACAAATGGCTTATCAAAAGGGACATCAGCAAGTTCTGTAAATCCTTTATCAAAAATTTTTTTTGTAAAATTTACTAATTTTTCATAACCTTGCACATCGTCTTTATTTAATTCCTCAATTTGAGCTTTCATTTCATTTTCGTTACCTGAATAATTGAATTTAGATTTATCTTCAAAAATAAATTGATACCAAATTTTTAAAGGAGATAGTTCAATATAATCTTTTGGGTCTTTCTTAAATAATTCAAATAATTCATTAATTAAATATGGAGCAGTAATTACAGTCGGGCCACCATCAAATATAAATCCATTTTTTCTAAATACCCTTGCCCTACCTCCAAGATCTTGATGCTTTTCAATTAATGTAACTTCGTGACCTTTTGCTTTAAGGCGTAGTGCTGCTGCGATTCCACCAAAACCAGAGCCAATAACTATAGAAATCATTTTTATAATTTATAGTTTTTTGGGAAAATTGTAAGAGTATTATGAATTAATTTTTTTTAATTCTTCTTTAGTTTCATCTAAATTTTTTTGAAACACGGCATCAAGTTTAGATTTATCAACTGATGTTGTGATAATCTTTTTTACAGAGTCTACTGCTATTTTAATTGAAGCATCTTTTATTTCTTTAATAGCTGCCTCTTTCATTTGACTTATCTTATTTTCAGCTAAATTCTTTTTAATTTCTGATGATTTGTGAAATTTGTCATTTAATTCAATCATTAATTTTTCAGAGTCTTTTTTAGCCTCATCAAGAATTTCGTTACTAACAGATTGAGCGGTATCTAATTTATTCTGCGCATTATCTAGTAACGTTTTTGCCTCTGTTCTTAATTTTTCACTTTCATCAATCTCATTTTTTATGTCAAAAATCATTTTATCTAACATTTCAGTAATTTTTTGAGGGATCTTAAGATAAATTAAGCCTCCAAAAAAAATTACGAATGATACTGCTACCCAAAATGTTGCATCAATTGCCATAATATTTATCTCCATTTCTTCTAGACAAATCATCAACAATTGCAGATATGCTGCTATTATTTATTTCAGCACCAATAAGTTTTTGCACTAGTTCAGAGGATGTTTCAATTGCTATCTTATTAATCTTATCAGGCGCATTCTGTCTTAAGATCTTTATTTCTTGTTCAGCTTTAATAATTTCATCATCAATTTGTTTATCTAGAACCTCTCTTTTAGCATTAATGTCCTTTAATGCTTTTTCTCTAGCTTGATTGAAGATAGTTTTTGCATCAAGTCTACTTTTGGAAATAATTTCCTCATAATCTTTTAGCTTTGTCTCACTATCTTCTCTCTGTTTCTCTGCAGCCTCAATATTTTCTAATATCTGTGATTTACGTGACTCTAGATTTGCACTTATTTTTGGTAGTATTAGTTTGGATAAAACTAAATACAGAATTCCAAATGTAAGTGTTAGCCAAAAAATCTGTGAAATCCAAAATTCAGGATTTAATTGAGGCATACCACCGCTTTCAGCTGAAAAAGCTTCCATAGAAAATAGGAAACTAAAAAATATTGACTGAAAATATATTTTTTTAATCATTAAATTTAAAATGCAAAAAGAATGATTAACGCTACTACTAATCCAAATAATCCTGTTGCTTCTGCAAGTGCAAAACCTAAAAGCAAATTAGGAAACTGCTTTTGTGCTGCAGAAGGGTTTCTCATTGCTCCTGACAAATAGTTTCCAAAAATTATTCCGATACCAACACCGGCACCAGCTAAAGCTATTGCTGCTAAACCTGCTCCGATCATTTTTGCTGCTTCTAATTCCATTATATCCTCCTATGTTAATTAATGGTGTAAATTTAATGCATCATTTAAATAGATGCAGGTTAAAATTGCAAAAACGTATGCTTGAAGAAAAGCAACTAATATCTCCAAACCTGTTAATGCAACCGAAAAACTCAGTGGAAGCCATCCACCAACTATTCCAAGACTTATCACAAAGCCTCCGAAAACTTTCATCATTGTATGACCCGCCATCATATTAGCAAATAATCTAACTGATAAACTAACTGGTCTACTTAAGTAAGAAATAATCTCAATTACTACTATTAAGGGAAGTAACACTGCTGGTACCCCACTAGGAACAAATAATTTTAAATAACCTAAACCATGTTTCATAAAACCAATTACAGTCACCCCAATAAAAATAAATGCTGCTAAGACAAATGTCACTATGATATGACTAGTTACAGTAAAAGTATAAGGTATCATTCCAAACATGTTACAAAATAGTACAAACATAAAAAGAGAAAATATAAATGCAAAATATGGTTTTGCTTTTGATCCTGCGGTATCACTTATCATTTTTGATACAAACGTGTAACTAAGTTCTGCTAAAAGTTGAATTTTATTTGGAAGTAATGAATTTTTTTTAGAACCAAGATTAAAAATTAATAAAATTGCAACAGAACTTATAATCATAAACAAACTTGCGTTTGTAAACGAGATATCAAATGCTCCTACTTTAATTTCTGGTCCAATTCTATAAACATTGAATTGGGTCATCGGGTTTGCTGCCATAAAATTTTTCTATTTTTGCATTTTTTTTGCAGACCTGATTACATTGGTTATTCCAGCAACCACACCAACAAAAAAAAATATTAATATAAACCAGGGTGTAGTACCAAAGGTCTTATCAAAAATAAACCCAATAATTGCCCCAACTGCTACCGCAGCGACTAATTCTGTGCTTAATTTGAACGCTGTTCCAATAGATGAGGGGTTCTCATTTTTATTGTCCTGATTTTTCTCTGAAATCCTCTTTTTTGCAATCTCTAAGCGAGTTTTAAACTGATCTTTTGGCATTTATATAGTTTATGCAACCATACTCTCTGCTTTTTGCAAATCAACAGCAACTAGTTGACTTATACCTTTTTCAGGCATTGTGACACCGTAAAGTCTATTCATTTTAGACATCGTTAAAGCATGGTGAGTTACAATAATAAATTTTGTATTTGTAATCTTTATTAGCTCTTCAAGAAGGCTACAAAATCGAGTTACATTTGCATCGTCAAGTGGTGCATCAACTTCATCTAATACACAAATTGGTGAAGGGTTGGTTAAAAAAACAGCAAAGATTAAAGAAAGAGCTGTCAGAGCTTGTTCTCCTCCCGATAATAAAGTTATTGATTGAAGTCTTTTACCTGGAGGACTGACTAGCATTTCAAGTCCAGCCTCAAGAGGATCATCGGAGTCAACTAATTCTAGTTTAGCATTTCCTCCATTAAAAAGTTTTGTATAAACTTCATTAAATTTTCTATTAACCTTATCAAAAGCTTCAATTAATCTTTCTCTACCTTTTTGATTTAGTTCGTTAATACTTTCTTTTAGTTTAATTATCGCAGTAACTAGATCTGAACGATCTTGCTCCATTTTTTTTATTTCATCTTCATACTTGCTAGTTTCTTCATCAGCTTTTAAGTTAACTGATCCCAATTTTTCTCTTTCTTGTTTCTTTTTATCTAGAGAGTCTTCTTGATCTACTGGATTAGGTAGGTCTTCAATACCATTCAGGTTTGAATATTCTAAAATATTTTCCTCACTTAAGTTTAGCTCTGAATTTATTCTATCTAATAAATCACTTTTTCTCTTTTGTAGACCTTCAACAGTAGCCCCAGAGCTTGCCTTTCTTTCTCTAATTTGGATCGATTGTTCTTGAATTTCATTTAATTGAGATCTTAAGTTTTCTATTTGTTTATCTGTTTCTTCAATAATTGTGTCGTTATCAATTTTTTCCTTATCAGATATTCTTAAGTTTTCAGAAATTTGACCTTTTCTTTCAGCTTGAGCTTTAGGTTGATTATCTAATTCTTTTAATTGATCTGTTAATTTATTTTTTCGATCAGTCAATTCTTCAACCATCTTCTCTGAATTAGCTAATAAATTTTTCCAACTTTCAACTTCTGTTTCTATAGTTTTTATTCTCTCATTACGTTTTATAGATTCGTTTTTAATTGATTGATTTTTACTATACGCATCAGCATACTTTTCTTGAAGTTGTTTAATATTTTGTGATTTTTCATTTACATTTAATAATTCTTCTCTTGATTTCTCGTTTTTTAAATCATTTAAGAAATTATCAAGTTCCATATTACATCTATCCAATAAGGTGACCGCTTGATTGATTTCGTTACTATCAATTAACTCTTTAACTCTATTTATAGAGTTTTTAACGTTTTTAATTGGTCCAATACTTATATTTAATGTTCCTTCAGCAATAGTGTTAACGACTTCATCTACAGCTTCTTGCTCTTTTTTTAGTTTTCTCTTGGCCTCTTCTAGTTCTTCATTAGATAATTTCTCTGTTTCAAAATACTTAGAATCTACATCTATCAAATCAGTTTTTTCTTCTTTAAGTCTTTTTTCGTTAGAATTAGCATCAATAATTATTCCTCTTTCTCTTGAAATATCTTCATCAAGAGTTTGAATTGATTTTTTAATACTTTCTATTTCATCTTGTGTTCTTGTGTTTTCTTCATCTAGACTTTGAAGCTCAAGATTAAGTCTCTGAATTCTAGAGAGATTTTCAATATTTTTTTCCCTAAGAGGCGAGACTTTATCTGTTGCAGATTTAATTAGGTTTTCTAACTCAGATATTTTACTATTGAAGCCTTCTACCTCTCCTTCTGCTTCGTTATTAATTTCGTTTTCAATTTTAATTTCTTTATCTATTTCAATTAATTTTAAATAATAAAGTCCAGCTTCTATTTTTTTTATTTCCTCAGTAATTGATTTATATTTTGAGGCTTCCTCAGCTTGTTTTTGAAGATTAGCCAGTTGTTTTTCTTGTTGCCTTCTAAGTTCATCAGCTCTTTTAAGATTATTTTCTGCAGCTCCCAATCTAAGTTCGGCCTCATGTCTTCTGACATGTAAGCCTGAAATACCAGCAGCCTCCTCTAAAATAGCTCTTCTGTCAGTTGGCTTTGCAGTTACTAATGCACCAATACGTCCTTGACTAATCATTGAAGGAGAATGCGCACCAGTAGATAAATCTGCAAAAAACATTTGAGCATCTCTTGCTCTTACTTCTTTATCGTTAATATAAAATTTAGAGCCTTTGTCTTTTTCTATTTTTCTTCGAACATTAATTTGATCAAGTTCACGGTATTGAACTGGTCCTTCATTATTTTTATTTTCTACTTCGATTGAAACTTCTGCAATATTTTTAGAAGCTTTATTTGATGTCCCAGAAAAGATTACATCTTCCATTCCTGATCCACGCATGCTTTTTGCTGATGTTTCCCCCATGACCCATCTTAGAGATTCAACAATGTTTGATTTACCACATCCATTAGGCCCAACAATTCCAGTAAGACCTTCTTCAATTAAGAAATTTGCTTTATCAGCAAAAGATTTAAATCCATTTAATTGGATTTTTTTAAACTCCATGCACTAACTTATATCAGTTTTTCTAGTGCTTTTTTTAAATTTTTATAATTTAAGGATTTTTCAAACTTTTTATCGTTAATTATTATCGTAGGAGTAGAACTTATTTTGAATTTTTTAACTGCATCTATTCGATCATTTAAAACAAAATCCTCAATTTCTTTGTCATTTATACACTTTTCAAAATCAACATTATAACCCTCGCTAACTAAAAATTTTTTAAGATTTTCATTGGCCTCTTGTATCGAGCTACCTTTGACCCACTTTTGTTGATTTGCAAATAAACTGTTTAAAATTTTCGAATCACCATCATTGTTACATTGAGAAACTTTTGAGGCATTAAAGGCTGCTATATCTAAAGGAAAGTGTCTAAATTCGATTTTAGCTAAACCTGTATCAAGGTAATTTTTTTTAAGTTCAGGGTACACATCTTTATGAAAATTAGCACAGTGACTACAAGTTAAAGATTCATAAGCAATTATAGTTATCTTTGCATCTTTATCTCCAACAAAAATTCTTTTTATTTCCTCTGCACTAATAGTTGAAATAGTGCTAAAAAAAATTGTTATAATTATTAGAATTTTTTTCATTTTTCTTTAAATACTTTGGTTAGTTCAATAAGTGATTTTTTAATTTTATCATTTTTAACATCATTAATTTTATTTTGATATTTATTAATTGTCACATTTTCTTGATGTAGATCTATTTTGGAAAAGATTCTCTGCTCATCATCAAAGCTAATGAATTTAAGTTTTTCTACGACAGAATAACCAAAAAAACTATTCATTTTATCTAAAATATCTTTTTTTGAGTATTCCATATCAACCTCATGACCTCTTTTAACCATTACGATGAGAGTGCTAACTCCAAATTTATTAGAATTCTTAAATATCTTTGGATAACAAACTTTAAATAGATCATCTCCAACAATATATCTCCAGTTACCAAGTGTTTCAGAATAAATATGACCCTTCTTATTGATGATTTTTTTTATATTTTTAGGCAAAGTGTCTTTAAAAGATCTTAAACCTTGAATGGTAACATTTCCGCGCTTAGTATTATTTTTAAATTGCATATGAGAGATCAAATAATAACAAATAAAATTCTTAATTGGTATGATATTAACAAAAGATCATTACCTTGGCGAAAAAAAACTTCTTCAAAAAAAAAGCAATATTACACCCTAGTTAGTGAGTTTATGCTTCACCAAACTCAAGTTGTAACAGTGATACCGTATTTTAATCGGTTTATTAAAAATATTCCAGATTTGGAAACTTTAGCCAGTTTTGAAAATCGAAAACTCATTAAGCTTTGGGAAGGTCTTGGTTATTATTCAAGAGTTAGAAATTTAAAAAAGGCTGCTCAAATGGTTATTAAAGATTTTAATAAAACTTTACCCGACAATATTATAGACCTTAAGTCACTACCTGGAATTGGAGATTATACAGCAAGTGCTATTATGGCCATTGCATTTAACAAACCTGTTATTCCTTTAGATGGTAACATTGAAAGAGTTTTAAAAAGATACCTTTACTTAAAAAATGAGAATCAAATACAAAAAGATAATTTAACCAAACAAAAAAAAATATTTGGTACATCTTTAAGATCTAGCGATTATGCTCAAGCCTTAATGGAATTAGGAGCATTAATATGTAAGCCAATTAATCCTTATTGTGAAAGATGTCCTATTTCAGGCAAATGTAAGTCTTATAAAAAAAAGGATTTTGTATTAACCAAATTTAAAAAAAATAATAAAGAAAGATTTTATTTACTTAAAGTTTATAAAAAAGATAAAAAATATTTATTAGTTAAAAATAAAAATTTTAATTTTTTAAAAAATTTAGATATTTTTCCAATGCAAGAAATTATTAAACCAAAAAACTTTGATCATAATTTGAATTTTAAAATGTCTAACATGAATATGAATATTAAAATTCAAACTAATAAGGTGAATAAACCTTTACCTTTTTCTTATTGGATTGATCCTAAAAAATTAAAAAAATATACACTGCCAACTTTTACAAAAAAAATTGTTTACTATTTAGAAAATTATTCATGAAAAAAATTGTAATAATTGGTGGTGGAATTTCAGGTTTGTTTGTTGCAAATTTATTTAAAGAAAATCTTAATTACCAGGTAACTATTTATGAAAAAAATACTTCAATTGATTTAGATGAAGGGTATGGAATTCAACTATCTACTAATAGCATAAAACTTCTTAATAAAATTGGATTTAATAACTTGGAAAATAAAGATAGATTTCACCCAGATAAAATTGATTTTTATACTATCAAACCAGAAAAAAAAATATGTGATCTAAATATTTCAGATTTTAATTCTGAAGATTGTAAGTATACAACGCTTAAAAGATCTAAATTAGTTGAATTTTTAAAAGATAGATTAAACGATAATATAATTGAGTACGATCACAGTATCGAAAAAATCGAAAAAAATGATGACCAAATATATTTAACTTTTAATGAAAATAAAAAAGTAATTTGTGATTATTTAATTATTTCTGACGGTGTTTTTTCAAAAGGAAAATCATTAATCTCTAACAATGAGATAAAGTCTTCTTATAATAACTCTATTGCTATTAGGGGTAATATTTCAAGAAACAAACTTCAGAATTTAAATGAAAATAATATTTCTTTATTTATGGGGTATAATTTTCATTATGTGATTTATCCAGTGAATAAAGATAAAGAAAATTATAATTTTATTGGAATTTTAAAATATCAATTAAGTACAAAAGAGCTGGAAAATTATAGTCTTTTTAAAGAAGAAACTTTCATTCAAGACATAAAAGATAAAATAAAAAATGAATTTTCAATTAATATCCTAGAAAAAATTAATAATATTAAATGCTTCCCAGTTTTTGTTAGTAAAGGTTATCTCAAACCAGGTAAAAATATCTTTTTTGTTGGGGATGCATTTTTTGCTTTTCCACCCTCATTTGCACAAGGGGCCTCACAATCGATTGAAGGCGCATCAGAGTTATTTGATAATATTATAAATAGTAAAAATTTTTTTTATGACAACAGAGTTGCAAAAGTAAAAATGATTAACAACAGATCAAAATTAAATCAATTTGCTTTTCACGCATCCAACCCAGTGGTAGTTTTTTTTAGAAATATCAGCTTAGGAATATTAACTAAAAATAAGAAATTTTTACAAAATTATTTGGGTAAAATTTATAAGAATTAATTTTTTGCAATTAATCTTTGTCTTAGATAGTCAATTGGATGTATTCTTCCATTGATGTCACAATGCCAATAAGTCCAACCGTTACAACTTTCGGCGCCTAAAATAGTAGCTGCAACTTTATGTATAGAACCTTCAGCCTGATTATGTTTAATACTACCATCAGCCATAATTTTAGCAGTAATTTTTTTCTTATTATCGAAAATATTTGTACCTGGCTTGATTATTCCAAGTTCAACTAAAGAGCCAAAAGGTATTCTAGGTTTAGATCTATTATTTTTAAGCGTATCAAGTAATTCATTCTCTATTGGCTTTGTATTTTTTAATCTTTGCTCAGCAGCTTTAAAATAATTTTTTTCCTTTTCTATGCCATAATAATTTCTACCCAATTTTTTAGCTACGGTAGCCGTAGTTCCAGATCCTAAAAATGGATCTAAAATCATGTCATCTTTATTTGAAGATGCTAATAAAACTCTGTGTAGTAAAGATTCTGGTTTTTGTGTTGAATGTACTTTTTTACCATTTTTTTTAAGTCTTTCAGAACCACTACAGATTGGTAAATTCCAATTAGATCTCATTTGCAGATCATCATTTAAACATTTTAATGATTGATAGTTAAAAGTATATTTTGATTTTTCACTCTTTGAAGCCCAAATTAAAGTTTCATGAGCATTAGTAAATCGTGTTCCTCTAAAATTGGGCATTGGGTTATTCTTATTCCAAATAACGTCATTTAAAATCCAAAATCCTAAATTTTGAATTGCAGTTCCTACTCTAAAAATGTTGTGATAACTACCTATGACCCAGATAGCTCCATCTTTTTTTAAAATTCTTTTACATTCAGATAACCATGCATAGGTAAATTCATCATAATTTTTAAAATTTTCAAAATGATCCCATTTATCATTCACGGCACTTACTTTAGATCTATCAGGTCTTGTCAGCTCACCTTTTAACTGCAAATTGTAAGGTGGGTCAGCAAAAACCAAATCAAAAGTTTCGTTAGGAATTTTTTTTAACTCTTCAAGACTATTTCCATTAATAATTTTATTTTTAAAATCAGTTGTCATTTGTATAAAATTATTAGACTCCAAATGGATTCTGGGGTCAACCTGAGATTGAATTATTTGGATTCGATTTGTGTTAAATAAAAAATATTTAACTAGATATTGTGTATCTTGAGCTTAGAAATAGGAGAGAACGTTTTTCTATGATGCTTATTAATACCTAGTTTTTTAATTGCTTTTAAATGTTGTTTAGTCCCATATCCAAAATTTTGCTCCCAACCATATCCTTTATTATTGGTCGCTAATGTAGTTATAAACTTATCTCTAGCAACCTTAGCTATGATGGATGCTGCAGAGATTGAAGCAATTTTTTGATCTCCTTTAATTACAGCTTTTAAATTATAATTTTTTAAATCAGGAACTTTATTTCCATCTATCAAAACTTGATTTGGTTTTTTTTTAAGTTTTTTAATTGCTCTTTTCATAGCAAGTAAACTTGCTTGTAAGATATTAATTTTATCTATTTCCTTAACCGATGCTTTACTAATAACCCAGATAGAGTTTTTTTTGATATATTTTGATAATAATTCTCTTTTATCTTTAGAGATAGTCTTGGAGTCTTTTAATAATTTTTTATCAATTCTTTTATTTAATATTACTGCCGCTGCATATACTGGACCCATTAAACTCCCTCTTCCAACCTCATCGACACCAGCTATAATTTTCATTTAAATTATTATAAAGTGATAAATTAATAACCCAACTAAAACTCCTTTTATAAAAGATATCCAAAGCAAACCATAATTAGAAATACTAAATATCTTTTTACACCATGAAATTAAGTTTTTATGTTGCTCAATCATAAAAAAATTAAATGACAATCTTCATTTCAATTATTTTCTGTTTAATTTTTTTTAAATCTTCCCATGAATATTTTTTATTTTCCGGAAATCTAATTAGATAAGACGGACTAAATGAAATTATCAGTGGATATGTTTTATTTTTTAATATTAATTCTTTCCATTTTCCTCTTTCTGAAGATATTTTAGTATTAATACCGGTTAAGGACTCCATAGCTGAACTTCCCATTAAAATAATCATCTTTGGATCAATAATTGAAATATGTTCTTTTAAGAAAACTGAATATCTTCTAATTTCTTGGGCAGTAGGTTTGCGATCTTCTGGAGGTCTAAAATTGACTGCATAACTACAATAAATATTTTGTCTTTTTATTTCAATCGCAAGTAGCATTTTATTTAATAAATCACCCACCTCACCTTTAAATGTTTTGATGCTTTTATCTTCTTCAGCTCCTGGTGCTTCTCCAATCAACATAATTGAACTATTTATGTTCCCATCTCCCAGGATAAGATTTTGCGAGTTATCTTTTAAATTACAATTTTCGATTGAATTAATTTGCTTTTTTAACCTTTCTAGAAGTTCAACTTTATTAGTTTGATCATTATCATTACTATTTTCAATAATATTAAATCTGTTTATCGACTTATTTTTAAATACAAAATTTGGCTCTATAATATCTATTAATTGATCGTCGAATTTGCCTTTTTGATTTATCATTTTTTTAGTCATACAATGATCGAATGTTTAATAAACTAATAAAACTAATTATAGTTTTTGGAGTATTATATCAGACGCCATTGTATTCTAAAAGTGCTAGTTTTAACGATTTTAACTCAAGAGATTTATCAAATTATTTCTCAGGAATTATCGCTTTTGAAAATAAAGATAATTCTGATGCATTAAAATTTTTTAATGCATCTAAGGTGCTTCTTAACAAACATGATGCATATTTAAAACGATATGTTTATTCTTTGGTTTTAGAAAATAAAGTTCCTCAAGCTATTAATGTAATAAAAAATAGTAGCAAAAAAGGAAATTTAGATTTTTTTGATGCTTATTTGCTTTTAATAATTGATAATTTAAAAAAAAATAATTTAGTTCAAGCAGAAAAAAATTTAAATTTAAGTTTAAACTTTCAAAATGAAAACAGATTTAATTTGGTAATATTTGAAACTCTAAGACAATATCTCTATACTTTTAAAAATAATAAAATCCCACCTAACAAAAAAAAATTTGGTAACATCTCTATTATAAACCAAGCATTTCAAAGATGTTATTTAAAAAAGGAAAATACCAGATCATCTTTTTTAAATTTGATTAATAATCCTGATGGAGATTATTCAAGATACATATTTTTTTATATTAATTATTTGATCGAAAATGATAAAATTGAGGAAGCAAAAGCTATCGCTGATCAACTTGAATATATAAATTCTACACTTTTATTATCTCAAAGCAAAAGCTGGATTGAAGATAAAAATTTTAAAGTATTTAGTAAGATTTTTTCATGTAGTAATCATAATGATATAATTGGTGAATTTTTATTTTTAATTTCAAATCTTTTTTCATCTCAAGGTGATGTCGAAAAGTCTAATTTCTATTTAAATCTTTCTGACTATTTAAATCCTAAATTTACTTTAAATTCATCGCTCGTAGCTGAAAATTTTTATATTAATGGAGAATATGAAAAGACTAAAAAAGTTTTAAAAAACTTTGATACACAATATGAATTTTATTACTGGTTTAGGGTAAAAAAAGAAGCTCAAATTATTGTCAAAAAGCATGGGTATGAAAAGGGAATAGAGTTTATAAGTTCGAAGTTTAATAAAATCAATAATCCAAATGTTAGAATGGTTTTTGATGTTGCAAATTTTTACAAAAATTCAAAAAAATATGAAAAAGCAATTAAACATTATACTGAAATTATCTCATCTTTGAGTATCAATTCGGCTATTAAATCTGATTTATTGTATAGAAGAGGTGGTAGTTATGAACGATTAGGTAATTATCAAA
Organism: Pelagibacteraceae bacterium AG-390-L03; assembly: GCA_003279685.1. Lineage (GTDB taxonomy): Bacteria > Pseudomonadota > Alphaproteobacteria > Pelagibacterales > Pelagibacteraceae > Pelagibacter. The sequence goes on along the minus strand of QCHA01000001.1, from coordinate 176,250 downwards.
AAGCAGATGAAGATTTAAAACATTCACTTAAAATTAATCCAGATGATGCTTATGTTTTAAATTATCTGGCATATTCGTGGTTAGAGCGTGATTATAAAATTGATGAGGCAATGGAAATGTTGGAAAAAGCTTACACTCTAAGAAGTAATGATCCCTATATAACAGACTCAATAGGATGGGCGTATTATTTGATAGAAAATTACATTGAAGCAGAAAAATACATTAGAAAAGCTGTTGAATTAATGCCAGAAGATCCGACCGTTAATGATCATTACGGTGATATTTTGTGGAAGTTGAATAGAAATATTCAGGCAAGGTATTTCTGGAACTATGTTTTAAAATTAGATGATACTGATGAAGAGATTAGAAAACAAATAAATATTAAAATCATAGAAGGTCTAAATAATTCTTAAATGAAAATTTATAAAGTTAAGTCATTTGCAAAAATAAATTTAGTTTTGCATGTTACTGGCAAATTAAAAAAACTTCATAAAATTGAAAGTATTATTAAATTTATTCAATTGCATGATTTAATTACTATTAAGATGGCCAAAGGTAGTAATCACAAAATTTCTTTCAATGGACATTTTTCTAAAAATATAAGAAAAGACAATACAGTTGATAATTTATTTAAAATTTTAGATGACGAAAATTTATTAAATAATAAAAAATTTCAAATTAAAGTGAAAAAAAATATTCCACAGGAAGCAGGACTAGGAGGTGGATCAATGAATGCTGCTACTATTTTAAATTTTCTAATTGAAAAAAAGTTTATCAGAATTAACCAAAAAAAAATTTTACAAATTACAAATTTAATTGGTTCTGACGTAATTTTGGGTATTAATCCAATAAGTACCATCTTGTCATCAAATGGAGCTGTAAAAAGATTTTTAGAGACCTCTAGTTTTTATACTTTATTAGTACGTCCAAATTTTGGATGTTCTACAAAAAAAATTTATTCTGGAGTAAAAAAATTTAGTAAACCAGTATTGAATAATCCTAATAAAAATATGTTAAATTTAAGATTGTTATTAAAATATGAAAATGCACTTGAAAAAATTGTATTCTCGAAATACCAAAATCTAGAAAAACTTAAATTTTTTTTAGAAAAACTAAACCAACCATTATTTGTGAGAATGACAGGCTCGGGTTCAGTATTGGTTGCTTATTATCAAAGAAAGCGGGATTGTGAATTAGCAAAAGTTAAATTTAAAAGAAAATTTAGAAATTATTGGTGTAATACATCAAAAACTATATAAATTTAATTTTTTTGTGTTATACGAAAACAATATTGGGGCGTAGCCAAGTGGTAAGGCACTGGTTTTTGGTACCGGCATCCTAGGTTCGAATCCTAGCGCCCCAGCCATATATGGATAACTTTTTAGATAAAATTTTTTTTAGATCTCGTAATCTTGATTACATAAGTCAAAATCTTATTAATTTAACACATCAAACACCTGCTAAAAGAATATTTGAAGCAATTAATGCTTATTCAGAAAATAGTGAAGTCAGATATGTTGGTGGGTGTGTTAGAAAAATTATTAAAAAAGAAATAGTCGATGATATTGATTTAGCCACAAATTTAAAACCAAGTGAAGTTTGTGATGCTTTAAAAAAACAAGATATTAATTATTATGAAACCGGCATTGAGCATGGAACTATTACGGCTATAATTGACGACTATAGGTATGAAATTACTTCTTTAAGAAAAGATATATCAACAGACGGACGACATGCAAAAGTAGAATTTTCTTCTGATTGGAAGGAAGATGCAGCAAGAAGAGATTTCTCAATAAATTCAATATACTCAGATAAAGATGGAAATTTGTTTGACCCTTATAATGGTAAAAAAGATCTTGAGAGTGGAAAAATTAATTTTATAGGCGACTCAGAAAATAGAATTAAAGAAGATTATTTACGTATTCTTAGATATGTTCGTTTTTTTTTAAATTATTCAAATCAAAGCCATGACATCAATATAATTAAAAAGATAAAACAAAATATTGGCGGTGTTTCAAAATTATCATCAGAAAGATTGTTAGATGAATTTAAAAAACTAACAAGATCGAATGCATTCTTAAAAATATTTAATGATGAGATTAGTTTAGAACTTATAGAGATTATTTTTCCTCAACTAAAAAACTTAGAAAATTTCAAAAAATTAAATTCTTATGCTCTTGATAATCTATCTAAGGTAGATTTCATTTTTTTATTATCATTATTGATTGTTGATGGAACAGATAATACTGATTATTTTTTTTATAAATTTAATATATCTAAAAAAGATCAAAAAAGATTAAAATCAATTGATTCTTTCTATAAAGAAAATGTAAGTATAAAAAATTTTAATGAAAAAAATTTTAATAAAATTTTTTATTATAATGGCAAGCAAGCTGTATTTGATATTATTAATTATAAATTATTTATATCCCCTAAAGTTGAAAAAAAATTACTTAAATTAATAGAATCTTATAAAGATAAGGTTGTTCCAAATCTTCCAATTGACGCAAACATGCTCATGACTAAATATAATATTCCTGAGGGAAAGACTTTGGGTAATAAGTTAAAGTTAATAGAGGAAACATGGGTTGATAATAAATTTCAAATTTCAGATAAACAAATCCAAAAAATTATTAAAAGTTAAATATATTTAACATCTTTTATTTCAAAATTTTTAATTCCTGCAGGAGTTTTAATCTCGACTAAATCATTTTTATTTTTTCCAATTAAACCTTTACCAATTGGTGATTGAAAAAAAATTAGTTTTTGTTTTAAGTCAGCTTCATCTTTTCCAACAATTTTGTAGTTAATTTTTTCACCATTATCTAGGTTTTCTAAAAATACAGTAGAGCCAAAGATTATTTTACCCTCATTATTTAATTTTGTAACATCAATGACATTGGCCCTTGCAATAATATCATTGATTTCTGTTATTCGTCCTTCGCTATGAGACTGCTCTTCTTTAGCGGCATGATATTCTGCATTTTCTTTTAGATCACCATGTGATCTGGCCTCTGCAATTGCAGCTACAATTTCTGGTCTCTTTTTTTCTTTTAAAAAAATTAATTCTTCTTTTAGTTTATTTAAACCATTCAATGTTATTGGTTCTTTATCCATTTTTATTTCCACTTAGCTATTGGTGGTAAAGACATCAATATACCCTCAACATTTCCACCTGTTTGTAAGCCAAATTTTGTACCTCTATCATATAATAAATTAAATTCAGCGTACCTTCCTCTTTTAATATACTGCATCTCTTTATCTTTTAAAGTCCATTTTTTGTGAATTTTTTTTTCAATAATATTATTAAATATCATTTGAAATGTTACACCAACATCTCTTACAAATTTGAAGTCTCTTTCAAAATTATTTTTTTTGTAATCAAAAAAAATTCCACCAATACCTCTTGCTTCACTTCTATGAGGTAGATAAAAATATTTATCACACCATTCTTTATATCTTTTATAATATTTTTTATTATGACGATTACACATTTTTTTTAATGAGAGGTGAAAATTTTTTTCTTCTTTTTTATCTTTAATTGAAGGTGTTACATCCATACCACCACCGAACCAATTTTGAGTTGTACAAATATATCTAGTATTAAAATGCATCGCTGGAATATGAGGATTTTGCATATGCATTACTATTGAAATCCCAGAAGCCCAAAATCTTGGATCTTTATTAGCTCCAGGAATATTTTTTTTTAATTTTTTTGGAAATTTTCCGTAAACTTTTGAAAAATTTACTCCTACCTTTTCAAAAATTTTTCCATTATTTATAATTCTATATTCTCCTCCTCCCTCATCTTTAATTTTACTTCTTTGCCATGTAGTTGATTTAAATTTTATTTTATTTTTTTCAAGTTTACTAATGTCATCACAAATAGCATTTTGAAGAAGCTTGAACCAATTACTTGCTAAGTCTTTTTTTATTTCATTGTCCATTTTATATTAATTTTGTTTGTCTTAAGCTTTCTGCTAAAACAATTGCAACAGAGGATGCTATATTCAATGACCTGGTATTTTCATTCATAGGTATTTTAAGTCGATCATTAATTGATTGATGAATCTTTTCGGGTACGCCAGCACTTTCTCTACCAAATAGTATTGTGTCATCTTTTTCAAATTTAAATTTTAAGTATGATGTCGATGCTTTTGTTGTCATTAATATCACTCTATGATTCTTTTTCGCATCAAAGAATTTATCTGAGCTTTGATATATTTCAACTTTATCCCAATCCATATAGTCCATTACCACTCTTTTAAACCTTTTGTCATTTAAGAGAAAACCACATGGCTCAATAATTTCAAGTTTAGCCCCTAAACAAGCACATGTTCTAATTATTGCCGCTGTATTTTGAGGTATATCTGGCTCATAAAGTGCAATTTTAGGTCTTAGAATTGTTGAATTCTGTGTCATTCTTTCAGTAGTAAAATTATTATTTTATATTATATGAATTCGTATATTAAGTATTTTTAAATCAATAATAGACAATATAAACAACTAATTCATATGTCAGATAAAAAACCAGAAAGACGAGATTTTTTATTTACAGCCTCATATGCTGTAGGAGCTGTAGGTGTTGCTGCAGTAGTTTGGCCATTAGTTGATCAAATGAATCCAGATGCTTCTGTAAAAGCACTAGCAAGTACAGAAGTTGATGTAAGTTCAGTTAAACCCGGAAATACAATAACTGTGCTTTGGAGAGGAAAACCAGTTTTTATTAGAAGAAGAACTCAAGAAGAAATTTCAGAAGCTAGATCAGTTAAAATGGAAGATCTAATACATCCTGAAAAAGATGAGGATAGAGCCAAAGATCCAGAGTGGCTGGTAATGCTTGGTGTTTGTACTCATTTAGGGTGTGTTCCATTAAATGATAAAGGTGATTACGATGGTTGGTTTTGCCCATGTCATGGCTCGCATTACGATACATCAGGCAGAATTAGAAAAGGTCCTGCACCGTTAAACATGGAAGTTCCAAAATACGAATTTGTTAATGCTAATACAATTAAAATTGGATAACTAATATTATGAGTGATCACGAATATACGCCTACATCAAAAGTTGGAAAATGGTTTAATGATAGACTTCCACTTTTAACTTTAGCAAATCACTTAACAGATTATCCTACACCAAAAAATTTAAACTACTGGTGGACATTCGGGGGAATTCTAACTTTTTGTTTAATAACTCAGATTGTAACAGGTTTAACACTTGCAATGCATTACATAGCTCATGCAGACATGGCTTTTGAAAGTGTTGAGCATATAATGAGAGATGTTAACTATGGTTGGTTAATAAGGTACATACATGCAAATGGTGCATCCATGTTTTTTTTAGCAGTTTATATTCATATATTTAGATCTTTATTTTATGGATCTTATAAATCTCCAAGAGAAATTATTTGGATAATTGGAATAATCATTTATCTATTAATGATGGCAGCTGCATTTATGGGTTACGTATTACCTTGGGGCCAAATGAGTTTTTGGGGGGCAACAGTTATCACAAATTTATTTAGTGCAATTCCATTAGTCGGTGAGGGAATTGTTACTTGGTTATGGGGTGGTTATTCTGTAGACAATCCCACTTTAACTAGATTTTTTACACTCCATTATTTAATTCCTTTTTTAATTTTAGGCCTTGTTGTTTTGCATATTTGGGCTCTTCATGTTCCTGGAAATAACAACCCGGTTGGAATTGATATAAAGAAACCTTCAAAGGATACAGTGCCGTTTCATCCATACATTGTTATTAAAGATGGATTTGCATTACTGATGTTTATGATTGTTTTTGCTTTTTTTGTTTTTTATTCACCAAATATTTTAGGTCATGCTGATAACTATATCGAAGCTAATCCAATGGTAACCCCAGCTCATATTGTCCCTGAATGGTATCTTTTACCTTTTTATGCAATTTTAAGATCAGTACCTGATAAGTTACTTGGAGTTGTAGCAATGCTTTCAGCTATTTTAATCTTAGCTGTACTACCATGGTTAGATACTTCAAAAATAAGATCTGCAGTGTTTAGACCTTTGTACAAACAGTTCTATTGGATACTTGTAGCTGATGTTTTAATTCTAGGATATATGGGAGCTATGCCAGCTGAAGGGCTTTACTTGTTAATTGCAAGAGTAGCTACTGCATATTATTTTCTTCATTTCTTGGTGATTTTACCAGTTTTAGGATTTAAAGAAAAAACATTGCCTATTCCATTAAGTATAACCGAACCTGTTCTTGGAGGCTCTACTAATTTGGCAATGGCTAAAAATAAAGAAAGTTTAGATAACTAAAGTGAAGAATTTTATTAAATTATTTTCAATTCTAGTCTTATTTTTTTTTACAGTTACTCAATCACAATCAGCTGAAAAAGTTGATTATTTAAAAACTGATTGGAGTTTTAAGGGACTTTTTGGTAAATTTGATAGAGGTTCACTTCAAAGAGGTTATCAAGTTTACACAGAAGTCTGTGCTTCCTGTCACTCAATGAAATATCTAAGTTATAGAAATTTAGGAGAAAAGGGCGGACCAGAGTTCTCACAAGCTGAAGTCAAAGCTATAGCAGCCTCATTTGAAGTAATAGATGGGCCAAATGCTGATGGTGAAATGTTTGAGAGACCTGCAAAATTGTCTGATAAATTTGTAATGCCATACGACAATGTCAAAGCAGCTCAAGCAGCTAATGGTGGAGCCTATCCTCCTGACATGTCAGTTCTTGTTAAAGCTAGAGGTGGTGGGGTAGATTATATTTATTCTTTGCTTCAAGGTTATGAAGATGCTCCATCTGGAATGACTTTAGATGAAGGTGTTCATTACAATAAATATATGTATGGAAATAAAATTAGAATGTCAGCTCCACTTTCTGATGATCTAATAGAATATGGAGATGGAACAAAAGCAACAGTTGAACAAATGTCAAAAGATGTGACAACATTTTTAATGTGGGCAGCAGAACCTCATTTAGAAACTAGACATCAAATGGGCTTTAAAGCAATTATTTATTTGATTATTTTAACTATCTTAGTTTATTTCAGTATGAAAAAAATATGGTCACGTGTTGAATCTGAAGTTTAATACATCACCATCTTTAACAATATAATCTTTACCTTCTAGTCTCATTTTTCCATTAGTCTTTGAATTGACCCAACCATCATTTGCCACAAAATCTTCATAGGAAACTGTTTCTGCTCTTATAAAACCTTTTTCAAAATCAGTATGAATTTCACCAGCAGCCTTAGGAGCTGTACAGTTTTTTTGGATAGTCCATGCTCTAGTTTCTTCTGGACCAGAAGTAAAATAGGTATCTAATTCTAAAATTTTATAACCTTTTTGAATTAACATACTTAATCCAGTTTCTTTCAAACCAATCATTTCCATATAGTTTTCTCTCTCTGATGACTCTAGTTCATTAATTTGATTTTCTATATCAGCTGAAACAACTAGAGTATTTTCTTCACCAAATTTTTCTATAAAATCTTTTGTATATTGATTACCCCCTTGAACACTTTGCTCATCTACGTTACACACAAATATTTTTGGTTTAATGGATAATAAACCACTTTGATTAAGCTGCTTGCTCTCAAATTGAGATTTTAGAATTGAGATATTTTTATCATTATTAATACAATCTAATGCAACTTCTAATATTTTTAATTGCTCCTCATCAACATTTTTTTTATTACTTTTTCCCAATCTCTTTTGAATTGACTCTAAGTCGGCTAACATCATTTCAGTTTCAATAATTTCTAAATCTCTGATAGGATCTACCGTCGGATTAACATTTTGAATATCATCAGAATCAAAACATCTAATCATGTGAATAATTGCATCCACTTCTCTAATATGTGATAAAAACTTATTACCTAAACCTTCACCTTTTGATGCGCCTTTAACTAGTCCAGCAATATCGACAAATGAAATTGTGGTATTTATGATTTTTTTTGATTTTGAAACTTTAGATAGGTTGTTTAATCTTTCATCTGGAACTGGAACAACACCAATATTTGGGTCAATCGTGCAAAAAGGAAAATTAGCTGCTTGAGCTTTACTTGAGTTTGTCAATGCATTGAATAGGGTAGATTTACCAACATTGGGTAAACCAACAATTCCACATTTAAAGCTCATTATTTATTGTTATTTACTGTGCTAGAAAATAAATCTAATTTTTTTTCAACTAATATAGAAATTGATTCATTAATATGATTTGAGATTTTTTCTATACCAGTTAATTCTTCTTCATCAAAGTTTTGAAGCACAAAATCTCCAATTTCTATATTCTCTTTTGGTTTACCAATACCAATTCTTACTCTTGAATAATCTTTTCCTATAAATTTATCAATGGATGCAATTCCGTTGTGACCTGCACTTGATCCACCGAATTTTGCTTTAATCTTCCCAAACTCTACATCTAAATCATCATGAAAAACAATTACATCTTCTGCGTCTATTTTAAAATATTCAATAAGCTCTCTAATACAAATTCCTGAATTATTCATAAATGTTAATGGTTTGATGGCATAAACTTTTTGATTACCAACATTCCCAGTTGTTAATAGTCCTTTAAATTTTGGCTTTTGTTTTGACAAGCCAAATTTTTTATTAATAGAGTCTATAATTTTAAAGCCAACATTATGTCTATTATTCTCACTATCTGGAGTTGGGTTGCCTAGGCCTACAAATAAAAGCATATTTTTTAGTGGATAGTAAAATTTAACTTTGGCAGATTATTTCTTTTCTTCAGCAGCTTTTTTGTCTTCACCTTCTTTTGCTTCACCTTCTGCAGCTGGCTTTTCACCATCTGCGGCTGCTTCAGATCCTGCCTCTCCTTCCGCAGCTTCTGCTTCAGCAGGTTTCTCAGGCTCTTTCATTACTGTAGGTGCAGCTAAAGTTGCTATAACAAAGTCTCTACCTTTAATAGTTGGAGCCACATCTGTTTCTAAGTCGATTGATGATATTTTAAAACTTTCACCAATCTCAACTCCATCTAGATCTATTACTAAACTTTCTGGAATCTTTTCACTTGGACATCTTAATTCTACTTTTCTTCTAACGATGTTCAAAACTCCACCTCTTTTCAAGCCTGGAGATTTTTCATGGTTAATAAACTGAACAGGCACTTCAATTCTTATTTTTACACCTGGAACCACTCTTAAAAAGTCTACATGAATAGGTTCATCTGAAATGATGTGATATTTAATTTCTCTTGGAAGAACGTTTTGAGGTTTTCCATCAACATTTAAAGTAACTATATTGGATAGGAAATTTTCTTTATCAATCAGAGACTTTAATAGTTTTTTTGAAATTGAAACTGTTTCATTTTGTGCTTCTCCACCATAAATTACAGCTGGCACACCACCATTATTTCTAAGCACACTAAGTTCACCCTTAGTTTTTGTGTTTCTAATGTTTGCGTCTAATGAAATCATAAAATCATGGGTTTTTAGCCCAAGTTCTTTAATAACTCAAGGTAATTATTTAAATAAATCTGATACAGATGTTGAGTTAGATATTCTTTTAATTGCTTCTCCCATTAAGCCAGAAATTGGCAGAACCTCAATGTTTTTAGCACCCTTAATTTTATCATTGTTGTCAATTGTATCGGTAATAACAAGATTTTTGATTACAGAATTTTTAATTTTTTTTACAGCCTCACCACTTAATACTCCGTGTGTGATGTAAACATAAACTTCCCTTGCACCTCTGTCTTTAAGCACTTTTGCAGCGTTTACTATTGTCCCACCTGAATCAATAATATCATCAACGATTACACAAGTTTTTCCTTTAACATCTCCTATCACATTCATTACTTGTGATTGACCTGGCTTTGGTCTTCTTTTATCAACGATTGCAAGTCCTACATTTAATAGTTTTCCTAAAGCTCTAGCTCTCTCAGTTCCACCCACATCTGGTGCAACACAAATAATATTTTTATTTTTTATTTTTTTCTTTGCGTGTCTTGCAAAAATTGGAGTTGCAAATAAGTTATCAACAGGAATGTCAAAAAAACCTTGAATTTGACCAGCATGTAAATCAACTGTTACCACTCTATCTGCACCCGCTTTAGTAATTAGATTTGATACAAGTTTTGCTGAAATAGAAGTTCTTGGAACAACCTTTCTATCTTGTCTTGCATATCCAAAGTACGGAATGACAGCTGTAATATTTTTTGCAGATGATCTTTTTAATGCATCTATGCAAAGTAAAAGCTCCATTAAATTATCATTAGCAGGCGATGAAATTGACTGAATGATAAAAATACTATTTCCTCTTATATTTTCATTAATCTCAACATAAATTTCTCCATCAGAAAAATTTCTGATGCTAGAATTTACCAATTTAGATTTTAAATATTTTGCAATATTTTTGCTAAGAGGCTTATTGCTGTTACCGGATAATAATTTCATTAAAAACCTAATTAAGCATAATTATTGATATATTTCTACCATAATCATCATGATTTAATTTCAAAGCTCTTCTTGCACTAAAAAATTTATTTGTTTTATCAAAAGTATCAATTCTTAAAATATCTATATTTTTAACTTTAATGGTTTTAAGCGAAGCATATATAAACTTAGTTAAATCAAAGTATAATCTATTTTTTTTATTCTTAAAAAATATATAATTTTTTTTATCTTTTTTAATAAATTTTCTTTTAAAATCTTGTTTAACTTCATAATTTTTTTGAGAAATAGATGGACCTATAGCAGCTGTAATATTTTCTAATTTACAACCTTTTTTGATCATGAACTTGATTACTTTAGCAATAATGCCTTTAAACGCCCCTTTCCATCCAGCGTGAATTGCTGCTATCATCTTCATTTTGTCTTCATAAATTAGTATTGGAGCACAATCAGCAGTTAGAACACCAATAGGAAAATTTTTTTTATTAGTAATTATAGCATCAACCTTAGGTTTCTCTTTATTGTCATATGTCTTATCAATGAATAAAAACTTATTACTATGTATCTGACGAACTAAAAAAATATTTTGTGCTTTTTTACTAATTTTTTTTCTAACTATTTGTAAGTTTTTTTTGATATTTTTCTTATTATCTTTTGAGCCAGGGCCACAGTTTAAGCTTTTGTAAATATTTTTAGACTGACCGCCAACACTATTAAAAAAGCAATGTTCCAAGTCTTTTATTTTTGCTAATTTTTTTGATCTAATCAATTTCAAAGCCTGTTTTGAATTTATTTTTTTTCTTTTTTATTAACATTACTTTAAATAGTTCACCCATTTGTTTTTTATCAATAAGTCTTCTTATTCTATAGAATAAATCTGATTTTTCAGAAAAAGGTAAATTTTCACTTATAATCTCAGCTCTTTGAACTATCCCCATACTTGTCAAAAATTTCTTATGGTTACTAATTATAGAACTTAATTCATCGAATTGATTAGTAAATTTTTTAAATAAATTGAAGTTAATATTGTATGTTATGTCAGTTTCTCCAATATTTTCTAAAATATTAGAATATTTATGATTTTTGATAGCCTGCAAAGTTTCACGCATCTTAATATCTAAATACCCATAATCAATTATTAATATTCCACCATCATTTTTTTTTATAAAGTTACAAATATTTTTTAAATATTCAAATGAACCTGGTGAGTATTCAATAATTTCTTGTTCTTTTGAAATAGCAAAATTTAAATTTTGCTCAATTTTTTTTATATTTGCTGGCTGTTCTTTAAATTCAGCTTTCCCTTCTTCTTTGAAATTAACAAATCTTTCAACCCAACCTTCTTTTTTTTTAAAAAACTGCTTAATTGGAAGTGCATCAAAAAATTCATTAGCTAAAAAAATAGTCGGATAGGAATTATTAGTATTTATATCTTCTATCCAAATTATTTTTTCAGACCTCAAATTTAACTTTTGTTTTTTTTTCAATAGTTCACTTTTTTCATGAATTTGAAAATTACAGTTATGAAAACATTCTGGAAAATTTTTTAATGTTTCAATTATAACTTTCATCATTTCACCATTTCCAGCTCCAAATTCTAATAAATTAAATTTTTTTGGCGATCCTAGACTTTTCCAAAAGGTCACTATCCAGATTGCCATTATTTCTGAAAAAACTCTTGTAATATTTGGGGCAGTAATAAAATCTCCTTCTTTTCCAAAAGGATTTTTTTTCATGTAATATCCATCAACTTTATCGTAAAGAGCGAATTCTATAAATTGATCTAACGGTAAATCTCTATTATTTGTTTTCATTTTTAAAGTAAAAGATAGCCATTCCAATAGAAGCAAATACTAAACTAATTATTTGGCCCATAGTTAAACTCAAAATTAAATAACCTATTTGTTCATCTGGAATTCTAAAAAACTCAATAAAGAATCTAAATATAGAATAAAAAATTAAAAATAACCCTGAAATTAAACCAGGTTTGTTTAAATAGTTTTTATTTGTAAAATAAATTAATATTATAAACAAAATTAAGCCTTCTAAAATTGCTTCATATAATTGTGATGGGTGTCTGGATAAATTATCTACTTTAGTAAAAATTACTGACCAAGGTACATCTGAGACCGCTCCATAAAGTTCTGAATTTATAAAATTAGCTAATCTGCCAAAAAAAATTCCAACTGGAGCAACTAATGATACCTGGTCTAAATAAAAAAATGGATTTTGATTATTTTTTTTTGCAAAAATGTAACTTGAAACAATTACACCTAATAATCCTCCATGAAATGACATCCCACCTTGCCAAATTTTAAAAATATCTAAAAAATTATTTGAGTAATATGAAAAATTGTAAAATACGATGTAACCTATTCTTCCACCTAAAATTATTCCAATGATAAGGTAAGTAATATAGTCATCAAATTTTTCACTTATATCTGATTTTTTGATGAATATTTTTTTGCATAAGATCCAGCCAATTACAATTCCTAAAATGTAAGCTAATGAATACCATCTAATTTCAAATGACATGATTTGAAAAGCAACTGGGTCAAAATTATTGATGAACATTTTAAATATTACCTATAATGTATATCTTAAATATGAAAAATTCTAAATTTTTAATTGATACACTTGGTAAACTCCTTGAACAAGGTATTATTTCTTCAAAAGATCTTACTTCAGAACTATTTAATATTTTAAAATCTAAAAGAGATGAAATTGTTTTTAAGATGAAAATTGTTAGCAAAGATGAATTTGATGTATTATCTAAACGGGTCGAAAATTTAGAAAATAAAATAAAAAAATTAGAGACTAAGAAGAAAACTAAACGGGCAAAAGAATCTTAAGACTTAGTCCGTTCATTTTAGATTGATCTAGAACGATATTTCCACCATGTGATCTAACGATATCTGATGCTATGGATAATCCAAGACCAACACTTGATTTTGAGTCTGCTCTTCCTTTATCTATTTTATAGAATGGTTTGAACACATTTTCATATTCTTCTTTAGGTATACCAGAACCATCATCATCAATTATAATTAGTATATTTGTATTTTCTTTACGCAGTTTTATTTGAACTTTGTTCCCATATTTTAATGCATTATCAATTATATTATTTAAACACCGATTAATTAAACTCTTTCTACCATTGAAATAAAGTCTAGGTGATAAATCTTTTTGGATATTTTTATTATTATATCTAATAACAGTTTGCTCTATTAATTCTGACAAGTTGAACATTTCATCTTTTTCAATATAAGATGAACTTGTAAACTGAAGATACTCATTAAGCATTTTTTCCATTTCATTAATATCGTCAGATAATTTTTTAGCTAAATCTTTATCTGAAATAAAAGCAACTTGTAATTTCATCCTTGTAAGTGGCGTCCTTAAATCATGACTAATGCCAGATAACATTTCATTTCTTTGATTTAAATGTCGAAGTATTCTTTTTCTCATTTTATCAAATTCATGTCCTGCCTGTCTGATTTCTAGAGCTCCTGATGGCCTAAACTCCTCTATTTTTTCACCTTTGCCAAATCTTTCAGCAGCACGTGCTAGATTAGTAATTGGTCTAGTTTGATTTTTTAAAAATATTAATGAAATCATTATCATTATAATTGCCGGAACAGTTATCCAGAGTGCAAATATTCTTGCTGAAGAACTAGTAACTCTATCCCTAGGTACTAGAAATTTAAAATATCCATCTTCATATTTTATTCTTATATCAATTAATTCTTTATAGCTTGTTGTGTCAAACCAAAATTCACCAAGATTAAAGTTAGACTTTAGTTCTCGTCTAAGAGTTCTATCAATTGGGCTAAACCATCTTTCGTTATATTGATAATCAAATGTTTGATTATTAAATAGCTCTATATTTAGATCTAAAAATAAAGAAGAGGTATTTTTTAAGTCCTTTTTATCTATTTCTTTATTGTCATAAATTTCAACAAATAGATTAATTTCATTAATTAATGCTCTGGTCATTCCTTTATTGGTTTTGATCCAAAGGCTGTCAAAAAATACAATAGTAATAATTAATTGAAGAACTAAGATTGGAACAGCTACAATTAAAAGTGCTCTATAAAATAATCTTTTTGGTAATATTTTTTTTAAAAAATTACTCAATCCAAAGAACATATCCGGCACCTCTTATAGTTTGTAAAAATTTTGGATTTTTTGGATCAATTTCAATTTTTTTTCTAAGTCTTGTAATGATCACATCTATAGACCTCTCCTTATCTAATTCAATTAAGTGACCAATATCCTCTCTTGAAAACGTTTTACCAGGATTATTAATCATTTTTTCTAAAATTATTTTTTCTGTATTGTTAATTTTGAATTCTTTGTCATTTTTTAAAATTAAAAGTTTATTTAGGTCAATTTTGATATTCGCAAACTCTATAATTCTAACTTGTTCAGTTTTTATAGTTTTATTTAAAATATTCTTAATTCTAAGTATTAATTCTTTTGGCTCAAATGGTTTTGGCAAATAATCATCAGCACCAATTTCTAAGCCTTCAATTCTTTCACTTGCCTCACCTTTAGCAGTTAAAAGAATAATGGGAGTATCTAGTTTTTTTTTATGATCTTTAATAAATTCTAGTCCATTTTTTCCAGGCATCATTATATCAAGAATTATTAAATCAAATTTTATAATTCTAATCTTTTCTGATGCTTTTTCTGCACTATCTGCAGTTGTAACTAAAAAATTATTTTCATTTAAATATTTTTTAACTAAAGATCTTATTCCATCATCATCATCAACAACAAGAATATGTGCAATAAATTTATCCATTTATAATTTTACTTAAGACATTATCAAAATTAATTACTTCCTCAGAACTCGAATTAAGTAATGCATTGTAAATTCTTTTCTTTTGTAAATTAAAAATTTCATCAAATATTTTTTTTCCTTTTTCATTTAAAAAAACATGCTTGACCCTAGTGTCTTGATCATCTTTTTTAAAAGTTAAAATTTCTAATTTAATTAAATCATTAAGCACTCTATTTAAGCTTTGTTTGGTCACTTTTAGGCGTTTTAAAAGTTCTGAAATTGAAATACCCTGATACATTGATACTAAATGAATAACCTTATGGTGAGCTAATCCAATAGAATGTTTATTTAATACCTTTTTCGCGTCTGAAAATGTTTCTCTATAACTAACAAATAATTTTTCAATTAAATCTTTTAGCTGTTCGTCTTTTAAATATAAAAGTTCTTTCATTATAGGTAAGTTATATTGACATATTAAAGATACAAAGATAATTTTTACTTATAATTTAAAAATTTCATAAATGGTACCGTACGACAAAAAATCTGGAAAAATTTGGTATAATAGTGAGTTAGTTGATTGGGCTGAAGCTAAGATACACGTTTTAAATCATGGACTTCACTATGCCAGTTGTGTTTTTGAAGGCGAGAGAGTTTATGATGGCACAATATTTAAATTAGAAGAACATACTTCAAGACTTTTTTATTCAGCAGAAAGAATGGGCATGACAATTCCTTATACCGAAAAAGAAATAAATGATGCCTGTAATAAAATTATTTCAGTTCAAAAAGTAGAAAATGGATATGTGCGACCTACAATTTGGAGAGGTAGTGAGATGATGGCAATTTCTGCACAGCAAACAAAAATTCATGTAGCTATAGCAACTTGGGAGTGGGGCTCCTATTTTGATCCCAAACTTAAAGTTGAAGGAATAAAACTAAATATTTCAAACTGGCGAAGACCTGCACCAAACACAATTCCTTGGGATACAAAAGCTTCTGGTCTTTATATGATATGTACTTTATCTAAGCATGAGGCAGAAAAACAAGGTTATACCGATTCATTAATGTTAGATCATGATGGAAATGTTGCTGAAGCAACTGGAGCAAATATTTTTTTCAAAGATAAAAATGGAGAAATTCATACTCCAATTCCAGATTCTTTTTTAGATGGGATAACTAGAAGAACAGTTATTGGAATTGCAAAATCTAAAAATATTAAAGTACATGAAAGAAAAATAAGTCCATCTGAACTCCCTAATTTTGTTGGATGCTTTTTAACTGGAACAGCAGCAGAGGTAACACCCGTATCATGTATTGCAGAAAATCAATTTAAGGTATGTGAAACTATAATTGATTTGAATGAAAGTTATCAAACTTTAGTAAGAAAGAAAAAGGCAGCTTAATTTTTATTATCCTCTGACATCGCGTGATCAATTCCTTTTCGCATATAATCATATCCAGTGAAAAGAGTTAAAAACGCTGAAAGCCAAAGAAGTATAATTCCAATAGTTTGAGCATTATAATCTTGAAAATTAATAATTTTATTTCCAGTTTCACCTGAAAGTAAGAGAGCAATTGATACCATCTGCAAAACAGTTTTTAATTTTGCAAGATTAGACACTGGAAGTTTAATTTGTCCCTTAGCTAAAAATTCTCTCAAGCCTGAAATCAAAATTTCACGTGTAAGAATAATTATTGCTGCAATAACTTCATAATTTCTAATGGTACCATCCATTACTAATAAGATTAGTGCAGTAGCTACAATAATTTTATCTGCTATTGGGTCTAATAATTCACCTAACTTAGACTCTTCACCAAGCATTCGAGCCAGCATTCCATCTAAAAAATCAGTAAATGAGGCTATTATAAATAGTATTAATGCAGTCAAATCTCCATAAAAACCAGGAAGATAAAATGCCAAAACAAAGAAGGGGACAATAATTATTCGTCCAATTGTTAATATATTTGGAATTTTTTTAAGCATAATTATTCATGAAAAAAGTTATATATCTTTTTTGCAACTTTTTCTTCAACACCTTCTACAGACTTTATCTCATCAAAACTAGCAGACTCGACAGATCTTGCAGATCCAAAATGGTTTAATAAAGCCCTTTTTCTAATAGCACCTATACCATCAATCTGATCCAATAATGATTTTGACAATCCTTTAGCTCTTTTGGCTCTATGCGAGGTAATTGCAAATCTATGTGCTTCGTCCCTAAGTCTTTGCATAAAAAATAAAGTTGGATTATTTTTTTCAAATTTATAACTTTTACCATTATAGAAGAAAGTTTCATCTCCACTATTTCTCATTTTACCTTTTGCGATAGCTATCAGGGGAAGATCATGAAGTCCCAATTCATCTAGTACTTCTTTTGCCGAAGAATATTGGCCTTTACCACCGTCAATTAGTATTAAATCTGGTAAAGTTAAGTAATTTCCTTTTTCTAAAATTGCTCTTTTAAACCTTCTAGATAATACTTCTTTAAGCATAGCAAAATCATCTTGTTCAGCTCCTTTTGATTTAATATCAAATTTTCGATATCTTTTTTTAACAAAACCTTCATTACCAAAAGTAACCATTGCCCCAACACTATTAGTTCCTGAAATATGACTATTGTCATAAACTTCAACAAGATTAATAACATTTTTTAAATTAAATTTTTTAGAAATACCCTCAAATAAATTTTTGTTATTATTTGTTTCGTAAAGTTTTCTGTTTAATGACTCTTTGGCATTTTTTTCAGCCATTGCCACAACTTTTGCTTTAGTTCCTTTTTTTGCTACATTGATAGAAATACTATTCCTCTCTTTTTTACTCAAAGCTTCTTCTATTAATTTCTTATCTTTAATATCGCTGTTGATAATAACTAATTTAGGAACAGTTTTATTTTCATAAAATTGCATTAAAAAAGAAGACGTAATTTCTGAAACATCCTGATCTGGATCATGTTTTGGAAAGTAAGCTTGGTTACCCCAGTTTTGTTTTGATCTATAAAAAAATACTTGAATGCAAGCTTTACCAGACTCTTTGTATCCAGCAATTACGTCAGCATCAACTAAGTTTGCCTCATTAATTCTTTGAGAAGATTGAATAATATTTAAAGATTTTATTCTATCTCTAAAAATTGAAGCTTTTTCAAAATCAAGCTGATCACTAGCTGCTTCCATTTCTTTAGAGAGATTTTTTTGAATATCTCTTGATTTACCTGAAACAAATTGAATAGCTTGATCAACAGAACTTTTGTAATCATTTTTATTTATGTAGCCTACACAAGGAGCCGAACATCTTTTAATTTGATAAAGTATACATGGTCTTTTTCTATTCTTAAAAGTTCCATCATCGCAAACTCTTAACTGAAATATTTTTTGAAGCATTTTGATCGTCCAATTAGCAGTACCTGCGGATGCAAAAGGTCCAAAGTAAAACCCTTCTTTTTCTTTCTTGCCTCTATGTTTGGTAACTCTTGGCCATTGTTCTTTTTCACCAATAAATATAAATGGAAAAGATTTATCGTCTTTCAGTAAAATATTAAATTTTGGCTTATGTTTTTTGATTAAATTAGCTTCTAAGAGTAAGGCTTCACTTTCATTTGCAGTAGTTGTGATTTCAATTTTAAAAGTTTGAGACAGCATTCTCTCTGTTCGAATTATGTGATTGTTTTCAGACACATAACTTTTTAATCTGTTTGGTAGATTTTTAGCTTTTCCAACATAAAGAATATCATCTTTATGATTAAGCATTCTATAAACACCCGGGCTTTTAGGAATTAGAGGAAGTTCTTTTTTGATTATTTCTTTACCAAGTTCAGAGCTTTTCATGACTTCTTTTTTTGGTAATTTGAATACCAACAGAGGTACATTCTTTTAATATTTCTAATTTTTCAATCTGTAGCATTATTTTGCCAATTCGCTTATCTTTAAACAACATATCAAAAACATCTTCCGCAAGTGTTTCTAGGAAGTTATAATGTTTATTTTTGGTAAGTTTTTTGATTAATTTTACAACTTGCCCATAATTTACAATAGATTTGATATCTTTATCGCTTGTTGGTTTTTTATCCTCATAATCAATTTCTAAGCTAAATTTAACTTTTTGAGGTTTTTCTTTTTCAAAATCATAATAGCCGAGTTTTAAATCTAAAGTCAGTTCTTTAATTAGAATTTTTTTTTCGTAATTAAATAAACTTTTATTTTTATCTATTTTTACAATTTTAAAAGTATTCTTTTTCATATCTAAATTCTGGACTCTATAAATTTTATAATTTCTGGATGATAATAATTAAAACAAGAATATGAAACTAGATAATGTCCAGCACCTTTTTTTTTCATTTCTTTATATAATTTCTTATCAACTTTAATGAATTTTTTTTCACTTGTTAGTTTTTCTTTTCCCTCAGGCCAAGCTTCTTCCCATCCACCTTTCATTTTATCTTTAATGCCACATTTTTTACCATTAACAACAATATCTTTTCCAGTATGACTAGGAGTATCGATCCATTGTATACCCGGAATATTTCCCAAATCTTTTTTCATCCAAACACTATTACTTCTCCAATCGCCTTCACCATCTACTGGGCTATGAAAAACCAATGCATCAATTTTTTTAAAACCTTTTAATTCATCAATCTGCATTTTTCGAAGAGGAGTGTTAGGTCTTCTATCCCAGCAATTAGGCATAAAAGCAATCGTTGCATTAAAATCATCTGGGTGAAGACCTTTGTGTCTTAGGGTGTCTATGCCACCACAAGATAAACCTGACATAAAAATCTGATTTCTTGGTGTTCCTTTGGAAACTAATTCATTAATCAATTCTTTATTAACATCGGCTCTTTTGGGAATTCCCCAATCTTCCAACAAACAATCGTACCAAGGTTGATGAAAAGCTCCTTTAAATTTCCATCCACATTTACGTCCATCGGCACCACCTGCTTTATGCAATCTCCCATTTAACATTAAGACCAATTCTTTACCTTTTATCTTTGTTCCAGATATTTGACCCAAGCTTTTAGGAACATGATCTTTACATTCACCCCATTTTTGATCAACTTTCCATCCTCCTTTGTTGAAAATCATAATTATTTTATTTGAAGGATCAGGAATATCAGTCCCTTTAATAACTTTTACTTTTTTTCCATCACTAAAGATAAAAGCATCACCCTTTATATCTCCAGTTTTGCACTCTCGCGCATTAGAAACTGTAGAAAGTAAAACTATAATTGTTGAAATAAATAAAATTTTTTTCATTCTTTTCCTATTACATCAGGTGTTTGCCAGTTTAAGTTTTGACCACTATCAATCGCTAAAACTTGACCTGTAATTGAACTGTTTTTGATAAAAAAGTCAACTGCGTTACAGATTTCATTAACATCTACTTGTTTTTTTAATGGTGTTGCTAAATACTGTTTTTTAAAGTGTTTATCACTTTGTCTTTTATTCTTAATTGTTGGACCTGGGGCAATTCCATTTACTCTTATATTTGGAGCAAAGTTCATAGCACTTGTTTTAGTTAAAGTATAAAGACCAGTTTTACTTATCGTATAAGAAAAGAAATAAGGAGTGAGTTTAAATACTCTTTGATCAATTATATTTATGATGTTGTTATTTTTACCTTTTATATTTTTTGAAAATTCTTTAGATAATAATGCAGGTGTTCTTAGATTTGTTCTTAAGTGTCTTCCCCAGCTATCAGTTGTAAAGTTATCCAATTTATCATTTTCAAAAAGAGAGGCATTATTAACCAAACAGTCAAAATACTTTAATTTTGATTTCGCAAACTTTATTATTTTGTTCACATCGACTTCTTTACTTAAATCACCTTTGACTAAATAAATTTTAGTGCCGTTCTTTTCTAATTCTTTTTTTAAAGCTTCTGCTTTTGATTTAGATTTATTATAATGGATTAATATTTCTTTTTTTGGGCCTGATAATTTTCTTGCGATTGCAGCGCCAATTCTCGTTGCTCCACCAGTAATAATTATTTTGTTTGCTTCCATTTTTTCTTACCTTTTTGTGCCCTCGTACCTGGAAGACCCATAGTCGATCTACCTTTTGGATAAATTTTATTTTTAGAACTATATTTTTTTACCTTAGGATTTAAAGTAATTTCTAATTCTGATGCCTCAAGCTTTCTAATTTCATCCCTAATTTTAGCAGCTTCTTCAAATTCAAGGTTAGTTGCAGATTCTTTCATTCTTTTATTAAGAGCTTTTAGATGTTTTTTAAGATTACCACCAATATTCTTATCAGTTCCAACTTTGACATAGTCTTTTTCATAAACACTCTCAAGAACATCTCCAATTTCTTTCTTTATACTGGTTGCGCTAATGCTGTGTTTTTTATTATAGGCTACTTGAATAGATCTTCTTCTATCTGTTTCTTTAATTGCATTTTTAATACTTTTCGTTTCTTTATCAGCATAAAGAATAACCTTACCCTCAAGGTTTCTAGCTGCTCTTCCAATTGTTTGGATTAAAGAGGTTTCAGATCTCAAGAAACCTTCTTTGTCTGCATCTAAAATCCCAACTAATGCACATTCTGGAATATCAAGTCCTTCTCTAAGCAAGTTAATTCCAACTAACACATCAAATACTCCAAGCCTTAAATCTCTCATGATTTCAATCCGTTCTAAAGTGTCTATATCTGAGTGCATATATCTAACTTTAATACCATTTTCATGAAGGTATTCTGTTAAGTCCTCAGCCATTTTTTTGGTTAAAGTTGTAACTAATACCCTGTAATTGTTATTTACGACTTTTAAACACTCATGCATTAGGTCATCTACTTGATTTTTAGCAGGTCTTATTTCAACTGGCGGGTCAATTAATCCTGTTGGTCTAATAACTTGTTCTACAAATTTATTTTTTGTTTGTTTTAATTCCCATGGTCCAGGTGTTGCTGATACAAAAACTGTTTGTGTTCTCATTGCGTCCCATTCTTCAAATTTAAGAGGACGATTATCCATGCAAGAAGGCAGTCTAAATCCATACTCTGCAAGATTACTTTTTCTAGATCTATCTCCTTTATACATTCCATTTAATTGAGGAACAGTCACATGACATTCATCAACAAAAATAAGAGTATTGTCTGGAAAATATTCAAATAGAGTAGGAGGTGGTTCCCCAGGCTTTCTACCTGATAAAAATCTTGAATAGTTTTCAATTCCAGCACAAGAACCAGTTGCCTCAATCATTTCTAAATCAAATTTGGTTCTCTCTTCTAATCTTTGTGCTTCAAGTAATTTATTCTGTTCTTTAAATTTTTTTAAAGTTACTTCTAATTCTCTTTTAATCTTAATTATTGCTTGTTCGATTGTAGGCTTTGGAGTGATGTAATGACTATTTGCATAAACCTTGATTACATCAAGTTCATTTACCAGATCTCCTGTTAGCGGATCAAATTCCTCAATTTTTTCAAGCTTATCCCCAAATAAGCTTAACCTCCAAGCACGATCTTCCAAGTGAGAAGGAAAAATTTCTAAATATTCACCACGTGCTCTAAAAGTGCCTCGATAAAAATTTTGATCATTTCTTTTATATTGTAGTGCTACTAAAGATTTTATTAGTTCTTCTCTGTTATAATTATAATTAGTCTTTAAGCTTAAAGTCATTTTGCTGTAAGCTTCAACTGAACCTAGTCCATAAATACAAGAAACACTTGATACGATCACTACATCGTCTCTTTCTAATAGTGATCTAGTTGCTGAGTGGCGCATTCGATCGATTTGTTCATTAATAGATGCTTCTTTTTCAATATAAGTATCTGATCGTGGGACGTATGCTTCAGGGGTATAATAATCATAATAAGATACAAAATATTCAACTGCATTATCTGGAAAAAAAGATTTCATTTCTCCATATAGTTGAGCAGCAAGAGTTTTATTTGGTGCAAGAATTAATGCTGGTCTATTTGTTTTTTCGATAACCTTTGCCATAGTAAAGGTTTTTCCAGATCCAGTAACGCCAAGTAAAACCTGACTAAGTTGATCTTTATTAGCACCATTTACTAATTGTTTGATAGCTTCTGGTTGATCACCTGCAGGCTTAAAATCAGTTTTCATCTGAAACTTTTTACCTCCCTCAAGCTTAGGGTTAATCCCAGGATTTTTATTTTGAATTTCTGTAATTAAATCTTGATAAGTATTCTGCATTATCTATAAAACTAGAGGATTAAAATTATATTTCAATGAGCATAATATCAGACAGTTTAAAAAGAATTAAACCATCACCAACAATTGCTGTTACCCAAAAAGCTAGAGAATTAAGAGCTGCAGGCAAGGATGTAATCGGTCTTGGTGCTGGTGAGCCTGATTTTGATACTCCAGATAATGTAAAGAATGCAGCAATCAAGGCTATTAAAAGTGGAGATACTAAATACACCGCTGTAGACGGAACCCCTGCTCTAAAAAAAGCAATTATAGCAAAGTTTAAAAGAGAAAATAAATTAATTTATTCAGCAGATCAGATCACTGTAGGAACTGGTGGAAAGCAAGTTCTATACAACGCATTCATGGCAACTTTAAATAAAGGTGATGAAGTTATAATTCCGGCACCTTTTTGGGTATCTTATCCAGATATGGTTTTATTAGCTGGAGGAAAGCCAAAAATAGTTAAATGTACTGAACAAGAGGGATTTAAACTTACACCTTCAAAATTAAGAAAAGCAATTACCAAAAAGACAAAATGGTTAATTTTAAACTCACCCTCAAATCCAACAGGGGCGGGTTACACTAAAAAAGAAATTGAGGAATTGGCAAAAGTTTTAATTAAAAATAAAAAAGTTCATATTTTGAGCGATGATATTTATGAACATATTAAATATGATAATTTTAACTTTTATACAATTGCACAAAATTCTAAGTTAAAAGATAGAACTCTTACCATGAATGGCGTTAGTAAATCTTATGCAATGACTGGTTGGAGAATAGGTTATGCAGCAGGTCCAAAAGATATAATTAAAGCAATTGGTAAAATTCAATCACAATCTACATCTAACCCATCTTCAATAAGTCAAGCAGCTGCAGTTGAAGCTTTAAACGGAAACCAAGGTTTTATTCAAAAGAGATCAAAAGCTTTTAAAGAAAGAAGGGATTTTGTTGTTAAAAGTTTAAATAATATTAAAGGAATTAATTGTTTAACACCTAATGGTGCCTTTTATGTTTTTCCTAGCTGCAAAGGTCTTTTAAACAAAAAAACTAAATTAAAAACAGATACTGATTTTGTTCAAAAGTTATTAGAAAAATCAAATGTAGCAGTAGTACAAGGATCTGCATTTGGTTTAGATGGTTACTTTAGAATTTCTTATGCTACTTCGATGCAAAATTTAAAAAAAGCAATGGACAGAATAAAATCTTTTTGTGAAAGTTTAGGATAATCAGTGAAAACTGCCTTAGTATTTGGCTCATCAGGTTTAATTGGAGGACACCTTCTAAATGAATTAATTCAGAGTGATAATTATAACAAAATTAAGCTTTTTGTTCGATCAGATCATGGGAGCAATCACTCAAAAACTGAAATTATTAAAACTGATTTTAATAATTTAGAAAATCATAAAGAAGATATTAAAGGCGATGACTGTTTTTTTTGTATTGGCACAACTAAACAAAATTCACCAGATAAAAATGAGTATAAAAGAGTTGAACTTGATGTGCCTAAAAAAATTGCGCAAATTGCAAAATCTAACTTAGTAAATTCATTTGTTTTTGTTTCCTCAGGTTATGCAGATCCTAATAGCTCAGGAGATTATTTAAAATTTAAAGGATTGGTTGAAGAAGAATTAAAAAGATTAAGCTTTAGTAAACTTGGAATAATGAGACCTTCTTTTTTAATGGGAGATAGAAAAGAAAAAAGAGTTGGAGAAAAAGTAGGGATATTTATATTTAAATTATTGTCACCTTTATTTTTAGGACCATTAAAAAAAATGAAACCAATTCATTCAAAAAAAGTAGCAAAAGCAATGGTTGAAATTACTAATCGTGACTTTAAGCAAAATGTATTTGAGTCTAATGAAATAGTTGAAGTGAGTAACTCTTAATCTGTTAAATCCTAAAATACTCTTTTATGTCTTTATGAAACAACAAATATATAGATGAAATCTGTATTAAAGTATTTAAACTTAAAATAATTCTTACACCCGATGCAGTTAATCCTATTTCTGGTAGTGGTCCAAAAGGAGCCTCAAAACTAACCATAATTGCTCCAAATAAATCAAATAGACCAACTAAATTCCATGAAAGTAATAGACCCCATAAGATAGCACTTGGTTTTTTTATAATGTGGTAAACCAAAAATATCGCAGTTATTCCAATTATAAAATCACCTACAAAAGGGACTATCCATTCAGATGGTGCTGAACGTTGATTTCCAGTAAAAGTCCAAAATAAAAATAAGCCTGATCCTAGGGCTCTAAAGGACATCCACCCAGTAGCAAAAATTAGCCAATTTAATTTCATTTTTTTAGTGCGATAAAAATTTTTCAGCTTCAAGAGCAGCCATACAACCCATTCCTGCAGCTGTAACAGCTTGTCTAAAAGTTTTGTCTTTAACGTCACCTGCAGCATAAACTCCAGGGATATTAGTTTCTGTTGAATCTGGTTTAGTTAATAAATAACCTTCTTTATCCATTTTTAGTTGCTCTTTAAATAAAGCAGTTGCTGGATCATGACCAATTGCAATAAATAAACCATCAACTTTCATTTCTTCAATATTATTAGTCTTTAGATTTCTAATCTTAATACCTGTAACATTTTTTGGCTCTCCGTCTCCGATAACTTCATCGACAGCACTATCCCAAATAATTTCAATTTTTTTGTTTTCCATTAATTTCTTTTGAAGTAATTTTTCAGCTCTTAATTCATCTCTTCTATGAATTAATTTTACCTTTGATGCAAATTTTGTAAGAAACATTGCTTCTTCAACAGCTGCGTTCCCACCACCTACTACTGCAACTTCTTTATCTTTAAAGAAGAAACCATCACAAGTAGCGCAAGCTGAAACACCAAAACCTCTAAATTTTTGTTCAGACTCTAAATTTAACCATCTTGCTTGAGCACCAGTTGAAATAATTATGCTATCTGCGGTATATTTTTGACCACTATCACCTATGGCTTCAAAAGGTGTTGATTTTAAATTTACTGATCCGATATGATCTTCAATCATTTCTGTACCAACAGCTTTAGCCTGGTCTTTCATTTGCTCCATTAACCAAGGACCTTGAATTACTTCAGCAAAACCTGGAAAATTTTCAACATCAGTTGTTGTAGTTAATTGTCCACCAGGTTCAGAACCATAAACTAATATAGGATTTAACATTGCTCTTGCCGCATAAACAGCAGCTGTGTATCCGGCAGGACCGGATCCAATTATTAACACTTTTGTGTGTTTTGTTGGATTCTCACTCATACAAAAGTTATATAAGGATAAATGACAAAATTAAAAGGGATATTATTGACTGAGGGCATGCATGGAATGATCAGTCAAGTAGAAGGTTTAGCAAAAGCTTTAGATATAGATTTCACACACCGCAAGGTTGAACTAAATCATGTTTGGAAATTTATTCCACCAAACCTTAGTCCAATTTCACAAAATGTGTTTAAAAAAATTGATCATGATGATTTTGATGTCATTATATCTTGTGGGCGTAAAAGCGTTATTCCCTCAATTCATTTAAAAAGTAAAGCTAATAAAAAAGTATTTAATATTCATATTCAGGATCCAAAAGTAGATTTAAATCATTTTGATTTTATTGTAGCTCCAGAACACGATGAGATATATGGTCAAAATGTTATTAGCACAAAGGGTGCTATTCACTACCTTACAGAAAACGAGATTAGTGAAAATAAAGATTATTTAAATTCATTTATTAAAAGAGATGAAAGAAAAATTTGGACTTTAATATTAGGTGGTCCAACAAAATATTATGATTATTCAACAAAAAATATGAAACATATTTTTACATCTTTATATAAATTATTAAAAAAACATGATTTTCAGCTTGTGGTAATTCCATCGATGAGAACACCAATAAATACTATTCATTATACCAAAGAATTTTTTGGAGATAATCATACTATCATTATGGATGTTGATAAAAAAGCATATTTATCAGCTTTGGCAATATCTGAAAATATTATAGTTACATGCGACTCTAGTTCAATGATTTCTGAAGCAGCCTTAACTGGTAAACCAATTTATATAGCAAGTATTTTGCCTAGAAAAAATGACAAAAGATTCCAAAGATTTAGAAATTTATTTAGAGAATTAAATATAACAAGAAATTTAGGAGAAGAAGTAGAAAATTGGAGCTATGAAAAGCTAGATGAAACAAATAGAGTAGCAAATATTATCAAACAAAAAATTAATTCTTAATGTCATTTTTAAATTCAATTAAAAATCAATCAAAAAAACATGAATTTCCTTTTGACCACTGGGAATATAAGAATGCTTTGAGTGATGGCTCTATAGAGGAAATTATAAAAGCAGATATTCCTGATGTAAGTAAGCATAATCTTAATTATGATGGAACAAGAGCAATTGATGGTGGTGCTGCTGAATTTAGAGAAGGGATAGCCTCAGGTGGTGAAGCAATTAAATTTAGATGTTTTGTAACTAAAGAAAATGAAAAACAATTTCCAAATTTGGTAAAATTTATTAATGAACTTCAATCTAAAGAAGTTCATGAAACTATTTCAAAAATGATTAATAGAGATTTATCAAACTCATATGTTAGAGTAGAGGTTATCTGTGATCGAGAGGGTTTTTGGTTAAAACCTCATTGTGATATCAAAGAAAAGCTAATGTCAGGATTAATATTTGTTAATAATGCCAATGAATCTGAGGGCTTAGGCACAGATTTTTATAATGAAAAATTAGAAAAAGTTAAGACAGTTCCTTATAAAAATAACTATGGATATATGTTTACCAGTGGTCCAAATACTTGGCATGGCATGGAAAAGAAGACAATCGTTAAGGAAAGAAGATGTATTCAAGTAAATTATGTTACTTTTGAAACAGACTGGAAAGTAAATTCCTAAATATCTTGAAGAGAAGTTACTTCTAATTTTTTAGTTTTGAGAGATTTGATTGCTTCTAAACATGCTTGAGCAGTAGACATGTTTGTACAATATGGAACTTTATTTTTGAGGGTTGCTCTTCTAAGAGCAATTGCATCACTCAATCTGTGTTCAGTGTTTCCCCCACCCGTATTAATAACAAGTGCAATTTTTTTAGAGTCTAAGACATCTACAATATGAGGAGATCCACTACTTACTTTATTAATGATTTTACATTTAATTTTATGTTTTCTAAAATACTCTGCAGTTCCTTTAGTTGCACAAAGTGTAAAATTTAATTTAATCAGCTCTTTTGCTAAATCAATTCCCTCATCTTTATGAGTGTCTTTTAATGATACAAATGCAAGTCCTTGTTTTGGTAATGAATTAGCTGCTGCAATTTGGCTTTTTGCGAATGCCATTCCAAAGTTTTTATCAAATCCCATTACTTCACCTGTTGATTTCATTTCAGGTCCTAAAAGTAAATCACTATTTGGAAATTTATTAAAAGGAAATACAGCTTCTTTTACCGCATACATTTCTTTAGATTTATCTTTTAAATTAAATTTAGATAATTTTTCACCAGCCATAATACGTGATGCAATTTTTGCAAGTGGAAGACCTTTTGCTTTTGACACAAATGGTACGGTTCTACTTGCTCGAGGATTTACTTCGATTACATAAATTTCATCTTTCTTGATTGCAAATTGAATATTCATAAAACCTTTAACTTTTAGAGCTAAAGCTAGTTTTTTAGTTTGATTTTCTATTTCTTTAATTAAATATGGTTTAATTGATACTGGGGGCAAGCTACAAGCAGAGTCACCTGAGTGAATTCCAGCTTCTTCGATGTGCTGCATGATGCCTGCTACATGAACTTGTTTACCATCTGATATTGCATCAACATCAACTTCCATTGCATGATCAATAAACTTATCAATTAAAATTGGGTTTTCTTCAGCTGCTTTAAAAGCCTCTTCTACAAATTTTTTAAGCTGACTTTTTTCATGAACAATCTCCATTGCTCTTCCCCCTAATACATAAGATGGTCTAACTATTAAAGGCAAGCCTATTCTCTCTGCTATTTGGATAGCTTGTTTAAATGTTTTAGCAATTCCACTTTCAGCTTGCTTTAACTTTAATTTATTAAGAAGATTTCTAAATAAATCTCTGTCTTCTGCCAAATCAATAGAGGTGTACTGTGTTCCTAAAATTGGAAGTTTATTATTATGCAAAAATTTGGCTAGTTTAATTGGAGTTTGGCCACCAAATTGAGCAATAATCCCTATTAGGTTTCCTTTTTCTTTTTCTTTTTTAATTATATTAAAGACATATTCTTCTTTTAACGGCTCAAAGTATAATCGATCACTGGTATCATAATCAGTTGAAACTGTTTCAGGGTTACAGTTAATCATGATGGTCTCAAAACCAGCGTCTTTCAATGCAAAACTAGCCTGACAACAACAATAATCAAACTCTATCCCTTGTCCTATTCTATTAGGCCCACCACCCAATATTATAATTTTTTTCTTAGCTGATGGATCAGCTTCACATTCTGAATTGATTGAAAAATTTCTTTGATAAGTTGAATACATATAAGGAGTGAACGACTTAAATTCAGCTGCACAAGTATCCACCTTTTTAAATACAGGTAATATTTTAAGTGCCATTCTTTTTTGTCTAACTGCATCTTCAGAAGTTTTTGTTAACTCTGATAGTTTTTTATCAGAAAAACCAATTGATTTTATTCGGTTAAACTCATTAAAATCCTTAGGAAGTCCTTTGTTTTTAATCTTAGTTTCATTATCTACAATTTCTTTAATTTGTTCTAAGAACCATGGATCAATCTTAGATAAAGTAAATATTCTTTTTAAATCGATCTTTTTTCTGATTGCTTCAGCAACTAGTAGAATTTTATTTGGAATACTTTTTTTAAGTTTCTTTTCAATTTGTTTTTTATTTAAATCAAATATTCTGTCTAATCCTGAAAAACCCGTTTCAAGTGACACCAAAGCTTTTTGAAGTGACTCTTTAAAGTTTCTACCGATTGCCATTGCCTCACCAACAGATTTCATTGATGTGCCTAATGTTGCAGGTGAAGTAGAAAATTTTTCAAACGTAAATCTTGGAATTTTTGTTACCACATAATCAATACTAGGTTCAAATGATGCAGGAGTTACTTTTGTGATTTCATTTTTTAATTCATCCAAAGTGTAGCCAATAGCAAGTTTAGCAGCAACTTTTGCAATTGGAAAACCAGTTGCTTTTGATGCAAGCGCAGATGAACGAGATACTCTTGGGTTCATTTCAATTACAACCATTCGACCATTTTTTGGATTGATTGCGAATTGTACATTTGATCCACCGGTCTCAACTCCAATTTTTCTAAGGCATGCAATAGATGCATTTCTCATTACTTGGTATTCTTTATCGGTTAAGGTAAGAGCAGGGGCGACTGTAACAGAGTCTCCTGTATGTATTCCCATTGGATCAATATTTTCAATTGAACAAATAATAATGCAGTTATCTTTTTTATCTCTTACAACTTCCATTTCAAATTCTTTCCAACCCTCCAAACATTCTTCAACTAGTACTTGGCTCACAGGAGACTCGTGTAATCCACTTTTAATAATTTTTAAGTAATCTTTTTTATTTTTTGCAATTCCACCTCCAAGACCTCCAAGTGTAAATGCAGGTCTAATAATTGCTGGTAAGCCAATTTTCTTTAAAATTTTTGAAGCTTGATTGATTTTGTTGACGATTTCAGATTTTGGCAAATCTAAACCTATATCGATCATGTTTTTTCTAAATTTCTTTCTATCCTCAGCATTTGAAATTGCTTTAGAGTTCGCACCAATTAGCTCTATTTTATATTTTTTTAGAATTCCTTTTTTTTCAGCTTCCATTGCAAGATTAAGTGCAGTTTGACCTCCCATAGTTGGAAGAATTGCATCTGGTTTTTCTTTTTTAAGAATTTTTTCTAAAACCTCTAAAGTAATAGGTTCAATATAAGTTTTGTCTGCAACATCAGGATCAGTCATTATTGTTGCTGGGTTTGAGTTAATTAATACAACTTTATAACCCTCATCTCTTAAAGCTTTGCAGGCTTGAGTTCCTGAATAATCAAATTCACAGGCTTGACCTATAATAATTGGTCCAGCCCCAACAACTAATATTTTTTTAAGATCTTTTCTTTTTGGCATTTTTTTTCATGTTGTTAATAAATTCTTTAAACAAATAAACACTGTCTTGTGGACCTGGGTTAGACTCTGGATGATATTGAACTGAGAACACAGGTTTATTTTTTATTTTTATTCCTTCAATGCTGTTATCAAATAAAGATTTATGCGTGATTTCAATATTTTTAGGTAAATTTTCTTTCATCACTTCAAAGCCATGGTTTTGACTAGTGATTTCAACATTGTCATGAATTAAATTTTTAACAGGATGGTTTGCACCTCTATGACCAAGCTTCATCTTTTTTGTTTTGCCACCTAATGTTAAAGCAAGTATTTGATGACCTAAACAAATACCAAATATAGGTAAGTTTTGATTAATTAAATCCCTAACTATTTTGATAGCATATTTTCCTGTTGCTGCCGGATCCCCTGGACCATTGGATAAAAATATTCCACTTGGCTTAAGTGCTAAAATTTTATCAGCTGATGTTTTGCAAGGAACAACTGTCACTTTGCAATTAAAATCTGAAAAATATCTTAAAATATTTTTCTTAATTCCATAATCAATTGCAACCACATGAAATGAGTTTTTATTATTCTTTTTATATCCATTTTCTTTTTTCCAAGTTTTAAGACCTTTCCAGATATAGTTTCTTGATGTTGTTACTTTTTCTGCAAGATCTAAGTTTTTTAACCCACTCCATTTAATTGTTGAGTTAGTTAATTTGCTAATATTAAATTTACCAATTTTAGAATATGCAATAGTTCCCTTTGGGGCACCTTTGTCTCTTATGAAATTTGTTAAACTTCTAGTGTCTAAACCAGTAATACCAACTATTTTGTTCTTTTTAAGCCATGCATCAAGATGCTGAAAAGATCTATAATTTGATGGATAAGTTATTTCAGAATTAAATACTACCCCTTTTGTCCAAATCTTATCCGACTCATAATCTTCTTTGTTAGTTCCAACATTTCCTATGTGGGGAAAAGTAAAGTTAATAATTTGTCCTGCATAGGAAGGGTCAGATATAATTTCTTGGTAGCCCGTTAATGAAGTATTAAAACAAACCTCACCTGTCGCTTCTCCTTGGTAGCCAAGTCCAATTCCTTTAAAAATCCTCTTGTTTTCAAGAACTAAAACGCCAGTACTGATTTGTGAATTTTTTGAGTTAGATTTTTTTGCTTTTTTGATCAATTACAACTCATGAGTTAGAGGTTAATACAATAATTGCATTATTATCGCAACAGAGATGTATTATAAAATTGTAAAAAAACAATTTTTCTTTTGAAGAATTTTATCTTTCAAGTAAATTAAAAAATTATGGCACTAAAAGAAACTATCGAAACAGAATATAAAAACGCTTTAAAAGCTAAAGATAAAACCAAAATATCAACCTACAGGTTAATATTATCGTCTATAAAAGATTTAGACATTGTGAACAGGTCTGGTCCCAATAAAAAAGATACTGATGATGATGATATCAAAAAACTTCTAAAAAAAATGGTTAAACAAAGAGCCGAATCGATTGAAATATATAAGAAAAATAACAGAACAGATCTTTTAGAAATCGAGCAAAATGAATATGAGATTCTAACGGCATTTTTGCCTAAGCAACTTGGTGAAGAAGAAACTAAGAAAATATGTTCTGAGATAATTTCAAAGCTTGGAGCTAGCTCAGTTAAAGATATGGGCAAAGTAATGGGTGCTCTTAAAAAAGATTATGCTGATGAGATTGACTTTGCAAAAGCAGGACCTTTAATAAAGGAATTATTAGGCAGTTAATGAAATACCCTAAAGAGTATTTGGATGAGATTAAGACAAGGCTCAAAGTTTCAACAATTGTATCAAAGTCAGTTGCCCTAAAGAAAAGGGGTAAAGAATATGTGGGCTTATCGCCATTTAAAACAGAAAAAACTCCATCATTTACAGTTAATGATGAAAAAGAATTTTATCATTGTTTTGCAACATCTGAACACGGAAATATTTTTGATTTTGTAATGAAAACCCAAAATTTTAAATTCGGTGAAGCGGTTAAACACTTAGCTCAGTTAGCAGGTATGCAACCTTATATGTTTTCAAAACAAGATGAAGAAAGAGAAAAAAAATGGAAAGAGTATTTATCAATCTATAGTCAATATGTTGATTTTTATCATAATGAGTTATTGAAAAATGAAAAACACTCAAATGCTAGGGACTATTTAAAAAATAGGTTATTAGATAAAAATGAGGTTAAAAAATTTAAAATTGGTTATATTGAAAAAAATCCAAGTTTTTTTGACAAATTAAAAAATGAATTTAGTGAACAAACTTTATTAGAAAGTGGACTATTTTATTTAGATGAAAAGAAAAAAACTTTTGTTGAAAG
Organism: Pelagibacteraceae bacterium AG-390-L03; assembly: GCA_003279685.1. Taxonomy (GTDB): domain Bacteria; phylum Pseudomonadota; class Alphaproteobacteria; order Pelagibacterales; family Pelagibacteraceae; genus Pelagibacter. Next base: position 142,468 of record QCHA01000001.1, on the reverse strand, counting down.
ATTTAGAGGACGGTTAATTTTTCCAATAAATAATATTTCAGGGCAACCAATTGCTTTAGGCGGTAGAATAATAGAAAACTTAGATTATTTAGCAAAATATATTAATTCACCAGAAACAAATTTTTTTAAAAAGGGTTCAAACTTATATAATTTAGATTTAGCAAGAAAATTATCTAACAAATTAGATCATATTTATTTAGTAGAAGGTTATATGGATGTGGTGGGTTTGAGTAAAAATGGAATTGAAAATGTAGTTGCAAACCTTGGTACTTCGTTAACAGATAAGCAAATCTTAACTTTGAATCAATTTTTTGATGATATCATAATTTGTTTTGATGGGGATGAAAGTGGATATAAAGCTGCTCTTAGAGCTGCCGAAAATTCTATTAGAGAACTAAGGCCCGAAAAACAAATATCGTTTTTATTTTTACCAGATAAAGAGGATCCTGACAGTTATGTAAATAAGTATGGTAAAAACTATTTTATGGATTTTACAAAACAAAGCAAACTTTCTATCCATCAATTTATTTTTAGTCATTATAAAAAGCAAACTGAAAATAATCCTTCTTCAATGGCAATATTTGAGAAAAAACTAAGATCTATAGCAAATACAATTAAAGATGATTTTATTAAAAAATATGTTCTTGAGTACTTTTTAGAGAAAATTGCAGAGTTAACGCCTCACTCTAACCAAAATAAAAAAAAGTTTTATGTTAAAAAAACAAAATCACTTGATTCAACTAAAAAATTTTTTAATGAAAGCCAGTCCATATCAGGAGTAGAGTTAAAAGAGTTTTCTTTACTATATCTGATAATAAATAACTTATCTTTTTTTCAAACAAATACTCACTTAGTTGAAAATATTAAATTGTTTACAGAAATAAATAAGCAAATATTTAATTCTATAATAAATAGATTAAAATCTGGTGAGCAAATAAGAATAGAAGATCTAAATTTAGATAAACAACTGTTAGATAAAATAAATAAGTTTGCTCCAATAAAACATATTCTTAAAAACAAGATCGATAATGATAATCAAATAATTGAGTTGCTGGATGATATCTCAAAAGACTTATTTAATTATGATTTAGAGTTTAGAATCCAAGAATTAGAATCGAGGTTTTCAAAAGATATGAGTGAAACAACATTTAATGAGCTTAAAGAGCTTAAAAATGAGAGAAAAATCAACTAATCTCAATAAATTAGCAATGGATTTTTGCTAATTTGATATTATATAAGTCTTTCAAACTTAAATTGCTGTGGAAAGAATAATTACTAAATCATTTGCTAGATTAATGGGTCGAGGCACTCATAGAGGTTTTATTACTCATGAAGAATTAAGCAAATCTCTTGGAAAAAGAAATCTATCTGAAGAAAATTTATCACAAGCTTTTATTCACATTTTAGATGAAGGTGTAGCTCTAGTAGAAAAAAAATCTGATTATAAAGTTTTAAGAAAAAAAGATGGATCGTCGAAAGAAGAAGGCAAGACGATCGAGAAAAGTGACGATCCAATTAGAATGTATTTACGAGAAATGGGTGGCGTTGAATTACTTTCAAGAGAAGGTGAGATCGCTATTGCTAAAAGAATTGAAGCTGGAAAAGATGTAATGTTGATTGCATTATCCCAAAGTCCTATGACTGCTCAACAGTTCTACGAGTGGAATGATCAATTACAAAAAGATGAAATTTTAGTTAGAGAAATTATTGATATTGATACTAACTATATGGAAGATGAGTCTACCGGCCCAAGTGCTAAACAAAAAAATGCAGGTGAGTCAGATAAAGATGAAAATTCTAGTGACGGTGATGATGATGATTTCAATCCAACACTTGCTGCAATGGAAACTGAAATTAAACCAAAAGTTTTAAAAACAGTGAATACTTTAACTAAAGAATATACAAAATTAATAAAATACCAAAAAGAAAAATTAGATTGTGTTTTAAATTCACAAAATTTCTCTTCAGCAAAAGAAAAAGGATATCAAAAAATTGTAGATGGCATTTTAGAAAATATTAAGTCACTTCAGTTATCACCTTCAGTTTTAGAAGAGTTAGTTCAAAAACACTATGTTGAAAATAAAAAAATCATATCTCTTGAAGGTAATCTTTTAAGATTAGCAATGGATCATGACATTCCAAGAAATGAATTTATTAAGTTTTATATTGGCAATGAAATTAATCCAAATCTTAAGAAATTTTTAGATACTAATTTAATTTGGAAAAAATTTTTTGCAAAAAATAAAGAAGAGTTTAAAAATATAAGAGAAAGACTGGTTGAGATAAGTCATAAATTGGGAATATCTATAACAGACTTTAAAAAATTGGTTAGCAGAGTTCAAAAAGGTGAAAAAGAGTCAAGGATTGCCAAAAAAGAAATGGTTGAAGCTAATTTAAGATTAGTAATTTCAATTGCAAAAAAATATACTAACAGGGGTCTTCAGTTTTTAGACTTAATTCAAGAAGGTAATATTGGCTTGATGAAAGCGGTCGATAAATTTGAGTATAGAAGAGGATATAAATTTTCTACTTACGCAACATGGTGGATTAGACAGGCTATTACAAGATCAATTGCTGATCAAGCCAGAACTATAAGAATTCCAGTTCATATGATTGAAACAATTAACAAGATTGTAAGAACCCAAAGGTTAATTTTAAGCGAATTTGGAAGAGAGGCAACTCCTGAAGAATTAGCTCAAAAACTAAGAATGCCACTAGACAAAGTAAGAAAAGTATTAAAAATCTCTAAAGAGCCAGTCTCTCTTGAAAAACCAGTTGGCGATGAGGAAGATAGTAGTTTAGGAGATTTTATAGAGGATACAAAAGCTTTAGCACCTTTGGAACAAGCAATTAAATCTAATCTTGGAGAGGCAACAACTAAAATTTTATCTACTTTAACTCCTAGAGAGGAAAGAGTCTTAAGAATGAGATTTGGTGTTGGAATGAATACTGATCACACTTTGGAAGAAGTTGGTCTTCAATTTTCTGTAACAAGAGAAAGAATTAGACAAATCGAAGCTAAAGCACTTAGAAAATTAAAACACCCTAGCAGATCTAAACAATTAAAAAGTTTCTTAGAAAGTTAATTTTAATGGGTCGTTAGCTCAATAGTAGAGTACTGCATTGACATTGCAGGGGTAGTTGGAGCGTAACCAACACGACCCACCATCATTGCTAACATGTATCAGTATGATATAAGCAAAATTATTTTATGTGTGGTTTGCTTCTTTATACAGGTAAAAAAAAAATATCATCTAAATTATTTAAACAAGCGTTAGAACTCCAAAATCATAGAGGTCCAGACAACTCACAAATTTTTATCAGGAACAGTTCTACAAATACATTTTTTAAAAATTTTAATGAAGGAGAGTATGATTTTTTAATAGGGCATAACAGATTATCAATAATTGATTTATCTGAAAACTCTAATCAGCCTATTTTTAATAAAAATGGTAAAAATTTTTTATTATTTAATGGAGAATTTTATAATTTTAGAGATTTTTCAAACCATGAAAACGAATTATCTGACACAAAAACTCTATTCAGCGGTTTAGAGTTAGAAGGGGTAAAATTCTATGAAAAAGTTAATGGTCCCTGGGCATCTGTTTATGGAATTTCAAACAGCAAACTATTTCTTTCTAGAGATTTATATGGAAAGAAACCCCTTTATTACTATAAAGATAAATATAGTTTTATTGTAAGTTCAGAAATTAAATCTATATACAAAATACTTAATATAAAAAGAGAAGTAAATTTAGACAATCTTGTATATTTTTTAGGCAGAAAGTTATCTCCCTACGTAACAGACGGAACTACATTTTATAAAAATATTTATTCTGTTAAGCCGGGAGAAAATTTAGTTTATGATTTAGAAACATTTAATATTAATTCTCATTCACAAATTAATTTAGAATTACCCAGTTCTGATTTTTTATACAAAAATAAAATTGAAACTATTTTTCAATTTGAAAGAGAACTAACAAATTCAATAGATTTAAGATTTGATGCAGATGCAAATGTAGGTATGTCAATAAGTGGTGGTGTCGATTCACTTACTATATTAAGCTTAATGAATAAAAAAAAATTAAAAGAAACTAATTTTTATACTATTTTTGATGATGTTAATAATGAAGATTACAGGTATATAAAAAAGCTTAAAAATGAAATGAATTTTAAATTAACAGAAATTCCTTTTACTTATAATTATAATTTATTTGAAAATTATTTGAATATTTTATCTCAAAAAATGGAGATCCCTGTAAATTTTCATGCAACAGCAATTCCTACATTACTAATTTCTGAGCAAATGAAAAAAGATAAAATTAAAGTATGTATTGATGGAATAGGCGGGGATGAATTAATGGGTGGATATCCAATTTATCAGAGTCTTTCAAGGGCAAATTTGAGAGAAAATAAAGTTTTTGACTCAATTAAAAATTTTATTAGATATTATAATTTTAATAAACCAAAACTTAGATCTTGTTTTTATACATTGTTAAGTATTCTATATTCTGGCCTTTTTAATAAAACTAAATTGAACTCTCAACAAAAGTATAATGAAAACATAATAAAAATTATATCTAATTCAGAAATAAAAAATAAATTAAGTAATTTAAATAAAAACTTAATTAGTGATAAATTTTTAAATCTTGAAGAAAGTCAGCTTTTTGAAATTAAATATAATTTACTTCCTTTTTACATTGGAATTTCTGACTCGGTTAATATGATTAATAGCATTGAAAGCCGATCACCATATTTAGATAGGAGATTGTATAAATATGTGTTCATGAGTGATAATCTCAAATTTAAAAAAGGTTTTAACAAGTATATGTTGAGAAAATTATTATCCTCAAAAATTGGAAATTATTATGGTTTTAGAGAAAATAAATCAGGATTTACAACTTTTCATGGTGAGAAATTTGCTAGTGAAAAGAAAAATTTGGAGATAATTTGTGATAGTAGATTTATAAGAAGTATATTCTCATCTAATATTCAAGAAATTTTAAACAATAAAAACCCTTATATTAGACGTCAGTTGTTATCATTGGCATATTTAGATAATAACTACAGTTTGAGCATCTAAATATAAAACTATACTCTTAATATACTAAAAATTAATAATAATTTCGTGTGGAATGTGTGAGTTAAACATTGTATATCATCATAAACTTAAAAGGGCCTGTAGCTCAGTTGGTTAGAGCAGTACACTCATAATGTATTGGTCCCAGGTTCGAGTCCTGGCGGGCCCACCAAAATTACTATTAGTTTTTTGTAAAATCTTCCAAAGTTTTAAATAGAACGTTTATATCGCCATCATTAGAATTTAAAATTGACGCAAACTCTTCTTTTTGTGTTCTTGCTAAGCTAAGTCCTTCTATTATTAAATCTCTGATTAAAGGGTTTTCAGAATTTTTTGTATAAATTCTCCAATCAATTTTTACTTCAGGCCTTTCAGATGTTCCAATCAATATGCTATTAACAATAGTATAATTATTGTTTATAATTTTTGTACTTCTAACTTCAATTTTGGGATTAGTATATTCAGATAGTCTACTAGAAAAACTTTTTAAAAAATAATTTTCAAATAATTGAAAATATATTCTTTTTTGACTATCATTTAAAACTTTCCTGGCTGAACCCAGAGAGTAAAAACCTATACCTTTTATATCCACTGTTTCTTTGGCTATAATTTTTAGTCCATTTATTTTGTCTTCCTTTGAAATATTTTTTTCTAGAATTTTTGATGCTTTATTTACAGTAGACTGAACAAATATATCAGGTTCAATAGAATAGGCATTATTATAAAATGTGTTAAGAAATATTATGATTAAAAGAATTTTTTTCATATAAATTTATTATTTATTTGAATTATTGATTGTCTATTTCTTCCCAATCTTCATCATCTTTATATAGAACGTCAACACTCCCTCTTTGATTGTTCTCAATTTTATTTTGTCTATCTTGTAGATATAAACTTCTTAGAGAAGCATAGAAGTCAATTGAATTTTTTTCGAGGTTATCAAACGAATTTAGATTATTGGATCTAAAATCGATACCACTTATAGCTTTTGATGCTAAAAAAGCACTTTCACTCAAAAATTCATTATTACCGTGAATTGATGCATTGTACCAAGGGTCTCCACCCAGTACATTTACAAAAGATCCAGCAGTATCTCTGATAGTTGATGGTCCTAAAATTGGAAGAACTACATAACATCCTGGGCCAATACCCCAAGCACCTAATGTTTGACCATAATCCTCTTTTTCGTATTTTGGAAAACCAATTTTATTAGCAACATCAATTGTACCTAGAAGTCCAACAGTCGTATTTAGAACTAATCTTCCAGTATTTATAATTGCTGTTTTAACATCTCCCTGCAAAATATTGTTAGGTATTGTTATAAGATTAGATAAATTTTTAACTGCATTACTAGTAGCATTTTGAATTCCATCAGGTAAATTTCCATATCCTTTTGCAATTGGTTTTATAATTGCTCTATCCAAACTTTGATTTACTGCAAAAGTTGTTCTGTTTAGTTTTTCAAAACAATCTTTAATTTTATCTGGTTGATTTTTATTTAATACAAGATCTCCATCAGATCCAGCATTTGCATTAAATGCCAATAATAAGACTGAAATTATCGTTATTAATAATTTTTTTAACATAATAAATTTATAATATATAATTAAGTTTTATGAAATATTATTTATTTTTAAAAAATGTCTATAAAGTGTTTATAAATAGCCTAAATTAATACCCACATTTAGCATGGATACAACTCTTAATTACTCCCCAAATTTTGAAACAAAAAAAAGAAAATCACATCATATTAAATTTATTATTTTCCATTATACGGGAATGGAAAAGGAGTCAGAGGCAATAAAAAGACTTACAAATATTAATTCAAAAGTAAGTAGTCATTATTTAATCAAAAATAATGGAGAAATAGTTATTATGGTGCCAGATCTTTACGAGGCATGGCATGCTGGAATATCATCTTGGAAAAATTTTAAATCTCTAAACAAGAACTCAATTGGAATTGAAATAAGCAATCCAGGTCATAACTCTAATTATAAAAATTTTTCAAAAAAACAGATACAATCATTAAAAAAATTAAGTAAATTATTGATAAAAAAGTATAAGATTAATCAAAATAATATTTTAGGTCATTCAGATATTGCTCCTGATAGAAAAAAAGATCCTGGAGAAAAGTTTCCATGGAAATACTTGGCTAAATTTGAAATTGGCAAGTGGCATTCACTGCCAAGAAAAACTCTTCTTAAAAATAGAAAAAAAAAAATAAGCTATTTAGATAAAAAAAATTTCTACCTTAATTTAACAAAAATTGGATATCCAATTAAAAGTTTAAATAAAATAAAAAAAGATAAATTTTTAAAATATCTAATTATTGCTTTCCAGAGAAGATTTAGACAAGAGTTGATAAACAGCAAAATTGACCAAGAATGCTTGCTTATTAGTCAAAATTTGGCAAAAGAATTGAATTAAAATTTCTTGCAGTTTTACAATTTAGTAATAAGTTGATTTAGCCAGATAAATGATTTATCGCTTTAATTTATTAAAGAGGAAAGTCCGGGCTCCACAAGGATACAGTGCCAGATAATACCTGGCGGGGGTAACCCTAGGGATAGTGCCACAGAAAATAAACCGCCATAACATGGCAAGGGTGAAAAGGTGTGGTAAGAGCACACCGGTTCTATTGGTAACAATGAACGCTGGAAAACCCCACTGGGAGCAAGACTAAGTAGAGATGACATTGTTGAAAAACTAAAAGCCATCCTTGGCTAGTCATCAGGGTTAGTTGCTTGAGCTTAAGGGTGATCTTAAGCCTAGACAAATGATAAGTTTAAATGACAGAACCCGGCTTATAGTTTATCTGGCAAAACTGTTCACATTCTAAATAGTATTTAAAATAAATGTTCACGTTTTGACTCACTATTGAGTCAATAATGTTCTATTTTTTCAATCCATGAAACATAGTACTTAATTATAATTTTGAATTAATTATCAAATTAGATATTAAAAAAAGTGGTTAATATCACTCAAAAATAAGTAAAATTCAGAATTTGACAGTAAATTAAATTACCCATATATTCCCATATATTCCCAATTATGGAATTTATAAAATATAAAATATATGTTTTTATCTACTTACGAGAACAAACTAGACAAAAAAGGAAGGGTTTCTGTGCCTGCTAGTTTTAGATCTTATTTATCAAATCTAGGTTACAATGGTGTTATTTGTTATCCGTCATTTAATAATGCTTCAATTGAAGCTTGCTCTCAAGATAGAATAGAAAAAATTTCTTCTGCTATAGACTCTTTAAATCCATTTGAAGAAAAAAGAGATTTTTTTGCAACATCAATTTTATCAGAAAGTACTAATTTACAATTCGATAGTGAAGGCAGAATTTTACTTTCATCAAAATTATTAAAGCATGTAAAGATAAAAAATAGTGTGTTGTTTGTTGGTCAAGGCCAAACCTTTCAAATTTGGGAGCCAACAACATTTGAAAAATTTAAGGTAACAGCAAGAAAAAAAGCAAATCTAAATCGAGCAAACCTTAAATGGGAAAAACATTTTAACAATAACGAGGGGAAATAACAAATGACAATTAACTTTAAAGCACCAGAAATTAAAGAATTACAACCACGACTTTTAGTAATGGGAGTTGGTGGGGCAGGTGGAAATGCAATTAATGAAATGATTGAAAATAATCTACAAGGTGTAGAATTTATTGCAGTTAATACTGATGCGCAGGATTTAAAGTTAAGCAAATGTAAAACAAGAATTCAAATTGGTTTAAATTTAACTAAAGGATTAGGTGCTGGTGCAAAACTTGATATTGGTCAAGCAGCTGCCGATGAATCTTTAAATGAAATTATAAATACTTTGCAAGGTGCAAATATGGTTTTTATTGCTGCTGGTATGGGTGGTGGGACAGGCACTGGTGCTGCTCATGTAATCGCTAGAGCTGCAAAAGAATTAAATATCTTAACTGTAGGTGTTGTAACTCTTCCATTCTTATATGAAGGCCCCTCAAGAATGAGAAGAGCGCAGCAAGGTTTGGAAGAGTTAAGAAAACATGTCGATACTATAATTGTAATTCCAAATCAAAATTTGTTTAAAATTGCTAACGAACAAACAACATTTGAAGATTCTTTTAATCTTTCAAATAATGTTTTAATGCATGGTGTTCAAAGCATAACTGATTTAATGGTTAGACCAGGTTTAATCAATCTTGATTTTGCAGATGTGGAAACTGTTATGGCTTCTATGGGTAAAGCCATGATGGGTACAGGGGAAGCTGAAGGAGAAGGCAGAGCACTTAAAGCAGCAGAGATGGCAGTAAGTAATCCATTAATTGATGATTATACTCTTAAGGGCGCAAAAGGATTATTGGTTAATATTACAGGTGGAAAAGATCTTAAACTTTTTGAAGTTGATGAAGCCGTTAATAAAGTTAGAGCTGAAGTTGATCCGGAAGCAGAATTAATTATTGGAGCAATTACTGATGCTGAACTTGATGGAAAAATGAGAGTTTCTATTGTTGCAACATCATTGGACGGCCAACAACCAGAGACAAAATCTGTGATTAATATGGTACATCGTATTCAAAATAGAAACCCTGGATATTCAGATTTTTCTAATATAGGCGGATCCTCAGCATCTTTTAATTTTTCAAATTCGATTTCTAATCCAGTTTCAAATGGCGCAAATGCATTGAAGCTTGAGAATGAAATCGTTCAAGAACAACGTCAAGAAGATTTAAGCTCAAATGCTTCCAATGAAGAGGTGGTAAATGACAATAACTTTGAAATGGAAAGTGTTGTTGAGGATACCTCTGTAAATGAGATGGAAAAGTCTTTTACTCAAGAAGCAATGGAAACACATCAAGATCAAATAGTTGAAGAAACTATCGAAGAAGATGTTTCTAATGATTTAAAAGAATTTGGTGTAGACTCTGATGCGCCAGATTTATTTAGTTCAGAAAATGAAAACTCAAATTCAGATGATTTATTATCTTCAAATGATGAAGAAGATGACGATCTTGAGATACCAGCATTTTTAAGAAGACAAAAAAATTAATGGTCTTCAAAGAAATAAATGGACGCCACCATAGTACCGGAAGCACAAAAGCATTATCCGGTACTGCTAAAAGAAATTATTAGCATTATTTCCCCTCAATATGGTGGCACATTTATTGACTGTACTTTTGGTCAGGGTGGCTATTCAAAAAAAATATTAGAGTTTGAAAATACTAAAGTAATAGCTTTAGATCGTGATATTGAAAGTGAAACAAAAGCTAATTTATTAAAAAATAAATTTGAAGACAGATTTTTATTTAAAAATATTAAATTTAGTCAGCTAAATAATTTAAAACTTAAAAACGAGAATGTTAAAGGAGTGATATTTGATCTTGGTTATTCTTATGTTCAAATTAAAGATCCCGAAAAAGGACTATCATTTAAATCTAAAGGAAACTTAAATATGCGAATGGGTTTGAATAATTATTCAGCTGAAGATGCAATAAATAAGTTGGATGAAAAAGAGCTAGATAACATATTCAAGTTTTTTGGAGAAGAAAAAGAAAGCAAATTTATAGCTAGAAATATTATTAAGGAAAGATCTAAGAAAAAGATAGATACCCAAGCACTTGTTCAGATAATAGATAAAACAAAAAGAAAAAAAAACTTTAAAGTTAATAGTGCTACAAAAGTTTTTCAAGCTTTAAGAGTTTTAGTTAATAGAGAAATAAGCGAATTAATTTTTGGACTAATTAATGCAACCAAGGTTTTAAAAAAAGATGGTGTGTTAGCTGTAGTTACATTCAATTCATTAGAAGATAAAATTGTTAAATATTTTTTCAAAAGTCTCTCTGAAAAAAAAAGCATATCTCGATATGCTCCTATTACTGAGCAGCCAGAAACGTTACTTAAATTAAAAGAAAAAAAAGCAATTACACCGTCTATCGAAGAGATTAACGAAAACTTACCATCAAGATCGGCAAAACTTAGATATGTAATTAAAAAAACTGACTTTTATGATTTTAAAACTGACGTTCTAGATCAATTTAGCAACTTGATTGAAATAGAAAATTTTGGGAACAAGTTATGAAAAAAATTGTCTTAGTATTAGTTATTTTTTCATTAATTTTATCTACAGCAATCATTAAAAATTCTGCCAAAAAAAATGAGGATAAAATTTTTACATATAAAGAAAGCATAAGAGTTTTAAATTCAGAACTTGAGAAGATCACATTAGAATTTGATTATCTGAGCTCTTCTGACAAATTGTTAGAATTTCAATCATTATATTTTGAAAATGATTTAATACAAAAAAAAATTGAAAATATAAAAGTCTTTAAAATCACAAATAAAGGTAAAGAGATCAAAAATTTGAAAATAATCAAAGAATAATGGAAAAATTAAGATCAAAAATTATTATAGAAGATTACAGAAATAATTTTGATTATAAAAAAAATGATACAAATTTAAATATTCAATTTAATAGAGTAGCGTTTGTATTTTTTTTCTTTTTTATTATTTATTTAATTTATACTATTCATTTAATTCATCTTGGATCACGTAAATCTACTGTAGATGTATCTAATATTTTACCTTCGTTTGCAAATAAACTCTATAGAACAGATATAATTGATATAAATGGCAACTATTTAGCTAAAACAGTTAAATCAATTGATATAGGCATTAAGACATCAGATGTAATAGATAGGAAAAAACTTTTATTAAGTTTAAATATTATATTTCCAAATAAAGATTTTAATAAGATTAAAAAACAACTTGATACAAAAAAGTTTTTTTGGTTAGAAAAAAAAGTCTCTGAGGAAAATTATGAAAAATTAATGAAACTTGGAGATAATTCCATAAAACCTGAGGAAAAAGTTTTAAGGATGTATCCTCAAAAAAATCTTTTTAGTCACATCATTGGTCAAATAGATGATGATAACAATGGAATTTCAGGTTTAGAAAAATCATTTGATGAGGTTCTCAGAAATTCAAAAAAACCAATAAAACTTACAGTTGATAAGGATGTGCAATTTTTGATACGAAAAGAACTCATAAAATATCAAGAAATTTTTAAAAGCAAAGGTAGTGCGGCAATATTAATGAATGTGAATAATGGAAATATACTTTCACTTATTTCATTACCTGATTTTAATCCTAATAAAAGACAAAATATAACTGATGTTAATTTTATTAATAGAGTAACCAAAGGAACTTATGAGCTTGGGTCAGTTTTTAAGCCATTCACATTCGCAAGTGCGTTAAACGAGGATTTAATAAAGCCAGAAACTGAGTTTTTTGATTTACCAAAATCTATTCGTTGTGACAAACATAGGATTGGAGAATATGATAACAAAATTCCCTCAGATCTTACAGCTGAACAGATTTTGATTAGATCAGGAAATATTGGCTCTGTTAGAATTGCTCAATTAATTGGACCAGAAAAACATAAATCGTTTTTAAAAAAGGTAGGCATATTAAGTTCAATTGATTTTGATATTGATGAAATAGCTCCACAAAAAGATTATAATTTTGGTAAATGCAGATTAGCTACAGCTTCATTTGGCCATGGTGTTGCAACTACAATTCTTCAATTAGCAAAAGGTTATGCGGTGATATCTAATGGAGGTTATGATATCAAACCAAGTTTAATTGATAAAACCTCAGAAACTAAAGAAAAAAAAAGTAGATTAATTAATAAAGGAGTTTCAGATCAAGTGGTTGAGGCTTTAAGAAAAATTGTAAACACCGAAGAAGGAACTGCAAAATTTGCTGATGTATCAAATTATGAGATTGGTGGCAAAACAGGAACTGCTGATCAACCAAAAGAAGGGTCTTACTCTGAAGCAAAGATAAATACTTTCGCTTCAATATTTCCAACATCAAATCCGCAATATGTATTTATTGTTATGTTGGACACACCCCAAAAAGCAAAAGATTATTATTATAAATATAGGCATCAAAAAGGTGGTTGGAAGGGAACCTTGTATAATACAGCAGGCTGGACTTCAGTAGAGGTAGCTGGAAAAATAATGGATAAAATCGGGCCTATTTTAGCCACAAAATATCTAGAAATTAATTAATTATGTTCTTAGGCGATTATTTTCAAAATATTCAATCTACTTATAAAAAATTTTTTTTTTCAGGGATTTCTTTTAATAGTAATGAAATAAAAAAAGATAATATTTTTTTTGCAATTAAAGGAAACAAAGTAGATGGCAATAATTTTATATCATCTGCAATCTCAAACGGAGCAAAAATAGTAGTAACTGAAAAAAAAATTAATGGACTAAAAAATGGAATTTTATTTATTCACTCAAATAATATTAGAAAGTTATTAGCCGAAGTATCATTTAAAATTAACAACAAAATTCCAAATAATATTATTGCAGTTACTGGTACAAATGGAAAATCCTCAATTACAGATTTTTACTATCAAATATTAGATTTGAACAATAAAAAAGTTGCATCAATTGGAACATTGGGGATTAAATCAAAAAAATATAAAAAAAATTTATCTAATACTACAATAGACCCAATTCAATTAAGTAAAATTTTAAATAATTTAAAAAAACATAATATTAACAATGTCATTATGGAGGCATCTAGCCATGGTTTAAGTCAAAACAGATTGGATGGCTTATTGTTTAATACAGGAATATTTACAAATTTATCACAAGATCATTTGGATTATCATAAAAATACAGAAAATTATTTAAAAGCTAAACTTTATTTATTTGAAGAATTGATAAAAAAAAAGGGAACTATAATAACTGACGAAAAAATACCCGAATTTAAAAAAATAAAAAATATAGCAACTAATAAAAACTTAAATCTTTTTACATTATTAGATAAAAAAAATAATTTTCAATTTTTGTCTCATCAATATGAGCATGAGTCTCAATTAGTGGAGATAAAATATAAAAATTCAATTCATAAAATTAAACTTAATTTGATAGGAAAAGTTCAGTTTAAAAATGTATTAATGGCAGTCATTGCTTCAATCAAAAGTGGCATCAATATTGAAGACATACTTAATACAATACCAAAAATAAAGTCTGTAGAGGGAAGATTTGAAAGAGTTGGTAAAATAAAAAATAACTCAAAGGTAATTTTAGACTACGCACATACACCTGATGCTTTAAAAACTTGTCTAAAAAATATAAAAGAACAATTTCCGGGTAAAAAAATAACTTTAGTGTTTGGTTGTGGAGGAAATAGAGATCAAAATAAAAGAGCTAAAATGGGTAAAATTGCTGATTTTTTTTCAGATAAAATTTATCTTACAGATGATAACCCAAGATTAGAACTACCTAGTAAAATAAGAAAAGAGATAAAAAAAGGAATAAAAAAACAAAAAATATTAGAATTTTCTAACAGAGCTAAGGCAATTACAGAGGCAATAAATCACTTAAATACAGGTGAGATTTTACTTGTAGCTGGAAAAGGTCACGAAAAAGTTCAAGAAATTGGTATAAAAAAAATTTATTTTTCAGATAAAAAAATTATCCTTGATGCAATAAAAATTAAAAATTTAAATTTATCAAATAATTTAAAGATCAATATACTTAACGAGCTTAATGGAGAAAAAAAAATCCCTAACCAAATTTTTTTGGACAAAGCCAGAATTAACTCAAAAGAAATTAAAAAAAATGATATTTTTTTTGCAATTAAGGGAAAAAAAAATAATGGAAATAAATTTATAAGTGAAGCTTTCAAAAAAAAAGCATCAATTGCTGTAGTTAATAAAATTGAAAAAAAAATAAATATTTCTCGTCAAATTAAAAGTAAAGACTCTCTAAAATTTTTAACAAAAAGTTCTGAGCTATATAGGGAAAATATAGTAACAAAAATTATTGCTATTACAGGTAGTTGTGGAAAAACTACATTAAAAGAGTTATTGGGCAATTCACTAAAACAGTTATCTTCAGTTGGCATCTCACCAAAATCTTACAATAATAAGTATGGAGTTCCATTAAGTCTTTTTAATTTAGATCAAAAAAATAATTATGGAGTTTTAGAAATTGGGATGGATAAAAAAGGTGAAATTGATTATCTTTCTAAAATTGTTAAACCAGATGTTAGTGTTATTACTAACATTAATTATGCACACGCTAAGAATTTTAAGAACATAAAACAAATTGCTTTAGCTAAATCAGAAATAATTAATAATACAAAAATTAATGGGTTTATCGTTCTTAATGCTGATGATAATTTTTATACTTTACATAAAAAAATGGCTAACAAAAGAAAACTTAATATTTTATCATTTGGTATTGATAATCAAAATGCAAATATAAAACTAATAAGTATTAAAAAAATTGCAAATAGATTTAAAGCAACAATTAGGATAAATAATTTAAAAACTTATTTTTTTATTTCTAATAATTTTCAAAGCAATATCTTAAATATTTTAGCTGCCCTATCTGTGATGAGTATTTTTTTAGACATATTTAAATTAAAAAAAAATATTTTTATAAGTTTTAAAGTACCAAATGGTAGAGGAGATATTGCTAAAATTAAGATTGATAATAAAAAATTAAACTTGATAGATGAAAGTTATAATTCAAACCCGTTATCTCTTAAATCTGCAATTTTGAATTTTGATAAAATCAAAATTGATAAAGGAAAAAAATATTTATTATTAGGTGATATGTTAGAGCTAGGAAAACACTCAAAAAAGCTTCATCTATCTATTGCAAAAATAATTAACAATACAAAGTTAGACAAAGTCTTTGTTATAGGAAGTAATGTTTTGGTTACATACAATTCTATTTCAAAAAAGAAAAAAGGCAGGATATTGATCAACAAATCACAAATTATTGATTTGATTAAAAATGATTTAAATAATAATGATTATCTTATGGTTAAGGCCTCAAATGCGACTGGACTCAATAAGATAGTGAGAGAAATAAAAGGATAAAAATAGATGCTTTATCAATTTTTACTTAATTTTGTTGATATCTTTGGATTTTTAAACGTATTTAAATACATTACTTTTAGAACAGGATTATCCTTATTTACCTCATTAACTGTAGTTTTGTTAATTGGGGGACCTTTCATAAGTTTTTTTTCAAATAGAAAAATTATAAATCCTATTCGTGATGATGGTCCACAAGATCATATTGTAAAAAAAATTGGCACTCCAACAATGGGAGGAGTAATAATTTTGTTTGGATTACTAATTTCCGTTTTATGCTGGGGGGATTTATCAAACTCTAGTGTTTTATTTTGTATTTATATTGCCATTTCATTTGGATTACTCGGAGCATTGGATGATTATAAAAAAATAAAACATAATAATTCTTCAGGAATTTCATCTAAATTTAAGATAGTATCACAAGTTGTATTAGCCTTATTAGGAATTAGTTTATTTCTTTACTTTGTTGATTATCAAGAAATTACTAATTTATATTTTCCATTTTTTAAAAATTTAATAATTAATCTTGGGTGGTTTTTTATTCCTTTTTCTGTATTTGTAATTGTAGGATCGTCAAATGCAGTTAATTTAACAGATGGACTTGATGGATTGGCTACAGTCCCTGTAATTTTAGTTGCAGGTTGTTTTGCCTTTATAAGTTATGTAACTGGAAATATTGTTTTTTCTGATTATTTACAAATTCCATACATTGAAGGCACTGGTGAAGTTTCAATTTTTTGTGGAGCGATAATAGGATCATGTTTAGGGTTTTTATGGTTTAATGCGCCACCTGCTAAAATTTTTATGGGTGATACAGGCTCTTTAGCACTTGGAGGTTCTTTAGGCGCTGTTGGAATAATAACTAAACATGAAATAGTATTAGCGATTACAGGTGGGTTATTCGTTCTAGAGGCTGTTTCTGTAATGGTACAAGTAATTTCTTTTAAATTAACTGGAAAAAGAATTTTTAGAATGGCACCAATTCATCATCATTTTGAAAAAAAAGGATGGCCAGAGTCAACTGTGGTAATTAGGTTTTGGATCATTTCAATTATTTTAGCAATGATAGGTTTGGCCACTTTAAAATTAAGATAATGATTAAAAATAAAAATATTTTTTTAGAAAAAAAAATATTAATTTATGGCTTGGGAAAAAGTGGAATTGCTTCATATAAATTTTTAGATAATAAAGCTAAAGTATATTTATTTGACGATAATTTAACAAAAAAATTTAGAAATCGATCAAATCAAAGGCTAAAAAACATACAGTCAATACCTAAAATTAAGTTTGATTGTATTATTATCAGTCCTGGAATTGATGTTTTAAAATGTAAATTATCTAAATTTCTTAAAAAAAATAAATCTAAAATTTATACAGATTTAGATGTGTTCTATTCATTTTACAAAAATAAAAGTATTACTATCACTGGAACTAATGGAAAATCAACCACTGCCAAAATATTGTATGAAGTTTTATTAGACCAAAATTATGACTGTAGATTGGTCGGAAACATTGGAAATCCACTATTATGTGAAAAAAAAATTACTAAAAACACTATTTTTGTGGTTGAAGCTTCATCATATCAATTAGATTATAGTCAACTATATACCTCAAAATACTCAGTAATACTTAATATAAGTCCAGATCACATAGAGAGACATAGAAACTTAAAAAATTATGTTAGTGCTAAATTCAAGTTATTAAATTCACAGTCTAGTAAGTCTATAGCATTTGTAAAAAAAAATGACGTACTAATAAATAAAAAGTTAAATAGCAAAAAATATAATCCAAAGATTATTAAAGTTGATTTAAAAAAAGCTCATAAGATAATTAAACTAATAAAAAATAAATACTTTTTATCTGCAGGTAATTTAGAAAATCTATCATTTATTTTAAAGATTTCAGAAAAATTAAATTTGAATAGTAAAATATTAATTAAAACCTTAAATAGATTTAAAGGATTAAAATATCGACAACAAATTATCTATGAAAATAAAAATTTAGTAATAATTAATGATTCTAAGTCTACAAGTTTTGCTTCATCAGAAAATCTGTTAAAAAATTTAAAAAATGTTTATTGGATTTTGGGTGGCATTCCTAAAAAAGGTGATCAATTAAATCTATCTAAAAAACACTGTAAGAATTTTAAAACATTTATTTTTGGAAATAATTATAAAGAATTTAAAAAAAATATTAAAAATAAGATAACCTTAAAGCATTTTAAATCTTTAAAAGATATATTAGATGAAATATTTTTTGATTTAAATGATAAGAAATTAAAAAAAAATATAATTTTCTTTAGTCCAGCTGGAGCATCATTTGATAGTTTTAAAAATTTTGAAGATAGAGGAAAATATTTTAATCAATTAATAAAAAAATTTCTTAATGCAAATCAACAGCTTTTTATATAAATTTTACTATCAATGGTGGAAGAGTATAGATAAATCAATTTTCTTACTTATAAGTTTGTTATTTGCAATTGGACTTTTTTTTTCATTAGTTTCAACTTCACTTATTGCTTCTGATAAATTAAATACAAATAGCTATTTCTTCTTTTTTAAGCATTTGATTTATATTTTTATTGGTATAATTATTATTTTTATTTTTTCCTCTTTGAAAACTAATCAATTATTTTATTACTCATATTTTCTTTTTTTTATTATTTTAATTTCTTTATTTATAGTTCCAATTATAGGTGTTGAAGTAAAAGGGTCTAAGAGATGGATAGATTTATTTTTTTTACCAAGATTTCAACCAATTGAATTATTAAAACCTTTCTTGATTATTGTGCTTTCAAGTATTCTTTGTAGTGTCAAAAGTTCAAATCTTTATTTAAAATATTTATTATCAGTTGTCTTGGTATTTATAATCTCTTTATTTCTTATAATACAGCCAGATATTGGCCAAACTCTTCTTGTTGTTTTCTCATGGGCAGTTTTAATTTTTACTTCTGGAGTAAATATCTTTTTTCTTTTTGGTCTTTCTATCTTTGCTTTTATTTCATTAGCTTATTTAATTATGTACGTTCCTAAGTTTGATTATATTCAAAGTAGAATTTTTTCTTTTTTTAATAGAGACACAGGATCACATAATTTTCAATCTGATAAGGCTATCGAGTCCATTATAAGTGGTGGTTTTTTTGGAAAAGGAATTGGCGAGGGAACTTTAAAAAATCGAGTACCAGAAGCACACACTGATTATATAATTTCTGTAATTTCCGAAGAGTTTGGTGTTGTTGCCATAATATTAATATTATTATTGTTTTTAGTATTCATTTACATGGCCTTTAAAAAAATTAATTATGAAAAAGATGACAAGATTAAACTTGTTTTAATTGGATGTGTTAGCTTAATTGTAATGCAAGCAACTATTCATATAGGAGTTAATATTAGATTATTTCCTACAACAGGTATGACGTTACCATTTTTGAGTTATGGAGGTTCTTCAATAATCAGCATCTCAATACTATCAGGAATAATCTTAAATTTAACAAAAAGAAAAATAGAAAATTAAGATGAAAGAGAAGATTTTAATCTCTACTGGAGGATCTGGCGGACATGTTATTCCTGGAATTACAATTCATGATCATTTAAAAGAAAATTATGAAGTATTAATTTCAAGTGACATTAGAGGCCTTAAATATCTTGATGATAAATTTTATAACATTCTAGTTATTGATACACCTAAATTAAATAATTTTTTTTTATTACCATTATCACTTTTAAAAGTATTTTTTTTAACTTTAAGATCATTGATACTATTAAAAAAAGAAGAAATTCAAATTCTTATTTCTACTGGTGGATATATGTCGTTACCATTATGTATAGCTGCCAGAATATTGAATATAAAAATTTATTTGCTAGAACCAAATATGGTCATTGGAAGAGCAAATAAATTTTTTTTAAAATTTTGTAAAAAAATCATATGTTATTCAGATAATATTATTGGTTTTCCAAAAAAATATAAAAATAAATTAAAGATTGTAAATCCACTTATAAGAAAGAAATATTATAACAAAAAATTAATAGAAAATGATAATGATAAATTTACTTTAATAATAATTGGGGGAAGTCAAGGTGCAAAAATATTTGATAAAATTTTACATGAGTCAATTATTCAAGTTTCAAAGTTAAAACCTTTAAAAGTAATTCACCAAACAAATCAAAATAATATAGATGTTCTCAAAACTCTATATTTAGAAAATAAAATTGATAATACCGTTTTCAGCTTTGATCAAAATCTAAATTTACTAATAGATCAAGCAGATTTGTGCATTACAAGATCTGGCGCATCTAGTTTGGCTGAAATTTCTCTGTCTAAAAAACCATTTATTGCCATTCCACTACCAAGTTCTAAGGATAATCATCAACTAGAAAATGCTAATTATTATAAAAATAAAGATTGTTGCTGGGTTGTTGATCAAATTAATTTTGATAAAAAAAAATTTGAAAATTTATTATTAAACATATTGAGCAATAAGGATGAAATACTTATAAAAAAAAAAAATTTAGAAAAATTAAATTATCAAAACACTTGGAATAATGTTAATCAAAATTTATTGAATATTATTAATGAAAATTAAATTAGCAAAATCTGAGATTATTCATTTTATAGGAATTGGTGGAATAGGTATGAGTGGATTATCCCTCATAATGAAAGGCAAAGGATTTAAAGTTCAAGGTAGTGACATTGCTAGCAATAAAAATATTGAAAGATTAAAAAAAGAGAAAATTAAGATTACAATTGGACATAAAAAGCAAAATATTAATAAAGCAACTATTATCGTAATTTCTTCTGCTATAAAAAAAAATAATCCAGAGCTTATTGAGGCAAAAAAAAAACAATTACCAATTTATAAAAGAGGAGAAATGCTTGCAAATATTGTTTCTCTGACAAAAAATATTGTAGTTGTTGGTTCCCATGGAAAAACAACCACAACATCACTAATTGCCTCAATTTTTCAAGAAACTAAAATAGATCCAACCATTATTAATGGAGGAGTAATAAATTCTATTAATAATTCTGCTAAACTGGGCAAAAGCGACTGGTCTATCTTAGAAGCTGATGAGTCTGATGGTAGTTTTGTCTACATTCCGCCCACTTACTCGATAATAACCAATATAGATAGAGAGCATATGGATTTTTATAGTTCGATGGATGAGTTGAATAAATATTTTATTAAGTTTGTAAATAAAGTTCCATCATTTGGAAAATCTTTTATCTGCATTGATGATAATAATAATAAAAATTTAATTAAGAAACTGAATAATAAAAACTTTTATACATACGGAATTGATACAAAATCAAATTTTTGTATTAGAAATATCAAACAATCAAAAGACTATTCTGAGTTTGATTTAAAAATAATTTTACCAAATAAAAAAAACAAATTAATTAAAAAAATTAAGATACCGCTTTTAGGAATACATAATATTAGAAATTCAGTTGCAGCATCAGCTTTGGCTATTACACTTGGATTAACAGTTTCAAGTATAAAAAAAGGTTTGAAAAACTTTAAAGGAGTTCAAAGGCGATTTAATAAGATTTTTACATTTAATAAAGTTGATTTTTTCGATGATTATGCCCATCATCCAACAGAGATTAAAGTTGTCTTGGATGGAGTTAACAAGGTTTATAAAGGTTATGAAAAAATATGTATTTTTCAACCACACAGAATATCAAGATTAAAAGATTTAAAAAAAGAATTTACTTATGCCTTTAAAAATGCAGATAAAGTAATTTTACTTCCTATTTATACAGCAGGTGAAAAAATAACATTAGGTTTTAAATATGAAAATTTTGCTAGAGAAATAATCAAAAACTCAAAAGTAAAACTATTTTTAGCAGATGATAGAACTCAATTAGCAAAAT
Source organism: Pelagibacteraceae bacterium AG-390-L03 (assembly GCA_003279685.1). Classification (GTDB taxonomy): domain Bacteria; phylum Pseudomonadota; class Alphaproteobacteria; order Pelagibacterales; family Pelagibacteraceae; genus Pelagibacter. The sequence goes on along the minus strand of QCHA01000001.1, from coordinate 120,629 downwards.
ACATTAAAAATAATATTTACGGAAAAACAATAGTTATTGGAATGGGTGCAGGAACTATCTCAACCTGGATGAGAGAAATGCCTAGATACTTGTAGTGAACATGAACAAAGAAGATTTATTATTTGAATTTAAACAAAATATTAAATTTGATTATAATTTAAAAAAAAAAAATTGGTTTAATATAGGTGGGAATACTAAAATTTATTACAAAGCAGAGAATTTAAAAGAATTAACTAAATTCTTAAAAATAACAGGGAATAAAGAGAAAATATTTGTTCTAGGTGGAGGATCAAATACATTAATTACGGATAAAACTTATGATGGAGTTGTAATTAAGTTATCAAATAATTTTAAAAATATTTCTCTTTTATCAGAAGATATAATTATTGCTGGAAGTTCTGTTAGTGATAAATCACTTTCAGAATTTGCAATGAACAATAGTTTGGGTGGATTTGAATTTTTATCTTGTATACCAGGTACAGTTGGGGGAGGTATAAAAATGAATGCAGGTTGCTTCAATAGAGAATTTAAAGATATTTTAATTTCAGTACAAGCTATTAATAAATCAGGGCAGGTTATAATGATTCCTGCTAAAGACATCGACTTTAAATATAGAGATAGTGGATTGTCTAACGATTTAATTTTTTTAAGTGCATCCTTTAAAGGTTTTAAAAAAAATTTAAATTTAATAAGAACAGAAATGGCAGAATTAAAAGAAAAAAAGGAAAAAGCGCAACCTACTAGAATTAAAACTAGTGGGAGTACCTTTAAAAATCCATTAGATCAATCAGATAAAAAAGTTTGGCAATTAATAAAAGAGTCAGTCCCTTTAGAAAAATCATTTGGAGATGCTTGTATTTCAGAAAAACATTGCAATTTTTTTGTAAACAGAGGAAATGCAAAGTTTGATGATATGAAAAAATTAATAGATTTTGTATCTGAAAGTGTTTTGAAAAAAACTGGCGTAAAGTTACAAACAGAAATAAAAATTTTAGAATAAATTGAAAAAAAAAATACTAATACTTGCTGGTGGAATCTCAAAAGAAAGATTAATTAGTCTTGATACGGGTTTACAAGTAGCAAAAGAGCTTAAAAAAAATGGTTATAAAGTAAAAATTTCAGAGCCTGATAGCAATTTATCAAAAAATATTAATCAATTTAAACCCAATATTATATTTAATGCATTACATGGACAGTTTGGTGAAGATGGTTATATACAAACGATCCTAGAGGGTTTTAAAATACCATATACTCATTCAGGAGTAATTGCATCTTCATTAGCAATGGATAAAGCAATATCGAAAAAAATTTTTATAAAAAATAAAATTAATACTCCAAAATATATTAAATATTCTTATGGGGAAAATAACTTTAATTTGATAAAAAATATTGAAAAGAAGTTAAAATTTCCAGTCGTATTAAAACCAATTAACGAAGGCTCAAGTGTAAATGTTTTTATTTGTACAAAAAAAAATATCTCAAGAGTTTTAAGTTCAATGAAAATTTATGCAGAGATCATGATAGAGGAATTTATTGGTGGAAGAGAAATTCAAGTTGCAATCATGGGCAATAAAAAATTAGGAGCAATAGAGCTTAAACCAAAGAGAAAATTTTACGATTATGAAGCTAAATACAGCGTAAATGCAAAAACTAAACATATAATTCCAGTTAAACTTCCAAAAAATAAATTAAATGAGGTATTGAACTTGTCATTTAAAGCACACAAGATTATTGGTTGTAAGGGAGTTACTAGATCAGATTTCAAATTTTATAAAAATAAGTTTTATTTATTAGAGATTAATACTCAACCAGGCATGACAAAATTATCTCTTGTTCCAGAAATAGCAAAATATAGAGGAATATCCTTTATAAAACTAATTGAATGGATTTTAAAAGATGCAACAACGAAAAAGTAAAAAAATTTTAATATATTTTTTTTTATTACTGTTAGTTGGCTCAATAAATAATATTAATCTTAATACTTTAGAATTACATAATATTAATAATATTAATATTGTTGGATTAGAGGTTGAAGATAAATCAAGTTTACATCAAAATATAAAAAATTTTAATCTAGATAACATATTTTCAATCAGTAAAATTGATCTAATTAATGAAATTGAATCAAATGCTATAATAGAAAAATATTCTATTTTTAAAAGATACCCATCTTCACTAGATTTTAAAATCAAAAAAACAAAATTTTTAGCAAGGTTAAATAAAAATGGCCAAATTTTTTATATTGGTTCTAATGGAAAATTTATTAAAAATGATTTTTTAAACAATCAATTACCTTTTATTTTTGGAAGTCCAACGGTGGGTGAATTTTTTAGAATTAAAAAAATTATTGATGAGTCTAAAATTTCTTACGAAGAGATAAAAAATTTATATTTTTTTCCATCTAAAAGATGGGATTTAGAATTAAGAGATAATACTATAATAAAATTACCAAATGATAATGTAAATATTGCCATTAATTTGGCAATGAAATTTTTAAATGATAATAAATTCATAGATGCAAGAATTGAAAATCAAATTATTTTAGATGATTGAAGAAACTGATTTTGAAACTTTTCTTTTTATTTCTAAAAACAAATATCAAATATTTGTTTATGATAAAAATAATTTTAAAAATTTATATAATAAGGAAACTAAGATTATTGATACGATTGAATTAGAAAATCTTTCAAATTTCCTCGATGAAAATATTTATAAAATTGAAAAAAAGATTAATAATTTTATTAAAAATATTATTTTAATTATTGAAGATGAAAAAGTTTTGAATGTTGCGATATCGTTGAAAAAAAAGAATTATGAAAAGTACTTAGATCAAAAACATTTAGAAAATAGTCTTATAGAAGTTAAGGATGTTTTTAGAGAAAATTATCAAGATCAAATTATTATGCATATGATCATTGTTAGTGAAGTAAATAAAAATGATGACTGCTTATTTCTTGAGGTGAATTTTATCTCTATTCCAAACAGCCTCACTTTTTATTTTGATAAGTTGCTAGAAAATCATCAAATCAAAATTAGCCGCTATATGTCAGGTAATTATATTAAAAGTTATTTTGGTGAGGCTGAAACCGAATTATCTATGATGGCAAATAAACTGAATAATGGTCTAAATAAAAATGAAGTTCAATTAGTATCTAAAAGTATTGCAAATAAAGGTTTTTTTGAAAAATTTTTTCAACTATTTAGTTAAATGTGTTTTTTCCAGTAATATTTGTTGTTTTTAAAATTTTTTAAAAGCAAATTAAAAGACTTAAGTGTCTTATTTAACTCAAAAAACAATTAAAAATAATGTTTCATTTAGCGGTGTAGCTTTACACAGTGGATTGGATGTAAATATATGCATTAAACCAGCTGAGCCTAATTTCGGAATAGTTTTCAAAAGAGTTGATTTTAAAGAAAATAATTTAGTTTATCCAAATTTTATGAACGTGACTAACACATCACTTAATACTACTATTGAAAATGAATTTGGTGTAAAAGTTTCAACTATTGAACATTTGATGGGTGCATTATTTGGACTCGGTATTGATAATGCATTAATCGAGATAGATAATGATGAAGTTCCAATCTTAGATGGATCTGCAAAAGAATTTATCGAAAAGATTTTAAGTGCTGGATTAGAAGTAAGTGAAGCTCCTATTAAGATTATTAAAATTAATAAAAAGATTAAATTTAAAGACGGTGAGAGATTTATTTCAATAGAACCATCTACTTTAAGTTTAGATATAAACTTTGAACTAAAATATAAAAATCCAATAATTGGAAATCAAAGTAATAAGTTTAAAGTTTTTGAAGATGATTTAACTGATGTTTACAATTCAAGAACATTTTGTTTATTTGAGGATATTGAAATGATTAAGAAAAAAGGATTAGCAAAAGGTGGAAGTTTACAAAATGCAATAGTAGTTAAAGATCATGAAATTTTAAATCCCGAGGGTCTGAGAAATAATAAAGAATTTGTTAACCACAAGATACTTGATTGTATTGGTGATCTTTATACATCTGGATATAGAGTAATTGCTAAAATTAAATGTTCTCAGGGAGGTCATTATCTAACTAATCAGCTACTTAAAAAAGTATTTGAAAATAAAGAAAATTTTTCAATTCTTGAAATTAAAGAAAAAAACTTACCTCACACTCTGATTAATAGAAAGCTATTAAGATCAATAGCTTAATTTAAAGAGATATTTTAAAATATAATAAATAGGAGTATAAATTCCAATGAACAATATTAGATTAATTTTTATTTTTTCATTATTTATTTTTTGTACTTCCTGTGCAAAGAAAGAAGTTAATGAAAGTATAATTAAGGAAAATGATATAGAGCTTCAAATGATTGAAGCATACAAGGAAGGAATAAAAGAATTAAAAAGAGGGGATGTTCTTTTCGCAGCAAAAAAATTTAACGAAGCAGAAGTATTATTTCCACAATCTGACTATGCACCTAAAGCAGCTTTAATGGCAGCCTATGCATATTATTCTCAAAATTATTATGGAGATGCGATAGCAGAATTGGATAGATTTATCAGAATTTACCCAAATCATATTAATATTGATTATGCTGAATATTTATTGGGATTGAGTTACTATGAACAGATTATTGATGAAAAAAAAGACCTTCAGTCGATAGATAAAGCAAAAGATATTTTTTTAGGTGTAGTCAATAAATATCCAAAAACTGATTTTGCAGTAGATGCAAAATTTAAATTAGACTCGATATACGAAACTTTAGCATCTAAGGAAATTTATATTGGTAGATATTACTTCGATAAAAAAAAATGGATATCAGCAATAAATAGATTTAGAACTGTTACTGATAAATATGATACTACAATTTACACAGAAGAGGCCCTTCATAGACTTGTTGAAATTTATTATATAATAGGATTAGAAGAGGAGGCAAAAAAATATGCCTATATTTTAGGTTATAATTATAGATCTTCTGAATGGTATGAAAGATCTTATAGTATTTTTGATAAGATGTATGAAAAAAATATTATTAATAATAAAGACGAATTAAATAATTCAATTATAAAAAAGTTTAAATCTCTGATTAAATGAGATGAATAAAAAAGAAATAGTCAGACAATATAAAAATAAAATAAACTTAATTAGTAATTATAATAAGTTTTATTATGAAAAAAGTGATCCTAAAATTTCTGATAAGGAATATGATGAGCTTAAAGCTGAAATTTTATTATTAGAGTCTAATCATAAATTTTTAAATTCAATAAATTCTCTTTCAAAAACAGTCGGATACAAACCGTCTAAAAATTTTAAAAAAATCTCTCATAAGGTTCCAATGCTTTCATTATCAAATGCTTTTGAAAGAGGAGATTTGATTAATTTTGAAAAAAGGGTACTCAACTTTTTATCTAAAAAAAAGGATTTTGTAATATCCTACAGTTCAGAGCCAAAGATTGACGGTATTTCTGCATCTTTAATTTATAAAAATGGTGAATTTAAAATTGGATTATCAAGAGGCGATGGAAAAGAAGGTGAAGATATAACAGCTAATCTTGCAACAATAAAAGATATACCAAAAAAAATTCATTCAAAAGGTTTTCCTGAAGAAATTGATATAAGAGGTGAAGTATTTATACAAAATAGTGATTTTAAAAATTTAAAGAAAGAATTTGCAAATCCAAGAAATGCGGCATCAGGATCATTACGGCAAAAAAATCCAGAAGATACAAGAAAAATTCCTTTAAGATTTATTGCTTATACTTTCGGTTATGAAAAAGGTCTTAAGGTAAAAAATCAAATAGATTTTTTAAAAAATTTAGATAATTGGGGATTTAAAACAAATCCATTGAATAAATTAGTTACAGGTGTTGACAATTTAATGATCAATTATTCCAAGATAGAAAAAGATAGAACAAAAATAGATTTTGATATTGATGGTATAGTATATAAAATTAATGACTTTGAGCTTCAAAAAAGACTTGGAAATGTTGCAAATTCACCAAGGTGGGCTATTGCACATAAATTTGCCTCGAACAAAGCTATATCCAAAATTCTTAATATTGAAATTCAAATTGGAAGAACAGGAGCTTTAACTCCAGTTGCAAAAATAAAACCAATAAATATTGGAGGAGTAATTGTATCTAATGCAACTCTTCATAATGAAGATGAAATTGCTAGAAAAGATATAAGAATTGGAGATTTAGCAACAATTGAGAGAGCTGGAGATGTAATACCCCATATTCTTTCAGTTGATAAATCAAAGAGAGATAAAAAATTACTTAAATTTATTTTTCCAAAAAAATGTCCTTCATGTGGTTCAAAAACAATTAAAGATTTTAACATTGTAACAAAAAAAGAAGATGCAGTGAGAAGGTGTTCAAGCGAAGGATATGAGTGTGAAAAAATTGCAATTGAAAAATTAAAACACTTTGTTTCCAAAGATGCATTTAACATTGAAGGATTTGGCAAAAAAATAGTAGAAAACTTTTGGAAACTCAATTTAATAAAATTACCACAAGATATATTTAATTTAGATTTTAAAAAAATAGAAAATCTTGAAGGTTGGGGAAAACAATCAATTGAAAATCTAAAATATTCTATTAATCAAAGAAAGAATATTTCTCTAGAAAGATTAATCTATTCATTAGGCATCAGACATATTGGTTTAGAAAATGCAAAAATTTTATCAAAATATTTTAAATCATTTTCAAACTTCATTAATTTTTCCAATGAAGTAAATTCAGACGATATATTGAATATCGATGGAATTGGAGAAACTCAGTTGCAGTCAATCAAAAATTTTTTTAATAATAAAGTTAATCTGAATATTTTAAAAGATTTACAAAAAATTTTAGAAGTAAAAAATGCAGTAACAAAACTAAAAAATGGATTACTAAATGAAAAAACATTTATGGTAACTGGAAAACTAAATGGTATCAGCAGAGCAGAAGTAAAATCTTTAATAGAAGAAAACTCTGGATCTTCAGTAAGCACTGTTAGTAAAAAATTAGATTATTTAATAATCGGTGACAAACCAACAAAAAAGAAAGTTGATAAGGCTATAGAACTAAAGATAACTATATTAAATCAAAACCAGTTTTTGAAGATGTTAAATATAACTAGCTAGCCATTTTCTCTCATTAGGAGAAAGATATTTTGAAAGTTTTGAATACACATCTAAATGATATTTAAAGAGATAATTTTTTTCAAATTCTGTTAAAAGATTAAAATTAATTAAATCCTTTTCTATTGGAGCAAGAGTTAAATTTTCAAAATAAATTTTTCTTTTATTTTTTTTTACAAAAACAAGATTCTCTATCCTGATACCATAAGAACCTTTTTTATAATATCCTGGTTCATTACTTAAAATCATACCCTCTTGAATTTTAACTTTATTTAGTTTGGAAATTGATTGAGGTCCTTCGTGTACATTTAAAAAAAAACCAACACCATGTCCTGTACCATGAGCATAATCTAACTTACTTTCTTTTAAATATTTTCTTGCTCTTCCATCTATTTTTATGCCAGTATTATCCAATCTTAAATCTGTATTTGCTACAGCTATATGTCCTTTTAATACCTTGGTATAAATATTTTTAATACTCGGTATTGGTTTTGTAAAACAGATAGTTCTAGTAACATCAGTGGTGCCATATTTATATTGACCACCTGAGTCACATAAAAAAATATCATTTTTTCTTATTGTTCTACAACTTCCTTTTTTGGCTCTATAATGAACAATGGCACCATTTTCACCTGCTCCGGCAATTGTATCAAAACTTGGATACAAATATTTGTTACTTTTTTTTCTAAATTTTTCTAATTTTATCTGAGCATCAACTTCTGTAATTTTTTTTTTATTAACTTTTTTAATCCAATAAATAAATTTTGTTAGTGCTACACCGTCTATAATATGAGATTTAATCATATTTTCAATTTCAGTATTATTTTTAATAGCTTTTAAATGATAAGTTGGATCTTCTCTTTTTATAATTTTAAATTTAGATTTAATAATATTTTCATAAAAAACTGAACAAGATTTATTATCAATTATAAAATTTTTGCCAGTCAAATTAAAAATTTTTTTTGGTAAATCATTTGTGATAACCAATTGATTTTTATTAATTATTTTTTCTTTTATTAATTTTTTAGCTTTTTGAGTTTCCGTTATTAAAAATATTTTTTTTGATTTGTTAATGATTAATCTTGAATTTGGTACAGGACTATTTGGACCATCACCACCTCTAATGTTTAAAATCCAAGCTACATTTTCTGGAGCAGTCACAAATAAATTATCAGCTTTACTTTTTTTTAAGTAATTTATAATTTTATTAATTTTTGATTTACTATTTTCCCCAACTATTTCATCTTTGAGTAAAAAAAAGGGAATATATTTTTTAACTTTTTGAGTTTTAATTTCATCAACTAAATTATTTGACAAAAATTTTACTTTATTATGCTTTAAAAAATAATTTTTTATTTGATTGTACGTAAATAGTTTTGGGTCTAGTCCTAGTTTTAAATTTTTGAACAAATTACAATTAATTATTTTTTCATAACTAATAATTTTAAAATATTTACCACTCTCCATTTCACTTTGAATAGTGTATCTACCATCTGTAAATAAGTAGTTCTTATTTTTTAAAACTATAGCTAAACCAGCAGATCCACTAAAATTTGAAATAATCTTTAATCTATTAATTTTTGAATACTCTGTAAAATAATCGTCATTTTTAGGAATAACGTATCCATCGATATCATACTTTTTAAATTTTTTTCTTAATTCTTTTACTTCTTTATTCATTTAATTCTCTTTTGATATCTTATCCATCCAGGACTTCTTGTTCCTTCATCAATTTCAAAGTCTTGATTAAAATCAAAATCTTGATTATCGTCAACTTCTTCTTCAAAAAAAGAATTTTTTTCTAAATGCTTTTCTGGTAATTCCTCTATAAATCTTGATGCCATACTATCAATCCAGTCACCTTGATAAAACCTATTCATCGAAAAAGATATTATTGCTTTCTTTCTAGCTCTAGTAATCCCAACATAAGCTAAACGACGTTCTTCTTCCAAGCCATTCTGACCTTTTTCTTCAATTGATTTTTGATGTGGAAACAAACCTTCTTCCCAACCAGGAAGAAAAACTACATCAAATTCTAGCCCTTTTGCTGCATGCATAGTCATCATATTAATTTTTTCACCATCCCATTCTTGATCAACCGAAGTTGCTAGAGAAACGTGCTCTAAAAAGCTTTCTAAATTATCAAATTCTTTCATCGCACTTAACAATTCTTTTATATTTTCTAATCTATTTTCATTGTCTAAATCTTTTTTATTTTTAAGCATTGCAGAGTAACCCGACTCATCTAAAACAGTTTGTAGTAATTTGATGTGACTTACCTTTTTGATATTGAGATCATTTCTCCATTTATTTAATGCATTAAGAAAAAAACTAAGACCTATTTTTGTTTTTGGTTTAATTAAATTTTGTTCAAGCATTTTATTAGCAGCAGACTCTAGACTTAAGTTATTTTCTTTTCCAAATTCATGGACAGTCTTTAAAGTAGTATCTCCAATTGATCTTTTAGGATTGTTTACTATACGTTCAAAGGCTAGATCATCTTTTTCTTGATGAATTAATCTTAAATATGCAACACAATCTTTAATTTCAGCTCTTTCATAAAATTTTGTTCCTCCTAAAATTCTATAAGGCATACCAATTTTAAGAAATCTTTCTTCAAATTCTCTTGTTTGAAATATAGCTCTAACTAAAATAGCCATTTCATTGAATGAATATTTTTTTTTTAAATTTTTTTCAATTTCATCTGAAATTCCAATAGCTTCATCTTTTCCATTTTTAAAACAATTAAGTTTGACTAAGTCACCTTCTTCCATTGTAGTTGTGAGTGTTTTACCAACTCTATTTTGATTATTTGAAATTAGATTAGAGGCAACAGATAAAATATTTTGTGATGATCTATAATTCTGTTCAAGTCTAATTACTTTTGTATTTTCATATACTTGATCAAATTCTAAAAAATTTTTAATTTCTGCTCCTCTCCAACTATAAATTGATTGATCATCATCTCCCACACAACATAAATTTTTGTTTTTTTCTGATAATAAACTTAACCATTTACTTTGAATAAAATTAGTATCTTGATACTCATCAACTAAAATATATTTAAAGTTAGTTGAGTATATCTGTCGTATATCAGGATAATTTTCTAAAATTTTTACAGTGTGTAAAATTAAGTCACCAAAATCACATGAATTTAAATCTATTAATTTTTGTTGATAAATTTTATATAGAGGAAGTATAGTTTTTTCATAAACATCTTTATTGTTTACTTTAACTTCTGATGGGTAACATCCTTTATTTTTCCATCGATCAATTATTGCCAATATAAATCTAGGTGCTAATTGTTTAATATCAATATTTTCACTTTTGCAGATATTCTTAATAAGTCTTGTTTGATCATCAGTATCTATAATTGTAAAATTTGAGTTTAGATTTGCAGCCGTTGCATGTTTTCTTAATATTTTGGCACAAATTGAATGAAATGTTCCAAGCCACGAAAGACCAGTTGCTGCTGAACCAAGCATTTTACTTACTCTGATTTGCATTTCCTTTGCAGCCTTATTAGTAAAAGTTACTGACAAAATTTGATTAGGAAATGCTTTCTTTTCTTTAATAATATGTGCAATTCTTGAAGTTAAAACCTTGGTTTTTCCAGATCCCGCACCGGCAACAATTAATAGTGGGCCATCTAAATATAATACAGCTTCTTTTTGAGCTTTATTGAGGTTTTTTAAATAATCAGAGTTTATCATTTAAAATATTTCTTTATAAGTTTCATAGTTTTATGAGCAAACATAATTATTTTGTTAAAATTTTAATAAAGATTAATAACTTTATAAATAGTCTATTAGAGAGAAATTTAAACAAATTAAACGCCGCTAACCTTAAAAAAATATTAATTAATAACAAAATTTTTTTAACTACATTTTTAGTGGTTATTTTATTTTTGTCATATCTTTCAATACCAAATATTTATAATCAAAATCAAATTTCAGCTGAACTTAAAAAAAAACTAATAGAAAAATTAAACCTAGAGTTTAATTTTGAAAAAAAATTAGATTATAAATTTTTACCAAGACCCCATTTTACAACAAACGAATCTTCATTAATATTTAATGAAAAAAAAGTATCTGAAATAAATAAAACTAAAATTTATATATCTTTAGACAACTTGTTTTCTCTTAAAAATATAAAAGTAAAAGATGTTGTAATAGAAGAGGCAAATTTTAATCTAAATAAAAACAACTATAGTTTTTTTATAAAACTTTTAGATAATAATTTCAAAGATATCAAATTTGAAATACTTGATAGTAACATTTTTTATAGAAATTTAGAGAATGAAATTTTGTTTATTAATAATATTGTAAATGCAAAATATATTTATGATTTAAATGAATCTAAAAACATGCTTTATTCAAAAAATAATATTTTTAATCTACCCTTCTTAATAGAATTATCTAATAATGAAGACCAGAAAAATTTAAATTCAAAAATAAAAATTGAAAGTTTAGATCTCGAAATAGAAAATCAATTTTCACATGGAAAAAAATTTAACACAGGATTGTCAGAATTTAATTTTTCAAATTCAAAAAGTATTGCTGAATACAAAACAAACAAAAATTATTTTGAATTTAAACTTATTGATAAAGCACAAAAACCAAAATTTTCTTATAATGGAAAATTAAACTTTAGACCTTTTCACTCAAATTTAGAAGGCTCTGCTATTGAAATTGATTTTAGTCATTTATTTTCTACTAATGGAATTATTAAACAAATTCTAAAAACTGAAATATTAAATAATAAAAACATTGATTTCAAATTGGACATTTCGGCAAACAAAATTAAAAATTTTGATAATTTTGTAAATATTTTTTTAAAGTCAAAAATTGAAGAAGGATTAATTGATTTAGATGAAACTAATTTCAATTGGAAAAATCATGTTAATTTTAATTTGATAGATAGTTTAATATACATAAAAGATGGAAAATTAATTTTAGATACTAACTCTGAAATTGATATAATTAATTCAGATGAAGTATATAAATTTTTACTAACTCCTAAAAATTTAAGAAAAAAAATCAATAAAATGAATCTTAACTTTACTTATTTATTTGACGACAAAGTTATTAATATAACTGATATCAAAGTTGATGGCATTCTTAATGAAAGTTTGAATGATAATTTTAATCAAATTTTGCTTAAAGATAATAATTTACAGAATAAGATTTATTTTAAAAAATTGTTAAATGATGCAATTAGAAGTTATGCAGGGTAAATCATTTTTTTAGGATCAACAATTTTTTCATAATCTTTTTCATTAATTAACCCTGTTTTTAATGTTTCATTTTTTAAAGTTGTATTATTTTTTAAAGCTGTTTTTGCAATTTTTGCTGCGTTATCATAACCGATATGTGGTGCTAGCGCTGTTACCAGCATTAAAGAATTATCTAAATGTTCTTGAATTTTTTTCTTATTAGCTTTTATCCCTTTAACACAATAGAGAGCAAAATTTTTAGTGCTGTCAGCTATTAAATCGATTGATTGTAAAATATTATGAGCGATCAAAGGTTTGAAGACATTTAATTCAAAATGCCCATGTGATCCTGCAATAGTAATCCCATTATGATTGCCAATAACTTTAACACAAACCATAGTAACAGCTTCACATTGTGTTGGGTTAACTTTCCCTGGCATAATTGATGAGCCAGGTTCATTCTCAGGTAAAATTAGTTCACCGTATCCAGCTCTAGGACCAGATCCTAAAAATCTAATATCATTGGAAATTTTCATTAAAGCTACAGCGCATGTATTTAATGTTCCTGAAAAATTTACAATAGAGTCATGGGCTGCAAGTTCAGCAAATTTATTTGCTGCTGGTTTAAATGGAATTTTTGTAAACTTAGTAATTTCTTTGACTATTTTTTTATCAAAATTCTTTTTAGAATTAATACCGGTGCCAACAGCTGTCCCACCTTGTGCAAGATAAAAAATTTCTTTTAATGCATGCTCTATTCTTTCAATACTTTTTTTAACCTGCACATGATATCCAGAAAATTCCTGTCCAAGAGAAAGTGGAGTTGCATCTTGAAGATGTGTTCTTCCAATTTTTACAATACTTTTAAATTCAATAGATTTTTTTTTTAATTCTTTTTCTAAAATTTTTAAGCTAGGTAATAATTTAGTTATTGTTTCTTTAGCAACAGAAATATGCATTGCAGTCGGAAAGACATCATTAGTTGATTGAGATTTATTTACATGATCATTTGGATGAACTGGTTTTTTTGTTCCTTTTTTTCCACCCAAGATTTCAATAGCTCGATTAGCAATTACCTCATTTACATTCATATTTGTTTGAGTTCCAGAACCTGTTTGCCATACTTTAAGAGGAAAATTTTTATCTAATTTTCCTTTGATAACTTCATCTGAGGCTTTGATAATTGCCTTTGAAATTTTATTTGTAATTAATTTATCTTTAGAATGAACAATCGCAGCTGATCTTTTTATTATGGCTATAGATTTAATTATTGAAATATTTACAAGTATTTTACCAATATTGAAAAATTTGTTAGATCTTTGTGTAGAAGCTCCCCAATATTTATCATTAGGAACATTTACACTACCAATACTGTCGAATTCTTTTCTTAATTTCATTGATTAATTTGTAAGTAATAAATAATTATAACATACAATAATTTAAAAAAAACTTACAGGAGCAAAATGTCGAATTTTAATAAAGTTGGAACTTTTATGAAAACTTTTGGCCAAGAGGTCAAAACAAAACCATCATTTAGTAGTGATAAAATCAATAAATTAAGAATAGATCTTATTAAAGAAGAATTAGATGAGCTTCAAGAAGCAATGAAAAACAATGATTTATTAGAGATAGCTGATGCACTTACAGATATTTTGTATGTAACATATGGGGCAGGACATGCTTTTGGTATAGATTTAGATAAATGTTTTGATGAGGTTCAAAATTCTAATATGAGTAAATTAGGAGAAAATGGGGAACCGATATATAATGAGGCAGGAAAAGTAATGAAAGGTCCAAATTATTTTAAACCAGATTTATCTAAATTCGTATCTTAGATTTCTAATTTAAAGTCAATAGCCGCAGCACTATGTGTAATGCTCCCGATAGATATTCTATTAACACCTGTTTTAGCAACTTCTTTCACAGTTTTTAAACTAATATTTCCTGACGCCTCTGTTTCGTAATATTTTTTAGCAATCTTAACACCTGCTTTTAGATTTCTAACTGACATATTATCAAATAAGACAGTATTGAATTTCAGACCAACTATTTCTTCAAGTTGTTTTAAATTGTCAACTTCAACTGTTATTTTTCGTCCTTTCTTATTTTTAATTGCCAGAGAAACTAAGCTTTTAATATTTGATGAAGCAATATGATTATCTTTGATTAAAAATTCATCGCTTAGATTAAATCGATGATTAGTACCTCCGCCTAATTTGACCGCATATTTTTGAATAACTCTTATGTTTGGAATGGTTTTACGAGTACAACAAATTTTACATTTTTTACCAGCAAGTTTTACAAATTTATTTGTTTTTGTAGCAATACCCGAGATATGAGATAAAAAATTTAAAGCAACTCTTTCAGCAATTAAAATATTTCTAGCATTTCCTCCAATAGTTGCAACTAGGGAACCTTTTTTTACATTAGATCCATCTTTTTTTTTAATCTTAAATTTAATTTTATTATCTACTAAATCAAAAGCTTGTTTTGCAAATAACAAACCACCTACAATTGCATTTTCATTTGAAAGAAGTTTGACTTTAACAGTCTTATTATTTTTTACTAAACTTGATGTAATATCTCCAGACGGGTAGAGATCTTCATTCAAAGCTCTCTTAACCGTATTACGAATAAAATCTTTACTAAGTTTTATTTTTGACACTTAATTATCTGCCAATGGCTGCCATTTTTTCAACTGATATTCTGGCTTTCTCAATAATTTTTTTATCCATAATTATTTCACCAGTTTCATTTTCAAGGCAATCTAATATTTTTGGGAGAGTAATTTTTTTCATGTGAGGACACATATTACAAGGCTTTATAAAATCTACATTTGGATTTTCTACTTGTATATTATCACTCATTGAACATTCAGTAACCATCATAACTTTTTTCGGTTGGTTATCTTGAACGTATTTAATCATACCTGATGTTGAGCCTGCAAAGTCGCTTGCTTTAATAACATCAGGAGGACATTCTGGATGTGCAATTATTTTTATACCTGGATTATTTTTTCTAATATCGTGTATTTCTTTTTCATTAAACTGATCATGGACTATGCAAATGCCTTTCCAAGATATTATTTCAATATCTGTTTGTGAAGCAACATATTTTGCAAGATAATCATCAGGTAAAAAGATTACTTTTTTAACACCTAAAGATTTTACAATTTTAACTGCATTAGCTGATGTGCAGCATACATCAGTTTCAGCTTTAACTTCTGCTGATGTGTTTACATAAGATACCACAGGAACTCCTGGGTATTTTTCTTTTAGCAGTCTTACGTCTTTTCCTGTAATTGAAGATGATAATGAGCAACCAGCATTCATATCTGGTAAAATAACTTTTTTATCAGGACTCATTAGCTTTGCAGTCTCAGCCATAAAATGAACTCCAGCCATTAAAATTATATCTGCAGAAGTTTTTGATGCTTCAATTGCTAAAGCTAGAGAATCAGCAGCAAAATCAGCAACACCATGATAAATTTCAGGGGTTTGATAATTATGAGCAAGAATTACTGCGTTCTTCTCTTTTTTAAGCTTATTAATTTTATGAATATATGGAGCATGCACAGACCATTCAATTTCTGGCATTACCTTAGAAATTTTTTGATAAATAGGGTCTGTAGCTTTTTGCACTTCTTGTGTAAATTCCATGATGTTATTTACCAATTTGAAAGATAATTGTCATTCATTTATTATGACACATACCGCGGTCGTGCTGAAATTGGTAGACAGGCACGGTTGAGGGCCGTGTGGACTTAGTCCATGAGAGTTCGATTCTCTCCGACCGCACCAAAACAAAATTATATAGGAGCTTTTAAATGGACAAGTTACTTTCAGTCATATTTATGGTTGGAGTTTTGATTTTAGTTCTTCCAGGTTTTTTAAACTCAAATTCTCAACTAAAACAATTTCTTAAAAATTTAAGTATTTGGGTAATTGTAGTGCTTATAATTCTAATAATTGTTTATATATTTTAATAAAAAATTAGTTTTTTATCCATTCAGGTTTTTTAATTTTTATAGAGGCTTTTTTTGTATTAAAATCAGTCTTTCCATTAAAATTTTCATCTAGGTATTTAATTAAAGCAAATGGGTAATCCTTTTCTATTAAGACTTTACCAATTTCATTTTCTTTATAATAAATACTTTCCCCTTCAATTAACTCACCTTTAACTAAATCTATTGGTAGCAACCTTTTTGAAAGCTTATTTTTTAGTTTAATTCTTGCTGTATTTTCTTGCCCAACATAACAACCTTTTTTAAAATCAATTCCATTTAATTCTTCATAATTACATTCAATACCAAATAATTTATTTTGTAATTTGTTTAAGTCTTTTGGAACAATCCCAAGTTTATGGCTATATGAATAATATTCACTGATACTAGCATCATGTAAGTCTAGTTTTTTTAGTGACAAATAAAGTTTTTCTAAATTAATAATTAGTCTTGCTCCTAATAGTTTATTTCTTGGATCTAAAAAAATAGGATCCTCTCTATATTTTAGAGTAAAACCAGAACTGTCTTTTGCTTCATCAAAGGTAAGGAATTTTTCATGGCTAAATGCAGCTACAACAAACTCATTGCTAAGATTAAGGATTTCAACTTTTGATCTTAATTTATAAATACTTAATTGTTTATATAATCCATCTGCTTGAGTTTTCTCACAATCAATCAGATAACCTGATTTATGTTTGATGATGATAAACTCATATAAAAACTTACCCTGAGGAGATAATAAAGAAGTAAAACAAGTATTATTTTTACTTACTTTATTAATGTCGTTACTTATTAGGTTTTGTAGAAACTCTTTTGTGTCTTCACCATTTAGATAAAGGATTGCTCTATCTTCTAAAATGTAAACATTTTTAATATTCATAATTGATTAGTTATAATTTTTAATATAATAACTTTTTTCTCAAATGTTAGATCTTATAATTAAAAACGGAAAATGTTATATCGATGGTGAATTAAAAAATGTTGATGTTGCTGTTAAAGATGGCAAAATTCATCAAATTGGTCAGATTTCTGAAGAAGCAAAAGAAACTTTAAATGCTGAAGGAAAGACAGTTTTACCAGGATGCATAGATACTCAAACTCACTTTAGAGAGCCAGGATCGACAGATACAGAGGATTTGCACTCTGGGAGTAGAGCTGCAATTGCTGGAGGAATTACTAGTGTATTTGAAATGCCAAATACTAATCCACCAACATCAACTAAATCAGAATTTCAAAGAAAGTTAGATCTCGCTAAAAATAGAATGTATTGTAATTATGCATTTTATTTTGGTGCAACAGCTGACAATGGAAGTGAGTTAGCGGAATTAGAAAATTTAGAGGGTTGTTGTGGAATTAAACTTTTTGCAGGATCATCAACTGGTAATTTATTAGTTGCCGAAGAAGATGATATAGACACAGTATTTAAAAATAGTTCAAAAGTTGTTGCTGTGCATTCTGAAGATGAGGCAATCCTAAATATGAATAAAAAATTAATTAAAGATGGAGATGTTCATTCCCATCCAATTTGGAGAAGTGCAGAATGTGCAATCTCTTCAACTAGAAGAATAGTTAGAATTGCCAATAAATATAACAAGAAAGCTCACGTTCTTCATATAACAACAAAAGAAGAAATTGATTTTTTATCACAACATAAAGGAAACATAACATTTGAGATAACCCCACAGCATTTAACAATTTATGCACCAGACTGCTATGACAAGCTTGGAACTTATGCTCAGATGAACCCACCTCTAAGAGATAAATCTCACTATGATCGATTATGGTACGCAGTTAGAAATAATTTAAATGATACTATTGGTTCTGATCATGCACCGCATTTAAGAGAAAATAAAGACAAAATTTATCCAAACTCACCATCAGGTATGCCAGGTGTTCAAACATTAATGCCTGTAATGTTAAATCATGTAAATGATGGAAAACTTACTCTAAACCAATTGATGAACCTTATGTGTGAAAACCCGATTAAGATTTTTGGAATTCAAAATAAAGGTTTTATTAAAGAAGGTTTTGATGCCGACTTTACAGTTGTCGATATGAATAAGTCAATTGAGATTAAAAATGAAAATATTGAGAGCAAATGTGGTTGGACCCCTTTTAATGGAGATAAATTTAAGGGGACACCTACTCACACAATTATTGCTGGAAATATTAAAATGCAAGATGGTAAAATATTGGGTAATCCTGATGGAATGCCTTTAAAATTTAGCTAAGTTTTACTGTAAAACTATTCACTAAGATTACCCCTATAACAATTAAGAATAATCCTAAAACTGCTTGCCAAGCTAGAGTTTGTTTAAAAAATACATAGCCAAGAATTGCAATAGTAAATATTCCTAAACCACTCCATGTTGCATACATAATAGCGATAGGAATCTTATCTGCTACAAAAGTTAATAAATAGAAAGCACAAAGATAAAAGAATGCAAGAGCAGCTGTCGGAACAAGTTTTGTAAAATTTTGAGTTACAGGTAGTAACATTGTACCAGCAACTTCAAAAAATACTGCACCTGCTAGAAATAAATAAGTTTTAACCATTATTTAAAATTTTATTTTGAATTAAATCTTCCTTAATCTCAGTTAAAATTGCTGGATCATCTATTGTTGGAGGAATTTTATATTCAACATTATCTGCAATTTTTCTTATTGTTCCTCTTAAAATTTTTCCTGATCTTGTTTTTGGAAGTCTTTTGATAACAATAACCACTTTAAATGCAGCAACTGGGCCAATTTTATTTCTAACCATTTGTACACATTCTTTTGAAATAGTTTCATTATCTTTATCTACACCTGATTTTAAAACTACAAGTCCAATAGGAAGTTGTCCTTTTAATTTGTCAGCAATACCAAGGACTGCACATTCAGCAACTGATTGATGTTCTGATAAAACTTCTTCAATAGCACCGGTTGATAATCTATGACCTGCAACATTTATAATGTCATCTGTTCTAGACATAATCCAAATGTAACCATCTTCATCAATATGTCCCGCATCATAAGTTTGGTAATAACCCTCATAGTTTGTCATATAATTTTCTTTATATCTTTGATCTGCATTCCATAATGTTGGAAAAGTTCCTGGAGGAAGTGGAAGCTTAACAACAATATCTCCCATTTCATTTGGTTTTGCTAAAGTTTGATCTGGTTTAATAATTTTTACGTCATAACCAGGCACAGCCTTACATGCTGATCCATATTTAGTTTCCATCATTTCAATTCCAGTACAATTTGAGCTGATTGCCCAGCTCGTTTCAGTTTGCCACCAGTGGTCAATTACTGGAACCTTTAGTAAATTTTCTGCCCATTTGATAGTATCTGGATCTGCTCTTTCTCCAGCAAGGAATAAGCTCTCAAAACTACTCAAATCATACTTTGAGAAAAACTTACCTTCAGGATCCTCTTTCTTAATTGCCCTGAAAGCAGTAGGTGCGGTAAATAATGATTTAACCTTATAGTCTGATATAATTTTCCAGAAAGTTCCTGCATCTGGAGTGCCAACAGGTTTTCCCTCAAATAAAACAGTAGTGCATCCTTTGAATAATGGAGCGTAGACAATATAAGAGTGTCCAACTATCCAACCAATATCACTAGCTGACCACCAAATATCATCAGTATCAATATTGTAAATATTTTTCATAGTCCATTTTAAAGCAACTATGTGACCTCCAATATCTCTGACTATTCCTTTAGGAGTTCCCGTTGTTCCAGACGTATACAAAATATAAGCAAGTTCATTTGAGTTCATCTCAACACAATCAGCATCTGATGCTTTTGAAACAACTTCATCCCAATTAACTTCTATTTGAGTATTCAATTTTACTTCATGTCCTGGTCTTTGAAATAAGATCATTTTATTAATTTTATGATTAGCTAGATTAATCGCTTCATCAACAAGTGGCTTGTATTCAACAGTTCTTCCAGGTTCAAAACCACAAGAGGCTGTAACTAATAGTTTTGCTTTGCTGTCATCTATTCTGCTTGCAAGTTCATTTGAAGCAAAACCACCAAAGACCACAGAGTGAATAGCTCCTATTCTTGCACAAGCTAGCATTGCAATAACGGCTTCAGGGATCATCGGCATATAAATGATTACTCTATCGCCTTTAACAACACCATGATCTTTTAGACCACCAGCAAATTTTGAGACTTTTGATCTAAGTTCTTCGAAACTAAATTGACTTTTGTTACCTGTAATAGGACTATCGTAAATTAAAGCAGTTTTTTTTCCTCTTCCTTGGTCAATATGAATATCTAAAGCATTGTAACAAGTGTTAGTTACCCCATCTTCGTACCATTTATAAAATGGTGGATTAGATTTATTTAAAATTTTAGTAGGTTTTTTAAACCAAAAAATATCATTAGATGCTTCTTGCCAAAATTTTTCAGGATTTTTTATTGAAAGATTATAAATTTCTTGAAATTTATTATTCATTTAATTTGATTCGATTTCTCTGTTTTTTTTGATTTTTAACTTTAAAATTGTATTTAATTTTAAAAATTAAGTAAAATCAATGAGAATAAGTCGCAATTAAGTCTTCATTTATCCAATTTAATTTGCTATCTAACCCCCATCTTGGCTTAAGGAAACTTAAGTCTAGTTTATATAAACTAATAAATAAAAACTAACTAAAGAGGGAGTTTTTTATGAAAAAACTTAAATTGTTTGCTCTTGCAGCTGTAGCCTTAATGGGTCTTTCAGGTGCAGCAAACGCGGACGCCATGTTAGCGCAAGATGATTTCGTTGGGATTTCATTTTGGGTGATATCTATGGGAATGTTAGCAGCTACTGCTTTCTTTTTCATGGAAGCAGGCAATGTAGCATCAGGCTGGAGAACTTCAGTTATTGTTGCTGGTCTAGTAACTGGTATTGCATTCATACACTACATGTACATGAGAGAAGTATGGGTTAGCACTGGAGACTCACCAACAGTTTACAGATACATTGATTGGTTAATTACAGTACCACTACAAATGGTTGAATTCTATTTGATTCTTGCAGCCATAGGTAAAGCAAACTCAGGAATGTTCTGGAGATTGTTACTTGGTTCAGTTGTAATGCTAGTAGGTGGATACTTAGGAGAAGCTGGATACATCAACGCTACACTTGGTTTCATTATCGGTATGGCAGGTTGGGTATACATTCTTTATGAAGTATTCTCAGGTGAAGCTGGTAAAGCTGCAGCGAAAAGTGGAAACAAAGCACTTGTTACTGCTTTTGGCGCAATGAGAATGATTGTTACAGTAGGTTGGGCTATTTACCCATTAGGTTATGTATTTGGTTACTTAACTGGTGGCGTAGATGCTGAATCACTTAACGTTGTTTACAACTTAGCTGACTTTGTTAACAAAATTGCATTTGGTCTAGTAATTTGGGCTGCTGCAACTAGTTCAAGCGGAAAAAGAGCTAAGTAGTTCTATTTAAAATTTAAAAAGGGCAGGTACATTTTTTGTACTTGCCCTTTTTTTTTGCCTGCAATAAAATTATATATAATAACTATACATATTTTAAATAGATGGAAGTTAAATTAGACAAATGGCACAAGTGTAGAGTGGACGTTGTAGTACTTAAGGAACTCTCGAAAAAATCAGATTTAAAAGGACTACAGCACGTCTCAGTTTTTTTTGGATTATTAATTATATCAGGACTGCTAGCATATATTACATGGGGAACTTGGTGGTCAGTATTTTGGTTTTTAGTTTATGGAAATATATATTCTTTTTCCAATCCATTGTGGCATGAGACAGGTCATAAGACTGCATTTAAATCAAAATTTTTAAATGAATTTTTTTATTACATCTCCTCTTTCATGGCAAACTTTGAACCAACTAGATGGAGATACAGTCATTTTGTTCACCATGGAAATACTTATTCAATAGAAAATCCTTTTGATCATGAAATAGAATACGGGAATGATTTAAATGAAACCCCAAAAAGATTAATTATAAATATAATTCCTTTTTTAGATTTAGTTTTTATTAAAAAACATATTTCATTTGAAATATTTCAACACGCTCTAGGAATAAAAACAAAAGTAATGCAAGACTGCATTCCAGAAAATGCACAAAGTAAAGCAATATTTATCTCTAGAATTTATGTTGCTATCTGGTCTTTAATCGTTTTGTGGTCAATATTTATATCATCTTGGATGCCAATACTTTATTTTTTACTGCCACAATTTTATGGAAAAACTTTACATAAACTCGTTGCGTTTACTCAACACGCTGGTCTTGCAAGAAATATTAAAGATCATAGATATTCATCCCGAGAAATGTACTTAAATCCAATACTAAGTTTTTTATATTGGAAAATGGAATACCATTTAACACATCATATGTTTCCAACAGTCCCATCTTATAATCTAGATAAACTTCATCATTATATTAAAGACCAGTTACCAAAACCAAATGATGGATTAATAGATGCTTATAGAGAAATAATTCCAGCTCTAATTAAACAGAGAGAAGATACAAGCTATTTTATAAAAAAAGATATACCTCAATTACAAAATGTCTAAAAATAGACTAAGTATGATTTTACTTACTTGTTCTATTTAAATAAAAACATATATATAGCTCATGGCAAAAGTTACTTATAACAGTCACGATCACAAAACACATACAATTGATATTCAAAATGGATTATCAGTTATGGAGGGTGCCGTTCAAAATGATATCCCTGGAATTGATGCTGATTGTGGAGGTGGGATGGCATGTGCCACTTGCCATGTTTATGTAAATGAAGAATGGCTGGATAAACTTCCAACTAAAGAGGATGGAGAGGAGGATATGCTAGATATGGCATATGAGCCAAAACAGAATAGTAGATTAAGTTGTCAGTTAATTATTTCAGATGAATTAGATGGTCTAGTTGTTAACATTCCATCAAAACAAGCTTAGATGAATAAAACAGATGTATTAATAATTGGAGCAGGACCTACCGGTTTATTTTGTGCTCATCAATTAGGAATTATAGGATTAAGTTGTGAGATAGTAGATAATCTTGATAAGGCAGGAGGTCAATGTATTGAGCTTTATCCAGATAAACCAATTTATGATATTCCTGCTATACCTGAGTGCACAGGTGAAGAGTTAACTAATAATTTGTTACAACAAATAAAACCTTTTAATGTTAAATTTCATTTAAATGAGAGAGTAGAGAAACTTAAAAAAGTTGAGAATAGATGGCATGTTAAGACAACTGGCAATCAAGAATTTGATGTAGCAAGTATAGTTATTGCTGGTGGTGTTGGATCATTTGAGCCTAGAAAATTCCCATTAAAAGAATGTGAAAAATTTGAAGGAAAATCTTTATTTTATTCAATTAAAGATAAATCAATTTTTAAAGATAAAACTATCTCAATTTTTGGGGGAGGAGACTCAGCATTAGATTGGGCAATTGAATTGTCAAATACTTCCAAAGTAAATTTAATTCATAGAAGAGACGGTTTTAGTGGAGCAGAGTCTAGTGTTCAAAAAGTTAAAGAGCTTAACAATCAAGGAAAATTAAATTTATATACAAAATATCAAATAGCCTCATTAACAGGTAATGAAAAAATAGACTCAGTTAGCATTAAACATGATGAAGGAGAAGTTAAAGAATTTAAAACAGATTATGTGCTTGGTTTCTTTGGTTTAATTATGCAACTTGGGCCAATATTAGATTGGGGATTAGATATTAATAAAAAAACAGTTGAAGTTAATACAGAAAATTTTGAGACAAATATAAATGGGATTTTTGCAATTGGCGATATTTGTTCGTATCCAGGTAAACTAAAATTAATTTTATCAGGTTTTCATGAAGGTGCGTTAGCTGCAAGAGGTTGTTTCAAATATGCAAAACCAGATGAAAAATTAAGATTTGAATTCACAACTACCTCAAAAGCCGCACAAGAAAGACTTGGTGTTAAGAAGTGATAGAGCTGTTTACTGCTGACACCCCAAATGGTAAAAAAATTTCTATCATGCTTGAGGAGATTGGTTATGAATATAAAGTAACCAAAGTTGATTTAGGTAACAAGGATCAATTTAAACCAGAATTTGTAAAGATAAGTCCTTTTAGTAAAATTCCTGTAATTACTGATCATGAAAAAAATGAGAGTATCTTCGAGTCTGGTGCAATTTTAATGTACTTAGCTGAGAAAAGTGGAAAGTATTATGATCAGCAAGATAGATTAAAGATTAATCAGTGGCTAATGGCTCAAATGGGAACTGTAGGTCCAATGATAGGTCAGCATCATCAATTTCATCACTATAATCCTGGTAAAAGTGAATTTGGTGAAGAGAGATATTTCAAAATCACAAAGAGAATATATCAAGAATTAGATAACAGATTAAAAGACTCTAAATTTCTCGCAGGAGAAAAATATACAATTGCTGATATTGCAACATGGCCTTGGATTGCAAGACACCCAATTCATGATATTGGTTTAAAAAATTATAAGAATTTATCAAGATGGTATTTAGAGATTGCCGAGCGAGATGCTGTGATCAAAGGATATAGTTTTATGAATAAAGACACTGAAATTCCTGGGATTATTTAATTAGGTAGCCAAGAATTATATAGCGGATTATCTTTTTTTATTGGAAGATAGATATTTTTTCCTTCTCGTGACGAATTGTAAACAGCTGTAACAAACTCTAAAGACTGTCGTGCATTTATTAATGTGACCTCATCACTAATATCCCCATCTAATTTTTTTGCTATTTCATCAAACATTCCAGCATACCAAGATTTTGTTAACTCTACTTTAGATAAAATTTCATTAACTTGATTTTGTGTCATAGGTTCTCTTGCTAAAAATTTCCATTCATCATCAGCTGGATTATAAGGTTTGTCAGGAGATCCACCTGATTCTACAGTTAAATTTTGAAAACAAATTTTAATTCTACTGATATCTTCTGCAGCGCCAAGTGTAATAGAACTTGTAACCAATGCACCATTATCCATTTCTATTGAAAGAGCAGCGCAATCTTCTACTTCAATATTGTTTACTCGAGTTGTTAATTTTGCAAACACATTTGAAACTGGACCAAAAACCATGCTTATAAGATCATGAATATGAATAGAATGACTTAAGATTGCACCACCTTGTTCGCCTTCCCAAGTACCTCTCCAAGCTTTAGAGTAATACTCTTTTCCTCTATTCCAGTGAGTTTCTAATGAAGCAACTAAAGGCTTACCAGCCAATCCAGAATTAATAAGTGCTTTTAATTTTGAAAATCCAGGGCCATATCTATATTGAAAAACAGGAAATATAGTTTTATCAGTTTCTCTACTTATTCTCTCAAGTTCATCAACTTCCTTAAGGTTTGAAACCAATGGTTTTTCACAAATTACATGTTTCCCTGCTTCAAGTGATTTTTTACAAGCTGAAAAATGTAAATGAGGTGGGAGACAAATATCAATAATATCAATTTCTTTAATTTTTAGTACATCTTCAAAATTAAGCAAAACTTTAATATCAGAGTTTGGTGGTATTATATTATCGATAGACTCTTTTGTTAGTCCACAAATTGTATGGACATTAAATCTATCCGAAACTTTTTGAAAATCTTCATAATGTTTAGCACCTATGTTGGTTCCTATAATGGCTACTTGATATTTACTCATTTTTTTTCTGCTATTTCTTGAGCTTTAATTGCAAGTTCCATTGTTAAATAGGTAAGTTCTTGAGAACAAGCTGACTCAGTTCTATCTAATACATCATTAATTAAATTTCTAAAATATGGAAGCTTAACATCACTACAATCTATATGTTTTACTTCTTCATTGTTTGCATAATATAAATGATTCCCAGTGTCAGATTTTGCTAGATCTGTATACTTTCTAATTTCAATAAAGCCTTTATCGCCTAATATTAATAATCTTCCATCTCCCCAAGTTGGAAGTGCATCTGGGGTAAACCAATCTAATCGAATGTATCCATGACCACTATTTCCAGTAAGATTAACTTCACCAAAATCTTGGAAGCCAGATTTGTCCAGTTTTGTTGTGTTCTCCACAAGTGCGTGATTGATTTTAGCTTCATTAGAATTTGTAAATACTAAAAATTGATGAATTTGATGAGAGCCTATATCTGTAATTATCCCACCATAGCTCTGACGATCATAAAACCAATCTGGTCTTTCATAATTTCCTTGTCTGTGAGGACCAGTACCAATGGTTTGTTTAACTTTACCAATTTTACCCTCTACAACTAGCTCTTCAGCTTTAGCCACAGCTGCTACATGAAATCGTTCTGAGAAATTTACTGACCAAATTTTACCCGTTTCTTTTACTGTTCGTTTTAAATCTTCTAGTTGATTTAATGTGGTGCATCCTGGTTTATCTACCATTACATCTTTACCTGAATTTAACACCTCAATTGAAAGGTCCGCTCTATCTTTAGGGACAGAAGAGATTAAAACCATATCTATTGAATTATCTTTTAAAATATCACTTTTATTTTCTACTCTTTTTATATTTGGATACTTTTTGTTAAATTCATTTAATGTTAAGGGGAAACCTTCTGTCCAAAAATAATTGCAATTACAATCTTCTTTGATCATTTCATCTAGCATGTCAAATATATGTCCATGATCAATTCCTAATACTGCTAAATTTAAAGATCTTTTCATAAACTAGTAAGTTCCTTTTTTTGAGGATCCTTTATAAAAAATTTCTTGAAGATTGTCATTTTCTTGTTTTTTTATTTTAAGATCTTTTTTATCCATCAATGATTTAGGTCTTCCAATTGTTTCATGAAAATTATATTCATCTTTTCCTCTAGCTATTTGAACACCATTTTTTCCTAGAACTTGTTTGATATTACTTCCTATGTAGCTTTGTATTACAAATCCTATTCTTCTATCGTCACTTTTATTTAGATCCGATCCATGAACTACAGTTGGATGATGCAAAGACATTTGGCCAGCAGTTAAAATTAATGGTGTTGTTTCATCTTTAGGCACATTCTTTACTGTTTGTCCTCTTGTTAATAGATTTCCTTCATTAAATTTTTGATCATGTTTTTTAAGATTATCCTTATGGGAGCCTGCCCACATTCTCATACAACCATTGTGCTCATTAGAGTCAGTTATTGCAACCCATGCAGTAACCCAGTTGAGTGGCTCTAATCCAATGTATTTAGCATCTTGGTGATAACTAACAAAACCTTTTTCGTTTGGATTTTTTATAAAAAGAGTTGTTCCACACACTAGTATATTTTCGCCAATTAAACTTTCAACAGCATTTAATATTTTAGGGTTATGTGTAACTTCATCTAATAAAGGTGAAATTAAATGAGCATTATATCTACCAGATTTTTCTAACTCACCTGGCATTTCCTTTTCGATCAATTCAATTTCATCTCTAATTTGTTTTGCCTTATCTTTTGAAAAAATATTAATTGGAGAAACAAACCCTTCATCTTCATATTGTTTAAGTTGATTTGATGAAAGATAAGTCATATTATTTTAAAAACTTTATATGAGCGTAGAAATTACTTCAATAAATTATTGTCCAGTCAAATCTGTTTCATTTCAATCAATGGAAAAGTGTAGCATTAAAAAAAATATTGGAATTATTGGAGATAGAATTTTTGCATTTGCCACAGGTTTAGATCAAGATCAGGCAAAGTTATTTGAAAAAAGTCCAGATGAAAGAAAAGGAAAATGGAATAAAATTTTAACACTTAAAAATTCACCAGCTTTGAATAAATATAATTTTGAATTCAAAGATAAAAAATTAACTTTCATTATTAAAGATAAAGAAATTTTATCTATTGATATAAATCAATTAAGTGAAAGAGAAGCGCTTTCAAATAAAATTTCAGAATTAGAAAGCTCTTTAAAACAACCAATTGTTTTAATGAAAAATGATGCCTTTCCTTTTTTTGACACTTCTATTTCAAAAAAAGTAGATTTTGTTAATTCAGTCTCACTTTTAAATACTCAAAGCATCAATGATTTTGAGAACAAAACTAATAAGAAGATTGAGACTTCAATATTTAGAGGAAATATTTGTATCGATGGAGTTGAGCCTTGGAAAGAGAGAGATTGGATTGGAAAAACTATTAAAATAAATAATGTTTCGTTTAAAGTTGAAAAAAATATTCCAAGATGTGTCGCTATAAATTTAAAACCCAAAACGGATGATAATTCATTTAACTTACTTCAATTATTAAAAAAAAATTATAATCATTTTGATATGGGTATTTATTTAACTGCACTAGATGATGGTGAAATAAATATTGGAAACAAAATAGAGCTATAATTAAAAATTCAATTATAAGTTGATCTTATCTTTTTAGATTATTTGCATCAAACCATGAATCTTGTTAACTTATTTCTTATTATTTAACAAAGAGGAGAAATAATGAAAAAATTAATTAAGTCACTTTCAGTTTTTCTTATTATTCTTTTTAGTGTTGCGACTGTTAATGCGGCAACGTTAACTGACAAACTAAAAGATGGACATAAGTTAAGACTTGGATTTGGTACAGCAGTTCCTTGGGCATACGCTGGCGATAACGGTGAAGCTTTAGGTTTTGTTAACATGATTGCTTTGACAGTTCTTGAAGAAATGGGAATTACTGAGCATGAAACTAAAGTATTTGAATGGTCAGGATTAATTCCAGGAATTAATGCTAACAGATCAGATATGATTACTGGTGGTATGTATATTCTAAAAAGTAGATGTGCCAACATTAATTTTTCAGACCCAATAGGTGTATTTGGTGATGCAATGTTAGTGCCAAAAGGAAATCCAAAAAATATTAACAACTATGCTGATGTAATTAGCACAGGTGCAAAACTTGTAACTGGTGCTGGTTTTAATACAGTTGAAGCTGCTAAAAAGTTTGGTGTACCCGATAGCCAAATGTTATTAGTAGAAGGTGAAGTTGGAATTTTAGCTGCTATGAAAGCAGGTAGAGCCGACGTTGCTGTTCAAACTTTCTTTGGTGCTAAAGAGCATGAAGAAAAAACTAACGGTGCATTTGAGGTAACAGATCCTAAGTTAATGCCCATGGAAACTGTAAACGTAGTTGGAATTGGTTTTAGAAAAACTGATACTGAGTTTAGAGATAACTTCAACGCTGCATTAGCAAAAGTTTTAGCAAACCCGAGTAAAATGTTAGAAAGAGCTGGTAAGTATGGCTATGATAGAGCTCAATTACCTCCTCCTGAAATGACTACCGAGTGGGCTTGTTCTACTAAATAAATATATTAAATTTAAATTTAATCAGGCGACAAAAATTCGTCGCCTGATTTTTTTTTAATAACTAAGGTATTATAGTGAGTTATTTTGCATTTTTAACAGAACATGGTCCAACCATGTTACTGGGAACAGTTACGACAATTAAAGTATTAATCTGCGCAACTATTCTGTATGTAATTATCTCATTAATATTTGGATTGATGCGTTTATCAAAAAATCCAATAATTCAAGGAACAGCTACAGTTTATATTGAATTTTTTAGAGGCACATCTTTATTGGTACAATTATTTTGGTTCTATTACGTGTTACCTTTTTTCGGTTTAACACTAGAAGCTTTTACTGCTGGTGTTGTTGCAATAGGAATGAACTTTGGTGCCTATGGAGCTGAAATAGTTAGAGGTGGTGTGCTTGCAGTTCCAAAGGGACAATGGGAAGGTGCCTTTGCTCTAAATTTTACTCCTGCTAAAAGAATGAGAAAAATTATTATACCACAAATATTTCCAATTATATTACCACCTGCTGCAAACTTAACAGTAGAACTTTTAAAAGCTACTGCTTTAGTTGCCCTAGTGACAGTAGTTGATTTAACATTTGAAGCTAAACAAATAAATTCTATTACATGGCTTTCAGCACAATGTTTTGGAACTGCACTTTTGATTTATTATATAATTTCAAGATTTTTTCTTGTCCCATTTTTACGATGGTTAGAAGTTTTAGCTGCAAGAAAAGTAGGAAAGGAAGTAAAATAACATGAATGCAGAATGGAGATGGGATTTTGCAATTGAGATATTGCCTCAAATGTTATTAGCAACTTTAAATACAATTTTAGCTGCAGGAATTGGTTACGCAATTGCTGCAATTGTTGGTTTATTATTTTTATTAGGTCAAAGAACCCCAATTAAAATAGTTAATATAATTAATAGGGAAATTGTTGAATTTATTAGATCAACACCTTTGTTAATCCAACTATTTTTTGTTTATTTTGTACTGCCTCAATTTGGTATCACTTTATCTGCTTGGGTTTGCGGGATGATAACTATTGGTCTTCATTTTGGGACTTATTTATCAGAAGTGTATAGAGGAGCTTTAGAAGGGGTTCCAAAAACTCAGTGGGAAGCCTGTAGAGCTTTAAATTTTTCTACATTTTATACTTATAGAAAAATAGTTTTACCCCAAGCATTTCCAATTGCTATCCCAGGAATGGGAAATTATTTGGTTGGGATTTTTAAAGATACCCCATTATTATCAACAATTGGTGTTGCAGAATTATTTCATGCAGCAACAGCAGTTGGAGGTTACCACTACCGATATTTAGAACCATACACTATAGTAGGAATAATATTTTTAATGTTATCAATTCCTGCAGCAATATGGATTAGAAAAATTGAAAAAAATGTTAATCTAGCTCAAGGAAAAATAAAAAAAGAACAACTTTAATATGGAAAAAAATTCCTCAGATATCATTGTTAATTTTTCAGATGTAACTAAACAATACGGAGATCTAGTTGTTCTGGATAAATTGAATTTAGAAATTAAAAAAAATGAAATGGTTTCAATAATTGGACCATCTGGTTCAGGAAAAACTACTGTTTTAAGAGTATTGATGACGTTAGAAAAAATAAATCAAGGTGTAATACATCTTGATAACGAACCTTTGACACACATGGAAGTTAATGGACAGATGGTTGAAGCAAGTGAAAAATATTTAAGGGGAAGAAGATCTAAAATAGGAATGGTGTTCCAACAATTTAACCTTTTTCCTCATATGACAGCTTTGCAAAACTGTGTTGAAGCACCAATAGAAGTTTTAGGCATGAAGAAAGATGAAGCTGAACAAAGAGCACTTGATTTATTAGAACTGGTTGGCTTATCCGATAAAAAAGACGAACACCCAAGTAGACTTTCTGGTGGTCAGCAACAACGTGTTGCTATTGCAAGAGCACTAGCAATGAGACCAAAGGTTATGTTGTTAGATGAAATTACATCTGCATTAGATCCCGAAGTTGTTGGTGAGGTTTTAAATGTAATTAGATCTTTGAACAAAGAACATAATTTAACAATGATAATGGTAACTCATCAAATGGGATTTGCTAGAGAGATATCTGATAGAGTTTGTTTTTTTAATGAAGGTAAAATTTTTGAGCAAGGTCCACCAGAAAAATTATTTGGGGATCCCCAAAATGATCGAACTAAGCAATTTTTACATGCAGTGCTTGATGCAAATTAAAAAATCAAATTAGATTATTAATTACCAAGTAATTTGTAAAAAGAAGTCAAAATACCATTTCCTGATAATTCGATAGCTAGCACAATAACAATGATTAGTATTAATTTTTTATTCATCTAGTAAATACATATAATAACAGAACTATCCAGATCATGGGATAATAAATATAAATATATTTTTTAGCAAAAAGAAAAGAAATTGAGTTTCGTCTTGAATTTTTCTTTTTCATCTTTTTAATTAATCATCAGCATGAACTTTTTCATTTTTCTCATGCTTTTCTTGAGCTGCAATAGTGTATTTTGCAACAGGTCTCGCAATTAATCTTTTTAATCCAATTGGCTCAGCTGTATCTAAGCAGTAACCATAAATATCCTCTCTAATTCTAGCTAGTGCTTTATCAATTTCAGAAATTAATTTAATTTGTCTGTTAATTGCTTTCATTTCAACATTTTTATCTGTGTATGAGCTTGCTTGATCCACCACATCTGCAGAAATACTATTGTCGTCCATACTTCCAAAATAAAGCGCTTCATTATTAGCTTTAACTAATTCTTTTTTCCACTCTGTTAATCTCATTCTAAAAAATACTTTATGTTTTTCACACATATATTTTTCAGTCTCTTTTGGAATGTAAGTTTTTGAAATTTTTATAGGAGCTTTAGGAGCAGTTTTAGTTTTACTTGCAGTTTTAGGCTTTGCTTTTACAACTTTTGTTTTTGGCTTTGAAACTTTTTTTTTAACTTTAGTAGTCTTTGGCATAGTTTAAATTTGAATTTTCGGAGTATATTCAGCAAATTAGGGGTGTCAAGCAAGCCTAATTGTTATAAATATTTATTAATGACTAATAATACGAGAAATATAAATAATATTTATTATATTTTTATTATATCTCATCTTATATTCTGGACTTTAGTTCCATACTTAACAAATCATAATTTACCTTTAGATACCATTGAGGCTTTAGCCTGGGGAAGTAATTTAGATTGGGGATTTAATAAGCATCCTCCAATGAGCGCTTTCTTTCCAGAAGTTTTCTTTCAAATTTTTGGATCTCAAGACTGGGCATACTACTTGCTTAGTCAAATTTTTGTGCTTATTTCTTTTTATTATGTATTTAAATTTTCTAAAGAAATTTTTAATAATGACTTATTAGGTTTAATCTCTTTATTGTTAATTGAATCAATTTATTTTTATAATTTCACTACCCCTGAATTTAACGTAAATATATGTCAGTTACCTTTTTGGTCATTAACAGTATATTTTTCTTGGAAAATTTATGACAGTAGAGAGATAAAATTTACTGATTGTTTTTTAGTTGGATTGTTTGCTGCTTTTGGCTTTTTATCAAAATATTTATTTATCTATCTTTTAGCTTCAATTGATCTTCTATTTATTTACTTAATTTTTATTAAAAAAAAAAGAAAATTTGATTTTAAATACTTGATAACTCTTGAAGTATTTTTAATTGCATTGGTGCCTCATCTAATTTGGTTAAATAACAATGAATTTATTACTATAACTTATGGACTTGCTAGAACTGGATTAGAGCAATCTAGTTTAATTAATCATATAAAATTTCCACTTATTTTTTTAATAAAACAAATTGTGTTACTTATTCCATTCTTAATTTTGGTTTGGTTACTGGTTAAAAAAATAAAATATAAGTTTAATTTTAAAGATAAGAAGCTACTTTTTTTATTAGCTATCAATGTTCTCCCAATCATATTGATGTTTCTAACATCTGCCGTTACTGGTTCTAAGATAAGAACAATGTGGATGACACCGTTTTATTTATTTTTTGGGACTTTATTTGTCTATTTATTTCAAGCTCAAATAAATATCAAAAAGTTGAAACCGTTTATGGTTGGATTTATCTTTTTATTCTTTTTATCACCTATACTTTATGCGTACGTCTCAATATCAAAAGATGACAAAAGAACGGATTATCCAGGTAAAGAAATTGCTATAAAAACTCAATATGCATGGGATCAACAATTTAATTCTAAAATAAATGTAGTTTATGGAAATGAGTGGAATGCAGGCAATTTATCATATCATCTCAAATCAAGACCAATATGGGAAGGTTTTGTTGAAAGAGAAAAACTTGATAAATTGAAAGATTATATGTGTCTTGATAATGTCTGTGTTGGTTCAAAATAGTTATGAAAAAATACATAATTTTAATTCCAATTTATAATGACAGAGAGAGTTTAACCAAATTAATTGAAAACATTAATTCTGAAATAAATGATCTCAATTCAGAAATATCGATTATCGTTATTAACGATGCATCTTCTCATCAGATAATTGATCAATATCAAAATACTCAAAATATTAATTCTATTGAAATTATAAATATGAGAGAGAATAAGGGGCACGCAAGGTGTATAGCGTCTGGATTAAAATATATTTTTGAAAAAAAAGAATTTGATTATGTAATACCCATGGATGGAGATGGAGAAGATAGACCAGAGGAAATTAAAGAATTTATTAAGTTTGCAGAACAATCTAAAGATCAATCTATAATTGGAGAAAGAACAAAGAGATCAGAAAGTTTATTCTTTAAATTTTGCTATCAATTTCATAAGTTTTTAACTTTATCATTTACTGGTCAGTCTATTAAATTTGGTAATTTTACATGTTTATCAAAGTCAACTGTAGAAAAAATGCTTAATGAAAAAGCAACTTGGAACAGCTTTTCTGGGTCATTAAAAAAAACTGAAAAAAATTTATTATCTATTCCTTCTATAAGAGGAACTAGATATTTTGGACCTTCAAAAATGAGTTTTTTTAATTTATTAAAACATTCTCTTTCAATAATTAGTGTTTTTAGAAAAACAGTTTTAATTCGTTCAGCTTTATTTATAATTTTTTATATTCTGTTAATTAAAAACAATGCTTCTATCATCACCTCAATACCTCTAGTGTTATTACTGATCATGATTTATTCAATCTCTAGTTTAGCTTTAAGGGAAAATATTGATGAGTTAGATAAATCTTTAGAAAACATTATTGAAATCGAAAAAGTTAAATGAAAAAGATCTAATTTTAAAGTCTTTGAATTAAAGAATAAATTGGATTTATTTAACCAAAACTTATCCACAGGTGATTTATTAATTTGTAATTTAGTTTTATACTAATAGTTTATTAGTTAAATGAGAATTGAAGAAGAAGTAAAGCTTGATTATTCAGACGTGCTTTTTAGACCTAAAAGAAGCACTTTATCTAGTCGTAAAGATGTAGACTTAAATAGAACTTATAAATTTAGATATAGCAATAATGAATGGACAGGAATTCCAATCATGGCTGCAAACATGGATGGTGTAGGTGAGCTAGGTGTTGCAGAAAAACTTTCTGAATTTAATATGATTACCTGTTTAACCAAACAACATGATGTTAAACAACTAAAACAATACAAAAAAATTAAGTCAATTTACAAAAATATTGCTTTAAGTATTGGTATTAAAAAAGAGGATTTCGATAGACTAGACCAATTGTTAAAAGAATTTAATTTTATTAAATTTATATGTATAGATGTTGCAAATGGATATTCCGAACGTTTCAGTAAGTTTATAAAATCTGTTAGAGATAAATATCCAACAAAAACCATTATAGCTGGCAATGTAGTTACAGCAGACATGACTCAAGAACTGATATTGAGTGGAGCCGATATAGTAAAAGTTGGTATCGGACCAGGAAGTGTTTGCACAACAAGAATTCAAACTGGGGTTGGTTATCCACAGCTAAGTGCTGTTATGGAATGTGCTGATGCTGCACATGGTTTAGGAGCTCACATTATTGCTGATGGTGGATGCACCTGTCCTGGAGATGTTGCAAAAGGTTTTGGTGGTGGAGCTGATTTTGTAATGCTTGGTGGAATGCTTGCAGGCCATGATGAAGGAAATGGTAAAATTGTTAAAAGAAATGGAAATAAATATATAGAGTTTTATGGATCAAGTTCGCTCACAGCTAATAAAAAACACTATGGTGGCTTATCAAATTATAGAAGTAGCGAAGGTAGAGTTGTCAGTGTTAAATATAGAGGAAAAATAAATGATACCATATCCGATATGCTTGGAGGTATCAGAAGTAGCTGTACTTATGTTGGAGCACCTTCTCTTAAACAGCTAAGCAAATGCACCACATTTGTTAGAGTGTCTAATCAATTTAATGATACTTTTATAAAGTAGTAAATATTTAATTATGTCAGATATTTATATTACTTGGGAAGATTATAATAAAAAGATAGAGGAACTTGCTATTAAAGTTTATCAGGATGGATGTAAATTTAATCAAGTTATATGTATTGCAAAAGGAGGACTTCGAGTAGGAGATATTTTTAGTCGATTATTTGATGTCCCTCTAGCAATTATGTCAGTTGAGTCTTATAAAAAAGGTACCGGGAATATCTTAGATCAACAAGGCCAATTTACTTTTTCACGTGATTTAGCAAAAACAACTCCAAACTTGGGATCTCATGTTTTGCTTGTAGACGATCTTGCAGATTCAGGCAAAACTCTAATTAAAAGTATAAAGTGGTTAGAGTTATTTTATGGTTTTTATTTAGATGAAAAAATTAAAACAGCTGTTCTTTGGCATAAAGAGCAGTCAAAATTTAAGCCAGATTATTTTGTTGAGTCTTTAAAGGGTTCCCCTTGGATTCACATGCCTTTTGAAAAATACGAGACTACAGATATTAAAGATTTTAAAATATAACTAATTTAAATACCCATTTTAGGTTTTTTTACGTTTGATTAATTGATTTAAAGGAAATAAAATTAATTAAGTCAAGTCTGGTTGTGCTGACTTGTAAATCAAGGGACAACAAAAAAAAATATTATGAAGAATTTTTTTAGAAAAGTTGCTTTTGGTTTAAAGCCAGAAGAAAAAGTTCCATCAGATCCATTAACTTGGGCTCAAAAACAAGTTGAGACAATTCCTGAATTAAATTGGAAGGGTAAATATATTTACTCAGAAAAAGAAATGAGAAAATATTGGATCCAGCAAAGAGTGACTGAAGAGACAACTTTTAGAAAAAAATATAAAAATGACCCAGACGGTTTAAGAAGAGCTGAAAAGCAATTAGAAAATGATACTGGGGCAAGATATTGGCCCACAAATGAGATTTGTATGAGACATGCAGAAGGTATCAGAAGTGATAACCCAGTTTTAGCAAAACTTTGGTATTTCTGGACAAACCACTTTACAATTAGTGACACCCAACGCTTGCCAGATTTTTCTACTGGGGCTTATCATCGAGAATTTATAAGAGCTAATATGGATAAAACTTTTGAAACAATGGTTCAAGAAGCAACTGTTGCTTGGCCGATGATAATGCATCTAGATAATAAAGATAATATTGGCCCTAAGTCAGAAAGTGGAAAGCAAGAATGGAGAAGAAGAGAGAAAGAGCCTGCAACACTGAATGAAAATCATGCAAGAGAATTAATGGAGCTTCACACGATATCTCCAGAAGGAGGATATACTCAAGAAGATGTTCAAGAACTTGCTAAAATAATGACTGGGTGGAGACCAAAATGGTCTAAAAAATTAGATCAAGGATCGGATGTAAGGTTTATGTCTGACCGACATGAACCTGGAAAAAAAACAGTTTTAGGCAAAACATATAAAAGAGGAAAAAAAGGTTTAAAAATTGTTATCAAAGATTTAGTAAACCATCCTTCATGTCGAGAATTTATTGCAACAAAACTTTGTAGATATTTAATAACTGACAATCCTACAAAAGAAATGATTGCCCCAATTATCAAAGCATGGGAACAGTCAGATGGATATCTACCAGAAGTTCACAAAGCTGCAATTAAAGTTACGTTTGAATATAACGATAAGTACAAAAAATTTCAAAATCCTGAAAATTGGTGGCTGCAAACAATTAATATGTCAGGGTCTGCATATGCATACCCAATACCAGAGAAAAAGATGGACAGATTTAAATTGGGAGTTCTTGTTAGCGGAGATTTAAGAGAGCCTAACTGGCGATTAGAAAATATAGGCTATCATCCTTATAAAGCAAAACAACCTAATGGATATTCTGATATTTCAACTGATTGGTTATCAACTGAGTTAATTATAAGAAGATTAATGTATGCAAAAGAAGCTTTTCATCAATATAGAGTATTGGATCAATACGATGATACTATTCATGAAAAAATCATTAGAACAAACTTTGATAATCCAGATAAAATATTAAAAATAGTATCAAAAGCTAAAAGTAATGAGGAAAAGCACATGATATTATTCAATCTACCAGAGGTATTAAGAGCATGAAGATATCAAGAAGAGATTTTTTAAAAGGTACAGCTACAACTTTATTTCTAGCAGGATTTAATCTTCCAGCTATAGCTTCATCATCCAAAAAAAAGAACTTAGTAGTGATTATGTTACGTGGAGGTATGGATGGTCTTTGTGCAGTTCCTGTAATAGGAGATAAGAATTTTGAAAAGAGAAGAAAAAATATTTTAATTGAAAATACTATTAAACTTAATTCTGATTTTGCCTTACACCCTAAATTAAAAGCATTCAACGAATGTTGGAATGAAAATACAGGATCAATAGTGCATGCAACTAGCATTCCTTACACTCAAAGATCACATTTTGAAGGCCAAAATTTAATGGAGTCAGGTGGAAGAGTAGCTTACCAAGAAAAAACAGGATGGGTTGGAAGAGCAATGAATCTTGCAAAACTCCAAGGTGATGGATTAGCATTATCTTTACCAATGCCACTTTTATTAAGAGGTATTCCAAAGAATAATAATTATTTTCCAGCTGACGGAAGACTTCCACGTAAAGAAACCTTAGATCTATTAAAATCAGTATACGCTGATAGCTCTGAAGATGAGCTTTTAGAGATGATGGATTTCATTAAAAAAAGAAAAGATGAACAAATGATGGGTGGTACATCGGTTCGTGGTAAAAGAAAAAATAGAAATCTCGCAAAACAAGCTGCAGTTTATTTAAGAAAATCAGATGGTCCAAGAGTTGCTGTGTTTGAAGTTAATGGTTTTGATACTCATGCTGCTCAAGGTGGAGTAGATGGTACTCACACAAAATGTTTAGTTGAGATGGATGATATTATTAAGAATTTAAAAGAAAATCTTAAAGAAGCTTATAAAGATACCATCATTTTAACTGTTACAGAGTTTGGAAGAACCATAAAACAAAATGGTGGAAATGGAACTGAGCATGGCTATGGAACTGCAATATTTATGGCAGGGGGTCTGTTAAAGAAAAGCCAAGTTCACACAGATTGGCCAGGTTTAAAGAGAAAAGAAATGTATGAAGGAAGAGATCTAAATGCAACAATTGATGCAAGATCTGTTTATGCATCAGCCATGTCAACCGTATTTGATTTAGATTTTAAACGTATCCAAAAAGATGTTTTCTGGGGTGAAGATTTACAAAATCTATCTGATAAACTTTTTAAGGCTTAATGAAAAATTTTTTTAGAAAAGTTGCATTTGGAATTGGTCCTAATGAAGAAGTGCCTTCCGATCCCTTAGCATGGGCTCTTAATCAATTAGATGATGTTCCTGATTTAACCTGGAAAGGTAAAATTCCTTCTAGGAAAGAAATGATAGAAATACATGCAAGAAAAACTCGTATTGAAGAAAAAAAAGTAAGAAAAAAATATAAAAATGACAAGAAACTACTCAAAATTGGAATTGAAAGATTAGAAGATGAAACGGGCCAAGGTTTTTGGCCAGCATTAGAATTGAGTATCAGGCATACGGAAGCAATGCATAGCACTTCACCTGTTTTGGCAAAATTATGGTTTTTCTGGGCAAATCATTTTGCAATAGTGGAGGGAGGTTATAGAGCTCAATTTTATACTGGTCCATATGAAAGAGAGATTATCAGACCAAATCTAAACCAAAGTTTTGAAAAACTAGTTTACGATGTAACAATTTCCTCAGCTATGATTCATAGTTTAAATAATAGTGAAAATATAGGGCCAAAAAGTAAAAGTGCAAAAAATAAAAAAAGAACAATAAATGAAAATCACGCAAGAGAATTATTAGAACTACATACGGTTTCACCAGCATCAGGATATACGCAAGAAGATATAACACAATTAGCATATGTCATGACTGGTTGGAGGCTTGGTTGGAGTAAATCCGCAAAAGATACAATGCCAGTAGAATTTGATAAAGACTATCATCAACCAGGAAAAAAAACTGTGTTTGGTAAAACTTATAAAAGTGGAAAAAAAGGTTTAGTAAATGTTATTAAAGATTTGGTAAATCATCCAAACTGTAGAGATTTTATAGCAACAAAGTTATGTAGATATTTGATTACTGATAATCCTACAGAAGAAATGAAAAGACCAATAATAAAAGCTTTTAAAGACTCTGATGGTTTTTTACCTGAAATTCATAAAGCAGCTATCAGAGTTGCTTTTGAATATAATGATCAATACCAAAAATTTCAAAATCCAGAAAATTGGTTTTTACAAATGGCTAAATTAGCTGATTTTAGTTGGCCACCATCTCCAACAATTATGGATTTATATGAAGTAGGTAAAAAACCTCAATTAGTTCATAAACGACCATTGCATACATTAAAAGGATTAGGACATTTTCCCTATGGATCTAAACAACCAAATGGTTTTTCTGATTTTGAGGTTGATTGGACGTCCCCAGAACTTTTAATCAGAAGATTAGTTTACGCAAAAGATTTTTTTGAATTCACAAAATCAAAAAATAATAATTTCAAATTTTACAAAAACATAGTCAAAAAAAATTTTGATAATCCTGAGAGAATAATTAAGTACTTAGAAAAAGCTAACAAACATTACGAAGCACAAATTTTATTATTTAACCATCCGGAGTTCTTAAGAGCATGAAGATAAATAGAAGAGATTTTTTAAAGACTACGGCCGCAACCTCATTATTTTTTGCTGGATTTGGATTACCATCTTTTGCAAGTCAAAATAAAAAAAACTTAGTTGTTATCATGCTTGAGGGTGGAATGGATGGGCTTTGTGCGGTTCCTATTAGAGGTGACAAAAATTTTAAAAAATTAAGAAGTGAAATTAATTTAAAAAAAACCTTAAAATTAACTTCTGATTTTGATTTACATCCTGCTTTGGAAAATTTTAAAGCACTATGGGACCAAAATACAGCATCTGTGTTTCATGCAACTAGCATTCCTTATAAAGGAAGATCTCATTTTGAAGGTCAAGACATGATGATGTCTGGTGGGACAGTACCATATCAAGAGAAAACAGGGTGGTTAGGAAGAGGTATGAAACTTGCAGGTTTAAAAGGAAATGGGCTTGCTATGTCACTTCCGATGCCATTGCTTATAAGAGGTGTTCCATTAAATAATAATTATTTTCCTATAAATTCTTCTTTACCACAAAAACGTCTTTTAAATATTATTGAAGAAGAATTTAATCAATATTCTGAAAAAGATTTGAGTGAAACATTATCGATAATAAGAAATAGAGATTTAAATTATTTTCCAGGTACAAACGCTAGCACTTTAGCTTTAGAAGCAGGCAAACTACTTTCTGATCCCAATGGACCAAGAGTGGCAGTTTTTAAAGTAGAAAATTTTGATACTCACGCAGCCCAAGGTGGAGATAAAGGTACGCATGCAGATTGTTTAAAAGAATACGATCAAATATTAAAAGCACTAAAAGCTTCTTTAGGCTCTACCTTTAAAGATACTTTAATACTAACACTTACTGAATTTGGAAGAACAGTTAAGCAAAACGGTGGAAATGGAACTGAACATGGGTATGGAACTGCAGTTTTAATGGCAGGAGGTTTAATTAAAAAATCAAAAGTTCATGGTGACTGGCCGGGACTAAAGAACAAAGAATTATTTCAGGGTAGAGACTTAAATTCAACAATGGATGCAAGATCTATATATGCTTCAGCTATGTCCACTGTTTTTGATCTAGATTTTAAACGTATTCAAAAAGATGTTTTCTTTGGAGACAAATTAGAAAACTTATCTGACAAACTCTTCAAAGCTTAATGAAAAAATTATTAATAATTTTTTTTATATTTATCATTTCAAGTACGGCTTACGCCAAAAAAAATAAAAATAGTTGGGACTATCCACTTTTAGCTTACAAAGGATGGGAGATTAAAGGATCAGAAAATCATTACAAGTTTCAATCAAACTTAAGACAAGACAAGAATGTTTTAAAAGAATTTAAAAATAATAAAGAAACTGGAATTATTAGTTACCTACTATTTGAAAATGATCAAATAGTGATTGATGAGTCTGATATACCAACATCTGTTGAAGGTGATAAAATAATTGATGGTTTACTACCATCACACTCAATGGGTAAAAGTTTAACATCCTATATAACAGGACATGCTATTTGTGAGGGTTATATCGATAGTGTTAATGTAAAATTAAATGATTGGCCTTTAATTCAAAATACACTTTACGAGGACTCAATATTACTTGACCTTTTAAATATGAAAGCTGGAGATCAAAAATGGGTTGGTGATAGAAGAAATGTTGGCTCAGATAATAGAATAAAAGGTCCAATGAATGAAAATGTGAATGTAATTGGGTTAATGAAAGTAATGAATGAATACCTGAGGGGTGCTGAAAAAAGTAAACTAATTTACAACTACAGTGCTTTGACAACGAATGTTATCTTGAACTATGTCAAATTTAAAACAGGTGATGATTGGGAAAAGTTATTAAACAAAGTTTACAATAAACATGTGGGGGTAAAAAAAAGTGTTTACCTTCAAAGATCAAAAAAGTATTTAAGAACAGATTTTATTTCAGCAAGATATTCTTTTTATGCAAATAGATATGATTATTTAAGAATAGCAAAAGCAATCATGGATGATTGGCACAATGATACATGTGCTGGTAAATATTTAAAAACCATTTACGAAAATAGAGTTAAAAAGAAAGATAATACAAAAGAAGCAGATGATGTTGGACTTTATACAAAAAGTTATGGTGGTCAATTCCACTTTGATATTTTTGGAATTAAAAAAACTAGAAAAATTATAGGAATGAGTGGATTTGCTGGTCAGCAAATTTTGATTGATTTAGATAATAAAAGAATAGTTGTCGTTAATTCACTTTACAAAAACTACAATTGGAAAAAAATTGTTCATTCTGTAATTAAAAAAGGTAAATGAAAAAAATTTTAGGGATTTTTATTCTTGGATTTTTGTTAAGTTCAAATTCTCATGCAATAGACATAACAATTAAAAAAACTAAAAATCATCACTTAACAGCTAAACCTACAAAAGAACATTTTATGGTGAATAAGGATGTTATTAGAGATGGAGAACAATCACAAAAATTTATATTATCTCACGGGTCATGCAACAAACAAGACTGTAAATGGTCAGCTCAAAGGACAGAAAGAGAATTAAAACTTTCTCATAAATCAAAAAAAAAACCAGGAAATAGTGTTTACTATGCTTGGAGTATTTTTTTTCCTAAAGACTTTGAGATGAGTTGGGTAGGTAGTAAAATGTTAATAGGGCAAGTCAAAATGAAAGGTGTTGGTATGCCTATATGGGAAATGTATACTAGAGGTGCAGGATTTCATATCAGAGTGAATCATAGCCTTGTTAAAAAAAAGTTATATTGTGGCAATTTCAAAAAGGGAGAATGGACCGATATAATAATTAAAACAGACTATGCTAAAGAAAAATCTCAGGATAAAAAATTCAAATTTTTTGAAACTTGGATAAATGGGGAAAATATAGATTCTTGTTCACATAAATACCCATTAGTTAAAAAAAAAACATTTAAAGAATCAAATTCAAATATGGGAAACTCAGCAGGTAAACTCACTTTTAGATATGGTATCTATAGACCTAATGTTGGAAAATGGCTAAAGAACAATAATAAAAATTGGAAACAAAAAAAAATTAAATATTTTGATGATCCTGATGGAGGTGAAACAGTTATAACCTATCCTTTTAAAATTGATTGGGAGGTCAAAATTCCTACTGCAACAATTTATTATGATGAAATTAGAGTAGGTGAAGCTAAAGATGAAGTTAATATTAACAAGCAAAATAAACCAGTTGATTAAATTTGTATAAATGAAAAATTTTTTAGGTATTCTGTTTCTTAGCTTGCTATTAAGTGGAAATAGTTTTGCGGCAAAAATAGTAAAACTTCCTAAAGATGTATCCTCAGGCTCTAAATTCTATAAGAGCTTAACTGGTAAATATTATAAAAAATACGGGTA
Organism: Pelagibacteraceae bacterium AG-390-L03; assembly: GCA_003279685.1. Lineage (GTDB taxonomy): Bacteria > Pseudomonadota > Alphaproteobacteria > Pelagibacterales > Pelagibacteraceae > Pelagibacter. Next base: position 76,646 of record QCHA01000001.1, on the reverse strand, counting down.
TCAAATAGTTAATAAAGATGAGGGTCATCCAGTTAGAGCAGGCAATCAATCAATTAGATTTGAAGTAAGACAAGGCGATTGTGGAAGAGATACAGGATGGAGTGATTGTAAAAATGATAGAGAACGACATGAATTAAGTGGAGGTCAAAGTCACATGACTAAAGGTGAGTATTGGTTTTCATGGTCAATATATTTTCCAAAAGATCATAAAAATTTATATCCTCTAAGTAATGCTTTTGGTCAATTTCATCAAAAGGAAGGAAATCCAATTTTTATGTTTAAAGAACTAAAAGATGGATACTCGATTGTTAGAACAATAACAGACAAAGATGAAGATTATAACCAGCGTAACTTACTTTCAAATGAAGAAGTATTGGGTAAATGGTTTGATGTATTAATAAACGCTAAGTGGACCAAAAAAAAAGATGGTTTTTTTAAAATTTGGATTAATAACGAACTAAAATATGATTATGTGGGACCTACAAAATCAAAAAGTAAAGTCTATCAAAAGTTTGGTGTTTATAGAACTGGAATTACTAGATATTTGAATTATATAAATGTTGATAAAATAGAAAAATGTTTTGATGAAAAAGGAAAAATCTCTGCCAAAGAGTATAAAGCTTTACAAAGATTACAAAAAAAAAAGTATCCAGGACACAAAACTTCAATAAATATTTATAAAAAATGTAAAAGCTATTATGAGTTAGATAAAGTTCCAACGACCGTAATTTATTTTGATGAAGTTAGAAGGGGCAAAACCAAGGATAAAGTTGGAGTAATTAATTGAAAAAAATTTTAACAACTATCATTTTATTTTTAGTTTGGGGCAATATTAGTTTTGCTGGTGTCGAAGAAGTCCTTAAAGAAATCAAAAAGAATAAAGATATAGTTCAAGGATTTAAAAAAGTAATAGATAGAGGAGAAGATAATAAACCTAATAATTGGAGAGTAACAAATAAAAAAATTTTAGACTCAGATAAAGATTCTAGAAAACATGTTGTTAAAATAGTAAATAAGTCAGATAATCATCCAGTTAGATTTGGTAAACAGTCACTACGATTTGAAGTTAGAGATGGAGACGGATGGGGCTGGGACTCAAGAAATAATAGAGAAAGAGTTGAGTTATTAATATGTTGTGTTAATAAAAAAACTACATGGTCAGCTTGGTCTTTATATCTACCAGACGATTATAAAATAATTTATCCTGCTAAAACAATGTTGGCTCAATTTCATAATGATGGTGATTATCCCCCAGCTTTTGCTTTTGAAAATCAGTTTAATAAGTCAAAAAAAGATGCTGGAGGTTATTGGATTGAAGTTGATAGATATGTCGGAGGAAATAATATTCCAATAAAATTATTAGATAAGACAGACATGCACGGTAAATGGAATGATATTTTGGTTAATACGAAGTGGACATATAAAAAAGATGGTTTTTTTAAAATTTGGATCAATGGAAAGTTGAAATTTCATTGGAAAGGGTCAACCCAACACAAAGGAGAGCGGACAGAATTTCATGTTGGCGTATATAGATCATTTATACACAGAACACCTGAGCCTGATGCAACCCAAATAGCTTATTATGATGAAATAAGAATAGCAAAGTCATGCAAAAAACTTAAACTTAAGGATCTAGGATACTCTTGTAAAGAAATTGAAATTCAAAAATGAAAAAAACTTTAATTATTTTTTTATCCTTTCTTCTACTGCCATCACTTTCTTATGCTGGAAAATGGCATACAAATATGAAAAAGCAGGAGAAGAAAGATTTTGGACGTTATGTTTTAAAAGCTCAGTCAAAAAATAAAATGGTTTTTAATAATAGAAATGCTCCTAATAAAAATGGTCTTTATAAGTTTTTTGATAAAATTGAAGATCACATGGGTGTTGCTGAGCAGGGAATTGAATTTAATTTAAAGTATTCTGATAAAGGACACAAAGATGATTGGAATAGATGGGGTAAACCAGGTCATGCTCAGAGATTTCAAATTATGGAACCTTACAAACATACTACAAAAAAAGGCAAAACTAAGTGGTATAGAGTAGGGTATTTCTTGTCAAAAGATGTTAATACGCCAAAGCATAATTTATCATTATTTGATTTTAAAATGCTATACGGCAAAGGTGAAATGACTGTAGGACCTTCTTTTAACTTATCTAATAATAGCTTTGGATGGATGTTTAATACTCCAAATTATATAGTTAAAAAAAATGAAAAGGCTGAAGCTTATTACTTTGATGCTTATGCTGTTGATTTAGACCATAATTATTCTCCACTAAAAGGAAAGTGGGTGAATATACTTATTAACGCAAAGTGGGCCAAAGATGGATTTCTTCATTTATGGATCGATGGCAAACTTAGATCAAGCTATTTTGGTGATATGATGGCTGGTGCCACAAGTGCAAGATTTAAATTTGGACCTTATAGAAATCATATGGATGATGCTACTAATGCTGGGTTAAAGATAAATGATGCAACAATTCGTTACTCTAATGTTGGTAAGGCAGATAGTTGTGATGAATTGTGGAATGGTTGTGATGAAATAACAGGTCAACTAAAAAACCAATCCCAAGTTCATGGAGTAGTAGATGTTTCACTTTGTAAACAATTTCCTAATCAACCTGCTCAATGTAAAAGTTTTAGTTATAGAAAAGGAAGTCCAGCACCTTTTTAATTCATTAACAATCTTAACATTTTTTAGATACACGTATTAATTGAATAAAATAATTAAAACTCAATATTTATCTAGTATATAATGGCTTTTTAACTGCGACAATTAGGTGTAACGTTTACTTATGATAGGTTTAGCCAGGCGAAGTTAAATTTAAATATCTAAATTTTTTATTTCAAATTGTAATTATTTTTACAATTATAATTTTATCATCATCCAATTTAGAAGCTGCAAAAAAAAAAGATAAAGAAGAGAAAGATTGCATCTATTGTAAAAAATATGAAAAAATGGGTGACTGGCCAGAAAATGAGAGACCTGCCGCATTCATTCATGAAAATATAGATTACCCTAAAGGAATGTTTCATGAGAGTTTAGTTAAAAGTAAACAAAAACAAGGTGAGGCTGGAAAAAAAGTTTATGCAAGATTTGTTAAAGGAAAAGGACAACTCAATAAATATCAACATCACATGATAAGAGATATGGCTTACTTTGAAGCGTTATTTAACGAGATGCTTAATGATAAGAGAGCAAAAGTTGAAACTTTAGAAGGTTTAAAAAAAGGAAGAGAAGCGATGAGAATGAGCTTAAATATTTCTCCTAAAGCTAAATCCTCTGAAGCTATTTTGAAATTTTGGGCAACAGGTAAAATGCTTCATGCAGCTTATAAAAAAAATAAAAAAAAAAAGAAAAAGAAAGCAAAAAAATTGACACCTGAAATAGCTGAACGTGCAGCAGTTTTAGCTAATCTAAAAAAACAAATTGCAACTGCAAAAGTTAATGCTCAAAGAGCAGCAACTATTAAAGCACAAGAAAAAATAGAGGCAACTGAATGATTAGAAAAATTATTGTAAAAAACTTAATAATATTTTTATTATTTTTTAATATAACAGCTAAAGCAAATGATATTACTTCCATGTCAGGAATTTCTGAAGCAGCAGGAAGTTCAGCGCAAGCTGCAGCTGATCAATTAGCTTCAGATGCTGGAAAAGTTTCTGAAAATATAGCAGGGGCAACTGAAGCGTTAGGTGAAGCTAAAAGTGATATTGGTAAAGCTTTAGATGTTTCAATAGCGCAAGCGGAAAGTGCAATGTCATTTGCAACAGAGAGTTTAGCAAAAGGAGATATCACTTCAGCAGTTCAAGCAATGTCATTAGTTGAAGGAGTAACAGATATGGCTTTAGGAGCTATTCCTGATCCAACTGCACTAGATATGACAGGAATAGATTTCGAAAAAGATTTTTCGCCAGAAGAAATGGCAGCTTTATCTAGTATAGCTGGACAAATGGGAGCTGGAAAAGTTGTTGCTATGCAAAAAATGGCAGGACAAATGAATGCTCTTGGTGCTGCTGGATTTGATGCAAAAGGAATGATGGGATCACTTGATGCTCAAGGAATTGGAATGGGTACTGCGATGGAAGGACTTGCTAATGCTGGAATGGTAGATATGGAAGCTATTACTGGAACTGCAAACTTTGATATGGCAAATTTTGATACTGGAAATTTTGCATCCATGAATGTTGCTGAGATGGGAATGAATCCTGCAATGATGGCAGGAGCTTTAGAAGCTTTACCTGTGGGCGCAGCAACTGCGGCACTAGAAACTTTAGCAGCTAATCCTGAAGCAATGGGAAAAATGGGTCAAACTATGACAGGCGCTATAGTTGCAACAATGAGTGCAAAAGGCATGGGTGAAGACATGATGAAAAGCATGGAAGGCAGTATCGGAATGCAAGGTATGGCAAATATGGCAGAGGGCATGAAAGGTGTGGAAGGAATGAAAGAAATTGGAAAAGCAATGGCTGATATGGGAATGGAAGATATGGCTAAAACATTATCAACTGCATTTGCAAATCCAGAAGTAGGTATTTCAGGCGCAATGTCAGGAACAGTAGGAATGATAAGTCAGGCTATATCAGGAAAAGCTCCTAAAGAAAAAAATGCACTCCAAAAAGGTACAGAAATAAAAGATTCTTTTGCTAGTAAAATGGGAGAAGCTGGACCACAGGCTTTAGAAATGCCAGAGAATGTTAGTGAGTCAGGCATGATGATGGGAGCTATGGTTATGGCAAAACCATCTTTAGCTGGAGGTTTGCCTGGTGCAATGGCTCCTCCCAAAGGAATGACAGCAACAGCTATGGGGGCTATGTTGACAGGTGACGCTCCATCTGGACAAATGATGGGTGACGTTATGCAAGGCATGGAAAAAGCTGAAATGGGTGAAGCTATGGCAAATATGACAGGAATGGATGTTGGAACAATGGATAAATTGGGAATGGCAGACATGGCCGCACAAACAGGGTTAACACCAGGTATGGTCGCTAGTATGGGAGCAGCTGGAGTGGCCGGAATAGATATCACTTCAGTTATGTCAACTAATGTTGCAGGATTAGGAAGCAAAGCAGTTCAAGGTATAGCTAATATGGCAAAAGATGGAAATATGTCTGTTGGAGAAATGGGCGATATGATGGAAGTCGGTTTGGTTAACCAAGGTACAATGGCAGCAATGGGCGCTGAAGGAATGAAAGAATTAAGTGGTGCCATGGGAATGGAAGGTGGTGACATGGGATTAGCAGCTATGAGTGGTGGTTTAGTAGGAATGGGTGAAATGGATTTAAATGCTCAAATGAATCCTGAAATGGCAGCCAGCATGGGTTTAGCAGCTGGTCCAGAAGGAGCTAAACTTGGAGATATCATGGGAAACCCCAAAGAGGGTTTAGAGGGCGCAATGGACGGTTCCATGATGAAAGGTGGAATGAATTTAGGACAAGTATCTGCTGCGATGGGAACAGGAATTGATCCTGGAAAAGCAATGGGTTCAGTAGCGGGAGCTGCTATGGCAGCTAACGAAGCAGGCTCAGGTTTAGCAGGTGCTGCAATGGGAGCAGCGATGTCTGCTCAAGGAGCTGCTGCCTCAGCAATGGGTTCTCATGCAATGGGAGCTGCAATGGGAATGGAAGGTATGGGCGATGGAGCTATGGGTGAAGCCATGGGTGGAGCTATGAAAGAAGGAATGGGCGGCGTAATGGGAGGCTCAATGGCTGGAGCTATGGCAGGTCAAGCAGGAGGACAAATAGGTGGAAACATGGGTGACATGGGTGGAGCTATGGGTGAACCAGGTGCCATGGGTAATCCAGGTAATGCCATGGGCGACATGATGGGTGGTGCCATGGGTGGTGATGCTATGGGCGGAGCTATGGGAGATATCGGAGGCGCTGTAGAAGGTGCAATGGGTCAACCAGGTGCACCAGGAAATCCAGGAAACCCAGGACAACCAGGAAACCCAGGACAACCAGGAAACCCAGGACAACCAGGAGAACCAGGACCAGGACCAGGACCAGGAGACCCAAAATAGAAATTAATTTTTTAAATGAAAAAGAAAATAATTTTTTTAAATATTTTAATTTTTTTTATTTTCTCGATAAATTTTTCATATTCAGAATCAAGATTTGGTGAATTAACAGAAATGCGTGATGAAAAAATGCGAGGTAAAGATAATCAATGGGTCAGACCTCATCCAGGTCCATTTATTTGGAACCACATTGAAAAAGAAAAAGGAAAGTTTACTTGGGAAGATGTAGATAGATATGTTGTTTATGCTCAAGAGCACAACCAAACAATTTTAGCTACTATTTGGCCTCATGCAAATTGGGAGCAAAAATCTTGTAAAAGAAAAAAAGCAAGAAGTCCTTTTGGAAAAAAATTTACTAAATACCTAAGCAAACCTTGCTCTATGGATGACTACAAAAACTTCCTTCTACAATTGGTTGATCGTTATGACGGAGATGGGTCAAATGATATGCCTGGATTAACCAAACCTATAAAATATTGGGATGTCATGAATGAACCAGAGTTTAAAATGTTTTTTAAAGGAAGTAAGGAAGACTTTGTAGAAATTTTTAATTTTTCTTCTAAAGTAATTAAGGAAAAGCAGCCAGATGCCGTCATTGTAATGGCGGGTGCTGCAGGAATGTTTCCTGAAAATAAAAAATATTGGAAATCAGTTTTACCAAAAATTAAAGATCATTTTGATATTGCAAATATTCACCACATAAGTGGTCCAGACGGACAGTGTGATAAAGAACTATGGGTGGATGAATTTGCAGCCTTACTAAAAAGTGTAGATGTAAATAAACCTATTTGGTTAACCGAAGCTATGACTTGTGGCGCTCCAGTAAAAGCTTGGGTAAAAGCATTTTTAAATGGAGCTGAGTTGATTATCGATGTCGGTGTAAATGCTCCAGGAAAAAAAATGAGCAAAAAGGGCAGAAAAAAATTAAATGAATTTATTGCTGAATATGATGGATTTGCATCAATTAAAAGTATTTCAAAAAAACAAGTAGAGTTTACATACAGTGATGGATCTAAAAAAATCTTAGATTTTTAGAATTCTATTCTTATAATTGACAATCAAATTATGCTCAATTACCTTTTAAAAGGTATGAAAAAAATTCGAAATATTCTTTTTATAATGGCTGATCAATTGAGATGGGATTATCTTTCTTGTTATGGTCATCCTCATTTAAAAACTCCCAATATTGATAGTTTAGCAAAAAAAGGAGTTCAGTTTGAATCTGCTTTTGTACAATCACCTGTATGTGGACCTTCAAGAGCATCTTATTATACTGGAAGAACTGTTTTTAGTCATGGTTCAACTTGGAACCAAGTTCCACTTCCAATAGGAGAATTAACTATTGGAGATTATCTACGTCAATCAGGAATAAGAACTGGTGTTGTTGGTAAAACTCATATGAGACCAGATTTAGAAGGTATGAATAGACTTGGTATTACTAAAGATACCGAAATAGGATTAATTGTTAGTGAACCAGGTTTTGATCCTTATGAAAGAGATGATGGACTTCATCCAAATAATCAAATTAAAAATTCAAAAAAAACTTTATCTTATAATGAATGGTTAAATAAACTTGGATACGATGGGCTAAATCCATGGAATGATTGGGCTAATTCTGCTGAAGGTGAAAATGGAGAAATTTTAAGCGGTTGGAGATTGAGAAATTCTAATAAAGCTGCAAGAATTCCAGAAATGCACTCTGAAACAGCTTTCATGACTAATCGTGCAATGGAATTTATTGAAGAGAGTAAAGATAAACCATGGTTTCTACATTTATCTTATATAAAACCCCATTGGCCTTATATGGCACCAGCTCCTTATCATAATATGTATTCAGCTAATGAATTTTATCCGGTGCATAGAAATGATACAGAACAAAATAATGATCATCCAGTTTACAAAGCATTTATGGAAAATAGTATTTCAAAAACCTTTTCAAAAGATGAGGTTAGAAATACAGTTTTATCTGGATACATGGGTTTGATTAAACAAATTGATGATAATTTAGGAAGATTATTCAAATTTTTAGAAGACGCTGGTCATATGGAAGATACCATGATCGTATTTACTTCAGATCATGGTGATTACCAAGGAGATCATTGGTTAGGTGAGAAAGAATTATTTCATGAGCAATCTGTAAGAGTACCAATGATAATTTATGATCCAAGCGAATATGCAAATAAAACTAGAGGCACCAAAGAAAAAAGATTTATTGAAGCAATAGATTTACTTCCAACTTTTTTAGATGCAGTAGAAAGCTCTGTTAGTAAACACAGATTAGAAGGAAATTCTTTAATGCCTATAATTAAAGGAGAAGATCCAAAGAATTGGAAAGATTTTGTTTTTAGTGAAATAGACTATTCATTTAATGAAGCGCGTAAAATACTCAATTTAGGAGCATCCGATGCAAGAGCTTTTATGATTAGAAATAATGAATGGAAATATATTTATTATAAAGGATTTGAGCCTCAACTATTTGATTTAAAAAATGATCCAGATGAGTTTAATGATTTAGGTAGGTCAAAAGATCATTTAAAAATTAGAGAAGAGATGAAAGAATTACTTCTTAAAAGAATAATTGATAGAAAAAATAGAGTTGCAGCTACTGATGAGTTTGTGACTAAAGAAAGAGATTATACTAGGGATGATGGTATAATGATTGGTGTTTGGTAATTCATAGTTTATTTAAAGCCAAGCTGCACCTCTAACTCCACTTGAGTCACCATGAATATTTTTTAAAATTTTAGTTTTTACTTTATTTGAAAAAGTATATTTTGGTAACAGTGATGGAATATTTTTATATAATCTATCTATATTAGACATACCTCCACCAAGAATGATTGCATCTGGATCAAAAACTCCAATCATTACCGCCATTAATCTAGCCATTCTATCTTCATAAAGATTAAACTCTAAATTTGCTCTTGGATCATTCTTTAAATCAAGCTCAACAATTTCATGAGAATTAAAATTAGTATTATTCTTTTTATTAAAAATGTCAGCAAACCCTATTCCAGACATAAATTGTTCTGCACACAATGCTCTACCGCAATTATTTGAAGGGCAACTTATTTGAGTTTCAATCTCTTCTATTGTTGGGTATGGAAGCGGTTGATGACCCCAATCTCCAGCAATTTGATTTGCTCCTTCTATAATTTCTTTTTTATAAGATAAACCACCACCAAAACCGGTCCCTATAATAATACCAAAGACTGATTTAAAATCTTTGCCAGCACCGTCAATTGCTTCTGATAAAGTAAAACAATTAGCGTCATTCATTAATTTTACATCTCTATTTAGTGTACTTTCTAAATCTTTTTTGAATGGTTTATCATTTAACCACAAGGAATTAGCATTAGTAACTAATCCAGTATCTTTAGATGAAAATCCAGGGATACCAATTCCTACAGTACAAATTTCTTCGCTAATTTTATCAAATTCATTTACTAATTTTTGAACAGTTGAAATACCTGATGAATAATTTTTATCATAAGAGTATCTTTTTCTCTCTAACTTTTCTCCATTTGGATCTAAAAGAATCCCTTCAATTTTAGTTCCTCCATAATCAATACCAATTTTAAATTTTTTTGTCATTAAGGTGTCATTAAACTAGGTAGGTATAAACATATTGCAGGAAATGCAATAATCAAAGCAAGTCTAATTACATCTGTGATTAAAAAAGGAACAGTTCCAAACCATATAGTTTGTAGAGGAGTGTTTTGCATTACTCCTTTAATGACAAATAAATTCATTCCAACTGGAGGTGAAATTAACCCAAATTCTACGACTATCACTGCAAAAATACCAAACCAAACAGGGTCTATTCCAGCATCAACTATTACAGGATAAAAAACAGGAATAGTTAAGAATAACATTGCAAGAGAGTCCATTACCGTTCCAAGGACTAAATAAATAACACAAATAACTAAAATAATTCCTAAAGGTGTAAGTTCTAAATGATTTATAAAATCAACAACTGCAAAAGGTAATTGGGTTACTGTAATTAAATAATTAAAAATACTAGCACCAATTACAATTAAATATAAAGAACCAACCGTTTTTATTGTTGTCCATAAAGCTTCTTTTAGCAAAGTTAGTGTCAGTTGGCCTCTTACTAAAATGAATAATAAAACTAGTACTACTCCAACAGCAGCACTTTCTGTTGCAGTAAAGAAACCAAGGTAAAGACCTCCCATAATTATTGCAAAAATTAAAAATATTGGAAAAACTTTTGTAATAGCTGCAATTCTTTCTTTGAGTGGCATTTTATTTCCATACCCACCATGAGAAGGGTAAATTATAAGATAAACTCTTATTGCAATCATATATAAAACCACAGCTATCAATCCCGGAATTAGTGCTGCAAAGAAAAGTTCTTGAACAGATTGTTCTGTTAAATATGCATAAATTACTAAAATGACACTTGGTGGAATAATAATTCCAAGAGTTCCACCTGATGCAATTGAACCACTTATCAAAGCATCACTGTAACCATGTCTTTTCATTTCTGGTCCTGCCATTTGTGACATCGTAGCTGCTGTTGCAATTGAAGAACCGCATATCATTCCAAATCCAGCACACGCTCCAACAGTTGACATTGCTAATCCACCTTTATAATGACCAACCACCGCGTAAGCAGCATCATATAAATTCCTTGATAAATTAGCGCTATTAGCAAGATTTCCCATTAAAACGAAAAGAGGAAGCACTGATAATGTATATTTTGAAACCGCATCAAAAGGGGCAGTGCCTAACACAAAAATAGCAGGATCAAATCCAGAAATTAATGCAAAACCAGTAAATCCAACCAGTAACATCGCAATTCCAATTGGAATATTTAATACCATTAGTATTAAGACTGCTGCAAAAGCTATTCCACCATTAATAATTGGATCCATGTCCATTATATATCTCTCAGTTTTGAGTTAGTTTCAGGTAAAGCTTTTATAAACCAAACAATAATTGCAAGTACACTTAACCACATTCCTAATGATGAGATAAAATAAAATGGATAAAAGTATAACTCTAAGTCAAGAGTAACTCTTTCATTTCCCATAAATTTTATTGAAGTTTTAGTTGTAGCGTAAGCCATTAAAGACATTATTATCATCATTAAAATAAACTTTAGAATTATTAGATAAGTTTTAAATTTTCCTAGATTTAAGTTATTGATAAAATCAGCAGAAACGTTTGCGTTTAAAAAAAATGCTCTTGGCATTGCTAAAAATGCAACTAAAGCCATTCCAATTTCTACTAATTCGATTGTACCTGTAACTGGTGAATTCAAAAATCTTCGTCCAAATACATCACAAAAAGTTAATACAGATAATAATAAAAGTATTATCCCAGAAGCGATTGCTGAATAATCAAATATTTTATTCATTTTTTATTTTTTATAAAAATGTCTCTTCAATTTTATTAAACATTAGCATATAAGGTACGTTTTAAACAGAAAGTATTAATTATGAAATTTATTTCCTACAAACATAATTCAGAACCAAAATTTGGTATTATAGACAACAATTTAATTACAGATCTTACTGGCAAAATATCAGGAGCAGACACTTTAAAAGATCTTATTTCTAAAAATGGTATTACTGAAGCAAAAACTTATGCATCCACAAATCCAGGTAACTTAAGTGTAGATGATATTGAGTATTTACCTCTAATCCCAAATCCTGGAAAAATTATTTGTGTAGGTTTAAATTATAGTGAGCACGTTAAAGAAACGAATAGAACTGTAGAAGAAAACCCTGTTATCTTTCATCGGTTTCCTGAAAGTCAAACTGCTCATAATCAACCAATTCAAAGACCGATTGCTTCTGATAATTTAGATTTTGAAGGAGAGATGGCCGTAATTATGGGAGAAGCAGGAAAGCATATTAAACCAGAAGATGCTTTGAAACATATAGTTGGTTATTCTTGCTATAACGAAAGTACAATCAGAGATTGGCAAAGGCATACAAGACAATTTGGAATGGGAAAAAATTTTGAAAGAACTGGAAGCTTTGGCCCACATATGGTTCTTGCAGAAGACATAAAAGATTATAAAGAGCTTACTCTTGAAACAAGATTAAATGGTGAAGTGATGCAAAATGCAAAATTAAGCCAATTAATTTTTGATATCCCAATATTAATTTCCTATGTTTCTAGAGCAATGGCTTGGAGAGCAGGAGATGTACTAGTTACGGGCACTCCTGGAGGGGTTGGATTTAAAAGAAATCCGCCAGTTTTCATGAAACCAGGCGATAAAGTTGAGATAGAAGTAACCCAGATTGGGGTTTTATCTAACACAATTAAGGATGAAATAGTTTAAATTTCAAGTTACACTTTTAGAATAATTATAAACAACAAGGGGATAATTTTATGAAAAAGAAATTAATTGGATTAATTATTGGAATATTTTCATTTAGCATAGTTAGTGCATCTGCGGCAACTGAACTTAAGTTAGCTACTTTTGAACCACCTAAGGCATTTATCGCAAGTAAAATTCTTGCAGGTTGGGCAACGAAAGTGAATCAATGTTCAGCTGGAGCATTAAATGTAAAAATGTATGCTGGTGGAGTTTTAGGAAGTCCTCCTAAACAGTATGATATTGTAACATCAGGTGTTGCAGATATTTCATGGACTGTATTAGGATACATTGGAGGTCAATTTCCTTTAAGTTCAGTAATTGAATTACCATTTCTTACAAAAACTTCTAAAGCTGGAACAACGGCTTTAAATTCTTTATTTAAAGAAGGTTATTTGGATAAAGAAATGGCAGGAATTAAAGTGATAGGTCTTCACTCTAATCCTGGATATCAAATTCATATGAAAGATACTAAAGTTGTAAATCCTGCAGATTTTAAAGGTAAAAAAATGAGAGTACCAAGTAAAATCGCTGGAACAATTTTAAAAACTTTAGGAGCAACTGGAGTAAAAGTACCTGCACCAGGAACTTCAGAAGCTTTAAGCAAAGGCGTAGTTGATGGAACACCTTTTCCATATACTGCTGTTGGATCTTTCAGATTATTTGACGTAACCAAATACCATACAGAAGTTAACATCACTAACGCTACATTTGGTTTGATCATGAATGAAGATAAGTTTAATAGCTTATCATCAGGTGCACAAGCTTGTATCAATAAATACAGTGGTCATGCTTTTGGTGATTGGGCTTCAAACTTAATTGATAATCAAAATGCGGTAATGAAAAATGAAATCTCAAAAAGAGCAGATCATGAAATCATAATTGCATCAGATGACGTTATTGCTGAATATAAAAAAATATTAGCACCAATCGAATCTAATTGGTTAAAAGAAATGAGTGGTAAAGGCCTTGATGGTGATGCAGTTCTAAACAGAGCTAGACAAATCATTACTGCAGTAGAAGGTTAATAATAATATATACTTTTGAGCCCACGTCTTTGTGGGCTCATTTTATTTAGGAAAAATTTAGATGGCTATAAAAGCTCTTAGTTACATTGGAGTAAACTCAGATAAATTTGAAGATTGGTCAGACTATACTCAAAAAAGTTTAGGCATGCAGCAAGTTGATCGAGGAAAAGATATTTTATCTTTTAGAATGGACGATCAAAAACAAAGATTAACAATAACAGGTGATACGGGTGATGGTCTTGGATTTATGGGTTGGGAAGTTGATGAGAAAGAAGATTTATTATTCTTTGCATCAAAATTAGAAGAAAATAAAATTCAAGTTCAACAAGGCAAAACATCTTTTGCTGATAAAAGGTTTGTTGAAGATTTAATTTATTTTAATGATCCTCAAGGAAATAGAATTGAGCTAGTTTATAATCCTATGAATGATACGGATCCATTTAAACCAAGTCGTCCAATTTCGGGGTTTAAAACAGGCGCTCTTGGAATGGGTCATGCAGTAATTCATGTTAAAAAAATTGATGATTTAATACCATTTTACACTGAAGTTTTGGGCTTTAAAATAAGCGATTATAGTCATACACCAATTTCTCTATGTTTTTTTCATGTAAATGGAAGACATCATAGTTTAGCACTATTTGGGTCTGGTAGAACTGGTTTTCATCATTTCATGGTTGAGTACAATAGTTTAGATGATGTTGGTCAAGGGTATGACTTACTTCAATATCAAGATAATAAAATAGCTTATACTCTTGGAAGGCACACTAATGATTATATGACATCATTTTATTCTATAACACCGTCAGGATTTTTTATTGAAAATGGTTGGGGTGGAAGAATTATTGATCCCAAAACATGGAAGCCAATAGAGACATTTGAAGGACCAAGTTTTTGGGGACATGAAAGATTATATTTACCTGATGAAGAAAGAATGAAGTTTAGAAACAAAAGATTAGAAACAGCCTCTGAAGGAAAACAAGCACCACTTTTTATTGATTGTCCTTGGCTATACTCAAATACTATTAACAAAAAATAAAAATTATTATTTTTTAAATGAAAAAGTATGACGTTGTAATTATAGGTTTTGGCCCCACAGGAGGTACCTTAGCTAATCTATTAGCGTTACATGGTTTTTCAATTTTGATAGTTGAAAAAGAAAAAAGTTTTTATCCTTTACCCAGAGCCGTTCATTTTGATGATGAGATTATGAGAGTTTTTCAAACAATTGGTATTACAGATAAATTTTTAAAACATACAATAATTAATAAAGGAACAAAATTTGTTAATTCTAAAAATAAAGAAGTATTAGATTGGCCAAGACCAAGATCAGTAACTGAGAATGGTTGGTATCCAAGTTATAGATTTCATCAGCCAGACCTAGAAAGAAAACTTAGGGGAAGACTAAAAGACTTTAAAAAAGTAACAATAATGCAAAATACAAAAGTTGTTAATCTTAAAGAAGATAAAAATTCAGTAAAAATAATTATTGAAAATGTTAATAATAAAAGATTTAAAGAAATAAGTTCTAAGTATGTTGTCGGATGTGATGGTGCTAATTCAACAACAAGAGAACAGATAAAAGCAAAATTTCAAAATCTAGGATTTACTCAAAAATGGGCTGTAGTAGATTTAATTTTAAAAAAAGATAAAAAAGAACTACCAGATAGAACCATTCAATATTCTAATCCAAAACGTCCAGCCACTTATTGTCGAAATGTGGGTAAAAGAAGGAGGTGGGAGTTTGCAATCCATGACAATGAAAGTGAAAAAAAAGTCTTATCTAATTCATATATTTGGAATTTTTTAAAACCATGGTTAAAACCCAGTGATGCTTTTATGGAAAGAAAGACCATTTATACATTTCAATCTGCAATTTCAAAAAATTGGAAAAAAGGTAGAGTTTTTCTTGCTGGGGACGCCGCACATTTAATGCCCCCTTTTATGGGTCAAGGAATGTGTGCTGGAATTAGAGATGCATCAAATCTATCCTGGAAAATAGCATATTGTTTAAAAAATAATCATAGTGATAAACTCCTTAAAACGTATCAATCTGAGAGATATTCAAATGTTAAAGAATACATAAAAACAACAGCTAAAATGGGGGAATTTGTCAATGCAGTTGGAACTTCAAATATAACTGGAAAAGTCTCTTCTACACCTGATGGTCAAAAGAGTATGAAATCGATTAAACCTAAACTAGGTAAAGGTCTAGGAAAGGGTCAAGATAAAAATCGAGGAAAAATATTTCCTCAATTTAAAATAAGAAATGGCAAATCATTAGATGATGAATTTTCATTAAAACCAATTTTAATATTATCAAAAGAGATTAAAAATAACATCTCTGGTAAATTGAATTCAATACAATCCAAAAATAATAAAGATTTAGAAAAATTTTTTAAAAATTCTAATTCAAAAGCTATAATAGTAAGACCAGATAGATTTATTCTTTCTTCATGTAAATCAGTTAAGGATTTTAAATCTTATTTAAATAAGAATTTATCTATTTTAGTTTAATTGAAACAATTTATTAACAGCATCAACTTTGATGTGGTTGTCTGGAGCAATTTCTCCATTAGGCATAAATAATGAATTTTCAAATCCAACTCTTATTTTTCCTCCTAGACTTATAGCTTTTTCTAAACAACTCATTTCTTCTTTTCCAAAAGCACATATTGCCCAATCAAGATTTACTTTATGCTCTTCCATTTTTTTTACAAACAGTGAAATATTTTCTGGATAGCTTATTCTTCCACTATAATGACCAATAACAAATAAACACCAAGCATCATTGATTTGAATTTCTGCTTTATTTAGTAATTCAACTAATAAATCTATATCTTCAGGTTTATAAAGTATGTGTTGAACTTTTGTACCTGCTTCAGTTAAATATTTATAAAGTTTGATATCTTCCTCTTCAGGTTTTCTAGAAGGAATTAATTCTGATGTTCCAATTGATGTACCGGGAGGAGTTACATCATATGCAAGCTTCCGCATATCTGCTGGAGAATATTTTCCAATAGCCTCAGTTGTAACTTGTATATGCATTTCTGGTACTTGATGCTCTAATTCATTTAGTGCTTCTTTATAAAGTCCTGCATCTAATACGTGTTGACCTTCTTTATCTCTTACATGCAAATGTATTGCACCTGCACCAGCTTTATAACAAGATTTTGCTGTTGCTACTGTCTCGCTAATTGTTAAAGGAACAGCTGGATGATCTTTTTTTACTTTTCTAGCTCCATTTGGAGCTACCATTAATTTAGGTAACTTTTCCGGTTTATAAAAACTCATTTATTTAACAACAACCGCAGCTTTTTTTATTTGCTTTTGGTTGGTCTTCAATTTTTGCAGCTTCTAATTCTTTTTGCTCGTCTTCAATAGCTTTTTGTTTCTTTGAAATTTTGTCTTCAAAATAAGCATAAAGAGATGAAAAACCTAATTTAGACGCTCTTTTTTCCTCATAACCTCTTCGTCCTTTAAGGTTATCAATTATTTTGACTATTTCTTGGTTTTGCATGCTTCTTTTTTATTAAAAAGGCCACATAATTCAAGCTCTAATAATTGACAAATAATAAAAAAGTTTTTTTGTGCTAGGATAAAGGGATGAATATAAGTCAAAAAAAACTAGAAAAATCAAAAGGTAGATTAGAAATAAAAATTAAAGATCAAAATTTACAAAAACTTTATCAACAAGGATCTTTAAAAGCTTTGATGCCAGATTTTCATGAAAATTTAAAACAATTAATGCTTATAAATACTGCTGGTGGAATTACCAGCGGAGATGAATACAATTACGATATAAAGATTGATAAATCGAATCTTTGTATTTCAACCCAGGCGGCAGAAAAAATTTACAGTGGGTTTGGTAATCCAGCCAACTTAGAAATTAATTTAAATTTGTTAAATAATTCAAGTTTATTTTGGTTACCTAAAGAATTAATTTTATTTAATAATTGTAATTTAAAAAGAAAAATAAATTTTAATTTATCTAAAGATTCAAATTTACTACTTTGTGAAAATATTATTTTTGGACGTACTTCAATGAAGGAGGTATTTGAAAAAGGATATTTTTCAGATTTTTGGAATATTAATATAGATAATAAATTAATTCATACAGAGGCAATAAATACAAATTTTTTTGAGAAAAAATATTTGAATAGCTTTTCTACATTAAATAATAATTCTGCAGTTGCGACAATTATTATTGTAGGAAAAAAATTTTTGAATAATGTGAATAATTTATCTGAAACTCTAACAAATAATGAAAATACAACTTCAAATTATTCTCACTGGGATAATAAATTGATCCTAAGACTTTTATCTAAAGATAGTTATAATCTTAAATTTGCAATTGATAAAATTTTATCTTATTTTTTTGAAGATTCAAAAATACCAAAAGTATGGAACATATAAATGAAACTAACTCCTAGAGAAAAAGATAAACTTTTAATAAGCCTTGCAGCAATTGTTGCTAAAAATCGGTTATCAAAAGGTATAAAATTGAATTATCCAGAGGCTATCGCTTTAATAACAGATTTTGTAGTCGAGGGAGCAAGAGAAGGTAAAAGTGTTGCAGAATTGATGGAGGCTGGAGCTCATGTTGTTAAAAAAAAGGATTGTATGGAAGGCATTCCAGATATGGTCAAGGAAGTTCAAGTAGAAGCTACTTTTCCTGATGGAACCAAGTTAGTAACAGTACACAAACCTATTAGGTGATAATTATGAATCCAGGTGAAGTAATTACAAAAAACGATAAAATAGACTTAAATAAAGACTCCAAAGTTACTAAAATTAAAATTTCTAATTCTGGAGATAGACCCGTACAAGTTGGAAGTCATTATCATTTTTTTGAAACAAACGAGTATTTAATTTTTGATAGGAAATTATCATATGGAAAAAGATTAAATATACCATCAGGAACTGCTGTAAGATTTGAGCCAGGTCAATCTAAAGATGTTGAGCTTATAGAAATAAATGGATTAAAAAAAATATACGGGTTCAATAAGAAGGTTATGGGTAATTTATAGTGGCTAAAATTTCTAGAGCTGCTTATGCAGATATGTATGGGCCTACTACAGGAGATAAAGTAAGGCTTGCAGATACTGACTTATTTATTGAGGTTGAGAACGACCTAACTACTTATGGTGAGGAAGTAAAGTTTGGCGGCGGAAAAGTAATTAGAGACGGGATGGGTCAATCTCAAATAAGCAGAGAAAAAGGCGCTGCTGATACTGTTATTACCAATGCTTTAATAGTTGATGTAAATGGAATTTATAAAGCTGATGTAGGTTTAAAGGATGGAAAAATATTAGAAATTGGTAAAGCTGGTAATCCAGATACTCAATCTAAAGTAAATATTATTATTGGTCCAGGAACAGAGATAATTGCTGGAGAAGGAAAAATTTTAACAGCTGGAGGTTTTGACAGTCATATTCATTATATATGTCCCCAACAAATTGATGATGCTTTGCACTCAGGTATCACAACCATGCTTGGAGGAGGAACTGGACCTGCTCATGGTACACTTGCAACAACGTGTACACCTGGACCATGGCACATACAAAGAATGATTCAATCTGCAGATGGTTTTTCTATGAATTTAGCTTTTGCTGGGAAAGGCAATTCTTCATTACCAGAAGGTCTTGAAGAACAAATTCTAGCCGGAGCTTCAGCTTTAAAATTACATGAGGATTGGGGAACAACTCCTGGAGCAATTGATAATTGTTTGAATATTGCTGACAAAAATGATGTTCAAGTAATGATTCACACAGACACTTTAAATGAAAGTGGGTTTGTAGAAAATACTATCAAAGCAATAAATAAAAGAACCATTCATGCTTTTCACACAGAAGGTGCAGGCGGTGGACATGCACCTGATATAATTAAAGTTTGTGGAGAAGAGTATGTTATTCCATCTTCCACAAATCCTACCAGACCATATACAGTCAATACTATAGAGGAGCATTTGGATATGCTTATGGTTTGTCACCATCTTGATAAATCTATCCCAGAAGATGTAGCATTTGCTGAAAGTAGAATAAGAAGAGAAACAATTGCAGCGGAAGACATTCTTCATGACATGGGAGCTTTTTCAATCATTGCATCAGATAGTCAGGCTATGGGTAGAGTTGGAGAAGTTATCATTAGAACTTGGCAAACTGCACATAAAATGAAAGTTCAAAGAGGAAGTTTACCAGAGGAAAAAGGAGACAATGATAACTTTAGAGTTAAGAGATATTTAGCAAAATACACAATTAATCCAGCAATCGCTCATGGAATTTCGAAACATATTGGTAGCATTGAAAAAAATAAACGTGCAGATTTAGTTTTATGGGACCCAGCATTCTTTGGCGCAAAGCCAGAGATGATATTAATAGGTGGAAGTATAGCTTGTGCACAAATGGGAGACCCAAATGCATCAATTCCAACTCCACAACCAGTATATACTAGACCAATGTTTTCATCATTTGGAACTTCTTTAGAGAAATCTTCAGTAATTTTCACAAGTAAATTAGCTCTTGAAAAGAATTCATTAAAAGATGCAAGTATAAGAAAAGATTTACTGCCTGTAGAAAATACAAGAGCTATTTCAAAAAAAGACATGATTTTAAATAATAAGTGTCCAAAGATTGAGGTTAATCCTGAGACATACGAGGTAAAAGCAGATGGTGAAATAATTACCTGTGAACCGGCTAAAGAGCTTCCTTTGGCACAAAGATATTTTATGTTTTAGCTTATGGATAATTGTTTTTTAATAGTAAATAAAATAGCCAAAAATAAAGCAAAAGATCACATATCTTTATCTTATGATGAACGATTTTTAAGAAGAAAAAAACTTGTTTCAGATAATGGTTTTGAATTTTTAGTCAATTTACCAGAGACAAAATCACTGTCAGAAAATCAAGCGTTCAGGCTTCAAAGTGGAAATTTGATTTTAATCAAAAACAAAAAAGAAAATTTATTAGAAATAAAAGGAAAAAATTTAATGCAATTAATTTGGCATATTGGAAATAGGCATATGCCATGCCAAATTGAAAAAGATAGAATTTTTATTCAGTATGATGAAGTAATAAAAAAAATGATATTAAAATTAGGTGGAAAGGTTAAGAAAGTTTCAAGACCTTTTAAACCAGAGGGAGGAGCATATGGAATTGGTAGAACCCATAGCCATAAACACTAAAATAAAAAGTAAAAAAGATTTAAAAGAAGCTTTACAAATTCTTCAAACTTGGTTTTCACCATCATTTCCTGTTGGAAGTTTTTCATATTCTCATGGTTTAGAGGCAATGATTAATGATAATTTTATTAAGTCAAAAGAAGATATTTTGGATTATTTAAAATGTATATTAAAATATGGAACTGGTAAAAATGATGTAATTTTAATGAAATATACCTATCAGGGAGAAGAGTTAAATGAACTTGCATTATCGCTTTGTCCAAGCAAGGAAAGAAAAATAGAATCCATAGAGATAGGTAATGCATTTAGAAAAGTTTTAGCTGATAGTTGGGATTTTAATATTCAAGAAAACACTGCTTATCCAATTGCTGTTGCTAAAGCAGCCAAACATTTTGATATACCCTTAAATTTAACGATTGTATCTTATCTGCAATCTTTTGTATCAAATCTAATAAATGTTTGTATCAAACACATACCAATTGGACAAAAAATTGGACAAGACTGTATAATTCAAACTTATGATTTAATTAGAGAAATAGAAAAAGAAAGCGAAAATTTAAATTTAGAAGACCTAGGTGGAATTTGTTTTAATAGCGATATCTATAGTATCAAGCATGAAAATTTGAAAACAAGAATTTATAAAACATGAAAAATATAAATGGACCATTAAAAGTTGGAATAGGTGGACCGGTTGGTGCAGGTAAGACAAGTCTGACTGCAGAACTCTGTAAGTTTTTGTCTAATAAAATTTCTATGGCTGTAATATCAAACGATATTTATACTAAAGAGGATGCGGAATTTTTAATGAAGGTTCAAGCGTTACCTCTCGAGAGAATTAAAGGAGTTGAAACAGGAGGATGTCCACATACTGCAATTCGTGAAGATGCTTCAATTAATATGCTTGCTGTTGAAAATATGAAAAAAAAATTTCCTGATCTTGATTTGATTTTAATAGAGTCTGGTGGAGATAATTTAGCAGCAACTTTTAGTCCAGAACTAGTCGATCTATCAATTTATGTTATTGACGTTGGTATGGGTGGAGATATTCCTAGAAAAGGTGGTCCTGCTATTCAAAAGTCAGATTTGTTAATTATTAATAAGACAGATTTAGCTCCCCATGTAGAAGTTAATCTTGAAACCATGAAAGAAGACGTAAAAAAGGCCCGAAATGGCTTACCTTATGTTTTTTGTCAGATGAAAAAACAAATTGGTGTTGAAGATGTTGCTAAATTTTTATTTACATCAGGTGGACTATAGATTTTTTGATCTAAGCTCTAATCGTTGGTAAACAATAAAAATCAGCTGTATCTATTTTAGATGAGTATTGCCTTCTCATATTCCACTTTTTATGAACACCAGCACTAGCAACACTTAAAGTAGATCTTCCATATTTATGATTAGTATTATCAATTGATCTCATTAAGCTATTTATTTTTTCATCTTTTTCAGAAGTAAATAAATTTGTTTTATTACTTGCATTCGACAATCCTGTTAGCATTACGCCTGCTTTTTGATAACGATAACCATTTTTGAAAATACTTTCTAATATTGAAACTGCTGTCTTAACTGTTTCTATACTGTTGTTTGTTGCAATTGGAAAATCTACTGTTTTTGTATTTGAATAATATCCAAAGTTTCTATGAAAAGGGCTTGTTCTAACAAATACTGTAATTGCTTTTGCAACTAAAGATTCTGATCTAATTTTTTCAGATGCATTTAAACAATAGTTTGCAACTGCTTCTTTTAATTCTTGAAAAGTTTCAATTCTTTTCCCAAATGATCTTGAAACAACACAACTCTTTCTTTTAGTAGTAGTTGTTTCTAAATCAATACAAGGAATTCCTCTAAGTTCCATCGCTGTTCTTGAACTTAAAACATTGGAACTTTTCTTAATCCAAGTGTTAGATTTATTTTTTAATTGCTTTGCATTATAAATTCCATGCTTTTGATAAAATTTAGTAAGTTGTCTGCCAACTCCCCAAACATCATTGATTTCAACTTTTTCTAAAATAGGATCTAAATTATCTATTCCAATTAAACTTGTTACCCCTGATTGTTTTTTCTTTGCAATATGATTTGCAACTTTACTTAAAGTTTTTGTTTTTGCGATCCCAATACTAGTTGGAATACCTGTCCATTGCAAAACTGTTTCTCTAATTTCTTTTCCAACTTTTTCTACATCTTGATCTTTAAAGTTTGTTAAATCTAAAAATGCTTCATCAATTGAATAAACTTCTATTTCAGAATTAAATCTTTTAAGGGTACGCATTACTCTTCTAGATAAATCTCCATACAAAGAATAGTTTGATGAAAATACATTTACATTATTTTTAACGATAATATCTTTTGCTTTAAAATAAGGTTCACCCATTTTAATTCCTAAAGCTTTTGCTTCATTAGATCTTGAAATGATACAACCATCATTATTAGATAAAACAACAACAGGTTTTCTTCTTATTTTAGGATTAAATAATCTTTCACAAGAAACGTAAAAAGAATTACAATCAACTAATGCTATTTTTTTAGTACGTAGAATGGATGACATAAGTTACAACTCCCCAGATAAAAATATCTTGTTCTTCGTTAATTAAAATTCTATCAGTAAATTCTTTAGATCCTGACGTTAAAAACTTTTTATCTCTTTCTTGAACTAAACTTTTAACTACAAGTTCATCATGAACGTTTGCAATCACGGTTGAAAAGTTTTTTGGTTTTAAACTTTTATCAACCACCAATAAATCTCCATCATTAATTCCAACATCCACCATCGATTTACCTTGAACACGGATGATAAAAGTAGCTGGAACATTTCTTATTAAATGCATATTTAAATCGATATCTTCTTCGATATAATCAGTTGCAGGAGAGGGAAAACCAGCGCCTGCTTTATGTAGATAATAAGGGATTGTTAGTTTCATGTTCTTGTTTTGTTCTAATTTATAGACTATTTATACAATACACTCAAGAGGTTGTATTTTGAGTCTGTAACTGAATCAAAAGTGAATCAAAACGTGAACATCGAAACTACATTTTGTATGCTTGTGGATAACTTAAACCATTAGTAGTCTGTAATTCTAATTTAATTATAAAAGGAGAAAAATATGAGCTCAATAGAGGTTAAAACTTTTGATAATCCAGATGAAAGTAATACCAGCTTTAACAATGCTAAAATGGATATTGTAAAAATAGGAGACCAAAGAGTAATGAGATTAACTTTACAACCAGGCTGGAAATGGTCTCAAGATATCAAACCAACTGTAGGTACTGATAGCTGTAAAGCAAAACATCTTGGTGTAATAGTTGCTGGAGCAGTTTGTGCCAAACATGATGATGGAACAGAATTAACATATAAAGCTGGTGATGCGTATTCAATAGATCCAGGTCATGATGGTTGGGTAGTAGGTAATGAGCCAGCAGTTGTTTATGAATTTCATGGAAAATGGGGAGAATAATAATACAAACATAATTAAAGAATGATTAATGATTTGTATTAAATCTGATAGAAGAGTTATATGAGATTAAATTGTCATTGTGGATCTGTTGAAGCTGAAATTAGTGTTCCAATAAATGAATTAGTAAAAATTGTAAAATGCAATTGCTCTATTTGTAAAAGAAAAAGTGCTATAATGGGTATGGTTAAAAATGAAGAGTTTAAAATTACTAAAGGAGAAGACAAATTAAAACTTTATCAATTTCATACAAAAGTCGCTAAACATTATTTTTGTTCAGAGTGTGGGATTTATACACATCATAATCCAAGAAGCGCTCCTACTATGACTGGATTTAATTTAGGTTGTGTTGATGAAGTTGATGTAGCAAACTTAAAAGATATAACTTTGATAGATGGTCAAAACCATCCAATGGATCAAAAAAAGCAATAAGTTCAATGAAAATTACTGAAGAGTGTTTTAGTAAAGTTAAAAAAGATTGTTTTAAATTTATTAAATCACAAGAAACTTCCACAGAAAAATTTGGTAATAAAGAGGGAATGCTGAAGTCTTTTTTGATTCCAATGTGTTTTTGGATTGCAAAAAAAACAAATAGTAAAAAACCTTACTTTGTAGGTTTAGCAGGTGGACAAGGAACAGGTAAAACGACCATCAGTTCAATTATAAAAATTATATTAGAAAAGTATTTTAAATTAAAAGTATTTAAAATTTCAATAGATGACTTTTATAAAACTCGAAAAGAAAGATTAAATTTATCAAAAAAAATTCACCCAATGTTTGCAACAAGAGGAGTGCCCGGAACTCATGATATTCAAATAATGTTAAACTTTTTTAAAAAAGTGAAAAGTAAGAACTTTAAAAAAATTGATTTACCAAATTTTAATAAAGCAGTTGACGACAGATTCCCTAAAAAGAATTGGTATAAGATAAAACAGCAGCCAGATGTGATAATATTTGAGGGCTGGTGTGTAGGGGCAAAAGCTGAAGTAAATAAAACTCTTAAAAAATCTATCAATTCACTTGAAAAAGTAAATGATCAAAAACTTATTTGGAGAAAATATGTTAATCAACAATTAAAGACGAGATATAAGAAATTATATGCTCAACTTAATTGTTTAATATATTTAAAGGCTAAAAACTTTGGTTTGCTCCAAAAATGGAGATTAAAGCAAGAGAAAAAGCTATGGTTAAAAACTAAAAACAAATCTAGTCATAAAATCATGAGCAAAGGCAAAGTTATTAACTTTATGCAAACTTACCAAAGAATTACTCAAAATATGTTTAAATATGCGCCAAAATATTCTTCAATAATTTTAAATTTAAATAGCAATCATCAAATTAAGACAATAAAATATAATAAATGAAAAATATTTTCTTAATTATTTTCTGTATTTTAATTTTTCCATTAAGTGCTTTTTCAGCAACACTAAAAGATGCTTTAAAGCAAACTTATGAAAATAATTTAGAACTTCAGGCGGAAAGAAGAAACTTAGAAATTCAAAAAGAAGTTTTAAATATTTCTAAAAGTGATCTTTTTCCAACAATGACTTTAAAGGGCACAAAAAACTTCGAAGAAACAAATAAACTTACAAACCAGAGTGGGGGAGATGCATCGATAACTGATACCAATTCAATGACATCTTCGATAAAAATTGAACAAACTTTACTGGATGGCCAAGGAAGAAAAACAGAATATGAAAAAAGTAAATTAGGATTAAATATCTCCGAAGCAAAACTTATTAAAAAAGAACAAGAGGTTTTTTTAAAAGCGATAGAAACTTATACTGGATTAATTTTAGCTTATGAAAAATTAAATATTAATGAGGAAAACGTAAATTTACTTCAAAGACAATTTGAATTAGACAATGCTAGACTAAGTAGAGGTCAAATTACAGCATCTGATCTAGCACAATCTCAATCGTCTTTAGCTGGAGCACAAGCCAGATATATTGAAGCTCAAAATAATATAGTAACTAGTAAATTAAATTATGAAAATGTAATTGGAATTATTACAGCTGAAGAAAATTTGAGAAAAATATATAAAACTGGATTAACAATTCCATCAAATTTAAACGAGGCAAAAGAAATATCTTTGAAAAAAAGTCCTGAACTAATTATTGCTGAAATAGAATATGGTCAATCAGAATTGGATGTGAAAATAGCAAGATCAGATCTTTCACCTACTGCAAAGATTTCATTAGAGAGAACTTATACCGATGATTTAAGTGCAACTTATGACGAAAGAGAAAAAGATGTTTTACAAGCAACAGTTTCTTGGCCGTTTCAATTTGGTGGAAAGAACAAATCAATAGTTAATAAAAATCTTGAAGCAAAAGGAATGAAAAGATTATTGTTAGAAAATGCTCAAAAAAATAATACTCAATCAGTCACATCAGCTTGGTCAACATTACAATCTTCAAGAAGTTTTTTACAAGCAGTTCAATCTCAGGTTAAGGCTTCAGAGATTGCAACGGAAGGAATTAGCTTTGAGTATGAAAATGGCTCAGGAAGATCAACTTTTGACGTTCTTCAATCTAGATCTAATTTAATCAGTGCAAAAATTAATCTTGCTGAAGCTGAAA
Organism: Pelagibacteraceae bacterium AG-390-L03; assembly: GCA_003279685.1. GTDB lineage: Bacteria > Pseudomonadota > Alphaproteobacteria > Pelagibacterales > Pelagibacteraceae > Pelagibacter. The sequence goes on along the minus strand of QCHA01000001.1, from coordinate 50,037 downwards.
GAAGCTATTTATTATCTCAATATAGAGTACTTAAATCAGTAGGTTTACTGAATAGCGACTACTTAAATCTTAAGTAATTATTTGGTTTTTTTGATCTATAAATAAATATATTGCTAATGAGAACAAAATGTGTACATTTAATTCATGATTCGAGTGTTAAAAAAATTAAAAAAAGAGGCTAAAAATGACGAAAAGTAACCTAAAAGTAGTTAAATCTACTAAAGATCAAGAAATGGATATTAAAGAAAAGAACAAAGCATTAGATGCAGCAATAGCTCAAATTACTGATAATTTTGGAAAAGGTTCAGTGATGAAGCTTGGCCAAAGAAGAGCAATGGACATTGAATCTGTATCCACAGGATCATTAAGTCTTGATTTAGCATTAGGAATAGGTGGATTACCAAAAGGAAGAATTGTTGAAGTTTATGGACCAGAATCTTCAGGAAAAACAACATTAGCACTACAAGTTGTTGCTGAAGCTCAAAAAGCTGGTGGAATTTGTGCGTTTGTTGATGCAGAGCATGCATTAGACCCAGTTTATGCAAAAAAATTAGGAGTAAATACAGAAGAACTTTTAATTTCTCAGCCAGATGCTGGTGAACAAGCTTTAGAAATAGCTGACACTCTTGTTAAATCAGGATCTATCTCAGTTATTGTAATTGACTCAGTTGCAGCTTTAACTCCAAGAGCTGAAATTGAAGGTGAGATGGGAGACCATCATGTAGGTCTTCAATCTAGATTAATGAGTCAGGCTTTAAGAAAACTAACAAGTTCAATTTCAAATACAAACACAATGATGATTTTTATCAACCAAATTAGAATGAAAATTGGAGTAATGTTTGGAAGTCCAGAAACAACATCAGGTGGAAATGCGTTAAAATTCTACTCATCTGTTAGAATGGATATTAGAAGAATTGGTGCAATTAAAGACAAAGATGAAATTATTGGAAACTCAACAAGAGTTAAGGTAGTTAAAAATAAAGTAGCACCACCATTTAAAGTTGTTGAATTTGATTTAATGTATGGAAAAGGAATTAGTAAGATGGGGGAACTCGTTGATCTCGGTTCTAAAGCGGATATTATTGAAAAATCAGGAGCATGGTATGCTTATAAGGGTGAAAAAATAGGCCAAGGTAGAGAAAATGCGAAAACTTATCTTGCTCAGAACCCTAAAGTTGCTGCTGAAATAGAACTGTTAATAAGAGAAAAAGCAGGCGTAATTCAAAAAAAAATTGAAGGAAACCCTTTAGATCCTGAAAAAGCTGCAAAAGATCAAATAGAAGATCCAAAAGCAGAAGTTAAAGAGGAAGTAGTTCCTACTAAAAAGAATTAGTTAAAAAGTCATCTTTAATTATTAAAAGGCGCTTAATATAAGCGCCTTTTTTCCCTTACTGTTATCTAGACATAGAATAAAAAAGCTGTATTTTAAAAATATGGCTGACAAATCTTTAAATGAAATAAGGAGTACATTCTTAAAATATTTTGAAAAGAATGATCATAAGATTGTTGAGTCTAGTAATTTAGTTCCAAATAACGATCCAACCTTAATGTTTGCAAATTCAGGGATGGTGCAGTTTAAAAATGTATTTACAGGTTTAGAAAAAAGAGACTATCAAAGAGCCACCACTTCTCAGAAATGTGTAAGAGCAGGTGGAAAGCATAATGATTTAGAAAATGTTGGCTACACACCAAGACACCATACATTCTTTGAAATGTTGGGAAATTTTTCATTTGGAGATTATTTTAAAGAGGAAGCAATCCACTATGCTTGGAGTTTAATTACTAAAGATTTTGGCATAGAAAAAAACAGACTTTATGTGACTGTTTATCATGAAGATGATGAAGCCTTCAATTTTTGGAAGAAAATAGCTGGTTTTAGTGATGATAAGATTATTCGAATAGCAACATCTGACAACTTTTGGTCGATGGGGGAGACAGGTCCATGTGGCCCATGTTCAGAGATTTTTTATGATCATGGAGATCATCTAGAAGGAGGTTTGCCAGGAACTAAAGAAGAAGATGGAAACCGTTTTATTGAAATATGGAATTTGGTATTTATGCAATTTGAACAAATTTCTAAAGATAAAAGAATAGATCTTCCAAAACCATCAGTTGATACTGGAATGGGTCTAGAGAGAATTGCAGCTTTACTACAAGGGACACACGATAATTATGAAACAGACCATTTTAAAAAAATTATAAGTGCTGCCTCTGAAATTATTAAAATTAAACAAGATGAAAGTAATCAATCAAGTTTTAGAGTTATAGCAGATCATTTAAGGGCTAGCGCTTTTTTAATTGCTGAGGGTGTTCTTCCTTCTAACGAAGGTAGAGGTTATGTGCTTAGAAGGATAATGAGAAGAGGAATGAGACATTCACATTTACTTGGATCTGAAGACCCAGTTTTTTTTAATTTATTTGATACACTCAAAAATGAAATGTCAGGAAACTATCCTGAGCTAGTTAGGGCAGAGTCTTTAATTAAAGAAACTTTAAAAATGGAAGAGGAAAAGTTTTTAGTACTTTTGGATCGAGGAATTAAAATTTTAAATGATGAAATTTCAAAAATAGATAAAGTTTTACCAGGAGATATAGCATTTAAATTATATGATACTTATGGATTTCCATTGGATCTTACGGAAGATATCTTAAGAAATAAATCAATGTCAATTGATACAGAAAAATTTCAATCCTTGATGAAAGAAAGTAGAGAACTTGCTAAAAAAAATTGGAAAGGTTCAGGTGATGCTGCTGTTGAAGATATTTGGTTTGGAATTAAGGATAAGTTAGGTGCTACAGAATTCTTAGGCTATGAGAGCAACTACGCAGAAGGAGTAGTTTTATCACTTCTTTCAAACAATAAAGAAGTTAATGAGTTAAAAAAAAATGATGAGGGTATGATCATTGTTAACCAGACACCTTTTTATGGAGAGTCTGGAGGTCAAGTAGGAGATACAGGTGAAATTATTGGAAATAATTTTAAATTTGAAGTAACAGATGTTCAAAAGAAATTAGGTGATCTATTTGTACATTATGGAAAAGTAATCAGTGGATCTATAAAGACAAATGATAATGTAGAGTTAAAAATTGATATCAAGAGAAGGGATGATACTCGAGCATACCATTCCGCAACTCATTTATTGCATGAGTCTTTAAGAAGAGTTTTAGGTGATCATGTTACACAAAAAGGCTCATTAGTTGAACCAAGTCGTTTAAGGTTTGATTTTAGTCACATGAAACCAATACCAAAAGAAGAAATTGATAAAGTAGAAGGTTTTGTAAACAAAATGGTCTCAAAAAAATCAGATGTTAAAACACGTTTGATGACACCTGATGAAGCTGTTGAAAATGGTGCTTTGGCTTTATTTGGAGAAAAGTATGGAGACGAGGTTAGAGTTCTTTCGATGGGCGATGAAGAGGGAAAATATTTTTCAACAGAACTTTGTGGAGGTACTCACGTTAAAAATACAGGTGACATTGGTAAATTTAAGATAATTAGCCAATCCTCAATTGCAGCAGGTGTTAGAAGAATTGAAGCTTTAAGAGATAAGCAATTAGAGAATTATTTAAATAATAAAGAGAAATTATCTAATATTTCCTCTGAAAAGAATGATGACCTTATTAAAGAATTAAGTGAACAAATAACTAAGTTAGGTGGTAAGCCAAATTTAGATCAATCAGATCAAAAAACATTAATCAAAAATTTATCAAAGCAGTTAGAGACAATTTCAGTTAATTCAATTTTAGAAGATAAATCAAAAAATATCATTCAAGATGAAGAAATAAATGGAGTTAAACTGAGACTTCAAAAAGTTGATGGATTACCACCTAAAGAATTAAGAAAACTTGTTGACAAAGGAAAAAAAGAATTAGGAGAAGGTGTTATAATAGTTTTTGCAAGCAAAGATGACAAAGTAGGAATTGCAGTTGGTGTTACTGAGAATTTTACAGAAAAGTTTGATGCAGTTAAATTTGTAAAAGTAGGATCAGAAATTATTGGAGGTCAAGGCGGTGGGGGTAGAAAAGATTTTGCCCAAGCAGGTGGACAAGATCAATCTAAAATTGATCAAGCATTTGAAAAACTTAAAACTTTAATTTAATTTCTTTTTAAGATTACCATCAATTTCATCTAAGAATTGATTAGTAGTTAAATATTTGCTTGAAGGACCTATAAGAATTGCTAAATCTTTTGTCATCGCACCATTTTCAACACATTCAATACAAACTTTCTCAATAGTTTGTGCAAATTTAATTAGCTCATCATTATTATCAAGTTTTCCTCTGTGAGCTAATCCTCTTGTCCAAGCAAAAATAGATGCGATTGGATTAGTTGAAGTCTCTTTACCTTGTTGATACATTCTGTAATGTCTTGTAACTGTTCCATGGGCAGCTTCAGCCTCCATAACTTTTCCATCAGGTGTTAATAATGTACTAGTCATTAATCCTAAAGAGCCATAACCTTGTGCCATTGTATCAGACTGAACATCACCATCGTAGTTTTTACATGCCCAAATATATTTACCACTCCACTTCATTGCACATGCAACCATATCATCAATTAATCTGTGTTCGTATGTAAGGTTATTTTTTTCAAAATCTGTTTTATATTCTTTTTCAAAAATTTCTTGAAATATATCCTTAAATCTACCGTCATATTGTTTTAAAATTGTATTTTTTGTAGACATGTAAACAGGCCATTTTTTAATTAATCCATAACTAAAACAAGACCTTGCAAAGTCTTCAATAGATTTATCTAAGTTGTACATTGAAAGTGCAACGCCTGGACCTGTAAAGTTAAATACTTCGTATTTTAATTCATCTTTTCCATCTTCAGATGTCCACTTAATTTCCATCTTACCTTTTCCAGGCACTTTAAAATCTGTTGCTCTATATTGGTCTCCAAAAGCATGTCTTCCAATAATTACTGGATCAGTCCAAGACGGCACAAGTTTAGGAATATTTTTACAAATGATAGGCTCTCTGAAAACTGTACCTCCTATAATATTTCTTATAGTTCCATTAGGAGATCTCCACATTTTCTTTAAATCAAATTCTTCAACTCGAGCTTCATCAGGAGTAATTGTTGCACATTTAATTCCAACACCAATTTTTTTTATAGCATTTGCTGAGTCTATTGTGATTTGATCGTCTGTATTATCCCTACTTTTCATACCGAGGTCGTAATATTCTATTCCAAGATCTATATACGGTAGGATTAGCTTATTCTTAATGAACTCCCATATAATACGAGTCATTTCATCACCATTTAGTTCAACGACTGGGTTATTTACCTTGATTTTACTCATTAAAATAAAAAATTATCTTATTAATTGAATTTGATTGGTTTATATACATATTAATCAAAAATTAGCAAATAGAAGAATATGTTTAGCAAGATATTTCCACCGATACATACAGAAGGCTATAAATTTTTAGTCATAGCAGGATTTGTTACACTTGTTTTATTATTCATAAGTGGTTTTTTAGGAACAATCGGTTTGCTATTGACTGTTTGGGTTTATTATTTTTTCAGAGATCCTGTAAGAGTTATAATTGAAGATGACAATTATCTAGTAAGTCCTGCTGATGGTGAAGTAATAAAAGTTGAAGAAGTAGATGGACCAAAGGAAGTTGGTTTAGAAAATAAAAGATTTAAAAAAATAAGTATATTTATGAATGTTTTTGATTGTCATGTCAACAGAACACCATGTTCAGGAAAAGTTGAAGAAATTTTATATAAACCAGGAAAATTCTTTAATGCATCATTAGACAAAGCAAGCAAGGATAATGAAAGAAATTATTATAAAATAAAAGATAAAAGTGGAAATGATATAATTGTAGTTCAAATAGCTGGATTAATTGCACGAAGGATAGTTTGTGAAACAGATAATGGTCAAGAACTTAATCAAGGCGATAGAATTGGAATGATTAGATTTGGAAGTCGCGCAGATGTTTATTATGAAAACTATGAACCATTAGTTAAAGTTGGGCAAAAAACAATTTCAGGTGAAACTCTTTTAGCTAAAAAATAAAAATGGAACAACCTAAAAATAATTTAAAAATTATAACAGATAAAAAAAAAGCTAGAGTAATTTTACCTAATATGCTTACTTTAATTGGAGTTTGTATTGGGTTAACGTCAATTAGATTTGCACTAGATGGTAAATTTGAATTTGCAGTTATAGCAATAATTTTTGCTGCTCTTATAGACGGGCTGGATGGTAGAATTGCAAGATTAATTAAAGGGACATCAAAAGTCGGTAAAGAATTAGATTCTTTGACTGATATGATTAGTTTTGGTGTAGCACCAGCATTTATCATGTATTTTTGGAAGCTAAATACCTTGGGTAGATTTGGCTGGCTGGTATGCTTAATTTATGTAATTTGCGTAGCTTTAAGGTTAGCAAGATTTAATGTTAATTCTAACCAGGAACCTTCTTGGAGGGACAATTTTTTTGAAGGTGTTCCGTCACCAGCTGGTGGGATTTTAGTTTTGACACCTTTAATTATAAGTTCAACAGATTTTAATATTATCACGATTAACTATGATATTGTTGTACCAACTTTTTTTATCGCAACCTCTTTACTTTTGATAAGTAAATTTCCAAGTTATTCATTTAAAAAAATTGTTATTCAAAGAAAAGCTACTATCTTTTTATTATTTGGAATTGTTTTATTTTTTGGATTACTATTAATTTTTCCTTTTAACGTTATAGCAATAAGCTCAATTATTTATTTATTCATGCTACCAATTAGTTTTTTTCATTATCAAAAATTAAAAAGACAAAATTTAGATAAAAACTTAGCAGAAGATGATGATGATTTAGAAGATGTATTATAATGAAAAAAAATGTCATTATATCTCTTGCAGACTCAAATTATTTTGAATTACTTAATGAATTAGTGGATTCTATAAAGCGTTTTAAAAAGAGTAACAATACAGCAATTTGCATTTTAGATGGTGGATTGACAGAAGAACAAAAAAAAATTTTAAAACCTAAAGTTGATGAAATAAAATCTTCTGATTGGGATATCAAAATAAGTCAATTTAGAACAATGGGTAAAAAATGGCTCAAAAGTCTAATAACAAGAGCATTTCTTACAGAATATTTTCCAAATTATGAAAAGTATATGTGGATAGACGCAGATGCTTGGGTAAATTCTTGGGAAGCAGTAGAATTATATTTCACAGGCTGTGAAAATAAAAAATTATCAATATCAACATCTGCTGATAGATCTTATGGAAGAGTCCTAAGAGCAGAATGGGTAATTGGAAGTTTTGCAAGAATTAAATCTCAAAATTATAAACACGCAAAAGCTTCAGGTTTTTCTGAAAAAATTGCAAGAGAGGTAGCATTAAAACCTCATTTAAACGCTGGTGTTTTTGCTTTAGCATATGATGCCCCTCATTGGGAAGTTTGGAGAAAAAATTTAGAAGAATCATTAAAGTCAGGAAAAGTTTGGGGTTCAGATCAAATTGCACTTAATATAACAATTTATCATAATAAATTACCTGTAGAGATACTCCCAGCTTATTGCAATTGGACACAAATTGGTTTTAATGGAATGAAGTACGATAAAAAAAGAAATACTTTAGTTGAACCATACCTACCAAATCATGAAATTGGAATTGTACATTTTGCGGGAAAACATAATGATAAGATAAGAAATAATAAAAATTTTCTTAGCAGAATTGAATGTCTAGACGGTGAAATCATAAAAAAAAAACTCAGATTTAATAATTAATTGAAAAAAAATAAGATTTCTAAAAATTGGGTAAATAAACAAAGAAGAGATGCCTTTGTTAGGCAATCAAAAGTTGATGGATATAGAGCAAGATCAGCATATAAATTAATTGAAATAGATGAAAAATTTAAGATCTTTAAAGGTGGTATTTCAATTATTGATATAGGAGCAGCTCCAGGTAGCTGGTCTCAATATGCAGCAAAAACTGCAAAAAGTGGTAGATTAATCTCAATTGATTTAAAAGAAATGGACCCTATTGGGAATACTGTTCAAATCCAAGGTGATTTTACTGATGAAAGTGTTCAAGATGAAATTAAAAAACATATAAAAGATAAAATAGATGTCGTTATGTCAGATATGGCTGTGAATACGACAGGTATTAAAAATATAGATTCTATTCAAACAGGTGAGCTTTGTAAGGAGGCGATGTTTTTTGCAAAAGATCAATTAAAAGATAACGGTTACTTCATTTCAAAAATTTTTATGGGTGGAACATTTAACGAAATAGTCGCAGAAGGAAAAAAATATTTTAAAGAAGTTAAGGTTTTTAAACCAAAATCTAGCAGAAAAGACTCTAAAGAAAGTTTTATAATCTGTTGTAAACTTAGATAGAGACTTTAATTTTGAAAGGAATCGTATATAAAAGATTATGGTTCCTATAAAAGAAGCACTTACCTTTGATGATGTCACATTAGCTCCAAAATACTCTGAAATACTACCTTCTGAGGTTAATACAGGTGTTCAATTAACAAAAAATCTTGAACTTAAAATCCCACTTTTGTCATCTGCAATGGATACGGTAACGGAGAGCAAAATGGCAATTGCAATAGCTAAATCAGGAGGAATAGGGGTTATTCATAGAAATTTAGATATTAAAAACCAAATTTTAGAGATTAAAAAGGTAAAAAAACAAAAATTATTAGTAGGTGCTGCAGTTGGCGCTGGACCAAATGAATTTAAGAGAGCTGAAGCAATAATTAAAGAAGGTGTCGATTTAATAGTAGTCGATACAGCTCATGGACATACAAAAAAAGTGGGAGAGATAATTAAATATATTAAAAAATTTAAAAACAAACAAGCTGCTTTATGTGCTGGAAATATAGCAACACCCGAAGCTGCTAAATTTTTGATTAAATTAGGTGTCGATATTATTAAAGTTGGAATTGGACCTGGCTCAATTTGCACAACAAGATTAGTTGCTGGAATTGGTGTTCCACAGTTAAGTGCAATTTTGTCAGTAAGGAATGGATTAAAAAATAAAAATGTAAAAATTATCTCAGATGGAGGAATAAAATATTCAGGAGATCTAGCAAAAGCCTTTGCAGCAGGAGCTGATGCTATTATGATAGGATCATTATTTGCTGGCACAGATGAGGCACCAGGAAAATTAATTAACAAAAATGGAAAATTATTTAAAAGCTTTCGAGGAATGGGTTCAGTAGGAGCTATGAATAAAGGATCAGCAGATAGATATTTTCAAACCAAACAAAAAGACTCATCCAAATATGTTCCTGAAGGTGTTGAAGGATTTGCAAAATACAAAGGCGATGTTGAGAGCATTATTTATAAATTGATTGGTGGACTAAGATCATCTATGGGCTATCTTGGCTCAAGAAATATTATAAAACTAAGAGTAAAACCAAACTTTGTTAAGATTACTAAAGCAGGGTTTTATGAAAGTATGGTTCATAATGTAGATATGGTTAAAAACGATAGCAAATATTAATGAAAAACATTTTTAAAATAATTACTTTAATATTATTTCTAGTTTTTTCTGCAAACATAGTATCAAGCAAAGAAAACTTTTTTGATGAAGCATTAAAAATGTATCAAGATAAAGAGTATGATGATGCGCGTTTTCTTTTAGAGCGAAATATAGTCTTTAATCCAAAGGATGCAAAATCATATTTATATTTAGCAAAAATATATAATCATGAGGAAAATCAAAGAAAAGAAGAATATAATTTAGATACAGCATTGTTGATAGAGCCAAATAATGAAGAAGCCATTTTAATGTTGATGAAAATAGCTTTAAAGAAATCAAATTATGCAAAAGTTAAAGATCTTTCTGAAACATTTGTAAAAGTTTGTAAAAAATTATGTGATGAAAACGATGAAATTCAAGAGTCCCTTAAAAATATAGAACCAAAAAATGAGTCTTGATCAAAATCTTAATAAAATCTTAATTATAGATTTTGGTTCTCAATTTACCCAGTTAATTGCAAGAAGAATAAGAGAATTAGGTGTTTTTTCTGAAATTATAAGTCATAAAAAAATAAAGCTAAAAGATATTGATCAAACTATTAAAGGAATAATTCTATCTGGAGGCCCACTAAATGTTTATCAAATAAACAAATATTCTTTTGATAAAAAAATTATAAATTTGAATATTCCTATTTTAGGTATTTGTTTTGGTCATCAAATCCTTTCTAAACTGAATGGTGGAAGGGTAAAACAATCAAAACACAGAGAATTTGGATTAGCAAATATATATAAAAAAAATGGAAGTCTTTTAATAAAGAATTTTTTTAATAAACAAAAATCAAAAAAAGTTTGGATGAGTCATGCTGATCAAGTATCTAGACTTCCAAAAAACTTTAAAGTAATAGCTTCCAGTACTAATTCAAAATTTGCAATTGTAGAGAACAAGTTAAAAAAATTTTATGGGATTCAATTTCACCCAGAAGTAACACATACAGAAAATGGTAAAAAATTGATAAGTAATTTTATTTTTTTAATATGTAAAATTAAACGTAATTGGTCTTCTAAGGATCAAAAAATTCAACTTATTAAAGAAGTTAAAAATCAAGTTGGATCAGAAAAAGTTATTTGTGCTTTATCAGGGGGCGTTGATAGCAGTGTAGTAGCTCAATTACTCAATAAAGCGATTGGTAAAAAACTATATTGTATTTTTGTCAATACGGGTCTTTTGAGAAAAAATGAAGAGGTGCAGGTTGTGCAGACTTTTAAGAAGCGCCTAAAAATGAATTTAATTTATGTAAATGCAGAAAAAGAGTTTTTAAAAAAACTACACAATGTTTCTGATCCTGAGAAAAAAAGAAAAATTATTGGTAATCTTTTTATTAAAATATTTGAAAGATATGCAAAAAGAATAAAAAATGTAAAATTCTTAGCTCAAGGAACTCTTTACCCAGATTTAATTGAAAGTAAATCCGTGACAGGAAGTCAAACATCAAAAATTAAATCTCATCATAATGTTGGCGGACTTCCTAAAAATATGAAATTAAGACTTATAGAACCTTTAAAGTTTCTTTTTAAAGATGAAGTAAGAAAACTAGGCTTAGAATTAAATTTAAGTAAAGATATTATTTCTAGACATCCTTTCCCAGGACCTGGTTTGGCAATTAGAATGCCTGGTTTAATAACTAATGATAAAATTAAAATTCTAAAAGAAGCTGATTATTATTTTATTCAAGCTTTGAAGGATCATGGTCTTTACCACAAGATTTGGCAAGCTTATGCTGCTTTACTACCAGTGAAAACAGTAGGTGTTATGGGTGATAACCGCACTTATGAATATCTATGTTTGTTAAGGGCAATTACATCAGAAGATGGAATGACTGCAGATTTTTATGAGTTTAAAAAGTCTTTTATGGAAACAATTTCCAATCAAATAGTGAATAGCATAAGAGGCATTAATAGAGTTGTGTATGATATTACCTCAAAACCACCAAGCACTATTGAATTAGAATAGTTTTATAACTATAAATTAATTATATGAAATATTTACACACAATGATCAGAATTAAAAATGTCGAGGATTCTTTAAAATTTTTTTGTGAAGGATTGGGTTTAAAAGAAACAAGACGTATGGAACATGAAAAGGGTAGGTTTACTTTAATCTTTCTTGCTGCTCCAAATGATGAAAAAGCAGAAATTGAACTAACATATAACTGGGATGGCGATGAACTTGGAGAGGGTTCAAGAAATTTTGGTCATCTAGCTTATAGAGTTGATAATATTTATGAAACTTGTCAAAGACTGATGGATATGGGCTATACTATCAATAGACCGCCACGAGATGGTCACATGGCATTTGTTAGATCTCCAGACAAAATATCAATAGAAATTCTTCAAGAAGGAAACTTAGAGCCTAAAGAACCATGGGCCTCGATGGAAAATACCGGCTCTTGGTAAGTCGATGAAAAAAAAAATTCTTGAATTAATTGCTAAGAAAAACAAATCTAAGATCGTAAGCTTAACAGCTTACTCAAAAAATATTGCTACAATTTTAGATAATCTTTGTGATGTAATACTTGTAGGAGACTCTCTAGGCTCAGTTTTATACAATTATAAATCAACTAGACAGGTAAGTTTGGATGTAATGATAGAACACTCAAAAAGTGTAAGGATGGGTGTTAAAAAGAGTTTAATGGTAGTTGATATGCCTCATAACACATACAGAAATCCAAAAGAAGCTTTAAAAAATGCAAAAAAAATTATGTCTGAAACAAAATCTGATGCTGTAAAATTAGAGGGAGGTAAGAAAATTTGTCAAATAATTAAAATGTTAGTTAAAAATAAAATCCCTGTTATGGGACATTTGGGTCTTTTACCGCAAACAGATAAAACATTTAAATTTAAAGGTAAAAAAATTTCAGAAAGAAATAAAATTTTAAAAGATGCGCAATTATTAGAGTCAGCTGGAGTTTTTTCAATTGTATTAGAATGCGTGGAAACATCTTTGGCAAAAATAGTTACTAAAAAAATAAATATTCCAACTATAGGGATAGGGGCATCAAATAATTGTGATGGGCAAATTTTAGTATTTGATGATTTAATAGGTCTAAATCCAATAGATGTTAGATTTGTTAGAAAATATTCAAATATTAGAAACGAGATAACAAAAGCTGTAAATGTTTATGCTAAAGATGTTAGAAATAAAAAGTTTCCGTTAAAAAAACACTCTTATTAACTAAAAATATTTAATAAATTCCTCATTAATTTTAAGTATTTCTAAATCAACTAATCCACCAATTATTAATTGTAAGCCGACTATTAAAATAAAGATTAAACCTACATAGGCAATCCAGATGTGTTTTTGTATATAATTTGCCATATAGGTTGCAAGTGCTCCAGTCAAAACAACAGATAAAACAAGGCCAAAAATCATAAAACCAAAATAACCTTTAGCTGCACCGACAACTCCAATCACGTTGTCAAAACTAATCGTAATGTCAGCAAACAATACTTTGTATATACTGTTTATATAGGATGGTGATTTTGATTTCTTTATTGGAGTTTTAACTTTATTTTTCATCTCAACTAAATCTTTTCTAAGATCGTTAACAATCCAAATTAGAAGCAATCCTCCTAAAATTTTTATGAAGTAGAATTCAAAAAGATAAGTAGCAAATATTGCAAAAATAACTTTAAACACAAGAGCTCCAGCAACGCCCCATAAAATTATTTGTTTTCTATATTTTGGAACAAAGTTAGCAGCTATTAAACCAATTATAATTGCATTATCTGCTGCTAAGATAATATCTATGAATATAATTTGGAGTAATATTATGCCTTCTTCTATCAAGATAGTTGAATAATATTTTAAATTTTCAATAATTCAATCAAAAGTATAAAAAAAAGGCGATCAAATTAATGATCGCCTTTAATAATTTTATTTAAAATTATTTTTGAGCCCAAGTAGGCATTGGGTACTGCAATTTACATGCAGCCAATTCAAATGGATAAACAGTACAGTATTTTCCACCTTGAACTTGCATTAAAATACCTCTTGTTTTCTCATTTTGACCATCAGCACCAAATTTAATTCCTCTATAAGGAACAATTAAAGATTCTGATGACATATCTAGATTAACCAATGCTTGTCTAATTTTTTCAGGGTCAGTTGATCCTGCATTATTAATTGCATTAGCTAAAGCCATAAAACCAGTAAATGCTCTAGCAGGTACATCAGACAAATCTCTTCCACCTGAATGTGTTTTGAAAAGATCATTTACAGTTCCTATCATTGGGATAGTAGTTGCTAAGTCAGTATTAAAAGGCGATCTTGTAATCACACCTTCTGCTTTGCTTCCCATTGTAGCTATAAATTTAGGATCTGTGTAACCAGCATTTTGAGCAACCAAAAGTTTTGGGTTATAATCAAGTTCTTTTGCTGTATTTAAAAATAAATAAGCATCAGCAGTATAAGATGAAGGCAACAAAACATCTGGGTTTTTTGCTTTCAATCTTTGAACTTCAGAACTTAAAGTTGTTGTTTTCGCTTTATAACTTATCTTTTCTATAACTTTATAACCTTGATCTTTAGCCATTTTGTTTTGAGTTCCACCGCTATCTGATCCCCATAAAGTGTCTTCATGAATTATACCAAGAGTGTTTAGCTTATTGCTATTTTTCTTGTTAAAGTCATTCATAAATTCAAACATTAATTGAGTAAACTCTCCATCATGAGGTGTAACTCTAAAGAAATATTTAAATCCTCTAGTAGTTAATTTTGGAGATGTAGATTCTCCATTAACCCAAGGAATTCCTGCTCTTTCAGATACTTGACTAGCTGCACCAGTAACAGATGAGTAATAAGCTCCAAACATCGCGTGAACTTTATCAGAATTTAACATCTTTTCGGTTTCACCAACACCAACATCAGGTTTTCCACCATGGTCACCTACAACGATAGATATTTTTCCACCACCTAATCCTTTAAGACCAGCATCTTTTGCTAAAGGCATTCCAGGAATATTGTGGCTATTATTAATAATATCTAAAGCAGTTTGAACTGCTGCAACTGCGTCCTTACCAACTTGAGCTACAGGACCAGTTAATGGATACAGTACTCCAATTTTAACATCTTGTGCAGAACTTATAACTGGCGCACAAACCAATGATAAAAAAGTAAATACTGAAAGTATTAATTTTTTCATTTATTTCCCCTCATATTTGTTTTTTAAAAATAATATTTTAATACTATCTGAGATACCAATTCAACATTTACTTTGTAATGATTTATTAGAATTATTTTAGATAAGATTTATATATATAATATATACTTATCTATATATACATTACAAAATTATTAAAATGACCTCTGAAATAATTCTTCAAGCTATAGTAACTGGATTAATGATGGGATTAATTTATGCATTAATAGCTGCAGGATTAAGTTTAATATTTGGATTAATGGAAATTGTTAATTTTGCCCATGGAGAGCATTTAATGTTATCTATGTTTTCATCTTTTTGGTTATGGTCTTTATTTGGTTTGGATCCAATTTTTTCTATTCCAATAACAATTTTGTTAATGGCTTTTTGTGGAATAATTACACACTACTTTTTAATAAGATATATTTTAAAAGCTAAAATGTTAATTCAAATTTGTGCAACATTTGGATTATCAATATTTATTAGATCAATCGCTCAATTACTTTGGACACCAGATTTTAGAAATGTAGATAAACCTCTGTTAGAAGGTAGGCTAGAAATCGGCTCTGTTTTTATTGGTCAGCCACAATTAATAGCAAGTCTGGTATGTTTAGTTGCTTTTATTGGTTTATATTTATTTGTAACGAAAACTGAAACTGGTTTAGCTCTTCAAGCAACTGCTCAAGACAGACATGCAGCTGAAATTTTAGGCATACCTTCAAATAAAATGTTTGCAATAGGTTGGGCTATAGGACTTGGATGTGTTGGAGTTGCAGGTGGTATGATGGCTAATTATTTTTTTATTTTTACTGATGTTGGAATAAATTTCGCGTTATTTGCCTTTGTTGCTGTAGCCCTTGGAGGCTTTGGAAGTATTATTGGCTGCTTATATGCAGGAGTAATTATTGGATTAGTAGAATCATTGGGTGGATTGTTAATAGATCCATCTTTTAAGCTATTATATGTTTTTGCAATTTATCTATTAGTTGTGATTTATAGGCCACAAGGTTTGTTCGGAAGGTATTAATGGACAATAAGTTAATAATTGCAAAATCAGATTTTAAGCTATTATATGTTTTTGCAATTTATCTATTAGTTGTGATTTATAGGCCACAAGGTTTGTTCGGAAGGTATTAATGGACAATAAGTTAATAATTGCAAAATCAGATTTTAAGCTATTATATGTTTTTGCAATTTATCTATTAGTTGTGATTTATAGGCCACAAGGTTTGTTCGGAAGGTATTAATGGACAATAAGTTAATAATTGCAAAATCAGAACCTCTTTGGAATACAAACAATAGAGTTGTTTTTTTAATTAGTAGTTTAATAATTTTATTATTCGCCTTACCATTATTTGGATTAAATTCTTTTTATCTTCACTTATTTATAATGATTTTTATGCATGCAGTTATGGCACAGTCATGGAATGTTATTGCAGGATTTTCTGGTCAAATTAGTTTAGGTCATGGCGCCTTTTTTGGGATAGGTGCTTATGCGACCTCATTTTTTTATATTGAATATGGAATTTCTCCCTGGATTAGTATGCCTTTTGGAATATTAGTATCTGGATTTTTTGCAATTTTAATTGGAATACCAATGTTAAGGTTGAGTGGACATTATTTTGCAATTGCTACTTTGTTAATAGGCATAAGTTTCCAAGTAGTTTTTCAAAGATGGGATTTAGTTGGTGCTGCATCAGGTTTATGGGTTCCAATGACCTCAGAAGATTCTTGGTCAGCATTACAGTTTCATAGCAGCAAAGTTTCATACTATTATATATTTTTAGTATTTTTTATTATAACATTTTTTATTGTATGGCTCTTAAGTAGGTCAAAATTAGGATATAGACTAAGAGCTGTCAGGGATGATCCTCAAGCAGCATTAAGCTTATGCATTAATGTTTCAAATTATAAAATAATTGCTTATGTAATCTCCGCTATGATAATGGCACCAATGGGTAGTTTGTTTGCTCAATATATTTTAATCATAGATCCAGACAGAGTTTTTAATATTGAGATTTCAATTATTGTTTTATTAATAACTGTTCTTGGTGGTATAGGAAATGTTTGGGGTCCAATAATAGGTGCCTCAATACTTATTCCTATTTCAGAATACTCAAGAATTTATTTAGGTGGTACAGGTGGTGCTGTAGATCTAATTCTATATGGCCTAATTTTAATGATAATTTGTATTTTTAGACCAGATGGACTCATATCATTTGTTCCCAAAGATATTTTAGAGAGAAAAAAACAAAGATGAAAGTATTATCAGTTGAAAATTTAAGTAGATCTTTCGGAGGAATTAAAGCAAATGACAATATTTCATTTGAAGTCGAAGAAGGAACTATCTTAGGTGTGATTGGACCCAATGGTGCAGGTAAATCTACTTTATTTGATTTAATTACTGGTTATACAAAGGCAGATAGTGGAAAAGTAGAATTTTTTAATAAAAATATTTTTGGATTAAGTCCTGATAAAATAAGCAATCTTGGAGTTGGTAGAACTTTTCAAAAATTAAAACCATTTGCAGATCAAACATTGCTTGAAAATGTTATGATTGGATCTTTTGTTAATGAAAAAAATATAAAAAAAGCGAGAGACAGAGCTTTAGAGATTATTGATTTTGTTGATTTAATTGAAAAAAGGCATCATTTTGCAAAAGAATTATCAACAGGGCAAAGAAAAAGATTAGAAATGGCTAGAGCAATGGCTATTGAACCTAAATTACTTTTAATGGATGAGGTTACAGGTGGTGTTGATCAAAAAACTATACCTGGTTTAGTTGATTTAATAAAAAAGCTGAAAAAATCAGGTGTTACTATTATCACCATTGAACATAACATTAATATTATAATGGAAATCTCAGATAACGTTTTAGCTTTAGATCAAGGTAAAAGTATTGCCTATGGTTCACCAAAAGAAATTCAACAAAATAAACAAGTAATAGACTCTTATTTAGGAACGTTTGATGCTGCTTGATGTAAAAAATATTGATGTTTTATATGATGATTTTCAAGTTATTTGGGATGTTTCAATTAATGTAAATAAAGCAGAAATGGTAGCATTGTTAGGACCAAATGGTTCAGGAAAAAGCACTATTTTAAATACGATTAGTAATTTAGCGCATCATAAAAATGGTAGCATTCACTTTGAAAACGATTTGATTTCAGAAATACCTACTTACAAAAGAACAGAGCTTGGTATCTCACATGTCCTTGAAAGAAGAAGGGTATTTCCTCATTTATCTGTAATGCAAAATTTATTACTTGGTGCTTGGCATCCTAAAGCAAAAGAACAATTAGATATTTCTTTGAGTAAGATTTATAAAATTTTTCCAAAACTAGAAGCTAGATCTAATCAACTTGCACGAACTATGTCAGGTGGAGAACAGCAAATGCTTGCAATTGCAAGAGGTATGATGGGCTTACCAAAACTTCTAATGGTTGATGAACCTTTTTTAGGGCTTTCGCCAATGGTTATGAAAGATTTGATTAAGATTTTTAAGAATATAGTTAGTGAAGGAATATCAATTCTATTTGTTGAACAAAATGTTAGATTAGCTTTAAGTATGGCTGATAGAGGCTATGTTCTTGAAAGTGGAAGACTTGTGATACATGGAAAATCTGAGGATTTAATTGATAATGAAAAAGTTACAAAAGTTTTTTTAGGAAGCTAATTATAAAGCTGCTAGATCATTATTTAATTTATCAGTTATAAGCATTTTACCTGGACTATGCGTTATACAAAAATCTGGTTTTGAGTTTTCTAAGACTGATTGTGGAGTTACACCGCATGCCCAAAAAACTGGTATTTCATTATTCCTAAAAGCTCTCGGAGCATCACCATATTCAGGCTTCATTATATCGGTTATTCCAATTTCAGCAGGATCTCCTAAATGAATAGGCGCTCCATGAACTGCTGGAAATCTAGAACTAATTTGTATTGATCTAATTGCGTCTTTTGAATTTAAAGGTCTCATTGAAACAACAAGCTTGCCTGAAAACTGTCCTGCAGGCTCACAATCAATAGATGTACGATACATTGGAACAATGGTATTATTTTCAATATGTTGAATAGGTATTCCAGCCTCTATCAAAGGAAGTTCAAAAGACATTGAGCAACCCAAAACAAATGTTGTTAGATCTTCATTCCAATATTTTTTAATATCATATGGCTCATCTATAATTTCTCCTTTTTCCCAAATTCTATATTGAGGAACATCTGTTCGAATATCAATCTCACCTAAATCCTTTAATGACGGATCACCTTTAGTACCAAATCCTATTAATGGACAAGGTTTAGGATTTTTTTGACAAAAAGATGCAAAATCCATAGCGTATTTACTTGGCAGTATACAGAGATTACCCTGCACATATCTATTAGCTGAACCTGCAGTTTGTTCTGTGTATTTATTTTCTCTTATTATTCTTCTAGCTTCAATGGGATCTTGAATATTGAGCATCAGTTTTAGTATTTAGATTTTTTTGTACCTTCAATAATTTTTTTAAGATCATCATACTCTTCACAATTACAACTTTCTAATACTTTTAATCTTTCTTTTGCTAAATCGATTCTGTTTGTAACTACATAAAGTTCACCTAAATACTCATTTATACCGATGTGGTTAGGTTCTATTTCTAAACCTAAAAGATAATATTTTTCTCCATTTTCAAAATCACCAAGCTTACGAGTTGTAAAACCTAAATAGTTTAAAGTATCAGCTTGAAGAGGTTTTTTTTTATTTGATTTAATTAATAACTCTTGAGCTTTTTGATATCTTTTATTTGCTTTTTCAGTTTTACCCTTTTTCTCATATTTTTTTGCCCATTTGATAGACTCTACAGCTTTGACATAATCAGATTTTACTTTGCTGGTACTCTCTGTACCTGCAGAGCTGGTACTCTCTGTACCTGCAGAATATAAATTTGTTGACAACAAAACTAACGTTATAATTGTAAAAAAAGTTTTTTTAATCATCATATAAATTTTTTCATTTGGTTTAATGGTTTTAATTTAAGTCCATTTTCTATTAAATTTTCTTTTATCGATTGCGCTGTAGATAATGAACTTTCATTATCTCCATGTATGCATACAGAGTCTATTTCACAAGGTATTTGCTTTCCACTGTGACAATTAAGTGCCTGATTTTTTACCATATTTAAAACATGTTTTTTAGCTTCATTTGGATCAGTAATTAATGCGTGAGGTTTTTTTCTGGAAACTAAATTTCCATCGTCTTCATAGTTTCTATCTGCAAAAATTTCGCATGCTATATGCATGTTCAGTTTTTTAGCTGCTTCTTCCATTTTTGATCCAGTTGGAACTAGATATATTAAATCTTTACTAATCTCGTTTATTGCATTAGCTAAAGTCATTGCTAACTCAATATCTTCACAAGCCATGTTGTTTAGCGCACCATGTGGCTTCATGTGGGTTACATTTTGACCATGTTGAATTGAAATATTTTGTAAAATATCATACTGATCATAAATTAATTTTTTAATTTCAGAATTATTTAAGTTCATTCTTTCTCTTCCAAAATTTTCAGGATCATTAAAGGATGGGTGAGCACCTATACTTACACCATTTTTTTTAGAGATTTGAACTACATCGTGCATTGTTGAAACATCACCTGCGTGATATCCACATGCAACATTAGCTGAATTTACTATTTCAAGTAAATCTGGATCATACTTGTTAGAATGATATTTAGATTTTTCACCTAAATCACAATTTATATTAATTTCCATAGTCTTAATTGTTGAAGTATAACATGTCATGATAAAAAATATATCAAATCTTGGGGACTCAGCTCTTTACTGTGATTTTGGAACAGAGGTTAATAAACAAATTAACTCTGAAGTAATAAAGTGTTTTAACAATATAAGAAAAAAAAAAATTAGAGGAGTTAATAATCTTACTCCTTCTTATAATAAACTAATAATTTCCTATGATCTTAAAGTGACAAATTTTAAGGATGTTAAAGATGAAATTGAAAAAATTAATGAGAGTGAAATACAAAAGATAACTAATAAAAATTTAGAAATCCCGGTTTGTTGTGACACATCTTTCTCTTTAGATATTAAAAGGTTAGAAAAAAAATTAAGCCTAGATAAAGATGAAATTTTAGAAAATTTTTTTAACCAAGAATTTTTTTGTTACATGACAGGATTTATTGCTGGAATGCCTTTTTTAGGTGATTTAGATGAAAAAATGAGAGTTCAACGTTTGGAAACCCCAAGAGTAAAAGTTCCAAAAGGATCAATTGGTATGACAGAACAATTTGCTAATATTTATACATTTGAAAGTCCAGGTGGTTGGAACATAATTGGTAATACTCCACTAGAAGTATTTGAAAGCTCTAAAGAAAAAGAACCAAATTTAATTAATCCAGGTGATACTGTGAAATTTAAGCAGATTTCACTAGAAGAATATAAAAGTTATAATGAGTAACAATTTTTTTAAAATATTAAGAGCAGGCATAAATACAACTTTTCAAGATAAAGGTCGAAATAATTTATATCATATAGGTATTCCATTTAGTGGAGCGATGGATAATAGAAATTATTTATTAGCTAACAAGTTGGTGGGAAATAAATTAGATTTACCAGTTATTGAGTTTGCTTATCAAGGCCCTTTGTTAAGATTTTATGGTGATAAAATTAACATAGTTATCACTGGAGACGTTGTTTTTAAATTGAAACAAAAAGATAAGGAAATTGATGGAAATTGTTATGAAACTTATCAATTAGAAAATGAGGATGAGATTAACATTCTATCTACAAATAAATCTGTTTATGGTTACTTAGCAATTTCAGGCAGATTTGATTTAAAATTACAATGGGGTAGTTGCTCAACTAATACAAAAGCAAATATTGGTTCTAACGAGGGTAAAAAATTAGATAATGAACAGAAAATTAAAATTGCTGAGATTAATGAAAATATAGTAAACAAAAAAATTAATTATCTGAATTCAAAAATAGAAAATATTAGAATAATGAAAGGAACTAATTTTAATTATTTTTCTGACAAAGGTAAAAAAAATTTTTTAGAAAAAGAATTTACTGTATCAAAATTATCTGACAGGATGGGTATGAGATTAGAAGGTTCAAAAATAGAAAATATTGTAAATACTAATATTAAATCTGAAGGTTTGTTAAAAGGGGTTATTCAAGTTCCAGCAGATGGTAATCCTATTATAATGCTATCAGATCATGGAACAATAGGTGGGTATCCAAAAATTGCAGTCGTCGCTAGTGTTGATTACGATAGATTAGTTCAAATATCACCAGGATCAAAAATAAAGTTTAAAGAAATTGAATTATCAGATGCAGAAACTTTATTTAAATTGTATGAGATGGAAACTCAGAATTTACTTTCACAAATTTAATGAACATAATCGCAAAAATCCCTGGACCTTTATTGATACTTTTTGGGGCGTGTTGTTTAAGTTTTGGTGGGGTAATTGTAAAATCTTTTGAAGGATCAACTTTATGGCAAATATTGTTTTGGAGATCATTATTTTTTTCATTAACAGTTTTAGCTTTCTTAATCATTAGCTACAGAGAAAAAACTTTTAAAGCTTTTAAAGACTCAGGATTACCAGGTTTTATAGGTGGAATTATTTTGTCTTTTGGTTTCTGTGGTTATGTTTTTGCAATGTATAACACAACAGTCGCTAACACGAATTTTATTATATCTCTTCAAATTTTATTTTTAGCCATATTAGGATATTTTTTTTTAAAAGAAAAAATTTCAGTAATTACTCTAACCTCAATTATTCTTGCTATGGCAGGGGTATTATTAATGGTTGGTAATTCATTAACTCCTGGAGAATTGTCTGGAAACTTAGCAGCTTTTTCAATGCCGATTACTTTTGCAATTTTAATAATAATTGTTAGAAAATTTCCAACTGTTGATATGGTTCCGGCACAATTTATTGCTGGAATAAGTTGTTGTTTGGTTGGTTATTTCTTGTCATCAAAGATAATGATTTCACCGCATGATATTTTTTTAGGTTTTTTGGCTGGCTTTTTTCAAATTGGTTTAGGTTTTATTTTCATTACTACAGGAGCAAGAACTACACCCTCTGCAATGGTAGGAATAATTATGCTATCAGAATCTGTCCTTGGCCCTATTTGGGCTTTCATATTTATAAGTGAAAGACCTTCAATGTATGGATTGATTGGAGGAGCAATAATTCTTTTTGCCGTTTTAATACAGTTTTATTTGTTGTTATCTAAGAATAAAAAAAGTATTTCTCATTGACCATTCTTAAATAATTGGTAAATTACACTTCAACGGGAGAGACTACAATTTTTGTAGCACCGAAGGAGCAACCGCCCAGGAAACTCTCAGGTAAAAAGGACCGTAACATATTAACTCTGGAAAGAGATTAAATTCTCGCCGAAGGAGCAAAACTCTCAGGCAAATATACAGATGGGTACAATGAGTTAATATGGAAATAAAAAAAACATCTTTAAATAAACTTCACCAAGATCATAAAGCTAAGTTTGTAGAGTTTGCTGGTTATGAAATGCCAATTCAGTACAACACAGGAATTATTGAAGAACATAAATTTACAAGATCAAATTCTGGAATTTTTGATGTATCACACATGGGGCAATTATTTATTTACGGTGATGATAATTTGACCAATGATTTAGAAAAGATTTTTCCACTAGATTTAAAAAATTTAAAGTTGAATTCATCTAAATACAGTTTTTTAATGAATGATAAAGCTGGCGTATATGACGATTTAATTATCACTAAATTAGAAGAAGGATTTTTAATAATATTAAATGCTGCGTGTAAACATAATGATTTTAAGATTTTGTCTAGTTTACTAAAAGATAAATACAAAATGATTTTGGATGACCAAAGATCATTAATAGCTATACAAGGGCCTAAATCTGTTGAAATTTTAAATAAAATTTTAAAATCAGTTGCTAATTTGAACTTTATGTCGGGTAATTGGTTTACATATAGAGATCAAAAATTATATGTGACAAGATCTGGTTATACTGGAGAAGATGGATTTGAAATTTCAATTTCTAATGAATTAGCTGAAGGATTTACAAAAGAATTATTAGATAATGGTGCTAAATTGATTGGTCTTGGTGCAAGAGATACATTGAGACTTGAAGCTGGCCTATGCTTGTATGGCCACGAACTTAGCACTGAAACAACTCCTATCGAGGCAAACCTTAAGTGGGCAATTTCTAAAGAAAGACTAAGTAATGGTGGTTTTATTGGATCTGACAATGTCATAAACCAAATTAAAGATGGAGCTAAAAAAATTCGAGTTGGCATCAAGCCAGAGGGAAGACTAATTGCTAGAGAAAAGACTAAAATTTATAATAGTAACGAACAAAAGATTGGGGAAGTAACTAGTGGCACATATGGGCCAAGCGTTAATGGACCAATAGCAATGGGTTTTGTTGATCAAGAGTTTTCAAAAAAAGAAACAAAAATTTTGTTGGAAGTAAGAGGAAAAAAATATCCAGCAAATATTTGTGGATTACCATTTTATAAAAAAAGTTATGTGAAAGGAGCAAATTAATGAGTGAAGTTAAATATTCTAAAGAACATGAGTGGATTAAAGTAGAGGGAGATGTTGGCACAATAGGTATCACGCAACATGCAACAGAAATGCTTGGAGACATAGTTTTTGTTGAACTACCGGATGTGGGTTCATCTGTTGAAAAAGATGGTAATGCTGGGGTTGTAGAGTCTACTAAAGCTGCAAGTGATGTTTATACACCTATATCAGGTGAAGTAATGGAAAATAATCAGTCTATTGTTGATGATCCAGGAAAGATAAACTCTGATCCAGAAAATGAAGCTTGGTTTTTTAAATTAAAAATAAAAGATAGCAGTGAGTTAGATAGCTTAATGAATAAAGAAGAATACGACAAATTTGCAAAGGAGAGTGGAAACTAAAATGCTTAAAAGTTCTCAAAAAGATTTTATAAAAAGACATATTGGTCCATCAGAAATTGATCAACAAAAAATGTTAAAGGAGCTAGGTTTTGATAGCTTAGATGATTTAATCTCAAAAACTGTTCCAGAAAAAATATTACTAAAAGAAGATCTTGGAATTGGTGAACCAAATTCTGAATATGAAGCTTTGAGAAAGTTAAAAGTTATTTCAAAACAAAATAGAATATATTCAAATTTTATTGGAATGGGATATTATGGTACTTATACTCCTTACGTAATTTTAAGAAATATTTTAGAAAATCCTGGATGGTACACAGCTTATACTCCTTATCAGCCAGAGGTGGCCCAAGGAAGATTGGAAATGCTTTTAAATTTTCAACAAATGATAATTGATTTTACAGGTTTAGATATCGCAAATGCCTCTTTACTAGATGAGGGAACAGCTGCAGCAGAAGCTGTAGGCTTGAGTTATAGAATTTGCAAAAATGATTCTAATATAGTTTTTGTTTCAAAAGATTGTCATCCACAAACTATTGATGTCATAAAAACTAGAGCAGAGCCTTTAGGCCTCAAAGTTGTGGTAGGAGATGAAGCTAGTGATATTAATGAAGATATTGTATGTGGAATTTTGCAGTATCCCGGAACTCTAGGAGATATTAAAGATCCAAGTGAAGCTATAAGTAAAATTCATAAAAATAATGGGAAAGCTGTATTGGTTTGTGATTTATTAGCGTTAGCTAAATTAAAGACACCAGCTGAATTAGGAGCTGACATTGCAGTCGGTAGCTCACAAAGATTTGGAATCCCAATGGGATATGGAGGTCCACACGCAGGTTTCTTTGCAACAAAAGATGAATTTAAAAGATCTATGCCTGGCCGAATTATAGGTGTTTCAGTTGATAGACATGGAAATAAAGCTTACAGACTTTCTCTTCAAACAAGAGAACAACACATAAGAAGAGATAAAGCTACAAGTAACATCTGTACAGCTCAAGCTTTACTTGCAATTGTGTCTGCTGCATATGCAATTTATCATGGACCTGCTGGTTTAAAAAAAATTGCAGAAAACACATCTCAATTAGCAAAAAATTTCGCAGATAAGATCAAACAATCTGGTTATGAGCTATATTCAGATCATTTCTTTGATACTGTTACAATTAAAACTTTAGATAAAACAGACTCTATTTTTAGAAATGCACTTCGACAAAATGTAAATATAAGAAAAGTCAATTCTGATATGCTTTCAGTTGCATTTGATGAAAGAAAAAATGTTTATAGAGCTAACCAGTTATTAAAAATTTTTAATTGTTCAGAGGCAATTAAAGAAAATTTAAATGAAAATTTAAATAATTTACCTAAGAATTTACTAAGAACATCTGAATATCTAACCCATCCTGTTTTTAATAGTTATCACTCAGAAACAGATATGCTTAGGTATCTTAAAAAATTAGAGGACGCCGATATAGCTCTTAACAGATCTATGATAGCTTTAGGTTCTTGTACAATGAAGCTAAATGCAGTTGCAGAAATGATTCCAGTTACTTGGAGAGAATTTTCTGAACCCCATCCTTTTGCTCCAGTAGAGCAAATGGAAGGATATAGAACGTTGTTTACTGACTTAAAGAATTGGCTTAGATCTATCACTGGGTTTTCAGGAGTGTCTTTGCAACCAAATGCTGGTGCTCAGGGAGAGTTTGCAGGTTTGATGGTCATCAAAAAATTTCATGACAATAATGGTGATAAAAATAGAAATGTTTGTCTAATACCAAGTTCGGCACATGGAACAAACCCAGCTAGTGCACAAATGGTTGGCATGAAAGTGGTGGTTATAAATTGTGATGAACATGGAAATGTTGATATTGAAGATTTAAAAGAAAAAGCAAAAACTCATTCAGAAAATCTTGCAGCATTAATGGTTACATATCCATCTACGCATGGAGTTTTTGAAGAAAAAATTTCTGAAATATGTGAGCATATTCATGATAATGGTGGTCAAGTTTATATGGATGGAGCCAACCTAAATGCTCTTGTTGGAATAGCAAAACCAGGAAAGTTTGGCCCTGATGTTTGTCATATAAATTTACACAAAACATTTTGTATTCCACATGGTGGTGGAGGACCAGGCATGGGACCTATCGCATGTAAAAGACATTTAGAAGTTTATTTACCCAATCATTCCGTAATTAAAGATTGTGGACCCGTAACAGGAATGGGTGCAGTTTCTGCAGCACCGTGGGGAAGCTCTAGTATTTTATCTATATCTTGGATGTATATAAAGATGATGGGCTCAGAAGGACTTAAAAAAGCTTCACAAGTTGCGATTTTAAATGCAAATTATGTATCTCATAAATTAAAAGATGCGTTCCCGATATTATACAAAGGTAAAAATGGAAATGTAGCTCATGAATGCATTATTGATATTAGAAAAATTAAATCAGAAGTAGGTATTACTGAAGAAGATATAGCAAAGAGATTAATTGATTTTGGTTTTCATGCTCCAACTATGTCATGGCCGGTAGCTGGAACTATGATGATAGAACCAACTGAGAGCGAAGGTTTACAAGAAATAGATAGGTTCTGTAATACATTAAAAAAAATTAAAGAAGAAATTGATAAAGTTAAATCGGGAGAATACGATAAGATTGACAATCCAATTAAAAACTCGCCTCATACTCATGTTGAGCTAATTGCAAACAAATGGGAACACAAGTATGAAAGAGAGGAAGCTGCTTATCCATCAGAGTTTTTAAAACAGATTAAATACTGGCCACCTGTTGCTAGAGTTGATAATGTCTATGGAGATAAAAATTTAGTATGTTCATGTCCATCAATTGATGAATATAAAGATACTGCTGCATAGAATAATTTATTAATGAAAATTGCTGTAATTGGATCAGGTATATCTGGATTAAGTTCAGCGTATTATTTATCAAAAAAACACAAGGTTGATTTATTTGAAAAACAAGACCGATTTGGGGGTCATTCATACACACTAGATATCAGACTTAATAATAAAGAAAAAATTGCAGTTGATATTGGTTTTATGGTTTTCAACAAAGTTACTTATCCAAATTTAATTAATTTTTTTAAAGAAAATGAAATTGAAATTGAGAAAAGTGATATGTCTTTTTCAGTAAGTGTCAAAGACACAAATATTGAATACTGTGGTAAAGGATTAAATGGTATTTTTTCAAATAGAAGAAATTTGTTTAATT
This sequence comes from Pelagibacteraceae bacterium AG-390-L03, assembly GCA_003279685.1. Classification (GTDB taxonomy): domain Bacteria; phylum Pseudomonadota; class Alphaproteobacteria; order Pelagibacterales; family Pelagibacteraceae; genus Pelagibacter. Next base: position 22,232 of record QCHA01000001.1, on the reverse strand, counting down.
ATAAATTTGTAAAAATGTTTTTTGAAATTATTAATTTTTATAAAAAATGTGAGAATTTAAATTCAAATACTATAGAAAAAATTACATTAGGTGAATTTTTAAATAAAATAGGAAAGTCCAAATATTTTATTAATTATCATATAATACCAATGGTTTCAGCTATATGGTCAATGCCACCTTATGAAGCTTCACAAATGCCATTAGTATTTTTTTTGAATTTTTTTAAAAATCATGGATTGTTCAAACTTAAAAATAGACCGCAATGGTTTACAGTTTCAAATCGAAGTAAAACTTATGTTGCTAAAATACTTTCTAAAATTAGTGGAGAATATTTTAAAAATTATGAAATTAATAAAATAATTAGAAGCAACAATGGTGTTAAAATTTATTATGGTTCAGAAAATGAATTTTTCATCTATGACAAAGTTGTTCTAGCATCACATGCAGACGAAAGTTTAAAAATTATCTCAGATATTACAAATAAAGAAAAAGAGATTTTGGGTAACTTTAAATATAGACCAAACAAGGCGATTATCCATTATGATGAAAATGTGATGCCAAAAAATAAAAAGGCTTGGTGCTCCTGGAATTCATCGCTAAACCCTGACAACAAAGAACAATCATCAGTTACATATTGGCTTAATCAATTACAGAATTTGAAAATCGATAAAGATATCTTCTTAACCATAAACCCATTTTTTGAAATAGATCAGAATAAAGTATTCAATGAAATCGACTTTACTCATCCATATTATGATGAAAATGCTTTACAAAATCAGACAAATTTAAAATCTATTCAAAACGTTAATAATACTTTATTTACTGGAAGTTATTTTGGTTACGGATTTCATGAAGATGGAATAAAATCTTCTATAGAAATGCTCAAATCCTTAAATGATTAACTCTGCTATTTATAATGGACAAGTAATTCATAAAAGGTTTAAACCTAAGGTTCACTATTTTAAATACAAAGTTTTTTCCTTGCTAATAGATCTTTCTGAATTAGAAACTTTAGACAAAAAAGTTAATTTTTTCTCTTTTAATAAATTTAATTTAATAAGTTTTCATGAAAAAGATCATGGAGAAAGAAATGGATCTTCACTAAAATTATGGGTACATCAAAATTTAGAAAAAAATAATATTCAGACAAAAGATATTAAAATTAAAATTTTATGTTATCCAAGAATATTTGGATTTGTTTTTAATCCATTAAGTGTGTTTTATGTATATAATATAAAGGATCAGTTAATTTCAATTTTGTATGAAGTCAAAAATACATTTGGAGAGCAGCATACTTATATTTTTAAAGTAACAAAAGACTCAAATTTAATACAAAATAATTGTTCTAAAAAATTTCATGTATCACCATTTATTGAAATGAATTGCACTTATTTTTTTAGATTATTAAAACCAGGAAATAAGATTTCAGTTATAATTGATCAATATGATAATGAGGATAAAATTTTATACGCTTCTCAAGATGGTTTTAGAAGTGACTTTAATACCAAGCATTTAATTAAATCTTACTTAAAACACCCAATAATGACATTTAAAATAATTTTAGCGATACATTTTGAAGCGTTTAAATTGTGGGCAAAAGGAATTAAATTTATCAGAAGGAAAATAAAAATTAAAAATAATATAACAATTGAGAATTAATGATTTTATACAGAATTGCTGACAAAATTATTTTTAATATTCTTAAAAAAATAAATGTTGGTTATTTAGAAATTACTTCAACGTCAGGTGAACTTTTTAAATTTGGAAATTATAATGATAAACTAAAAGCTGATTTAAGAATAAAATCTTCTGCTTTAAGCTATAATTTAATTAAAGGTGGAAGTGTTGGTTTAGCTGAGTGTTATATGAAAAATGAATTTGAAACCAGCAATTTGTCTAATCTAATTGAATTAGCAGCAAGAAATATTAATATTATTCATAAGTTTGCAGGAATATTAGATTTAAAATTTTTAAATTTTATTAAAAATAAATTTATTAAAAATACAAAAAGCAGAAGCAAAGAAAATATCGCAAAACACTACGATCTTGGAAATGATTTCTTTTCACTTTGGCTAGATAAAACTCTTACTTATTCCAGTGCTATATTTGATGAACAAAATAAAGATTTATCAATGGCTCAAAATAATAAATACCAAAAATTAATTAATTTAATTCAACCAAACAGTGGTGATAAAGTTTTAGAGATCGGTTGTGGCTGGGGTGGATTTGCTGAATATTTAGGCAAAAATTATGATGTTAAATTAGATTGCATAACCATTTCAAAAAAGCAATTCGAATATGCTAAAGAGAGAATTTATAATTGTGGTCTTAATGAAAAAGTAAATATTGAAATTAAGGATTATAGAGATTTAAACAGCAAGTATAATTCTATTGCATCAATTGAAATGATTGAAGCTGTTGGACAAAATTATTTAGAAAGTTATTTTAAAACAATTAAAGATAGTTTATCTGATGGAGGCAAAGCAGCCATACAAGCTATTACAATTGATGATAGTCTTTATGATAGATATAGAAATAAAGAGGATTTTATTCAAAAATATATTTTTCCAGGTGGTTTTTTACCAAATAAAAATACTATAAATAAACTTGTTTCTAAGAACGGGCTAAGTGTAAATTCATATATTTCATATGCTGATCATTATGCTGACACACTTGCTATATGGAGAGATGAATTTAACAAAAAGTGGAGTTTAATTAAAGAACAAGGTTTTGATTTAACTTTTAAGAGAATGTGGGAGTTTTATCTTTCATATTGTGAAGCGGGTTTTAAATCAAAAAATATTGATTTAATTCAATTTTCACTTCAGAGCAAATAATACTTATAGGAGATATAAATGCGTCATATAAATATAATTAGATCTATTTTATTGATAATTTCAATATTCTTAATTACAAGTTGTTCAAATAATAGTGCCATGAAACCAGAAGATTTTAAAAATAAAGAACCAAGATTAGTCATAGAAGAGTATATGACTGGAAATGTTAAAGCTTGGGGTGTTTTACAAAATAGATCAGGAAAAGTTACAAGACAGTTTTCTGCTAATTTAAATGGTGCTTGGGATGGAAAACAATTAATTTTAAAAGAAAAATTTAATTGGGATGACGGCGAAGTTCAAGATAGGGAATGGATAATCAATAAAATAGATGAACATAATTATGAGGGAACAGCGGGTGACGTTGTTGGAAAAGCTAAAGGTTACTCTTATGGACCTGCATTTAAATTTGAATATGTTTTATTAGTTCCAGTTAAAGGTAAAGAAATGAAAATTACATTTGATGACTGGATTTTTAAACAAGATGACAGAGTTGCTATTAATAGAGCTACTATGACTAAGTTTGGATTTAAAGTCGCAGAGTTAACAGTTGTATTTGTTAAAGATTAATTATTTTTTTTGATATTTTGTCATTTTACCAATTAAACTAAAATAAACTTTACTAGGTAAAAAACTTAAAAGTTTTAATGTAATTGTTAATGCTTTAGGAAAATGTATTTCAAATATATTTTTGTTAATTAAACCATTATAAATTTGATCTGCAGCATATTCTGGTGTTTTTAAAAAAGGCATTTTAAAATCATTTTTATCTGTCATCGGTGTCTTAATAAAACCTGGAGAAACTAAGCAAATACGCACATTATATCTTTTAAAATCAAAATATAAGCTTTCGGATAAATTATTTAAAGCAGATTTGGATGGTCCATAACCTGTAGAGTTTGGCAATCCTCTGTATCCAGCTATTGATGAAACTATTGTAATAATACCATTCTTTTTGTTTCTGAAGTATTCTTCTACAGCCTTAATGCTATTTACGGTTCCAAAAAAATTTACTTTAAATACTTCTTCCATTTGTTCAACATCTATATCTTTTTCTTTTTTAGGGTTCCATGTACCAGTTGAAAAAAAGCATATATCTATATTTTCAAACTTATTTTTAATTTCATTAAACACTTCTTTGCATTTAGATTTGTCAGTGACATCAAGTGGAAAAGCAGAGATATTTTCATATGAATTTGAAAGCTCGTTTAATAATTCTACTCTTCTTGCAGATATAGCTACATTCCAACCCTTGCTTGCAAATTTAATTGCTAAAGCTTTACCAATTCCAGTACTTCCGCCAGTTATCCAAATAGTTTTTTTGTTCATTTTTTGTTATGTATTATTAACATGATTAAAAATAAATTATTAACATTTATACTGTTTCTTCTCATTACTTTTTCAGCTTCCTTAATTGGAGGTTTGGCCACAATTAACTTTATGAATCCTTGGTATTCATTATTGAATAAGCCAATATTTAATCCACCAGATTGGGTGTTTGGTCCTGTTTGGACTATTTTGTACTTAATGATGACTATTTCAATATGGCTTTATTGGCATACAAAAAATAAAGAAATGAATACGATTTATATCTATTTTATTCACTTAGTTTTTAATGCAACTTGGAGTATAACTTTTTTTGCATTTCATAACATGATTTTAGCTTTAGCAGTGATAATCATATTAATAGCATTGATTATCAATCTTATTTTAAGTTTTAGACGCGTCAAGATGATTAGTGCTTATTTAATGATTCCATATTTACTTTGGTGTTGCTTTGCACTAATCCTCAATATTAGCTTAATTTTTTTAAATTAATTATGGATGATGTAGTAGTAATTGGTGGTGGTATAATAGGGGCAGCTACAGCCTATTTTTTATCTAAAGAGGGCAGAAAAGTAAAAGTAATTGAAAGAGACCCAACTTATAAAACTGCATCTTTTCCTTTATCATTAGGTGGATTTAGAAGACAATTTTTTCAAAAAGAAAACATTTTACTTGGTAAGTTTGCTAGAGAATTTATCTTTCAAATTCCAGATCTTTTAAAAACTGAAAAAAATCCTAACCCAACTGCAAGTATGGTAACTAATGGTTATTTGTTGATGTTTGGTCCCGAACATGCTGAAGAACAATACAGAGCTCTAGAAAATCATAAAGAGTGTGAAGCTGGAACAAAAAATATTAAAGGTTCGGAATTATCTAAAGTTTTTCCATATATAAACAGTGAAGGTATCGAAACAGCAACTTATACAGATAATCAAAGCGAAGGATGGATTGATCCATTTATGTTTCATGGTGCACTTAAAAGCAAGGCAATAGAACTTGGAGCTGAATTTATAAAAGGTGAAGTAAAAAGTATTTCTGAAATTAAAGCTAAAACAATAGTGTCAGCAGCAGGATGTTGGACTAAAGAGTTGCTAGAAGATATTCCAGTAGTTCCTCAAAAACACACGGTTTTCAGAGTTAAATGCCCAAAATATATAAAAGAAATGCCTTTAACAGGTGATTTGACAACAGGAGTTTATTGGAGACCAGAAGGTGGAGAGTATTTAGCTGGATCACCAAATTCAGTATTTGATGCTGCGGATTTAGAACCAGCCTGGAATGATTTTGAAGAACTAGTATGGCCTGCATTAGCACAAAGAATACCAGCGTTTGAAGAATTAAAACTTACTGGTGGTTGGGCAGGTTACTACGATTGTAATAAACTAGATAACAATGCTGTTGTAGGTAAGCATCCAAAGTTTGATAATGTTTATATGGCTTCAGGATTTACTGGAAGAGGATTAATGCAAGCTCCAGGAATTGGCAGAGCTTTAACCGAATTAATTACGACAGGCGCATATCAAACCATCGATATTAGTGATTTTGCAGTTGAAAGAGTACTTGGAAATAGTGCTAGACCTGAACCTTACGTTTTATAATTTAGGTTCCACAAAAAGTTTGATATTCACTATTGCTTGAAGGAGATTGATAGTCATCAATATCATTTTGATTATCATATGGTTTATTTAAAATTGATAATAACTTATTAGTTAAATTCAAATCACTATTATTTGCAGCTTCTAAGGCTTCTTCAACTTTATGATTTCTTGGAATAATAATAGGATTATTTTTTTTCATAAGATCGATTGATTTTTCTTTTGATCCATTATTTATCAAAACTCTACTTTCCCATTGCTTAAACCAATTTATAAAATTTGTATCTTTATATATTGAGTTATTGTTAGAATTTATATTCATTAAATGAATAAAAGTATTTGTATAATCAGCTTGATTAGACTCCATCCAATGTAATAAGTCATTGATCAATTTTAGATCATCTTTATCTTTTCCAAATAAACCAAGCTTATCTCTCATCATATTTAACCATTTGTTTTCATAAATATTTTGAAAATTATCTATAGTTTCAGTTGCAATCTTAATTGCAGCATCTTCATTTTTATCTATCAGAGGGATTAAGCATTCAGCCAATCTTGCCAAATTCCATTTTGTAATAGGAGGCTGATTTGAAAAGGAATATCTTCCAAATTTATCTATTGAGCTAAAAACAGTTTTTGGATCGTAATGATCCATAAATGCACATGGACCATAATCAATAGTTTCACCTGATATAGCCATATTATCTGTATTCATCACTCCATGAATAAAACCTACTCGCATCCAGTTGACAACTAATTTGCATTGTCTTTCCATTACAAGATTTAATAAATCTAATGCTTTATTTTTAGAAGATTTAATTTCTGGGTAATGTCTTTGAATTGTGTAATCAACTAGAGTGATTAAATCATCTATATTTTGTTTAGCTGCAATATACTGAAAAGTTCCAACTCTTATATGGCTTGATGCAACACGAGTTAAAATAGCACCAGGTAATAAATTTTCTCTGACAACTTTTTCTCCTGTTTTCACTACCGCAAGACTTCTAGTTGTTGGAATATTTAAGGCATGGATAGCTTCACTAATAATGTATTCTCTTAGCATTGGACCTAAAACAGCACGACCGTCACCACTTCTTGAAAATGATGTTCTGCCAGAACCTTTAAATTGAACATCAAATCTATTGGTATTATTAACTAAATGCTCACCTAAAAGTACTGCTCTTCCATCGCCCAACATTGTAAAGTGCCCAAATTGATGGCCAGCATAAGCTTGTGCTATAGTCGTTGAACCTTTTGGCAAACTATTTCCAGAAAAAATTTTGGATAGCTCTCCTTTATCTGTTTTTGAAAAATCTAAATTTAAATCTTTAGATAATTTATCATTCAAGATTAATAATTCTGGGTCATGGACTGGAGTAGGTTTGATATCTTCTTTAAACGTATCAGGTAATTTTGAATATGTATTATCAAAATGCCAGCCTATGGTCATTAATGATTAACTAACTTCTGCTTGATTTTCTTTTGGTTCAATTTCAGTTCTAAACTGGTTTGAAATTTTTTGAACTTCAACAGAAGATACTTTGTATTCTGCACACATTGTTTCTTCATCTTTACCATGACCGGTCACCATATTAACCATATGTTCTGGAAAATGGAATGTTGTAAATACAATTCCCTCTTTAACTTTATCGGTCACTTCAACTTTTAAAGCAACTTCACCTCTACCAGAATAAAGTCTTCCAATATCCCCTGTGTTAAGTTCTCTAAGCGCAGCATCTTTAGGATGCACCAAAAGTACATCTTCATCAACAATATTAATATTTTTAGTTCTTCTTGTCATGGTAGCTGCATTGTAGTGTTGTAAAACTCTACTAGTTGTCAAAATCAAAGGATATTCTTTTTGATTAGCCTCAATCTCACTAGATTCTTTCCAGTCAAAGTTTTTAAGTCTTCCTTTTCCTAATTTAAATGTTTCTGTATGAAGTATTTGTGTATCAGTTCCATCCTCTTGAACTGGCCATTGTAGACCAAGTTTACCAAGTCTTTCTCTTGTAACACCTTTGAAGAAAGGAACCACATCTGCAATTTCTTTAAGCATTTGATCTGCATCATATGTAGGTTGGTCAAAGCCTAATTTTTGCATCATGTCAGTTACAATAACACCATCTGGTTTTGTACCTGGTAATGGTGGAACGGCTCTGTTTACTCTTTGAATTCTTCTCTCTGTATTTGTAAAAGTACCATCCTTTTCAAGGAAAGTAGTTCCTGGCAATACAACAGTTGCAAGTTTTGCGGTTTCACTCATAAATATTTCTTGGACCACTAAAAGTTCTAATGAATTCATTGCTTCAACAACATGAGCACTGTTTGGATCTGTTTGCACAATATCTTCTCCAATAATCCACAAACCTTTTAATTCTTTATCAATTGCTGCCTCAAACATTTGTGGAATTTTTAAACCTGGTTTTGTTGGATGAGTTACACCATATTTTTCTGTATAAAATTTTTGATTTTTTTCATCAGCAACCTCAAAGTAGCCAGCTCCTTGATGTGGTTGACAACCCATATCAGCTGCTCCTTGAACATTATTCTGACCTCGGAGTGGATTTACACCAACTCCTTTTCTTCCAATATTTCCAGTAATCATAGCGAGGTCTGCAATCAACATGACTGTTTTAGATCCTTGTTCTTGCTCAGTAACTCCTAATCCATGGAATTCCATTGAGTTTTTAGCTGTTGCATACGCTATGGCCGCTTCTTTAACCATTTGTTTATCAACACCTGCAACTTTTGCTAGATGATCTACGTCTTGTCTCTCAATTTCCTTGAGAAAGTTATCAAATCCCTCAGTTCTATCTCTAACAAAATCTGCATTATATAGTTTTGATTTAACAATAAAATGTAACATCATATTTAGCACAGCAACGTTAGTCCCTGGTCTTAATTTGATATGATAGTCTGCAAGTTTAGCTAATTCAGTAGTTACAGGATCAAGGACAATTAATTTTTTTCCCTTCATTACTTGTTGTTTTATTTTTGCTCCAGTTACAGGATGTGCATTAGTTGGATTTGCTCCAATAACTATAAAACAATCTGCATGATAAATATCTTCAGTAGAATTTGTTGCAGCACCCGTTCCAAATGTTTGTTGCATTCCCCATGCTGTAGGTGAATGACATATACGTGCACAACAATCAACACTATTAGTTCCAACAGCAGCTCTAATCATCTTTTGAAATATATAATTTTCTTCATTAGTACATCGAGCAGATGAAATTCCAGCAAATGCATCTGGTCCATTATCTTTTACTATTCTATTCATTTCTTTTTTAATAAAATCATACGCCTCATCCCATGATGCTTCTTCAAATTTACCATTTCTTTTAATTAATGGTGTTTTAAGTCTATCTGGGTGATCATAAAAACTAAATGCGTATCTGCCTTTGATACAAGTGTGTCCTGCATTAACTTCAGTTTCTTTAGGAGTATCAATCGCCACAACTTTTTCATCTTTAATAGATGCTTCTAAATTACATCCAACACCACAATAAGAACATGTGGTTCTAACTTTTTTATCTACAGCTGCTGATTTAGATTGAAATACATCAGAGATAGCATCTGTAGGACAAGTATGTGCACATGCACCACATGAAACACATGAAGAGTCTCCAAACATCATATCATTGTCTGTTGTAATTTTAGATTCAAATCCTCTTCCGCTCATTGTTAAAACAAACGATCCTTGTATTTCATCACATGCTCTAACGCATCTTCCACAATTAATACAATTATCTAAGTTCATTCTCATGTAATCATGAGAAGTATCTCTTGGAATTCCTTTATGCTGTTTTGGACTGTTATATCTGTGATCCGAGATACCTAAATCATTAGCAACTGTTTGAAGTTCACAATTATTATTTACTTCACAACTATCACATTCCATAGGGTGGTCTGTTAAAACTAGTTCAACAATATTTTTTCTAAGACTTGTTATTGCTTCGTTAGATGTAAAGATATGTTGGTTTTCAGCAACTGGCGTATGACATGAGGCAACCATTTTTGTTGGGCCATCTTTTTCCAAAGCAACTTCAACTGAACAAACCCGACAAGCACCATAAGGAGCTAAATTTGGATCATCACAAAGAGTTGGAACTTTTTTTTCTCCAACATAACTTTTAACAAATTTTAATATAGATGTGTGATTAGCACCAATTTCATATGGTTTGCCATCGATATAAGCTATTTTTCTTTTTTCAGAACTCATTAATTATCTTTCATCATATCATTCTTCATTTCGTCTCCAAAGTACTTAAGAATATTCATTATTGGAGTAGGAATGGCACCACAAAGAGCACATAAACAGCCTTTTTGCATTGTTACAAGCAATTCGTTAAGTAATTTAAGGGGTATTTTAGCAGTTCCTTTCTTTGCTTGATCAAACATTTCTTTTCCTCTGTATGAACCAAGTCTTCCAGGAAAACATTTACCGCATGATTCTTCTGCTGAAAATTCAAATAAATGATGAATATATTCAGACATTGAAAAATCTTTTGGAATACTAACAACACTTGCATGCCCTAACATAAAACCTTTAGCTGTAAATTCTTGAAAATCTAAATTTAAATTATCAATTTCACTTAATGGTACTACACCACCTAATGGACCACCAACTTGAAATGCTTTAACTGGTTCTTTATACCCTCCACCAATTTCATTAAATATTTTTTTCATAGGTGTTCCCATATCTATTTCATAAACACCAGGATTATTAAAAAAACTATCAAGACAAACAAGTTTAGTTCCTGCAGACTTTTTATTTCCTATCGCTGCAAATTTTTCAGGTCCATTTAATAAAATACCAGTTGCAGCAGCTAAAGTTTCAACATTGTTAACTACTGTAGGTTTTTTATATAAGCCTTCAGTTACTGGAAATGGAGGTCTAACATCTACTTCTGCACGTCTACCTTCTATAGATGCGATCAAAGCAGTTTCTTCTCCACAAATGTAAGCACCTTGACCAATACAAATACCTAAATCAAAAGAAAAATCTGTTCCTAATATATTGTCACCTAATAAATTTAATTTTTTAAGTTCATTAATACTACCGTTAATTGCTTCAATAGATTTTGGATATTCACCTCTAATATATAAAACACCTTCATCACTTCCAATGACCATTCCACAAAGAACCATACCAAAGATTACTTTTAATGGCTGATCTTCTAATAAGTATCTATCAGAAAAAGCACCTGAGTCTCCTTCGTCAGCATTACAAATAACATATTTTTTATCACCTTTTGCCTTGCTACAAAAATCCCATTTCATTCCTGTAGGAAATCCTGCACCACCTCTACCTGTTAGATTAGAGTCTAGTAGTGATTTAATAATTTCTTGTTTATCAGTTTTTAAAAATTTACTTAATTGATCTTTGAATTGTTCTGTAGAAGAAAGTTTATCATCCATTAAAAAACTAGTAGTTGCATGACTTTTAGAAAAAAATTTATCTTGAATAATGTTTTCACCTTTTAAAATTTGGTCAATTTTTTCAATATCTTTACCAGCATAATTTTCACCATCATAATGGAATGCATTGTTTTCATAGCAATGTCCAAGGCAAAACATTTCTCCAACTTTATCATCACCTAATTTTTCTTTAAGAGTATCTTTTAATTTTTCTTGAGTGCCAGCACACATACAAGCACTTCCATTACAAACAAAAGCTTTCTTTTCTCTGTGTGAAGGTCTTAAAAATTCGTAAAAGGACTCTGCTCCATGAAGTGTTGAGACACCTAAATTGTGTTCTTTTGCAATATCATTAATATCTTTTGGTGAGTCACTTAGAGTATTTTCAGAGATCTGTTTAAATAGATTATCTTTTAGACCTATTCTACCTGATAAATTGCTTATATTTTTTGACACTATTACCCTTTTATTTAATTAGTTTACAATAACTTTTTTGTTATTTGTGTAAATATTAAAACTGTCCCTCTTTACGAAACCTATGAGGGTCATGTCAAACTTATTCGCTAGGTCAATAGCTAGGCTAGTTGGCGCACCAACACCGATCATTATACCTATGTCTGTCATTAAAACCTTTTGAACTAATTCAAAATTAAGTCTACCAGAACAGGTAATAAATTGGGTTTTAGGCTCTAATAGATCATTAATTAAAGCATTTCCAATAAGCTTGTCTAAAGCATTATGTCTTCCAACATCTTCCCTTAAACTAATAAGTTCGCCAGCACTGTTAAATAAACCACTAGCGTGTATACCGCCTGTTTTACCAAATTCAGATTGGTTTTTTTGCAAAATATTTGGAGATTGAATAATTATTTCTTTTGTAATTTTTGGTTCTGAAGCGTTAGTTTTATTCTTTTTTATAATCTCTAGTGCATCTAAAGATGATTTACCACAAACACCACAAGATGAATTAGTTAGAAAATCTCTTTTGATTTTTGAAATATTAACATTCTGAGAATTATTAAGTGAGGCTAAAATCTTATTTTGAATATTGTATTGACCAACTTTATCCCCATAACTTTCAATAGTGTCAATATCTTTAATATTTTGAATAATTTGCTCATTAAACAAAAAACCTCTTACAAGATCTTCATCATTACCTGGGGTTCTCATAGTGATTGATAAATTTTGAGTAATCCATTTATCTTGTTCTTTAAATTTTAAAGAAATTTCTAAAGGTTCTTCAATTGAAACTAAATCTTCTACATTTTCAAATTTACTAGAGTTGAATTTTAAAACTTTATACTTAGAATTCATAAAATTATTTCAAAGGATAATTTTTTTTTAAAATGTATTTGTTAACTATTATTGCAAGTAATAAAATTATTATACAACCAAAAATAATTGGATTAATCAAATACTCATAGGAAACACTTCCTATTATTACCATTATGGGATTTCCACCTGCAGGCGGGTGAACTACATTTAATAAAATCATTAAAAAAACTCCAACTCCAACAGCAAGCGCAATATTAATATAAATCGGTAGCGGAATATAATTTACAAAAACTACCCCAACAAATGCAGTTAATAAATGACCAAAAAAAACATTTTTAGGTTGAGCAAACGGGCTTTCGGGAAAGCCAAACAATAATACCATAGATGAACCAAAAGAACCTGCCAAAAAATAACCTAAAGTACTTTTGTAAGTAAGAACTGTTAACACACCAATAGTAAACGCTGAAAAAAAACCAGCGATTAATGCTTTTTCTAATATAGGTTTTGTAATTTTAATCATTTAAATTTTTAAGGCCTTTGAGATAGTTCTCAAAGGAAGTAACAAACATTCTTTTCTAGCTAGATTTTTTTTATCTAAAATTATTTTAAAATCTTTCCAATGTTTTTCCATGGTTACCTTAACATCTTCAAATAATTTTTCACCATTAGTTACAAAATCCCTTATTTCATTAATCTTTTTATTCTTTATTTTTCTAGAAAGTAAACTGACTGATGCTTGGCAATAAACACATGATTTACATTGATATCCCATATCTTCAATTACATCATTTTTTACTATTAAGCTTATTTCCATTACATCCCCACATAATGGATTTTTGTTTTTTGACTTATGAGTAAAATTTTCAAGAATCTTATTATTCTCTGTATGGGACGCTATTTCTAAAATTCTTAAATCCATTATATTTCTTTAATTCAATCTTTAATGTTTTATATTTTGATAAATGCAGCATAACAATATTTTAGGCGTAGTACTAGCAGGCGGAAAGTCACAAAGATTTGGTGAAGATAAATCACAAGTTAAATTAGGTGATAAATTATTGATTGATTATATTTTGTCTGAAATCTTAGACGAATTTAATGAAGTATTACTGGTTTCTAACAACTTAATTAATTTTAAAAAATCTGAAAAGATTTCATTAATTAAAGATTTTAAGAAAGACCTAGGACCATTAGGTGGAGTTTTGACTGCAATGAAATGGGTAAAAGAAAATAATAAAAATTATCAATGGATTTCAACTTTTCCTGTAGATACTCCCTTTTTTAAAAATCAATTATTAAAAGATTTTTTAAATAAAATAAATATGGAAAAAGGTAAACTTTTTTTTATCAAATCAAATAATACTAGACATAATATATTTGGTCTATGGTCTATAGATTTAATAGATAAATTAGAAGAAGATTTAGATAAAGGAGAGCGAAAAGTAGAGGTTTGGGCAAATAGCATAGGAGTTAAAAATATTAATATGAAGTTTGAAAATAAAGATCCTTTCTTTAATATAAATACTAAAGAAGATTTAAAAAAAGCTATAGAAAATTTGTGAAATGATTAGTTATCAATATTCAAAAAGAATTTTAAAAAAAGCAACTATCAAAATTAAACATGAAGATATTAAAAGTATAAATTCTTTAAATAGAGTTGTCTCAAAAAATGTTTATTCTGAAATTAATTACCCATCAGAAGATAACGCTGCTTTTGATGGATATGCTATTAATTCAAATGACACTAAAAGTATAAAAAAAAATTTTCCAAAGAAATTTAAGATTATAGGGTTAATTGCAGCAGGTAATAAGCCCTTCAAAAAGAAAATTAAAAAATATGATACTGTAGAAATCATGACGGGTGGCATCATTCCAAAAGGTTTTGATACCATTATTCCAATTGAAAAGATTATTTTTTATCCAGATAAGAAAAATATTTTAATAAATAAAAAAATAACTAAATATAATCACATTAGATTTGCTGGATCTGATTTTAAAGAAAAAGAAATAGTTGTTAAAAAGAATACAATCATTCAGCCAAATCATGTTTTAGCTTTTAAGACATTGGGCATTAAAAATATTACTGTTAAAAAAAAGATTAATATTCTTTTTTTTTCTACAGGCAATGAAATATCTAATAGTGACAATGTCCCTAGTTGGAAAGTTAGAAATTCAAATAGTCACTACATCAATAATTTAAATGAAAATCTTTTATTCAATTTTAAAGATGGTGGAATTTTAAAAGATAATCATGAGAATATATTTAGATCAAAAATATCTAAAATGATGAATTCTAAAACAGATATTATTATTACATCGGGAGCTGTTTCTGCGGGTAAATTTGATTTTGTTCCGAACGTTATTAAAAAATTTAAATTATCTAATTATTTTAAAAGTGTAGCAATTAGACCAGGCAAGCCAGTTTTGTTTGCAAAGATTAAAAACAAACAAAAAGTAATTTTTGGCTTACCAGGAAATCCAATGTCCTCAGCAGCCTGTTTTAGATTTTTTGTTTATCCTTATATTGCTAATGTGATGGGTATTAGTGAGGAAAAACCAGTTAAGGCTATTTTAAAAAATGATTTTATTAAAAAGAAGAATTTTACAAGATTTGCTAAGAGTAAATTAAACACAACTAAAAATGGAAAAATCCAAGTTGAAATTTTAAAAGGACAAGAGTCTTTTAGAATTAAATCATTTGTTAAATCAAATATTTGGACGCTATTACCAGCTGGTAAATCTAAGTTTAAAAAAGGTCAGATTGTTGATTGTTTTTTTCCAAATCATATTAATCAATCTTTAATCTAATACATCTCATTTTTGTTGTAGTTAAAACTATTTACAATTAAACATCTGGATATGATTGAGCTTAAAAATCCTAGAATAGCGGTACCAGTAGTATTATTTGCTGGCCTAGTATGGTCCTTTGGTCCTTTGGTTGTTAGATATATGAATGATCCTCAATTAATTCCTTGGCAGTATATTTTTGGGAGAGGCCTTACAATATTTATTCTTTTAAATTTATATTTGTTTTTTGAAGAAGGAAAGAATTTTTACAAAAATTATTTTAAGATTGGTTTATCTGGCTTAATAGGAGGGTCAGGCTTAGGTGTTGCAATGATTTCTTTTATGTTTTCTATTACTAATACTAGTGCTGCTATTACTTTATTATGTTTAGCAGCTATGCCATTTTTTACTGCATTATTGGCTTTTTTATTTTTAAGAGAAAAAATTTCTTTAAATGTTTGGATATCAATAATTATTGCGACTGTTGGTATAGGAATAATGGCGGTGGGTAACAACTCGGAAACTTCTTTAATTGGATTTGTCTTTGGTATGACTTCATCTGTTGGTTTTGCAGTTTTTTCTGTATCACTTAGATGGCGTAAAGATACACCAAAGTTTACAACAACTGCATTCGCTGGTTTGTTCTGTGTAGTTTTTGCAACTATAATGATTTTTTATAAAGATTTAAATTTCTTTTCAACAAGCTACAACAGTTCATTATTTTCTTTACATGGAACATTAGTTTGTTTGGGATTAATTTTGTACTCAATCGGTTCAAAAGCTATTCCAGCTGCTGAATTAACATTACTATCTTTGACCGAGGTAATTGGTGGAATTTTTTGGGTTTGGTTACCTTTATTTGGTATTAATGAGATACCAACAACAAATACTATTATTGGTGGTTTTTTTCTTTTTATATCCCTTACCTACTACAGTTTAGTAATGAGATGGAATAAAAGATATATTGGATTAAATTAATTTTATGGAAAGACCAGATTTTTTTTCACTAAAAAATGGAGAGAAGGTTAAGCTTCCTTTTTCAAATTCAGAATACGATAGGAGAGTAAATAATCTAAGAAAAATAATGGATAAGAACAATCTTGATATGGTCATTTTAACATCAATGCATAATATTGCTTATTATACAGGGTTTATTTATTGTTCGTTTGGTAGACCTTATGGTTGTGTTGTTACTAAAAATAAGATTTCAACAATTTCAGCCAATATTGATTCAAGTCAACCTTGGAGAAGATCTCATTGTGAGAATGTAATTTATACGGATTGGAAAAGAGACAATTTTCTAAAAGCTATAGTTTCAATTATTGGTAGAGATGATCCCCCAAAAACAATTGGACTTGAAAATGATCATGTCACCTTAGATATGAGAGAGAAAATAGGATCTATTTTTGTTTTTTCTGTTTTTAGCGATGTCTCAAAAAATTTAATGGAACTTAGAATGATTAAATCTAATGAGGAAATTGAAATTATTAAAAATGGAGCAAGAATTGCTGATTTAGGGGGTGAAGAAATTGTTAAAAATATCAAAGAAGGAAATACTGAAATTGAGATTGCTATAGCCGGACGTGATTGTATGGAACGAGAAATTGTTAAAACTTATCCTGATGCTGAATATATGGATACTTGGGTTTGGTTTCAGTCTGGTCTTAATACAGATGGAGCTCATAATCCAAAAACTAATAGAAAGTTAATTAAAGGAGATATTTTATCTTTAAATACTTTTCCAATGATTTCTGGATATTATACAGCTTTAGAAAGAACATTATTTTTAGATCATGCTGATGACGAAAGCCTTAAAGCCTGGGAAGCAAATGTCAAAGTCCACAAACGTGGATTAGAATTAATTAAGCCAGGTATTAAATGTTCTGATATTTGCCATGAACTTAATGAATTATTTGCTGAACTTGGTTACTTACAATATCGAACATTCGGATATGGACATTCGTTTGGAGTTCTTTCACATTTTTATGGAAGAGAAGCTGGACTAGAACTTAGAGAGGATATTGATACAGTCCTTGAAGAAAATATGGTGGTCTCAATGGAGCCAATGATTATGATTCCAGAAGGAAATCCTGGAGCAGGGGGATATAGAGAGCACGATATATTGTTGATTGGTAAAGATAGTGCAGAGAATATTACAAAATTTCCTTTCGGGCCTGAGCATAATATAATAAAAAACTGATATATTTTATGACTGATAAAACTATCGTAAATAGCTGGAATGAATGGGATCCATTAAAGCATGTGATTGTTGGAAGAGCAGATGGAACTTGCATACCAGCTCCTGAACCAGCACTTGATGCTAAAGTTCCTGAAGATAGTGATATGCGGGGTCAGTTTGGCCCAAGAATTAAAGACACTGTCGATAAAGCAAACCAACTACTAGATGATTTTTCAAATATGCTTATTAAACGAGGAGTTAAAGTAGATCGTCCTTCTCCAATTGATTTTAATCAAAAAACTTCAACACCAGACTGGGAAGCTGAGACGATGTTTGGTTGTATGCCTCCAAGAGATGTTTTGCTTACAGTAGGAAATGAAATTTTAGAGGCTACAATGAGTTACCGTTGTAGATGGTTTGAATATCTTTGCTACAGACCGTTGCTTCAAGAATATTATAACCAAGACCCAAATATGAGACATGAGTCAGCACCAAAACCAAGACTTACAGACAAAGATTATAGAAAAGATTATTTATCAGATAAAATTGGTATTCAAAAAAGATTAGAATGGACTGAGGATAAATTTTTTGTAACTACTGAAGAAGAACCTTTATTCGATGCAGCAGATGTGCTTAGATTTGGTAAAGATCTTGTAGTTCAGCATGGTTTTACAACAAATTTAAAAGGAATTGATTGGTTAAAACGACATTATAAAGAACACAGAGTTCATGCTGTTAATTTTCCAGGTGATCCATACCCAATTCATATTGATGCAACATTTACTCCAATTAAAGAAGGATTAATAATTAATAACCCTCAAAGAAGATTGCCAAAAGAACAGAGAAAATTATTTGAAGATAATGGGTGGGAAATTGTTGATAGCGCACAACCTGCTCATAATGAACCACCACCTTTATGTTATTCATCAACTTGGTTATCAATGAATGTACTAGTTCTAGATCCTAAAACTGTTTGTGTTGAAAAAAGTGAAGTTTATCAGCAAGAGCAATTAGATAAATTAGGCATGGAAGTCATCCCTGTAGAATTGCGTGACGCTTATGCATTTGGAGGAGGCTTACATTGCTGTACGGCTGATGTTAATAGAGAAGGAACTCTCAAAGATTACTTTCCAAAACAATAATATGGCTAAAATTAAAACAAAAAGGGAGCGGGTAAAATTCGCTTCAGACAATGTTGCAGGTGCTTGTCCAGAAGTTTTGGACGCAATTATAAAAGCAAATGATGGTGACAGCACTCCATATGGAAATGACCAAATTTCTACTGAATTACAAGAAAAGTTCTCAGAAATTTTTGAAAAAGAAGTGATAGTTTTTCCTACTGCATCAGGCACTGCAGCTAATGCCTTGGCACTATCAACAATGACACCATCATTTGGAAACATTTATTGTCATAAGTTATCTCATATAAATACAGATGAATGTGGTGCTCCTGAGTTTTATACAGGAGGCGGAAAACTAGTTACATTAAAAGGAATTAATGGAAAAATAACTGCTAAAGAATTAGACGAAGCAATTGGTGGAAAAGGAATTGTTCATCATACACAACCTTCATCAGTTAGTATCACACAAGTTTGTGAAACCGGAGAAGTTTATCAACTAGATGAAATTAAAGAGATTTCAGATGTTGCTCATAAACATAATCTTAATATGCACATGGATGGGGCAAGATTTGCTAATGCATTAGTTTCTCTTGATGCAACTCCTGCTGAGATGACTTGGAAATCTGGTATTGATGTATTGTCATTTGGTGCAACTAAAAATGGTTGTCTTGCAGCCGAAGCAATAATTTTTTTTAAGAAAGATTTAGTAGGTAATATTGCATTTTTAATGAAAAGAGCAGGGCACTTATTGTCTAAAATGCGTTTTGTTTCAGCTCAATTAGATGCTTATATTTCAAATGATGTATGGCTTAGAAATGCAAAGCATGCAAATAAGATGGGAAAAAAATTAAGTGATGGATTGGCCCTTTATTCAGATATTAAACTTTCATATCCAACAGAAGCAAACGAAGTTTTTGCAAAGTTTCCAAGAAAAATGATCGAACATTTAAATTCAGAAGGTTATAAAATGAATGAAGAAGAACTTGATGGTAAATCTGTAAGATTGGTTGCTGCTTGGAACACTCAAGAACAAGACGTTGATGGCTTGCTAGAGACTTTAAAAAATTCTAATTAGGATTTTGTTTTAAAAATTCAATATATTTTACAACTTCCTCAAACTTTTCGTCAGGAATATCTTTATAACTAGCATTAAAATGATCTTTCACACATATAGCAACATGAGCATAGGAGTTTCTGCCTTTAGGATGATTTGAGTGATCAGGTAGTTGACCTACCAAATAATCGCCAGCTTCCTGTATGATTTTCCACAGTTTACTTGCGTTTTCTTTATTCACACTAGTCCAGTCATTGTTTTATATCTTTTAAATCGAGTTTAAATCGAGTTATCCTATAAAATCCTATAACAATATTCAATAAAGCTAAAATATTTTATTATTGAATTGTCTAAACTTCAAAACTTAGGACATACTTGAGACGTCCACAGAATTCCTAATTTAAAAAATTGAGATTCAATAGTTGTTGACCATCTATCAACATTATATCTTTTTTTTCAGCGTATTCGATTGCATCAGATGTAAAATTTGATGTTGTAATTATTGCTCCAATTGTTCCTGGCGGATAATCAGTTAAAGTACCAACTAAATTTCTCACAATGCCAATACCTACTGGTGTTTTCCAACATTTACATTCAAAAAGAAAAGTTTGTATTTCCTTATCAATTATTTTAGTTGCAATTATATCTTTACCACCATCACCAGAACCACCTGTGTGAATAGTTTCAAATTTATTTTTTATTAACCATTTATTAACATCCAATTCAAATTTAAACCATTCAGGGGTTTCTGAACCAGGAGAAACTGTGATATTTTCCTGAAAAAGTAATTTTAAAGCTGATTTACTTCTATACATAACATTTTTACCTTTAAGACTTCCTCTTTCGTGTGGTTTAACAAATGTATAATTTTCCTTTATCTCAAAATTATAATTTTTTGCTAAAGCGACTGCTGTATTAGAGGGTTTACCTTGAATTTTTCTTAAATGAGCTACCACCCAATGTGCTCTTCTTTCAGTATAATTTAATCCTGTTTCAACATTATGAGTTAACATTTTTCTAACATATTTTATTCTAGGGATGTATTTAACTGTTTCTTTTATTATTTTTTCACCAGCAATTTTTAATTTTATTCTTTTTTTAGAATAATCAAATATAGACTCTCTCACTTCAACAACCCAAAAATCTCTAATGATACTTGCAATTAATAATTGTAAAGCAACTCTTATTCTAATATCACTATCTCCATTAAAATCGTCTGGTAGATGATCTAGCATTCCTATATTCCACTCTTTTTTATCAATATCTAGATTTCCATAAAATGATAAATAATTAGAATTATATAACAAAAAATGTATTTTATTTTTGTACTCTGAAATAACTAAAGATTGGAAATTTCCAAATTGAATTTGAACTTTTGCCTTATAAGGGATCGTCCAAATTTTATTATTATTTGCTTCATCTATAATGTCAGTGACCATTTTAATTGCCTTATCTAAATCACCTTCCAAACTTATGTTATCAAATAATCTTTTACTTTCATCACCTTGCATCATGCTATCTTGTATATCAAACTGATTAGCTAAAACTGTGTTAGGTTCATAGACATGGTGTAAATCAAATGGTGATACATTTTCAGTAAAGGGATACCAAAATTGATCTATAAGAGATTCTACACCACCAACTTTAAATTCTTTTATTGAGGCTAAATCAATTTCAGTTTTATAAATCTTACCAGAAGTACTATCTATAGATGGCAAAAATTGACCATTGTCACTGTAAAAAATAATTAATGTTAATGAAATAAACTTATCTGGCAAACATAAACCTGTTACAAATTTTTCATTATCATGGTATTTGCTCAATTTTTCTTGTTCAATATATTTATCTAAAATATCAATTTCTTTAAGAAACAAGAGAACAGAATTTTTATCTAATAGTAATTTTCTAAAAAATTCTATAATTTTCTGATAATCTTGATTCAAATAAGCCTCACAGTACTGTAAGAATTTATCAGTCAGACCAATTTTGTTTAATGTTTTTCTTGTAAAATCAAGATCATGAGAATCCCAAATATAAAATCTATCATCAAAAATTCCTGATTTAGTTACTCCGTAAATTAATTGATATCTATAGTCTTTTGCTAAACCTTCGTAATTATTATTTTGTAATGATTGGGTTTTTAAAAAAATTAATGGTCCATAAAAATTCGTTAAATTATGTTTAAGATAAATCTTTTTAAAAGTATCTACTAAAGTTTTTTCATTGTTAATATAATTAAACTTTTTGTAAACTAGGCCAGCATTAACTAAATTAAATTCAATATTATTTGGACTTATAATATTAAATAATTTCTCATTACAAGGTATAACAATATTAGAGATTAAATCTAAATAGTATCCATCCTCTTTTTTTACTATCTGATTGACACAGATAGATAACATGCTTCCAAGATCATGATGTTCAATTTTATAATTTGTTAATTTTATCTCTTTTTCGTTTATGAGATTTAACTTTACATCCATAGGTATTTTGCAATAAATTTTATTATCTTCAGAAATAAATGATGAAATTACAGGGGTCTCCTCATAAATTTCCTTTAAATTTCTATCTAATTTATTTTTCTTATGATCAGATAAAATTAAGCCTTTATCACGAAACATTTTATCGAATATTTTG